>NZ_BJMN01000045.1 GCF_006539185.1 Streptomyces gardneri
CTGGCGGCGTCCGGCCGGTACGCCGCCGCCGTCGCCGCCCGGTACGCCGCACCCGCCGGCCAGTCCTGCCCCGACGTCCGGGAGGCGCTCCTCGCCGCCCGGGCCTCCCGCGTGGCCTGGCAGGAGGCGGTGTCCCGGGCGACCCACGAGCCGGTACGCCACCGGGGGCTCTCGCACGCGACGGCGGAGGAGGCCGGGTACGCCGTGGCGGAGTTCGGCCGGGCGGCGATGCTCCTGGAGGCGCACCTGCCGGACCGCGGCGCCGCGCCGCTGCCCGCCGCCGCGGCCCTCGCGGAGGCCCTGCGCCGGTCGACGGAGCGGGGCGCGAAGGACGTGCGCGAACGGAGGGAGCCGCACTGGGACGACCTCCGGGAGACCGTCGCCACCTGGTCGGCGGACCCGCCGGACCACTTCCTCCTCGAGAACGGCGCCCGGCTGCTCCTCGAAGCCCTGGACGACCTCACGGCGGCACTGGCGCCCGCCACCCCGCAGCGCCGCTAGGGGATGTCTCGGGAAATCCTCGACCCGAATTCCGAGGCTGTGTCATCCGGCTGCGGTCCGAACGGAGTTGAAAGGAGTGGAGACCTCAGGAGGAGCAACCGGATGAAGAAGAAGTACCTGTCGGCCGTCGTCGCCGTGGCGGCGGCGGCGACCCTCGCCGCCCCGGCGTCGGCGACCGCCGAGACGAAGCCCACCGAGACCTTCGCGGCCACCGCCGCCACTGCCACCGTCCAGGCCGCGGAGACGAGGACCACCCCCTCCAAGGCCACCGTCCCGAACACCCCCATCCGCACCGTCCGCCCCGGTGAGCGCGTCGACGCCGGGCAGGGCTGGACGGTGTGGCTGACGAAGCAGGGCAAGTACTGGTCGGGGCCGGACGGTTACGAGAACTTCCGCAGCGTGGTCGACGGCAACATCGACCGGACCCGGCCCGGGGTCAGCCATCAGAGCGAGGGCGGCGAGAGCGGCGTCTTCCACTCCGGCCTCTACTACGGGACCCGTGCCGCGGGCCGCGTCGAACTGACCGACGCGGACGGCCGCAAGACCCTCGCCACCCTCGTCGCGCTGCCGGGCCGCTCCGACTGGGGCGTCTGGTACGTCCACACCGCGCCGACCCAGGGCGGCAGCCCGGCCGTCGCGCTGTACGACCGCTCAGGCAAGCTCCTGGCAGACCTGCCGGCCTGGGACTTCTGAGCGGCCGCACCCATGAACGCGGCGGGGCCCGGCACGGGGCTGGCCCCGCCGCTCTCCACCACCGAACGATCACGAGGTCCGACACCGTGCCGCACGAGCCCGCCGCCGAGGCCGCCGACGCCTCCGTCGAAGCTGCCTCCGCCGATGCCGTGGACGGCGAACACGGCGAACACGGCGAACACGGCGTAGACGGCGACGACGCCGACAACGCAGACGACGGCTTCGCCGCCTTCGCCGTCGCCGCCTGGCCCCGGCTGGTACGCACGGCCCAGCTCCTGACCGGCGACTTCCACGAGGCGGAGGACCTGGTCCAGACGACGCTCGCCAAGGTGTACGGGCGATGGCGGCGCGTCCCCCGGAGCGAGATCGACCTCTACGTGCGCCGGGCCCTCGTCAACAACAACCTCAGCCGCATCCGCCGCAAGCGGGTCGCGCTGCTCCTCACGCCCGTACTGCCCGAGTCGCTCCGGCACACGTACGCGGGACATGCCGAGGCCGTCGAACAGCGCACCGCGCTCCAGGAGGCGTTAGCGGACCTCACGGCCCGCCAGCGCGCGGTGATGGTGCTCCGCTACTGGGAGGACCTGACCGAGCAGGAGATCGCGAGCGTGCTCAACTGCTCGATCGGCACGGTCAAGACGCACGCCAGACGCGGCCTGGCGGCGCTGCGCACCCATCCGCGGATCGCAGCCGCGCCCGTCCCGTACGCCCTCGCCCCGTCCGGAGCCCGCCGATGACCACCCCCGGAACCGCCCCCGGAACCGCCCCCGATCCCGACGCGGGGCCCGAGAACGCCCGCGATCCCCACGCCGCCCCTGCCCCCGCCCCCGACGACGCATCCGACGCCGCGACCCGGGCCGAAGTCGACCGGATCCGTGAGGCGTTCGCGCGAGAGGCCTTCGGCGTCACTCCGAGCCCGGTGCCGCTGGCGGCCGTGCGGCGCGCGGGCCGGTCGTTCCGACGCCGCCGCACGGCGACCTTCTCGGCGCTCTCGGTGCTCGGCGCCGCGACGGTCGTGGCGGCGGTGGTGGTCGGCGTGACGTACACGGCGCCGTCCCCGTCGGCCTCCGCCCCGGTGGCCGCGCCGCCGGCCACCGTCACCCCCCGGGTCCCGTCGCCCACGTCCTCGCCCGAGCCGGCACGGACGCCGACGCCGGTCCGGGTCGTGGCTTCCGGCGAGCGGGTGGACGCGGGCAAGGGATGGAAGATCTGGCTGACGGCCGGGGGCAAGCACTGGACGGATCCGGACGGCATGGAGAACAGCCGCAGCGTCACCGACGGCAACATCGACACGACCACCCCCGGTGTGAGCCACCAGGCCAGTACGTCCCCGGCGGGCGGCTTCCACTCGGGCCTGTACTACGGGACCCGCTCGGTGGGCAGCGTCGAGCTCACGGGACCCAAGGGGCAGAAGACCGTCGCCACCCTGCTCGAACTGCCGGGCCGGCCCGGCTGGGGCGTCTGGTACGCGCACACCGGGCCGAAGGGCTCGGAGGTCTCCGTCGCGGTCTACGACCGCGCGGGCAAGCTCCTCACGGAACTCCCGGGCTTCCCGGGCTGACCGTCGGGTGCCGTCACCACGACGCCTTCCGCACCCCCGGCAGGAAGCCCGCGTGGGCCTGCGCCCTCGTCCGTACCCGGGACAGGCCGAACCTCCGCAGGTGGCCCCGGGGTCTGCCGTCCACCGCGTCCCGGTTCCGCACCCGGGTCGCGCTGGCGTCCCGGGGCTGGCGGCCCAGTTCCCGTACCGCCGCCTCGCGGTCGGCGGCCGGGGTGGAGGGGCGGCGGACGAGCTCCTTCAGCTCGGCCCGCCGTTCGGCGTACCGCGCGACGACCGCCTTCCGGTGCTCGTTGCGTGCGATCTTGCCGCGCTTGGCCATCAGACCTTCTCCCCGCGCGCCCGGATGCGGGCCACGGCGGCCTCGACGCCGATCACGTCGACGGTCTTGATCGCGCGGGCGCTGAGCGTGAGCCGGACGTGCCGGCCCTCGCCGGCGAGCCAGTACCGCTTGCGCTGGATGTTCGGGTCGAAGCGGCGCGAGGTGCGCCGGTGGGAGTGCGAGATCCGGTTGCCGAATCCGGGCTGTGCGCCGGTCAGCTGGCAGTGGGCGGACAAGGGTGACCTACCTCTCCATGGAGACATTGGAAATGGGAACCATTTTCATTTACTCTACACACCATGGCCCGCAACGAACTCCGCCCCGTCGTCAAGCTCCGGTCCACCGCCGGCACCGGATTCACCTACGTCACCCGCAAGAACCGCCGCAACGACCCCGACCGCCTCACCCTGCGCAAGTTCGACCCGGTCGCCCGCCGGCACGTCGACTTCCGAGAGGAGCGCTGAACCACCCCATGAAGCCCGGAATCCACCCCCCGTACGAGCCCGTCGTCTTCCGTGACAAGGCGGGAGGCTTCGCCTTCCTCACCCGGTCCACGCTCACCAGCGACAAGAGCGTCGAGTGGGAGGACGGGCGCACCTACCCCGTCGTCGACGTCGAGATCTCCTCGGCGAGCCACCCCTTCTACACCGGCACCGCGCGCGTCCTGGACACCGCCGGCCGCGTGGAGCGCTTCGAGAAGCGGTACGGGCGTCCCGACGCCCCCGGGGCAGCCCGCTGATGTTCTCCGTCGCCCTGGTCGGAGGCCTGCACTCCGACGCCCGCCGCGCTGCCGTGGACCGGCTCCTGGCCGACGTCCACGGCAGTGTGGCGCTCCACCACGACCTCGCGACGGCCCCGGAGACCGGGACCGTCGCCCGTACCGTCCGGGACGCCACGGGCGTCCTGTCCGCGGGCGAGACACCGCTGGTGAACGACTGCGCCTGCTGCGCCCTGCGCGAGGACCTCGTCCCCGAGCTGGAGCGGCTGCGCGACTCCGGCCTCACCCGGCTCGCGGTCGTCGAGCTCTGGGACTCCGTCGAGCCCAAGGTGATGGCCGAGGTCGTCGCCGCCGCCGGGTTCCGGATCGGCGCCGTCGTCACCGCCGTCGACCCGGCGCTCCTCCTGTCGTACCTCGGCAACGGCGACGACCTCGCCGACGTCGGGCTCGCCGCGGCCGCGACCGACCGGCGCACCGTCGCCGACACCTGGGCGCGCCAGCTGGAGTACGCGCCCGTCCTCGCCGTCGCCGAGAGTCCCGAGGCCGACTCCGAGGACCGGGCCCTGCTCGACCAGCTCCACCCCACCGCCCGGCGGATCCCCGTCGAGGGGGGCGGGCTCGCCGCGGCCGTCTTCGCGGGATTCGACGTGGAGGCCGCTGCTGCCGCCCAGCACCCGGCCTGCGCGCTGCTGCCGCAGGAGGCGGACGAGCACGGCGTCGCCACCTACGTCTGGCGTCACCACCGGCCCTTCCACCCCGAGCGGCTCTACGCCGCGCTGGAGGGCCTGACCTGCGCCGCCGCCCGCAGCCGCGGCCGCTTCTATCTGGCCGACCGGCCCGACACCCTGCTCGCGTGGGAGGCGGCGGGCGGCGCGCTCAGCGTGGAGAGCGCCGGCCCATGGCTGGCCTCGCTGCCCGACGCGGCCTGGGAGCTGGTCCCGCCGGTGCGGCGGGCCGCCGCGGCCCTCGACTGGCACCCGGAGCACGGCGACCGCTGCCAGCACCTGGTCTTCACCTCGCCCGGCCTGGACCGCGACGGTCTGGCCGAGCTCCTCGGCTCCTGTCTGCTCACGGATGCCGAGTACGCCGCGGGGCGCGAGTCCTGGCGGGGGATCGCCTCCGCGTTCGACACGTTTCTGGAGGTCTGACGGCCCGTGCCCGACCGGAGCAAGATCGGGAGTCGTAGGGTGAACGGGAGGGCGCTTGCGCCGTACTCGGCGGTAGCACGCTGAGTCGCGTAGCCGCTACGCCACCCCCCGTGCACGTGCATCTGCTCATGCATTGGCATATGAACACAGCTATGATCCGAGGAAGTTGACACCTGCACCAAGCAACTCGGGGAGCTACCAGTGCATCATGCGCATCGTGCGTACAACGGCATGGCGGCCACGGAGCTGCGAGGCGTCGTGTGGCAGAAGAGCAGGCACAGCAACTCCCAGGGTTCCTGCGTGGAGTTCGCGAAACTTCCGGGGGGAAACGTTGCCGTACGCAATTCGCGCCACCCCGACGGGCCCGCACTCGTCTATACGCCGGCGGAGATAGAGGCGCTCCTGCTCGGCGTCAAGGACGGGGAGTTCGACCACCTCGTGTGAGCCGAGGGCAGGGAGAGCCGTCCCGGCGGCGGCATGAAGGAAGGGCCCCGGCGGTATCCGCCGGGGCCCTTCCTTCATGCGTACGGATACCGCCCGCAGCTACTGCTGCTGCTCCGGGCCGACCCGGAACAGCGCCCACACGACCTTGCCCCGGAGCGTCCCGGCGAGCGGGTGCCAGCCCCAGCTGTCGCTGAACGCCTCGACCAGGAACAGCCCGCGCCCCGACTCCGCGGCGAAGTCCTCCTCGCTGCAGCGTGCCTCCGGGCTCTCCCCGCTCGGGTCGCGCACGGCGCACACGAGGCGCGAGGCCCAGCGCATGAGGTGCAGCCTCACGGGCGGGTTCTGGCCGTCTTCCTGGGGCGCGTCGGCCGGCACCGCGTGTCGCAGCGCGTTGGTGACGAGCTCGGAGACGACCAGGGCCACGTCGTCGAAGCGGTCGGTCATGTCCCAGCGGTCGAGGGTCGCGCTGGTGAACTTCCGGGCCCCGCGCACGGCTTCGTACCGGGCGGGCAGGGCGCAGGAGGCGGAGGTGGAGACGGCGCCGGGATCGATCGGCGGAAGGCCCTGCCGTAACGGCTCGAGCACGGTCGATCCATTCGTCCCCATGCGAGGCACTCCCGGGAATCGCGACTGTGGTGCGACAACACGACAACACGAACGAGTACGCGGCTGCGCGGGGTCCATGGTTCCGAATGCGCCCACTGGATGCAAGGGCAGATGCACGTGCACGCGCCGGACCTGTCCGTGCCTGTGGCGAATCTGTGCATATCTTCTGCGGGTTGACGGGCGAATCGGCGCGCTTACGCCCCCTCGTGCGCCCCCGTTCGTCGAGCAGGTGCCCGGAAGTCGCCCTCTTTCCGTAATCGAATGTGTACGCGCTGAAGCGTTTGGTGGCAGAATCCGGGGCTCGACGGGGGCTCGACACCGTAAAGGGGAGGCTGAGAGCCGTGACCGCAGGCGAATCCGGTGGAGCGAGCGGGAGTGTGGTCCGGCGCATCCTGCTGGGCTCCCAGCTGAGGAGGTTGCGCGAGTCGCGCGGTATCACCCGCGAGGCGGCCGGCTACTCGATCCGCGCGTCCGAATCCAAGATCAGCCGTATGGAGTTGGGGCGGGTGAGCTTCAAGGCCAGAGACATCGAGGATCTGCTCACGCTCTACGGAGTCGGCGACGAGACCGAGCGCGGCTCGCTCCTCGGGCTCGCCCGCGAGGCCAACGTCACCGGCTGGTGGCACAGCTTCGGCGACGTCCTGCCCGGCTGGTTCCCCACCTACATCGGCCTGGAGGGCGCGGCCTCCCTCATCCGCGTCTACGAAGTCCAGTTCATCCACGGCCTGTTGCAGACCGAGGCGTACGCCCAGGCGGTCGTCACCCGCGGCATGCCCGAGGCGCCGCGTGCCGAGATCGACCGCCGTGTCGCCCTCCGCCTGGAGCGCCAGAAGGTCCTCGTCTCCGAGCGGGCCCCGCAGTTCCACGCCGTCCTCGACGAGGCCGCGCTGCGCCGTCCGTACGGCGACCGTGCCGTCATGCGGGGGCAGTTGAAGCATCTGATCGAGATCTCCGAGCACCCCGGGGTCACGCTCCAGGTCATGCCCTTCAGCTTCGGCGGCCACGCCGGCGAGAGCGGCGCCTTCACGATGCTGAGCTTCCCCGAGTCCGACCTCTCCGACATCGTCTACCTGGAGCAGCTGACCAGCGCCCTCTACGTCGACAAGCGCGAGGAGGTCGCCCAGTACCAGCGCGTGATGGAGCGCCTCCAGAAGGACAGTCCGGATCCGGCCGAAAGCCGGGACCTTCTCCGTGGCCTTCTTCAACTCTCGTGACACATCAGTACGATGACGCCACATCAGTCTGATCACGGGTAGCGGTTAGAGGGGTCTCCACCATGTCGCACTTCACCGACCTGGCCCACCAGTACATCGACGGCGAGTGGAAGCCGGGCAGCGGCTCGTGGGACATCATCGACTTCAATCCGTACACGGGGGAGAAGCTCGCGTCGATCACCGTCGCGACCGCCGGTGAGGTCGACCGCGCCTACCGGGCGGCCGAGCGCGCGCAGGTCGAGTGGGCCGCGACCAACCCGTACACGCGCCGGCTCGTCTTCGAGCGGGCGCTGCGGATCGTCGAGGACCGTGAGGCGGAGATCGCCGAGACGATCGTCGCCGAGCTCGGCGGCACCCGCCTCAAGGCGGCCTTCGAGCTGCACCTCGCCAAGGAGTTCCTGCGCGAGGCCGTGCAGCTGGCGCTGCGTCCCGAGGGCCGCATCCTGCCCTCCCCGGTCGACGGCAAGGAGAACCGCGTCTACCGCCTCCCGGTCGGTGTCGTCGGCGTCATCTCCCCGTTCAACTTCCCCTTCCTCCTCTCGATCAAGTCGGTGGCGCCCGCGCTCGCCCTCGGCAACGCGGTCGTCCTCAAGCCCCACCAGAACACCCCGATCTGCGGTGGCACCCTCGTCGCCAAGGTCCTGGAGGAGGCCGGCCTCCCGAAGGGCCTGCTGAACGTCGTCGTCACCGACATCGCCGAGATCGGCGACGCGCTCCTCACCCACCCCGTCCCGAAGGTCATCTCCTTCACCGGCTCCGACAGGGTCGGCCGGCACGTCGCCACGGTCTGCGCGCAGAACTTCAAGCACGCCGTCCTCGAACTCGGCGGCAACAGCGCCCTGATCGTCCTCGACGACGCCGACATCGACTACGCGGTGGACGCGGCCGTCTTCAGCCGCTTCGTGCACCAGGGCCAGGTCTGCATGGCCGCCAACCGCATCCTGGTGGACAGCCGCCTGGAGGCGGAGTTCACCGAGAAGTTCGTGGCGAAGGTGAAGACGCTCCGCGTCGGCGACCCCGCCGACCCCGCCACCCACATCGGTCCGCTGATCAACTCCCAGCAGGCGGAGGCCGTCTCCTCGCTCGTCGACCAGACCGTCGCGGCCGGCGCGACGGCGCTGCTGCACGGCTCGGCCGACGGGAACGTCGTCTCCCCGTCCGTCCTGACCGGCATCCCTGCCGACTCGCCCGTGCTGAGCCAGGAGATCTTCGGCCCGGTCGCGCTCATCGTCCCCTTCGACGGCGAGGAGGAGGCCGTGCGGATCGCCAACGACACCCCGTACGGGCTGAGCGGCGCCGTCCACACCGGGGACGTCGAGCGGGGTGTACGGGTCGCCCAGCGCATCCACACCGGCATGATCCACATCAACGACGGCACCGTGCACGACGAGCCGATCGTGCCCTTCGGCGGCGAGAAGCACTCGGGCATCGGGCGGCTCAACGGCGACGCGATGGTGGACGCCTTCACCACCCAGAAGTGGATCTCCATCCAGCACGGCCGGAGCCGGTTCCCCTTCTGATTTCTCGTCCAGTGGGCCTCGTTGAGGACAGAAGCTGTCCGCAAGGGCCCGTAACTTGATGGGTGTCGGGAAGGGGCAAGGCCTCCCCGGCACCCATCGGCGTAGTTGTACGGAAGGCGGACCCCATGGTTGCTCTCGTTCCCACCGAGGCCCACGGCGACGAGCGCGGCGCGCTCCTCAACTTCATCGAGGCCCAGCGCGCCGCGATCCGCCGCTCGCTCCTCGGTCTCACCGAGGAGCAGGCGGCGAGCCGTCCCAGCGTCAGTGAGCTGACCCTGTCCGGCCTGCTCAAGCATGTCGCGGAGGTGGAGCTGAACTGGCTCCGCCTCGCGCAGCAGCGGCCCAACGAGAAGCAGCGCACCGAGGAGACCTGGGGCGAGGGCTTCAAGCTCGTCGGGGACGAGACGATCCCGGAGATCATGGAGTTCTGGTCGGGCGTGGCCAAGGAGACCGAGGAGTTCGCCCGCTCGGTGCCGAGCCTGGACGACACCTTCCCGCTGCCGGAGGCGCCGTGGTTCCCGAAGGACGGCCGGGTGTCGGTCCGCTGGATGCTGATGCACCTCGTCCAGGAGGCGGGGCGGCACGCCGGGCACGCGGACGTCATCCGCGAGTCCCTGGACGGCAAGGGCTCCTTCGACCTGATCAAGCAGGAGCAGGGCTGGGGGTGACCCCGTACCCTGGTCAAAATTGACTAGGGAGGTACCGGGGATGTCGGCGATCCGGCTGCTCGTCCTGGGCGCGGTGAAGCAGCACGGCCGCGCCCACGGCTATCAGGTGCGCAACGACCTGGAGTTCTGGGGCGCGCACGAATGGTCCAACGCCAAGCCCGGCTCGATCTATCACGCGCTCAAGCAGATGGCGAAGCAGGGACTGCTGCACGCCCACGAGATCGCGCCGAGCGCGGTCGGCGGGCCGCCGCGCGTCGAGTACGAGCTGACGGAGCAGGGCACGGAGGAGTACTTCACGCTGCTCCGTGAGGCCCTGACCACGTACGACCAGAAGATGGACGTCCTGTCGGCGGGCATCGGCTTCATCGTGGACCTCCCCAGGGTGGAGGCGGCGGAGCTGCTGCGCCGGCGGGTGCGGGCGCTCGACGAGTGGCGCGCGGCGGTCACCGAGTACTACACGCCGGAGGGTGGCCCGGGTCAGCTCGGGCACATCGGCGAGATCATGCACCTGTGGATCCACTCGGCGGACGCCGGCAAGGAGTGGACGCTCGGCCTGATCGAGCGGATCGAGGGCGGGGCGTACGTGTTCGCGGGGGAGGGCGACCCCTTCGTGGGCGTGCTCGCCGAGGGCGAGGAGAACCCGTTCGCGACGGGATCCGGCGATGAGGATCTCGAGGATCCCCGCGGCTAATCAAGCTTGACTAGCCGCCCCGCGGGGGCGTACCTTCCTTCGTCGGTGGCAAGTGGTCAAATTTGACTAAGGCGTTTTCGGGAGGAATCGGAATGGACAGGGAAGCGATCCTCGTGGAGGGCGCACGGAAGCGGTACGGGGAGAAGGACGCCCTCGCCGGGCTCGACCTGACCGTGGGCCGCGGCACCGTCCACGGCCTGCTGGGACCCAACGGCGCGGGAAAGACCACGACCGTACGCATCCTGGCCACGCTCCTGCGCCACGACGAGGGCCTGGTGCGGGTCGCGGGGCACGACGTACGGACCGAGGCGCGGGAGGTGCGCCGGCGGATCGGGCTGCTCGGGCAGCACGCCGCCCTCGACGAGGAACTGGGCGGCCGGCAGAACCTGGAGATGTTCGGCAGGCTCCACCACCTGGGCGCGCGGGGCGCCGGGGCGCGGGCGGACGAGCTCCTGGAGCGCTTCGGCCTCGACGACACCGGCCGCAAACCCGTCAAGCAGTACAGCGGCGGCATGCGACGCCGGCTCGACCTGGCCGCCTCGCTGATCACCGACCCCGAGGTGCTCTTCCTCGACGAGCCGACGACCGGGCTCGACCCGCGCGGCCGCGGCGAGGTGTGGGAGTCGGTGCGCTCCCTGGTCGGCGGGGGCACGACGGTCCTGCTCACGACGCAGTACCTGGAGGAGGCCGACCGGCTCGCCGACCGGATCTCGGTCGTGGACCGCGGGCGGGTCGTCGCCGACGGCACGGCCGACGAGCTCAAGGCGAAGGTCGGTGCCGACCGCATCGACGTGGTCGTACGGGACGCGGCGCGGCTCGACGAGGCGGCCCGGCTGCTGCCGGCGGCGCGGGCGGAGGTGAGCGTGGACGCCGACCGGCGGCTGCTCAGCGCACCTGTGGCGGACCGGATGGCCTCGCTCACCGAGACCGTCCGGGTGCTCGGGGAGGCGGGGATCGAGGCGGAGGACATCGCGCTGCGCAGGCCGACGCTGGACGAGGCCTTCCTGAGGCTCACCGAACGCGAGCAGGAGAAGGAGGTGGCGGCATGAGCGTCGCGTACGTGGTGAGCGACTGCTGGACGATGACCCGCCGCGAGCTGGCCCACTGGGCGCGTCAGCCCGTGCAGGTCCTGGTCGGGCTCGTGTTCCCGGTGATGATGCTGCTGATGTTCGGCTACCTCGTCGGAGGCGGACGGACCGTCGACGGCGACTACGTCGACTACCTGGTGCCCGGGATGCTCGCGCTGACCATGGTCTTCGGGCTCGAAGGCACCATGACGGCCGTGACGCAGGACCTGAACAAGGGCGTGATCGACCGGTTCCGGGCGATGCCGATGACCGACGGGGCCGTCCTCGTCGGGCGGGCCGCCGCCGACATGCTCCAGTCGGCCACCGGGCTGCTCGTGATGGTGGGCGTGGGGTACGCGATCGGCTGGCGGGCGACCGGTGGTGCGGGGAGCACCCTGGGGGCGCTGGGGCTGCTGCTCCTGCTGCGTTTCGCGATGCTGTGGATCGGGATCTTCCTCGCCCTGGTCGCGGGCCGGGCGGAGCTGGTGCAGGCGGTGCAGATCCTGGTCTGGCCCGTCGGCTTCCTCTCCAACGCCTTCGCCTCGCCGGACTCGATGCCGGGCTGGCTCGGCACGGTCGTGGAGTGGAACCCGATGTCGGCGACCGCGACGGCGGTGCGCGAGCTCTTCGGCAATCCGGGCGGCGAACCGGGGCACGTCGTGGCGGCGGTGGTGTGGCCGCTGGTGCTGCTCGCGGTCTTCTTCCCGCTGGCGGTGCGGAGGTTCGGGCGGCTCGGGAAGTAGCCGTGCGGAGGTGGGAACCCGAAGGCGGTGAGCGGTGTATTGAAGGCAGTGGTTCACCGCGAACCGCCCGAGGGGCAAGGGGGATCGTGCGATGCGCAGGCTCGTGGGAGCGGCCGGCGCCGTCGTGGCGCTGGTGTTGGTTGTACTGACGGGGTGTTCGGGCCCGGGCGGGAGCGACGGCCCGCCCGGGGACGGGGCTCCAGGGGGCTCGGGGTCGTCCTCCCCGCGCCCGGCGGGGGTGCTCGGGGCGGCGCCCCGACTGCCCTCGTCGCCGGGGCTGCCCGGCCGGCCGCACGGTCTGGGTCTCGCGCGCGACGGCAGCGGGTTCGCCCTGCTCGCCGAGTGCGTGGGCGACCGGGCGGCGCCGGAGGGCGGCTTCTGCCGGCAGCACGTGGCCGTGCGGGACGCGGGGGCGAAGGAGTGGGTGCTGCGGCGGTCGCCGCTGCCCGAGATACCGCTGACGGCGGGAGTCTCGGCGAATCTGCTGGTCCTCGGGCCGGGCCGGGCGCTCGTCGAGGACGGCGGCGCCGGGCCGGGCGCCCGGACCTGGTTCACGAGGGACGGGGGCAGGAGCTGGCGTGCGGGTGACCGGCGGACGGTCGGCACGACCCCGGAGATACCGGTCGGAGCGGTCCTCACCACCGACTGCCCGGCGCCGGCGGGGGCTTCGCCGGACGACTGCGCGAGGACGCGTGTCGTCGTGGTCTCGCCGCAGGACGGGCGGCGCAGGGCGCTGGCCCGGGTGCCGCTTCTCGGGGCGCACCCGCGGCCGGCGGAGCAGCCGGAGCCCGACGGGTCCTGGTGGGTCTCGGGGACGGATCCGCTCTCGGGGCGTGCGGCGGTCGCCGTCTCCCGGGACGCGGGCCGCAGCTGGTCGGTGAGCCGGCTGCCGAGTCCGGCCACGGGTCCCGGGTGGTACACGGCGGTGGCGGTCGGTCAGGACGCGGTGTACGCAGCGGAGATGGGGGAGCTGACGGGCGGTGATCCCGTCAAGAACCCGATGCGGGCGCTGCACCGCTCCGTGGACGGCGGCCGGACGTGGCAGCGGATGTGGACGACGGGGCCGGAGCGGGAGCCCCGGACGCTGCTGGGGCTGCCGGTCCCCGGCCCCGGTGGCCGGGTGGAGATCGGCGGGGAGCTGGCGGGGTACGCGAGCGGGGACGGCGGGCGCACGTTCGCCCGGCTCGGCGACGGCTCGCACTACACCCGCCGCACCCCGCTGGGACTGCTGCGGGAGTCGGCCCCCTGCCGGTACGCGCTGACGGCGGACGGGGTGCGGTGGTCGGAGTTCCTGCTGGCCTGCGAGGACGAGGACTCCTGAGGGCGGGCCCGGGCCTGGCTCAGTGGTGGAAGGAGGTCGCCGCGGCCTTGTCGTGGGTGAACGGACGGGACTGGCGGCGTAGTTCGGGCAGCAGTCGGCTCAGGTCCTCGATGAGCAGCCCGGCGAGGTCGGCCGAGAAGCCGTTGCGGCAGACGACGCGCAGGACGGACAGGTCCTCGCGGTTGGCGGGGAAGGTGTAGGCGGGGACCAGCCAGCCCTGTTCGCGCAGCCGCCGCGAGATGTCGAAGACGTCGAAGGAGGTGACGTCGGGCGCGGTGGTGAAGGCGAAGACGGGCAGCTGGTTGCCGTGGGTCAGGAGCTGGAAGTCGCCCATGGCCTCGATGCGTTCGGCGAGGCCGCGGGCGACGTCCCGGGAGGTCTGCTGCACCGCCCGGTAGCCCTCCCGGCCGAGCCTCAGGAAGGTGTAGTACTGCGCGACGACCTGGGCGCCCGGCCGGGAGAAGTTGAGGGCGAAGGTGGGCATGTCGCCGCCCAGGTAGTTGACCCGGAAGACGAGCTCCTCGGGGAGTTCGACGGGCGAGCGCCACAGTGCCCAGCCGACGCCCGGGTAGACCAGGCCGTACTTGTGACCGGAGGTGTTGATCGAGGAGACGCGGGGGAGGCGGAAGTCCCAGACCAGATCCTCGTCGAGGAAGGGGGCGACCATGGCGCCGGAGGCTCCGTCGACGTGGACGGGGATGTCGAGGCCGGTGCGTTCCTGGAGGGCGTCCAGGGCGGCGCAGATCTCGGCGACGGGTTCGTAGGAGCCGTCGAAGGTGGAGCCGAGGACGGCGACGACGCCGATGGTGTTCTCGTCGCAGAGGGCGGCGGCGGTCTCGGCGTCGAGGTGGAAGCGGTCGCCCTCCATGGGGACGAGCCGGGGCTCGACCTCCCAGAACTCGCAGAACTTCTCCCAGCAGACCTGGACGTTGACGCCCATCACCAGGTTGGGGCGGGCGCTGGCCGGATAGCGGTCGGCGTTCCGCTTGGTCCAGCGGCGCTTGAGGGCCAGGCCGGCGAGCATGCAGGCCTCGCTGGAGCCGGTGGTGGAGCAGCCGACGGCCGCGGCCGGGTCCGGGGCGTTCCACAGGTCGGCGAGCATGGCGACGCAGCGGCGCTCCAGTTCGGCGGTGCGCGGGTACTCGTCCTTGTCGATCATGTTCTTGTCGCGGCACTCGCTCATCAGGACACCGGCCTGGGGCTCCATCCAGGTGGTGACGAAGGTGGCGAGGTTGAGCCGGGAGTTGCCGTCGAGCATCAGCTCGTCGTGGACGAGCTGGTAGGCGCTCATCGGGGGCAGCGGTCCGTCGGGGAGTTGGTGGCGCGGTGGGGCCTCGGTCATGCCGCCGATCGGGTCGGCCGCCCCGTAGAAGGGGTTGAGCGCGAGCCGGCGTTCGTGCTCGGGCTGGGAGGCGTCGGGACCCTGGTGCAGCGGCATGGGGGACTCCTTCGGTCCGGGTGGGGCGCTTGGGGCGGGGTGCGTGGGGCGTGGTGCGTGGTGCGGGGTCAGTGCAGGGATTTGCCCTCGTGGTCGAGTTCGAGCTGGGGGCGGCCGGTGACGATCAGCCAGGCCGGGAGGGAGGCGACGCAGAGGAGGGCGATGACCGGTGTGGAGGCGGCGAGGGCGGCGCCGGTGAAGAGGCTGATCCAGCCCTGCCGGGTGGTGGCGAGCAGGACGCCGAGGACGGCGGAGGAGACGGCGACGGCGGGTTGGACCTCGGGGACCAGGGCCTGGGCGAGCAGCCCGAAGGCGGAGCCGATGAAGACGGCGGGGAAGATGCGGCCGCCACGGAAGCCGCAGGAGGCGGCGACGAGGAGGGCGAGCAGTTTGACGACGGCCAGCTTGGCGAGCTCGCCGGAGGACCAGCTGCCGACGGAGGCGGCGAGCTCCTTGGTCTCCTCCAGACCCTTGAAGAGGGTCAGTTGCCCGCCGAGGGCGCCGAGGAGGCCGAGGACGAGCCCGCCCAGCGGCAGCATCACCATCGGGTGCCGCAGCCGCTGGAAGGCCCTGTGGACGTAGGGGAAGAGGTAGCAGGCGAAGAGGCCGAAGACCGCGCCGGCGGGGGCGATGACGAGGGCGGCGAGGAGGTCGGTCCAGCCGGGGTCGGTCAGCGGCGGCAGCCCGATGTCGAAGCTGGGCTCGGCGAGCAGCTGGGTGGTCAGCGCCCCGGCTCCGGCGGCGACGAGCGGGGCGAAGATGCGGTCCCAGAGGGAGCCGCGGCCCGGCTGCTGCGACGCCAGGGCCTCGGAGAGGACGAGGGCGGCGGCCACCGGCGTACCGAAGAGGGCGCCGATGGTGGCGGCCGAGGCCAGGGCGACCCAGGCGGCCCCCGGCAGCGAGGGCTGGAGCCGGTGGCCGATCCAGTAGACGAGGGCGATGTTGGCGGCGATGATCGGGTTCTCGGGGCCGAGGCTGACGCCGCCGGCCAGCCCGAGCGCGGTCGCGAGCAGCAGGCTGGGCACCAGTGTCGGGGCCAGCGGAGCGCCGCCGAGGCCCTCGGAGGCCGGGTCGGGTCCGGAGTGTCCCGGCACCTTCCACACGACGAGCCCCACGGCGATACCGGTCGCCGTGAGCATGCTGATCATCCAGAGGGAGGAGTACCGGCCGATGCCGAGCGCGTCCGGCAGGTCCTCCCAGAGCACGACCTGGAACTCCTCGGAGACGTACTCGATCCCGAGGAACATGAGGCTCGCCGCCACACCGACCACGAGCGAGGGCAGGACCTGCGGCAACAGCACCTGAAGTTGCGTCTCCGCGGGGGAGGGTGACGGCGCGGGCGAAGAATGATCAGTGGCCACCGGCCCACCATAAGTGAGCAAATGCCGCACAACATCCCGAAATCCACGCGAGGCGGATCCGTACGGACGTGCTGCCCGGGTCCACGGACGACCCGTGGACCCGGGCGGACCCGCCCGGCTAGGCGCGTGGGGCGATCACCACGGCCGTTCCGTAGGCGCACACCTCCGTGCCCACGTCCGCCGCCTCCGTGACGTCGAAGCGGAACATCAGCACGGCGTTCGCGCCGCGCGACTGGGCCTGCTCCACCAGACGTTCCATCGCCTGGTTCCGGGTCTGCACCAGGGTCTTCGTCAGACCCTTCAGCTCGCCGCCGATCATCGACTTCAGGCCCGCGCCGATCTGGCTGCCCAGATGGCGCGAGCGCACGGTGAGCCCGAAGACCTCACCGATGACCTGTCTGACCTCGAAGCCCGGCACGTCGTTCGTCGTCACGACCAGCACGTCGGGATGCGGCTCCTGGCCGCCTCCGTACTCCTCGATGCCCATCGGCATACACCTCCTGGCCCCCCACCCTCGGGCCCGGGGGCCCGCTCCGCATCCCGTGGGCGCCAGGTGGAACCGGTCGCCTGCCGTCCACGTTGATAGCTTGGGGCGAGCCGTCCCCCCATGCCCCCATGCCCCCACTGACCGCAGGAGCCCGGAACCCGTGAACACGCTTGCCCTCGGACCGAGCTGGCTGGACCCGGACTATCTGATCGGAGAGTTCGGTCTGATCGGTGTCCTCGTCATCGTCTTCGCCGAGTCCGGACTCCTCATCGGCTTCTTCCTGCCCGGCGACTCGCTGCTCTTCACCACCGGGCTGCTCGTCACCACCGAGAAGCTCGACAAGCCGCTGTGGCTGGTGTGCACCCTGATCGTGGCCGCCGCCATCATCGGCGACCAGGTGGGCTACCTGTTCGGCCGAAAGGTGGGCCCGGCCCTCTTCAAGCGACCCGACTCCAAGCTCTTCAAGCAGGAGAACGTCGCGAAGGCGCACGAGTTCTTCGAGAAGCACGGCCCGAAGTCGCTGATCCTGGCCCGCTTCGTCCCCATCGTGCGGACGTTCACGCCGATCATCGCCGGCGTCAGCCGGATGAACTACCGCTCGTTCATCACGTTCAACATCATCGGCGGCGTGCTGTGGGGCGCGGGCGTGACCCTGCTCGGGGCCTCCCTCGGCAAGATCGACTTCGTGCACCAGCACATCGAGATGATCCTCGTCGGGATCGTCCTGATCTCCGTGATCCCGATCGTGATCGAGTTCCTCCGGGCCCGCTCCCAGTCCAAGAAGGCCAAGGCCGAGGGCGAGCACGGAGACCCGAGCGGCCACGGGACCCACGGCGGCCACGACGCCCCCGGCACCCCCAACCCCCCGTCCTCCCGCGGCCGCCACGCCAAGCGCTAGACAGGTTCTAGAAGCCCCTGGTGCGCTTCGCGGCCCTGCGGGCCGCCGCCGCACCGGGGGCCTGCATGAAGAGGCGCGCCAGCTCGCTCCCCAGGTTCACCCCGATGGCGATCGCCAGGGCCAGGGCCGCCGCCTTCGCCAGTGAGGCGAAGCCCTGGTCCAGGTTGTTCTGGGCGATCGCGAGCACCCCGAAGTACGTCGCCGAACCGGGCAGCAGCGGCCCGATCGCCGCCGTCACGTACGGCAGCGACGACGTGTGGTGGTACCGGGCGATCAGCTGCCCGAAGAGCCCCACCAGGCCGGCCGCCACGGCCGTCGCCATCACCGTCGACCCCTCCGCCGTCACCGCGATCGACGCGTAGATCACCCACGCCACCCCGCCGTTCAGCGTCGCGAAGAGCACCGTCGCCCGCGACTGCTGCAACAGGATCGCGAAGGTCGCGCACAGCACCATCGACGCCAGGATCTGCGTCACCGGCCGCTCCACCGCCCGCAGCGCCCCCTCGGGGTTCAGCTGCGCGTCGAACTGCACGGCGACGTACAGCACGGACAGCACGCCCACCACGATCGCGACGAAGAAGTACGCGACCTCCAGGAGCCGGGCCGAGGCCGTGATGTAGAAGCCCGTCAGACCGTCCTGCACGGCCGCCACCAGCGCCCGCCCCGGAATCAGCGCGAACAGACCACCGGTGATCACCGCCGAGGGCCGCAGGTCCGCGTGGAGCAGCGTCAGGAGCACACCCATCGCCGCCGGCGGCATCGCCGCCACCAGGAACTGGTAGAACTCCGGCAGCCCGCGTCCCGCGCACAGCCAGGCCAGCCGGTCGCCGAGCACCGCGCCCAGCGCGGCCACGAAGAAGACCGTCGGCCCGCCGCCGAGCAGCACCGAGGCGGCACCCGCCAGCACTCCCGCCGCCGCCGTGAGGACCCACCCCGGATACGGGTGCCGGTTCCGCCGGATCTCCGCGAGCCTGCGGTACGCCTCCTCGGGCGTCACCTCGTGCGCCCGCGCGTTGATGTCCGCGAGCAGCGTGTACACCGCCGCGAGCCGCGTGTAGTCCGTGCCCCGCCGCCGTACCGTCCGGTTCGCCGTGACCGGGTCGTCCACGAGCGACGGCTGGTACGTGACGGACAGCAGGGTGAAGGTGACCGTCGGCTCGACCCGGTCCAGACCGTACGAGCGGCAGATCGCGAACATCGCCGCCTCGACGTCCTCCGCGCCCTCCCCGCCCGCGAGCAGCAGCTCGCCGATACGCAGGGTCAGGTCGAGGACGCGCGGCACCGAAGGACCGGACTCGTCCTCCTTGCGGGCCGCCTCCGGCACCGGCCGCTCGTGCACCGGCAGCCGCAGCATGGTCCGCATCCGGTCCTGCCACGGCGCGTCCTGCGAGAGCCGCACCATCGGCACCCCGTACGCCGGGGTGAACACCGGCGGCGAGCTCTTCGCCGAGTACGTGGCGGGCGTCGCGAACGCCGAACCCTCCTGCTCCGGCGGCGGCTCCGGGGTCAGACCGGACGGCAGGGAGAACTCGGAGGTCGGATGCTCCTCCTCGGGCGGTGCCGGCTGCTCCACCCCGGCCGGCGGGACGAACGCGCTCCGCGCCTCGTCCGACTGAGGCTTCCGGTCCTCCGGAGCCTCTTCGGGGCCCTCCGGCTCCGCCACCACTCTTTCCGCCTCATCCCCAGGGAATCGTGGATTCCAGTATGAAGGTCCGAAGGTACGAAGGTGCGACAGACGTGCGAAAGGCGGTACACCCGGAGGGGTGCACCGCCTTTCGCACGATCAGAAGATCAGCCCGTCGGGGCCATCAGGACGCGGGGCTCAGTGGCCGCCCTGCTCCTTGGCGCGCGCGTAGGACTTCTCGATCTCTTCCTCGGCCTCGGCGCGACCGACCCAGTCGGCGCCCTCGACCGACTTGCCCGGCTCCAGGTCCTTGTAGACCTCGAAGAAGTGCTGGATCTCCAGGCGGTCGAACTCCGACACGTGGTGGATGTCCCGCAGGTGCTCCATGCGCGGGTCGGTGGCCGGGACGCACAGCAGCTTGTCGTCGCCGCCCGCCTCGTCCGTCATGCGGAACATGCCGATGACGCGGCACTTGATCAGGCAGCCCGGGAACGTGGGCTCGTCGAGGATGACGAGCGCGTCCAGCGGGTCGCCGTCCTCACCGAGGGTGTTCTCGACGTAGCCGTAGTCGGTCGGGTAGGCCGTCGACGTGAAGAGGCGACGGTCCAGACGGATGCGACCGGTCTCGTGGTCGACCTCGTACTTGTTACGCGATCCCTTGGGGATCTCGATGAGAACGTCGAACTCCACGGGTGGCTCCTCCTGAATCAACACAAGTGAATGCTCGCGACGACGCGCGGTGATTAAGTGTCCCTCACGGACGACCGTGATCGCGAAAGGGGCTGGTCAGCAATGCCCGAGCCGAGGCTGTGGCAGCTCACGGCGGGCTCCGCCGCCCTCGGACTGGCCCTGGCCGCCGTGGCGGTGACCGCAGCAGGCCCGTGGGACTCGGGCCAGCGTACGGCCGAGCGGGCCCGCGCCGCCGCCCCCGCGGCAGGTGGCGCACATCACGCCCCGCCCCCGCCCCCCGCCAAGGCCAAGCCCCACCGCCCCGCGCCCGCCCCCAGCGCCCCCGGCGTCCTGCCCGCGCTCCACGCCCCGGCCGCCGCCGGCCGCCCCGCGGCCCGCCCCGCGGACCTCGCCGCCACCCTCGTACCGCTCCTTGCCGACCCCGGCCTCGGCCCGCTCCGCACGGCCTCCGTCGTCGACACCGCCACCGGTACCCAGCTGTACGGCGAAGGCGCCGGCACCCCCATGACGCCCGCCTCCACCGTCAAGATCGCCACCGTCGCGGCCGCGCTCTCCGCCCTCGGCCCCGACCACCGCATCCCCACCACCGTCACCGCCTCCGCCGACGGCCGCACCGTCACCCTCACGGGCGGCGGCGACCCCACCCTCGACCCGGCCCGCCTCGAGCGCCTCGCCGCCGACACCGCCCGCGCCCTCAAGACCCGCGGCCACACCTCCGTACGGCTCGCCTACGACACGAGCCTCTACGAGGGCACCGAGCTCCACCCCATCGGACCCAACGAGAACCTCGCCCCCGTCACCGCCCTCATGACCCGCGAAGGACGCCTCGACACGAGCGGCAGCGGCCCCGCGCCCCGCACCGCCGACCCGGCCGGCGACACCGCCACCGCCTTCGCCGCCCTCCTCACCGACGCCGGCATCAAGGTCACCGGAGCACCGACCAAGGCCACCAAGGCCACCGAGGACACGGGCCGGCCCGCCAAGGCCACCGCCGAAGCCACCACCCCCGGCGCCGGCCCCGCCCCGAAGGCCGCCCCCCTCGCCCGTACGTACTCCGCCCCCCTCGCCGACCTCGCCGAGCGCACCCTCACCCTCAGCGACAACGACCTCGCCGAGGCCCTCGCCCGGCAGACCGCCCTCGCCCACGACCTGCCCGCGAGCTTCGAAGGCGCCGGCCAGGCCGTACGGGACGAACTCGCCGGGCTCGACCTCCCCCTCACCGGCGCCCGCTTCGCCGACGGCAGCGGACTCGACCGCCGCGACCGCGTCTCCGCCGCCCTCCTCACCGCCCTCCTCACCCGCGCGGCCGACCCGGCACACCCCGCCCTCCGCCCCGTCCTCACCGGCCTGCCCGTCGGCGGCTTCACCGGCACCCTCGCCGGCCGCTTCGACACGGCGCCCGCCACCGCCGGCGCCGGACTCGTCCGCGCCAAGACCGGCACCCTCACAGGCGTCAACACCCTCGCCGGGACGGTCGTCACCGCCGACGGACGGCTCCTCGCCTTCGCGTTCCTCGCCGGCCGCACCCTCTCCCCGTACGAGGCACAGCCCGCCCTCGACCGACTCTCCGCCGCCCTCGCCGGCCGGCGCTGAGCACCGACCGACCCACGCCCGACCCGCACCCCACCGACGCCCGACCCGCTCCGAACCCGCACCGATCGGGCGCCGAGACCGTACGGTTGACGCATGACGAGCATCGGTGGCGCAGGCACATCCGGGATGGTCGACTGGAACCTCGCGGTCGCGACCGCGACCCGCCTCGTGCGGCCCGGACCCGAAGTCAGCCGCGACGAGGCCCGCGAGGTCGTCGCCGAACTCCGCAAGCACGCCAAAGCCTCCGAGCAACACGTCCGCGCCTACACCCGGATGCTCCCCGAGGGCGCCGACGTCCACGACACCCCCGTCCTCGTCGTCGACCGCGCCGGCTGGATCAAGGCCAACGTCGCAGGCTTCCGCGAACTCCTCACCCCGCTCCTCGACAAGATGCAGGAACGCCGCGCGACCACCCCCGGAAACGCCGTCCTCGGCGCCGTCGGCGGCAAGGTCACCGGCGTCGAACTCGGCATGCTCCTGTCCTTCCTCGCCTCCCGCATCCTCGGCCAGTACGAGACCTTCGCCCCCGCCACCCGCGAACTCCCCGCCGGCGCCAACGGCGGCGGACGACTCCTCCTCGTCGCGCCCAACATCGTCCACGTCGAACGCGAACTCGACGTCACGCCCCACGACTTCCGGCTCTGGGTCTGCCTCCACGAGGAGACCCACCGCACCCAGTTCACCGCCGTCCCCTGGCTCCGCGACCACCTCCAGGGCGAGATCCAGTCCTTCCTCGCCGCCACCGACGTCGACCCCGGCACCTTCGTCGAACGCCTCCGCGAAGCCGCCCAGGCCCTCGCCGGCGGCCGCCCCGAGGGCGAGGTGGGCGAACCCGCCCCCTCCCTCGTCGAGATCGTCCAGACCCCCGAGCAGCGCGAGATCCTCGGCCGCCTCACCGCCGTCATGTCCCTGCTCGAAGGCCACGCCGACTACGTCATGGACGGCGTCGGACCCGAGGTCGTCCCCTCCGTCGCGGAGATCCGCGAGAAGTTCCAGCAGCGCCGGGCCCGCGGCGCGTCCCGCCTCGACCTCGCCCTGCGCAAGCTCCTCGGCCTCGACGCCAAACTGCGCCAGTACCGCGACGGCGAGCGCTTCGTCCGCGCCGTCGTCGACCAGGTCGGCATGGACGGCTTCAACCGCGTGTGGACCTCCCCCAACACGCTCCCCACCAAGTCCGAGATCGCCGCCCCCGCCGACTGGATCGCGAGGGTGCACCGTAAGGCAGACTCGTGAGACAGGAGCGCCGGACGGCGCAGTGACACGGGAGAACAACCCGCCAATCACCCATCCGAGGGACCCTGGGCATGGGGTGAGGCGTGCAATGCTCGGGTAACGGCCGGGTTTCTGTCACCATCGACGCACTCTGAGTGACCGAACCCCCCTTTCCGACCGTTAAGACTCCGACCGAGGCACCCCACCCCATCACGAAGGGCACCGGACATGGGTCCCCATCCTGCGGTCGCGGCGATACGCCTGGCGGTCCGCCGCGTACTCCACGACGTCCTCACCGACCACACCACCGACCCCACCACCCCGGACGAGCCACTCGTCCTCGTCGCCTGCTCCGGCGGCGCCGACTCGATGGCGCTCGCCTCCGCACTCGCCTTCGAGACCCGCAAACTCCCCGTACGCGCCGGCGGCATCACCGTCGACCACGGCCTCCAGGACGGCTCCGACACCCGGGCCACCGAGGTCGCCGGACGCATGACCGCCCTCGGCCTCACCCCCGTCGAGGCCGTCACCGTCACCGTCGGCCGCGAAGGAGGACCCGAGGCCGCGGCCCGCGACGCGCGCTACGCCGCCCTCGACGCCGCCGCCGAGCGCCACGGCGCCGCCGCGATCCTCCTCGGCCACACCCGCGACGACCAAGCGGAAACCGTCCTCCTCGGCCTCGCCCGCGGCTCCGGCATCCGCTCCCTGTCCGGCATGGCCGCCGTCTCCGGCGCCGCCGGCCGCTACCGGCGACCCTTCCTCCAGCTCGACCGCCAGACGATCCGCAAGGCCTGCATCGCGCAGGAACTCGCCGTCTGGGACGACCCCCACAACAGCGACCCCGCCTACACCCGCTCCCGCCTCCGCCACGAAGGCCTCCCCGCCCTCGAGAAGGCCCTCGGCAAGGGCGTCGTCGAAGCCCTCGCCCGGACGGCCCAGCTCTCCCGGGACGACGCCGACGCCCTCGACACCTGGGCCGCCGACGCCGAGACCGCCGTACGCGACGAGGCGGGCGCCCTAGAGTGCGCCAAGCTCTTCGGCCTGCCCCCCGCCGTACGCCGCCGCGTCCTGCGCCGCGCCGTCATCGCCGAGGGCGCCCCCGCCGGCTCCCTCTTCGCCCGCCACATCGAGGAAGTCGACCGGCTCATCACCGGCTGGCGCGGCCAAGGCGCCATCAACCTGCCCGGTCGCGTCGAAGCCCGCCGTCAGGGTGGCAGACTTGTCATCCGGCAAGGCTGACGCACGCTGCAACGAAAGTGACCCGGGTGAACGAGAAGGACATGGGCACCGACCTCCAGTCGGTGCTCATCACCAAGGAAGAGATCGACGCCAAGCTGGCAGAGCTGGCCGCGAAGATCGACGCGGAATACGCGGGCAAGGACCTGCTCATCGTCGGTGTCCTCAAGGGCGCGGTGATGGTGATGGCGGACCTGGCTCGCGCCCTGTCCACCCCCGTCACCATGGACTGGATGGCCGTCTCCTCCTACGGAGCCGGCACCCAGTCCTCCGGAGTCGTCAGGATCCTCAAGGACCTCGACACCGACATCAAGGGCAAGCACGTCCTGATCGTCGAGGACATCATCGACTCCGGCCTGACCCTGTCCTGGCTGCTGTCGAACCTCGGCTCCCGCGAGCCCGCCTCCCTGGAGGTCTGCACCCTCCTGCGGAAGCCCGAGGCCGCCAAGGTCGCCATCGACGTCAAGTGGATCGGCTTCGACATTCCGAACGAGTTCGTCGTCGGCTACGGCCTCGACTACGCGGAGAAGTACCGGAACCTTCCGTTCGTCGGCACGCTCGCCCCGCACGTCTACGGCGGCTGAACAACCGGCCGGACGGGGAACCCGCACCGCCTTCCCCCCGTTGAACCACGGGAAGGCGGTCGCGGGCGACGATGCTGAGGTACCGTCCGAAGAACAGCTTTTTCACACAGCAGCTCTCACAGCAGCATTTTCCTACGGGCAGGAGGGACGGGGCGTTCTCGCTCCGTATGGATGGACGTGAAGCGATACTTCCGTGGGCCGGTCATGTGGATCGTGCTGGCCGTCCTCGCCGTGGTCGTGCTGATGCAGGTCGTCGGCTCGTCCGAGGGCTACAAGACGGTGGACACCGGCAAGGTCGTCCAGGCGATCGACAAGAACCAGGTCAAGCAGGCAAAGGTCACCACCGGTGACGAGCAGATCATCAAGATCGAGCTCGTCGACGGTCAGAAGATCGACAACAGCAGCAAGGTCCAGGCCAGCTACATCGGCTCCCAGGGCGTCGACGTCGCGGACAAGCTGCAGGAGAAGTTCGAGGCCGGGCAGATCGAGAAGGGCTACACCGTCTCCCCGACGAAGCAGTCGCCCTTCGTCTCGATCCTGCTCTCGCTCCTCCCCTTCGTCCTCATCGTGGTCGTCTTCCTCTTCCTGATGAACCAGATGCAGGGCGGCGGCTCCCGCGTCATGCAGTTCGGCAAGTCCAAGGCGAAGCTCATCACCAAGGACACGCCCAAGACCACCTTCGCCGACGTCGCAGGCTCGGACGAGGCCGTCGAGGAACTCCACGAGATCAAGGAATTCCTCCAGGAGCCCGCGAAGTTCCAGGCCGTGGGCGCCAAGATCCCGAAGGGCGTCCTTCTCTACGGCCCGCCCGGAACCGGCAAGACGCTCCTCGCGCGCGCCGTCGCCGGCGAGGCCGGGGTGCCGTTCTACTCGATCTCCGGCTCCGACTTCGTCGAGATGTTCGTCGGCGTCGGCGCCTCCCGCGTCCGCGACCTCTTCGAGCAGGCCAAGGCCAACGCGCCCGCCATCGTCTTCGTCGACGAGATCGACGCCGTCGGACGCCACCGCGGCGCCGGCCTCGGCGGCGGTCACGACGAGCGCGAGCAGACGCTCAACCAGCTGCTCGTCGAGATGGACGGCTTCGACGTCAAGGGCGGCGTCATCCTGATCGCCGCCACGAACCGTCCCGACATCCTCGACCCCGCCCTCCTGCGCCCCGGCCGATTCGACCGGCAGATCGCCGTCGACCGTCCGGACATGCTGGGCCGACTGGAGATCCTCAAGGTCCACCAGAAGGGCAAGCCGGTCGCGCCGGACGTCGACCTCGGCGCCGTCGCCCGCCGCACCCCCGGTTTCACCGGTGCGGACCTCTCCAACGTCCTCAACGAGGCGGCGCTCCTCACCGCCCGCGGCGACCAGAAGCTGATCGACAACAAGGCTCTGGACGAGGCGATCGACCGAGTGGTCGCGGGCCCGCAGAAGCGGACCCGGATCATGTCGGACAAGGAGAAGAAGATCACCGCGTACCACGAGGGCGGTCACGCCCTGGTCGCGGCGGCCTCGCCGAACTCCGACCCGGTCCACAAGATCACCATCCTGTCCCGCGGCCGTGCCCTGGGCTACACGATGGTGCTCCCGGAGGAGGACAAGTACTCCACCACGCGCAACGAGATGCTCGACCAGCTGGCCTACATGCTGGGCGGGCGCGCGGCGGAGGAGCTCGTCTTCCACGACCCGACCACGGGCGCGGCGAACGACATCGAGAAGGCCACGGCCACGGCCCGCGCGATGGTCACCCAGTACGGCATGACCGAGCGTCTCGGCGCGATCAAGTTCGGCGGCGACAACACCGAGCCCTTCCTGGGGCGCGAGATGTCGCACCCGCGGGACTACTCGGAAGAGGTCGCGGCGCTGGTCGACGAAGAGGTCAAGAAGCTCATCGAGACCGCGCACAACGAGGCCTGGGAGATCCTCGTCGAGAACCGTGACCTTCTCGACAACCTGGTCCTCGCGCTGCTCGAGAAGGAGACGCTGGGCAAGGAGGAGATCGCCGAGATCTTCGCCCCCATCGTCAAGCGTCCGGCCCGCCCGGCCTGGACCGGTTCCTCCCGCCGCACGCCCTCCACGCGTCCGCCGGTCCTCTCCCCCAAGGAGCTGGCCCTGACGAACAGCGCGAACGGCACGGCGACCCCCGCGGTCGACACCACGAAGGGCATCGACATCGCCCCGGTGGACACCCCCGAGGAGTGACCAGCCGGAGACCCCGGAATGGATGCCGCGCCCCCACAGGTTTTAGCCTGTGGGGGCGCGGCTTTTCGCGCACACCTGTCAGACGGAACGAGGCACAGAGATGACCGACCCGGTGACGCTGGACGGCGAGGGCACGATCGGCGAGTTCGACGAGAAGCGCGCCGAGAACGCCGTACGAGAGCTCCTCATCGCGGTCGGCGAGGACCCGGACCGTGAGGGCCTGCGCGAGACGCCGGCGCGGGTGGCGCGGGCGTACAAGGAGCTTTTCGCAGGGCTGTGGCAGACGCCCGAGGATGTCCTGACAACGACGTTCGACCTCGGGCACGACGAGATGGTCCTGGTGAAGGACATCGAACTGGTATCTCAGTGTGAACATCATTTGCTGCCATTTCATGGCGTAGCTCACATCGGTTACATTCCAGCTGAATCGGGCAAAATTACCGGGCTGTCCAAGTTGGCTCGCCTCGTCGACGTCTTTGCCCGCCGTCCGCAGGTCCAGGAGCGCCTGACGACGCAGATCGCCGACTCGCTGATGCGGATCCTCGATGCTCGTGGTGCGATCGTCGTCATCGAGGCGGAGCACATGTGCATGGCTCTGCGTGGTGTCCGTAAGCCGGGCGCGAAGACGACGACCTCGGCGGTACGTGGGCAACTTCGTGACGCTACTACACGATCCGAGGCAATGTCCCTGATACTGGCCCGTTCGTAGCGGGCTGTCCGCGTTGCTCCATACCGTCCCCCGATCAGTGGAGTCGATCGCTGATCAAGGGGGACCGGTATGGGGTACGGGCTGACCAGCAAGATGCTGGTGAACCTGGTGGACAGCTGCGTCCAGGCGAAGGACGTGGCTCCTGGGCGCGCGATGTGGACGCTCGACGGCGACCGGACGGTGCAGACCACGGTCGTCGACGTGGCGGCGGTGAAAGCCCGTAAAGCCGTCGAGGTGGTCACGGACCACATGGCGTTCACTGCCAGTCCGGATCTGCTGCTGGCCACGCCGGACGGCTGGACGCACGCGGCGGACGTGTTGGGGCGCCCCCCACCCCACCTTCCTGGTGAACGGGCATCTCGTGCGTGAGCCCTGGTAGGGCCTCGTGGAGCCCGCAGCGCGGATATGTCGGTGCGGGCGGCTAGCCTGCGCGGATGATGGAGACGATCTGCGACGACCGCCGTTTTCCCGCTGCGCTTGCCGATGTCGCCCGAGCCGAGTTCGTCTACGGCGACGAGGGCGAGGGCGTCGACTTCGAGCCGTACGACGCCTTCGACTCCGCCGAGGAGACCACGGACTGGCTCCGACACTGGACCGGCAACCACGAGCTCGACGGCGGTGACTACCGCGTCTTCGGGCAGGACGGGACCGGCGGCCTCGCCGCGATCTGGTGTGTGCGGCCGGGGCGACCGCTGGCAGAGCAGCCCGTGGTGTTCATGGGCTCCGAGGGCGAGCGCGGGGTGGTCGCCCGGAATCTGTCCGACTTCCTGTGGGTGCTGGCCGATGGCTTCGGACCGGCGGAGGCGGCGCTGTACCTGGAGCGGGAAGCTCGGCCGGACGCGGCCCTGGCCGAGCTCGCAGAGCGGCACGCGACCTCTCCGCGTCGTACCGCCCGGGAGATCATCACTGAGGCGCAGGTCGAGTTCGCGACCTTCTCCGACGATCTCGACGAGCTCTGCCGCTGAGCTGGAGCCTTCAGGCCCGGGCCTTGCCCGGGCCTTCGCCGTTGCCGTCGGAGTCTTCCGGGAGCTTGCAGACGCGCTCCAGGAAGAGGGCCGCCGCGATGACGCCGATGCCCGCCACGACCGCGAGGGCCGCGTAGAGGGCCTGGTCGCGGCGGGCCGGGACGTCGAGGGAGCCGAGGAGGAAGACGCCCGTGCCGCCGTACATGCCGGCGACGAGGGCGGCCACCAGGGCGCTCGCCTGGCCGAAGACCACCGCGCGGGCCGCCATCAGGGGCTCGACGCCCTTGGCGCCGGGGCGGCGCTCGCGCTGGGCCTTGAGGCGGATGCGGATCGAGAGGGCGGTCGCGGTGAGGACGACCGCGATCACGGCGAGGACGATCGGTGCGGCGATCGGCACGCTGGGGAGGGTGCCGACGGAGTCCCAGAGGCGGGCGGCGCCCCAGGAGAGGATGCCCGCCACGAGGAACAGTCCGGTGAGCACCTTCAGCCGCAGTTGTTTCACCGGGTGTCCTTCACGTGGTCGCGGGGCGGTCTGCCACGAGCCTAACGACTACTCGGGCAGACGGAGTTCCAGGTCGACACGGGGAGTGACGCCCGCACTGCCGAGGACGGCGAGGAGATCGGCGACGGCGCCGCGGCCGGGGAGCTGGGCGGCGGGGTCCACGTCGTGCCAGGGGGCGAGGACGAAGGCGCGCTCGTGGGCGCGGGGGTGCGGGAGGGTGAGGACGGGGTCCTCGGAGACGACGTCGGCGTACGTGATGATGTCGACGTCGATGGTGCGGGCGCCCCAGCGCTCCTCGCGGACGCGGTGGAAGGCCTCCTCGACGGCGTGGGCCCGCTCCAGGAGGGAGGAGGGCGGCAGCGTCGTCTTCACGAGGGCGACGGCGTTGAGGTACGAGGGCTGGGTGCCCGGCTCGACGCCCCAGGGGGCCGTCTCGTAGACCGGGGAGACGGCTTTGACCCGGAGGCCGGGGGTGTCGCCGAGGGCGTCGACGGCGCCCTGGAGGGTCTCCAGGCGGTTGCCGAGGTTGGCGCCGAGGGCGAGGACGGCCCAGCGGGGGTTGGACAGGGTCGTGTCGGCCGCGTCGACGGTGGCGACGACGGAGGCCGGTACGGGCTGGACGGTGGGGTCGCTCTGTGTCGGCTTCATCGTCGGCTCCGGGTGATCGTGATGGTCACGTCGTCGAAGGGCACGGTGATGGGGGCGTCCGGCTTGTGGACGACGACTTCCACTTCCTGTACCCCGGCGTGGCTGAGGCATTGCTGGGCGATGCGCTCGGCCAGGGTCTCGATGAGGTCGACGGGCTCGCCCTGGACGACGTCGACGACTTCCTCGGCGACGATGCCGTAGTGCACGGTCTTCGCCAGGTCGTCGTCGGCGGCCGCCGGGCGCGTGTCCAGGCCGAGGACCAGGTCCACGATGAAGGTCTGGCCCTCCTCGCGCTCCTTGGGGAAGACGCCATGGTGGCCCCGGGCCTTGAGGCCGCGCAGCGCGACACGATCCACGCGAATCACTCCTGCTGTCGTAGTTCGGGTGGCCACGCAGCCGGGTGCGGACGGCCGGGTGTCCACTTCGAATCTACCTGCGGGGACCGACAGCGCTTGCCGTCGGGGGGCCAAGGGTGGGTCAGGCCGTGGGTTCCGTGCCGTCCACGCCGGGGCCCTCGCTGTCCGTGTCCTCGGTCTCCGTGAGGACGGGGGAGGCGTGGTGGGACCAGATCTTCCAGCCGTCCTGTGTGTCGCGGAACACGTTGGTCGCGACGACGAGCTGACCGACGAGGGGGCCGAGCTCGGCCCCGTCCTCGGCCGGTCCGCCGCTGAGGATGTTCTCGGTGCACGTGACGACGGCGGTCGCGCCGGCCAGGGAGATCCTGAGGTCGGTGAGGAAGAACTGGATGTACTCCGTGTTGGCCATGATCAGGGCGTACGAGCGGAGCACCTCGCCGCGGCCGGTGAGGACGGGCCAGCCGGGGTGGACGCAGGTGATGGGGGTGGCCCCGTCGTCGAGCCAGAGGGCGGAGACGGCTTCGAAGTCGCCGGTCTCCATCGCCTCGTAGAAGGCGGTGTTGGCGGCTTCGACGGCGGCTTCGTCGGCGGCGCGGCCCGCGGCTCCCCTTTCGTCCGGCCGGCTCACGCGGCTCCCTCGACGGCCCTGGCGACGCGTACGGCGTCGGCGGTGGCCCTGACCTCGTGGACGCGGACGGCCCAGGCGCCCTCGTGGGCGGCGATGGCGGAGACGGCGGCGGTCGCGGCGTCGCGCTCGCGGGCGGGGGGCGGGGTGGCGCCGTCGCGGGTGAGGACGTGGCCGAGGAAGCGCTTGCGGGAGGCGGCGACGAGGAGGGGCCGGCCGAGGGCGCGGAGCTCGGGGAGGTGGGCGACGAGGGCCAGGTCGTGGGGGGCGAGCTTGGCGAAGCCGAGGCCGGGGTCGACGACGATGCGCTCGGGGGCGATGCCGCCGGCGATTACGGCGTCCAGACGGGTGCGGAGTTCGGCGACGACCTCGGCGACGACGTCGTCGTACACGGCGAGGTCGTTCATGCCCTGGCTGAAGCCGCGCCAGTGCATGACGACGAAGGGGACCTCGGCGGCGGCGACGGCGGGGACCATGCCGGGGTCGGCGAGTCCGCCGCTGACGTCGTTGACGAGGACGGCTCCGGCTTCGACGGCGCGGGCGGCGACGGCGGCGCGCATGGTGTCGACGGAGACGGTGACGCCTTCGGCGGCGAGGCCGCGGACGACGGGGACGACGCGGCGGAGCTCTTCCTCCTCGTCGACGCGGCTGGCTCCGGGGCGGGTGGACTCGCCGCCGACGTCGACGAGGTCGGCGCCCTGGGCGACGAGGTCGAGGCCGTGCTTGACGGCGGCCGTGGTGTCGAACCAGCGGCCGCCGTCGGAGAAGGAGTCGGGGGTCACGTTGACCACGCCCATGACCGCGCAGCGGTCCCACTCCGGAAGGCCCTGGGCCGTGCCACGGTCGATCGTCGTACTCATGTGTCCAGCGTAGGGCCCAGGGCCTTCCGGGGCGGGATCAGGCGGGTGGATCAGGCCGCGTGGACCTCGTGCTTGGTGGCCGTCGGGGAGGGGGCGGGGAGCGTGGGCACGATGTGGGCGCAGGGCCTCGGGGCCGGGACGGGGCGGCGGCGGGGGAAGGGGCGCGGGAGGGAGACGGTGACGAATCCTTCGGCGCGCATGGCGGCGAGGCTGATGCGGGGCAGGTCGCGGCTGTTGCGGTAGACGACGAAGCGGGGTTCCCAGCGGGGCCGGAACTTGGCGTTGAACTTGTAGAGCGACTCGATCTGGAACCAGCGGGAGAGGAAGACGAGCAGTCCGCGCCAGACACGGAGGACGGGTCCCGCGCCGATCTTCTCGCCGCGCGCGAGGGCGGAGCGGAACATCGCGAAGTTGAGGGAGACGCGCTCGATGCCGAGGGCCGGGGAGGCCTGGAGGGCGGCGACGATGAGGAGTTCGTTCATGCCGGGGTCGGCGGAGCGGTCGCGGCGCATGAGTTCGAGCGACATGCCGTCCGGGCCCCAGGGCACGAAGTGGATGATCGCCTTCAGGTCCCCGTAGGGGGAGGCGGGGTGGGCCGGGTCGTCGGGATCGTCCTTGTGGGCGGTCGCTATGACGGCGTCTCCGTCGCCGGGGGCGCCGATGCGGCCGAGGGCCATGGAGAAGCCGCGCTCGGTGTCGGTGCCGCGCCAGTCGGCGGCGGCGCGGCGGACTCGTTCCAGCTCCTCGTCGTCGAGGTCGCGGACGCGGCGGACCTGGGTGGTGTAGCCGTTGCGTTCGATGCGCTTGACCATCTGGCGGACGTTGCGCATGGCGCGGCCCGAGAGGGAGAAGTCGGCGACGTCGACGATCGCCTCGTCGCCGAGTTCGAGGGCGTCGAGGCCGGTCTCGCGGGTCCAGACCTGGCCGCCGGTCTCGGAGCAGCCCATGACGGCGGGGGTCCAGGAGTGGGCCTTGGCCTCGTCCATGAAGCGTTCGATGGCGCCGGGCCAGGCCTCGACGTCGCCGATGGGGTCGCCGCTGGCGAGCATCACGCCGGAGACGACGCGGTAGCAGACGGCGGCCTTGCCGCTGGGGGAGAAGACGACGCCCTTGTCGTCGCGGAGGGCGAAGTGGCCGAGGGAGTCGCGGCCGCCGTGCTGGTCGAGGAGGGCGCGCAGCCGGGTCTCGTCGTCGTCGGTGAGGCGGGCGGCCGGGTGCTCGGGCCGGAAGGCGAAGTAGATGGTGGTGAGGGCGGTGAGCATGCCGAGGGCGCCGAGGGAGTAGCCGACGGTCCAGTCGACGCCGCGGGTGTAGGCGACGGGGCCTTCGACGCCGAGGAGCCCGTAGAGGACGTGTTCGAGGCGGTCGGTGAGGCTGGGGTCGCCGACGACGCGGCGGGGGTGGGCGCTGACGATGACGAGGCCGAGGGCGATGGATCCGGCGCCCATGACGACGAAGTTGGCGAGCGCCCGCCAGCGGCTGCGCGGGTCGGGGAGGGCGGCGAACTCGTCGCGGTGGCGCAGCAGGAGGGCGAGGAGCGCGAGGGAGAAGAGGGCGCCGAGGACGGAGTGGCGCCAGACGAACTGGGCGGCGGCGCCGATGGGGAGGAGGACGACGGCGGCGCGCCAGGCCCGGCGCTTGTGCCGCTTGAGGCCGTGGGCGAGGAGCAGGAGGAGGACGCCGGCGCTGAGGGAGAGGGCGGCGGAGAGGGGGCCGAGGGTGCCGGGGAGGACTTCGGCGACCGCGTGCATGCGGCTGGCGCGGAAGCGGGGGAAGACTCCGGCGGCGATGTCGATCAGGCCGATGAGGGTGCAGGCCGTGCCGACGAGGGCGGGGACCTTCTCGGGGCGGGGGCCGCGCAGAATCCGGCGTACCTGAACCGGAACCAATCGCGATTTGTCCCCATCTACCGTGACAGACATGGCTTCCCGTACTTCCCGTGGTCCTGCGAGGGGTCTCTGACTCCGGCCGGGCCCTGCGGCGCGTTCGGCGGGCCGTACCGGCTGGTGCGCTCTCTATGACGGAGTCGCGCGGAGCCGGGTTCATCGGTTCACAGGAAATTCTTGGAAAGAAGGCTCGGTCGTCTCATGGGGCTCATCAGCAACAAAGTCCTCGTGCTGGCCGTCGTGCTGGCCGTGGCGCTGTTCCTCGTCACGGTCTGGCTCTGGCCGCGGCTCGCGCGGCGCGGCTGGCGTGCGGTCGTGGGGCGGGTAGGGCTACTGCTCGTGACCCAGGTGGCGCTGTTCGCGGCCGTGGGTCTTGCGGCGAACCGTTCCTTCCTCTTCTACGGCTCCTGGGCGGACCTGTTCGGGCAGGAGCAGGACATGGGGGTGGTCGTCGACCACTCGGCCGCCGCGAAGGACGTGCGGGTGCTGGAGAAGCAGGGGCTGAAGGTGCCGGGCGGGTCCCGACCGGAGGTCGGCGGCCAGATACAGAAGGTCGTCGTCGCGGGGGAGCGGTCGGGGATCACCTCGCCGGCCTACGTCTACCTGCCGCCGGAGTACTTCCAGAAGCGGTACGCGAAGAGCACGTTCCCGGCCTCGGTGGTCCTCACCGGGTACCCGGGCACCGCGGAGAACCTGATCAAGGGGCTGAAGTACCCGAGGACGGCGTACACCCAGGCGAAGGCCGGGAAGATGCAGCCGATGATCCTGGTGATGCTGCGTCCGACGGTGGCGCCGCCGCGGGACACCGAGTGCGTGGACATCCCGGGCGGCCCGCAGACGGAGACCTTCTTCGCGGAGGACCTGCCGAAGGCGGTCTCGGAGACGTACCGGGTGGGGACGAAGGCCCGGAACTGGGGCTTCATGGGGAACTCGACCGGTGGGTACTGCGCGCTGAAGATCGCGCTGCACCACCCGGACCGGTACGCGGCGGGGGCGGGGTTCTCGGCGTACTACAAGGCGGCGGAGGACGTGACGACGGGCGACCTCTTCCACGGCGACGACCAGCTGCGCAAGCGGGGGAACCTGCTGTGGAGCCTGGACCACCTGCCGCAGGGGAAGTCGTCGTTCCTGGTGACGACGTCGAAGCAGGGCGAGGGCAACCTGAAGGGGACGCTCGACTTCGTCAAGAAGGTGAAGAGCCCGGCGCGGGTCTCGTCGATCACGCTGGAGAGCGGCGGCCACAACTTCAACACGTGGAACCGGGAGATCCCGCCGGGGCTGGTCTGGATGGCAGGGCGGCTCAGCGCCGCCTGACGCCGACGCCCGGCCGCCCCTGCTGAAGTCGACGCCCCGCCGCCCCTCCTGACGTCTACTCCACCGTGGCCCTGCGGAGGGCGCGGTGCACTCCCTCCGGGGTGAGGACGCCGAGGGGGCGGCCGGCGGCGTCGGTCACCGTGAGGCGGCCGGTGTCGTGCTGGAGGAGCAGGGCGAGGGCGTCCTTGAGGGAGGACCCGAGGGGTACCTGGGCGTCGCCCTCGTATCCCTCGGGGCCCCCGGCGTACCGCTCGGTGCTTTCTGTCCGAGAGTCGAGGTCGGCCTCGGTGACGGGCGTGACGGCGAGCCGCTTGAGCCCGCGGTCGCTGCCGACGAAGTCCGCGACGTACGGGGTGGCGGGGGAGCCGAGCACGGTGGCGGGGGTGTCGAACTGCTCGATGCGGCCCTGCCCGTAGACGGCCATGCGGTCGCCCATGCGGACGGCCTCCTCGATGTCGTGGGTGACGAGGAGGACGGTCTTGCGGACGGTGGCCTGGAGCGCGAGGAACTCGTTCTGGAGACGCTCGCGGACGACGGGGTCGACGGCGCCGAAGGGCTCGTCCATCAGGAGGACGGGCGGGTCGGCGGCGAGCGCGCGGGCGACGCCGACGCGCTGGCGCTGTCCGCCGGAGAGCTGGGCGGGGTAGCGGGGGCCGTGGACGGCCGGGTCGAGGCCGACGAGGTCGAGGAGTTCGGCGGCACGCGCGCGTGCGGCGGCCTTCTTCCAGCCGAGGAGGGCGGGGACCGTCGCGGTGTTGTCGAGGACCGTGCGGTGGGGGAAGAGCCCGACCTGCTGGATGACGTAGCCGATCTTGCGGCGCAGGGCGACCGGGTCGACGTCGGCGATGTCGCGGCCGTCGACGAGGACGCGGCCGGAGGTCGGTTCGACGAGCCGGTTGACCATCATCATCGTGGTCGTCTTGCCGCAGCCGGACGGCCCGACCAGGGTGACGAGTTCGCCCTCGGCGACCTCGAAGGAGAGGTCGTCGACAGCCGTGGTGCCGTCCGCGTACCGCTTGGTCACGTGCTCGAACCGGATCATGGTTCCCCATTCTGGCCCCTGGCCGCCGGGGGTGTGTGAAGGGCGTGTTGCCGCATTGTGGCGGATCCCGGTGATTGTCGGTGCCGGGGGTTAGGGTCGTCAGACATACGTTCGGAGCGAGCGGACGACCCGGGGGGAGGGGCGGATGAGCACGCCGAACTGTCTGGTCACCAACGACTGGATATGCGGGGAGTATCTGCGCACGCGCAGCGAGGAACTGACGGACGCGACCCTCCAGCATGTGGGAATCACGGTCGTGTCCGTGCTCCTCGCGCTCCTCGTCGCCGTGCCGCTGGCGCTGCTCGTGCGGGCGAAGCCGCGGTTCGCGGGCCCGGTCCTCGGGCTGACGACCCTGCTGTACACGGTGCCGTCGCTCGCGATGTTCTCTCTGCTCCTGCCCGTCTTCGGGCTCTCGGCGGCGCTCGTCGTGACCGGCCTCGTGCTGTACGCGCTGACGATCCTCGTGCGGAACACCCTGGCCGGGCTCGACGCCGTGCCGGCCGAGACGCGCGAGGCCGCCCGGGGCATGGGGTACGGCTCGTGGCGCCTGCTTTGGCAGGTCGAACTCCCGCTGGCGCTGCCGGTGCTGATGGCCGGTATACGGATGGCGACGGTCTCCACGATCGCGCTGACGACGGTCGGCTCGGTCGTCGGCCGCGGCGGGCTCGGCAATCTCATCGAGGACGCGCTGCCGACCTTCTTCAAGGCGCAGGTGCTCGCCGCCTCCGTGCTGTGCGTGCTGCTCGCCGTCACCGCCGACCTGCTGCTCCTGGGACTCCAGCGGCTCCTCACGCCGTGGGCCCGGATACGGACCGCGCCGGGGGGTGCCTGAGATGGGGATCGTCACGGGCGCCTGGACCTGGCTCACCACCGGCGCGCACTGGACCGGTGAGGAGGGCATCGGGCAGCGGCTCGCGGAGCACGTGTACGTGAGCGGGGCGGCCCTGCTGATCGCCTCGGCCGTCGCGCTGCCGCTCGGGCTGTGGCTCGGCCACCTCGGCCGGGGCGGGGCGCTCGCGGTGAACGTGTCCAACGTGGGCCGCGCGGTCCCGGTCTTCGCGGTCCTCGCGCTGTTCATGGTCTCGCCCCTGCGGAACGCCGGCTATGTGCCGACCGTCGTCGCCCTCGTGCTGTTCGCGATACCGCCGCTCCTCACCAACGCGTACGTGGGGATGCGGGAGGTGGACCGGTCCGCCGTGCGGGCCGCGCGGGGCATGGGGATGACGGGCGGCCAGGTCTTCCGGCGCGTCGAACTGCCGCTGGCGCGGCCGGTGGTGATGACCGGGGTGCGCTCGGCGGCGGTGCAGGTCATCGCCACGGCGACGGTCGCGGCGATGGTCGGTCAGGGCGGCCTCGGCCGGATCATCACGGCCGGCTTCGCCCTCTACGACACGGCGCAGGTGGTCGCGGGCGCCGTGCTCGTGGCCCTGCTCGCCCTCCTGGTGGAGGCGGTGCTCGCGGGAGCGGACCGGCTCCTGTCGGGCCCGGCGATCCGTGCGCGCGGACCGAAGAGCTGAACGACTGAACGACCGAACGACCTGCTGAAGTTGATGACGGAGATGGGTGGTCTTGTGAACAGGGTCTCGCGTATCGCGGGTGCGGTGCTGGGGACGACGGCGCTGGCCGTCGCGCTCGCCGCGTGCGGCGGCGACAGCCTGGAGGGGGGCAAGAAGAAGGACGCCGGCGGCTCCGGCGCGTCCGCGGGCGGGGAGAAGGGCTCGCTGGTCGTGGGCGCGGCGGCCTTCACCGAGTCGAAGGTGCTGGCCGAGCTGTACGCCCAGTCGCTGCGGGCCGCCGGATACTCCGTATCGGTCACCACCGTGAAGAATCGCGAGTTGTACGAGCCGTCCCTGGAGAGCGGCGAGATCGACGTCGTACCGGAATACGCGGCGACGATCGCGGAATTCCTCAACGCGAAGGTGAACGGTCCGAAGGCACCCGAGGACAAGCCGGTGGCTTCCGGTGACGCGGACGCGACGGTCGAGGCGCTGCGGAAGCTCGCCGAACCGCGTGGTCTGAAGGTGCTCGCGGTGGGCGGTGCCGTCGATCAGAACGCCTTCGCGGTGACCAAGGAATTCGCCGAGAAGAACAAGCTGACGACCCTTTCCGATCTCGGCCGCGCGAAGCTCAAGGTGAAGATCGCGGCCGGTGACGAATGCGCGGTGCGGCCGTTCTGCGCGCCCGGTCTGAAGAAGACGTACGGGATCGACGTGGCCGGCATCGACCCCAAGGGGGTCGGGACCCCGCAGGCCAAGCAGGCCGTCAAGGACGGGGTGGACCAGCTCGTCCTGACGACCACCACGGACGCCACGATCGACACCTTCGGGCTCGTCTTCCTGGAGGACGACAAGAAGCTGCAGAACGCGGACAACGTCCTGCCCGTGGTCAACGCCAAGGACGCCGGCGCACCCGAGATAGCGGCCGCGCTCGACAAGGTCACCAAGGTCCTGACGACAGCGGATCTCGCCGAACTCAACCGCAAGGTGGATGCCGAGCGGGCGAAGCCGGAAGACGTCGCCAAGGACTATCTGACGGCGAAGGGGCTGCTCAACAAGTAGGTCCCGGGTGAGGGGAGTCGGCCCGAAACGGAACCGGAAGGGTGCATCACCACTTCTTCTGGCGAGAAGTGGCCAAGAGATTGCCGGGCCGACACCCCACATGGCGCCTACGCACGGTAAATTTCAGGCCATGCCACGTGGACGCCACCGCCATTCCCCGCCTCTGCACAAGTTGCTGCCGCCTTCCGCGGTCGCAGGCGCCGCGGTCGTGTGCGCCGCGGTCGTCTGGCTGCCCGGAGACCTCCTGGTCGTGCGGCTGCTCGCGGTCGCCGCCGCGGCCGCGGCCGTCACCGGTGCCGTCCTCATGCGCAGTTGGGACCGGAGCGCCGGCGCCCGCGTCGCCGAGCTGAACCGGGCCCGCACCGCCGACCAGTGGAAGGCCGAGGAGCGGGTCGCCGAGCTGGAGTCCGACCTGGAGGAGTCCCGCGGCCTGCGGACCCGGCTCGACGCCAAGCTCCGCGCCAAGCGCGTCGAGCTCGCCGGGCTGCGCGGCGAGCACGCCGACCTCCTCCGCCGGTACGCCACCGCGGAGACCGAGCGCGCGAGCGCCCTGGAGGGCCGCCGCGTCCTCGCCCTGGAGGCGACCACCACCGCCGAGGCGGCCGGCACCGGGGCGAAGGCCCTGCCCGCCGCCGGGTCCGCGCCCACCCCGGAGGCGTACCGCAAGGCCGCCCAGGCCCTGCGGGACCTTCCGCGCAACGCCGCGGCCCAGCACGCCCGGCGCACCGCCGAGGCGGCCCGCGAGCGGGACCTCGCCGAGCGGGCCCGTGAGACGGAGGAACCGCAGGGGAAGCACGCGGCGGCCGCCGGGACCGAGCAGCACAGCCGTACGGCCGCCCCCGCCCTCGGGCCCGCCCCGGAGCCGGCGGCACTGACCGCCGCGCCCTCCTCGGAGGACTCGGCGGCGGACCCCGCGGCCGATGGTGCCTCCGCGCCCGCCGATGCCCCCGCCCCCGTGCCCGTCGCGCCCACCGGGATCGCGCGCGTGCCCGCCGTCCCGCGGGCCGCGGCGATCGTCCCGTACGCGGCCCGCAGGCCTGTCCCGCGCCCCGAGGGCGGGTTCGACTTCTTCGGTACGCAGAAGGTGGCGGCGGCCATCGAGGCCGTGCAGAACACCGACCTCGCCGACGTCGTGGGCGAGGAGGTCCTCGAAGAGGCCCTGGCCGCCGAGACCCCGTTCCTCGTCCCGCTCGCCCCGCTCGCCCCGCTCGCGCCTCCGGCGCCGGCGGCGCCCCGGACGATCGGTGAGGTCATCGACCTGACCGCGCACGACGAGACGGAGCAGCTCGACGTGGCCGAGCTGCGCGGCGCGGTCAACTCGTGACGTACCGCCTCGCCCTCCTCACGGCGGCCGAGGCGGTCCGCCGCCGCGAGGAGCTGATCGCCCTGTGCGCCCAGGCCTTCGGCGGTTCCCCCTGGCACGAGCCCCCGCTCGGCGCCGTACGGACCGTGGACCGGCTGCTCGACAACGCCGTGCGGAGGGACGACTTCTGCGCGGCCGCCGCGTACGCCGCGGACGACCCGGACGATGCCGGCGCCGCCCTGCTCGGCTTCGCGGCCGGATGGACCGACACCGCGCTGTCCGGCGACGAGCCCACCTTCGAACTCGTCGAGCTGGTCGTCGCGCCCGGCAGCCAGGGGCTGGGCATCGGCCGCGCCCTCCACGACGGGCTGCTCGTGGTCGGGTCGCCGGGACCGGCCCTGCTCATGACCCTCGACGTACCGGAACTGACGGACCGGTACACGCGCTGGGGCTGGAAGGTCGTGGACCGCCTGCGCCCCGGCAAGGAAGAGCGCGACTACGTCGTGATGCGCCGGGCCTGAGCCCGGCGTACCTGCCCGGCCCGCCAGGTCGGCCCGCCTACTTGTCGATGTCGCCGACGACGAAGAACAGCGAGCCGAGGATCGCGACCATGTCGGCGACGAGCGTCCCAGGCAGCAGCTCGACCAGCGCCTGGATGTTGTTGAACGACGCCGAGCGGAGCTTCAGCCGGTACGGCGTCTTCTCGCCCTTGGAGACCAGGTAGTAGCCGTTGACGCCGAGCGGGTTCTCCGTCCAGGCGTACGTGTGGCCCTCCGGCGCCTTCAGCACCTTCGGCAGCCGCTGGTTGATCGGGCCCTGCGGCAGATCGGCGATCCGGTCCAGGCAGGCGTCCGCCAGGTCCAGGGCGTTGTGCGTCTGGTCGAGCAGGCACTCGAAGCGCGCCAGGCAGTCGCCCTCCTCGCGTACGGCGACCCGCAGCGTGTCCTGGAGCTCCCCGTAGGCGAGGTACGGCTCGTCACGGCGCAGGTCGAAGTCGACGCCCGAGGCGCGGGCGATCGGCCCGGACACCCCGTACGCGTGGACCGCGGCCTGCGACAGGACGCCGACCCCGCGCGTACGGCCCCGGAAGATCTCGTTGCCGAGGACCAGCCGGTCGTACACGTCCATCCGCGACCGGACGTCCGCGACGGCCTGGCGCGCCCGCCCCAGCCAGCCGGCGGGCAGGTCCTCCTTGAGGCCGCCGACCCGGTTGAACATGTAGTGCATCCGGCCGCCGGAGACCTCCTCCATCACGGCCTGGAGCTCCTCGCGCTCCCGGAAGGCGTGGAAGACCGGGGTGATCCCGCCCAGTTCGAGGGGGTACGAGCCGAGGAACATGAGGTGGTTGAGGACCCGGTTCAGCTCGGCGAGGAGCGTACGGGTCCACACGGCGCGCTCGGGGACCTCCATGCCCAGCATCCGCTCGACGGCCATGACGACCCCGAGCTCGTTGGAGAAGGCGGAGAGCCAGTCGTGACGGTTGGCCAGCATGATGATCTGCCGGTAGTCACGCGCCTCGAAGAGCTTCTCGGCGCCGCGGTGCATGTAGCCGATCACCGGCTCGGCCTGCTGGACGACCTCGCCGTCGAGCACGAGCCGGAGGCGGAGCACGCCATGGGTCGAGGGGTGCTGCGGGCCGATGTTCAGCACCATGTCGGTGCTCTCCGCCGCGCCGCCGATTCCGACCGTCGTCTCCGTCATGCGGGACAGTATCCCCTGCCCCGCGTCCCCCGCCCACGGGTCACCCGGCGGCGGGCCGGACCCGCTGGACCAGCCAGTGGAAATCGCCCAGTCCGCCGCGGGCGGTCAGTTCGGCGGCCTCGCCGGCGGCGGCGAGCGCGCGGACGTAGCCGGCGGGATCCGTCGAGGCCAGGGAGAGCGGCGGACGCCCCCCGGACACCCCGAGCCGCTGCAGGACGTCCCGCTGTGTGAGCAGCTCCGCGCCGCCACCCGCGCCTGCGCCGCCCGCGGGCTCCGAGCCCGAGCCCGCGCCCCCCGAGCCCGAGCCCCCGGCCCTCGCGCCCGAGCCCCCGGCCCTCGCGCCCGCCTCCGCGCACGCGTCCACCGCCACGTGGGCCGTCACGTCGCAGCCGCCGTCCGGGACCGGCGGCACCTCGCGGCCGGCCCGGAAGCCGGTCAGGGTGCCGAAGGGCGGCCGGGAGTCCCGTACGTGCCCGTAGTCGACGGCCACCGCGCGGCCCGCCGCGAGCGAGCCCACCGCCGCCGCCCACGCCTCGTCCCGGGGCCGCCCGATCTCGGCCCGCGCGCCGGGCTCCCGCAGCGGCCACCAGCGGGCCAGCCACTCCGCGTCGGGGCCCGCGACGGGCGCGCCGAGCCGCTCCGTACCGTCCGCGCGGACCTCCACGTACCGGGCGACGCCCGCCGCGTCGGCCTCGGCCACGTCCACCGGCACGTTGTCGAGCCACTCGTTCGCGAAGAGGAGCCCGCGCACGCTCCCCGGCTCCGGCAGCCGGTCCGTCCAGACGACCCGCTCGTCGAGCCCCGCCGGACGGGGAGCACGCTCGACCGCGTACGCCCGGACGGCGAGGCCCGGCCCCGCGGCCCCCTCGGTCGCCGCGAGCACCGCCGTCAGCAGCTCGCCCCGGCCCGCGCCCACGTCCACGAGATCGACCTCGGCCGTCCCCAGCTCCTCCGCGACCTCGCCGAGCAGCCGGGCCACGGCCCCCGCGAACAGCGCGGAGGCATGCACCGACGTGCGGAAATGCCCTGCGGGCCCCTCAGGGCGCAGATAGAAGCCCCCGGGGCCGTACAGCGCCCGTTCCGTGGCCTCGCGCCACCCCTGCCACTGACACGTCTCACCCGTCACGTCATCCGTCACGCGCCCCAGTCTCCACCTCGGGGAGTACGGGCCCGTCGTCAAGGATCGGCCCAACGGTTGATCCCTGCACCTATCGGCTTTCCCTACTCTGGGTGACGTGCAGCGCCTCTACGACTTCATCCGCAGACACCCGACGGGCGTCGACACCTTCTGGGCCGTCGTCCTCCTCGGGTTCTCCCTGCTGTGGGTGGGGACGACCTACCCGGCGGTCGGCAACCCCCTCGCGTTCGGGGTGGTCGCCGTGCTCTTCTCCCTGGTCGTGGCCCTGCGCCGACGCGCCCCGGAGAAGATGCTGCTGCTGACGGTCGCCCTCGGCCTCGTCCAGCTCGTCTTCGGCCTGGAACCGTTCATCGCCGACTTCGCCATGCTCGTGATCGTCTTCACGGTCGCGGCGCACGACGGACCCCGCTGGGCCTCCCGCCTCGCCCTCGTCGGCGGACTGAGCGCCTCCACGCTCTCGCAGCTGAGATGGCCCATGGACGGCATCGACTCCGTCGCGGCGACGATCTTCTTCACGGTCATCATGACCGTGCCGTTCGCGCTCGCCTGGGTCCTCGGCGACTCGCTCCGCACCCGCCGCGCCTACTTCGCGCAGCTGGAGGAGCGCGCCTCCCGCCTGGAGCAGGAGCGCGAGGCCCAGGCCAAGGTCGCGGTCGCCGCCGAGCGCGCCCGGATCGCCCGCGAGCTGCACGACGTCGTCGCGCACAACGTGTCGGTGATGGTCGTCCAGGCCGACGGCGCCGCCTACGTCATGGACTCCTCCCCGGAGACCGCCAAGCAGGCCCTGGAGACGATCTCCACCACGGGCCGGCAGGCCCTCGCCGAGATGCGCCGCCTCCTCGGCATCCTGCGCACCGGCGAGCACCAGGAGGCCGGCGAGTACGTGCCCCAGCCCGACGTCCAGCAGATCGAGGACCTCGTCGAGCAGGTCCGGGGCGCCGGCCTCACCGTCGACTTCGCGATCGAGGGGAGCCCGCGCCCGCTGCCCAGCGGCGTCGAGCTCACCGCGTACCGGATCGTGCAGGAGGCGCTCACCAACACGCGCAAGCACGGCGGTCCCGACGTCGGCGCGAGCGTCCGTCTTGTCTACTTCGACGACGGCCTCGGACTGCTCGTCGAGGACGACGGCCGCGGCGCTCCGCAGGAGATGTACGAGGACGGCGGCGCCGACGGGCGCGGCCATGGTCTGATCGGGATGCGCGAGCGGGTCGGCATGGTCGGCGGCACGCTGGACGCGGGGCCGCGCCCCGGCGGTGGTTTCCGGATCAGCGCCCTGCTTCCCCTCAAGCCCGCTCACTAGAAGAGGATCTTCCTGACATGTCCATCCGCGTGATGCTCGTCGACGACCAGGTGCTGCTGCGTACCGGTTTCCGTATGGTGCTCGCCGCCCAGCCGGACATGGAGGTCGTGGCGGAGGCGGGCGACGGGGTCGAAGCCCTTGAGGTGCTGCGCGCCACGGCGGTCGACGTCGTCCTGATGGACGTGCGCATGCCGAAGCTGGACGGGGTGGAGACGACCCGGCGGATCTGCTCGCAGCCGGACGCGCCGAAGGTGCTGATCCTGACCACGTTCGACCTCGACGAGTACGCGTTCTCGGGCCTGAAGGCGGGCGCGAGCGGCTTCATGCTGAAGGACGTGCCGCCGGCGGAGCTGCTCGGCGCGATCCGTTCGGTGCACAGCGGCGACGCGGTGGTGGCGCCCTCGACGACCCGCCGGCTCCTCGACCGCTTCTCGCCGATGCTGCCGTCGACGGGCACGGAGACGCGGGCCGTCGACACCGCGCTCGCGCGCCTCACGGACCGGGAGCGCGAGGTGATGATGCTGGTCGCGCAGGGCCTGTCGAACGGCGAGATCGCGGCGCGGCTCGTCCTCTCGGAGGCGACGGTGAAGACCCACGTGGGCCGGATCCTGACCAAGCTGGGCCTGCGCGACCGGGTCCAGGTCGTGGTCCTCGCCTACGAGTCGGGCCTGGTCCGCGCGGGCGGCGGCGCGGCCTGAGCCGGTCCCGCCAGGGCCTTCCCGGCAGATCAGGGCCGGACACCCCCTAGCGCAGCACGCTCTCCAGGAAGTCGCTGCCGAGCCGGGCGACGACGGACACGTCGAGCTGGTGGAGGACGTACCGGCCGCGGCGCTGGGTGGTGATCAGCCCGGCCTTCTTCATGACGGCGAGGTGCCGGGAGACCTCCGGGGCGGTGATGTTGTACGCGTCGGCCAGCTCGCTCGTCGTGTGCGAGCTGCGGGCCAGGCTGCGGCAGAGCCGCATCCGCATCGGGTGGGCGATGGCCTCCAGGCGCAGTTTGACGTCCTCGGTCGCGGCGGCGCCGCCGAGGTCGCGGGTGGGCACGGGGTACTGGACGACCGGGTGCCAGCCGGGTGCGTACGGAGCGAAGAGGTGCGGCCAGCCGAAGGCGGTCGGCACGAACGTCACGCCCGCGCCCTCGGCGCTCGTACGCCCCTGGACCAGCTTGTCGACGACGATCCGGGAACCCCGCTCGTCCTCCTCCAGGGTCATCGCCGACGAGGCGGCGGAGACGGCCTCGGCGAGGCCCTTGCGGCGCATCAGCTCGGTCTTGTGGCGGGCGTCGGCGGCGAGCTGAACGCTGACCCGGCGCCAGGTGTCCGCGAAGAACGCCTCGTCGCAGTCCTCCAGGAGCCGCCGGATCCACGCGCGCGTGCCGGGCGGGTCGGCCAGCATCCGCTCCACGACGGTGGCCTGCCGGGGCCCGCGCGCGGCGGCCAGGTCGAGGGCGCGGCGGCGCATCCGCTCGTCGACGAGCGGAGAGGGCGCGCCGTTCTTGTACTTGCTGTTGCAGGAGATCTCCAGCGCCGCGCCCACGAACGTCTCGTCGTCCAGGCGGTCGAGGTCGTCCAGCTCCTCGGTGAGGGTCTCCCGGGGCCGCGCCGGCAGCAGGATGTCCGCGCGGGTGGAGTTCCACATGAAGTCGGCCTCGTGGAGCCGGTCGGCCAGCTCGGGCTCGAGCGCGGCGGCGGTCGTGGTCGTCCAGGCGTGGAGCCGGGGGTGGTGCGCGGGCTCGGAGAGGGCATGCAGGGCGGCGCCCAGTTCGGCCAGGGGCGAGGGGCAGAAGACGATGAGCTCCTGCGGCAGTCCGGTGATGTCGATCGTCACGCTCACGCCCCCATGGTGCGGGGTGCGGCGGGGGTGGTGTCGCGCCGTTTGACGGGTGCCGTCAATCGGCGCGCCGGACCGCCGGGGCGCGGCGCACGGTGAGGTCATGAACGCGCTGCACCAGTACCTCTTCGACACGTACCGCGCCGACCGGCTCGGCGAGCCGCTGCCGCCGGCGCCCGGCACCCATGACCTGGCCGTCCTGCGTTCCGTCCGCGACCGCCGCCGCTTCGAGCGGGTGCTCGCGGGCCGCCCGGCCCGCGGGGCCCTTCTCACCGCCCTGCGCCGCCGACTGCGCCCCCGCTCCTGCTGACGGGGCCGCTCAGCCCTCGAACCGGGACAGGAAGTCCCGTACCGCCGCCCGTACGTCCTCCGCCGCCCACTCCAGCCCGGGCCGCGTCACCGTCAGCTCCGTCACGGCGACGCCCGGCGGGCCGCCCGCGCCGGGGCTGAACCAGCGGCGGAAGAGGGCCGTCCCGGTGGCCTCGGTCTGGGCGGCGGCCGCGGCCGTCAGGACCTCCGGGTCGTACGGGAGCCAGACCTGGAACTGGTGGGTGTGCGGGACCTCCGGGTGGACCCGGGACCAGACGACGCCCGCCGCCGCGAACTCCTCCCGCACCGCCTCGGCCACCACGCGCGCGTGCCGCACGTACGAGGGCAGCAGGGGCAGCTCGACGGCGAGGCCGCGGAGCGCGGAGAGCGCCGCCGGGTACTGCTGGGCGACCAGGCCTCCGTACCGGTGCCGCCAGACCCGCGCCTCCTCCATGACGTCCTCGGGACCCGCGAGCGCGGCCCCGGACAGGCCGCCGAGGGACTTGTAGAACGAGACGTACACGCTGTCGGCGAGCCCCGCGATCTCGGGCAGACCACGGCCGAAAAGCGTCGTGCACTCCCACAGGCGCGCCCCGTCGAAGTGGACGACCGCGTCCCGCTCCCTGGCCGCCTCGACCACCTCCGTCAGCTCGTCCCAGGACGGCAGGACGAAGCCGGCGTCGCGCAGCGGCAGCTCCAGCATCAGCGTCCCGAAGGGCTCCGGGTGGTCGCGCACCTCCTCGGCCGTCGGCAGCCGCGGCGCGTCGGTCAGGTGGACCGTACGGAGCCCGGAGACGGCCCCGAACGCGCCGCCCTCGTGGACCTCGGGGTGGGCGAGCGGGTGGAGGCCGACGACGGGGTTGCCGGTGCGCCCGGCCCAGCAGCGCAGGGCGACCTGCTGGGCCATCGTGCCGGTCGGGAAGAACACGGCGGCGGGCAGGCCGAGCTCCTCGGCCACACGCCGCTCGACCTCCTCCACGATCCCGTTGCCGTACATGTCGACGGGGTCGTCCGCGTGGCCTTCGCTCTCCGCCCAGTCGAGGAGCTCGCGCAGCCGCTGTCCGACCGTCCCTTCGACGGAGGTGTGCCACAGCCTCCGCTCGGCGCCGGCCCAGAGCTTCGCCCGGTACGGCCGGAGCGCTTCCTCGTCCGCGGAATCCCCGGAATCCGCGGGATCCACATCTGCGTTCATGTCCATGGGGCGATCATCACACCGCCGCCCACACCCTGTGGACAGCCACGGGAGGAGCGCGAAACGCTGGCGTAGCATGACCAGAAATCGTCCGGTACCCGCCGAGGACTGGAACGGAAGGCCGTCCCCATCGTGAACGCATCAGCAGCGCCAGAGCCGCGACCAGAGCCCCGCCCCGAGGACCGTCCCGCCCGGCTCACCGTCGGAGTCGTCGGCGCGGGCCGTGTGGGCCCCGCCCTCGCCGCCTCGCTCCAGCTCGCGGGCCACCGCCCCGTCGCCGTCTCGGCGGTCTCCGACCGCTCCCGGCGCCGCGCCGCCGAGCTCCTGCCCGACGTCCCGGTCGTCGAGCCCGCCCGCGTCCTGGCGCTCGCCGACCTCGTCCTCCTGACGGTCCCGGACGACGCCCTGCCGGGTCTGGTCGAGGGCCTCGCCGACACCGGAGCCGTACGGCCGGGACAGCTGCTCGTCCACACCTCCGGGCGGTACGGCGTACGGGTCCTCGACCCCGCCCGCCGGGCCGGCGCCCTTCCGCTCGCCCTGCACCCCGCGATGACCTTCACCGGCACCGCCGTGGACGTCCAGCGCCTGGCCGGCTGCTCCTTCGGGGTGACCGCGCCCGAGGAGCTGCGGCTCGCGGCCGAGGCCCTGGTCATCGAGATGGGCGGCGAGCCCGAGTGGATCGCCGAGGACGCCCGCCCGCTCTACCACGCGGCCCTGGCCCTCGGCGCGAACCACCTGGTCACCCTGGTGGCCCAGTCGATGGAGCTGCTCCGCAAGGCCGGCGTCGCCGCGCCCGACCGGATGCTCGGCCCGCTCCTCGGCGCCGCCCTGGACAACGCCCTGCGGTCCGGGGACGCGGCCCTCACCGGACCCGTCGCGCGCGGTGACGCCGGTACGGTCGCCGCCCACGTCGCCGAGCTGCGCAAGCACGCGCCCGGCACCGTCGCCGGCTATCTGGCGATGGCCCGCACGACCGCCGACCGGGCGCTCGCGCACGGCCTGCTCAAGCCCGAGCTGGCCGAGGACCTGCTGGGCGTGCTCGCCGCCGACAGCACCACCGCAGCCGACGGGCCGCGAGGAGAAGAGTGATGACCCTGTTCGCCCGCAAGAGCGCCGACGGCGGCAGGCCCGTCCGCCACCAGCCGGCCGAGCTGGTGCCCACGGTCGAGGACCTCGAGGACGCCGCCGCCCACCACGGCCTGCCCGGCGGAAACGCCGTCGTCATGACCATGGGCGCCCTCCACGACGGCCACGCCACCCTGATCCGCGCCGCCCGCGAGCGCGTCGGCGCCCGGGGCTTCGTCGTCGTCACCGTCTTCGTCAACCCGCTGCAGTTCGGCGCCGGCGAGGACCTCGACCGCTACCCCCGCACCCTCGACGCCGACCTGGAGCTGGCCTTCGACGCCGGTGCGAGCGTCGTCTTCGCGCCCTCCGTCGACGAGGTCTACCCGGGCGGCGAGCCGCAGGTCCGGATCACCGCGGGCCCCATGGGCGAGCGCCTCGAAGGCTCCTCCCGGCCCGGCCACTTCGACGGCATGCTGACCGTCGTCGCCAAGCTCCTCCACCTCACCTCGCCCGACCTGGCCTTCTTCGGCCAGAAGGACGCCCAGCAGCTGGCCCTGATCCGCCGCATGGCCCGCGACCTGAACTTCCCGGTCGAGATCGTCGGCGTGGAGACCGTCCGCGAGACCGACGGCCTCGCCCTCTCCAGCCGTAACCGCTACCTGTCGGCCGAGGAGCGCCGTACGGCCCTCGCGCTGTCCGGCGCGCTGTTCGCCGCCCGTGACCGGCTCGCCGCCCAGGAGGCGCTGCGCGCGCGTGCCACCTCCCTGCCGGGCGCCCAGGGCCGGGCCGAGAACCGCGCGGAGGCGCTCTCGCGGCTCGGCGAGGCCCGGGCCGCCGCCGACGCCCACGCGGTCGCGCAGGCGGCCGAGCGCGGCGGCGCCGAAGCCGTCCGGGCCGCGGCCCGCACCGTCCTCGACGACGCGGCGAAGGCCGAGCCGCCGCTCACCCTCGACTACCTGGCCCTGGTCGACCCGGCCGACTTCACCGAGGTCGCCGACGACCACGACGGCGAGGCGGTCCTCGCCGTCGCCGCGCGGGTGGGGACCACGCGGCTCATCGACAACATCCCCCTGACCTTCGGAGCCACCAAGTGACCGGAATACGGCTGCACGCGCCCGCGCCGGGCTGGGCCATCGACGCCGATGTCGTCGTGGTCGGCTCGGGCGTCGCGGGCCTCACCGCCGCCCTGCGCTGCACCGCCGCCGGGCTCCGTACCGTCGTCGTCACCAAGGCCCGGCTCGACGACGGCTCCACCCGCTGGGCCCAGGGCGGCATCGCCGCCGCGCTCGGCGAGGGCGACACCCCCGAGCAGCACCTCGACGACACCCTCGTCGCCGGTGCCGGGCTCTGCGACGAGGAGGCCGTACGGCTGCTCGTCACGGAGGGCCCCGAGGCCGTGCGCCGCCTCATCGCGACCGGCGCCGACTTCGACAAGACCGCCGAGGGCGAGATCGCGCTGACCCGTGAGGGCGGCCACCACCGCCGCCGGATCGCGCACGCCGGCGGCGACGCGACCGGCGCGGAGATCTCCCGGGCCCTGGTCGAGGCGATACGGGACGGGGGAGTGCGCTTCATCGAGCACGCGCTCGTCCTGGACCTCCTGACGGACGCCGAGGGCCGGACGGCGGGTGTGACCCTGCACGTCATGGGCGAGGGCCAGCACGACGGCGTCGGAGCCGTCCACGCCCCCGCCGTGGTCCTCGCCACCGGCGGCATGGGCCAGGTCTTCTCCGCCACCACCAACCCGGCGGTCTCCACCGGCGACGGGGTCGCGCTCGCGCTGCGCGCCGGGGCCGAGGTCTCCGACCTGGAGTTCGTCCAGTTCCACCCGACGGTGCTCTTCCTCGGCGCCGGCGCCGAGGGCCAGCAGCCGCTGGTCTCCGAGGCGGTCCGGGGCGAGGGCGCGTACCTGGTCGACGCCGACGGGGTCCGCTTCATGCTCGGGCAGCACGAGCTGGCCGAGCTCGCGCCCCGCGACATCGTCGCCAAGGCGATCACGCGGCGGATGCAGGAGCAGGGCACCGAGCACATGTACCTCGACGGCCGCCACTTCGGCGCCGAGATGTGGGCGGAGCGCTTCCCGACGATCCTGGCGGCCTGCCGCCTCCACGGCATCGACCCGGTGACCGAGCCGATCCCGGTCGCCCCCGCCGCGCACTACGCCTCCGGCGGCATCCGCACGGACCTGCGCGGCCGGACCACGGTCCCGGGTCTGTACGCGTGCGGCGAGGTCGCCTGCACGGGCGTCCACGGCGCCAACCGGCTCGCGTCGAACTCGCTCCTGGAGGGCCTGGTCTTCGCCGAGCGGATCGCCGAGGAGATCACGGCGGCCGCGCCGCGCGTGCCCGGTGCCGCCGTGCCGCACCCGGTCCCGGTGACCCTGCCCCTGCCGGTCGCCGGTGCCCGCACCCGTATCCAGCGGGTCATGACGGCCGGCGCGGGCGTGCTCCGCTCCGCGGGCAGCCTGCGGGAGGCCGCCGAGGCCCTCGACGCCCTGCACAGCGACGCCCTGGCGGGCGGCAGCGACGACACCAAGTCGGCCGAGCCCGGCGTGGAGTCCTGGGAGACCACCAACCTGCTGTGCGTCGCCCGTGTCCTGGTCGCCGCCGCCCGTCGCCGCGAGGAGACCCGCGGCTGCCACTGGCGCGAGGACCACCCCGACCGGGACGACACGGCCTGGCGGCGGCACCTCGTCGTCCGCCTCACCCCGGAGCGGACCCTCGACGTCCGCACCACCGACACCGCTGACTTCCCCCCGACCGCCGACGCCCCAGGGAGCCGTAAGTGACCACGCCGAGCACGCCCGAGGAGAGTCGTCCCGAGCCCGTGGACGTCCCTCTGATCCAGATCAGCGCCCCCACCGCGGACGCGGAGGCCGGCGGCTGCGGCGACGGCTGCGGCTGCGGCGGTGCCGAGGAGTTCGAGTGCGGGCTCGACCCCGCGCTCGCCGAGCTGCTGGCGGACGCCGGCCTCGACCCCGTACAGGTCGAGGACATCGCCCACCTCGCGATCGCCGAGGACCTCGACGGCGGCGTGGACGTGACGACCGTGGCGACCGTCCCCGAGGACGCCGTCGCCACCGCCGACTTCGCCGCCCGCGAGGCCGGTGTCGTCGCCGGTCTGCGGGTCGCCGAGGCCGTCCTGTCGATCGTGTGCGCGGACGAGTTCGAGGTCGAGCGGCACGTCGAGGACGGCGAGCGCGTCGAGGCCGGGCAGACGCTCCTCAGCGTCACCGCCCGCACCCGTGACCTGCTCACCGGCGAGCGCAGCGCGCTCAACATCCTCTGTCGTCTCTCCGGCATCGCCACGGCCACGCGCGCGTGGGCGGACGCCCTGGAGGGCACGAAGGCCAAGGTCCGCGACACCCGCAAGACGACCCCGGGCCTGCGCGCCCTGGAGAAGTACGCGGTGCGCTGCGGCGGCGGCGTCAACCACCGCATGTCGCTCTCCGACGCGGCCCTCGTGAAGGACAACCACGTGGTGGCGGCCGGCGGCGTGGCGCAGGCCTTCAAGGCCGTACGCGAGCTGTTCCCCGAGGTGCCGATCGAGGTCGAGGTCGACACGATGCACCAGGTCCGCGAGGTCCTGGACGCGGGCGCCGACCTGATCCTGCTGGACAACTTCACCCCGGCCGAGACAGAGGAGGCCGTCGCGATCGTCGCGGGCCGCGCCGTCCTGGAGTCCTCGGGCCGGCTGACGCTGGAGAACGCGGCGGCGTACGCGGCGACCGGCGTCGACTACCTGGCGGTCGGCGGGCTCACCCACTCCTCCCCGATCCTCGACATCGGCCTCGACCTGCGCGAGGTGCGGGCCTGATGCTGCTCACCATCGACGTCGGCAACACGCACACGGTCCTCGGCCTCTTCGACGGCGAGGAGATCGTCGAGCACTGGCGGATCTCCACGGACCCGCGCCGGACCGCCGACGAGATGGCGGTCCTGCTCCAGGGCCTCATGGGCATGCACCCGCTGCTCGGCGTCGAGCTGAGCGACGGCATCGAGGGGATCGCCATCTGCGCGACGGTCCCCTCGGTGCTGCACGAGCTGCGCGAGGTGACCCGCCGGTACTACGGGGACGTGCCGGCGGTCCTGGTGGAGCCGGGCGTCAAGACGGGCGTCCCGGTCATCACCGACAACCCCAAGGAGGTCGGTGCGGACCGCGTCATCAACGCGGCCGCGGCGGTCGAGCTGTACGGCGGTCCGGCGATCGTCGTCGACTTCGGCACGGCGACGACGTACGACGCGGTCACCGCGCGCGGCGAGTACGCGGGCGGGGCGATCGCGCCGGGCATCGAGATCTCGGTCGAGGCGCTGGGCGTGAAGGGCGCCATGCTCCGCAAGATCGAGCTGGCCCGTCCGCGGAACGTGATCGGCAAGAACACGGTCGAGGCGATGCAGTCGGGCATCATCTTCGGCTACGCGGGCCAGGTCGACGGCGTCGTCGCCCGGATGAAGCGCGAACTCGTCGGCCCGAACGGCGACCCCTCCGACGTCACCGTCATCGCCACGGGCGGTCTCGCCCCGATGGTCCTCGGCGAGTCGACGGAGATCGACGAGCACGAGCCCTGGCTGACCCTGATCGGCCTGCGGCTGGTGTACGAGCGGAACGTCTCCCGGATGTGAGGGGCGGGCCGTCCCCGGCTCTCCCGGTGGCGATCATTCCGGCGCGCCGGAATGATCGCTAAGAGAAAATTGTCCGATTAGCGCGTATCGTCGCCCCATGCCCACGCCATACGGATCTCGCGGCGGCATGGCATTCAGTGCGGACGAGCTGCGTGTGCTCCGAGGCGCCCTTGCCATCGCCCTCAACCCTGCCCCCCTCCAGGACGAGGACGTCCAGGACTGCCTGCGCCTGGCCGAATCCGTGGACGAGGCGGTACGCGAGGCCGGCCGGCTGCGCGCCTTCCTCCTCGACGACCTGACCCGCTACCGCGAGGCCCTCCCCGGGTCCCTCGCCGGCTATCTGGGCCTCCTCCGGGACGCCCTGACCGCCGGGTACGACCCCGGGGTCGACGACCTCGCCGCCCTGCGGGCCCTGCGCGCCAACCCCGCCGCCGCCGAGCTGCTCGCCCGCTGCCAGATCCTCGCCGAGCGCTCCGTACGCGCCCGGCTCGCCCGGGTCTCCCAGGCGACGGGCTCCACCGCCCCCGCCACCCGCGTCGGCGTCGGCGCGGCGCTCGCCCCCCGGGCGCGGCTGCTCGCCCTCCCCGGCGGGCGCGCGGCAGCCGGCGAGCCGAAGCCGAACCCGCCGTCCGGCCCCCCGCCCGGCGACCGCCCGGTGCCCAAGCCCTCCGAGGTCTTCCCGCCGCGCCGACGCCCCGTACCGCCGCCCCCGCCCGAGGAGCGGGTCGCCGGATAGCTACTCTGGACGGCATGGACTACGTATCCGCGCTCCTGCCCCCCGTCGTGATGGCCGCGTTCTTCACCGCTCTCGTCGTCGTGATCGTCAAGAGCCAGGGCGGCCCGAACAAGGCCAAGGAGGACGCGGTCGTGGACGCCGCCCTCGCCCGCGCCGAGTCCACCCGCCAGTCGGACGGCACGCCCGCTTCCTGAGGCCCGCTCTCCGCGCCGGCGACACCCCGCACCACCGGGACGTGCGACCTTCCGAGGTCGCGCGTCCTTTTTGTTTTGGTTGTTGCGTTTCCTCACGTAAATGGCCGCTTATCAACTCTTTGCGAACTATGGTGGCACTGTGCCCCGTCCATTGGGAGAGCTTGAGGACGCCGTCATGACGCGCGTCTGGCAATGGAACCGTCCGGTGACCGTCCGGGAAGTTCTGGAAGACCTCCAGCAGGAACGGTCCATCGCCTACACCACCGTCATGACCGTCATGGACAATCTCCATCAGAAGGGCTGGGTGCGCCGGGAAGTCGACGGCCGTGCCTATCGATATACGGCGGTCTCCACCCGGGCCGCTTACTCGGCCGCGCTGATGAACGAGGCCTGGGCCCAGAGCGACAACCCGGCCGCCGCCCTCGTCGCCTTCTTCGGCATGATGTCGCAGGACCAGCGCGAGGCGCTGAACGACGCCATCCGTATCGTCCAGCGTGACAACCCGGTTCCCGCCCCGCCCGAAGAGGCCGTGGTCGACAAGGGTGCCGAGGGATCCGAGGCCGGGGAGCGATAGCGTCCCCCCCATGTCGCCGTCTGCTTCTCCGGCCGCTTCAGCGGCCTCCGCCAAAGCCGTCACCGTACGCAGGGCCCGCACCAGTGATGTGGCCGCGGTCCGCCGTCTCGTCGATCCTTTCGTCCAGCGCGGCATCCTTCTCGACAAGGCGACCGTGACTCTTTACGAGTCCATCCAGGAGTTCTGGGTCGCGGAACGCGACGAGGACGCCACGGTCGTCGGTTGCGGCGCTCTGCACGTGATGTGGGAAGACCTCGCGGAAGTCCGCACACTCGCCGTCGATCCCGACTTCAAGGGCGTCGGCGTCGGACATCAGGTGCTGGACAAGTTGTTGCACACCGCCCGATGGCTCGGGGTGCGGCGGGTATTCTGCCTGACCTTCGAAGTCGACTTCTTCGCGAAGCACGGCTTCGTCGAGATCGGTGAGACCCCGGTCGACGGAGATGTCTACAGCGAGCTCCTCCGTTCCTATGACGAGGGCGTCGCCGAGTTCCTCGGTCTCGAACGAGTGAAGCCGAACACCTTGGGCAACAGCCGCATGCTTCTGCACCTGTGACCCGGAACCCCGCGGCGATCCCGAACCGGATCCCTATGTCCGAATCGCGCACGTTTCCCGTGCCGTCGGGGTTCTGAACCTCTCCCAGGGGTTTGTGTTTTTCCGGGAAAAGCGGTTTCCTTTCCGCGTACTGCATTTTCGATGAAAGGAAATCCGGTGGCACAGAAGGTTCAGGTCCTTCTTGTCGACGACCTCGACGGCGTCGAGGCGGACGAGACGGTGACGTTCGCGCTGGACGGCAAGACCTACGAGATCGACCTCACCACCGCCAACGCGGAAAAGCTCCGCGGCCTGCTCGAGCCGTACACCGCGGGCGGTCGTCGTACCGGTGGCCGCACCACCGGCGGGCGTGGCAAGGGTCGCGTCGCGGCCGGCAGCCCCGACACGGCGAAGATTCGCGCGTGGGCCAAGGAGAACGGCTACGACGTGAACGACCGCGGCCGTGTGCCCGCCACCGTCAAGGCCGCCTACGAGGACGCGAACCGCTGAGGCGACAGCTGCTGAGGTGCCGGGCCACCGGTCCGGACGCTCAGCAGCCGCGCCCGGTGGCACTCAGCGGCGGCGGCGGCCACGAGACGCACCAGGCAGGGGGCGTCCGCACCGCCCCAGGGTGCGGACCGCAGGGCCGGAAGCGAGGACTCGACCTCGCGCCCCGGCACGGGCGCCCGCAGCCAGACCGCGGCACCCGGCGCGCCGGAACCGCCCCGCCCCGGGGGAAGGGGCGCGGTCATCCGGCCGTCGGTGCCCAGGATCGCGAGATCCAGTGAGATCCCGCCCCACTCGAGCCAGTCGAGCAGCCCCGGGACCTCCTCGGCGCTCCCCGCGGCCACGAGCAGCCGCATCCGGCGCCCCATCAGGGCCACCGGACCCGTCCCCGCGCCCATCCGGCGCAGGACGCCACGACCGGCCGTGGCGGGCAGCTCCAGGACGTCGAAACGCAGCCCCGTGACCAGCTGCACCGGGGGGCCTGGCACCGCGGCCCAGCCGAGCTCGTGCTCGTACCACCGCGCCAGACCGCCGTCGCTGTCGAGCGGTGAGCGGGGAGGCGGGACGGTGAAGGCCATACCCGGCGCAACTCCCGCCGAGCCCTCTTGGTTACGCCCCCGGCATGCCCGGGACCCGTTCCGGACAGGTTCCGGACTCACCCCTGGTGACGGACGGTCCCCTTCCGGATGCGCAAGGTGTCCGTGATGAGGCGTACGGACGCATTCGGCAGCGCAAGGTTGTTCGCTGGTAGCGGAGGGAACCGGGGTGTGCCGCATGGAGTGTCAGTGCTTACGGGTAAGACATTCCTAGTGGAGAGGGGCGACTCGCGGGCTTCGGCGTCTCACGTTCGCCATCGGCGTACTCAAGGCGCGGGTAACTACTTGGCCTGCGGGAACATCGTCTCGCACCATCGGGTTGGAGCATTTGTCGGTTGTTCGGCGGCAGGTCTCCCCGCGGAAGAGGGGTGATCCGGACGGATGTCGGCAGTTGGAATGAGCGGTCCCCGCTTGCGGGACTAAGCTGCGGAAGGACAGGGAGGGGATCGACCCCTAACTGACTGACCGCTCTGAGGAGCGATTAACGATGTTCGAGAGGTTCACCGACCGCGCGCGGCGGGTTGTCGTCCTGGCTCAGGAAGAAGCCCGGATGCTCAACCACAACTACATCGGCACCGAGCACATCCTTCTGGGCCTTATCCACGAGGGTGAGGGTGTCGCCGCTAAGGCCCTGGAGAGCCTCGGGATTTCGCTCGAGGCGGTCCGCCAGCAGGTGGAGGAGATCATCGGACAGGGGCAGCAGGCCCCGTCCGGGCACATCCCCTTCACTCCTCGTGCCAAGAAGGTCCTGGAGCTCTCGCTCCGCGAGGCCCTCCAGCTCGGCCACAACTACATCGGCACCGAGCACATCCTGCTCGGCCTGATCCGCGAGGGCGAGGGCGTCGCCGCCCAGGTCCTCGTGAAGCTGGGCGCCGACCTCAACCGGGTGCGGCAGCAGGTCATCCAGCTGCTCTCCGGCTACCAGGGCAAGGAAGCCGCCACGGCCGGCGGCCCTGCCGAGGGCACCCCCTCGACGTCCCTGGTCCTCGACCAGTTCGGCCGGAACCTCACCCAGGCGGCCCGCGAATCCAAGCTCGACCCGGTCATCGGGCGCGAGAAGGAGATCGAGCGGGTCATGCAGGTGCTGTCCCGCCGCACCAAGAACAACCCGGTCCTCATCGGCGAGCCCGGCGTCGGCAAGACCGCCGTCGTCGAGGGCCTCGCGCAGGCCATCGTCAAGGGCGAGGTGCCCGAGACCCTCAAGGACAAGCACCTCTACACCCTGGACCTCGGCGCGCTGGTCGCCGGCTCCCGCTACCGCGGTGACTTCGAGGAGCGCCTGAAGAAGGTCCTCAAGGAGATCCGCACCCGCGGCGACATCATCCTGTTCATCGACGAGCTCCACACCCTCGTGGGTGCGGGTGCCGCCGAGGGCGCGATCGACGCCGCCAGCATCCTCAAGCCGATGCTGGCCCGCGGTGAGCTCCAGACCATCGGTGCGACCACGCTGGACGAGTACCGGAAGTACCTGGAGAAGGACGCGGCCCTCGAGCGCCGCTTCCAGCCCATCCAGGTCGCCGAGCCGTCGCTGCCGCACACCATCGAGATCCTCAAGGGTCTGCGCGACCGGTACGAGGCCCACCACCGGGTCTCCATCACCGACGAGGCCCTCGTCCAGGCCGCGACCCTGGCCGACCGGTACATCTCGGACCGCTTCCTCCCGGACAAGGCGATCGACCTGATCGACGAGGCCGGCTCCCGGATGCGCATCCGCCGGATGACCGCGCCGCCGGACCTCCGCGAGTTCGACGAGAAGATCGCCGGCGTCCGCCGGGACAAGGAGTCCGCGATCGACTCGCAGGACTTCGAGAAGGCCGCCTCGCTCCGCGACAAGGAGAAGCAGCTCCTCGCCGCGAAGGCCAAGCGCGAGAAGGAGTGGAAGGCCGGCGACATGGACGTCGTCGCCGAGGTCGACGGCGAGCTCATCGCCGAGGTCCTCGCGACCGCCACCGGCATCCCGGTCTTCAAGCTGACCGAGGAGGAGTCCAGCCGCCTGCTGCGCATGGAGGACGAGCTCCACAAGCGCGTCATCGGCCAGAAGGACGCCGTCATCGGCCTCTCGCGGGCGATCCGCCGTACGCGAGCCGGTCTGAAGGACCCGAAGCGCCCCGGTGGCTCGTTCATCTTCGCCGGTCCGTCCGGTGTCGGTAAGACCGAGCTTTCGAAGGCTCTCGCCGAATTCCTCTTCGGCGACGAGGACGCGATGATCTCCCTCGACATGTCGGAGTTCAGCGAGAAGCACACGGTTTCCCGTCTCTTCGGTTCGCCGCCCGGATACGTCGGCTACGAAGAGGGCGGCCAGCTCACCGAGAAGGTGCGTCGCAAGCCGTTCTCCGTCGTCCTCTTCGACGAGGTCGAGAAGGCCCACCCCGATATCTTCAATTCCCTTCTCCAGATCCTGGAGGACGGTCGCCTGACCGACTCCCAGGGCCGGGTCGTGGACTTCAAGAACACGGTCATCATCATGACCACCAACCTCGGGACCAGGGACATCTCGAAGGGCTTCAACCTCGGCTTCGCGGCCCAGGGGGACACGAAGTCCAACTACGAGCGGATGAAGGCGAAGGTCAGCGACGAGCTGAAGCAGCACTTCCGCCCCGAGTTCCTCAACCGTGTGGACGACATCATCGTCTTCCCGCAGCTGACGCAGGAGGACATCCTCCAGATCGTCGACCTGATGATCGGCCGCGTGGACGAGCGCCTGAAGGACCGGGACATGGGCATCGAGCTCTCCCAGTCCGCGAAGGAGCTCCTCGCCAAGAAGGGCTACGACCCCGTGATGGGCGCCCGGCCGCTGCGCCGGACGATCCAGCGCGAGATCGAGGACACGCTCTCGGAGAAGATCCTCTTCGGCGAGCTGCGCCCCGGTCACATCGTGGTCGTGGACACGGAGGGCGAAGGCGACGAGCGCACGTTCACCTTCCGCGGCGAGGAGAAGTCGGCCCTGCCGGACGCCCCGCCGATCGAGGCCACGGGCGGCACCGGCCCGAACCTCTCGAAGGACGCGTAAGGCATAGCGCCTGAGCAAAGGGGCGGCCCCGGAACCTGATGGTTCCGGGGCCGCCCCTTTTCCCGTTTCCCGTCACGTGTCGTTCGGCGCCCGGAGTTTCGCGTGGGGCAGCAGCGGTGCGAGGAGGGCGAGGCCGCGCTCGGTGAGCCCCGCCCTGATGTCCAGGAACGCCGGCCGCAGACCGAGCCGCACGAGTGCGGCGGCCTGCTCGTCGGTCTGGACGGTGTACTCCAGCTCGGCCTGGTCGAGTCGCCCGATGATCTCCTCGGCGTACTGATCCGTGTCGAAGCGGAACCATGCCCAGACGAGCTGGGACTGGACCCGGAGGGACGGATGGCCGGTGAACCGGGACAGATAGGGGATGGCCGCGTCGGAGGCGACGAAGGTCGCCGTCGTCACGACCAGCCACGCGTCCTCGTCGCTCAGCCCCTCGGGGCCGGGCAGAAGGTCGAGGACCAGGTGCCCCACCGCGGCCAGCGCCCGTGCTTCGCTCACGGTGCGCGGCGGGATGACCCTGGCCGTGCGGGCCAGCAGCTCCTCGCGTATCTCCGGGGCCACCTCCGTCGCGTGTTCCAGGGCCGTCGCCGCCAGGATCACCAGCCGTAGCCGGACCCGCCGGTCCTCGGCCGCGTCCGCCGCCGACAGCAGTTCGCGGAGGATCTCCGCGCACTCGCGCGGGCGGGCGTGGCCCACGGCCATGCGGAGGACGTCCTCCCACTGGTCGTCCGTCGCGTGCCGTACCAGGACGCCGATGTCCCAGCGGTCCACGAGGGCCTTGGCCGCCAGGTAGTCCTGGAAGGTGCGGTGGACGAACTCGACCGTGTCGGCCGTCGGCTCGCGGAGGAGGCCGCTGCGGTGGAGGAGGTGGGTGAAGACCGCGTCGGGGTCGTACGCCGAGGCCTCCTGGACCGCCGGGACGGCCTCCGTGACGATCGACTTCGCGTGGGCGCGGTCCAGCGTCGTCCGGCCGTTGAGCGTCAGCCAGTACGCGAGCCGCTGGATCAGCTGGATCTGCGGTGCCTCGTCGAGCACGAGCCCGGACGGGGCGCCCATGTCCCGCTCGCGGTCGCGGCGGGAGAGGAGCATCGACAGGGCGGCCTCGTAGAGCGCCTTGCGGCCGCGGGGAAGGAAGCCGCGCCGGTCGCGGTGCAGGGCGCAGACGAGACCGCACATCAGGGGGTTGGTGGCGAGCTCGGCGACGTGCTCGGCGGTGCGGAGGGCGTCGAGGAGCGGCTGCTCGTACGGCTCCGCCTCCGCCCCGGCCGCCCGGTGCCAGCGGCGTACGAAGGTGGTGACCTCCGCGCCGGTCATGGGGGAGAGCGTCAGCTCGGTGAAGCCCTCGGGGGCCAGCCAGTCGTCCCGTACGGCCGTGGGGCGCGAGGTCACCAGCCAGCGGTTGCCCTCGTACGTGTCGAGGAGACCGCGGAGCCACTCGCGGGCCCGGCCGCGCTCGGCCTCGGGGATCTCGTCGATGCCGTCCACGAGGACCAGGCCCCGCCCGGCGGCCAGGACCCGGTCGGCCCAGCCCTCGGGCGCGGTGAGCGGGCAGCCGGCGGCGGAGAGGAAGCCTTCGGGGGAGGGGAGCCGCTCGCCGTGGCGGGTGAGGGCGCGCAGGGGGAGGACGAAGGGGACGCGGCCGTGGAGGTAGCCCATGCCGTCCGCCGGCTTCTCCGCCGCCGCGGAGGTCGTCAGCCACTGGACGAGCGTCGTCTTGCCCGCGCCGGCCGGTCCCCGCAGGAGGACCTTGTCGTGGCGGGCGAGCGCGAGGTCGGCGCGAGTGACGGTCCGGTCCTGCTCCTGGGGATGGGGGCGGTCCGCCGGGTCGGCACTCCCCGTCGCCTCCAGCGACAGGTACGCCACGTCCAGCGGCCACCGGTCCGATGAGTCGTGCAGGTCGATGCCGTAGATGGTGAGGCGGCCGTGCTTCTTCGCCAGGTGGGAGAGATAGCGGCGTTCGAACTCCGTGTCCCGGCCGTCGGCGCGCGGTGTCCGGCGGATGACCTCGTCGATCTTCGCGATGAGTTCCGTCTGGCCGCGCGTCTGCTCCACCAGGCTGCGGGCGACGAACGTGGAGCGTTGGGTGAAGAACTCCAGGATGTGGAGGCAGGCCCACTCGGTCATCGACTCCAGGTAGAGGACCGAGTCGGTGGAGAGGCCGTCGGGGGCCGGGGCCGCCGCCCGCAGGCGCTGGGCGAGGGTGCGGTGGCCGAGACGGACGGCCTGGACATCGTCCATGTCGAGGTCGCCGAGGGCGAGGAGGGTCGTCCCCAGGGTGTGGGCGACGGCCTCGGTCTCGTCGGCGGGGAAGGGGGCCTCGCCGGGCCCGCCGGCCGAGCGCTCGACGAGGGCGGCGGCGAGCTTCCGGACGTCCTTCTCCGTGAGCGTGCGCTTCTCGCCGCGGAAGGAGACCAGGGAGGAGAGCCGCACGGCGCGGGCCCCGCCCGTGAGCCCTGCGCCCGGACCGTCGCTGACCAGCAGTTTCTTCAGAAGTGGGCTGATCGCCGCCGAGGCGAGCCGGGTGCCGATGAGTGCCGGTTCCATGTCTGTCCCCCTGAAGATCCCCGAATCCGCCAGCGTAGTGCGGGACGGCCTTTCCGACGGGCTGGTTGCGTGACCCAGGTCCCATTGGCAGCCGCCGGCTGGTGACAAGGCGCACAGGCGTTTCGAGGGGTACTAACCGGAATAGTGGCGACCTTTGGTGGTGATTCGGGACGTTTAGTGATCAACCGGGGGGTCTTTGGTCCCGCAGGGTCCCGAACCGGGCGCTGCGCGGCCTTTCGGGCAGTTCCGGGCCCCCGTGGCATGCGGATAAACCGTTTCTCTTGTGGCGGTATGTCCGGTTTCAGGAGTTGAAGCCAAGGCCGTCAAGGGTCGATCTCCCCCGGAGATCGCTACGACGCAATGTCGTAGATGGGGTGTTTTGGGATGGCCGGGGGTCCGGGTTACCAAGGATGAGCAAGCCCGGCGCAGAGCACTGTTCGCGTCGGGTCCCGTACTTCCCGGAGGTTTTCCCCCGTATGTCGAAGCGCGTCATGAACCCCGCCACCCGTACCGCCGCCGTCGCCCTCGCCGCCGCGGGTCTGGGAGCGTCGCTGGTGGCCGGAGCAGGGTCCGCCTTCGCCGCCGAGGGCAAGGCCGTCGCCCCGGTCGCCGTCACCGCCTCGGCCGCCGTCGCGGCCCAGGCCGAGACCCAGGCCCACGTGGCCGCCCAGGTGAAGGCCGCCGCCGCCAAGGCCGCAGCACAGAAGGCCGCCACCGTGAAGGCCGCCACCGTGAAGGCCGCCACCGCGAAGGCCGTCGCCGTGAAGGCCACCCCGGTGAAGGCCGCCAAGAAGGCGACCCCGTCCTGGGTCAAGCCGGTCGTCTCGTACACCCTGAGCGCCAGCTACAACCAGGGCGGCGCCATGTGGGCCCACAAGCACTCCGGTCAGGACTTCGCCGTCCCGACCGGCACCCCGGTCAAGGCCGCGGGCGCGGGCACCGTCGTGAAGGCCGGCCCGAACGGCGGCGGCGACGGCCCGGCGTACGGCAACGCGATCGTCGTCAAGCACGCCAACGGCAAGTACTCGCAGTACGCCCACCTGTCGAAGATCAAGGTCAACGTCGGCCAGAAGGTCGCCGCCGGTCAGCAGATCGCCCTCTCGGGCAACACCGGCAACTCCTCCGGCCCGCACCTGCACTTCGAGATCCGCACGACCCCGAACTACGGCTCCTCCGTGAACCCGGCCGCCTTCCTGCGGTCCCACGGCGTGAGCATCTGAGTCCCGCCGCGGACTCTCCCCGGTAACTCCCGCTAGCCGGCCCTGTGGGCCTGGCTCAGCAGATCGAGGGCGACCTCGAGGACGGCTTCGTGCTTCTCCTCGGAGTCGCCCTCGACGTTGTCCAGGAAGAACATCCCCGCGTGCAGGGTGAAGATCGCACTCACGCACCGCACCCGGTCGATGACGGCGAAGTCCTCCTCCTGGATCAGGCCGCTCAGCTCGAGCATCCGCTCCTTGAAGGTCAGTCCGATGCTCAGCTCGCGGACGGCCGCCTGGTTCTCCTGCATGAAGCGGAACAGCGGGTAGGCGCTGAGCAGGGACGCCTGGTAGCGGCGCAGGATCTCCTCCCGCACCTCCAGCGTGCGCGGCTGCTCCCGCGCCCAGTCGATCAGCTCGTCCACGGGCCGGGTGAGGTCCTGGAAGATGCCGATGATGATGTCTTCCTTGGTCTTGAAGTGGTAGTAGAGCGCGGCCTTGGTGACGTCGAGGTGCTCGGCGATCTCGCGCAGCGAGGTCTTCTCGTACCCCTGCGCGGCGAAGAGTTCCAGGGCCACGTCCTGGATGCGCTGGCGGGTGTTGCCTCGGGCCATGGCTGCTCTCCCACTTTTACTTACTTGACGACCGGCAAGTTACGGGTCTACCGTCCCCATCCTAGTAACTAGCCGGGCGGCAAGTAAGGGGATGGCGATGGCGAACGACGGGACAGTGCAAGCAGCGGAGGAGAAGGCACCCCCGGCGCGCAGCGTCCGTGTCGTCCTCCTCGCCCTGATGATCGCGATGCTGCTCGCGATGCTGGACAACATGATCATCGGCACCGCGATGCCGACGATCGTCGGCGAGCTCGGCGGCCTGGAGCACCTCTCCTGGGTCGTCACCGCCTACACCCTGGCCACCGCCGCCTCCACCCCCCTCTGGGGCAAGCTCGGCGACATGTTCGGCCGCAAGGGCGTCTTCCTCACCTCGATCGTGATCTTCCTGATCGGCTCGGCGCTCAGCGGCATGGCCCAGGACATGGGCCAGCTCATCGGCTTCCGCACGATCCAGGGCCTCGGCGCCGGCGGCCTCATGGTCGGCGTCATGGCGATCATCGGCGACCTGATCCCGCCCCGCGAGCGCGGCAAGTACCAGGGCATGATGGCCGGCGTCATGGCCCTCGCCATGATCGGCGGACCGCTCGTCGGCGGCACCATCACCGACCACTGGGGCTGGCGCTGGTCCTTCTACATCAACCTGCCGCTCGGCGCCGTCGCCCTCGCCATGGTCACCACCGTCCTGCACCTGCCGAAGAAGCAGCGCGCCACGGGCACCCGGATCGACTTCCTCGGCGCCGGACTGCTGACCGTCGGCATCACCGCGATCGTCCTCGTCACCACCTGGGGCGGCACGGAGTACGCCTGGGGCTCGGCCACCATCGTCGGCCTCGCGGTCGGCGGAGCGGCCGCCCTCGCCGCCTTCCTGTGGGTGGAGACCAGGGCCGAGGACCCGATCATGCCGCTGCACATCTTCCGCAGCCGCAACTTCACCCTGATGTCCCTGATCGGCTTCATCACCGGCTTCGTGATGTTCGGCGCGGTCCTCTACCTGCCGATCTTCCAGCAGTCCGTCCAGGGCGCCTCGGCGACCAACTCGGGCCTCCTGCTCCTGCCGATGCTGATGGCGATGATGGTCGTCTCGCTGCTCGTCGGCCGGTTCACCACGAGCACCGGCAAGTACAAGGTCTTCCCGATCGTCGGCGGCGCCCTGATGGTGACGGGCCTCTTCCTGCTCTCCACGATGGACACCGGCACCTCGCGGCTGGTCTCCGGGGTCTGGATGGCGGTCCTCGGCGCCGGCATGGGCTTCCTGATGCAGATCACCATGCTCGTCGCGCAGAACAGCGTCGAGATGAAGGACATGGGCGTCGCCTCCTCCTCCACCACCCTCTTCCGGACGCTCGGCTCCTCCTTCGGCGTCGCGATCATGGGCGCGCTCTTCACGAGCCGGGTGCAGGACGAGATGGCGGCGCGCGGCGGGTCCGGGCTCACCGAGCGGACCGCGCAGCTCGACGCGGCGAGCCTCGCCAAGCTGCCGGAGTCGCTGCGCGAGGCCTACCAGTACGCGGTCTCCGTCGGCACCCACTCCGCCTTCCTGGTCGCCGCGGCGGTCTCCGTCCTCGGCTTCGCCCTCGCCTTCTTCGTCAAGGAGGTGGCGCTGCGCGGCGCGGGACCGGAGCCGAAGGCGACCGCGGGCGAGGACGCCCCGAAGGTCGCCGAGACGGTCTGAGCAGGATCCTCGGGTACGACGGTGGGGCCGGACCCGAAAGGGGTCCGGCCCCACCGTCGTACCCGCTCCACAGCCGGCCTGTGAGCCGGCCGGCCGTCCGGTCAGTTCGACAGCCTCAGCATGGGAAAGCTGCCCGTGTTCGTCGGCGCGTGGTCCGGCAGCCACAGCACCGCGATGGCGCCGCCCACGCCCCCCGGGGCCGCCGCCGACGCCACGTTCCGGAAGGTCAGCCGGGCGCCGAGCACCCGCGCCTGGCCCGCCGCGATCGTCAGCCCCAGGCCGTGGCCCTGGCCCGCGCGGTCGCTCGTCCCCGTACGGAAGCGGCTCGGGCCCTCCTTGAGGAGCGCCTCGGGGAAGCCCGGACCGTGGTCACGGACCCGGACGACCCGGCCCTCGACGGTGACCTCCACCGGCGGCTTGCCGTGCTTGGCGGCGTTCGCGAGCAGATTGCCCAGGATGCGCTCCAGGCGGCGCGGGTCGGTGTTCACCCAGGAGTCGTGGACGACCCGGACGACGACGTCGGGGTCGAGCGCCCGCACCCGCCGCTCGACGAACTCGCCGAGCGCGATCTCCTGGAGCTCGGCCCGCTCCGACGCGCTGTCGAGCCGGGCCACCTCCAGGACGTCCTCGACCAGCGTCCGCATCGCCTGCGCCCGGTCCCGGACGAGCTCGGTCGGCCGCCCCGGAGGCAGCAGCTCGGCCGCCGTGAGCAGCCCGGTCACGGGGGTGCGCAGCTCGTGCGCGATGTCCGCGGTGACCCGGCGCTCGGCCTCGATCCGCTCGTTCAGGGCGTCGGTCAGGGCGTCGACCGCCCGGGCCAGCTCGTCGGTCTCGTCCCGGACGACCCCGCCGATCGCGTCCCGTACGCGTACGTCCGTGTTGCCCTGGGCGACCCGCCCGGCCGCCGCGGCGGCCTTCCGCAGCCGCCGCGAGAGCTGGCCGCCGATGAGCACGCCGAGGGCGCAGCCGCCGAACACCACGGAGACCGAGCCGATGACGAGCGCCCGGTCCAGATCGTTCATGATCGCCGTGCTGCGGTCGGCGAAGGGGATGTGCAGCGACAGGACGTCGCCGTTGGCGAGCGGCACCGCGGCCCACACGTCGGGCGGCCCGCCGTTCCGGTGCTCCTGCACGAAGGTGCCGCGCCGCCGGTCCCGCATCAGCTGGTCGAGCTGGGCCGGCAGCGCCGGGTCGTTGATCTTCGTGCCGAAGCGGGGCTCCTTCGGCTTCGACGTCTCGTACATCCGCTGGGCGAAGAGCAGCCGCTCCATCTGCACCTCGCGCGCGTTGTCGAGCATCGAGATACGGGCGGCGTTGTGCACGACCACGCTCAGCGTGACCGCGATGAGCGCGCCGACCGCCGCGATGGCGACGGCGATCTTCCAGCGGACCCCGGTACGGAGGGCCAGCGGTTTCACGGGTCGGAATGACACCCTCTGGCCCTCTAGCCCTTGAGCTTGTAGCCGAAGCCCCGGACCGTCTCGATCCGGTCCTGGCCGATCTTGGCGCGCAGTCGCTGCACATGGACGTCCACCACCCGGGTGTCGCCGCCCCAGCCGTAGTCCCAGACCCGCTCCAGGAGCTTGTCGCGGGACAGCACCGTGCCCGGAGCGGACGAGAACTCCAGGAGCAGCCGCATCTCGGTCGGGGTCAGGGCCACCTGCGCCCCGTCCTTGCGGACCTCCATGCCCTCGGTGTCGACCTCCAGGTCGCCGAAGGCGAGCAGCCCGCCGCTGTCCGCCGACTCGTCCCCGTGCTCGCCGGGGCCGGAGCCGCCCGCGTGCCCGAAGCGCCGCAGGACGGCGCGGATGCGGGCCATGAGGACGGAGCCGTCGAAGGGCTTCGTGACGTAGTCGTCGGCCCCGGCCTCCAGGCCGAGGACGACGTCGATCGAGTCGGCGCGCGCCGACAGCATGATCACCGGCACGGTCGACTCGTCACGGATGCGGCGGCAGAGGCTGACGCCGTCCATGCCCGGCAGCATCACGTCGAGGAGGGCGATGTCCGGCCGCTGCGCCCGGAAGGCGTCCAGGCCGGAGAGCCCGTCGGGCATCGCGGTGACCCGGAAGCCGTCCCGCTCCAGGGCGAGCTGGGTGGCCTCACGGATGACGTCGTCGTCCTCGACGAACAGGACATGTGTTTCGGCCATCGTGCGTGCCCTTCGGGGGTCTGTGCTGCTGGGTGGTGCGGGTGGTGCAGGTGGCGCGGGTGGTGCGGTGTCGTGGCCACTCCGCGGCCAGGACGGTCAGCTCGCGTCGGTGGGTTCGCTCGGCGCCGGCTCCACCGCGGCCTCGCCGTCCCCGACGGCGCGGCTGTAGTCGTTGTGCACCCAGTCGTGCTGGGTGAACTTGTTCCCCGACCAGCGGTACGTGATCACGTCCTCGCCCGAGGGATACGCGACCGGGTCGCCCTTGGCGTACACCTGCTTGGTGACGATCAGATCGCCCCGGTCGATCGTCCCGTAGACCGCAGCGTCCTCCGCCATGAACACGTTCTCGTACCGGTCGCTGTGCTTCCGGTAGACGTACGTGCCGATGCCGACGGCATCGCCGCAGGTCATCACATTGACGACGACATCGGGTGCGGCGCTGCCCGTGAGGTTCCCGTAGGAGGCGTCGACCGGGTACGCGTCCGCGACGCACGGCTTCAGATCGTCCTTGAGCCGCTCGCCGATCTTCGGGTCGTCCTTGAGCAGCGCGATCGGATCCACCCGCTCGGCGGACTGCGGACCGGTGGACGCGGCGGGGGAGGAGGGGCTGGGCGCCGCCGCGGCGGTCTCGTCGACGCGGGCAGCGCCCTCGTCGCGGGAGCCCGTGCCGCCGGTGGAGCAGGCGGCGACGGACAGCCCGACGGCGACGAGCCCGGCCACCGCCGTGACGCTCGCCGCCTTGACGGTACGGCGAGGGCGGCGCCGCCCGGTGCCGTACCGGTCGTCGCCGCCGTGTTCTCTGCCGTCGTCGGTTTCGGCGTCTAGGCCGCGCACCGCCCCCGCCCCCCTTCGTGACCTCGTACGTCCGCCCGCTCTCCCGTCCGGCCCAGGGCGCGGGCGTCGAGGTCGCGGCTCTCCAGCTCCTGACGGAGCCGGGCCAGCGCGCGGTGGAGCGTCGACTTCACCGTACCCGTCGACATCCCGAGCGCGGCGGCCGTCTCCTCGGTGCTCATCTGCTCCCAGTGGCGCAGGACGACGACGCTGCGCTGCTTCGGCGCGAGCACCTTCAGGATGTCCATGAGGAGGGCCCGGTCGGCGTGCTGCTCGGTCGGGTCGTCCACGCTCGCGTCGGGCAGCTGCTCGGTGGGGACCTCTTCGAGCTTGCGGGAGCGCCACCACTCGGTCCGGGTGTTGATCATGACCCGGCGCAGGTAGGCGTCGGCGAGGGACTTGTCGGCGATGCCGTCCCAGCGGCCGTACGTCCTGGCCAGCGCGGTCTGGAGGAGGTCCTGGGCGTCGACCGGGTCGGGTACGAGACGACGGGCACTGCGCAGCAGCGCGTCCTGCCGCGTGCGTACGTACTCCTCGAAGTCGAGCACCTCTCCGTGCCTCATCCGAACCGCCTCCATCCCCGTGACCAGCCATTTCCTCGTGTCGTGGACGACGCTACGGAGGCTGTGTCACGGGGCTGTGCGGGGCAGCCGTCGGTGGACGCACGGCTACCCATCGGTTGTGTAACAGAGGGAACGGAGGAGGTTTCGCCGCGGCTGCCTCAGGAGAGCGGCAGGCGGTACAACCCGTCCTCCAGCGGCTCGACGAGACCGTCCGCGACCAGGCCGTCCAAGGCCCTGGTCCGCTGCATCGGCTCGTCCCAGACCGCGTCCAGCGCCGCCTGCGCCACCGGGTCCGTCGACTCGCGCAGCACCGCGAGCAGCCGGCCCCGTACCTGCCGGTCCGTGCCCGCGTACGTCTGGCCGCGCCGCGGCGGGCCGTCGTGCGCCGGCTTGCCCGCCAGCTGCCACGCGCAGCGCTCGGCGATCGGGCAGCGCCCGCAGTCCTCGTTCCGCGCCGTGCAGACCAGCGCGCCCAGCTCCATCGAGGCGGCGGCCCAGCGGGAGGCCGTCGCCTCGTCCTCCGGGAGCAGCGCCCGGGCGAGCCGGCGCTCGGCGGCCGTGGTCGCGTTCGGCGGGTACTGCACGCCGGTCGCCGCCCGCGCGAAGACCCGGCGCACATTGGTGTCCAGGACCGCGTGCCGCTGCCCGTACGCGAAGGAGGCCACCGCGGCCGCCGTGTACTCGCCGATCCCGGGCAGCGAGAGCAGCTGACCGTGGTCGCGGGGGACGTCGCCGCGGTGCCGTTCCGTTATGGCCGTGGCCGCCGCGTGCAGGCGCAGGGCCCGGCGCGGATAGCCGAGCCTGCCCCAGGCGCGGACGGCCTCGCCGGGGGCCTCGGCGGCCAGGTCGGCGGGGCGCGGCCAGCGCGCGAGCCACTGCTCGTAGACCGGAAGGACCCGGACGACGGGCGTCTGCTGGAGCATGAACTCGCTGACCATCACCCCCCAGGCTCCGGCCTCGGGACGGCGCCAGGGCAGGTCACGGGCGTGCCGGTCGAACCAGGCGAGGACGGGCCCGTGCAGTTCCGGCGGGAGGGAGGGGGCCACTGGGGCCGGGGGACCGGGGGGAGTGTCGATGGAAGTCATGGCACCTCCGATCCTGGCACGTCCGCGACGGGATCAGCGCGCGCCGTGGCGCGAGCGCTCGGGCCGGTCGGCGTGCGGGGAGGCGTACGGGGAGGCGTGCGCGTGCGAAGAGGCGTGCGGGGCGGCGTGCGCACGGGGTCCGCGCCCCGCGCACCACACGACGGCCGAGCTCCGGCTCGACCTGGCCGTCTCCACCAGCGACCGCACCGGCCGCTCCGCCGCCCGCATGACGAGGAAGGCGACCAGGGCGCCGAGCAGCACGCCGGCGGTCACGTCGTGCGGGTAGTGCACGCCGACGAAGACCCGCGAGAACGCCATGAGCAGCGCCATCGGCACGGTCAGCCAGACCATCCCGCGCCAGGACAGGGCGAGCGCGACGGCGGCGGCGCCCGCGATGGCCGAGTGGTTGCTCGGGAAGGACCAGTCGCCGTACGGCGGGCACTCCACGAGCGCGGCGGGCGCCCCGAGGACCGCCCGGCACGGCCGCTCCTCGTCGATCAGCGACTTCAGCCCCTCGCTCACCACGTAACCGAAGGCGGTGGCGAGCGGGGCGAGCAGCGCGAGCGCCATCAGCCGGCTCGATCCGTCCCGGGAGCGCCACCAGCCGGCCAGGAACAGCACGCCGAAGAGCAGCAGCCCCGCCTCGGTCCACACCTCCGCGAGCCACTGGAACCAGTGCGGGGTGGAGTGGGCGAAGTCGGCGACGTCGAGGTAGAGCCGATCGGAGAGGTCGAGGAGGGAGTCCATGGTGGATGACGCTAACCGGAATTCGGAGCTCGTCGCCCCGGGCCAACGACCAGAGCGACCCCCGACGAAAGTGGGGGGCGTGCCGGATCCCGGTGATTCCGGTCCGCTTCAGGCCTGTTCGGGAAAAGTTCCCGGCGCCGACGGATGTGATCATCGGCAAAACTTGATGCCTCGGGCGGCGGGTGGGGCGGGAGTTGGGCCGGATCTCTCGTAAGGTTCGGGTCGTGGGATCTTTGCGCAATCCGGTCGGGCCGCTTCCCTCCACCATCTATTGGCGACGGAGGGCGGTGGCCGTGTGCCTGGTGGCGGTTCTCGCCCTGCTCGCCGTATGGGCTGTGACCTCGGGCGACGGCGGCGGGAAGAAGGCGAACGACGCCGCCAACGGCTCGTCGCCCACACCTCCTTCGATCACTCCCGGCCCGTCCGGCACCGGCCCGGCGATCAGCCAACAGCCCGGTGGCCGCGACGAGTCGAGCGACTCCGGCGGCTCCGGTGACACGTCGGGCGACGGCGGCAGCGGCGACGGTGGCTCCGCCGGATCCGGTACGGACGCGGGCTCGGGCCCCGGTGAGGGCGCCGACGCCGGTACGGACTCCGGCGCCGGCGGCACCGGGAAGAACGGCGACACCGACGGCGCGGGTGGCGACGGAGGCGCGGGCACCGGTGCGGGACAGCAGGTTCCGGCCAATTCTCCGCTCCCGAACTGCCCCGCCGAAGCGCTGCAGTTGAGCCTGCGCAGCGCCAAGCTCTCCTACGAGGCGGGCGAGAAGCCCCGCTTCCACCTGGTCGTCAAGAACACCTCGGACACCGCCTGCAAGGCCGACTTCGGGCCGCGCAGCGCGGTGCTGACGATCAGCGACAAGCAGGCCGACGCGGTCTGGGCCTCCGACGACTGCCCGCGCCCCGGCAACCCGCTCCTGCTGAGCGTCCCCGCGCAGACCACGGTGACCCACACCGTGGAGTGGGACCGCGGGCGCAGCGCGCCGCAGTGCGCCACGGCCCCGGCGGGCCAGGCCGGCCCCGGGACCTACCTGGTGGAGGCGACGATGGCGGGCGCGAAGGTGGCCCCGGCCTCGTTCACCCTGGCCAAGGACTGAGCCGACCGGACCGCCCGGCCGCAGGGCCGGGCCGCAGGTTCAGCCCCGGTTCAGGGCAGGACGCCCCTTGGACACACCGCGAGACGTACCGCTAGACGTACCGCTAGACGTACCGCTCCAGGATCGAGGACTCCGCGAGCCGCGAGAGGCCCTCGCGCACGCTGCGGGCGCGTGCCTCGCCGACCCCGTCGACGGTCTGGAGGTCGTCGACACTCGCCGCGAGGAGCTTCTGCAGCCCGCCGAAGTGCTCCACGAGCCGCTCGATGATCGCGCCCGGCAGCCGCGGCACCTTCGCGAGGAGCCGGTAGCCGCGCGGCGAGACGGCCGAGTCGAGGGTCTCGGGCGAACCGCTGTAGCCCAGCGCCCTCGCCACGACGGGAAGTTCGAGCAGCTCGGTGTGGCTGAGCGCGTCCAGCTCGGTGAGCGCCTCGGCGACCGTCCGCGAGCGCTTGGCGGTGGGCTCGGGCACGTAGTCCCGGACGACCAGCTCGCGCTCCGGCTCCACGCCCGCGATCAGCTCGTCGAGCTGGAGCGACAGGAGCCGCCCGTCGGTGCCGAGCTCGACCACGTACTCGGCGATCTCGGTGGCGATCCGGCGCACCATCTCCAGGCGCTGGGCGACAGCCGTGACGTCCCGGACCGTGACCAGGTCCTCGATCTCCAGCGCGGAGAGCGTGCCGGCCACCTCGTCGAGCCGGAGCTTGTACCGCTCCAGGGTCGCGAGCGCCTGGTTGGCGCGGGAGAGGATCGCGGCCGACTCCTCCAGGACCCGGCGCTCACCGTTCACGTACAGCGCGATCAGACGCATCGACTGCGAGACGGAGACGACCGGGAAGTTGCACTGCTTGGAGACCCGGTCCGCGGTGCGGTGGCGGGTGCCGGTCTCCTCGGTGGGGATGGAGGCGTCCGGGACCAGCTGCACACCGGCGCGGTGGATCTTGGTGATGTCCTTGTCGAGGACGAGCGCGCCGTCGAGCTTGCACAGCTCGCGCAGGCGCGTCGCGGCGAACTCGACGTCCAGCACGAAGCCGCCGGTGGCCATCGCGTCGACCGTCTTGTCGAGGCCCAGCACGATGAGACCGCCCGTGTTGCCCCGGAGGATCCGCTCCAGGCCGTCACGCAGCGCGGTGCCCGGCGCGACGGCGCTCAGGGCGGCGCGCATCAGCGCTTCGTTGCCGGAGCTCGCGCCGGACTTCCCGGGAGCTGCTGCCCCGTCCTTCGCTGCCACTGCACTCCTCCGGCTCGTACGGATGGGCGAGACCAGGGCAAAGTCTAGCGACACCACCCCGCCACCCTCCGCCTCGCGCCGGTCAAGGGTGCGGCGGAAGGGCCCGAGGGCGCCCGGTCGTGCCCCCTCGCCTACCCCCGAAGCCCCCTCGTCTACCCCCGCGGACGCTTCCGTACGACCTCCGCGGACGCTTCCGTACGACCCCCGCGGATGCTTCCGTACGACCTCCGCGGATGCTTCCGTACGACCTCCGCGGACGCTTCCGTACGACCTCCGACGGCCCTTGTACGACCGCTGCACGGCTTCCGAACGGCCTCCGAACGGCATCCGTACGGCATCCCGAACGGCCTCCGTACGGTCTCCGGAACCGCTCGGCGCGGCCCGCCGCCATCCCCCGCTTTCCCCCCCCGCTATCCCTCCGCGCCCTCCGAGCGCGGCGCGCGGCGCGTGCGGGGCAGGACGCGCAGGGCGTCGCCCATGTCCGCGACCTCTGTCACCTTCATGCCCGCCGGCACCTTGCCCGGGTCCGGCGGGACCAGCGCGTGCGTGAAGCCCAGCCGGTGCGCCTCGGCCAGCCGGCGCTGGACGCCCGTCACCCGGCGGACCTCGCCCGCGAGCCCGACCTCGCCGATCGCGACCAGGTTCTTCGGCAGCGGGGTGTCGCTCGCCGCGGAGGCGAGGGCGAGCGCGATCGCCAGGTCGGCGGCGGGCTCGGACAGCTTCACACCGCCCACGGTCGCGCTGTAGATGTCGCGCTTGCCCAGCGCGCTGATCCGGCCGCGCTGCTCCAGGACCGCCAGCATCATCGAGACCCGGGAGGTCTCCAGACCGGAGACGGTCCGGCGCGGGGAGGGGATCTGGGAGTCCACGGTCAGCGACTGGACCTCGGCGACGAGCGGCCGACGGCCCTCCAGGGTCACCGTCAGACAGGTGCCCGGCACGGCCACGTCACGCCGGGTCAGGAAGAGCCCGGACGGGTCGGCCAGGCCCGTGATGCCCTCGTCGTGCAGCTCGAAGCAGCCGACCTCGTCCGTCGCCCCGTACCGGTTCTTCACACCCCGGACCAGGCGCAGGCGCGCGTGCCGGTCGCCCTCGAAGCTCAGGACGACGTCGACCAGGTGCTCCAGGAGCCGGGGTCCGGCGATGGCGCCGTCCTTGGTGACGTGGCCGACGAGGAGCGTGGACATGCCCCGTTCCTTGGAGGCCCGGATGAGGGCCCCGGCGACCTCGCGGACCTGCGCCATGCCACCGGGAGCGCCGTCGATCTCGGGGGAGGCGACGGTCTGCACCGAGTCCATGATCAGCAGCGAGGGCTTCACGGCGTCCAGGTGGCCCAGGACGGCCGACAGGTCGGTCTCGGCCGCCAGGTACAGATGGTCGCTGAGCGCGTTGATCCGGTCGGCGCGCAGCCGGACCTGGCTCGCGGACTCCTCGCCCGTGACGTACAGCGTGCGGTGCTCGTCGCTCGCCGCCTTGGCGGCCACGTCGAGCAGGAGCGTGGACTTGCCGACGCCGGGCTCGCCCGCGAGCAGGACGACGGCGCCGGGCACCAGGCCCCCGCCGAGGACCCGGTCCAGCTCGTCGACGCCGGTCGAGCGGGCGGTCGCCTGCCGGCCGTCGACCTGCCCGATGGGGAGGGCGGCGGTGGAGACCCGGCCGGCAGCGGTGGTCCGGACGGCGGGCGCGCCGTACTCCTCGACCGTCCCCCAGGCCTGGCACTCGGGGCAGCGGCCGAGCCACTTGGCCGTCTGCCAGCCGCACTCGGTGCAGCGGTAGGACGGCCTGTCCTTGGCGGTTTTCGTACGGGCAGCCATGCTCCACACCGTAGCGGCCCCCACTGACAGCGACGGCCAGTGCTTGTCCGGGCCGGGGCCCTTCCTCGATCGAGTGACGGAATGTGAGGTTCCTGTCCCCCTTCGAGCGATAGCTTCACCCGTAAGAATGAGAAGTGCTCGACCGGTACGAAGTGGACCCCCCGCCCTGCCTACCGTCGCCCCGTGACGAGCAGCAGGCTGGATCCCCCCACACGCACCACCGGCGCACACCGGGCGCACCGCGGCGCCGCGGAGCAGGGACCGCGCACGCTCGGCCAGCGGCCCCCCGCCCGGTACGAGGCCGCACTCGACGGCCTCTACACGTACTGCCTCTCCGTGCTCTGCGAGCACGACACGGCCACCGCCGTCCTCGGCGACATCCTCGCCGTCGCCGAGCGCCACTTCGGCCGCTGCCCCTCCGACGAGGAGGGCCGGACCGCCTGGCTGTACGCCCTCGCCCGCTGGGCCTGTCTGCGCAGCCTCGCCGAGCAGCGCCGCAAGCGCCAGGGCGCCCACACCGGCCGCCCCGCCGTCACCGCGCCCGAGCCGCCCCCGGTCTCCGAGGAGACCGCCGAGCGCCGCCGCGCCGAACTCGCGAAACTCGCCTGGCCCGAGGCCGCCGGCACCACCCCCGAGCAGCGCGAGGCCCTGGAGCTCGCCGTCCGCCACGGCCTGAGCCACCGCCAGGTCGCGGCCGTGCTCTCCCTCGACCCGCTCGCCGCCCGCGAGCTCCTCGCCACCGCCGCCTGCGAGGTCGAGCGGACCCGCGCGGCCCTCGCCGTCGTCGAGACCGGGAGCTGCCCCACCGTCGCCCGGCTCACCGGCGACCGCCGGGTGCTCCTCTCCGCCGCCCTCCGCGCCGAACTCGTCCGGCACGTCGACGACTGCCCCCGCTGCCGCAGGTCCGCCGAGCGGGTGGGTGCCACCGGTCCCTGGCCCGGCGCCGGGTCCCTCCCGCCGGACAGGCTGCCGCTGGTCGACGCGCCCAGGGCCGCCGCGTACATGGCGATGCTGCACGTCCCCCGCGCGCGTGCCGGTGCCCCGCGCTTCGCCCCGACCGGTTTCCCGATGGATCCCAAGGACCACACGGCCCGCCGCGACCGGCTGCGGGCCCGCGCGGTGACGACCACGGTCGTCGCGGCCGTCGTGGCCGCCCCGGTCCTCGCGCTGTGGACCTCGTACCGCGGGACCCCGGCCGCCGACGAGGGAGTCCAGGGCGGCACCAGGATCAGCGCGCGGGAGGCCGACGAACCGGTGGACGAGGACGGCCGCCCGTACGACCGCTACGAGAACGCGGGCAACGCCCGCACCACCCCCGAGCCCCGCTTCACCCGCGGCAGCCGCTCCCCTGACGTCTCGGTCGAGGTCCTCAACCCCGGCGGTCCCACCAGCCCCGGGAGCCCCTCCAGGCCCGGCGAGCCCGCTTCCGGCCGGCTCACGGTCGACGCGCGCTGCTCCGGCGACCTGACGATGCTCACGCTCACCGCCGACGGAGGCTCGCCCGTCAGCTGGTCGCTGTGGACGGACGCCCCCTGGCTGTACGTGAGCCGGGCCTCCGGCACGCTCCGGCCCGGCGAGACGATCACGATCGTCGTACGCGTCGACCACGGGCGCGAACCCGCGGGCGCGTGGAGCGCCCGCGTCGGCGTGAACCCCTCGGGCGCGGTCGTCAGGATCGACGGCCAGGGGCAGACCGCCCCGCCGCAGGTCACCCGACCGGTCACCCCGCCGCCGACGACGACCGACCCGACCACACCGCCGACGAGCCCCCCGACGAGCCCGCCGACATCGCCGCCGACGAGCCCGCCGACCACGGATCCGACGACACCCCCGACGACGCCTCAGCCGACGGACCCGACGACACCCCCCACGTCACCGCCGACCACGGATCCGACGACGCCTCCGCCGACGACCGACCCGACGACACCGCCCACCTCACCGCCCACGACGGATCCGACGACGCCCCCACCGACGACCGATCCGGGCACGACGGACCCGGGCACGCCCCCGCCGACGACGGACGACCCGCCGCCGTCCGGCCCCTGACCGCGCAGGCGCAGGCAGAAGGCCGGACGTCCCAGGGAGGTTCGACGTCCCGGGGAGGCCCGACGTCCTAGGAGGTCGGGTCGGCCGGGTGCGGGGCCACCAGCGGCAGCTGCGAGGCCAGCCGGGCCTCGCACAGCCCCACGAGGACCTCGTACGCCTCCTTGCCCATCATCTCCGTCAGCTCCGGCCGGTACGTGACGTAGACGGGCTCCCCGGCCCCGTGAGCCGAGGTGGCCGAGGTGCACCACCAGTGCAGGTCGTGGCCGCCCGGACCCCAGCCCCGGCGGTCGTACTCGCCGATCGACACCTGGAGGACCCGGGTGTCGTCGGGCCGGTCGATCCAGTCGTACGTCCGGCGCACCGGCAGCTGCCAGCACACGTCCGGCTTGGTCTCCAGCGGCTCCTTGCCCTCCTTCAGGGCCAGGATGTGCAGCGAGCAGCCCGCGCCGCCCGCGAAGCCGGGACGGTTCTGGAAGATGCAGGAACCCTCCCAGCGGCGGGTCTGCCGGTCGCCGTCCTCGTCGAGCTGCACCCAGCCCGAGTCCGTACCGACGTCGTGGAACTGCCACAGCTCCGGCGTGAGCCGGGCCACGTGCGACGCGACCCGCTTCTCGTCGTCGTCGTCGGAGAAGTGCGCGCCCAGCGTGCAGCAGCCGTCGTCGGCCCGGCCCGCCTGGATGCCCTGGCAGCCGCTGCCGAAGATGCACGTCCAGCGCGAGGTCAGCCAGGTCAGGTCGCAGCGGAACACCTGCTCGGCGTCGGCCGGATCGGGAAACTCGACCCACGCCCGCGCGAAATCCAGCGTCTTCTCGTCCGGCTCCACGCCCTTGCTCCGCTTCTTGGCGCTCTTCACGGCCTTCTCCGCTTTACCGGCCTTACCGGCCTTGCTCGCCTTGCCGGCCTTCACACCGGTCTCGCCGCTGGTGTCCTTGCCCGGCTTCGCCTGCTTCGTCTTTGGCACAACGCCAAGCGTATGCGGGTCGGCGCAGTAGCGTTCCGCCCATGAGACTCGGAGTCCTCGACGTCGGTTCGAACACAGTGCACCTGCTGGTGGTGGACGCCCACCCCGGCGCCCGCCCGCTGCCCGCCCACTCCCACAAGGCGGAGCTGCGGCTCGCCGAGCTCCTCGACGAGCGGGGTGCCATCGCGCCCGACGGGGTCGAGCGGCTGATCGGGACCGTCCGGGAGGCCCTTCAGGCGGCCGAGGACAAGGGCTGCGAGGAGGTGCTGCCGTTCGCGACCTCGGCCGTGCGCGAGGCCACCAACGCCGACGCCGTCCTCGCCCGGGTCAAGGACGAGACCGGGGTCGACCTCCAGGTCCTCACCGGTGAGGAGGAGGCCCGGCTCACCTTCCTCGCCGCCCGCCGCTGGTTCGGCTGGTCCGCGGGCAAGCTCCTGCTCCTCGACATCGGGGGCGGCTCCCTCGAAGTCGCGTACGGCATCGACGAGGACCCGGACACGGCGGTCTCCCTGCCGCTCGGCGCCGGCCGGCTCACCTCGGGCTGGCTGCCCGGCGACCCGGCCGACTCCGCCGACGTGAAGGCGCTGCGCCGCCACCTCCGGGCACAGATCGCCCGTACGGTCGGCGAGTTCAGCCGCTTCGGCCGCCCCGACCACGTCGTGGCCACCTCCAAGACCTTCAAGCAGCTCGCCAGGATCGCCGGCGCGCCCGGTTCGGGGGACGGCCTGTACGTCCAGCGGGTCCTGTCCCGGAAGTCCCTGGAGGAGTGGGTCCCGCGCCTCGCCGCGATGACCGTCCCCGAGCGCGCGGCCCTGCCTGGCGTCTCGGAGGGCCGGGCCCCGCAGCTCCTCGCGGGCGCGCTCGTCGCGGAGGGCGCGATGGACCTGCTCGGCGTGGAGGAGCTGGAGATCTGCCCGTGGGCGCTGCGCGAGGGCGTCATCCTCCGCCGCCTGGACCACCTCCCGGAGGAGTAGCCGCCACACGGCCACGCGCGCGTGCACCCCGAACACCCCACGGCACCCCCACGCGCGCGTGAACCCGAAACACCCTCCACGCGCGCGTCTCCGCGCTCCGGCGTGACCCGAACCACCTCCCGGGCCCCCGGCCCGCCCCGTACCCTGTCCGGGTGGCAGAACCAGTGGTGCGCATCCCGGATGCGAAGGTCGCCCTGTCGACGGCCTCGGTCTATCCGGAGTCGACGGCGACGGCCTTCGAGATCGCCGCGCGCCTCGGGTACGACGGCGTCGAGGTCATGGTGTGGACCGACCCCGTCAGCCAGGACGTCGAGGCGCTGCGCCGCCTCTCCGACTACCACCAGGTCCCGATCCTGGCCGTCCACGCCCCCTGCCTCCTCATCACCCAGCGCGTCTGGTCCACCGACCCGTGGGTCAAGCTCCAGCGCGCGCAGGCGGCCGCCGAGCGGCTCGGCGCGTCGACGGTCGTCGTGCACCCGCCGTTCCGCTGGCAGCGCCAGTACGCGAAGGACTTCGTCACCGGCATCTGGCGGATGGCGGACGAGACCGACGTCCGGTTCGCCGTCGAGAACATGTACCCGTGGCGGTACAAGGACCGCGAGATGCTCGCGTACGCCCCCGAGTGGGACGTCACGAAGGACGACTACCGGCACTTCACGGTCGACCTCTCGCACACCGCGACCGCCCGCACCGACGCCCTCGCGATGATCGACCGCATGGGCGACCGCCTCGGCCACGTCCACCTCGCCGACGGCAAGGGCTCCGCCAAGGACGAGCACCTGGTCCCGGGGCGCGGCACGCAGCCCTGCGCCGAGCTCCTGGAGCGGCTCGCGCTCACCGGCTTCGACGGCCACGTCGTCATCGAGGTCAACACCCGCCGCGCGATGTCAGCCGCCGAACGCGAGGCCGACCTCGCCGAGGCCCTCGCCTTCACCCGCCTCCACCTCGCGTCCGCCGCGGGCCGCCCCTCCCGTCCGGCCGAACGGGCTCCGCGCCCATGACCGGCCCGGCCCCCCGCCGGCGCGGCCGCCCGTCCCGTACCGAGGAGGACAGCGGACCGGGCGCGCGCGAACGCATCCTGGAGGCGGCCCGTACGCAGTTCGCGGAGCGCGGGTACGACAAGGCCTCCGTCCGCGGCATCGCCAAGGCCGCCGGCGTGGACCCGGCGCTCGTGCACCACTACTTCGGGACGAAGGACGAGGTCTTCGCGGCCGCGATCGAGGTCTCCTTCGAGCCGGCGCTCGTCGTCCCTGCGATCCTCGGCGGCCCGCGCGAGGCCATCGGCGAACGGCTCGCGCGCTTCTTCATCGGCGTCTGGGAGAACCCGGTCAGCCGCGCCCCGCTCCTTGCGATCGTCCGCTCCGCGCTGACCCACGAGGCCGCGGCCAAGGTGCTGCGGACCTTCGTGCTCCGCCGGCTCCTGGAACGGATCGCGGCCGAACTCGACGTACCGGAACCGAGCTTCCGGGCGGAGCTGGCCGCCTCCCACATGATCGGGATCGTGATCCTGCGGTACGTGATCCAGGTCGAGCCGCTGGCCTCCGCCGATCCGGAGGAGATCGTGGCCCAGGTGGCACCGACGCTCCAGCGGTACCTGACCGAGAGCTGAGAGCCTCGCCCGACCGAGAGCCGAGAGGCTCACCCCGACCGAGATCCCCACCCGCCCGAACCTGACCGAAACCTGAACACGCCGTCCGCCATACGGACAGGCTGTCCAGATCTTGGAGCGTCGGCGTACGCTCGAAGGCAAGCACACCCATCACGAGGAGCGAGCGACGATGCCCGAGCTGAGGTCCCGCACAGTCACCCACGGCCGCAACATGGCGGGCGCACGCGCCCTTATGCGCGCCTCCGGTGTACCCGGCGCGGACATCGGCCGGAAGCCCATCATCGCCGTGGCCAACTCCTTCACGGAGTTCGTCCCCGGCCACACCCACCTCCAGCCGGTCGGCCGGATCGTCTCCGACGCCATCACGGCCGCCGGCGGCATCGCCCGCGAGTTCAACACGATCGCCGTCGACGACGGCATCGCGATGGGCCACGGCGGCATGCTCTACAGCCTCCCGTCCCGCGACCTGATCGCGGACAGCGTGGAGTACATGGTCGAGGCGCACTGCGCCGACGCCCTGATCTGCATCTCCAACTGCGACAAGATCACCCCCGGCATGCTGATGGCCGCCCTGCGCCTCAACATCCCGACGGTCTTCGTCTCCGGCGGCCCGATGGAGTCCGGCCGCGCCACGCTCGTCGACGGCACCGTCCGGACGCTCGACCTGGTCGACGCGATCTCCGACGCCGTGAACCCCAAGATCTCGGACGAGGACATCGCCCGGATCGAGGAGAACGCCTGTCCGACCTGCGGCTCCTGTTCCGGCATGTTCACCGCCAACTCGATGAACTGCCTGACCGAGGCGATCGGCCTCTCCCTCCCCGGCAACGGCTCGCTGCTCGCGACCCACACCGGCCGCAAGGCGCTGTACGAGAACGCGGCGCGCACGGTCGTCGACATCACCCGCCGGTACTACGACGAGGACGACGCCTCCGTCCTGCCGCGCTCGATCGCGACCCGCGCGGCCTTCGAGAACGCGATGGCGCTCGACATCGCCATGGGCGGCTCGACCAACACGATCCTGCACCTGCTCGCCGCCGCCCAGGAGGCCGAGCTGGACTACGGCCTCAGCGACATGGACGAGATCTCGCGCCGGGTGCCCTGCCTGGCCAAGGTCGCGCCGAACGTCGCCAAGGACCGCACGTACTACATGGAGGACGTGCACCGGGCGGGCGGCATCCCGGCGATCCTCGGCGAGCTCTACCGCGCGGGCCTGCTCAACGAGGACGTCAACACTGTCCACTCCGCCTCCATCAAGGAGTGGCTGGACACCTGGGACGTCCGCGGCGGCTCCGCCACGGACGAGGCCATCGAGCTGTTCCACGCGGCCCCCGGCTGCGTCCGCTCGGCGACCGCCTTCTCGCAGTCCGAGCGCTGGGAGTCGCTGGACGTCGACGCGGCCGGCGGCTGCATCCGCGACGCGGCCCACGCGTACTCGAAGGACGGCGGCCTCGCGGTCCTGCGCGGCAACCTGGCCGTGGACGGCTGCGTCGTGAAGACGGCCGGCGTCGACGAGTCGATCTGGACCTTCGAGGGCCCGGCGGTCGTCTGCGAGTCGCAGGACGAGGCCGTCGAGAAGATCCTCAACAAGCAGGTCACCGACGGCGACGTGGTCGTCATCCGCTACGAGGGCCCGCGCGGCGGCCCCGGCATGCAGGAGATGCTCTACCCGACCTCCTTCCTCAAGGGCCGGGGCCTGGGCAAGACCTGCGCGCTGGTCACGGACGGCCGCTTCTCCGGCGGTACGTCGGGCCTGTCCATCGGCCACGCCTCCCCGGAGGCGGCCTCGGGCGGCACGATCGCGCTCGTCGAGGACGGCGACCGGATCCGTATCGACATCCCGAACCGCTCGATCGACCTCCTCGTCGACGAGGCCACCCTGGCGGCCCGCCGCGATGCGCTGAACGGCGTGTACGCGCCGAAGAACCGCGAGCGCAAGGTGTCGGCGGCGCTGAAGGCGTACGCGGCGATGGCGACGAGCGCGGACAAGGGCGCGGTCCGGGACGTGACGAAGCTGGGCTGAGCCCGGCGCACGAACGCACAGACGGCGGGGAGTGGGTACGACACCCACTCCCCGCCGTCGTACGTCCGGTGGTCCTACCGGTTCACCAGGACTCGGGCTCGCGCGCGTCGACCGCGAAGACCGAGCCGTCGGGCGCCGTCCCGAACACCCGGTCCCCGGCCACCTGCGGCTCGGGAACCATGGGCGCGTAACCGAGCCGCCCGTTCCGCAGCCGCGGCCGGGTCTGGCCGATCAGCGCCCCGCGCGCGGTGTTGACCGCGAGCAGCCGCCCGTCCTGGACGGAGAAGTACAGGCGGTCGTCGCCACCGAGGACCGGTACGGACACGTTTCCGGCGCCCGTCTCCAGCTCCCACAGCACCCGCCCCTTCGACGCGGCGGTGTCGAAGGCGGTGAGGTGGCCGTTCGCGTCGAGGATGTGGACGACCGCGCCGCGCACGGCGACGCCCCGGACGTCGATCCGGTGGGGCAGCGCCAGCCGCCGTACGGAGTCCGCCGAGCCGTCGGGGCCCACCAGCACCAGTCCGTCGATCAGCGGGTCCTGGTAGTGGTCGGCGAGGACGAGCGCTCCGTCGCCGGTGCGGCCCAGCGGTGCCAGTTCGCCGTCCAGGCTCCGCTGCCAGACCACCTCGCCGGTCCGGGGACGGACCGTGCCGACCCGCGTGCTCGACCCGTCGGCCGAGGTCTCGGAGACGGCCAGCAGCCCGGAAGGAGCGTCGTACGCGCCGAGCCGCGGGACCGAGAAACCGGTCAGGCCGTGCCGCCAGAGCTCCTTCCCGCTGCGGCTGTCGAGGGCCCGGAGCCCGCCCCGCCCGTCGGACAGGACGACGGCGGTGCCGGCGGGCCGGTACAGCTCGGGGGCGGAACCGGTCTCGCCGGCGCTCCACCCGGGGGTGCCGCCCCCGGCGTCGTACGCCCGGAGCGGGCCCGTGGGGGCGGCGGCGCCGACGAGGCCGTCGGCCAGGAGGGCGGGGGCCGTCGGGGTCTCCGAGTCGATGGGGGTGGTCCGTGACCAGCGGACCTGCCCCGTGACGGGGTCGAGCCGGGCGATGCCGACACCCCGGGCCACGCAGTACAGCGCGCCGCCGCCGTGCGCGCAGGCCGGCGCGGCCGTGGGGCCCCGCTCCTGGAGCGGCGTCCGCCAGCCCGCGAAGGCCGTGGCGACCTCGTCCGGGCGGGCAGGGGCCTCGGGCCCGCTTTTCGCGGGGGTGCTCAGCGCCCCGTACAGCCCGGCACCGGTCAGCGCGAGCACGGCGACGAGTGCGGCGGTCAGGCGCGGACGGATCCGCAGCCGGCGGCGCGGGGGAGCCACGGTGGTCGCCCGGACACGGGTGTCCGCGTCCCAGGCGGGGCAGCCGCCGGGCTCGCTCTCCGGCAGTGTGGGGCGCCGCCGCTGGGCCGGTATGAACGCCTCCGCCTCGTACGAGGGCGGCAGCAGCGCCGACATGATCTCGCCGGGGGTCGGCCGCTCGGCGGGATTCTTGGCGAGGCAGCGCGCCACGAGCGGAGCAAGCTCCTCCGGCACGTCCGTCAGATCCGGCTCGTCGTGGACGACCTGGTAGGCCACGATGTACGGGCTGTCGGAGTCGAAGGGGCCGTGCCCGGTCGCCGCGTGCACGAGGACCGAGCCCAGCGCGAAGACGTCCGCCGCGGGCCCGACCTCCCGGGGGCGCTGGAACTGCTCGGGCGCCATGAAGGGCGGCGAGCCGATGAGCTTGCCCGTCTCGGTGTGCAGGTCGCTGTCGACGGGCCGGGAGATGCCGAAGTCGATGACCTTGGGGCCGGTGTCGGTGAGCAGGACGTTGCTGGGCTTGAGATCCCGGTGGACGACCCCGGCACGATGGATGTCGCGCAGCGCCTCCGCGAGCCCGGCGGTGAGCCGGCGCAGTTCGGCGGGGGACAGGGGGCCGTTCCGCTTCACCTGGTCGGCGAGGGTCGGCCCGGGGACGTAGAGCGTGGCCATCCAGGGGCGTACGGCATCGGGGTCGGCGTCGACGACCGGCGCGGTGAAGGCCCCGCTCACCCGCCGGGCGGCCGCGACCTCCTGGCGGAAACGGGCCCTGAACTCCGGGTCCTCCGCATACCGAGCGTGTACGACCTTGACCGCGAGCCGCAGGCCGGAGGCCGAGGCGGCGAGATGGACGACCCCCATGCCGCCGGACCCGAGACATGCCTGGAGGCGGTAGTCGCCCGCGTACTCGGGCCCCTCCGCATCCCGGTCGGCGCCGGTACTGCGCAACGGTGGCATCGCCCACCCCCGTGTGATTCCCCGTCACATCACGCGCGTGCGCGACCCGACGGAGCCTAGTCCATGGTGCCCGCGAAGTCGGAGGGGCTTGCTAGCCTGCGCGTCGCAGAGAGTGAAACTCGGCGTAGCGCTTTTGCGCCACAGGGGGAGGACACCATGGGAACCGACGAGAAGCAGCCCGCGGCGGACGTTCAGGCGACGGTGGCGGTGGCGGCGACGGCCGCGGTGAAGCGCTACGCGATCGCCCCGGGCTACCGGGTCAACGTGCGCTCGGGCCCGAGCACCCAGTACGCGATCGTCCGGTCGCTGGCCGCCGGCTCCACGGTGCCGATCCACTGCCAGAAGCCCGGCGAATGGGTCAGCGGCCCGTACGGCACCACCAACCTCTGGGACAACATCGCCCCGGGCGAGTACGTCTCCGACGCCTACGTGAAGACCGGCAGCGACAGCTACGTCGCACCGCGCTGCGCCTGAGGCCCTCCTCCGTGGCTCCGGGGATAATCGACCCTGTGAGCGAAGAAGAGCAGACCCCCGGCACGGAGCAGACCCCCGGCGCGGCGGCAGGCGGCCCGCAGCCCGAGGAGATCCGTTTCTTCGGCACGACCTGGGTCGACCACACCGGCCACTACGCGCTGCGCCGCGTCGGCGTCGCCGCCGGCGCGCTGGCCGCCGCGGTCGGGGCCTGCTTCGTGCTGCGCTTCGCCTATGAGGGCCTGGAGATCGCGAACATCGGCGGCTTCGTCAACATGCTGGTCGTCGTCATGTTCGCGGTCTGCAGCGCCATCGCCTTCCGCAAGACCTGGGAAGGCTTCACGGCCAGGCCCACCGACCCGGGCCGCGAGGAGTCGCTGCGCAGCCTGAAGGCGATCGGCTTCATCGGCTCGCTCCTCGCCTACTTCTTCCGCTGCCTCACCGAGGCCCCCGGCGAGAAGCTGCGCCGCACGGAGTACGAGACCTCCCGCGCCCAGTACGAGAAGCGCCGGGGCGCCCGCACGGGCAACCCGGCCACTCGCAAGAAGCCCAAGCCCAAGCGCAAGTAGTCCGCCCGGCCTGTCCACGTCCTTGACGGTCGGCACCCCCAGGAGCACTATTCATCACATGATGAATTCCCCGACGGGCGCGGCACGCTCGACGGAACCGGCCCCGGCGGCCCACGACACCGCCGCCGTCACCGCCCAGGCCCTCACCGCCGTCCGAGGCGAGCGCACCGTCCTCCGCGGCCTCGACTTCACCGTCCCGTCCGGCCGCATCACCGGCCTCCTCGGCCCCTCCGGCTGCGGCAAGACCACCCTCATGCGCGCCATCGTCGGCACCCAGGCCAAGGTCGGTGGCACCCTCCAGGTCCTCGGCCGCCCCGCGGGCGACCCGACCCTCCGCTCCCGCATCGGCTACGTCACCCAGGACCCCTCGGTCTACGACGACCTCACCGTCCGCCAGAACCTCGACTACTTCGCCGCCGTCCTCTTCCCCGGCCGAGCCCTCCGCCACGACCGCCGCACCGCAGTCGAACGGGCCATCACCGACGTCGACCTCGCCTCGCACGCAGACGCCCTCGCCGGCAGGCTCTCCGGAGGCCAGCGCAGCCGCGTCTCCCTCGCCGTCGCCCTCCTCGGCACCCCCGAACTGCTCGTCCTCGACGAACCCACCGTCGGCCTCGACCCCGTCCTCCGCCGCGACCTGTGGAACCTCTTCCACCAGATTGCCGCCGACCGCGGGACGACGCTCCTCGTCTCCTCCCACGTCATGGACGAGGCCGAGCGCTGCCACCGCCTCCTCCTCATGCGCGAGGGCGAGATCCTCGCCGAGGACACCCCCGAAGCCCTCCGCCGCCGCAACGACACCGCCACCGTCGAAGAGGCCTTCCTCCACCTCGTCGACGCAGCAGCGGCCCGCGCGGCACACCCCGGAGCAGCACACCCTGGAGCAGGACACCCCCGCACCACCCACGAGGAGCCCCGCTCATGAACGGCGCCCGCACCCTCGCCACCGCAGCCCGCGTCCTGCGTCAGCTGCGCCACGACCCCCGCTCGATCGCCCTGATGCTCCTCGTCCCCTGTCTGATGCTCTTCCTGCTCAGGTACGTGTTCGACGGAAGCCCCGGCACCTTCGACAACATCGGCGCCTCCCTCCTCGGCATCTTCCCGCTCATCACGATGTTCCTGGTGACCTCCATCGCCACCCTCAGGGAACGCACCTCCGGCACCCTGGAACGCCTCCTCGCCATGCCCCTCGGCAAGGCCGACCTCATCGCCGGCTACGCCCTCGCCTTCGGCCTCCTCGCCGTCATCCAGTCCACCCTCGCCACCGGCCTCGCCGTCTGGTTCCTCGGCCTCGACGTCGTCGGCTCCCCCTGGCTCCTCCTCCTGGTCGCCCTCCTCGACGCCCTCCTCGGCACCGCCCTCGGCCTCTTCGTCTCCGCCTTCGCCGCCTCCGAGTTCCAGGCCGTCCAGTTCATGCCGGCCGTGATCTTCCCCCAGCTCCTGCTCTGCGGCCTGTTCACCCCGCGCGACCGGATGGCCCCCGCCCTCGAAGCGATCTCCGACGTCCTGCCCATGTCGTACGCCGTCGACGGCATGAACCAGGTCCTCCGCCACCCCGAGATCACCGGCGACTTCGTCCGCGACGCCCTCGTCGTCGCAGGCTGCGCGGTCCTCGTCCTCGCCCTCGGCGCGGCCACCCTCCGCCGCCGCACGGCATGACCGCCCCTCGGACACCCACGCACGACCGCCTCCGCCGATGCGAGGATGACGGGACATACCCCCTCCGGCGAGGTGAAAGACCCATGACGCAGACCGTCGCAGTCCTCGGCACCGGCAAGATCGGTGAAGCACTCCTCAGCGGCATGATCCGCGCCGGCTGGCGCCCCGCGAACCTCCTGGTCACCGCCCGCCGCAGCGAACGCGCCGAGGAACTCCACGCCCGCTACGGCGTCGAGGCCGTCACCAACGCCGAGGCCGCCAAGCGCGCCGACACCCTCATCCTGGCCGTCAAGCCCCAGGACATGGGCCGCCTCCTCGACGAGCTCGCCCCGCACGTCGCCACCGACCGTCTCGTCATCAGCGCCGCCGCCGGCATCCCCACCTCCTTCATCGAGGAGCGCCTCGCCACCGGCACCCCCGTCGTCCGCGTCATGCCCAACACCCCCGTCCTCGTCGACGAAGGCATGTCCGTCATCTCCGGCGGCAGCCACGCCACCCCCGCGCACCTCGTCCACACCGAGGAGATCTTCGGCGGCGTCGGCAAGACCCTCCGCGTCCCCGAGTCCCAGCAGGACGCGGCCACCGCCCTCTCCGGCTCCGGCCCGGCCTACTTCTACTTCCTCGTCGAGGCCATGACCGACGCCGGCATCCTCCTCGGCCTGCCCCGCGCCCAGGCCCACGACCTCATCGTCCAGGCCGCCATCGGCGCCGCCGTGATGCTCCGCGACAGCGGCGAACACCCCGTCAAGCTCCGCGAGGCCGTCACCTCCCCGGCCGGCACCACCATCAGCGCCATCCGCGAGCTGGAGAACCACGGCGTACGGGCCGCCCTCATCGCCGCCCTCGAAGCCGCCCGCGACCGCAGCCGCGAGCTCGCCTCCGGCAACGGCTGACCTACCCGGCCGAGACCGCGCCCTTCACCACGTCCTCCGTGGCGACGACCCGGGCGAACCGCCCGCCGTGCAGCGACACCGCCGTCGCCCGGGTCAGCTCCTCCGCCGTCTGCGTCCAGCCGAACGGCCCCTCGAGGTCGAAGGTGTGCATCGCGTCCAACGGGAACAGCACCTCGTACCCGAGGTTCCCGCCCATCCGGGCCGTCGTCTCGTTGCACATGTTCGTCTGGATCCCGACGATCACGATCTGCTCGATCCCCGCCCCCTTCAGCCAGGCGTCCAGATCCGGCTCCCCGTAGAACGCCGAGTTCACACTCTTCGCGACCAACAGCTCCGGCCCGGAGCCCTTCCCCCGCCGCTCCTCGACGAAGTCCTTGAACCCGTTCCCCTCCGTCCCCGACTCCAAGGGCGAGCCCTCCTGCACCGAGTCGTGCCGCACGAAGACGACCGGCCGCCCCGTCTCCTGCCACACATCGATCAGAGCCGCGATGTTCCCCTCGGCCTCCGGGTTGTTCCGCCGCCCCCAGTAGTCGAGCTCGAAGCCCTTCTGCACGTCGACGACCACCAGCGCTGCGTTCTCGTTGATCTCCATGCCCACGATCCTGTCGCGGCGGAGCCGACCGCCCCAGAGGGAGAAAAGCCAGCGATCGATGGTTTACTGCCCGCCATGGCAGCCCCTCAGCGCATCGCCCTCCTCTCCTTCCCCGGCATCCGAGCCTTCGACGTCTCCGTCGTCACCGAGGTCTGGGGCAGCGACCGCACCCCCCGCGGCGTCCCACCCTTCGAGCTCCGCAGGGTCGCCACCGATCCGCACACCCCCATCCCCCTCCGCGGCGGACTCACCCTCACCCCCGACCGCCCCCTCGCCTGGCTCGACGAACTCACCACCACGGACCTGGTCCTCGTCCCCGGCATAGAGGACCCCGACGCCGACCTCCCGGCCCCCCTCCTCGAAGCCCTCCGCCGCGCCCACGCCGCAGGCATCCCCGTCGCCTCCCTCTGCGCGGGCGCCTTCGTCCTCGCCCGCGCGGGCCTCCTCGACGGCCGCAGGGCCGTCACCCACTGGCACCTGGCTCAGACGCTCGCCGCCCGCCACCCCGAGATCCGGGTCGAGCCCGACGCGCTCTTCGTGGAGGACACCGGTATCTGGACGTCCGCCGGCACAGCCGCCGGTATCGACCTCTGCCTCCACCTCGTCCGCACGGCCCACGGAGCCGAAGCCGCCGCCTCCGTCGCCCGCTCCATGGTCACCGCCCCCTTCCGCACGGGCACCCAGGCCCAGTTCATCGAGCACCCCACCCCACGCGCCGACCGCGACGCCGACGCCCTCGCCACCGTCCGCGCCCACGCACTCGCCCACCTCGACGAGCCCCACACCGTCGCGAGCCTCGCGGCCCACGCCGGAATGTCCCCCCGCTCCTTCGCCCGCCACTTCCAGGCCACCACCGGAACCACCCCCCTGCACTGGCTCATCACCCAGCGCGTCGCCGCCGCCCAGAAACTCCTCGAACGCACCGACCACCCCCTCCCCGAGGTGGCCCGCCGCGCGGGCTTCGGCAGCGAGGTCACGATGCGCCAGCACTTCGCCTCGCACCTCGCCACCAGCCCGCGCGACTACCGCAACGCCTTCCGTCACCCCGCGGGCAACAACCCGATCGCCCGATAGGCCCGATCCACCAACGGCCGCGCCACCCCCCGGGCCCGCTCGGCCCCGTCCCGTAGCACCTGATCCACATGGCCCTGGTCCGCCGCGAGCTCGGCATGCCGCTCCCGCAGCGGCCTCAACAGCTCGACGACCGCGTCCGCCGTGTCCTTCTTCAACGCTCCGTACGATTGATATACACCGGCCAGCGCCTCGGGGTTCCCATCTGTCGCGGCGGCCATCAGATCGAGGAGATTCGCGACGCCCGGCCTGCCTTCCCGGTCGTACTCCACGTCCCGCCCGCTGTCGGTCACGGCCCGCATGATCTTCCGCCGCACGGTCTCCGCGTCATCCAGCAAATAGACGATCCCGGCCCCGTTCGCGTGCGACTTCCCCATCTTCGACGTGGGGTCCTGCAGGTCCATGACCCGCGCGGCCACCTTCGGCGCGGTCGCCCGCGGCACGGTGAAGGTGTGCCCGTACCGCTGGTTGAACCGCACCGCCAGGTCCCGCGTCAGCTCCACATGCTGCGTCTGGTCCTCACCCACCGGCACCTCATCGGCCCCGTACGCCAGGATGTCCGCGGCCATCAGCACCGGATACGTGAGCAGCGACAGCCGCACACCCTCCCCGGCGGCCCGCGCCAGCACGCTCTTCTCCCTGTACTGGATCATCCGCCGCAGCTCACCGTCCGTGGCGGTGCACTCCAGCAGGTACGAGAGCCTGGCGTGCTCGTCCACATGGCTCTGCACGAAGAGCGTGCAGAGCTTCGGATCCAGCCCTGCGGCCAGCAACAGCGTCGCCGCCTGCCGACTGAGCCGCCGCACCCGCCCCGGATCGTGCTCCACGGTCAACGCGTGCAGGTCCACGACGCTGAACAGCGCCTCCGCCCCGTGCTGATCCACCTCGACCCACCGCCGTACGGCCCCGAGATAGTTGCCCAGCGTGAGATGCCCGGTGGGCTTGATCCCGCTGAAGATCCTCGTCATCGCGTTCCTTCTCCCTCAGCCACGGGCCGCCGGCTCGACGGCCCGGCTCCCGGAGGGGGATACGCGAACGGCCGCCGGGACGGCGGCCGCTTGGTACATGCGCGAGTGCGGGCCGCCGGTCAGGCGGCCCACCACTGGGTGGTGTGCGCATGCGTAGTCATACGGAGAGGCTACGCCCGAGGACGGGGGTTGACACGGGATTAACGGATCCGTAGTGTTCTCCGAGTTGTTCGACGTGAGCACCGACCCCGGTCGGCCCCGGACAGCCATTCCGCAAGACCCACAGAAGCTGACGACGCTTTGCCGCGCCGTCTGGTTTTCCGTGTGTTTTTGCGAAATGAGGAATCCGCGTTCGAAGGTCTGAGCGCATGCCGCCCGATTAGCGTCGGAGGCAGGAATTCGCTAAAGTCTCACTCGTCGGAACGGCCCAAGAGT
>NZ_BJMN01000046.1 GCF_006539185.1 Streptomyces gardneri
CCCGGCGCATCGGTGTGAACCGATGCGCCGGGCCGCGTGGCGAGTTCTCCGATGCGTCAGCGGGTGCTGTACGACACCGCCAGAGGCTCCTTGTCGTCCGGCGATGCCGACGCCCGCGGCTTGGAGAGCATCATGGCGGACATGAACACCCTTCCGTCGCGGTACAGGATCTCCGAGTAGTCCGGCGAGAAGGTGTTCTCGATGTCGTTGACCGTGGCGTCCGCCGGGTTCTCAAGCAGCAGCGTCTCCTTCATGGTGACGCCGTCGATCGAGACGATCCGCCCGCCCTTGTCGTAGGGCGGCGCCTTGTAGGCGATGAGGCTGCCGCCGTCCATGCGGAGCGGGACCAGCGAGTACTTGTCCCCCGCGTCCGCCTTCTCCGGCGCCGTCCGGCCCGTGGCCAGGTCGAAGGCGATGACCTCGTTGGTCTCGTCGCCGAACTCGCCGCTGGCGCCCTCGTGCTCCTCGGTCGGCACGTACAGACGGCCGTTGCCGACGAGGATCTTCGTGCAGGACTCGACCTTCGTCGAGCGGCAGCGGCCCGCGTACTGGTCGGCGTCCGCCGTGATCTTCGCCTTCAGCTTGCCGGTCTTCTCGTCCAGGGAGAAGAAGTCCGAGATGCCGCTGCCGTCTCCGGCGCTGTCGCCGACGTCGGCCGCGACGACCAGCGGCTTGGTGGAGACGATCGACGCGTACTTCACGCCCGCGGGCATCTTGTACTGCGAGAGCGGCGCACCCGTCATCGGGTTGAGGTTCTGGATCAGCACGTACTGGCTGTCGTACGGACCGCACTTGCGGACCGCGACGAGACCCTCGCCGCCGCCGTACCCCAGGTCGAAGCAGTCCTGGTCGTTGGCCTGCGGCTTCCAGCGCGGGTTGCCGTTGGCGATGTCGAAGGCCGCGCCCCCGTCGTTGCCGCCGGCCGCGACCGTCTTCCCGCTGACCGTGACCTCGCCGAAGCGGGCCTTCTGGTCGCCGGCGGAACCACCGGTGACCGAGGTGGACCAGAGCAGCTTGCCGGTGTCGAGGTCGACCACGCCGACCTCGGTGCACTGCTGGTAGTAGCGCGGCGCGACCCGCTTGCTGGCCTCGAAGAGGATCGCAAGCTTCTTGTCGGCGGTCAGGTGGCGCGAGGTGCCGCAGATCTGGCCGGTCAGCGGCAGGGTCCAGACGGGCGTGCCCTTGGCGAGGTCGTGGGCGACGAGCGAGTTCACGCCCGTCTTCACGTACGCCTTGTCGGTGACCCAGGAGCCGGAGACGTCGGTGACGTCCGGGACCCCGGGCTTGGGCAGCTGGAAGGTCAGCTTCGCCTGGGTCTCGGCCGGCGGCTTCTCGCTGCCGCCCCCGCCGGTCCCCTTGGCCTCACCGCTGCCGCCGGAGCCGCCCTGCGAGGTGCCGGCCGAGCTCAGGGGCTCGCGGTCCTTGCCGTCGCCGCTCTCGGAGTTGGCGTACCAGATGCCGGCGCCGACGATCAGGACGACCGCGACGGCCGCCGCGATGATGATCTGGAGCTGCGCCGACAGCTTCTTGCCGCCGGGGGCCACGGCCGGGACCGGGGCGGTCTGGTAGCCGCCGTAGGGCTGCTGCGGCTGGGCCGGGTAGCCGTACGGAGGCTGGACCGGCTGCTGTTGCGGAGCCGTCGGGTAGCCGTACGGGGGCTGCTGCGGAGCCGTCGGCGGCTGCTGGGGATAGCCGTAACCGGCGTCGGGCTGCGGCGCCTGCTGCGGGTAGCCGTATCCCGGCTCGGGCTGCGGCTGCTGCGGGTATCCGTATCCGGCGTCCGGCTGCTGCGGGTGTCCGTAACCCGGCGGCGGCTGCTGCGGGGGCGTGGGCGCGCCGAAGCCGCCCTGGGGATCCGGGGGCTGGTTCGGCGGGGGCGGGGGTGGCTGCGTCATCGGTCCGAATCCCTCACTTGCTGAACGCCATCATCGTCTTGACCTGCTTCTCTTCCTTGTCGTTCGTCGCGGAGACACGTCCGCTCGTCACGACGAAGGTGCCGCTGCCGTAGGCGAACCCCGGGTCGTAGAAGCTGCTCTCGACCTGGGCGGTCGAGGCCGGGTGCTGAAGCAGGATCTTCGGCGCGCCGCCGGTCGGGGCGATGGTCGCGACCGCGCCGCCCTTGTCGTACGACGGGTCGACGTAGACGAGGACCTGACCGCTGTCCATGCGCAGCGGGATCATCGTCTGCTCGTCCGGAGCCTTGGAACGCCACTTGGCCTTCCCGGTCTTCAGGTCGAAGGCGACGACCTCGTTGGACTTGCCGTACGCGGTCTCGGTGGCCATGTAGAAGGTGTTCGCGTCGGCGGTGACTCCGGTGCAGCCCTGGAGGTTCTTGCCGAAGATGACGAAGCTGCCGCCGCAGGACGGGGCGAACTTGTCCTTGCCGCCCTGGATCTGCGAGCGGAGCTTGCCCTTGGCGTCGAGCGCGAAGATGGTCCACTTCTTCTGCTCGCGCTGGGTGGCGGAGACGACCAGCGGGTCGACCGAGTAGACCTTGTCGACCTCCCAGTTCGCCTCCAGCTGGAAGGTGTACTTGGGCTTGCCGTTGGCCGGGTTGACCTCGCCGACCGCCTGGATCTTCTTGGTGGTGCTGCCCGAGGGGCAGTCCATCGCGGCGATCAGCTTGCTGCCGCCCGCGTAGGCGAAGGGCTTGCAGCCGGTGGTGGCGCTCTTGAAGAGCTGCTTGCCGTCGGTGAGGGAGAAGCCGTACGCGCTGCTGGAACCGGCCGCCGTGACCGTGTTGCCGCTGATGGCCAGCGTGTTGTCGGAGAAGGCGAAGAGACCGGTCGGCTTGGGGACGGACTTCTTCCAGCCCACCTTGCCGGTCTTCAGGTTCACCTGCTGGAGCCCGAGGCACTTGGCGCCGTCCTTGGCGCTGTCGTTGTGCCCGAAGACCATGAAACCGCCGGTGGAGGGGGCCGGCGGGGCCGCGCACAGCTCGAACGGCACGTCGACGTGCCACTTCAGGGAGCCGTCCTTCAGGCTGTAGCCGTCGATGCTCTTGTACATCGCCTTGACGACGACGTCGCCGACGATCCACGGGCCGAGGACGTCGGCGCCGTTGCGGGGCAGGTCGACGTTGTTCTTCAGCAGCCAGTTGACCTTCGCCTCGCCGGGCTTGCGGCCGGCGTTGAGGTCGTCGTCGCCACCGCGGCCGTCGCCCGAGCCGTCGCCCTCGTCCACCGACTCGGTCGGCTTGGGGGCGGCGGACTCCGACGTGGAGGCCGAGGCGGTCGGGGTCGGCTTGGCGATCGGGTCCTCGTCGTCCCCGCCGCCGACGACCGCCCAGGTCGTGACGGCGGCGACCAGGACGGCCACGGCGGCCACGGCCGCGACGACACCGGTCCGGCCCTTGAGGCCACCGCCGCCGGGGGCGGGCGGGGTGGGGGCACCCGGGTAGCCGGGCTGCGCGGGGTAACCGCCGTACGGGCCGGGCTGCTGGCCGTACGGGCCCGGCTGCGGCTGCTGGCCATAGGGGCCGGGCTGCTGCTGCGGGTAGCCGTACGGGCCGGGCTGCTGCGGCTGCTGACCGTACGGACCGGGCTGGCCCGGCTGCTGCGGATACCCGTATCCGGGCTGCGGCGGCTGCTGCGGCTGGCCGTACGGACCGGGCGCGCCGGCCTGCGGGGCCTGCGGCGGCACCGGCGGAGCCTGCGGCGGGACGGGCGGGACGGGCGGCATGCCCTGGCCGGGGACCTGGTTCGGATCCTGAGGGGCTCCGAAGCCCCCCGGCGGCTGGTTGCTGGGCGGCTGGGTCACAGCGGTTCCCCCTTGACGTGAGCGACTTTTCTTTCTACCACTCACGCGACTTCGCAAAAGCGACCGGTCCGCCCCTTGTGCCCAAGGGAGGACCGGCCCGTGATGCCCTTGTTATGCGCCCTGCCATGTGTCCGGTTATGCGTCCTCGGCCAGTTCGAGCCAGCGCATCTCCAACTCCTCGCGCTCCCCGACCAGTTCCCGGAGCTCCGCGTCGAGCTTCGCCACCAGCTCGAAATCGGTCGCGTTGTCGGCGATCTTCGCGTGCAGCTTCGCCTCCTTGTCGGAGACCTTGTCGAGCTGCCGCTCGACCTTCTGGAGCTCCTTCTTCGCGGCGCGCGCGTCGGCGGCGGAGACGCCCGGCTTCTGCGGCGCGGCCGCGGCGGCGGGCGTCGGGACGGCCGCCTCGATCATCTTGCGGCGGCGCTCCAGGTACTCATCGATGCCGCGGGGCAGCATCCGCAGGGTCTTGTCGCCGAGCAGCGCGAGCGTCTTGTCGGTGGTGCGCTCGATGAAGAACCGGTCGTGGGAGATGACGACCATGGAGCCCGGCCAGCCGTCGAGGAGGTCCTCCAGCTGCGTCAGGGTCTCGATGTCGAGGTCGTTGGTGGGCTCGTCGAGGAAGAGGACGTTCGGCTCGTCCATCAGCAGGCGCAGCAGCTGGAGACGGCGGCGCTCACCGCCGGAGAGGTCGCCGACCGGCGTCCACTGCTTCTCCTTGGTGAAGCCGAACTGCTCGCAGAGCTGGCCGGCCGTCATCTCGCGGCCCTTGCCGAGGTCGACGCGGTCGCGGATCTGCTGCACGGCCTCCAGGACGCGCAGCGAGCCGGGAAGCTCGGTGACGTCCTGCGAGAGGTAGGCGAGGCGGACGGTCTTGCCGACGGTGACGCTGCCCGCGGCGGGCTGGGTCTCGCCCTGCGTGACGGCCGCGTCGGCGAGCGCGCGCAGGAGTGAGGTCTTGCCCGCGCCGTTGACGCCGACGAGACCGATGCGGTCGCCGGGTCCGAGCTGCCAGGTGAGGTGCTTGAGCAGCTCCTTCGGCCCGGCGGTGACGGTCACGTCCTCCAGGTCGAAGACCGTCTTGCCGAGGCGGGCGTTGGCGAACTTCATCAGCTCGGAGGTGTCGCGCGGCGGCGGCACGTCGGCGATCAGCTCGTTGGCGGCCTCGATGCGGTAGCGCGGCTTGGAGGTACGGGCGGGGGCGCCGCGCCGGAGCCAGGCCAGCTCCTTGCGCATCAGGTTCTGCCGCTTCGTCTCCTCCGTGGCGGCGCGGCGCTCGCGCTCGGCGCGGGCGAAGACGTAGTCGGAGTAGCCGCCCTCGTACTCGTGGACGTCACCGCGCTGCACGTCCCACATGCGGGTGCAGACCTGGTCGAGGAACCAGCGGTCGTGGGTGACGCAGACGAGCGCCGAGCGGCGCTCCTGGAGGTGCTTGGCGAGCCAGGCGATCCCCTCGACGTCGAGGTGGTTGGTGGGCTCGTCGAGGACGAGCAGGTCCTGGTCGTCGATGAGGAGCTTGGCGAGCGCGATCCGGCGGCGCTCGCCGCCGGAGAGCGGGCCGATGACGGTGTCGAGGCCCTGCTCGAAGCCGGGCAGGTCGAGCCCGCCGAAGAGCCCGGTGAGCACGTCCCGGATCTTGGCGCTGCCGGCCCACTCGTGGTCGGCCATGACCCCGATGACCTCGTGCCGGATGGTGGCCTTCGGGTCGAGCGAGTCGTGCTGCGTGAGGACGCCGAGGCGGAGCCCGCCGCTGTGGGTGATCCGGCCGGTGTCGGCCTCCTCCAGCTTCGCGAGCATCCGGATGAGGGTGGTCTTCCCGTCGCCGTTGCGGCCCACGACCCCGATCCGGTCCCCTTCGGAGACGCCGAGCGAGACGCCGTCGAGCAGGGCACGGGTGCCGTACACCTTGCTGACGTTCTCGACATTGACCAGGTTGACGGCCACGTTGACTCCTGACGGGGTGATCGATCGACGTCCAGAGTAGACCGTGGGGCGACCGGTCACTCTTTGTGATGACGTGGTCGGCCCGCCGGCTACCGCCGCCGAGACGCGGGCCGGTCCACGAGCAGCCAGCCCGCCAGCGTCACCGCCACGGCCACCGGGGCCGTGACCGGGACGGCGATCAGGGTGGCGGAGTGGCCGGTGAGGAGCCCGGCGAAGCCGGTCATCGAGAGGCCGAGGATCCCGAAGAGGGCGAGGGTGACGCCCAGGGCGGCGAATGGCGCCGCTCCACCTTCGCGGCGGACCCGGCCCGGCGCCTCGAAGCGGCGGAAGGCCGCCACCAGCAGGGCCGTGACGGCGGCCGCCGCCGCGATCCGCAGCGGGACCTGCGCCCACCAGGCGCCGGATGCCGGGGCGGGCAGCTCCAGGCCCAGCCCGAGCATCGCCCCGTACACGCCGAGCATCGCCGTCAGGTGCCAGAGGAACGCGGTCATCGCGATCCCGTTGGCCGCGACCACCGCCCGCCACACCCCGGCCCGGGCGACGAGGCGCGCCCCCGGGCCCCTCAGGAGCTCGACCGCGCCGACCAGCCAGAGGCCGTGGCAGAGCAGCGCGAGGGTGGGCGGGGCCATGTTCGAGACCTTCTCGCCGGGCATGCCCACCATCGAGAGCGGATACGGCCCCAGGGCCACCAGCGCCGTGGCCCCGACCAGGCCCGCGCCCGCGAGGAGCGCCGGGCGGCGGATCATCCCGTCTGCGCGCAGGAAGCCGAGCTGGTGGACCGCCAGCCAGACGAACGCGAAGTTCAGGAACTCGACGAAGGGGACGTCCGCCGCGAACCGCAGCACGTCCACGAGGACCGCGCCGCCCGCGAGCGCGGCGAACGCACCCCAGCCCCAGCGCTCGTGCAGCCGCAGCAGCGGCGGGGTGAAGGCGACCATCGCGAGGTAGATCCCGATGAACCAGAGCGGCTGCGTGACCAGCCGCAGCGCGACCCCGGCGAGCCCGCCGTCCGCGCCGGCCAGCTGGAGCACGAGCGCGGCCGCGCCCCACACGCCGACGAAGACCATCGTCGGCCGCAGCAGCCGCTGGAGCCGGGCCCGCAGAAAGGAGGCGTACGCGGGGCGGGAGCGGTGGGCGAGGGCGTGCGAGAAGCCGCCGACGAAGAAGAACACCGGCATCACCTGGAAGACCCAGGTGACGAGCTGGAGCTCGGGGACGACGGCGAGGAGGTTCCCGACCTGCCCGTCCTCGGTGACGGCCGCCATGAGCCAGTGGCCGAGGACGACGACCGCGAGCGAGGCGACCCGAAGCAGGTCGATGTACCGGTCCCGGCTCGCCGGCGTTGCGGCGGCGAGCTCACGCGCGCTGATTCCCATGCTCGTACGGTCCCGCGGAGGGCCATGTGGCCGACAGGGCGCGGATACTCAACCGCCGGCTGAGTACGCGCACCGGCGCCGGGAGCAGTGCCGACCGGCCCCGCGCCCTGTCCGACCCTGATCCGCCGGACAGGCCCTAGCCGTCGACCACGCGGGCGACCCCCCGGCCTGGCCGCCCGCGCCTCGGACCGACGGGCCGTCATGTTCTTCTCACACCCCCACCCGAGGAGAAGCACGTGCCGAGACACCCACGACTGGTCGCCGTCGCCACCGCCACCGCCGCCCTCACGCTGATCGCGGCGGGCCCCGCGGCCGGCGGCGATCCGACCGTGTCCGATCCCCGCGTCGTCGCCCACTTCGACTTCGCCGCCGGGCAGAACGCGGAGAACATCGCCCTCGAACCCGACGGCTCCGCCGACATCACCTTCGCCTTCGCCCATCAGGTCGCCCGCGTCACGACGAAGGGCGACACGACGATCCTCGCCACCCTGCCCGAGGTGCCGGGGGCGCAGACGCCCGTCGGCGGGGCCGTCGCCCTGGGCATCGCCCGCGCCCACGACGGCACCCTGTACGTCACCTACGTCACCGGCAAGGAGGAGACCGGCGTCTGGCGCATCGCGCCCGGCGGCGGCGAGCCGGAGCAGATCGGGTTCTTCCCGGCGGACGCCTTCCCCAACGGGCTCGCCCTCGACGAGAAGTGCGGCACCCTCTACACCGCCGACACCCAGCTCGGCACCGTGTGGTCCCTCCCGGTGACCGGCGGCACGCCCACGGCCTGGGCCACCGGGGCCGCGCTCGAACCCACCGAGCAGATCCCCTTCGGCGCCAACGGCCTGAAGATCCACGACGGTGCCGTCTGGGTGTCCAACACCGCCCATGCGACGCTGCTGCGCATTCCGATCGGTCCCGGTCCCGACCACGCGGCCGGCCCGATCGAGACCCGGGCGACCGGGCTCACGTCCATCGACGACTTCACCTTCACCGGGCACGGCGACACGGTCCTCGCGGCCCTGAACCAGGTCGACAAGCTGGAGCTCGTACGGCCCGACGGCACCCACAAGACCGTGCTCACCCACGCCGACGGCCTCGACAACCCGACCTCCGCGGCCGTGCGCGCCAAGACCGTCTACGTGAACAGCGCCGCCTTCTTCAACACGCTGGACCCGGACCCGAACCTGCTCCTGGCCCGGATCTCCAAGAACAAGAACTGACAGGAACAAGCAGAGCGTCAGGCGGACGGGAGGACGGTCCCTCCCGGGGCCGGGGACGTCGCCACCCGCGCCGTGCGGCAGGTGCCCGAGGCCGTCAGGGTGGCGGCGACCGTCTCCGCCGTTTCCGCGTCCTTCACCAGGAACGCCGTCGTCGGGCCCGAGCCGGAGACCAGTGCGGCCAGCGCGCCCGCGTCCGTGCCGGTCGTCAGGGTCGCCGCGAGCGACGGGCGCAGGGAGAGCGCCGCCGCCTGGAGGTCGTTGGTGAGGGCGCCCGCGAGGGCGGTGGTGTCGCCGGTGCGCAGGGCGTCCAGGAGGACCGGGGAGGCCGTCGGCTCGGGGACGTCGACGCCCTCGGTGAGGCGGTCGAACTCGCCGTACACCGCGGGGGTCGAGAGCCCGCCGTCGGCGACGGCGAACACCCAGTGGAAGGCCCCGCCGACCGGCAGCCCGGTGAGCTTCTCGCCGCGCCCGGTGCCGAGCGCCGCCCCGCCGACCAGGCTGAAGGGCACGTCGGAGCCCAGTTCGGCGCAGATCTCCAGGAGCGTCTCGCGCGGGGTGTTCAGGCCCCAGAGCGCGTCGCAGGCGAGCAGCGCGCCCGCGCCGTCCGCGCTGCCGCCGGCCATGCCGCCGGCGACCGGGATGTCCTTGGCGATGTGCAGGTGCACGTCCGGGGAGATGCCGTGCCGGGCCGCGAGGAGCTCGGCGGCGCGCGCGGCGAGGTTCGTGCGGTCCAGCGGCACCTTGTCGGCGTCCGGACCCTCGCAGGTGATCGTGAGCGTCTCGGCGGGGGTGGCGGTCACCTCGTCGTACAGGGAGACGGCGAGGAAGACGTTGGCCAGGTCGTGGAAGCCGTCGGGGCGGGCCGCGCCGACCGCGAGCTGGACGTTGACCTTGGCGGGGACCCGTACGGTCACGGCATCGGTCACGGCGTCGCTCATGCCTTCGCCTCCGCGATCCTCGCGAACTCCTCGACCGTCAGCGCCTCGCCGCGCGCCTGCGGCGAGATCCCGGCCTTGACCAGGGCCTCCTCGGCCGCGGCGGGCGAGCCCGCCCAGGTCGCGAGGGCCGCGCGCAGGGTCTTGCGGCGCTGGGCGAAGGCCGCGTCGACGACCGCGAAGACCTCCTTGCGGGAGGCGGTGGTCGCGAGCGGCTCGGTGCGGCGGACCAGCGAGACGAGGCCGGAGTCGACGTTCGGCGCGGGCCAGAAGACGTTGCGGCCGATGGAGCCGGCCCGCTTGACCTCCGCGTACCAGTTCGCCTTGACCGACGGGACGCCGTAGACCTTGTTGCCGGGCTTGGCGGCGAGCCGGTCGGCGACCTCGGCCTGGACCATGACGAGGGTCCGCTCGATGGTCGGGAACCGCTCCAGCATGTGGAGCAGGACCGGCACGGCGACGTTGTACGGCAGGTTGGCGACGAGCGCGGTCGGCGCCGGGCCCGGCAGCTCCTGCACCTGCATGGCGTCGGAGTGGACGAGCGCGAAGCGGTCGGCGCGGGCCGGCATCCGGGCCTGGATCGTGGCGGGCAGCGCGGCGGCGAGCACGTCGTCGATCTCGACGGCCGTCACCCGGTCCGCGGCCTCCAGGAGTGCCAGGGTGAGGGAGCCGAGTCCGGGCCCCACCTCCACGACGACGTCGTCGGGCCGCACCTCGGCCGTGCGGACGATCCGCCGGACGGTGTTGGCGTCGATGACGAAGTTCTGGCCCTTCTGCTTCGTGGGGCGCACGCCGAGGGCGGCGGCCAGCTCACGGATGTCGGCGGGGCCGAGGAGGGCGTCGGGGCTTTCGGGGCCGGTGGTGGTGCTCACCGGTACAGCCTACGGGGCACTGGTGGGGCAGCCCTACGACTCACCCCGTCTCACTCCGCCTCACCCCGCCTCACCCCGTCTCACTCCGCCTCACCCCGCCTCACCCCGTCTCGCTCCGCCTCACCCGTGCAGCCGTCTGCCGCAGTGGGGCCACGGACTCGCCCCCCGCTGCACGTACAGCTTCTTCGCGCGGAAGGTCTGCTCCGCTGCGGGCGCGTTCTGGGCGACTCCGCTGCCGCCGAGGGAGCGCCAGGTGCCGGGGTCGAACTGGTAGAGCCCGCCGTACGTCCCCGAGGGGTCGACGGCGTTCGGGCGGCCGCCGGACTCGCAGGCGGCGAGGGCGCCCCAGTCGAGGCTGTCGGCGCCGGCGACGGAGGTGGGCAGGGCGCGGGTGCCGATCCTGACCTTGCGGCTGACGGGTTCGCGGACGATCTCCTCGCCGGTCCTGCGGGGCCGCTCCCGGACGCCGTTGACCGTGCGCAGGGAGTACGTGACGCGGCGGACGCCCGCGAGGCCCTGCCGTTCGACGACCTCGGTGCCGGCGAAGAGCTCCGGGTCGCGGACCCTCTCGACGGCGTACGGGATGGTCTCCTCCCGCACCTGCCGGGAGCCGATGATGCGCAGCACGGTGACGGTCTGGCCGTCGCGGGGGAAGGAGTCGGCGGCGACGGAGGTGGTGTCCTGGCCGGAGAGGGTGATCCCGGCCTCGGCGAGGGCCTCGCGGATGGTGGCGGAGTTGGTCCGGACGACGCGCTCGCGGCCGTCGGCGAGGAAGGTGACCGTCCGCTCGGTGCGGACGTCGAGGGCGAGGCCCTGGCGGGTGATCGGGGCCGCGCGGGAGGCCGAGAGGTACGCGCCCTCCGCGCGGACCCCGAGCTGGCGCAGGGCTCCTTCGACGGTCCTGGCGGTGGTCCAGATCCGGTGGCTCTGCCCGTCGAGGGTGAGGGTGATCGGGCGCCCGTACCGGACGATGATCTCGTCGCCGTTGGCCAGGGCCTCGCCGGGGGCGGGGGCGACGATGTCGTGGGCGCCGACGGTCAGGCCCTCGTGGGCGAGGAGCTCGTCGACGTCGTCGGCGAAGGTGTGGAGGCTGCGCGGGACGCCGTCGACGGAGAGCCGGACGGCCTTGTCGTTGGCGACGAAGGCGCTGGTGCCGCCGGCGAGGAAGGCGACGACGAGAGCCTGCGGGACGAGCCGGCGCAGGCCGTCGCGGGGGGATCCTGAGGCCTTGCGGCGGCGGGCGGCGCGCCGGGATCCGCCACGGGAGCCCCCTTGGCCGGGGACGACGCCGGGGGCTGCCCCGGCTCCGGGGCCGGTGCCGGGGATGACGAGCGGCGCGGCTTGGGTCGGCTGCTCGTGGACGGGCAGGGTCGCCGCTCGCCGTCCGGCTCGGTGACTGCCCTGGGAAGTACTCACGAGGCCGGGACATTAGCCCCGGCCGTGGTCACTCTCCCGAACCTTTCGACTACGACACGTAACCGTTATGGATCAGTAATCGAAGGCGCGGGCCGTGTTGACCGCGATCGCCTCGGCCATCTCGTTCTCCCCGATCCCGCGCACCTCCGCCATCGCCCGGACGGTGACCGGGATGAGGTACGGGGCGTTGGGGCGGCCCCGGTAGGGCGCGGGGGTGAGGAAGGGAGCGTCGGTCTCGACGAGGACGAGCTCCAGCGGGGCGACGGCGAGCGCGTCCCGCAGCGGCTGGGCGTTCTTGAAGGTGACGTTGCCGGCGAAGGACATGTAGTAGCCCTTGGCGGCGCAGATCTCGGCCATGGCGGCGTCGCCGGAGTAGCAGTGGAAGACGGTCCGCTCGGGGGCGCCCTCCTCGTCGAGGACGCGCAGCACGTCGGCGTGGGCCTCGCGGTCGTGGATGACGAGCGTCTTGCCGTGCCGCTTGGCGATCTCGATGTGGGCGCGGAAGGAACGCTCCTGCGCGGCCATGCCCTCGGGGCCCGTACGGAAGAAGTCGAGGCCGGTCTCGCCGACGCCGAGGACGTGCGGCAGGGCGGCGAGGCGGTCGATCTCGGCGAGCGCGTCGTCGAGGGCCGCGTCCCCGCCGCCCTCGCGGGCACCCTGCCGGGACCAGCCGTCGGGGTCGCCGAGGACGATCCGCGGCGCTTCGTTCGGGTGGAGTGCGACGGCCGCGTGCACGCGCTCGTGGGCGGCGGCGGTCTCGGCGGCCCACTGGGAGCCCTTCACGTCGCAGCCGACCTGGACGACGGTGGTCACGCCGACGGCGGCGGCCTTGACCAGGGCCTCCTCGACGGTCCCGGACTGCATGTCCAGGTGGGTGTGCGAGTCCGCGACCTCCACGAGGAGCGGCTCGGGCAGCGGCGGCGGGGCGTCCTTGGCACTCATGGCCCCGATCGTACGAGGGCCACGAGTGCCGGCGCGCAGGGTCCCTCCGGTGCTACTCGTGCTTGCGGAAGGGATGGAGGAGGTCGGAAAGGTGCCAGTGGTGGGGCACCGGCGGGGTCTCGGGGGCGTCCTCGGTCGCCTCGGTCAGTTCCTGCCCGATCGGTCCGGCCATCGAGACGGGCTTGGTCGCCTTCGCCCCGTGCTGGTGCCTCTCCGTCGCGGCGATCAGGTCGAGCACCGACGACACCTGCCCCGCCCGCATGATCCGGACGACGTGACCGCCGCAGTTCATGCAGGTGGGACTGGACAGCGGGGACGGGACCCGCTCCCCTTCGGCCTTGTAGACGACGAATTCCTGGCCGGCGGCGTCGACGTGGTGCTCGATGTCGTACGCCTGCTCCCAGCCGTATCCACAGCGCATGCAGGCGAAGGCGTACGCCTCATGTGCGACGGATATGCCGGTGCCGGTGATCTCGCTCATGCCAGCTCCTCTCCACTGATCAGTGGACGCCTTTTCGGGCCGGAGCGCATCAGCAGGAGACGAACCATGGAAGGCTTTTGGCTCTTCCCTTGCCAAGCGCCCTGTGAAGAGTCCCGGCGCCGGGTTCGGCTTTGCCTTTCAGATTAGTCCTTTACCGTTTCCGGGAACTGTTCCGTCAGCCCTTTGCCGCGTTCTTTGCCGCCACGACCGCATCGAACACCTCGCGCTTGGGCAGCCCCGCCTCGGCCGCGACCGCGACGATCGCCTCCTTGCGCCGCTCCCCCGCCTCCTCGCGCACCTGCACCCTGCGCACCAGCTCCGCGGCGTCGAGCTCGCCGGGTCCGGTCTCCGGGGCGCCCTCGACGACGACGGTGATCTCGCCCCGTACGCCCTCGGCGGCCCAGGCGGCCAGCTCGGCGAGCGGGCCGCGCTTGACCTCCTCGTACGTCTTGGTCAGCTCACGGCAGACGGCGGCGCGGCGCTCGGCGCCGAAGACCTCGGCCATCGCGGCGAGCGTGTCGTCGAGCCGGTGCGGGGCCTCGAAGTAGACGAGGGTGCGGCGCTCGTCCGCGACCTCGCGGAGCCGGCCGAGGCGCTCGCCCGCCTTGCGCGGCAGGAAGCCCTCGAAGCAGAAGCGGTCCACGGGCAGCCCGGAGAGGGCGAGCGCGGTGAGGACGGCGGACGGGCCGGGGACGGCCGTGACCTTGATGTCCTGCTCGACGGCGGCGGCGACGAGGCGATAGCCGGGGTCGGAGACGGACGGCATGCCGGCGTCGGTCACGAGGAGGACGCGGGCGCCGCCGACCAGCGCCTCGACCAGTTCGGGCGTACGGGCGGACTCGTTTCCCTCGAAGTACGAGACGACGCGCCCCGAGGTGTGGATGCCGAGGGCCCGGGTCAGGCCGCGCAGCCTCCGGGTGTCCTCGGCGGCCACGATGTCCGCGTTCTCCAGTTCGGTGGCGAGTCGGGGCGGAGCGTCCGCGATGTCACCGATGGGGGTCCCTGCGAGTACCAGCGTTCCTGTCACACGGGACATCCTCCCAGCCCGGACAGGCGACGTGCACAGGCGCGTTCCCTACGATGGCGCGGTGACCAGTACCGCACCCGAGGCCCTGGAGGGCCAGCACCCCATGGCAGAGCCCGTGGCAGAGCCCTCTTCGTGGCAGCAGAGGCTGCGGCGCTTCGGCTACGCGCCCCGCGCCGAGAAAGCCGCTCCCATCGGGCTGCGGGAGCGGCTCGACCCGCCGTACGCCCGTCCGTCGGCGCGCATGTGGTCGCTCTTCGGCATCGGCCCCGGGCCGGCCGAGCGGCTGTGGCGGCTGATGGCCTGGGGCGGTCCGCTCCTGGTCACGGCGGTCGCGGGTGTCCTGAGGTTCTGGAACCTGGGCAAGCCGCACGCGGTGATATTCGACGAGACGTACTACGCCAAGGACTCCTGGGCCCTGATCAACCAGGGGTACGAGGGCGCGTGGCCGAAGGACATCGACAAGACGATCCTGACGGACCCGGGCGCGGTGCTCGTCCCGACCGACCCGGGGTATGTCGTCCATCCGCCGATGGGCAAATGGGTCATCGGCCTCGGCGAGAAGCTCTTCGGCTTCGAGCCCTTCGGCTGGCGCTTCATGGTGGCGCTGCTCGGCACGCTGTCGGTGCTGATGCTGTGCCGGATCGGCCGCCGCCTCTTCCGCTCCACCTTCCTGGGCTGTCTGGCGGGCCTGCTGCTCGCCGTCGACGGACTGCACTTCGTGATGAGCCGCACCGCGCTCCTCGACCAGGTGCTGATGTTCTTCGTGCTCGCCTCCTTCGGCTGTTTCGTCGTCGACCGCGACCGCAACCGGAAACGGCTCGCGGCGGCGCTCCCCGAGGACGACGAGGGGGTGCTGCGGCCCGACGCGGAGATCGCGGAGACGCTGCGCATGGGCTGGCGGCCGTGGCGGATCGCGGCCGGTGTGATGCTGGGCCTCGCGGCGGCGACCAAGTGGAACGGCCTGTACGTCATGGTGGCCTTCGGCCTGATGACGGTCCTGTGGGACGTGGCGGGCCGCCGCACGGGCGGCGCCGTCCGCCCGTACCTCTCGGTGATCAAGAAGGACCTGGTCCCGGCGTTCGTGTCGGTGGTGCCGGTGGCGATCGCGACGTATCTGGCGACCTGGACGGGCTGGCTCGTCTCGGACAAGGGCTACTTCCGCGACTGGGCCGCCAAGCAGGACAAGCTCCCGGGCGGCGCGGACAGCACCTGGGGCTGGCTGCCGGAGTGGCTGCGCAGCCTCTGGCACTACGAGTCCGAGGTGTACTCGTTCCACGTGGGCCTGACCTCGCCGCACACCTACGAGTCGAACCCCTGGTCCTGGATCGTCCTCGGCCGCCCCGTCTCGTACTTCTACGAGTCCCCGGCGCCCGGCACCAACGGCTGCCCGGCGACCGCCAAGGAGAAGTGCGCCCAGGAGGTCCTGGCCCTCGGCACCCCGCTCCTGTGGTGGGCGGCCTGCTTCGCCATCCTGTACGTCCTGTGGCGCTGGGCCTTCCGCCGCGACTGGCGCGCGGGCGCCGTCGCCTGTGCCATCGCGGCGGGCTGGGTCCCGTGGTTCCTCTACCAGGAACGCACCATCTTCCTTTTCTACGCGGTCGTCTTCGTGCCTTTCCTGTGTCTGGCGGTGGCCATGATGCTGGGCGCGATCATCGGCCCACGCGGATCGTCGGAAAGGCGCCGGACGTTCGGTGCGGTGGCGGCGGGATGTCTGGTTCTGCTGATCGTCTGGAACTTCATCTATTTCTGGCCCATCTACACCGGCACCCCCATTCCGATAGACCAATGGCGGGGCCGTATGTGGCTCGACACCTGGATCTAGCGGGGGAATCGACGTGAGAGGGCGCGACCGGTGGTCGCGCCCTCCCGGTTGTCGTCCGTGGCTGCCGGCGACCGTCCGCGGCCCTCGGGCGGTCGCGTCCCCGGTTTCGCTCGATTCGCTGGATTCGTACAACCATCCGCACGCTCAGCAGTCTTGTCAGACGAGTGCGCCGTAGGCGCGTTCGTTTCGTTTCCAGGGGGATCCACATGACTCACCGCATATTCCTGCGTGCCCGCGTGCTTCCGGCCGTGGCCGTGGCCGGGATGCTCGTGCCCGTCGTCGCCGGTGCGGCGCCCGCTTCCGCCGCCACGGCGCCGCGGGTCAGCTGCACGTCCGGCAAGGCCGGGCTCGCCGCCAAGCTGCAGAGGGACATCACCGCCGCCCTCGCCACCCGCACCGGTACCGTCGCCGTCGGCCTGCGCGACCGCACCACGAACACCACCTGCACCCTGCGCGCCACCACCTCGTACGACTCGGCCAGCATCGTGAAGGTGACCGTCCTCGCCACGCTCCTGTGGGACGCCAAGAAGACCAACCGGTACCTGACCGCACGCGAGTCCGACCTCGCCACCGCCATGATCACCAAGTCGGACAACGCGGCCACCAGCTCCCTGTGGAGGCAGCTCGGCGTCACCAAGGTGAAGGGCTTCCTGGCGGCTGCCGGCATGACGCGGACGGTGCCGGGGTCCGGCGGCTACTGGGGGCTCACCCGGATCAACGTCACCGACGAGCAGCGGCTCCTCTCGCTGATCACCGCCAGGAACTCGGTCCTGAGTGACAACGCCCGCGCCTACATCCTCAAGCTCATGAAGAACGTCGTCACCTCGCAGAGGTGGGGCACCCCGGCCGGCGCGCCCTCCACCGTGTCCAAGCACGTCAAGAACGGCTGGCTGCAGCGCTCCACGCGCGGCTGGCGCGTGCACAGCATCGGCGCGTTCAAGGGCGGCGGCCACGACTACACCATCTCCGTGCTCACCGACGGCAACAGCACGATGAACTACGGCGTGAACACGATCCAGGCCGTGGCCAAGGTGATCCACCGGGATCTGTTCCCGACCGCGTCCGCCGCGACCCTCTACGCGCCGACCACCACGCCCCAGGAGGCGCACGTCGCGGTGCCCCAGGGCTGACCGCCCCGATCCGCCGTGACCGGCGGCCCACGTGACGGATGTGCCGATAGTTGCTCGACACACCGAAGGGACGCTGCTTGACTGGACGGCCACCTGGGGAGGGGAGGCGCAGTCATGCGCAGTGGAGCCAAGACAGCGATAGTCGGAGGCGTGTTCCTCGTCGTGGCGGGCGGTGTCGGATACGGGGGTCTCAACCTCTACAACGGGATCACGGGCGGCAACACGTCCCCCGAGACCCGTGCCGGTGACGGGCCGAGGACCGGGCCCGTCACCGGTGACGAAGTGACCTCCACCGCACGGGAGTTCCTCGCGGCCTGGGCCGCCGGGGAGCCGGAGAAGGCCGGTCAGCTGACGAACGACCCGGTCACGGCGGGGCCCGCCGTGGCGGCCTACCGTGACGGCGCGAGCGTCTCGGAGGCGACCATCACGCCGGGGACGCCCGTCGGAGCGACGGTGCCGTTCACGGTGAAGGCCACGATCACGTACAAGGACGTGTCGAAGCCCTGGTCGTACACCTCCGAACTGACCGTCGTCCGGGGGCAGACGACGGGCCGGCCGCTGGTGAAGTGGGCACCTTCCGTGCTCCACCCGAAGCTGCTCACCGCCGACGCCACGGTCCGTACGGGCGTCGCGAAGGCCGCGTCCGTGAAGGCCGTCGACCGCAACGGCCTTGAGCTGACGGCGGAGAAGTACCCCTCGCTCGCGCCGGTCCTGGCCGAACTGCGCAAGCGGTACGGGGCGAAGGCGGGCGGCTCGGCCGGCATCGAGACATGGATCGACTCGGGCAGCGAGTCCGGGACCGACATCCCCCTCCTCGTCCTGTCGAAGGGCAAGGAGGGGACGCTGAAGACCACCATCGACGCGGGCGTGCAGGCGGCGGCCGAGAAGGCGGTCAAGACCTACGGCAAGGCCTCGGTGGCGGCGATCGAGCCGTCCACGGGCGCGATACGGGCGGTGGCCAACAACCCGGCCACCGAGTTCAACACGGCTCTCCAGGGGCAGCAGGCCCCCGGCTCGACGATGAAGATCGTCTCGGCGGCGATGATGCTGCAGAACGGTGTCGTGGCCGGGCCCGACAGCAAGGTCGAGTGTCCTCCCGACGTGCTGTCGCGCGGCCAGACCTTCGAGAACCTCGACCGGTTCAGCATCCCCGACGCCACCCTCGTCAAGGCGTTCCGGCGCTCCTGCAACACCGCCTTCATCAAGGCGATCACCGTCCTCAGCGACAAGAAGATCGCGGACACCGCCCTCGGCGACACCGCCCGCGACTCCTTCGGCATCGGCCAGAGCTGGCAGGTGGGCGTCCCGGCGGCGGACGGCAGCGTCCCCGAGTCCGCGGGGAACGAGACCTCGGCCTCGTACATCGGCCAGGGCAGGATCCAGATGAGCGCGCTGAACGTCGCCTCGCTCTCCGCGACCGTGAAGAACGGCGGCTTCCTCCAGCCGTACCTGGTGGCGAGGGAGCTCGACGACCGGGAGTTCGCCGAGGCCGAGCCGCTCTCGCGCGGGGTCGCGACGGCGCTGCGGCGGATGATGAAGGAGACGGCGACCTCGTCGGACGGCACCGCTTTCGACTCGATGTCGGGGGTCGCCTCCCCCAAGGGCGCGAAGACCGGCTCCGCCGAGGTCGGCGGCCAGGACAAGTCCAACAGCTGGTTCACCGGCTACTCCGGCGACCTCGCGGCGGCGGCCGTCGTCCAGAGCGGCGGCCACGGCAGCGACGCGGCCGGGCCTGTGGTCGCGAGCGTCCTGAAGGCCGGCTGATCCCTCACCGCGCGGAACCCGGTCGCATGGCCCGTACAACTACCACTAGCGTGCGGGCCATGACCACTGACGCACACCCGCAGTTCGCCGCCGCCCTCCAGGAGTTGGGCCTCGACGTCGAGGTCCGCCGCTTCCCCGACGAGACCCGCACCGCGCAGCAGGCCGCCGAGGCCATCGGCTGCCGGGTCGCCGAGATCGTGAAGTCGCTGATCTTCGCCGCCGACGGGGTGCCGGTCCTCGTCCTGATGGACGGCGCCTCGCGGGTGGACGTCGAGCGGGTACGGCAGGAGCTGGGCGCCGGGAAGGTGACGCGGGCCGACGCGAAGGCGGTCAGGGAGACGACCGGGTACGCGATCGGGGGCGTCCCGCCCTTCGGGCACCGGACCCGGACCCGGGTCCTCGCCGGCCGGGGCGTCCTCGACCACGAGGTGGTGTGGGCGGCGGCGGGCACCCCGCACACGGTGTTCGCCCTCGACCCGAAGACCCTGGTCGCCCACGCCGGCGCCACCGTCGTGGACGTGCGCGAGGCCTCGGCGTGACCCCTCTCGTCACCCTCGCGGTCCTCGTCGCGGCCGTCACGCACGCGAGCTGGAACGCGATCGCGCACCACATCAAGGAGCAGTTGCTCTCCTTCACGCTGATATCCGGCGGCGGGGCGCTGATCGGCCTGGCCACGGCCCTCTTCGTACCGTTCCCGGCGGCCGGCGCCTGGCCGTACCTGATCGCCTCGGCGGTGCTCCACATCGGCTACTACGCCCTGCTCATGCGCTCGTTCACGCTCGGCGACTTCGGGCAGATGTACCCGATCGCCCGCGGTACGGCCCCGCTCGTGGTGACCGTCCTCGCGGCGGTCTTCCTCCACGAGGTGCCGGGCGGCTGGCAGTTGCTCGGGGTGGCGGTGGCCTGCGCGGGCCTGACGGGCCTCGCCCTCTGGGGCATCCGGGGCAAGGACGCCCGCCCTCAGTGGCCGGCGCTGGCCGCCGCGGGCGCCACGGGCCTGTCGATCGCGCTCTACACGGTCGTCGACGGCGTCGGCGTCCGCGCCTCCGGCACCCCGCTCGGCTACATCGCGTGGCTGATGATCCTCCAGGGCCTCGTGATCCCCGCGTACGCCCTGGGGAAGCGCCGGTCGGCCCTCGTCCCCCAGCTCCGCCCGTACGCGGCCCGGGGCCTCCTCGGTGCGGCGCTCTCGGTCTCGGCGTACGCCCTCGTTCTGTGGGCCCAGACGAAGGCCCCCCTGGCCCCGATCGCGGCGCTCCGCGAGTCCTCGATCATCGTGGGTGCGGCGATAGGCGCGCTCTTCTTCAAGGAACGCTTCGGCGGCCCGAGGATCGCGGCGGCGGGCCTGATGGTGCTCGGCATCGGCCTGATGCTCCAGGCGGGCTGAGGCTCCAGGCGGGCTGAGGCTCCGGGCGGGCCGAGGCTCCGGGCGGGCCGACTGTGCCTCGGCTCGGATACGCGAGGCTCAGGCGCCGTCGACGGACTCGCCCGCGCCGTCGCAGGAGGCCCGGAAGAAGTCGGTCCGGATGCGGCGGAAGCCGGTGTGGCCGGTCTCCTCGGCGTGGGCCAGGCACCAGACGGCGGGCCCGCGCCCGTCGTCCGCCGCGCCGGAACCGTCGTGGCAGGTGGTGCACTCGGCCTCGGTGATCAGGCCGCTCCCGGACCGGTCGGCCCGTAACGCCCAGAGTTTCGGCCGCCGAGCCCCCCGGTGGTACGGCCCCGCCATCCGACCGGCCGCGATTCCCTCACGACGCATCCGACTCCCCCTCCACGGCAAGCTCGCCCACACCAGCTTTCCCGGTCCGAGGCGGTCGCAGACACGCCATTTGCCGGAGCGGGCGGCGACGGGTGGACCTCGCTGTGCAGTGTGCCGTGGGGCACTCGAGCGCTGCGGCGCTTCCCGTCAGTCCGCCGGGGCCGGAGGGACCACCCGGGGCGTCTGCGCGGACGGCCGGGGCATCGGAGGCTGTTCGGGGGCCGGGCGGTCGGTGGTGGTGGCCGGGGGGCGCGCGGGCTGCACCGGGGTGGGGTTCAGGCGGCTCTCGGGGAGCAGGGCCAGGAGGCACACCGCCGCCACGGCCGCCGCCACGGCCAGCGCGGCGAGGCCCCGGCCGTACAGGCCGCGGAGGGACCGGGCACGGCCCTGGGGTGGCGGCTCCCGGCGCAGGTCGTGGTGGGTGACCTGGGCCGCGCGGGCCGTCAGGGCCGCTCTGAGGCGGGCCTCGGTGGCGGCGTGGCGGTCTTCGGTGGGCGGGGTGGCCATCAGGACGCCTCCAGTCTCTTCTCCAGGGCGTCCAGGGCGCGGCTCGCCGTGGACTTCACCGTGCCGCGCGAAAGGCCGAGCGTCCGCGCGATCTGCTCCTCGGTCAGCTCCGACCAGTAGCGCAGGACCAGTACCTCGCGCTGGCGGACGGTGAGTTGAGCCAGCGCGTCGAGGACGGCGCGGTGTTCCTCCGCCAGGAGGAGGCCCTCGTCCACCGGCGGGCTCGCCGGCTGGTGGGGCGGGGTGTAGCCGCGGGCCGTGCGGCGGCGGCGCAGGACCGAGCGGGCCGCGTTGACCACGGCGGTGTGCAGATACGCCCCCGGGTCCCGGAGGCCGTCCAGCGAGGTGCCGTACGCGCGGCACACGGCCGCGAACGCGTCCTGGACGACGTCCTCGGCGGTGTGCAGGTCGTCGACCAGGAAGAGCGCGAGCCGCACCATGTCGAGCCGTCGCGCCCGGTACAGCTCGGTCAGGCCGGGCGGCCGCTCGTCGGCGTACGGCGACGAGCGCACGCGGGGGCGGAGTTCCCGTACCACCGCGAGGTTCTCGGTACCGGACACGCGGGCGAGCAGGCGCGACCACCAGGGTGGCGCCGCTTGTATCGCGTACTGCATGGGCCTCGCTCGATCCGTTGCGGGAGGGGAAGGGGGCGGGCCGGCCCTGTGGAGGGCCGGCCCGCCCTGACTCCGGGCTCCGGTGTTACTTCCCGGCACCCGCCGTGCCGGGGGCGATCACGCGGGGCGCGTTCTCGGCGGGGGCCGGGGCGGGGGCGGGCGTCCGCTCGGCCACCGGAGCGGGCTTCGCGGCGGCCGGGGCCGGCTTCACGGCCGGGGCGGGGGCAGCAGGCCGGGGCGTGCCCGGCTGCTTCACCGCCGGCGCAGGGGCCGGACGCGCCGTGCCCGGCTGCTTCACCGCCGGGGCCGGGGCGGGCCGGGCCGTGCCCGGCTTCACCACGGCCGGCTTCGGTGCCGGCTTCGGTGCCGCATCCTCGGCCGGGACGACCTTCGGCGCCGCGGGCTTCGGCTTCTCGCCGGAGTCGGCGACGGCCTGCGCGGCGAAGGCGCCGCCCAGGAGCAGTGCGGCGCCCGTGACCGCGCCCAGGATCCGGCGACGGCGAGAGGTGTGCTTCATGGGGCTCTCCAGGTGAGGAGGTGGGACAGGACGTGAAGGGCGCCTTCAACCCACCAGACGTGTGGCACCTCCCGGGGTTGCGTCCCGGTTCCGGAAATTTCCGCGGCGGCTTCCTCAGTCCGCCAGGACCTCCGCGAAGTGCGTGTTCACCGCCAGCAGGCCGCCGTCGACCCGCAGGACCGTGCCCGTGATCCAGGACGCGTCCCGCGACGCGAGGAACGCGACGGCGGCGGCCACGTCCTCCGGAGTGCCGACGCGGCCCAGCGGGTAGACCCGGTCCGCCAGTGCGGCGAGTTCGGCCTCCCTGCCCGCCCAGCCCGTCGTCGCGATCGTCCCCGGGTTGATCTGGTTGACGCGGACACCGCGTGGCGCCGCGTCGCCCGCCAGCGTCCGGGTCAGCGAGGTGAGGCCCGCCTTGGCCGCGCTGTAGGCGTGACTGCCGAAGTCCGCCTCGGCGTTGACCGAGCCGATCATGACGATCGCCCCGCGCCCGCCCGCCGCCGCGAGGTGCGGCAGCGCGGCCCGGGAGCAGCGGACCGCGCCCATCAGCGTCACGTCGAGCTGGCCCGCCCAGCCCCCGTCCGGCTCGTCCTCGAAGCGGTCCGGGTCGGGGGCGACGGGGGCGAGGGCGTTGTTGACGAGGACGTCGAGGCCGCCGAAGGTCTCCACCGCGTACGCGACGGCCGCCTCCACCGAGTCCCGGTCGCCGACGTCGCAGCGCAGGGCCACCGCCCCGGGCAGTTCGGCGGCGGTCCGTGCGGCCTCGTCCTCGTCGATGTCCGTGACCAGCACCCGCGCGCCCTCGGCCGCGAGCCGGCGTGCGGTGGCCGCGCCGATGCCGCGCGCCGCGCCCGTGATCAGTACCGCGTATTCGTCGAAGCGTGCCGGGAGTTCACCGAGTCTGAGTTCCATGGGCGGTTCCTACCCCTCACGTCATACGGTCGCAACATTCCCTTCATGAAAAGCGGACTCCCGACAATTCGGCCACGACCGAAAGGCTTTGACATGCACCCGCCGCAAATACCACGATCGACTTCGCCGATGATCACTTGGACACAGGGGGAACAATGTCTTCGTCGTACGCGTCCGGAGTAGAGGAAATATGCGAGTCGCTTTCCTCCCGGAGCTTTGACCTCCGCTCCGGCGAAAAGGTCAAGGAACTTCTCCTCCAGCGGTCCGGGGCCGCGCTCGACGACCTGGAGCCCTTCCGCGAGAGCTGGGGCCGGATGCCGCTCGACAGCTACATGGCGGACGGCGGGCGCTACCGCCGCCGCCGGCACGCCACGCTCAGCGCGCCCCGGTCGAGCGCCGACTACCGCGTCGAGGCCCACCAGCCGCACTACCAGGGGCTCGACTACAACACCCTCAACGGCGGTGTCGCCCGGCACTACGAGCCCTTCGAGGACGCGTCGCTGCACGGTGCCACGATGAGCAGCCTGGTCACCCTGGGCTGCGACATCTTCGGCCGGCTCGCCCCGTACTCCGCGTGGCACATCGAGGCCCACCAGTTCCGCATCGAGGTCGACGGCGAAGAGGTCGGTCTGCCCACGCCCGAGGGCGTCCACCGCGACGGCGTCACCTTCGTCCTGATGGCGATGATCGGCCGCTCCAACGCCACCGGCGGCGAGAGCACCGTCTTCAACCTGGACAAGCAGCCGGTGGAGAAGTTCGCCCTCACCGACCCCCTCGACCTGGCGCTCGTCAACGACGAGCGGGTCTACCACGGCGTCTCGCCGATCGAGCGGATCGATTCCTCCACCCCGGCCTCGCGTGACGTGCTGGTCGTGACCTACCGTCACAAGCCCTGATGTACGGAGGGGGTGCGGGGGTGCCCGCCGCGGCGAGTCCGCCACGGCGAGACCCCCGCGCCCCCACCGCCGCGTGAACGAGTGAGAAGAAGACGGGAAAACGGGTCAGCAAATGGGTCAGCTCATCGCCGTGGCGGTCATCACTGTTCTGGCTGTCATCAGCCCCGGCGCGGACTTCGCGATGACCGTCCGCAACAGTTATCTGTACGGGCGCACCGCGGGAGTTCTCGCGGCCGTCGGAATTGCCCTGGGCGTTCTCGTCCACGTCACCTACACGATGCTGGGCGTGGGACTTCTGGTTTCCAGGAGTCCGATGCTTTTCACCGCGATGAAACTGATCGGCGCCGCGTATCTCGTGTACATCGGGTACAAGACGTTCGTCACCAAGACCCAGGTGGACATCGACCTGTCGAGCGACGGCGGCCTGTCGAAGGCGGGCGCGCTGCGCACCGGATTCCTGACGAACGCGCTCAACCCGAAGACGATGCTGTTCGTGCTGAGCACGTACACGCAGGTCGTCAGCGCCGACACCCCCGTCTTCCAGCAGGTCGGCTACGGCCTCTTCATGTCGTTCGCCCACCTGGTCTGGTTCGCGCTGGCCGCGCTCCTCTTCTCCAACCAGAGCCTGCGGGCCCGCCTGCTGCAGCGCCAGAGCGTGCTCAACAAGGTCATCGGCACCGTGCTCGTCGGCCTGGGAATGGTGCTCGCGCTGACGCCCACCATGGCGTGACGCCGGACAGGCCCTAGGACGTCAGTCGGTCGAGACCCGCTCCACGCGCGGCTCCGCGATCGACCGGTAGTCCGCGCTGGAGAGGGCGATCGAGCGGTCGAGCCGGGCGGCGTTGAAGTAGAACTCCGGGTGCGTCAGGAGGTCCGGGTCGACGAACAGCTCCAGGCGCTCGTCGAAGGAGAACGGCAGGATCGTGCCGCTCTCCGAGCCCGCGAGCTCCTCCGCGATCTCCGGGGAGGCGAAGGAGACGTAGGTGCCGCCGTACAGCGCCTTCACGGCCGCGAGGTCGATCCGCTTGTCACCCGGGACGACGACCAGCGCGAACCGCTTCTCCTTCTTGCCGATCTTGACCATCGCGATGATGCACTTGGCCGCCTGGGCGAGTTCGTGCCCCCGCAGGGCGCTGACCGCCTCGGTGGCGCCCTCGGGCGCGTGCTCGATCACCCGGTAGGCGGCACCGCGCTCGTCGAGCAGGGCGACCAGCTTCTCGTACGTTTCCTGGGACATTGCGCTCTCTCCTGTTGCAACCTGTGTACGTGTACGGCGAATTGACCCTACTGCCCGGTCAGCGGACCACCGGCGCCCCGCGCGCGTGGTCCAGGTGCCTCAGCAGCACCACGCCCGGGCGGTCCAGTTCGTAGAGCACGCGCACGCCCGCCCTGCGCCGCCGCACCACGCCCGCGGCGAGCAGCGCCGCGAGGTGCTGCGAGACGGTGCTCGGGGCGAGCCCGAGGGCCGTCGCGAGGTCCGACGTGGTCGTGGGCGTCACGAGGGCCCGGACGACACCGGCCCGGCTGCGGCCGATCAGGATCTCCAGCCGGTCGCCGCGCGCGGGCGCGTCGGTGCGCCGCGCGGGCGGCGCCTCCCCGACGAGGACGGCGGACCCTTCGACCGGGTAGGACAGCGCGGCCTCGGAGCCGTCCGGGGCCGAGGTGAAGAAGGGCGTGCCCCGGCCGAACAGCAGGGGCACGAGCACGAGTCGGGAGACGCCCGACACGGCCATGACGCCGGGCACCGCGACCCCGCCGGGCACCGCGATCCCGCCCACCGCGTCAAGCAGCGCCTCCGGGCCCTGGGTGGCCAGCGTGCGGGCGCGGCGCAGGACGTCCTCCTCCGTCGCCGCCCGCGCGGTCGCCGCGTGCGGGGCGAGCGCGGCCTGCCAGTACCTCGGCAGGAAGGCGCGGAGTTCGGCGAGGCGCGCCACGGGGTCCGCGTACAGCGGGCGGACCTCGGCGGGCACGCCCTGCGGGAAGCGCTGTTCGAGCTCCGCGCGGACCCGGGACGGGCAGACCGCCGCCAGGGTCGCGAGCTCCTCGCTCAGGTCCGGTCCGTCCGAGGCCGGGACGGCGAGGAGGAACGGCGGCAGGCTCCCGCCACCGGTCCGGAAGAGGTGGACGAGCCAGCCCGGGATGGTCATGTCCGAGCGGCTCAGCGAACGGCGGGCGACCTTGGCCCAGTTGGCGTACGGCCAGGGCACGAGGCCCCGGTGCGCCGCGAGCAGGCCGATGCTGCCGTAGATCTCCCAGAGCCGGCTGCTCGCGATCCGCAGCGCCACGTGGTCGGCCGGTGGCGCGGGCCGGGACGGCCGCGGTGTCGTTCGCGGTGTTCGTGTCGTTCCGAAGGTTCTCGCTGGTCGCGACGCTCGCGACGGAATCCCGCTCACTCGTGCCCCCCGTGCCGCCCATTGGTCAGTGGGCTCGCACACGGTACTGGCCACGCACCCCCGCGCCCGCCGGTCAACGGCGCAGAATGTCAGGTCAGTTCAGGCCGGTTTCGGCCCTTGACCGGTTCAGGTCGGGTCGGGTCCCTCCGATGCGGGTCCGGTCGGGGTCAGGTCCGGTCGACGGCCGACCGCACCGCCCGCACCAGCGCCTGGGCGCGCGGGTCGGCCGTGACCGTCTTCCGCATGCCGTTGGTGACGTACCCGAAGGCGATCCCCGACTCGGGGTCGGCGAAGCCGAGGGAGCCGCCGCGGCCGGGGTGCCCGAAGGAGGACGGGCCGAGCAGCGGGGAGGCCGGTCCGTGCAGCATGTGGCCGAGCCCGAAGCGGGTGCCGACGAGCAGCACCTTGTCCGGTCCCGCCGACTCCTCCGTACGGGCCAGGGTGAGCGTCGCCGGGGCGAAGAGGCGCTCGGCGCCGTCCACGGGGCCGAGGGTCGCCGCGTAGAAGCGGGCGAGCGCGCGGGCGGTGGCGACACCTGCCGAGCCGGGCAGTTCGGCGGCCCGGTAGACGGGGTCGTTCTCGTCGGGCTTGGGCTCGATGACCCCGAAGGCGCGCCGGGTGAGGGAGTCCGGGTCCTTGTAGGCCTCGCTGACGGAGCGCTTGGGGCGGAGCTTGAGCGCGCCGCCGCCGGGCGGGTCGATCTCCTCGACGGGGCCGAGGCGGCCGACCCGATGGGCCTCCGCGTCCGGCAGCCCGATCCACAGGTCGAGGCCGAGGGGGCCGGTGATCTCCTCGGCGACCCAGCGGCCGATGGTGCGGCCGGTGACGCGGTGGACGAGGCCGGAGAGCAGCCAGCTGAAGGTGTGGGCGTGGTAGCCGTGGGCGGTGCCGGGCTCCCAGACGGGGGCCTGGGCGGCTATCGCGCCGGTGGCCGTCGGGAGGTCGACGGCCTCGGCGAGGGTGAGCGGTCGGTCCAGGACGGGGACCCCGGCCTGGTGCGCGAGGAGCTGCCGTACGGTCACGCGGTCCTTGCCGGCCGCCTTGAACTCCGGCCAGTACGTGGCGACGGGGGCGTCCAGGTCGAGCAGGCCGCGCTGGTGCAGGAGGAGGGGGACCGCGGCGGCGACGCCCTTGGTCGCCGAGCGGACCACCTGGGCCGTCGACCCGGTCCAGGGGGCCGAGCCGTCCACATCGCGGCTGCCGGCCCACAGGTCGACGACCTGCACGCCGTCCCGGTGGACGGCGACGGCCGCCCCGTGCTCCCCGCGCTGCTCGAAATTGCGCAGGAACGCGTCCCTGACCGGCTCCCAGCCCGCCGCCACCGTGCCCTGGACGTCCACCCGACCCACTCTCCCTTTCGTACGACCGGCTCCCATGGTGCAACGTCGGCCGGAAGGGGTGGATTCCGGGGTCAGGCCACGGAGCTCGGTACGAAGCCGAACGGCAGCTCCAGGCGGTGCCGGGCCATCAGCTCCGTGTCGGCGAGGATCTCGCCGGTCCGCCCGTCGGCGGCGATGACGCCCTCGCTGAGGATCACCGCGCGCGGGCAGAGCTCCAGGGCGTACGGCAGATCGTGGGTGACCATGAGGACGGTGACGTCCAGGGAGCGGAGGATGTCGGCGAGCTCGCGGCGCGAGGCCGGGTCCAGGTTGGAGGACGGCTCGTCGAGGACGAGGATCTCCGGCTCCATGGCGAGGACGGTGGCCACGGCGACCCGGCGGCGCTGCCCGAAGGAGAGGTGGTGCGGCGGCCGGTCCGCGTAGTCGGCCATCCCGACCCGGTCGAGGGCCTTGCGCACGACGGCGTCCAGCTCGGCGCCCCGGACGCCCGCCGCCGCCGGGCCGAAGGCCACGTCCTCGCGGACGGTCGGCATGAAGAGCTGGTCGTCGGGGTCCTGGAAGACGATGCCGACCTTGCGCCGGATCTCGGCGAGGTGCTTCTTCCCGACCGGGAGCCCGGCGACGGTGACCGTGCCCGCGCCGCCGGTGTGGATGCCGTTGAGGTGGAGGACGAGGGTGGTCTTGCCGGCGCCGTTGGGGCCGAGGAGGGCGACCCGCTCGCCGCGCCCGACGGTCAGGTCCACGCCGAAGAGGGCCTGGTGGCCGTCGGGGTACGCGTAGGCGAGGCCGGACACCTCGAGGGAGGGGGGAGTGGTCATGAGGTCGTCCATCCGAGGAGGCAGATCAGGAGTGCGGTGAGCGGCAGCGCGGCGGCGTATCTCCACTGGGCGCGGGTGGCGGTCACCTCGTCGATGACCGGCATGGTGCCCGTGTAGCCGCGGCTGACCATGGCGAGGTGGACCCGTTCCCCGCGCTCGTACGAGCGGATGAAGAGCGCGCCCGCGGACTTCGCGAGGACCCCCCAGTGGCGGACGCCCCGCGCCTCGAAGCCGCGCGAGCGGCGGGCGACGGACATGCGGCGCATCTCGTCGGTGATGACGTCGCCGTACCGGATCATGAACGAGGCGATCTGGACGAGCATCGGGGGCAGCTTCAGCCGCTGGAGGCCGAGGAGCAGGGCGCGCAGCTCGGTGGTGGAGGCGAGGAGCACGGAGGCGGCGACGCCGAGGGTGCCCTTGGCGAGGACGTTCCAGGCGCCCCACAGGCCGGGGACGCTCAGCGACACCCCGAGGACTTCTGTCTGCTCGCCGGGGACGACGAAGGGCATGAGCAGCGCGAACGCGACGAACGGCACCTCGATGAGCAGCCGCTTCAGCAGGAAGCCGGCCGGGACGCGGGCCTTCGCCGCCACGACCGCGAGGAGCAGGGCGTAGCCGGCGAAGGCCCAGACGGCCTCGCGTGGCGTCGAGACGACGACCACCACGAAGCCGAGGACGGCGGCGAGCTTGGTGTGCGGGGGCAGCTCGTGGACCGGCGAGTGCGCGTGCCGGTAGAGCTTGTGGGCGTGGCCGGCTCCCATGTCAGACCGGTCCCCTGTCAGGTCGCCCCCGTGTCACGGACCGCGCCACGTCAGGCCGCCGCGGCTTCCTGGTGCGTACGGCGGCGGCGGACGACCCAGAAGGCGCCCGTGCCGACGGCGAGGGTCACGCCGACGCCGATGACGCCGGCGAGGCCGCCGGAGAGGCGGGCGTTGGAGACGTCCTTGATGCCGTAGTCGGCGAGCGGCGAGCCGGCGGCGGCGTGCTCCTCGACCTTGGCGTCGATGCCCTTGTCGGCGGCGACCTTCTCCAGGCCGTCGGGGCTGGCGGAGGCGTAGAAGGAGACGAAGCCGGCGAGGACGAGCGCGGTGACGACGCCGCCGATCCACAGCTTCCTCGGGGAGCCGGGGGCCGCGGGCGCGGCGGCCGGGGCCTGCGCGTCGACCAGCTCGCCGTCGACCCGGAGCTTGAGCGGGGTGGTCAGGCCGCGGGCGCCGAAGACCAGGTCGGGGCGGACCGCGATGACCGCGCCGACCGTCAGCATGGTGATGACGGCCTCGCCGACGCCGATGAGGAAGTGCACGCCGACCATGGCCGTCAGGACCTTGGAGATCGGTACGTCGGTGGTGCCGCCGATCGCGTAGATCAGGGTGAAGGCGGCGGCCGAGGCCGGTACGGAGACGAGCGCGGCGACGAAGGAGGCCGCGGTCACCGAGCGGCGGGTGCGCGGGAGCACGAGGACGAGTCCGCGGAAGAGCGCGTACGCGACGACGACCGTGACGACGCCCATGACGGTGATGTTCACGCCGAGGGCGGTGAGGCCTCCGTCGGCGAAGAGGATGCCCTGCATCAGCAGGACGACGGCGACGCACAGGACGCCGGTCCACGGGCCGACGAGTATCGCGGCGAGCGCGCCGCCGAGCAGATGTCCGCTGGTCCCGGTGGCGACCGGGAAGTTCAGCATCTGCACGGCGAAGATGAAGGCCGCGACGAGCCCGGCGAGCGGCGCCGTCCTCTCTCCCCCGTGGCCTTCGGCACGGGAGGTGCCCCCAAGCTCGCGGCGGGCCCCGCGCAGGCTCACGGCGACGGCGCCGGCGGCGACGACACCGGCCACGGCCGATACGGGGGCATTGATGAATCCGTCAGGTACATGCACGCCCCGAATGATGAGCCTTCCTGCGAACTACTTGCAAGAGCGCATGGGTCACAGATCACAGCGTGGACGACGCATGCCCGTGCGAAGGAGGGGAAGGAGTGACACATTTACTGATAGCAGGACAAAAAGGTGAGGAGCCCGCGATGGCCGCCGTAGACGAGCACACAGCCGAAGATCACGCCGTCGACGACCACGCCAAGGGACGCATCATCAGCGACGCGCCGCTCTCCCGGCCCGTCCCCGTGACCCTCCGTTTCGACGCCGACTTCTCCCCCGCGACCGTCCGCTTCGGCTTTCCCGGCGACGTCGAGTGGTCCTTCCCTCGCACGCTCCTGGAGAACGGGCTGCGCACCCCGACCCGCCGCGGCGACATCGAGGTGTGGCCCTGCGGCCGGGTGCAGACGGTCGTCGAGTTCCACAGGGACGACGGGGTCCAGGTCGTCCAGTTCGACACCGCCGCCCTGCTCCGCTTCCTCCGGCACACGTACGCCGTCAGTACGTCGATGACGACACACTGACGGCGTACGTACGGGATCGGTCCCGCAGGTCAGACCTTGACGAGGTCCGGCTTCGCGGGCGCGTCCTCACCGGTCGACGCGGCGAGGCCCTCGCCCTCCACGTCCACGCTCGGCAGGATCCGGTCCAGCCACTTCGGCAGCCACCAGGCCTTGTGGCCGAGGAGCGCGAGCACGGCCGGGACGATCGCCATGCGGACCACGAAGGCGTCGAAGAGGACCGCGACGGCCAGGCCGAAGCCGATCATCTTGATCATCTGGTCGTCCATGCCGATGAAGCCGGAGAAGACCGCGATCATGATGACCGCCGCGGCGACGACCACCCGGGCGCTGTGCCGGAAGCCGGTCACGATCGCCTCGCCGGGCCGCTCGCCGTGCACGTACGCCTCCCGCATCCGGGTCACGAGGAAGACCTCGTAGTCCATCGCGAGACCGAAGACGACACCCACCATGAAGATCGGCATCATCGACATGATCGGGCCGGTCTGCTCGACCCCGAAGAGGCTGCCGAGCCAGCCCCACTGGAAGACCGCGACGACCGCGCCGAGGGCCGCGACGACCGAGAGCAGGAAGCCGAGGGCCGCCTTCAGCGGCACCAGGATCGACCGGAAGACCACCGTCAGGAGCAGGAAGGCGAGGCCGACGACGAGTGCCAGGTAGGGCACGAGCGCGTCGTTCATCTTCTGCGAGAAGTCGATGTTCATCGCGGTCGCGCCGGTGACGAGGACCTCGTCGCCGGTGGCGCCCCGGATGTCGTGGACCAGGTCCTCGGTGGCGCCCGAGGACGGACGGTCCTTCGGGACCACCGTGATCATCGCGGCGTCGCCGGCCTTGTTCGGGGTCGCCGGGGTGACGGCGGCCCAGCCTTCGAGGCCCTTGATCGTGGAGACGGCCTTGTCGGCGGTGGCCTTGTCGCCGTCGACGACGACGAGCAGCGGGCCGTTGAAGCCGGGGCCGAAGCCGTCCGACAGCGCGTCGTACGCCCTGCGCTCGGTGGTGGAGGTGGGCTTGACGCCGTCGTCCGGCAGGCCCATCTCCAGGGAGGCGGCGGGCACGGCGATCGCACCGAGGCCGATGACGCCGACGAGCAGCACCATCAGGGGGCGGCGGATGACGAAGCGGGCCCAGCGGGTGCCGCCGTTGGGCTTATCGCTCACCTTCGCGGTGCCCTTGCGCTGCTTGCGGCCGACGATCTTGTCGCCGGCGAAGCCGAGCATCGCGGGGATGAGGGTGAGTCCGATGAGGACGGCGATGACGACCGTGCCGGCGGCGGCGAAGCCCATCTTCGTCAGCATCGGGATGTTGACGACGGCCAGGCCGACCAGGGCGATGACGACGGTGAGTCCGGCGAAGACGACCGCCGAGCCCGCCGTGCCGACCGCACGGCCCGCCGCGTCCTCCTTCTCGCGCCCGTCGGCGAGCTCCGCGCGGTAGCGGGAGACGATGAAGAGGGCGTAGTCGATGCCGACCGCGAGGCCGATCATCATCGCGAGGGTGGAGGTGGTGGAGCCCAGGTCGAGGACGTTGGCGAGGGCCGTGATCGAGGAGACGCCGATGCCGACGCCGATGATCGCGGTGAGCAGCGGGAGTCCGGCGGCGACGAGCGAGCCGAAGGTGATGACGAGCACGATGCCGGCGATGACGACGCCGATGGCCTCGCTCGCGCCCTGCTCGGGCATGCTCTGGAGGGCGTCACCGCCGACCTCGACGGTCAGCCCCTTGCCCTGCGCGCCCAGACCGGCCTGGGTGAGGGCTTCCCGGCTCTCGTCGGTCAGCTCCATCCCGCTGACCTTGTAGGAGACGGAGACGTAGGCGGTGGAGCCGTCCTTCGAGACGGCCTGCGCGGTGTACGGGTCGGTGACCGAGACGATCTGGTCCGAGCCGGACTTCAGCGCGGCGACGGTCTCCTCGACGACGGCCTTGTGGGCCGGGTCGGTCATCTTCTGGCCCTCGGGGGCCTTGAAGACGACACGGGCCGTGGCCCCGTCGGCGCCGGCGCCCGGGAAGCGCTCTTCGAGCAGGTCGAAGGCGCGCTGGGCCTCGGTGCCGGGGATCGAGAAGGAACTGGACGCGGGGGCGGGCGCGGTGGCGGCGCCGATACCGGCGACCGCCAGGAGCGCCACCCAGAGGAGGGCGACGAGCCGTCGGCGCCGGAAGGCGGAACGGCCCAGCTTGTAGAGGAACGTGGCCACGGGGGCGTACTCCCATTGTGGGGCGGGACAGGACATGGGGAGCCGGCCCGACGGCGTGAGCGGTTCGACGTCAGGTGGAGAAAGGGTCCAGCGGTACTGCGGGGAGGATCAGACGCCGAGTGAGGGGAGCACGACGGCGTCGAAGTACGCGCTGAGGAAGGCGCGGTCGACCGGCTGATCCTCGATCAGCGGGCGGGCGATGAACGCACCGATCAGCATGTGCGGAACGAGCTTCAGCGCCGGGTTGTCGGCGGCGACCTCGCCCCTGCGGACCGCTCGTTGCAGCACTTCGTCGAGGCCGTTCATCTCGGGTTCGATGAGCAGCTCGCGCAGCGCGCGGTGCAGTTCGGGGTTGGTGTGGACGGCATGGGCAAGGCCCCGCATCAGCGCGGCGTCCTTGTCCATCTGGCAGTCGTCGGTGTGGGCGAGCATCTCCTCGATGTCGCCGCGCAGCGAGCCGGTGTCGATCTCGGAGAGAGAGGCGGGCTTGTTGGCGCGGAGCGCCCGGGCGACCAGCTCCGGCTTGCTCCCCCACTGGCGGTAGAGGGTGGCCTTGCTGGAGTGGGTGCGGGCGGCGACGGCGTCCATGGTGAGGGCGTCGTAGCCGACCTCGCGGAGGAGGTCGAGCACGGCCGTGTACAGCTCGGACTCCCGCTCGGGAGTGAGTCTGCTGCGAGCCATGCCGGCTCCTCCGATCCGATGGTGCGAACGAAACGGTTTCGTACAGTACGAAGATACCCCCGCCCTCAACGAAACGAAACCGTTTCGTACGTGTCCTGGCCCACACGCACAGGCACACACGTACGAGTTGCCGCGCCCCCTCCGCGCGGAAAGCATGTACAGGTGAGTGACGACGTCGCGTATCTCCGGTTTCCGCACCTCCACGACGACCTGCTGTGCTTCGCGGCCGAGGACGATCTCTGGATCGCGCCCCTCGTCCCCGAGGGCCACCGCCCCGGCCGGGCCTGGCGACTGACCGTCGACCGCACCCGGGTCGGCCACCCGCGCTTCTCGCCGGACGGCCGCCACATCGCGTACACGAACTGGCGCAGCCTCGACCCGGAGATCCATCTCGTCCCCATCGACGGCGGCTCCGCCCGGCGCCTCACCTACTGGGGCTCCACCGACACCCGGGTCTGCGGCTGGACGCCCCCGGACCCCGACCGGGACGGCCGCTCCGACATCCTCGCCGTCTCCTCGCACGGGCAGCCCTTCTCGTACTACTCCTGGGCCTACACCGTCCCCACCGACGGCTCCCCCGGCCTCCGCATGCCCTGGGGCCCGGTCTCCGACATCAGCGTCACCGACGACCCCGGCGTCTGCGGCCACCCCGACGCCACCGGCAACGTCGGCGACCGCCGCACCCTCCTCCTCACCGGAAAGCCGCCGCACGAGCCGGCCGCCTGGAAGCGCTACCTCGGCGGCGCCACCGGTCGCCTCTGGCTGCACGGCGAACGGCTGCTGCCCGACATCGGCGGCCACCTGGACTGCGCGATGGCCGTCGACGGCCGGATCGCCTTCCTCTCCGACCACGAGGGCGTCGGCAACCTCTACTCCTGCCTGCCCGACGGCACCGACCTGCGCCGCCACACCGACCACGACGCCTTCTACGCCCGGCACGCCTCCAGCGACGGCCGCCGGGTCGTCTACCAGTGCGCGGGCGAGCTGTGGATCGTCGACACCCTCACGGCCGACTCCCGCCCCCGGAAGCTGGAGGTCCGGCTCGGCGGGCAGCGCGTCGGCCGCCGCCACTACCAGGTGCCCGCCGCCCACCACGTCGACGCGGTCTCCGTCGACGAGACCGGCCGGGCCAGCGCCGTCTCCGTCCGCGGCAGCCTGTACTGGCTCACGCACCGCGACGGCCCGGCCCGCACGATCATCGACACCCCGGGCGTCCGCGTCCGGCTGCCCGAGATGCTCGGCAGCGGCGGCCAGGTCGCGTACGTCACCGACGCCGAGGGCGAGGACGCCATCGAGGTCGCCTACCTGCCGCGGGCCAGCGGCGACCGGCCGCCGCGCCGGCTCGCCTCGGGCCGGCTCGGCCGGGTCGAGGAGCTCATCTCCGACCCGGACGGCGAGCGGCTCGCGATCGCCTCCCACGACGGGCGGCTCCTCCTCATCACCGTGTCCGAGGACGCGGCTGCCGTCGCGAACACCGAAGACACCGCGGACACAGAAGACACCGCGGACACCGCGGACACCGCGGACACCGAGGACACCGAGGACACCGGCGAGGACGCCACCGGGGGCTCCGCGGGAGGCTCCGAGGAAGGCGAGGTCATCGAGCTGATCCGGTCCGTCAACGGCCCCGTCCGCGACCTCGCCTTCTCCCCCGACGGCGCCTGGCTCACCTGGTCCCACCCCGGCATCGGCCGCTCCCTGCGCTCCATCAAGATGGCCCGCATCTCGGGGCCCGGCGCCCGGACCGTCGTCGACGTCACCAACGGCCGCTTCGAGGACGAGAACCCGGTCTTCACCCGGGACGGCCGCTATCTCGCCTTCCTCTCCTGGCGGGGCTTCGACCCGGTGTACGACGTGCACACCGGCGACCTGTCGTTCCCGCTCGGCTGCCGCCCCTACCTCGTGCCGCTCTCCTCCGCGACGCCCTCCCCCTTCGCGCTGCTGCCCGACGGGCGCCCCGCGGCCGGCGGCCTCGACCCCGCCGACGACGACACGGACACCGGCGACGGCACGGTCACCGTCGAGATCGAGGGGCTCCCCGACCGGGTCAGCCCCATCCCGGTCGCCGCCTCCAAGTACTCCGCGCTGCACCCCGTCAGCGGCGGCGGGCTGGTCTGGCTGCGCTGGCCGATCTCGGGCGCGCTCGGCGAGACCTTCGCCAATCCGGCCGACACCTCGGGCCGCCCCTCGCTCGAACACTTCACCATCACCAAGGCCCGCAAGACCGAACTCGCCAAGGACCTCGACTGGTTCGCGGTCAGCGGCGACGGCACCCGGCTCGTCGTCGCCGACGAGGGCGAGCTGCGGGCCGTGCCCTCCACCGAGTCCGGGGACGGCGACTCCACCGTCTACCTGGACCTGCGGCGCATCCTCCACGAGGTCGACCCGGGCGCCGAGTGGCGCCAGGCCTTCGACGAGGCCGGCCGGATCGTCCGCGCCTACTTCTGGGAACCCGGCATGGGCGGCGTCGACTGGCGGGCGGTCCTCGACCAGTACCGGCCGCTCGTCGAACGGGTCTCCTCCCCCGACGAGTTCGCCGACCTGCTCCGCGAGGTCGCCGGCGAACTGGGCACCTCGCACGCGTACGTCACCCCCGCCCGCCGCAACGAGGGCCCGCCGCACTACCAGCGGCCCATGGGCCTGCTCGGCGCCAACCTCGTACCCAGGGAGGCCGGCTGGACGGTGAAGCGGATCCTGCCCGGCGAGTCCTCCGACTCCAAGGCCCGCTCCCCGCTCGCCGGCACCGGCATCCGCGAGGGCGCCGTCCTCACCCATGTCGACGGCCGGCCCGTCGACCCGGTCGCCGGCCCGTACCCGCTGCTCTCCGGCACCGGCGGCACCACCGTCGAGCTGACCTTCACCCCCGCCGAGGGCGAGGGCCGCTCCCGCCGCGTCGCCGTCGTCCCGCTCGTCGACGAACGCCCGCTGCGCTACCAGGACTGGGTCGCCAAGCGCCGGGCGGTGGTCCGGGAGCTCAGCGGCGGCCGCTGCGGCTACCTCCACATCCCCGACATGGGCGGCTCCGGCTGGGCGCAGTTCAACCGCGACCTGCGCATGGAGGTCTCCCGGCCCGCGCTCATCGTCGACGTCCGCGGCAACGCCGGCGGCAACATCAGCGAGCTGGTCATAGAGAAACTCACCCGCAGGATCCTCGGCTGGGACCTCACCCGGAACGCCCAGCCCGTCTCGTACGCCTCGAACGCCCCGCGCGGCCCCGTCGTCGCGCTCGCCGACGAGGCCACCTCCTCCGACGGCGACATGATCACCGCCGCCTTCAAGCTCCTCGGCCTCGGTCCCGTCGTCGGGCAGCGCACCTGGGGCGGGGTCGTCGGCATGACCGGCCGTCACCGGCTCGGCGACGGCACCCAGATCACGGTCCCGATGAACGCGGCCTGGTTCCCCGAGTACGGCTGGTCCCTGGAGAACCACGGCGTCGAACCCGACCTCGCGGTCCTGCGCACCCCCCTCGACTGGGCCGAGGGCCGGCACGCCCAGCTCGACGACGCCGTGCACGTCGCCCTCTCGCTCCTCGACGAGACCCCGCCGGCCAGCCCCCCGGGCTACGAGGCGGTCCCCGACCGCTCCCGCCCGAAACTGCCGCCGCGGCCCACGGGGCCGGCCGGATAGGACCGCCCGAGCCCGGCATGATCCGAAAGGCAGGCCCTAGGCCCGGGCGCGGCCCGCACGGAAGCCCTACGTGCGGGCCGCGCCGAGGTCCAGCTCGTACGAGGTGCCCGGCTCGCCGTCCAGCGTCACGCTCCCGACCGCGCCGAAGCCGACCCGCCCGAGCACGGCCCTCGACCCCGCGTTGTCGAGGGTCGTGGCGGCGGTCAGCCGCGTCAGCCCGTACGCCTCCCGCGCCAGTCGGCACACCTCGCGCACCCCGGCCGTCGCCACACCCCGCCCGGTCGCCTTCTCGGCGACCCGGTAGCCGAGCTCGGCGGCCCCGTCGACGGCGTCCACGAGGTTGAAGCGGCCGAGTACCTCCCCGTCCTCCGCCACCAGGACGTGGAAGTGGATCGCACCGGTCTCCTGCTCGTCGAGGAGCGCCCGGTGCCGGTCCTCGAACTCCTCGAAGAACGCGTCTCCCCGGTCGGGCACGGAGGCGGCGAAGTAGGCCCTGTTGTCCCGCTCGAACGCGAGCAGGGCGGGCGCGTGGTCGGGGCGCAGTCGCTGCAGTTCAGGCATGGGGGGCACGGTATGCGCTCGCCTGGGAAAGGGCGCCCTAATATCCTGCGGCCCGGGGCCGGTCACGGCGGAAACCCGCCGGGCGGAGCACGCCGTCCAGGATGCAGAAGATGCAGAACAGGAAGCCGCATGCCCGATCGACAATCGACCGGCCAGACCCTCATCCAGTCCGTCCAGCGCGCCGTCCACCTCCTGCGCGCCCTGAACCACCGGGGCGGCAGCGCCAGCGCCAAACAGCTCGCGCGCGACACCGACCTGCCACTTCCCACCGCGTACCACCTGCTGCGCACCCTCTGCCACGAGGGCCTGGTGACCAAGGACCGCCACGGGTACGCCCTCGCGGACGCCGGCGGGCTCGCGATCCCGCAGTCCTCCGCTCCCGAGAGCCTGCCCACCCAGGAGTGGGCCGACCATCTCAGTCTGGAACTCGACGCCGCCGTCTACTTCGTCGTCTACCGCGAGGGCGAGATCCGGGTCACGACGGCCTCCCGCAACCCCGACTGCCCGCCCGTCAGCGAGTGGGCCGACTTCCGCCTCACCGGCCATGCGCACGCCGCCGGCCAGGTGCTCCTCGCGCAGCTCGGCGACGAGGAGCGCGCCGACCATCTCGACCGGCACCCCGCGACCCCGCTCACCCGGCACACGGTGGCGGGCCGCGCCGCCATCGAGCGCCGCCTCGCCTCCCAGCGGCGCGGGACGCCCCTCCTCGAGTACGAGGAGTACGCCCTCGGCTCCGTCTGCGCCGCCGTCCCCATCACGGTCGGCTCCTCGGCCGCCGCCCTGGCGATATCCCTCCCGTCCGCCCGGACGGCCGACCTCAGCCTGCTCGCGCGCCGCCTCCAGGACCGCGCCGAGAGCGTCCTCCTCGACCGGACCTTCTCGATCACCCCGCACGCGCCCCGCCCGGGAACGCGCGAAGGCGCACCCGGCGTCCCGGGTGCGCCTTCGAGGAGCGGGCGTCAGGCGTCGTAGTCCTGGTCGAAACGGTCCTGGGCCTCCTGCTGGGCCCTGCGCGTCTCGGCCTCGGTGCGGTCACGGCCCTGGGAGGCACGCTCGGACGCCTCGTCCTTCGCGTTGCCCCTGGCCTGCTTGGCCTGCGCCTGGAGCTGCTCCGCCTTGTCGCTGAACTGGTCTCGCTTACCCATGAAGGTTCACTCCTAGGAGGGTGTGAGGGGGACCCGGGGACATCGCGCCCCTTGGGTCCCGATCAGCCTTGCACGGGCGAACATTCCACGCATGTCGATCGAATACGCCCTGTCACCGCCGGGCCGTGTCCCCCGCGCGGGCCTGCTCGTCGGCCGCGCCGCCCGCGCCCACGAGCCCCTTGGAGACGGAGCCGAGACGGGGCTCGAAGCGCCGCATCTCCCGCTGCCCGACCGTCGCGATCATCCCGGGCAGATAGCCCCGGACCGACTGCATCCCGCGCAGCCACCACTGCGCGTACACGTGGGAGGAGCGCCGCTCGATGCCGGCGACGATCCGGTCGACGGCCGGGCCGAGGGGGTACGTGCGGTTCGCGGGCCACGGCAGCCGGGAGCGGAGCTCGCGCATCACGTCGTCCTGGTCGGCGCCGCGCACCATGTCGGTGTCGGTCCAGGACAGATAGCCGACGCCGACCTTCACGCCCTTGTACGCGACCTCGGCGCGCAGGCTGTGCGCGAAGGCCTCGACGCCCGACTTGGAGGCGCAGTACGCCGTCATCATCGGGGCCGGGGTGAGCGCCGCGAGCGAGGCGATCTGGAGGAAGTACCCGCGGGACTCCATGAGGACGGGCAGGAACGCCCGGCCGGTCACGGCGCCGCCGATCAGGTTGACCTCGATGACCCGCCGCCAGGCGTCGGGGTCGGACTCGACGAAGGGACCGCCCGCCGCGACACCGGCGTTGGCGACGACGATGTCGACCTTCCCGAACCGCTCCTTGACCTCGGCCGCGACCTTCGCCATGGCCTCGTGGTCGGTGACGTCGGCGTGCCACCAGTCGGCCTCGGTGTGCAGCCGGCCGGCGACCTCCTTGAGCTGCTCGGGCTCCAGGCCGACGAGCGCGATCTTCGCTCCGCGCGCGGAGAGCTTGCGGGCGAGGAGTTCGCCGACGCCTCGGGCCCCTCCGGTGACGACCGCGACCTGTCCTTCCAGGCTCATCCTGCTCATGCCTGCTCCTTCTGCTTCTCCTGGTCCCCGGACTTCACGCCCAGGTACGTGAGGGTCAGTTCGCGGATCTGCGCGGTGACGGCCTCGGGGGCCTCCACCGGCGTCATGTGGCCCATGCCGGCCAGCTGGACGAGGCCCGTGCAGTGCGGCAGCGCGTCCGCCATCGCGCGGGAGTGGACGGCCGGGGTGAGCCGGTCGGCGGTGCCGACGAGCACGGCCACCGGCAGCCGCAGCTCCCGCAGCCCGGCTTCGAGGTCGAGGCCGGCGAGGACCTGCGACCAGCCGTAGCGGGAGACGCGCGGACAGGCGTGCACGATCCGGGCGCAGGCCTCGACCCGGTCGGGCGCCGAGCCCGGTCCCATCGTCGCGTACTTGAGGACCTTCTTCGAGACGGCGTTGACCGGGCCGAGCGGCGCCTTCGCGCCGAGGACGGCCTTGGTCAGCCGGCTGCGCAGACCGCCGGGCCGCAGCGGTACGACGGTGGCCTCGGCGGTCAGCCGCGAGGGCCCGGTGGAGCAGAGGAGGACGGCGGCGGCGTGCTGTCGGAAGCCGGGGCGTCCGGCAGCGGCCATGAGCGTCATGCCGCCCATGGAGTGGCCGGCGAGGACGGCCCGCTCGCCGGGGCCGAGGGTGGCCGCGAGCACCGCCTCCAGGTCGTCGGCGAGCGCGGTCGTCGAGTAGCCGCCCGGAGCGGGCACGGGGGACCTGCCGTGGCCACGCTGGTCGTAGGCGATGACCCGGTGGTCGGCGGCGAGAGCCCGTATCTGCTCGGCCCAGAAGGTGATCGAGCAGGTCCAGCCGTGGGCGAGGACGACGGCGGGCGCGCCCTCGGGGCCGTACACCTCGACGTGGATCGGGGAGCCGTCCGCGGAGAGGGCGGTGAGCTCGCGGGGCGTGGGCAGGGGTATGAGGTGCGCGCTCACTGGGCGGCCTCCTTCTTGCGGGAGGCGGCGCGGCTCTTCGCCGGCGGAGCGGGCTCCGCCGCGCGGACCACCTCGTACTCGGAGAGGTCGACCTGCCGGGTCTCCTTGCGGAACTCGCCCGTCGTGCCCGGCCACAGCGTGGTGTTGCGGCCGTTGGCGTCGAGGTACCAGCTCTCGCAGCCGCCCGCCTTCCAGACGGTCCGCTCCATCCGGGCCTGCACCTTGCGGTTCCAGACGCCGACGGCGGAGGGACGGACGGCGAGGGCGGCGCGCCCGCCGCGACCGGAGGAGGTGAGCAGGGTGAGCTGGCGCAGGTAGTCGGCCATGTAGTTCAGCTGGGACTCGATCATGAGGATCATCGAGGAGTTCCCGAGGCCGGTGTTGGGGCCGATGACCGTCATGAAGTTGGGGAAGCCGGCGGCGGTGGCGCCGCGCAGCGCCTCCATGCCGCCCTTCCAGGTCTCGGCGAGGGTCTTCCCCTCGGCGCCGACGACCCTCTCGGCGATGGGCATGTCGGTGACGTGGAAGCCGGTGCCGAAGACGATCGCGTCGACCTCGGTCTCGGTGCCGTCGGCGGCGACGACGGTCGAGCCGCGGACCTCGCGCAGTCCGGAGGCGACGACGTCGACGTTGGGCTCGGCGACCGCCGGGTAGTACGTGCTGGAGAGCAGGATGCGCTTGCAGCCGATGCGGTACGAGGGCGTCAGCTTGGCCCGCAGCACCGGGTCCTTGACGGCCTTGGCGATGTTGGCCTTGGCGAGCTTCTCGATGAGCCCGAGTTCGTTCGGGTGCTTGGTGAAGGCGCCGACCTGGAGTTCGCGGATGCCCCAGAGGAGGCCGCGGCGGAGGGTGCCGGTGACGGGCACGGCGCGGTGCAGCCAGCGCTCGGGGCCGCTGATCGCCCGGTCCATGCGGCGCATGACCCACGGGGGCGTGCGCTGGAAGAGCGTCAGCTTCCCGACCAGGGGCTGGATCGCGGGCACGATCTGGATGGCGGAGGCGCCGGTGCCGATCATGGCGACGCGCTTGCCGGTGAGGTCGTAGTCGTGGTCCCAGCGGGCGGAGTGGAAGACCTTGCCGGGGAAGTCGGCGAGCCCGGGGATGTCGGGGATCTTGGGGTCGGAGAGCGGTCCGGTGGCGGAGACGACGACCTCGGCGCTGAAGCTGCCCCGGCTGGTCTCGATCTCCCAGCGGAGCGCCTCGGCGTCCCACTCCATCCGCAGCACCTCGTGGTTCAGGCGCAGGTGGGGACGGATCCCGAAGGTGTCCGTGACATGCTCCAGGTAGGCGCGGATGTGGCGCTGTCCGGAGAAGGTCCGCGGCCAGTCGGGATTGGGCGCGAAGGAGAAGGAGTAGAGGTGCGAGGGCACGTCGCAGGCACAGCCGGGGTAGCTGTTGTCGCGCCATGTGCCGCCCACGGAGTCGGCCCGCTCCAGGACGACGAAGTCGGTGATTCCCTCGCGACGCAGCCGGACGGCGGCGCCGAGGCCACCGAATCCCGATCCGATCACCGCCACCCGTACGTGCTCGTGCTTCGCCATGCCGCCTCCCGCGCGCCCGACAGATCACGCCAGCAATCACTGGCACAGTCGGGACTGTAGAGCAGCTCCATACCGAGCGGTAGGGGTACGGCGAGGGAAAGTTACCGGCGGTACAACATAGGCTGGCGTGCGTGGCAGAAGGATCAGTCGAAGGACCGGGAACCGGCGGCGTGCGCGAGTACCGCATGGAGGAGCTGGCGACGGCCGCCGGCATCACCGTGCGCACCCTCCGCTTCTACCGCGAGCGCGGACTGATCCCGCCGCCCCGCCGCGAGGGCCGCATCGCCTGGTACGACGAGCACCACCTCGCCCGGCTGCGCACCATCGCCGCCCTCCTGGAGCGCGGCCACACCCTCAACGGCATCGCCGACCTCACCAGCGCCTTCGAGAGCGGCCGGAACGTCCGCGAGGTCCTCGCCCTCGGCCCTCCCACCGAGGAGGAGCCCGTCCGCCTGACCCCCGAGGAGCTCGCCGACCACTTCGCCGGCGAGGTCACCCCCGAGAACCTCGCGGCCGCCCTCGACCTCGGCTACCTCGTCACGGACGGCGAGGAGATCGTCCACATCAGCCGCCGCCTGCTCGACGTCTCCGCCGCACTCGTCCGCGAGGGCATCCCGCTCGCCGAGGTCCTCAAGGCGGGCGCCCGCGTCCGCGAACACGCCGACGCCCTCGCGGAGCTCTTCACCGACCTGCTGCGCGCCCACGCGGCCGAGGACGACGTCTGGCGACTGCGCCCGCTCGCCAAGAACGTCGTCGAGGCGGAACTGTCCCTGGCCCTCGACCGCCGCCTGCGCTCCGAAGGCAGCTGATTCCGCGGTACGGGGCGGCCTCATGGCCGCCAGACAGGTTCTTCAAAGGTTCTTCATGATCCCGGCCCTACGGTCGGGCCACCCACCGCGCTCGCGGCCCGGGGCCCGACGGAAGGACGGAAGAACCGATGAGGACGAACCGCGTGCTGCTCGCCGCCGCGGCGGCCGCCGTGACCCTCGCGCTGACCGGCTGCGGCGGGGGCGGCGACGACGGGGCCGGCAGGATCCCGACGGCGGTCGAAGGCACCCCGTCCGGTGGTACGGGCAGGACGACCGGCAGCGGCGACGGAAAGGACGAGGTCACCGCGTACGTCGAATCCCAGCGCGCCTGGGTGAAGTGCCTGCGCGCGAACGGCATCGACGCCCCCGACCCGGACGGGAACGGCCAGGTCGACCTCGGCGACGCCCGCCCCCTCAAGGCGAACCCGGCCAGCCGGAAGGCGCTGGAGAAGTGCAGCAAGGACAAGCCGTCGGTCCCCGCCGAGATCGAACGGCGGCTCGCTCCCAAGCTCACCCCCGAACAGATCAAGAAGCAGTTCGAGTTCGCCGCCTGCATGCAGAAGAACGGCGCCCCCGACTTCCCCGACCCCGAGCCCGACGGCAACACCTACGGGGACGCCCAGTGGGACTCGACCACGGCCGCCGCCAAGCAGGCCGGCCGCACCTGCGCGCCGATCATCGGCGACCCGGTGGAGCAGGGCCCGGGCAAGGGCTGAGCGATGAGCGAGACGCACACGGAGGCCCCTCGCCGCCGGAGCCGTACCGTCCTCCTCTCCACGGCCTTCGTCGCGGTCACGACCGTCGCCGCGGTCGGCGCGCTCGGCCTCGGCGGCGGGGACGACGAGCCCCCCGCCGCCCCACCACGGGCGGGCTCCACGGTCGCCGTCACCCGCGTGACCCTCGTCGAACGGACCAAGGTCGAGGGGACGCTGGGATACGGGACCGAGATACCCCTTCCGGTGAAGGCGACCGGCACCGTCACCTGGCTCCCGGAGGCGGGCGCGACCGCCGAACGCGGGGACACCCTGCTGCGGGTCGACGACCGGCCGGTGGTGCTGCTCTACGGCACGCTGCCGATGTACCGCGAACTGGGCACGGCGGCCGCGACCGCCCCCGACCCGCCCCGGACCACGCCTCCGAAGCAAGAAGGTGACAAGAGCGCCAAGGGATCGGAGGCACCTCCGGCCGCCCCTCCCGCGACACCCCCACGCCCCCTGCCCCTCCGCGGCATGGACGTCCTCCAGTTCGAGTCCAACCTCGCCGCGCTCGGCTACACCGGCTTCACCGTCGACGAGGAGTTCACGTCCGGCACCGAACGGGCCGTCAAGCGCTGGCAGAAGGCCCTGGACCTGCCCGAGACCGGCCGGATCGGCCTCGGCGACGTCGTCTACGCCTCCGGCCGGGTGCGCCTCGGCCCGGCGGGCGTCCGGCTCGGCTCGGCCGCCGGCGAGAACGCCCTCACGTACACCGGCACGACCCGCAAGGTCGTCGTCAACGCCTCGGCGCAGGAGGCCTCCTGGGCCGCCCGCGGCACCGAGGTCACCGTCGGACTGCCCGACGGAAGCCCCTTGAAGGGCAGGGTCGCGTCGGTGGGAAGGGAGGCGGCCGCCCCCGAGGGCGGGGCCGGAGGGGCGGCCCCGACGGTCCCGGTCACGATCGCCCTCCCCGACCAGCGGGCCCTTGGCCGCCTGGAGAGCGGCCCGGTCACCGTCGAGTACGTGGGCCGGAAGCGCGAGGACGTCCTGAGCGTCCCGGTCGCGGCCCTGGTGGCCCTGGCGGAGGGCGGGCACGGCCTGGAGACCCCCGACGGCCGCTTCGTCGCGGCCCGGACGGGCCTGTTCGCCGACGGCATGGTGGAGGTGAGCGGCCCGGCGGTCACCGAGGGCATGAAGGTGAGGATCCCCCAATGAGCGCCCCCGACTCCGTCGTCGTGGAGTTCCGCGAGGTCTCGAAGACGTACCCCGGTGGGGTCGCGGCGGTCCGGGACGTGGACCTGCGCGTCCACCGCGGCGAACTCGTCGCGATCGTCGGCCCCTCGGGCTCGGGCAAGTCCAGCATGCTGAACCTGATGGGCAGCCTGGACCGCCCCTCGGCGGGACGGGTCCTCGTGGACGGCCACGACATCGCCGCCCTGACGGACCGGGAGGTCTCCGCGCTGCGGGCCACCCGGATCGGCTTCGTCTTCCAGCAGTTCCACCTGGCGGTCGGCGTCCCGGTCCTGGACTCGGTCGCGGACGGCCTCCTGTACGCCGGGGTCCCGCTGCGCCGCCGCCGGGCACGCGCCGCCTCGGCCCTGGCCAGGGTCGGGCTCAGCCACCGCGTCCACCACCTGCCGCACCAGCTCTCCGGCGGCGAGCGCCAACGGGTCGCGGTGGCGCGGGCGGTGGTCGGCGGACCGGCGGTCCTGCTCGCCGACGAACCGACGGGCAACCTCGACTCGGCGTCGGGCGCGGCGGTCCTGGCGCTGCTGCGCGAGCTGCACGCGGCCGGGACGACCGTCGTCGTCATCACCCACGACCGGGAGATCGCCGCCGCCCTGCCCCGCCGCATCGAGATGCGCGACGGCCGGGTGGTCGCCGACACGGTCACGGAACCCACGAGCGGAGCGCCCGCATGATCGACAAGGGCACCGGGCTGCGACCGGCCCGCCTGCGCCCCGCCGACGTGTTCCGGCTCGGCGGCACCGGCCTGCGCACCCGCCCCCTGCGGGTCTTCCTCTCCGCCCTCGGCATCGCGATCGGCGTCGCCGCCATGATCGCGGTGGTCGGCATCTCCGGCTCGGGCCAGGCGGAGGTGGACCGCCGCCTGGACGCGCTCGGCACCAATCTGCTCCGGGTCGCCCCGGGGGCCACCCTCGGCGGCGAGAGGACGCGGCTCCCGGCGGATGCGGTCCGCATGATCGACCGCGTCCCGCCGGTCCGTGAGGTCGCGGCCACCGGAGCGACCGGGGCGAAGGTCTACCGCAACGAGCGGATCGCCGTGGGCCGCACCGGCTCCCTGACCGTCCTCGCGGCGGACGAGGGCCTGCTCCCGGCCGTCGGCGGCCACGTCGGCCGGGGCCGCTGGCTGGACGCGGCGACCGCCACGTATCCGGCGGTCGTGCTCGGCGCGACGGCGGCGCAGCGGCTCGACGTGCACGCCCCGGGGACCCGGCTCTGGATCGGGGGCCGCTGGTTCTCGCTGATCGGCGTCCTCGACCCCGTACCCCTCGCTCCCGAGCTGGACGGCGCGGCGCTCGTCGGCGGGCCGGCGGCCCGGACGTACCTCCGGTTCGACGGTCGCCCTTCGACGGTCTACGTCCGTACCGACGACAGCGCGGTCGCGGCGGTGCGGGCGGTCCTCCCGGCCACGGCGAATCCGGCGAAGCCGGGCGAGGTGCAGGTGTCCCGCCCCTCGGACGCGCTCGCGGCCCGCGAGGCCACCGAGTCGACGCTCACCGGCCTGCTCCTCGGGCTCGGCGGGGTGGCGCTGCTCGTCGGCGGGGTCGGGGTGGGCAACACGATGGTGATCTCGGTCCTGGAGCGCCGCCCGGAGATCGGGCTGCGCCGGGCGCTCGGGGCCACCCGGGGCCAGATCCGCACCCAGTTCGTCACGGAGTCGCTGCTGCTGTCGGTGATCGGCGGCCTCGGCGGCACGGTCCTGGGGACGCTGATCACGGCGGCGTACGCCCTGAGTAGGGGCTGGCCGACGGTGGTCCCGGTGTGGGCGACGGCGGCCGGGGTGGGCGCAACGCTGGTGATCGGCATGCTCGCGGGGCTCTATCCGGCGGTCCGGGCGAGCCGGCTGGCGCCGACGGTGGCGCTCGCCGGCACCTGAGCGCACGCGGTCAGGCGGGCAGCACCACCGTGAACACCGACCCCACCCCCACCTCGCTCGTCACCTCGACGAGCCCGTCGTGGTCCGCCACGATCTGCCGGGCGATCGACAGCCCGAGGCCGCTGCCGCCGGTGGCCCTCCCGCGTGCCGCGTCCGCGCGCCAGAAGCGGTCGAAGAGGTACGGGAGGTCGGCGGCCGGGATCCCGCCGCCGGTGTCCCGGACCGCGATCCGCACGAGCCCGTCCTCCTCGGTCAGCTCCAGTCGCACCACACCGCCTGCCGGGGTCGTGTGCCGTACGGCGTTGCCGACGAGGTTGCCGAGCGCCTGGCGCAGCCGGTCCGGGTCCCCGTGCAGCCGTACGGTGCCGGGCCCCGCGCCCACCACGTCGAGCGCGACCCCGGCGGCCGCCGCCCGGGCGCTGTGGGCGGTGCGGCAGGCCTCGACCAGCTCGCGGGCGTCCAGCGCCCTGCGGTGGTAGGTGAGGGCGCCCGCCTCGGCGAGCGCCAGGTCCTGGAGGTCGTCCACGATCCGCTGCTGGAGCAGGACCTCCTCGTGGAGCGAGTCGAGGAGTTCGGCGTCGGCCTCCAGGACGCCGTCCTGGAGCGCCTCCAGATAGCCGCGGAGGTTGGCGAGCGGGGTGCGGAGCTCGTGCGCGATGTCGCCGACGAGCCGGCGCTGCCGCTCCTCGCTGTCCTGGAGGGAGTCGGCCATCCGGTTGAAGGAGCGGCCGAGCTCCCCGATCTCGTCCCGGCCCGAGGCGGGCACCCGGCGCCCGAGGTCGCCCTCGCCGAGGCCCTGGGAGGCCGCCGTCAGCGCCCGTACGGGGCGGAGGACGGCCCGGCTGAGCAGCAGCGCGCAGGCGAGCGCGGCGGCGGCCACTCCGGCGGCGACGACGGCGGTCGGGCCGGCGGCCAGGGACTGTCCGGCGTCGTCGACGGCGCCGAGCCGCACGGTGAGCGGCTGGGGGGCGACGGCGGCGGTCCGCTCGGTGAAGACCCGGCGCAGGCAGGCGAGCACCTCGGCCTTCGTGGCAGCGCGGCACGTCTCGGCGGCGGCGATGTCGGCGCGGCTCGGTGAGCCCGAGGCCGTCTCGGCGCAGGGCGCCGCGCCCGGCACGCCTCCCGGGGCCCTGCCGCCGTCCCGGAAGAGCGGGATCCCGAACTTGCCGGGCAGGACGGTGATCCGGTGGCCGGCGCGGGTCAGGCAGGCCGCGTAGGTGACGTTGGCGCCGTACTTGCTGATCACCGAGGGCGTGACCTTGCGCATGGATCCGATGGCGAAGCCCGAGGGGAAGGCCGGCTCGGGCCGCGCGTCGACGAGGAGCGCGGGCGCGGTGCCGCCGGGCCGCGGGTCCCGGCCGAGGAGGACGTCGGAGTCGGCGATCTGCCCCTGCCGGTCGGTGCCGACCCTGATCCGCTGCCCGGTCTCCTCGGCGAGGGCGCGGACGGTGGGGGCGATCCCGTCCCAGGTGCCGTGGTTCGCTCCGTAAGCGCGCAGCCGCTCGGTGATCCGGGTGGCGGACTCCCGGTCGGCGGCGGCGGACTCGCGGAGCTGGCTGGTGGCCTGGCGGAGGGTGAGCCAGGCGGTGGCGGCGGTGGCGGCGACCGCGACGAGCAGGATGAGCGCGAAGACCCGCACACGGAAACTCAAGCCCCCGCCCCCTCCGACGTGTCGGAGAGGCGGTACCCGCGCCCGTACACGGTCTCCAGACGGCGGGGCCGGGCGGGATCGGCCTCCAGCTTCAGCCGCAGGTTGCGGACGTGGACGTCGACCGTGCGTTCCAGGACGTCGCTGTCGAAGCCGAAGACCCGCTCGATGATCTGCGTCCGGGTGAAGACGCGGCCCGGTTCGCGGGCCAGGACCTCCAGGAGGGAGAACTCCTTGGAGGTCAGGGCCACCGGCCGGCCGGAGACGCGGACCTCGAAGCGGGCGGTGTCGAGCTCGACCTCGCCGACCCGCAGCAGCGCGTCGCGGACGGCGGCGCCGGTCGCCCGGGACCTGCGCAGGAGCGCCCGGACCCGGGCGGTCAGCTCGCGCGGGCTGTACGGCTTGGTGAGGTAGTCGTCGGCGCCGAGGTCGAGGCCGAGGAGCATGTCCTCCTCGGTGCTGCGCGCGGTCAGCAGGAGGATCGGCACGTCCGATCCCTCGGAGCGCAGGATGCGGCAGACGTCGAGTCCGTCGGCGAGGGGCAGCATCACGTCGAGCACGACGAGATCGGGCCGGGCGGACCGGACGCGCTCCAGTGCGGAGCGCCCGTCGGCCACGACCTGGACGGTGTTCCCCTCGCGCTCCAGATAGATCCGGATCAGCCGCGACTGCTTCGGATCGTCCTCGGCGACGAGAATGCGCGCGCTCACGACGTCCCCCCTACGTTTCCCGCACGGTATCCCGAGCGGGAAAAGGGGGAAACCGAAGGGGGAAACCGAAGGAGGAATGCCCCTACAGCTCGTAGACGGCGGTCACGGGGGCGTGGTCGCTCCACCGCTCGTCGTGGGTGGCGGCGCGCTCGACGTAGGCCTTGACGGCCTTGGCGGCGAGGCCGGGGGTGGCGACCTGGTAGTCGATGCGCCAGCCGCTGTCGTTGTCGAAGGCGCGGCCGCGGTAGGACCACCAGGAGTAGGGCCCCTCGACGTCGGGGTGCAGCGCGCGGACGACGTCGACGTACCCGCCGTCCCCGTCCTCGAGGACCCGTCCGAGCCACTCCCGCTCCTCGGGCAGGAAGCCGGCGTTCTTCTTGTTGGCCTTCCAGTTCTTGAGGTCGGCCTCGCGGTGGGCGATGTTCCAGTCGCCGCAGACGACGACCTCGCGCCCGTCGGCGGCGGCCCGCTCCTTGAGCTCCTTGAGGTACGGCAGGAACGCGTCCATGAACCGGTACTTCTCGTCCTGGCGCTCGGTGCCGACCTCGCCGGAGGGCAGGTAGAGGCTGGCGACGGTCACGCCGGGCAGGTCGGCCTCGATGTACCGCCCGCTGTCGTCGAACTCGCTCACCCCGAAGCCGACGCGCACCGCGTCGGGCTCGCGGCGGGTGTAGAGGGAGACTCCGGCGCGGCCCTTGGCGGCGGCGGGCGCGTGGGCGGTGAACCAGCCCTCGGGCGCCCGGACCTCGGCGGGCAGCTGCGACTCCTCGGCGCGGACCTCCTGCAGGCAGACGGCGTCGGCGGAGGTGCCGGCCAGCCACTCGACGAAGCCCTTCTTGGCGGCGGCACGGAGACCATTGACATTGACGGACGTGACAGTGAGCATCCCGGGAGAATACCGACACCCCCACGCTGCATACATGTACGATATTCCGCATGAACATCCAGCCCACGCCTTTCGACCACCCCGACGCCGTCAAGCTCAACGACGCGGTGCAGCTCGAATACGCCGCCCGCTACGGCGACGAGGGCGACGTCACACCGCTGGACGCCACGATGTTCGTCCCCCCGCACGGCCTGTACCTCCTCGCCTACGACGCGGAGGGCCGCCCTGTCGCCACGGGCGGCTGGCGCACCCAGAACCGGAACGACGAGGGCTACGCGGACGGCGACGCCGAACTGAAGCGCATGTACGTGGTCCCCGAGGCCCGCGGCCTGGGCCTGGCCCGCCGCGTCCTCGCCACCCTCGAATCCGACGCCCGCACGGCCGGCCGCATCCGCATGGTCCTGGAGACGGGCGACGCCCAGCCGGAGGCCATAGCCCTCTACACGTCCAGCGGCTACGAACCCTGCACCAAGTTCGGCCACTACCGCGACTACCCCAACAGCCGCTGCTTCGCGAAGAGCCTCGTCTGACCCCTCGGGGGGCGGGTGCCCCCTCGGGGGGGGGCGGACCGGCCGCACAAAAAGAAAGGATCCCGCCCGATCTTGCGATCGGACGGGATCCTCAGTGTCTGTGGACCTGTGGGGATTTGAACCCCAGACCCCCTCGATGCGAACGAGGTGCGCTACCAGACTGCGCCACAGGCCCTTGCGACGTGTGAAACATTAGCATCCCGACCGGCTCACGCAAAAATCCGTTCCGCCGCAGGTCACCGGGGGCCGTCGCGGGCCCCCGATGGGGTCACTCGTTGGCCGCCCGGGGGCGGTCCTCCTCCGCGTACTGGTCGAAGAGGGGCGTGCGGCCGTTGTCGCGGCCCCGGCGGGGCGGGGTGCCGCGGCGGCGGGGCGTCTGGGGCGGGGCGGGCGCCGGGGTCGGGTCGGCGGCCGTGGAGGAGCGGGCCGCGCTCCAGGTCTCCGGGTCCGTGATGTCGACGCCGCTCGACGCGCGCGGGGCGACCGGCGCCGTGACGTACGTGGGGAGCGGGACCGGTACCGGCTCCCAGCTGTCGCCGCGGGCCGGGCCGCGCTCACGCTGCTGGTCCACCCACTCCGCGTGGTCCGTCTGCTCGACCAGGGCGCGGCGGCCCGCCTCCTGCGGGGACACGGGCGCCGTCGAGACGGGGGTCTGGCCGGTCTCCGGCTCGGGCGTCGGGGTGGGGCGGCGGCTCTCACGCAGCCGGGCCGCCGCCGCTTCCGCGCGGCGCCGGTCCATCACGTACACGAAGCGGCGGCGCTCCTGGACCCGCAGGTGCACGATGTACGCGCTCAGGAGCAGCGCCGGGACCGCGGGGGCCCAGAGGAAGGCGACACCGCCGACGGCCGCGACGACCGCGCCGAGGGTGAACCCGGCGAAGAGGAGCGTCGTGGTGCGCCGGCGCCGGGCGAGGACCTTGCCCCGGCGGGCCCGCTCGGCCGCCGCCCCGCTCGTGGCGGGGCGCGCCGGCGCGGGGGCGGGTTCCGGTGCGGGTTCCGGCTCGGGCTCCGGGAGTTCGAGGCGCGCCTCGGTCCTGGCCGCGGGCGCGGAAAAGGCCCGGACGTCGACCGAGCTCAGGTGCTCGGTCGCCGCGTCCGGGTCCACGTCGGGCGTCGGTCCCTCCGCCGTAAGGTCCCGCTCTTTGAGCTCCTTGGCATACCGGCGCTCCATTCCCGCCCGTCCGGACAGCAGCCGGATGGCGGTGCTGAAGCGTTCCGTCGGACGGGCTTCGTTCAGCTCGTCCTGCCTGCGGAGCCACATCGGCACCAAGTAGGCGGCCCAGGCCCCGACGATGACTGCGTAGATGAGGCCGCTGCTGCTCACGCCTCACACGGTAGAGGGGTTCACGGGAGGGCATCGGCCAATTGGCCCGGTGTGTCGCACGATCTGGCTGATATCACTGAACTTTTTTGTGATTGTTCAGATCGTTTGCGTGCCAACTACCGATTAAATTCGAACACTTATTTTATTCTTGCCTGTCGCCAGCGCCGCAGCAATCCCTCCGGCACCTCCTCCACCGTCAGCGCGAAGACCAGATGGTCCCGCCACGCCCCGTCGATGTGGAGATAGCGGGGCCGCAACCCCTCCTCGCGGAAGCCGAGCTTCTCGACGACCCGGCGCGAAGGGCCGTTCTCCGGGCGGATGCAGACCTCCATCCGGTGCAGGCCGACCGCACGGAAGCAGTGGTCGACGGCGAGCGCGACCGCCGTCGGCATCACCCCGCGCCCAGCGACCTCGCTGTCCACCCAGTAGCCCACGTGCCCCGAGCACATCGAGCCCCAGGTGATCCCGGCCACCGTCAACTGCCCGACGAGACGCCCCTGGTACTCGATGACGAAGGGCAGCATCCGGCCCGCCTTCGCCTCCGACCGCAGATGGCGGACCATCTGACGGTACGTCGGCCGCTGCGCGACCGGGCCGCTCGGCGCCGGTGGCGGAACCGTCGCCTCCCAGCGCCGCAGCCACTCGCGGTTGCGCCGGTTCACCTCGCGCCAGGCCCGCTGGTCGCTCATCTTTATCGGGCGGAGGACGACGTCCCCGTCCACGAGGACCACGGGCCAGGACGGGATCATGACGATCTCGGGTGGTCGCCGCCGCGGACCTGGTCGACGGCGTGCCGCAGCAGCGGCTCCAGGACGGCCAGGCCGTCCTTCACCCCGCCCGGGGACCCCGGCAGGTTCACGATCAGCGTGCCGCCCGCGACACCGGCTAGACCGCGCGAGAGCGCCGCCGTCGGCACCTTCTCCCGGCCGTACGCGCGGATCGCCTCCGGGATGCCCGGGATCTCGCGGTCCAGGACCCGGCGGGTCGCCTCGGGGGTCTCGTCGGTGGGCGAGATGCCCGTACCGCCGGTGGTGACGATCACGTCGTACCCGGCGGAGACGCCCGCCCGCAGCGCGGCCTCGACCGGCGCCCCGTCCGGGACGATCTGCGGGCCTTCCACGGCGAAGCCCATGGCGGTCAGGCCCTCGGCGATCAGCGGACCGCCCTTGTCCTCGTAGACCCCGGCGGACGCCCGGTTCGAGGCGGTGACGACCAGCGCCCGGTACGGGGAGGACGAGGTGTCGTGCTCGTGCACCCCGGCCACCCGGCCCCCGCGCGTCACGAGCCGCTCCGCGTCCAGTGGCCCGACTTGCCGCCCGTCTTCTCCTCCACCCGTACGTCGGAGATGACCGCGCCCTTGTCGACCGCCTTGATCATGTCGACGACCGTCAGGGCCGCCACCGAGACCGCCGTCAGGGCCTCCATCTCGACGCCCGTGCGGTCCGTGGTCTTCACCGTCGCCAGGATCTCGACCGCCTCGTCCGTGACCGCCAGGTCCAGGGTGACGCCCGAGACCGCCAGCGGGTGGCAGAGCGGGATCAGGTCGGGGGTCTTCTTCGCCCCCATGATCCCGGCGATCCGGGCCGTCGCGAGCGCGTCGCCCTTCGGGACCCCCTCGCCGCGCAGCAGCTCGATCACGCGCGGCGAGACGAGGACCCGTCCGCTGGCCCGCGCGGTGCGGGCCGTGACGTCCTTCGCGGAGACGTCGACCATGCGGGCCGCCCCCGCCTCGTCGATGTGGGTGAGACCTTGCTGCGTGCTCATGGCCGTGACACTCCCGGTCGCTGTATGGGGACGACACCGTACCCCCACCCTCGCCCCCTCAGCCGAGGAGGACCACTTCCAGCTCGCTGCCCGGCTCCACGCCGTCCGCCTCCTCCGGGACCACGAGCAGGCAGTCCGCGTGCGCGAGGGCCGCGATGAGATGCGAGCCGGCACCGCCCACGGGAGTGACGGTGCCCGCCTCCGCGTCGTACGCGCCACGGAGGAACTGGCGGCGGCCGACCGGGGACGACAGCGCCTTGTCGGCGGCGAGGACCGCCCGGACCGTGGGCCTGTGCAGGTCCTTCACACCCATCAGGGCCCGGATCGCGGGACGTACGAACAGCTCGAAGGAGACGTACGAAGAGACGGGATTGCCCGGCAGCGCGAGCAGGGGGATCTGCTCGTCGCCGATCGCGCCGAAGCCCTGCGGCTTGCCCGGCTGCATCGCCAGCTTGCGGAAGTCGACCTGCCCGTCCGCGGTCAGCGCCTCCTTCACCACGTCGTACGCCCCGACGCTCACCCCGCCCGTCGTCACGATCAGGTCCGCCCGGATGAGCTGGTCCTCGATCGTGGCCCGCAGCGTCTCGGCGTCGTCGGTGACGGCACCCACCCGGTAGGCGAGGGCGCCGGCGTCCCGCGCGGCGGCGGCCAGCGCGAAGCTGTTGGAGTCGTGGATCTGGCCCTCGCCCAGCGGCTCGCCGGGCTGGACCAGCTCGCTGCCGGTGGAGATCACGACCACCCGGGGGCGGGGACGGACCTTCACCGTGCCCCGGCCGATCGCGGCGAGCAGCCCGATCTGCGGCGGCCCGAGGACCGTGCCCGCCGCGAGGGCCAGCTCCCCGGCCCGTACGTCGCTGCCGCGCGCGCGGACGTGCGCCCGGGCCTCGGCCGCGCGGTGCACCCGCACCTCGCCGCCCGCACCCTCCGGGGCGGCGCTCGCGGCGCGCATGCCGGTGGCCGCGCCCCCGCCCGTACCGCCGTCGGTCCACTCGACGGGGACCACGGCCTCGGCGCCGGGCGGCAGCGGGGCGCCCGTCATGATCCGGGCGGCCTGCCCGGGGCCGACGGTGGGCAGCCCGCCGTCACCGGCCGCGACGTCCCCGATGACCGTGAGGACGGCGGGGAACTCCTCGGTGGCACCGGCGACATCGGCGACCCGCACCGCGTACCCGTCCATGGAGCTGTTGTCGAAGGGCGGCAGCGCGACCGGCACCGTCACGTCCTCGACGAGGACACAGCCCTGCGCGTCGAGCAGTTGGAGCTCGATGGGTTCGAGCGGGCCGACCGTCGCGAGGATGTCGGCGAGGTGCTCGTCCACCGACCACAGACCGCGGGCCGGACCCTCGCAGGGGTCCGCCGGGCCGTGCTCGGGGCCGTGGCCGTGCTCGTGCTCATGGCCGTGCCCGTGGCCGTGCTCATGGCCCTGCTCGTCGGACGGCGACGGTGCCGCGCTGCTGCTCAAGGTCCTACATCTCCTCGCTGACATACCTCCGGAGCCAGTCCCGGAAGTCCGGTCCCAGATCTTCACGTTCGCACGCGAGTCTGACAATGGCACGCAGATAGTCCCCGCGGTCACCGGTGTCATAGCGGCGGCCCTTGAACACGACACCGTGCACCGGCCCGCCGATCTTCTCGTCGGCGGCGAGCTTCTGCAGGGCGTCGGTCAGCTGGATCTCCCCGCCGCGGCCCGGCTCGGTCTCCCGCAGCATCCCGAAGACGGCCGGATCCAGTACGTAGCGGCCGATGATCGCGTAACTGCTCGGCGCCTCCGCCGGCTCCGGCTTCTCCACCAGGTCCGTCACGCGCACGACGTCCGAGTCGGCGGTCGCCTCGACGGCCGCGCAGCCGTACAGGTGGATCTGCGAGGGCTCGACCTCCATCAGGGCGATCACACTGCCGCCCTCGCGCTCCTGGACCTCCACCATCCGCGCGAGGAGCGGGTCCCGGGGGTCGATCAGGTCGTCGCCGAGGAGCACCGCGAAGGGCTGGTCGCCGACGTGCGGGGCCGCGCACAGCACCGCGTGGCCGAGGCCGCGCGGGGCGCCCTGGCGCACGTAGTGCATCGTGGCGAGGTCGCTGGACTCCTGGACCTTGGAGAGGCGCTCGTCGTCGCCCTTCCGGATCAGAGCTTCCTCCAGCTCGTAGTTCCGGTCGAAGTGGTCCTCAAGGGGACGCTTGTTGCGGCCGGTGATCATCAGAACATCCGAGAGACCGGCCGCGACGGCCTCCTCGACGACGTACTGGATCGCCGGTTTGTCGACGACCGGCAGCATCTCCTTCGGCGTCGCCTTGGTGGCCGGGAGGAAGCGGGTTCCGAGGCCCGCGGCCGGGATGACAGCCTTGCTGATCCGGCCGAGCCTGGGGAGCGACTGATTCATGGAGTGCACCTTAGTCGTTCGGAATGAGAGAAAGATGTGGCTTCGATTAACTTCATGCACATAAAGACAGTTACGAGACTTTCGTGAATTCAGATGAGGTCCCCATGGCATCCGAGACATCCGAATCGTCCGAAAAGCCCCTGCTGCGCAGTCGACTTCTGGCCGCCCGCGCCGCCCTGAGCGCCGAATCCCGCGCGGACGCGGCCGATTCCCTCGCCCGCCACGGAGTGGAACTGGCCGAGCTCGCCGAGGCGTCCACCGTCGCCGCCTACGTCTCCGTGGGCCGCGAGCCGGGCACGCGCGCGCTGCTCGACGCCCTGCACGCGCGCGGGGTGCGGGTCCTGCTCCCCGTACTGCTCCCCGACAACGACCTGGACTGGGCCTCGTACGAAGGTCCGGAGCATCCGGAGCGACTCGCGAAGGCCGGCCGCGGACTCCTCGAACCGGTCGGCCCCCGCCTCGGGCCCGAGGCCGTCTGCGCCGCCGACGCCGTCCTGCTGCCGGGCCTCGCGGTCGACGGGCGCGGGATGCGCCTCGGACGGGGCGGCGGCTCGTACGACCGGGTCCTCGCCCGGCTCGCGCGGGCGGGCAAGGACCCCGCCCTCGTGGTGCTCCTGTACGCGGACGAGGTGGTCGCCCGGGTCCCGGAGGAACCGCACGACCACCCCGTGCACGCCGTGGTGACCCCGGCCGGGGTCACCCGCTTCCGTACCGCCTGATCAGGGGATCAGGGCTTGAGGACCAGCGTGTCCTTCGCCGCCGCGTCGACCGCCGCCTTGCCGTAGGCCCAGTCGTACAGCTCGCCCTTCGCCCAGGTGTCCGTCTGGTCGGTGTAGTTCGAGTGGAAGGCGTGGCCGGAGGCTCCGGTCAGGTTGACCCACCGGGACTTGTCCCAGTCGCCGACGTTGACCACCATCCGCATCGACGGCACCCAGATGACCTCGTAGCCGCCGGCCGCGTTCCAGCCGGTCGCGTCGACCGCCGCCTCGCCGCCGCCCAGGTTCCACGGGCCGCGGTTGAGGAGCTGCTGCACGGCGCCGGGTCCGGCGGTGCCGAGGGTCTGGTTCTTCAGGGTCAGCTGGTGCAGCCGACCCCAGCTCCAGGTGGAGATGTCCTTGCCGAGCTTGGCGGTCAGCTCCCAGCGGGCGTCCTTCATGGCCCGGGCGAACAGCTGGTCACGGGTCTCGGTGGCCGCGTCGAGGCGGTTGCCCGGCGTCGTCCACCACTCGCTCTTCTCCTGCTTGAGGAGCGGGCGGACCACCTCGTACCAGCGGTCGCCGCCGTCCGGCTGCGCCGAGTCGGCGTCGCGCTCGCCGCACTCGCGGACGAGCTTGTTCTGCTCGTCGACCGGTCCGGTGGCCTCGGCCGGGAGCACGTTGATGCAGTCGCCCTCGGCGCGCAGCTCCTTGGGCAGCTTGTCGCCGAAGGCGAGCTTGAGGACGTTGCGCCAGACCGCGTTGAAGTAGGCGGCGGCGGCCGAGTCGGGCTCCTGGGTGTAGTCCCAGCCCTCCAGGAGCTTCTGCGCCTCGCGGACGTACGGGTCGGAGATGTCGACCTTCAGCAGGAGCGGGTTGAGCAGCGTCGCGATCTCGCTGCGGTTGTCCGTCTGCATGGTCCGCATGTCGTCCGGCGAGATCTTGCCGCCGTCCTTGGTCTTCGACTCGATGAGGTCGTTGATCCGCTGGCTGCGCGAGCCGTAGCCCCAGTCCTTGGTGAGCAGGTCGGGGTAGGTCTTCTGGTCGATCACGGCCTGGTTGGCGGTGACGATGTAGCCGCGGTCCGGGTTGTACTCGTACGGCAGCTTCTCGAAGGGGATGTACCCCTTCCACCTGTACGTGGAGTCCCAGCCCGGCGCCGGGAGGGCACCGTCGCCCTTGGTGCGCTGCGGGATCTTGCCCGGGGACTGGTAGCCGATGTTGCCCGCGGTGTCGGCGTAGATCAGGTTCTGGGACGGGACCTCGAAGTTCTTGGCCGCCGCCCGGAAGGTGGCGAAGTCCTTGGCGCGGTCGAGCGCGAAGATCGCGTCCATCGACTTGCCGGGCTGGAGCGCCGTCCACTGGAGGGAGACGCCGTAGCCGGTGCCGCGGTCGGGGGCGGCGTTGCCGACGGGGGCCTTCTGGCCGACCGTCTCCAGCTCGGAGGAGCGGTCGGAGACGAGCGGGCCGCGGTCGGTGGAGCGGACCGTGATCTTCCGGTCCTCGCCGCCGGCGACCTTGATGACCTCCTCGCGGCTCGTGAACGGCTTGACCTTGCCGTCGACGAGGTAGCCGTCCGGGCCGATCTTCTCCAGGTAGAGGTCGGTGACGTCGGCGCCGAGGTTGGTGAGACCCCAGGCGATCTTGTCGTTGTGGCCGATGATCACGCCGGGCATGCCGGAGAAGGTGTAGCCGGCGACGTCGTAGCGGCAGGTCGCCGAGACCGAGCGGCAGTGCAGACCCATCTGGTACCAGAGGGACGGCAGCTGCGGCGAGAGGTGCGGGTCGTTGGCCAGGAGCGGCTTGCCCGAGGTCGTCTTCTCGCCGGCGACGACCCAGGAGTTCGAGCCGATGCCGTTGCCGTTGGGGCCGAGGAGCGCCGGGATGCCGTCGAGGACCTCGGAGAGCGCGCCGAGCTGGGCGTCCGCGCCGTTGCCGCCGGAGGAACCGCCGGGGCCGGTGCCCGGGGTGTCACCGGTCGTGGTCCCGTCGCCCTCGGTGGCCTCGGCCGCCGGGTCGAACTTCCCGGTGCCCTCGTCGACGGCGCCCTTGTCGAGGATCGGCTGGTGCAGCGCGTACGGGTACTCCGGGTAGAGCTGCTTGATCTGGCTCGCGCTCATCCGGCTCGTCATCAGCGAGCGGTCGATCTCGTCCTGCATGTTGCCGCGCAGGTCCCAGGCCATCGCCTTGAGCCAGGCCACCGAGTCGACCGGGGTCCACGGCTCGATCGCGTAGTCGTTGGTGAAGGACAGGGCCGCGTACTCGACGGAGATGTCCTTCGGGGCCCGGTCCTTGAGGTAGGCGTTGACGCCCTCCGCGTAGGCCTTGAGGTACTTCTTCGTCTCGGCCGACAGCACCGTGTCGTACTCCTGCTGCGCGACCCGGCGCCAGCCGAGCGTGCGCAGGAAGGAGTCCGTCTCGATCTGGCTCTCGCCGAACATCTCGGAGAGGCGGCCCGCGGTCACGTGCCGGCGGACGTCCATCTCGTAGAAGCGGTCCTGCGCCTGGACGTAGCCCTGGGCGCGGAAGAGGTCCGTCTCGTTGTCCGCGTAGATCTGCGGGACGCCGTTCGCGTCCCGCTTGACCTCGACGTCGGCGGAGAGGCTGTCGAGCCGGATCTCGCCCGTGGTCTGCGGGAACGAGGCCCGGACGGTGCTGACACCCCAGTACCCGCCGAATCCGATGCCCGCGACCAGTGCGAGGACCAGGACGAGGAGGAACAGACGGGCACGCCGCCCTTTCTTCTTGGCGGTCTTCTTGCCCGGGGGCGCGGTCGTGTTGGAGGGCATCGCTGTCCTTCGAGGGGCAGGGTGGTCCTGGAGTACGGGTGCCACCTTAGGCGCAGCGTCCCGAGGGCCCGGACTCGGTGTCAGGAACAGAACCGTACTGATGAGCGGGTCCGCGCAAAGAAGGCGTCAAGAAAACGTTAAAGATTAGGTAAGGTAACGAAGTGTCGGCCGCTGGAGGAACGATCCAGCTGCATGCGAGGGGAAGGAACGGCCACTGACTGTCCACGAGCTCAACGAACTTCTGCTCATCTGCTCGCTGGTGTTGCTGATCGCCGTCGCGGCCGTGCGGATCTCTTCGCGGAGCGGGCTCCCCAGCCTGCTGCTCTACCTCGGGATCGGCGTCGCCATAGGGCAGGACGGGATCGGCAACGTCGCCTTCGACAACGCCGAGCTCACCCAGGTCATCGGCTACGCGGCCCTCGTCGTGATCCTCGCCGAGGGTGGCCTCGGCACGAAGTGGAAGGAGATCAAGCCGGCCCTGCCGGCCGCCGTCGTCCTCTCCACCATCGGGGTCGCCGTCAGCGTCGGCATCACGGCCACGGCCGCCCACTACCTCGTCGGCCTCGAATGGCAGCAGGCGCTGATCATCGGCGCCGTCGTCTCCTCCACCGACGCCGCCGCGGTCTTCTCCGTGCTGCGCAAGGTACCGCTGCCGTCCCGGGTCACCGGTGTCCTGGAGGCCGAGTCCGGCTTCAACGACGCCCCCGTCGTCATCCTCGTCGTCGCCTTCTCCACCGCGGGACCCGTCGACGCCTGGTACGTCCTCGTCGGCACGATCGCCCTGGAGCTCGCCATCGGCGTCGCCGTCGGTCTCACCGTCGGCTTCCTCGGCGCGTACGGCCTCCGGCACGTCGCCCTGCCCGCCTCCGGCCTCTACCCGATCGCCGTCATGGCCATCGCGGTCGTGGCGTACGCGGCCGGCGCCCTGGCCCACGGCTCCGGCTTCCTCGCCGTCTACCTGGCCGCGATGGTCCTCGGCAACGCCAAGCTGCCGCACGCTCCCGCCAACCGCGGCTTCGCCGAGGGACTCGGCTGGATCGCCCAGATCGGCATGTTCGTCCTGCTCGGCCTGCTCGTCACCCCGCACGAGCTCGTCCACGACTTCTGGCCCGCCGTCGTCATCGGCCTCGTCCTGACGATGGTCGCGCGGCCCATGGAGGTCCTGGTCAGCCTGGCGCCCTTCCGGATCCCGTGGCAGGAGCAGGCCCTCATGTCCTGGGCCGGCCTGCGCGGAGCCGTCCCCATCATCCTCGCCACCATCCCGATGGTGTCGCAGATCGAGGGCAGCGAGCGGATCTTCAACATCGTCTTCGTCCTCGTCGTCGTCTACACCCTGGTCCAGGGGCCGACGCTGCCCTGGCTGGCCAAGGCGCTGAAGCTGGCCGACTCGGCCGAGGCCGCCGACCTCGGCGTCGAGTCCGCGCCGCTGGAGCGGCTGCGCGGGCACCTGCTCTCCGTCGCCATCCCCAAGAACTCGCGGATGCACGGCGTCGAGGTCGCGGAGCTGCGGCTCCCGGCCGGAGCGGCGGTCACCCTCGTCGTCCGCGAGGACCAGAGCTTCGTACCGGGCCCGGCGACCGTCCTGCGCCGCGGCGACGAGCTGCTCGTCGTCGCGACCGACCCCGTCCGGGACGCCACGGAGCGGCGCCTGCGGGCCGTCGGACAGGGCGGCAAGCTCGCCGGCTGGCTCGGTACGGGCGGCGGCAAGGAGCTGTCCCCGACCACGGAGGGGACGGCGATGCGGTTCCACCTGCCGGGCGGACCGAAGAAAACATCCCGTTGACGGCCGATGGTCACCGGTAATCGCAGGCATTAATTCAGGTGCGGGAGCGTTTTCCCAGGCAGGAAGACGCTCTTCCCTGTACCATGAAGGCACACCTGATCGAACCAACTCTGCCTGACGCAGAGCTGGCGCGACCGTATGGCGGCCGTGGCGCCCCTCCGCAGTGGGGCCGGCCCGGTATCTACCGCAGTAACGCGCATGAGGACAGCTCTCGGCGACACCCGCACCACAGTGCCGGGGCGCGCTACCAGGCGGCAGAAAGGCCAGGACCGTGGCGTCCACGGTCATCTCGGACAAGCGGCCCGGCTACGGGCAGCTGCTGCGCACTCCCGGTGCGCTGTCCTTCCTGCTCCCCGGCTTCGCCGCACGGCAGCCCTTCGCGATGCTGACCATCGGCATCGTCCTGCTCGTCCAGCACACCACCGGCTCCTTCGGCAGCGCGGGCGCCGTGGCCGCCGTCACCGGTGTCTCCATGGCGCTCTTCGCACCGCAGAGCGGCAAGCTCGCCGACCGCTTCGGCCAGCGCGCCGTCCTGCTCCCCGGCGTCCTCGTCCACACCGCGTCCGTCTCCCTGCTGGTGGTGCTCGCCCTGAGCGGCGCCCCGCTGTGGGCGCTGTTCCTGGCCGCCGTGCCCGCCGGCGCGTCCGTGCCCCAGGTCGGACCGATGGTCCGGGCCCGGTGGGCGGCGAAGCTCGACGGCACCCCGCTGATGCCGACGGCCGCGGCCTTCGAGTCCGTGACCGACGAGTTCACCTTCGTCGTCGGCCCCGTCCTCGCGACCGCCCTGTGCACCGGCATCCACCCGGCCGCGGGCCTGATCGCCGAGGCCGCCCTCACCCTCGTCGGCGGCCTGTTCTTCGCCGCGCAGCGCGCCACCCAGCCCGCGTTCGGGATCTCCGCCGCGGCCGCCGCGGGCCCCCACCGCTCGGCCCTCTCCATCCCCGGCGTCCGCGTCCTGATCGTCGCCTTCCTCGGCATCGGCTCCGTCTTCGGCGGCATGCAGGTCTCCCTGACCGCCTTCACCGAGGAGATCGGCAACCCCGGCGCCAACGGCCTGCTGTACGGGATCTTCGCCGCCGGCAACATGCTCGCGGGCATCGCGATGGGCGCCGTCGCCTGGAAGACCGGCCCCCGCCGCCGGCTGATCCTCGGCTACGCCGGCCTCACGGTCGCGGCCTCCCTGCTGTGGACCGCGCACTCGGTGCTCCTCCTCGGCGCCCTGGGCCTGGTCGTGGGTCTGTGCATCGCCCCCGCCCTGATCACCGGGTACACCATCGTCGAGACCCTGATCCCGGCGTCGGCCCGTACCGAGGCCTTCACCTGGCTCACCGGCGCCGTCGCGCTCGGCCAGGCCGCGGCCGTCACGATCGCCGGCCGCCTCGCCGACTCGCAGGGATCCAGCGCCGGCTTCCTGGTGCCGATGGCGGGCACCGTGCTGGCCCTGGCCACGCTCCTCGCCCTCCGGTCGCGGCTGAAGCCGCGCGAGACCAGCCGGGTCGCGGCACGTGGTATCGGTCACCGCGTGCCGGTGGCGGTGGACTGATCCCACGGAATACGTCAGTATGGATCGTCGTTAGCACTCGATGAGTGTGAGTGCCAGGAGGAAGTCAAGTGCCGACCTACCAGTACCAGTGCACCGAGTGCGGCGAAGGCCTCGAGGCGGTGCAGAAGTTCACCGATGACGCGCTGACCGAATGCCCCAGCTGCCAGGGACGCCTGAAGAAGGTGTTCTCGGCCGTCGGCATCGTCTTCAAGGGCTCCGGCTTCTACCGGAACGACAGCCGCGGCTCGTCGTCCAGCAGCTCGCCGGCCGCGTCGAAGTCCTCGACCCCGTCGTCTTCGTCCTCGTCGTCCTCGACGTCGGACGCGAAGCCGGCCGCGTCGAGCTCGACCGCCACCGCGTCGTCCTCGTCTTCGTCTTCGTCGTCGAGCGCCGGGAGCTCGACCTCGGCAGCCTGATCCGGTTCCTCACCGAGGGCCCCGTCGCCGTACGCGACGGGGCCCTCGGCGTTTCCCCGCACCGCCCGTAGGGTGATCGCCATGGCGACCCATGATGCGTACGCGGACATCGGCGTGATCGGCGGCTCCGGCTTCTACTCCTTCCTGGAGGACGTCACAGAGGTGTCCGTGGACACCCCGTACGGCAGCCCCAGCGACTCCCTCTTCCTCGGCGAGATCGCCGGCCGGCGAGTCGCCTTCCTCCCCCGCCACGGCCGCGGCCACACCGTCCCGCCGCACCGGATCAACTACCGCGCCAACCTCTGGGCGCTGCGCTCCGTGGGCGTACGACAGGTCCTCGGACCCTGCGCCGTCGGCGGGCTCCGGGAGGAGTACGGGCCGGGCACCCTCGTCGTACCGGACCAGCTCGTCGACCGGACGAAGACCCGGGCGCAGACCTACTTCGACGGGGAGCCGCGGGCCGACGGAGCCGTGCCGAACGTCGTCCACGTGACCTTCGCCGACCCGTACTGCCCCGACGGGCGGCGGGTCGCGGTCAAGGCCGCCCGGGGGCGGGGCTGGGAGCCGGTCGACGGCGGCACGATGGTCGTGGTCGAGGGACCCCGCTTCTCCACCCGGGCCGAGTCGCGGTGGCACGCCGCCGCCGGCTGGTCGGTCGTCGGCATGACGGGGCACCCCGAGGCGGTCCTCGCCCGCGAGCTGGGCCTCTGCTACACCTCTCTCGCGCTGGTCACGGACCTGGACGCGGGCGCCGAGACCGGCGAGGGCGTCTCCCACGGCGAGGTGATGCGGGTGTTCGGCGAGAACGTGGGGCGGCTGCGGGACGTGCTGTTCGACGCGGTGGGCACGCTCCCGGCGACGGTCGACCGGGACTGCCTGTGCACGCACGCGCACGACGGCTGGAAGCTGGGGATCGAGCTGCCGTAGGGGCCCTGCGGACCACCCCTCAAATCGCCCTTGCGGGTGAGGGAGTTGTCCACAGGCGGCGGGTGATCCACAGGCCGGAGCGGGGAGTCGGCGGGGTCGGGAGAGTGGGGCGTGGCCCTTCTCCCGACCAGGACAGGCGGTACCCGCGATGACGACCAGGACGTCCCTTCCTTCCTTCCCTTCTCCCCCTTCTCGCCCTTCCCTCCCTTCCCCTCCCCCGCCCTTCTCGGCCTCCTCCGTTCCGGGGCCGTGCGTCGTGCCGGCCTTCGAGCCGGTACGGGGTCGGGGCGCACGACGCGGGCCCTTCAGGGCACTGCGGCGGGGGCGGCGCGCGCCGGTCGTGCTGCTCGCGCTGACGGTGGCGGCGCTGACGGCGGCGGGATCGGGAGCGGGAGCCGGCTGGGGTTCGGCATCAGGGTCGGGTGGCTCAGCGTCCGGGGCCGCCGTGACGCCTCGGGCGCGGCCGCCCGGCCCCGTCGCCGCGGTCCGGCTGGTGTCCGCGCCGGTGCGGATCGCCGACGCCGAGACCGTGCGGCTGCTGCGCGCCGGCGACCGGGTCGACGTGATCGCCGCGCCCAACTCCCCGATGGGCGGCGGTGGTGAGGCCCGTGTGGTGGCGACGGGCGCCCGAGTGGCCGAAGTTCCGCGCTCGGGCGAGACTCGTTCGGACGGAGGGGCACTCGTCGTCCTGTCCGTACCTCGGTCGACGGCGGCGGCGCTGGCAGGTGCCGGCGTCACCTCTCAACTGGCGGTGACGCTGTGCTGATTCGCACTGACTCCCTGTCAAGTCACCGGTCCGTGTGTACGGATTGGACGCCTCTGCACCGTTCACGGCGTAATGGCTCCGCACACAGCACACATGACGAGAACGAAAGGCACCTTGGTGGCCGAGAATAAGGAAAGCTTGCTCGGAGGCTTCAAGGCCTTCCTGATGCGTGGCAACGTGATCGACCTGGCGGTCGCGGTCGTGATCGGCGCCGCGTTCACCAACATCGTGAACTCGGTCGTCAAGGGCATCATCAACCCGGTCGTCGGTGCCTTCGGCACGAAGGACCTGGAGAGCTACTCGTCCTGCATCAAGGGCAGCTGCGTGGTGGTCAACGGCGAGGTGCAGGGCGTCCAGCTCCAGTGGGGCCTGGTCTTCAGCGCGATGCTGAGCTTCCTGATCACCGCGGGCGTCGTCTACTTCCTGATGGTCCTGCCGATGGCCAAGATCCTCGCCAAGCGCGCGGCGCACGACAAGGCGAGGGAAGGCGTCGCGGAGACCATGGAGATCAGCGAGCTGGAGGTGCTCAAGGAGATCCGCGACCACCTCGTCGCCCAGCGCGGCCCGTCCGTGGGTGCGGGCACGGGCGCCACACCGAGCTCCAACGGGTCGGGCTCAAGTACGGCCTCGGGGACGCACCCCACCTCCTGACCGGCGGCGCGCGCCGGGATCAGAGGTGGTGCGGCGGCTTCTCGTCGAGGAAGCGCGCAAGGTCGGCGGCGCTGTCGCCGCCTGCTGGAGGCCGCTCGCCCCACCCGCGGTCCGTGTCGTCCGCGGACTGCTGGTCCAGCGGATCGTCGAAGACGAGTACCGGCTTCGGTGCGTTCTCGGGGCTGGGCAGAGAGCCGGGTCGCTTCGCGTCTCGCGGTCCGTGGGCGGGGGCGGTACTCATACCTTCAGGGTACGCCGCTCCCGCCGCCCCGTACCCCGCCTCGTACCGCTCTGATCAGCGGATCTCGGCTCGGCGGATCCCGGCTCAGCGGTCCTTCGGGTCGATGAGCCAGATACCGAGCACGACCAGGAACGACAGGACGAGGAAGCCGGCGCCCCACCACGCGGTGCCGGTGTCGCCCGTCATCCACTCGTCCACCACGATCGTCAGCCCCCAGAGCTGGCCGATGACGACCGTGAGTGCCAGCGTGAGACGGGCGGACAGCTTCGAGGAGCGCTCCGGCTCCTGCTCCGTACCGGCCCCGGGTCCCGGACCGGTGTGCCGGATCCGGGGGTCGCCGTAACCGCTGGTGGGCCGGATCTGCGGGTAGCGCTCGTGCACCGGCCGGTTCAGGCGCGGCTGGGCGCTGCCGGGGGTGTACGCGGGAGGCCTGGGCGGCTCCGGCGCCCCCGCCGCCTCAGGCACCTCAGGGGCCCCGGGGTCCCTCGGGAACGGGGTCTCGCTCATGTCCGCTCACTCCTCTCGGCCGCCTTCGGGCCCGGGCCCGAAGGGGCCGTCTTCCGCGCCGGACCGGCCGGACCGGCCGGTCCTCCCGCGCCGAAGCCGGGGCAGCCGGGACGGTCGTCGCCGTTCTGGCGGCAGAAGCCCTCGACGAGGCTCTCGCCCGAGCGGGCCGTGCCGATCGCCCAGACACTGCCGTCGACCTGCTCGACGAGGATCACCTTCGGCAGGCCCCTCGGCGGCGGACCTGCGGTGACCTCTCCCGTACGGGCGTCGAAGATCCCCTCGTGGCAGGGGCAGTACAGCTCTCCCTCGCTCCCCCGCTCCTTGCGCCACAGCACGGCGCAGGCGAGGTGGGTACAGACGGCGGAGTAGCCGGCGAGGGTGCCGTCGTCCATGCGGACGGCGATGGCCCGGTCCTCGTCGCCCGGGTAGCGGAAGGCGAGCGACTCCCCCGGCTCGATCCGGTCGGCGACCTTCTTCGGCTCGGGGGCCCCGTCGCTGTCGCCGTGGCGGTGCAGGATGCCGGAGGCGACGGCGACGCCGCCGACGGCCAGGCCGCCGGAGACGGTGGCGACGATCCGCAGATAGTCGCGGCGGGTGGTGAGGGAGTCGGCGGCGATCCGGTCGCGGAGCGCCTCCTGAGCCGCGTCGGCGCGGGGGTCCGGCGCGGGCGGCTGGGGGTCGGTGACGCTCATCGGACGTCCCTTCCGTTGATCTCGACGACGGGAAGCCCACCCGGGACCGGCCACTGGACCTTGTCGGCGGGGACGACCATGGCGACGCCGGTGGTCACGGTGGTCGTGCCGAAGGTGAAGGAGTCGGCGACCTGGACACCGGGGCGTTCCGCCTGGAGCTCTTCGAGGGTTCCGTAGAAGAGGGCGCCGGTGGGGCAGACGGTGGCGCACATGGGGGCGAGGCCGTAGGCGGTGCGGTCGTAGCAGAGGTTGCACTTCATCTGGAGCTTCGCCTGGAGGTCGATCTTGGGGACGCCGAAGGGGCAGGCGTTGACGCAGTTGGCGCAGCCGATGCAGCGGGTGGTGTCGGCCTGCTGCACGACGCCGTCGGCGGTGACGAGGATCGCGTCGGCGGGGCAGACCTCGGCGCAGGGGGCGACGGGGTCCTCGCAGTGCATGCAGACGGTGGGGAGGGAGGCGACGGAGTGGCCCTCGTCGGGGTAGTCGAGGTGGATCATCGACTTGCCGCGGTGGGAGTCGCATTCGCGGCAGGCGGAGACGCAGGCCTGGCAGCCGATGCAGCGGCCCGGGTCGATGAAGATCGTGCGGCCCATCATGTGCGGGTCAGCTCCTCTCCGCGGTGCCGCGGCCCTGGGGGGAAGTCGGGGGCAGCGGGTCGAGGCGGGAGACCTGGGTCTCCGGGTAGGCCTGCTGTCCGGGGGCGGTGGGCGGTGCGGGGACCTCGTCGACGCGTTCGGCGGCCTCGATGCGGGCGGCGCAGACCTTGTACTCCGGGATCTTGGAGCGTGGGTCGAGGGCGTCGATGGTGAGGGCGTTGGCCGCGGTGGGGACGGGCCAGTGATAGGGGACGAAGACAGTGTCGGGGCGGATGGCCTCGGTGACGAGGGCGGGGAAGACCTCGCTGCCGCGGCGGGTGACGACCCGGACGGGGTCGCCGTTGCGGAAGCCGTGGGAGGGGTGGACCTCGACCCAGGGGCGGGGTGTCTGTTCGACGAGGGCGCCGAGCCGACGGGTCTGGTTGCCGGAGAGGAAGTGGGCGACGGTCCGGCCGGTGGTGAGCGAGAGGGGGTACTCCTCGCTGTACGGGTCCATGGGCGGGTGCCACTCGACGACCTGCATGTGGATCGTGCCGTCGGGGTGGTAGGTGCGGCCGTCCTCGAAGAGGCGGGGGGTGCCGGGGTGCTCGGTGCTCGGGCAGGGCCAGGCGATGCCGCCGGTCTCCTCCAGGCGTTCGTAGGTGATGCCGTAGTAGTCGTTGACCGTGCCGGCGGAGGCGATGCGGAGCTCCTCGAAGACGGAGCGGGAGTCCGGGAAGTCGAACTTGTCGCCCGCGCCGAGCCGCTTGGCGAGTTCGCACATGACCCAGGTGTCGGTGCGGACACCGGCGGGGGGCTCCTGGGCCTTGTTGTGCTTGACGACCCGGGCCTCGGCGTTGGCCATGACGCCTTCGTCCTCGGCCCAGACGGTGACGGGGAAGACGACGTGGGCGTTGGCCGCGGTCTCGGAGAGGAAGAAGTCGAACTGGGCGTGGAACTCGAGGGTGTCGTAGCCGTCCTTGACGGTGGCGTAGTTCGGCAGGGAGACGAAGGGGTTGTTGCAGATGCCGACGAGGCCGCGGATCTCCTGGCGTTGCATCTGCCAGACCATCTCCATCATGGAGGTGCCGGCGAGCGGGAGTTCGGCCTCGTCGATGCCCCAGATCTCGCAGATCTGGCGGCGGTGCTCGGGGTTGGTGATGGAGCGGCCGCCGGGCAGCAGGTCGGACTTCTGGCCGTGTTCGCGGCCGCCCTGGCCGTTGCCCTGGCCGGTGATGGTGCCGTAGCCGGCGCCGGGCTTGCCGATGTTCCCGGTGGCGACGCAGAGGTTGATGATCGAGAGGCAGTTCTCGACGCCCTGGGAGTGGTGCTCGACACCGCGGGCGTGCCAGGCCATGGCCTTCCCGGCGCCGGCGAACATGCGGGCGACCTGGACGATCTGCTCCTCGGGCACGCCGCAGATCGTGGCGGCGCGGGAGGGCGGATAGTCGGCGACGGTCTTCTTGACCTCGGCCCAGCCGCTGGTGTGGGCGGCGAGGTAGGCCTCGTCGGTGAGGCCCTCGGCGACGACGACGTGGAGGACGGCGTTGAAGAAGGCGGAGTCCGTGCCGGGCTTGATCGCGACGTGGACGTCGGCGGTGCGGGCGATGGCCGTCTCGCGGGGGTCGACGACGATCAGACTGGCCCCCCGGTCGCGGGCTCCCCACAGGTACTGGGTCATGACCGGGAAGCACTCGCCGACGTTGGAGCCGGCGATGAGGAGGCAGTCGGTGAGGAGGATGTCGGAGAAGGGGTTGCCGGCGCGGTCGATGCCGAAGGCGAGCTTGTTGGCTCCGGCGGCGGAGACCATGCAGAGGCGGCCGTTGTAGTCCACGTGCTTGGACTTGAGGGCGACGCGGGCGAACTTGCCGACGAGGTAGGTCTTCTCGGAGAAGAGACTGGCGCCGCCGAGGAGCCCGAAGGCGTCGTTGCCGTACTCGCCCTGGATGCGGCGGATCTCGGCGACGGTGTGGTCGAGGGCCTCGTCCCAGCTGACCTCGCGGAACTCCTCGTCGCGGTTCCGCCGCATGAGGGGCGCGGTGAGCCGGTCGGGGTGGTTGACCTGCTGGTAGGCGTTGATGCCCTTGGGGCAGAGCCGCATCCGGTTGATGTCGTGGTTGCGGGGCTCGACGCCGAAGACCTTGCCGCCGCGGTCGACGCGGAGGTACATGCCGCACTGGACGCCGCAGAAGCAGCAGTGGGTGGGGACGAGGGTCTCGCCGTTCTGGTCGGCGTGCCAGCGGTCGGCCGGGATGCCGCCGGCGTCACGGAAGGCACGGGTGCCGGGCGGGGCGAGGGAGGGGTCGAGCGGCAGCGGCTGCCCTGAGGTGGTCGCGGGGTCGGTCGCGGTCACTTGAAGCCCTTCTTCACGTGGTCGAGGTAGGCGGTGCCGCGGAGGACGCGCTTGCAGCGGGGGCAGTACTCGGCCCACTCGTCGAAGCCCAGGTCGAGGTCGCGCATGGTGCCCTGGAGGTTCTCGACGTAGGGGGCGGTGTCGATGGGCTCGTGGCAGCGTCGGCAGGCGAGGACGGACTCGTCCTCGCGGCGGGAGGTGTACTTGAAGAGCTGCATGCCGACGGCCGCGGGCCGCTGGACGATGTGGAAGAACTTCCCGAAGGGGATGTAGATGAGGGTGAAGACCACGGACACCATGTGGAGGACGGCGAGGAACTCGTAGCCGCCGCCGTGCAGGAAGATCGACGAGAAGGTCAGCAGGAGCCCCGTCACCGAGATGACGACCAGGCAGATGAGGGGCATCAGGTCGTAGGCGAAGCGCTGGCCGGTGATGGCGCCGCGGTCCTTCATACGGCGCCAGAGGAAGTAGGAGGCGCCGGCGATGACGAGGACGGCCGCGATGTCGAGGCCGTGGAACATGAGCCAGCCGAGGACGCTGAGCGCGTCGAAGCCGATGACCTTGAAGCCCCAGATCCGCATCTCGTAGCCGGGACCCGAGCCGGTGGACGAGGTGAAGGTGAACCAGCCCCAGGTGAGGGGGAAGGTGATCGCGGCGGCCAGCAGACAGCCCCAGAAGACGAGCTGGTGGGCGGCCCAGCGGGCGTGGGAGCGGGCGCCGAGGAACTTCTGGAAGCCGAGGTAGGTGGCGATCATCTTCGGCAGCGCGGTGGGCGCATTGCGGAAGTTCGCTGCGGAGAAGAAGGAGCCCCAGCCCTTGCGGAAGAGCCGGCGGGCGCCGGGGGCGGAGACCCAGACGGTGTACCGGTAGGCGACGCCGAAGGCGAGGAAGACCGTGGCGACGGCGTACGGCAGGAGGGCCGAGTCGAAGTCGCGGAGCAGCCGGCTGCCGAACACGATCGCGAGGATCAGGAGCACGGACACGACGGTGCCCGCGACGGACGCGCGGCGGCGCACCGTGGCGGGGGTCTGCGGCGGAGCCCCGGCGGCCGGTGGCTCTCCCCGGGTGAGGCCGCCCGTGGCAAGGGCAGCGGCGGCCGGATCGTCCGGCCCGGGTGTCGGCTCGACTGTCTGTGGTGGCTCGGTCACGCCGCCACGGTAAGGCCATACGGGCCCTTTTTCCTGTTTTGCGCGGGTACGGGGTGAAGGGCGTCGCTCAGACGGCGTGCAGGCCGTGGGAGAGGAAGACCTCGCGGGCCACGGCGACCTGATCGGGCGTCGGGGACGGGGTCTCGTGCAGGGTGAACGGCTTGGCGAGTGCTTGCCACTTCGCTTCGCCGAGCTTGTGGAAGGGGAGGATGTCCACGCGGGAGACATTGCCGAGACCGGCGGCGAAGGCGGCGACTCCCTCGACGTTGGCGGGGTCGTCGGTGAGCCCCGGGACGAGCACGAAGCGGACGTGGACCTCCTGGCCGAGGTCGGCCAGGCGCCGGGCGAAGTCCAGGGTCGGCCGCAGCGGCCGACCGGTGACCTTCTTGTACGTGTCCGGGTCCCAGGACTTGATGTCGAGCAGGACCAGGTCGGTGTCGCGGAGCAGGGCGTCGGTGGCGCGGACGCCGAGGAAGCCCGAGGTGTCGAGGGCCGTGTGCAGGCCGAGCTCGTGCTTCATCCGGTGCAGCAGCTCGCCGGTGAAGACGGGCTGGAGGAGCGGTTCCCCGCCGGAGACGGTGGCGCCGCCGCCGGAGGCCGAGATGAAGCGGACGTACTTGGCCGCCTCGGCGATCACGTCGTCGGCGGAGGTGCGCCTGCCGCTGCGCATCCTCCAGGTGTCGGGGTTGTGGCAGTAGAGACAGGTGAGGGGGCAGCCGGAGAGGAAGGTGACGAAGCGGGTGCCGGGGCCGTCGACCCCGGTGGACAGGTCCCAGGAGTGGACCGAGCCCGCGGAGGGCCGCTGGGTCGCCGCGGCGGCCGGAGTGACCGGGCCGACGGAGGTGACCGGGCCGGCGGGGGTGACCGGGCCGGCGGGCCCGAGGGCGAGGCTGGTCATGGCAGGGCCTCCTGGAAGGAGTGGTGCGGGGTGTCGGGGTCGGCGCGCGGCGCCGGGGCCCGGTGAGGGTCGCGAAGGACCGGGCCCCGGGGCCGCGCGGTCAGGAGCGGCTCAGAGCGAGCTGTGGAAGGTGCGGTTCAGGACGTCGAGCTGCTGCTCGCGGGTGAGCCGGACGAAGTTGACCGCGTATCCGGAGACCCGGATGGTCAGCTGCGGGTGGTTCTCCGGGTGCTCCATGGCGTCCGTCAGCACGTCCCGGTTGAGGACGTTGACGTTCATGTGGAAGCCGTCGCTCGCCATGTAGCCGTCGAGGACTCCCGCGAGGTTCCTGATCCGCTCCTCGGGGGTGCGGCCCAGGCCGTCGGGGGTGACGGTGTTGGTGAGCGAGATGCCGTCCTCGGCGTCCTCGTACGGGAGCTTGGCGACCGACAGGGCCGAGGCCACGTAGCCGTGGGTGTCGCGGCCGTTCATCGGGTTGGCGCCCGGCGAGAAGGGCTCGCCGGCACGGCGCCCGTCGGGGGTGTTGCCGGTCTTCTTGCCGTAGACGACGTTGGAGGTGATGGTCAGGACGGACTGGGTGTGTTCGGCGTTCCGGTACGTGGGGTGCTTGCGGACCTTCCGCATGAACTCCTCGACCAGCCATACCGCGATCTCGTCGACGCGCTCGTCGTTGTTGCCGTACGCCGGGTACTCGCCGTCGATCACGTAGTCGGTCGCGAGACCGGTCTCGTCCCGGACCGGGGTGACCTTGGCGTACTTGACCGCGGCGAGGGAGTCGGCGGCCACCGAGAGGCCGGCGATGCCGCAGGCCATGGTGCGGCGCACGTCGCGGTCGTGGAGCGCCATCTCGACACGCTCGTAGGCGTACCGGTCGTGCATGTAGTGGATGACGTTCAGGGCGTGGACGTAGACGCTCGCGAGCCACTCCATCTGCTCGTCGAAGGTGGCCAAGACCTCGTCGTAGTCGAGGACGTCCGAGATGAGGGCGCCGGTGGACGGGCCGACCTGGGCTCCGGACTTCTCGTCGCGGCCGCCGTTGATCGCGTAGAGGAGGGTCTTGGCGAGGTTCACGCGGGCGCCGAAGAACTGCATCTGCTTGCCGACGGGCATCGCGGAGACGCAGCAGGCGATGGCGGTGTCGTCGCCGAAGCGCGGGCGCATCAGCTCGTCCGACTCGTACTGGACGGAGGAGGTGTCGATGGAGACCTTCGCGCAGAACTCCTTGAAGCCCTGGGGGAGCTGCGGCGACCAGAAGACCGTCATGTTCGGCTCGGGGGCCGGGCCGAGGTTGTAGAGCGTCTGGAGGTAGCGGAAGGAGGTCCTGGTGACGAGCGGGCGGCCGTCCTCTCCCATGCCGGCGATGGACTCGGTGACCCAGGTGGGGTCGCCGGAGAACAGCTCGTCGTACTCCGGGGTGCGCAGGAAGCGGACGATGCGGAGCTTGATGATGAAGTCGTCGACGAGCTCCTGGGCCGTCTCCTCGGTGAGGAGACCGGCCTCGATGTCGCGCTGGAGGTAGACGTCGAGGAAGGTGGACGTCCGGCCGAGGGACATCGCGGCGCCGTTCTGCTCCTTCACGGCGGCGAGGTAGGCGAAGTACAGCCACTGGATCGCCTCGCGGCCCGTGGTGGCGGGGCCGGAGATGTCGTGGCCGTAGGAGGCGGCCATCGCCTTCAGTTCGCCGAGGGCGCGGATCTGCTCGGACAGCTCCTCGCGGAGCCGGATGGTCTCCTCCAGGGAGCGGTTCCCGGCGGGGAGGGCGTCGAGCTCCTCCTTCTCCTCCTTCTTCACCTCGACGAGGCGGTCGACGCCGTAGAGGGCGACGCGACGGTAGTCGCCGATGATGCGGCCGCGGCCGTAGGCGTCGGGGAGTCCGGTGACGATGCCGGCCTTGCGGGCGGCGCGGATCTCGGGGGTGTAGGCGTCGAAGACACCGGCGTTGTGGGTCTTGCGGTACTCGGTGAAGACCTTCTCGAGGTCCGAGGAGACCGGGTATCCGTAGGTCTCCAGGGCGCCGGCGACCATGCGCCAGCCGCCGTACGGCATGATCGCGCGCTTGAGCGGGGCGTCGGTCTGGAGGCCGACGATCAGATCCTTGTCGCGGTCGATGTAACCGGGGGCGTGGGCGGTGATGGTGGAGGGGATGTCGTACGAGACGTCGTACACGCCCTTGGCGCGCTCCTCCGGGAACCTGTCCGTGATGGCCTTCCACACGGCGGTGGTCCGCTCGGTGGGGCCGGCGAGGAAGGAGGCGTCGCCCTCGTACGGGGTGTAGTTCTGCTGGATGAAGTCGCGGACGTCGACGGCGTCGCGCCAGAGTCCACCCTTGAAGCCCTTCCAGGCCCGCTCGGTCGCCGTTGCTTCAGCAGGGGTCGAAGTCACTGCCCGCACCGCCTTCTTCGATTCATTCGATCGCGTCGTTGCCTACCTCCATTTCACTCCTTTTGATCGATCATTCCGGTCGGCATTGGTCACCGGTCGACGGGCTTTGGTCCTGCCCCCGGAATGCCGGAAGGCCCCGCCGTGGCGGGACCTTCCGGGAGGGGGTGGGATGCGGGATCAGCTGGGTGCCTCGGCGCTCTTGCGGGCGTAGAACCACCAGGTCACGACCGTGCAGCTGACATAGAAGGCGACGAATCCCCACATCGCGCTGGTCACGGCCACCGAGGCGAAGAGGGCCGGGATGAAGAAGAAGCCGTAGGCGGCGACGGCCGAGGTGAATCCGGTGACGGCACCCGATTCCATTTCCGCCTGCTTCAGCGCCTTCGTGTATTCCGGGGTGCCTTCGTCGAGGCCCTTGAGGTGGGTGCTGCGGAAGATGACCGGGATCTGCCGGAAGGTCGAGCCGTTGCCGATTCCGGAGAAGAAGAACGCGGCGAGGAAGCAGAAGAAGAAGCCGTAGAAGGAGCCGCCGTCACTGCCCGAGGGCAGGAAGTCGATCACTCCGACGAGGGAGACGGCCATGCCCACGAAGGACAGGATCGTGACGCGTGCGCCGCCCCACTTGTCGGCGATCCAGCCGCCGCCCCAGCGGGCGAGGGCGCCGACGGCCGGGCCCATCCAGGCGTAGGTGGCGACGGAGTAGTCCGGGAAGGTGGTCTTGATCAGCATCGGCAGGGCGGCGGCGAAGCCGATGAAGGAGCCGAAGGTGCCGACGTACAGCCAGGTCATCAGCCAGTTGTGCTTGCGCTTGAAGATGATCTTCTGCTGGCTGAACGGGGTCGAGGCCACCTTGAGGTCGTTCTGCCCGAACCAGGCGACGGCCGCGAGGACCAGCAGCACCGGGACCCAGAGGAAGGCGGCGTTCTGCAGGTAGACGGGGGTGCCGTCGGCCTTGTGCTGGGCCGAGCCGATCGCGATGGTCGACCAGGTGATGACGATCGGGGTCAGGAGCTGGACGACGGAGACACCCAGGTTGCCGAGACCGCCGTTGATGCCGGTCGCGCTGCCCTTCTTCGCCTTGGGGAAGAAGAAGCCGATGTTGGCGAGGGAGGAGGCGAAGTTCGCGCCGCCGATGCCGCAGAGGGCGGCGATGGCGACCATCACGCCGTACGGGGTCGTCGGGTCCTGGATGGCGATGCCGAGCCAGATCAGCGGCACGATCAGGACGACCGTCGACAGCGCGGTGAAGCGGCGCTGGCCGACCATCGGGCCGAGGAAGGTGTAGAGGATCCGGGCCGTGCCGCCGGTCAGACCGGGGATGGCCGTCAGCCAGAACAGCTGCGAGGTGGAGAAACCGAAGCCGACGTCCTTGAGGTTGGTCGCGGTGACCGACCAGACCTGCCAGACGACGAAGGCCACGAGCAGCGCGGGGACCGCGATCCAGAGGTTGCGGGTGGCGACCTTCTTGCCGATGGACTTCCAGAAGAGCTCGTTCTCCGGCTCCCAGTCGGTGATCGGCTTCCCGGGGCGGTACTGCTCCGTGTCGTACGAGGCGAGTGACCGGCCGGCCGTTCTGCTGTCCTGGGCTACGGAACTCATGGCGCTTCCCTGACGTTTCGGGGCTTTCCTTGCTCTTCCAGGCTGCGCCCGCGCACAAGGAGTGCGTGAGTGCCGATGGTCGCCGGACGGACGGGCCTAGGTCGCCTCGTCCGGCGGCATAGGTCCCGTCAGCGGAGGGCCGGAGGAACCGGGAGCACCGGGAGGGACACCTCCGGGTCGTCGAGACACGCCCCGGTCCGCAGGTCGAACTCCTGCTTGTGCATCGGGGACGCCACCACCGGCACCCCGTCGCGGCTGCCCATGATCCCGTCCGCGATGACGTCGGCGCCCGAGAACGGGTCGCGGTTCCCCACCGCGTACACCTCGCCGTCCCCGTCCCGGAAGAGCGCCGCCTCCGTTGATCTTGTGCGGGGCGCGCCGGCCGGCCGCGGCGCGCGGGCCGCCTGACGGAGCGCCACACCCGTACGGCGGTGACGGAGCCGCCGTACCCGTCACCCAGGGCCGGAGCTGCCGTGCCCGTCACCCACGACCGGAGCGGACGGCAGGGAGCGGACGGCAGGGCTCCGCGAGTGATCCGTCGCGCTGTGCTGTGCTGGGACGCATGACGCAACCGTTCCTCCCGCTCACCGCCCGCTCGCGCGAGGAGTCGCACCGGGCCGCCACCCCCCTGGAACTCTTCTTCGACCTGTGTTTCGTCGTCGCCGTCGCGCAGGCCGGCGCCGAGCTCGTGCACGCGGTCGCCGAGAACCACACCGGCGAGGGGATCCTCAACTACGCGATGGTCTTCTTCGCCATCTGGTGGGCGTGGATGAACTTCACCTGGTTCGCCTCGGCCTACGACAACGACGACGTCCTCTACCGCGTCGTCACGCTCGTCCAGATCGCCGGCGTCCTCGTCCTCGCCGCCGGCGTCTCGCGCGCCTTCCAGGAGCACGACTTCCTCGTCGTCTACATCGGCTACGCCGTCATGCGGCTCGCGCTCGCCTTCCAGTGGCTGCGCGCCGCCCACCACGCCACCGACCCCGCCGAACGGACGATGTGCCGGCGGTACGCGGGCGGGGTCGTCGCCGTCCAGATCGGCTGGCTCGCGCTCGTCCTCGCCCCCGAGCCCGCCCGCGGCTGGATCTTCCTCGCCATGGCGCTGGCGGAGCTGGCCGTGCCCGTGTACGCGGAGAAGGACGCGCCCAGCACCTGGCACCCGCACCACATCGCCGAGCGGTACGGCCTGTTCACCATCATCGTGCTCGGCGAGACCGTCGCCGCCGCGACCGTCGCCGTGAAGTCCGGCGTCATCGAGAACGACGCCCTCGGCGAGCTCCTGCCGATCGCCGTCGGCGGTCTGCTCCTCGTCTTCGCCGCCTGGTGGATCTACTTCGTCGTGCCCGCCCACGACCGGCTGACCTCCAGCCGCCAGGGCTTCCTGTGGGGCTACGGCCACTACGTCATCTTCTCCTCGGCCGCCGCCGTCGGCGCGGGCCTGGAGATCGCCGTCGAACAGGCCGTGGGCGAGGCCCACATCTCCACGCTCGCCGCGTCCGCCGCCGTGACGATCCCGTCGGCCGTCTTCCTGTTCTCCGTCTGGCTGCTGCACGCCCGCTACTTCAAGATCGGCATCGCCCAGCAACTCGTGCTGCCCGTGGCCTCGCTCGCGATCCTGCTGTGTACGTTCGCGGGCCGCTGGGCCGTCCTCGCCGCGGGGCTCGTCGCGGCGGCCACGGTCGCCACCGGGGTGACCCTGACCGCCCGGAACCCGGCGCCCCGGGCCACGGACGCCTGAGACCTGGAGGCACCGCCCTCCGCCGCGCGACAATCCGGTCCATGATCTTCCGCCTCCTCGGCCCGCTCGTGGTGTCCGACCCCGCCGGCGCCGCCGCACCCGCCGCCGGCGGCCCCAAGGTCCGCGCCCTGCTGGCCCGGCTCCTCCTCGACGCGGGCCGGACCGTGCCCGTGGACCGGCTCGTCGACGGGCTGTACGGGGACGAGCCGCCGGCCGGTGCGCAGGGCGCGCTCCAGGCGCAGGTCTCCCGGCTGCGCCGGGTCCTGCCGCCGGGGGTGGCGGTGGAGCACTCGCCCGCCGGGTACCGGCTGGCCCTCGGGACCCCGGCGGAGGACGTGGACGCGCTGCGGTTCGAGGCGCTGGCCGGGGCGGGCGCCCGGGCCCTTGCGGCGGGCGACCCCGTGCACGCCGCGGACCTGCTGCGGGAGGCACTCGGGCTGTGGCGCGGACCGGCGCTCTCCGACGTACGGGACGCGCCCTTCGCCGCGGGGCAGGCGGCCCGGCTCGAAGGGCTACGGCTCGACGCCCTGGAGGCCTGGGGGGCGGCGGAGCTGGCCTCGGGCGCCTCGGGCGAGGACCTCTCCTCGCTCGTACAGGAGTTGGCGGCGGCGGTCCGCGAGCACCCGCTGCGCGAGCGGCTGCGCGGGCTCCAGATGCGGGCGCTGGGCGCGGCGGGACGACAGGCCGAGGCACTCGCCGTGTACGAGGAGGTGCGGGCGGCACTCGCGGAGGAGCTGGGCGCCGACCCGTCACCGGAACTGTCCGCCGTCCACCTGGGGCTGCTGCGGGGCGGGGAGGCGGGCCCCGGGCGGACGGGCCCGGAGCGGGTGGCCGCCCCGGCGTTGCCCGCGCCGCTGACGGACTTCGTGGGGCGGGAGAGGGAGGGGGAGCGGCTGGCCTCGCTGGTGGCGGCCGCCCGCCTGGTGACCCTGGTGGGGCCGGGCGGCGCGGGCAAGACCCGGCTCGCCCTGGAGGTGGGCGCGGCCCTGGCGGGCGAGGTGCGCTTCGTGGACCTGGGGGCGGTGGTCGGGGGCGGGCGGACCGGTGCCGGTGAGGTCGCCGAGGCGTTCGCGGCGGCGCTCGGGGTACGGGGCGGCGGCGCGGAGCGGCTCGAAACGGCGCTGGCCGGGCGGCCCGTGCTGCTGATCGTGGACAACTGCGAGCACGTCGTCGACGAGACGGCCGTCCTCGTACGCCGCCTGCTCGCCGCCTGCCCCCGGCTGCGGGTGCTGACGACGAGCCGGGAGGCGCTCGGGATCACCGGTGAATCGTTGCTGCCGCTCGGGGCTCTGACGCCCGAGGCGGCCGAGGAACTGTTCGTGCGGCGGGCCGCGGCCGTGCGGCCCGGATTCACGGGCCACGCGCGCGTGGCGGAGCTCTGCGCGGGGCTCGACGGGCTGCCGCTCGCCGTCGAGCTCGCGGCGGCCCGGCTGCGGTCCCTCTCCGTCGACGAGCTCGCCGACGGCCTCGGCGAGCGCCTCGAACGCTTCGAGCTGTTGTCGCGCGGGGACCGCACGGCGCCGGAGCGGCACCGCACTCTGCGGGCGGTGGTCGAGTGGAGCTGGTCGCTCCTCGCACCCGGCGAGCGGGAACTGGCCGCCCGCTTCTCGGTGTTCCGCGGCGGCGCGACGGCGGAGGCGGTGACCCGCGTGTGCGGCGCGGGGGCCGGCGCGCTGGCCTCCCTCGTGGAGAAGTCGCTGGTGGAGGCGCGGGACGGCCGCTACGGGATGCTGGAGACGATCCGCGCCTACGCCGCCGGACAGCTGCCGGAAGAGGACCCGGCGACCGCCGCCCACCACACGTACTACCGCGAGCTCGCGGAGGCCGCCGACCCCGAACTACGCGGAGCCGCGCAGCTGGAGTGGCTGGTCCGGCTGGACGCCGAGGACGCGAACCTGCGGGCGGCGCTGCGGCGGGGCACCCCGGAGGACGCGCTGCGGCTGGTGGCCGCGCTCACCCCGTACTGGTGGCTGCGCGGACTCCGGGGCCGGGTCGCGGCGCCGGTCGCGGAGCTCCTGGAGCGGGTGGTGCCGACGGCGGAGCTGGGCGAGGAGTACGCGCTGTGCGTGCTGGCGGCCGGGCTGCGCGAGGGCGAACACGTCGAACGCGCCCAGCAGTTCCTGGCCTCGCGGACGGTCCCGCTCCGGCAGCCGTACACGGCGTTCCTGTGGTCGACGTCCGTGGGCCCGGTCGAGGGCCTGCCGATGGGCGACGACCCCTGGTCCCGATCGCTGGTCCTCGTGGGCCGGGCGTTCCTGACGACGGCGACCGGATCCACTCACGGGGACGGCGCGCAGGCCACCGCCGAGGCGCTCCTGACGGAGGCCCTGGCCGGCTTCCGGACGCTCGGCGACCGCTGGGGGACGGCCACCGCCCTGGAGGGCCTGGCGGCCCTCTCCCCCGAACCGCTGCCGCTCCTCGCGGAGGCCTTGGCTCTGTTCGCCTCCCTGGGCGTCGCCGAGGACGTCGTGGACCTGCTCCACCGCCGCGCCGCCGTCCACGAGGCGGCGGGTGACCCGGACGCCGCCGCGGCCGACCGCACCCGCGCGGCGGACACGGCCCGCAAGGCCGGCTTGAAGGGGACGACAGGGACACCAGAGGTGACAGAGGAGACCGGGGCGGCACGATGACCGGCCGTGCGTTCGTGGTCGTCTCCGGCCTCCCGGCCGGCGCCAAGAGCACCCTCGCCCGCGCCCATGCCCTAGGGGGTGTCTTGTCGATCAGGCCGGATCAGGCAGCGGGAGCGCCCCCCGTCAGCGGCGGTCAGCGCTCGGTCAGCGGCTCGTCAGCTCCCGGCGCGAGTCTTCTTTCCGTGCCCCGGGGAAACGCCCCGGCGGCACCGGAGACAAGCCCGAGGAGACCGCCATGCAGCAGCAGCCCGCCACTCGTACCGCCCTCGTCACCGGTTCGTCGCGCGGCATCGGGCGGGCCGTCGCCCGGCGCCTCGCGGCCGACGGGATGGTCGTCGCCGTCCACTACGGGCAGGACGCCGCCGCCGCGCAGGAGACCGTGGACCTGATCGTGCGGGACGGCGGCCGGGCGTTCTCCGTGGGCGCCGACCTGGCCACGCACGACGGGGTCCTCGCGCTCGTCGACGGCGTACGGTCCGGGCTCGCCGCCCACACCGGGGATGCCGTGCTCGACGTCCTCGTCAACAACGCCGCCGAGAGCCGCTCGGGCGGGCACCTCCGGGACGAGACGCCGGAGCAGTTCGACCGGCTCTTCGCGGTCAACGTCCGGGCGCCGTACTTCCTCGTGCAGGGGCTGCTGCCGGTGCTGCGGGACGGCGGCCGGATCGTCAACATCGGCTCGGCCGTCACCCGGATCGCCCTCGCCGACGAGCTGGCGTACGCGATGACGAAGGGGGCGATGGAGACCTTCACCCGCACCCTCGCCAATGTGGTCGGGGAGCGCCGCATCACTGTCAACACGGTCGCCCCCGGCCCGACCCAGACGGCCGGACTCACCGCCGCCATGGCGGCGATGCCGGAGCTGGAGGGCATGCTGATCGGCGGCCAGGCGCTGCCGTGGGTCGGGCAGCCGGAGGACATCGCCGACCCGGTCGCCTTCCTCGCCTCCGAGGAAGGCCGCTGGATCACCGGGACCGTGATCGACGCCTCGGGCGGCACCTATCTCGGCCCCAAGCGCTGAGCCAAGCCGCGTGGTAGGCAGGGGACATGACACATCCCCAGGAAGTGCGGGCCCGGGACGCCATCACCGATGTGAGCGGGGTGCGCGTGGGGCACGCGCGCGTGGCCGGGGTCGGGGCGTTGAGCGGGACCACGGTCGTGCTGGCGCCGGAGGGCGGGGTCGTCGCCGCCGTGGACGTGCGGGGCGGCGGGCCGGGGACGCGGGAGACGGACGCGCTCGACCCCCGGAACGTGGTCCAGCGGATCGACGCGGTCGTCCTGACCGGCGGCAGCGCGTACGGACTCGACGCGGCCTCCGGGGTCATGGCCTGGCTGGAGGAACGGCGCCGGGGGGTGCGGGTGGGGCCCGACCCGTCCCATGTGGTGCCGGTCGTGCCCGCCGCGTGCGTCTTCGACCTGGGGCGCGGCGGGGACTTCTCGGCCCGGCCGGACGCGGCGACGGGGCGGGCGGCGGTGGCGGCCGCCGACGCGAGCGGGGACCACGCGCGCGTGGAGACGGGTGCCGTCGGCGCGGGCACCGGGGCCGTCGTCGGCGGACTGCGGGGCGGGGTGGGGACGGCGAGCACCGTCCTGGAGTCGGGGATCACGGTCGGCGCGCTCGTCGTGGTGAACGCGGTGGGTTCGGCCGTCGACCCGGCGACGGGCGTCCCGTACGGGAGTTGGTTCGACAGCGGCGGCCCCGGGCCCGTCCCCCCGGCGGCGGTGCACGAGGCGGCGGTGCGGCGGCTCGCGGAGGCCCGGACGGCGAGCGCCCCTCCCCCGCTGAACACGACGCTCGCCGTCGTCGCCACGGACGCGGTGCTCACGCGCGCGCAGGCGCAGAAGGTCGCGGGCACGGCGCACGACGGCATCGCGCGCGCCGTGCGTCCGGTGCACCTGATGAACGACGGGGACACCGTCTTCGCGCTCGCCACCGGGCGGCGCGAACTTCCGGAGGAGCCGGGTCCGCTCGCTCTGAACGAGATCCTGGCGGCCGGCGCCGACCTCGTGACCCGGGCGATCGTCCGGGCGCTGCGCGCGGCCCCCGGCGGGCTGCGCGGCCCGGGCGGCGACTTCCCCTCGTACCGCGAGCTGTACGAGGGGGAAGCGAACCCGGAGAATCCGCGCCGATGACCGATCCCCACCAACGTACTTCCGGTAACCGCAAGGGAGTTGACGAAGAACCCGGTGGGAACTTCCGGTGGACGCCCTTCGTTTTGCAGAACCCAGGACACGATGTCAGACCCAGGGACTACGTTTAGCAAGCACCGAGTGACATGCGGCGACGGCCTGGAGACCCTCTTGAACGATCCGCAGGATCCTCACGATCCGTACGAGACGACCGAGACGCACCTTGAGCGGCTCCTCGGCCGGGCGCTCAACTCCTTCGACCTGCCCGACTCCACCGTCGAGCGCCTCGGCACGGCGCTCGCCCACTCCAGCGCGCTGCACTCCTCGCACCACAGCGCGTCGCTGCACCGGACCACCTACCGCCACACGTATCTGCTCGCCGACGGCAGCGCGCTCAGCCTGTGGGAGCTCACGCACAACACCGGAAGGGACGGCTCCGACCAGCACGAGCTGTACGCGGAGGAGTCGGAGGCGCGGCTCGCGGCCTCCCGCCTGCCGGCCGGTCCGCTGCCGGGCTGGACAGCGGAGCGCTCCGACGGCACCACCCTCGACAGTGACGACGACGATGACATGGTGCTCCTGAGCGCCCTGCTCGCCCGCCCGATACCCGCCCAGCCCCGGATGTACGTGCCGGACAACTCCGCCGACCACGCGCGCCGCGTCCTGCGGCGCGCGGAGAACGTGGACCGGCCGGGCGAGCGGACGGCCCGGCGACTCCGCCTGGCGTTCGCCCACCACATCACGCAGGCCTTCGGACGGCAGTGCGCGGTAGAGGGAGGCCGGGACGCCGGGTTCACCCTCTACGAGCACCAGTTCCTGCTGCTCGACGGCAGCGAGGTCAGCCTCTGGGAGATCGAGCACACGGCGACCCCGGACGGCCGGCACATGTGCGAGGTGTACGAGGACGAGCGCTCGGCCCGCGCGGCGATGGAGAACCGCTCCCGGGTCCGCTGACACCGGCCGCCGCCCCCGTCCCGCCGTCAGGCGAGCGCGGGGGCGGGGACGGCGCCCGGGACGTCCGCCCCGGCCTCCGCCAGCTTCCCCAGGGCGAACGCCCGGTTGGCGCGGGTCTGTTCGCGGTACGAAGCGGGCAGGTCCGGCAGGGCGAGCAGCCGGTCGCACGCGGCGAGCGAGGCGGCGTAGTCGCGCGTCCAGTACGCGGTGATCGAGTACTCGAAGAGCAGCCCCCAGCGGTACACCCACGGCTGCATGAACAGCAGGTCGTCCGGCCGCTCCCCGTCCAGGACGGCGGAGACGATGGCGTGGGCGGCGCGGTAGCGGCGCTTCGTCCGCAGCCGTGCCACCAGCTCGTAGCAGGCTTCGAGCCGCTCCGGCCGCGACTCCCAGGCCCGTGTGAGGGCGTCCATCGCGGACGGCCAGTCGCCGGCCTCGCCCCTGAGGACGCCGGACTGGAGGAGCGAGTAGTAGACCTCCTCGCCCCAGCCGCCCATGGCCGCGCGTCGCTCGTAGAGGGTGACGGCCTCGTCGGTGCGGCCCATGTCCCGCATCGTCTGGGCGAGGTAGAAGACGGTGCGCGGATTGGCCGGGTCGCGCTCCAGCTCGGCCCCCAGGAGACGGGCGTCCCGCTCGAACTTGTCGTGGCGTGACCCGCCGTCGGCGTGGTCCTCGATGACCAGGACGTCCAGGTTCCGCTGCTCGTGGTCCCGGTCGGCGGTCAGATACTCGTGGGTGACCCCCTCGTACCGCCAGGGCAGACCGCCTCTGACCAGGCGTTTGATGCGGTACTCCAGGGATCCCTCGTGGCGGATCATGTACGCGTCCGAGGTCAGGTCCGGCAGCGGGCCGTCCTGCCGCAGGACGTGGTCGGCGTCGAGGAGCAGGAGGTAGTCGGCCCGGCCGCGGGCGTGCGCGATGTTGCGGCTGCGGTTGTGGCCGAAGTTCACCCACGGCTCCTCCCGCAGCTCGCCCGGGATGCCGTCGAGGGCGGTACGGATCAGGTCCTGGGTCCCGTCGGTGGAACCGGTGTCGGAGATGACCCAGGTGTCCACGAGACCGCGGACGGAGTCGAGGCACCGTTCGATGACCTTGGCCTCGTTCTTGACGATCATGCACAGGCAGATGGACGACTGCACGGCAACACCACTTCCGGTCGGGTCGAGGAAGCTCTCAGGGGGTGCGCGACCCTACGGGCGTCCCGGGAGGGCGTTCCGTCGGCACGCCGACGAGCGGTTCGAAATTCGCCTTCGTGTACGCATCCATCCGGCTAGGAGCGATACGCCATGGCGTGGAGAGTGCCGCGAGACCGTCAAGCCTTCGCAAGCGCGATCCGATGATCCGACAAGGAAGCACGAACAGGCTTCGCTACCCGGACATCACTCGGACCGGCCGCCACGCGGCCGGTGGAGGAAGGAGCATGCATGCGTCCTGATGCCAGGACCAGGTCCCCGCTGGGTCCCCTGCCCCGACGACGCCCGTGGCTCGTCGGTGGGGCCATGGCCTCCGTCGCACTCGTCCTCACGGGCTTCGCCTCACCGGCGGCCGCTGCCGCCTGGGACACCCCCGGAAGGACGACGGCAGGCCCGTCGACCGGCGACCACTGCGAGGAACGGCCCCCGCACCACCCGGACGGACCGCCGCCGCACCACGAGGACGGCCCGCCGCCCTGGGAGCAGGACGGGCCACCGCCGTGGGAGCAGCACCAGGGCGGTCTCCGCCACGCCGACAAGAGCGACGCCGCACCGCAGTTCGCCGGCTTCCAGGAGTTCCTGGACCACACGATCCAGCCCCTGGTCGAGAGCCCCGGGACCCGCGCCCTGTACGCGGCCCCGACCGGCGGCGACGACGACTGCAAGGTAGGCCCGACAGGCCCGACCGGCCCCACCGGACCGCCCGGCCCGAAGGGCGACACAGGCGACACGGGCGACACGGGCGACACGGGTGCCACGGGCGCGACGGGTGCCACGGGCGGCACCGGGGCGACGGGTGAGACCGGAGCCACGGGTGAGACCGGAGCGACCGGGGCGACGGGTGAGACCGGAGCCACGGGTGAGACCGGAGCGACCGG
>NZ_BJMN01000047.1 GCF_006539185.1 Streptomyces gardneri
CCCCCCGCCCCGCCATTACGGCTTGCGGCCCACCGCGCCGAACTGCGCGACCACGGCGGCCTCTTCGAAGCGCCAGCGCCCGCAGGACACGATGCCCGGCTCCAGCAGGTCGAGGCCGTCGAGGAAGGAGGTGAACTCGGCCCGGCTGCGGGCCGTGATCGGCGGGGTCGCGTTCTCGTTCCAGAACGCCATCGCGGCCTTGTTGCCCTCGCCGCCGAGCTCGGGATCCAGCGTGGGGTGGGTCAGGACCAGGTAGCTGCCCGAGGGAAGGGCGTCCATCAGGGTCTTCACGATCGCCCGGGCCTCGCCTGTGTCCAGGACGAAGTTGAGGATGCCGAGCATCAGCACCGCGACCGGACGGGACAGGTCGAGCGTCTCGCCGGCGGCCGCCAGGATCGTCTCCGGGTCCCGCGCGTCCGCGTCCACGTACTCGGTGACCCCCTCCGGCGCGCTCGTCAGGAGCGCGCGGGCGTGGGTGAGGACGATCGGGTCGTTGTCGACGTAGACGATCCGGGAGTCGGCGGCGACCCGCTGCGCCACCTCGTGGGTGTTGTCGGCGGTCGGCAGGCCCGTACCGATGTCCAGGAACTGGCGCACGCCCGCGTCGGCGGCCAGATGGGTCACCACCCGGCCGAGGAACGCCCGGTCCGCGCGCGCCACTTCGCCGATGCTCGGGTAGAAGGCGGTGACCTGGTCGCCGACCGCGCGGTCCACCGGGTAGTTGTCCTTGCCGCCCAGCCAGTAGTTCCACACCCGGGCGTTGTGGGCGATGTCGGTGCGGATCCGGTCGTTCATGCGCGAGCCTTTCGCAGAGCGGCGGCGAGTGCGTCGACCCGGTTCGTGGTGATCGAGTCGACCCCGTCGAAGATCAGCTTACGCATGCTGCGGGTGGTGTCCGGGGTCCAGGCCGAAACGAGCAGTCCGTCCCGGTGCACCCGCTCGGTCAGCGCCCGACTCACCAGCCCGAAGCGGTAGTTGAGCCACTTCGGACGCACCGCGTCGAGCAGTATCGGCCGGGGCGGAGCGAGCGTGGTCCACGTCAGGGCGATCTCGGCGGCCGGGTCGGCGGCCCGCACCTGGAGCATCGCGACGGCCCCCGCGCAGTAGTACACGCGCTCCCCGGCGCCACACTCCCGGACCGTGCCGACGATCCGGCGGACCGAGTCCTCGTTCCCGCCGGGCAGGTCCAGCATCAGCCGGTGCTCCCCCGCGGTGAGGAGCGCCTCGCGCAGGGTCGGCACCCCGTCGTACGTCAGCTCGCGCAGCTGCTCGTACGAGAGGGCGGACAGGGGCCGGTCGTGGCCCCAGAGCCGCTTGAGGGTGTCGTCGTGGAGGAGGACGGGCACGCCGTCCTTCGTGAGCCGGACGTCGACCTCGACCGCGTCCGCCCCCCGCTCGATCGCCGAGGTGATCGAGGGGAGCGTGTTCTCTCGGACGCGGTACGGGTCGCCGCGGTGACCTACGGCAGTGACAGGGCGCATGGCCCCATTCTCACCGCCGTCAGCGAGCCAGCCAGCCGTCCGTGTACGTGTCGATCTCGGCGGTGATCCGGGCCTTGCCGGCCGCGTCGAGGAAGGAGGCCTCCACCGCGTTCTTCGCGAGGGCGGCGACACCGCGCTCGTCGAGGCCGAGGAGCCGGGCGGCGACCGCGTACTCGTTGTTGAGGTCCGTGCCGAACATCGGCGGGTCGTCGCTGTTGATCGTGACGAGGACGCCGGCGTCCACCATCTGCCGGATCGGGTGCTCGTCGAGCGTGGCGACGGCCCGCGTGGCGATGTTGGAGGTCGGGCAGACCTCCAGGGCGATGCGGTGCTCGGCCAGGTACGCGAGGAGGGCCGGGTCCTGGACCGAGCTGGTGCCGTGGCCGATGCGCTCGGCGCCCAGGTCGTTGATCGCGTCCCAGATCGTCTCCGGGCCGGTCGTCTCGCCCGCGTGCGGGACGGAGTGCAGACCGGCGGCGCGCGCCAGGTCGAAGTACGGCTTGAACTGCGGGCGCGGGACCCCGATCTCGGGGCCGCCGAGACCGAAGGAGACGAGGCCCTCGGGGCGGATCCCGTCGGTCGTGGCGAGCCGCGCGGTCTCCTCGGCGGAGCCGAGGCCGGCCTCGCCGGGGATGTCGAAGCACCAGCGCAGGATCGTGCCGAACTCGGCCTCGGCCGCCTTGCGGGCGTCCTCGATCGCCGCCATGAAGGCGCGCTCGTCGATGCCGCGGCGGGTGGAGGAGTACGGGGTGATGGTCAGCTCGGCGTAGCGGATGTTCTGCCGGGCCATGTCCCGGGCGACCTCGAAGGTCAGCAGCCGGACGTCCTCGGGGGTGCGGACCAGGTCGACGACCGAGAGGTAGACATCGATGAAGTGCGCGAAGTCCGTGAACGTGAAGTAGTCGGTGAGGGCCTCGGGATCCGTGGGGACCTTGGAGTCCGGGTGCCGGGCCGCGAGCTCGGCGACGATGCGGGGCGAGGCGGAGCCGACGTGGTGGACGTGGAGCTCGGCCTTGGGCAGACCCGCGATGAAGGGATGGAGATCGCTCATCGGGTCATCGTAGGCCGGGCGGTTCCACCTCAGGGGTGAGGTCGTAACATGGCGTGACCACGATGGGGGAGGCCCATGTCTGACAACCGAGACCAGCCGCAGGGCGGGTACGACCCGGCGGACCCGTGGGCTCCGCCGAACCGCGACGGTGTGGAGCTGAGCAAGCCCGTGACGCCGGCGACCCCGCCGGTGCACGACCAGATGACCGTCACGTCCATGCCGGCCGTGAACGACGTCCCGCCGCCGCCGGTCGCCCCCGGCGGCCCGGCGGCCACGCCCGGCTACGGCTACCCGGCGGCCACTCCGCCGGCCGGTGCCTACGGGTACCCGTCCGCCGCGAGCACGCCGGCCGCCGCGCCGGTCCCGCCGGCCGGGGCGGGGTACGCGTACCCCTCCTACGGCGTCGGGTACGGCAGCCAGCCGCCCGGCTGGCAGCAGCCGTCCAACGGCATGGGCATCGCCTCGATGGTGCTCGGCATCATCGCGGCGGTCGGCTTCTGCCTGTACGGCCTCAACATCATCCTCGGCATCCTTGCCCTGATCTTCGGCATCATCGGCATGAAGAAGGCCGGCCGGGGCGAGGCCACCAACCGGGGCATGGCGCTCGCGGGCGTCATCCTCGGCTCGGTCGGCATCGTCGTCGGCTCCGTCGTCCTGGGCCTCATCATCTGGGCCGCCACGCAGGACTCCTCCTATGACGGGGACCCGTACAACAGCCTGGTGGTCGAGAGCACGCGCTAGCGGTACCGGCATGCCACAGGGCCCCGCACCTCATGATGAGGTGCGGGGCCCTGTCGCTTGCTCTCAGCCGTTCCGCAGCCGGTCCCTGGCCTCCATCAGGGCGAAGCCCAGGAGGTTCAGGCCGCGCCAGCGGGCCGGATCGTGGGCGCCGGGGTCGTCGGCGGCGAGCCCGATGCCCCAGACCCGGTCCATCGGGCTCGCCTCCACGAGGACGCGGGTGCCCGTACCGAGGAGATACGCCCGCAGGGACTCGTTCGAGGAGAACTTGTGGACGCTGCCCTCGACGACGATGCCGAGGCGCTCCCGCTGCCACACCGTCTCGTCGAAGTTCCGCACGAGCCGGCCGGCCTTCTTCGCCTCCGCGGGGGTGCCGGCGGCGAGCGCCGCGCCCTCGGCGTCCGCGTCGCCGAAGAGGCGCGCCTTGGCCGCCATCATCCAGTGCTCGGCGGTCGCGTACCGCACGCCGTCGACCACGAAGGGTGCCGGCCACCACTGACTCAGGCAGCTCGCCGAGAGCCGTCCGTCGGGGTGCGGGCGATGGCCCCAGAAAAGCAGCCATTTGACGTGCTCACCGGCGTTGACCTGCTGTGTCAGCTCGTCGATCTTGTTCATGCACGCGATTCTGGCATTCGCCACGGACACTCCGTACGGAGATTTTCCGGCCACCTCGACACATGGTCGACCGATTCCGTTGCGTAACCAAAAGGCAACAACGGAATCACTTGTTGGGGTGGCATCCTCATGTCAGGATCGGCACTCAATTCGAGCTGGGACAACGGAGAGCGTCATGGGCAACCGCTTCCAGGTGACGGACCGCTTCGCGGACGGCGCACAGTACATCGGCGGACGGCTCCGGGCCGGAACCTCCGACCGGGAACACACGATCGTCAACCCCGCGACCGGCGAGGGTGTCTACACCTACCGTCTCGCCTCCGTCGCCGACGTCGACGAGGCCGTCGCCGCCGCCAAGGCCGCCTTCCCCGGCTGGTCGGGCGCCACCCCGGGCGAGCGCTCCGACGCGCTCCACCGCTTCGCCGGCGTCCTCGCCGACTGGGCCGAGGACATCGCGCGGGTCGAGTCGCTCCAGGCGGGCAAGCCGCTCCGGCTCACCACCGAGTTCGACGTACCGGGCACCATCGACAACACCGCCTTCTTCGCGGGCGCCGCCCGCCACCTCCAGGGCCAGGCGGCCGCCGAGTACAGCGGCGACCACACCTCCTACATCCGGCGCGAGGCGATCGGCGTCATCGGCTCCATCGCCCCCTGGAACTACCCGCTCCAGATGGCGGCCTGGAAGATCCTCCCGGCGATCGCCGCCGGCAACACGATCGTCCTGAAGCCCGCCGAGGTCACCCCGCTGACCTCGCTGATGTTCGCGCAGGCCGCGACCGAGGCCGGTATCCCCGACGGCGTCATCAACATCGTCAGCGGCTCCGGGCGGGTCGTCGGCGAGCACCTCGTCGGCCACCCCGACGTCGTCATGACCTCCTTCACCGGCTCCACCCCGGTCGGCAAGCGGGTCGCCGAGGTCGCCACCGCCACCGTGAAGCGGCTGCACCTCGAACTCGGCGGCAAGGCCCCCTTCGTCGTCTTCGACGACGCCGACCTGGAGGCCGCCGCCAACGGCGCCGTCGCCGCCTCCCTCATCAACACCGGCCAGGACTGCACCGCCGCCACCCGCGCCTACGTCCAGCGCCCGCTCTTCGACGCCTTCGTCGCCCGGGTCGCCGAGCTGATGGAGTCGGTCCGCGTCGGCGACCCCTTCGACGCCGCCACCGACCTCGGCCCGCTGGTCAGCCACGCCCAGCGCGACAGCGTCGCCGGCTTCGTCGAGCGCGCCCGCGGCTACGCCACCGTCGTCTGCGGCGGCGAAGCCCCGCAGGGTGACCTGAAGGACGGCGCGTACTATCGTCCGACCCTGATCACCGGCGCCGCGCAGGACAGCGAGGTCGTGCAGTCGGAGATCTTCGGACCGGTCCTGGTGGCCCTGCCCTTCGACAGCGACGACGAGGGCATCCGGCTCGCCAACGACACCCCGTACGGCCTCGCCGCCTCCGCCTGGAGCCGTGACGTCTTCCGGGCGAACCGCGCCACGCGGGAGCTCCGGGCGGGCTGCGTCTGGGTCAACGACCACATCCCGATCATCAGCGAGATGCCGCACGGCGGCACCAAGGCATCGGGATACGGAAAGGACATGTCGGTGTACTCCTTCGAGGAGTACACGCAGGTCAAGCACGTGATGTTCGACAACACCGCGGTGGCCGCGAAGGACTGGCACCGCACGATCTTCGGGGACCGATAGCACTTCGCCGCCCGACCAGCGGCTCCCACCATCCCGAAAGGGCACAGCGCATGGAGCAGTACGAGCCCGAAAGCCTGTCCGCGGCGCAGCTTGCGGCGATGCGGCGCAGCATGACGAGTGGCCGGGGCGCCCTCAGCCGCCGTTCGATGCTGCGCGCGGGTGGCGTCGGCGCGCTCACGGTCGGCGGTCTCGCCGGCCTGAGCGCCTGTGGGATCCCGCCGGCCAAGCGGGAGGGACAGGGTCCCGCCTCCGCCGACGACTCGGCCAAGGAGAAGAGCATCGCCTTCTCCAACTGGACCGAGTACATGGACATCAGCGAGGACGAGAAGTCGCGTCCGACGCTGGAGGCGTTCACGAAACGCACCGGGATCAAGGTCAAGTACACCGAGGACATCAACGACAACGTCGAGTTCTTCGGCAAGATCAAGCCGCAGCTCGCGGCCGGTCAGGACACCGGCCGCGACCTGATCTGCGTCACCGACTGGCTCGCCGCCCGGATGATCCGGCTCGGCTGGGCGCAGAAGCTCGACCCCTCGAACCTGCCCAACGCCTACGCGAACCTCTCCGCCCAGTTCCGGCGCCCCGACTGGGACCCGGGCCGCGCCTACTCGTACCCGTGGACGGGCATCTCCACCGTCATCGCGTACAACTCCAAGGCGACCGGCGGCAAGAAGGTCGACTCGGTCACCCAGCTCCTCGACGACCCCTCCCTCAAGGGCCGGGTCGGCTTCCTCACCGAGATGCGCGACACCGTCGGCATGACCCTGCTCGACATGGGCAAGGACCCGGGGAAGTTCACCGACGCCGAGTACGACGAGGCGATAGGCCGGCTCCAGAAGGGCGTCGACAAGAAGCAGATACGTCGCTTCACCGGCAACGACTACACCTCCGACCTGGACAAGGGCGACCTGGCGGCCTGTCTCGCCTGGGCCGGTGACGTCATCCAGCTCCAGGCGGACAACCCCGACATCAAGTTCGCCATCCCGTCCGCCGGATACATCACCTCCAGCGACAACCTGCTCGTCCCCGCGCAGGCCAGGCACAAGACCAACGCCGAGAAGCTCATCGACCACTACTACGAGCTTCCCGTCGCCGCGCAGCTCGCCGCGTACATCAACTACGTCTGCCCCGTCGACGGGGTGAAGGACGAGCTCGCCAAGATCGACCCCGAGCTCGCGAACAACACGCTGATCCTCCCGGACAAGGCCATGGCCAAGAAGTCGCGCGCCTTCCGCTCGCTCACCAGCGCGGAGGAGACGGCGTACGAGGAGAAGTTCGCCAAGCTCATCGGCGCCTGAGCCCGACGTCGTCCACCTCTCTCACTCCCTGGGACAGCAACCCATGACTGACAAGACTGCTCACACCGGAAAGAACACTGGCGGCGGCGACGTCCGTCTCACCGGGATCAGCAAGGCGTACGGCTCCTTCACCGCCGTCCACCCGCTCGACCTGACCGTCCCGCAGGGCTCCTTCTTCGCCCTGCTCGGCGCCTCCGGCTGCGGAAAGACCACCACGCTGCGCATGATCGCCGGCCTGGAGGACCCGAGCACCGGCACCATCTTCCTCGGCGACAAGGACGTCACGGACCTTCCGCCGTACAAGCGGCCGGTCAACACCGTCTTCCAGTCCTACGCGCTCTTCCCGCACATGGACATTTCCGAGAACATCGCCTTCGGTCTGCGCCGCCGCGGCATCAAGTCCGTGAAGAAGCAGGTCGACGACATGCTGGAGCTCGTCCAGCTCGGCGACAAGGCCCGCCACAAGCCGCACCAGCTCTCCGGCGGCCAGCAGCAGCGCGTCGCCGTGGCCCGCGCGCTCATCAACCACCCGCAGGTCCTGCTCCTCGACGAGCCGCTCGGCGCCCTCGACCTCAAGCTGCGCCGCCAGATGCAGCTGGAGCTCAAGCGCATCCAGACCGAGGTCGGCATCACCTTCGTCCACGTCACCCACGACCAGGAGGAGGCCATGACCATGGCCGACCAGGTCGCGGTGATGAACGGTGGCCGCGTCGAGCAGCTCGGCGCCCCCGCCGACCTGTACGAGAACCCGCAGACGACCTTCGTCGCCAACTTCCTCGGCACCTCGAACCTCATCGAGGCCGAGGTCCTGGAGACCGGTTCCGACGTGGTGGTCACGGCCGGCGGCGGCAAGCTCCGGGTGCCCGGCGACCGCTGTACCTCCGCCGTCCGCCAGGGCGGCAAGGTGCTCGTCGGCGTCCGCCCCGAGAAGATCTCGCTCGCGCACGCCGACGACGCGGGCTCGATAGCCGACGGCCGCAACCGGGTCACCGGCCGGATCGTCGACTCCTCCTTCATCGGTGTCTCCACGCAGTACGTGGTGAACTCGCCGGCGGGCGCGGAGCTCCAGGTCTACGAGCAGAACATTGAAAGGGACGCGCGACTCCGCCCGGGGGCCGAGGTCGTCCTGCACTGGAACCCGGCGCACACCTTCGGGCTCGACGCCGCGCAGGACATCGATGCGGGAGTCGAGACGGTGGAGGACGCCGGATGAGCACCACCACCCTGACGAAGAAGGAGGGTGCGGCGCCGGTCGAGGAACCGGTGCTGCGCAAGCCCTCCACCCGCAAGCGGCTCGTCCCGTACTGGCTGCTGCTGCCCGGCATCATCTGGCTGCTCGTCTTCTTCGCGCTGCCCCTGGTCTACCAGGCGTCGACCTCGGTCCAGACCGGCTCGCTGGAGCAGGGCTTCCAGGTCACCTGGCACTTCCAGACGTACTGGGACGCCTTCACCGAGTACTGGCCGCAGTTCGTCCGCTCCCTGCTGTACGCCGGGACCGCGACCCTGCTCTGTCTGCTGCTCGGCTACCCGCTGGCGTACCTGATCGCCTTCAAGGCCGGCCGCTGGCGCAACCTGCTCCTGGTCCTCGTCATCGCCCCGTTCTTCACCAGCTTCCTCATCCGGACGCTCGCGTGGAAGACGATCCTGGCGGACGACAGCCTCGTCGTCGACGTGCTGAACGCCCTGCACGTCCTCGACGTGACCAGCTGGCTCGGCTGGACCGAGGGCGAGCGCGTCCTCGCCACGCCGATGGCGGTGGTCTGCGGTCTCACGTACAACTTCCTGCCGTTCATGATCCTGCCCCTCTACACCTCCCTGGAGCGGATCGACGGCCGGCTGCACGAGGCCGCGCAGGACCTCTACGCCTCCCCGGCGACGACCTTCCGCAAGGTGACCTTCCCGCTGTCGATGCCCGGCGTCGTCTCCGGCACCCTGCTCACCTTCATCCCGGCGAGCGGTGACTACGTCAACGCCGAACTGCTCGGCTCGACCGACACCAAGATGGTCGGCAACGTCATCCAGTCGCAGTTCCTGCGGGTCCTCGACTACCCGACGGCCGCCGCGCTCTCCTTCATCCTCATGGCGATCGTGCTGGTCATGGTCACCGTCTACATCCGCCGAGCGGGCACGGAGGACCTGGTCTGATGCGTTGGCTCCGGAAGAACCTCGTCGTCATCGCGGGCCTGCTCACGCTCGCGTACATGATCCTGCCGAACATCGTCGTGATGGTGTTCTCGTTCAACAAGCCGAACGGTCGCTTCAACTACTCCTGGCAGCGTTTCTCGCTCGACGCCTGGAAGGACCCCTGCGGCGTCGCCGACATGTGCGAGTCGCTCTCGCTCTCGCTCCAGCTCGCCGCCTGGGCCACCGTCGGCGCCCTCGTCCTCGGCACGATGATCGCCTTCGCGCTGGTCCGCTACCGCTTCCGGGCGCGCGGCGCGATCAACTCGCTCATCTTCCTGCCGATGGCGATGCCCGAGGTCGTCATGGCCGCCTCGCTGCTCACGCTCTTCCTCAACATGGGGATCGAGCTGGGCTTCTGGACGGTCCTGATCGCCCACATCATGTTCTGTCTGTCGTTCGTCGTGACGGCGGTCAAGGCCCGGGTCATGTCCATGGACCCGCGCCTGGAGGAAGCCGCGCGCGATCTCTACGCCGGCCCCGTGCAGACCTTCCTGCGCGTGACCCTGCCGATCGCCGCGCCCGGTATCGCCGCCGGCGCACTGCTCGCCTTCGCGCTCTCGTTCGACGACTTCATCATCACCAACTTCAACGCGGGCTCCACCGTCACCTTCCCCATGTTCGTCTGGGGCTCGGCGCAGCGTGGAACCCCCGTTCAGATCAACGTCATCGGCACCGCGATGTTCGTCCTCGCGGTACTGATGGTCGTAGCCGGGCAAATCATTACGAACCGGCGCAAGAAAACAGCAACAGCCTGAGCAAAAGGCAGCTCAGGCACCGAAGGAGTTGGAAACCATGGCCCCAGTTGCCATGCGTCTCGCTGCACAATCTCTCTCCGACGCCCAGCCCGTCCCCTTCTGGCTGGAAGACCCCGGCAAGCCCGGAGCCCTGCCCGCCCTCACCGGCACCGAGAAGTGCGATCTCCTCGTCGTCGGCGGCGGCTACAGCGGACTGTGGACCGCGCTCCTCGCCAAGGAGCGCGAACCCTCCAGGGATGTCGTACTGATCGAAGGCCGCGAGGTGGGCTGGGCCGCCTCGGGCCGCAACGGAGGCTTCTGCGCCGCCTCCCTCACCCACGGCTTCGGCAACGGCCTCGCCCGCTGGCCGGGCGAGCTGCCCAAGCTGGAGGAGCTCGGCGAGCGGAACCTCGACGGGATCGAGGAGGCGGTCGCCCGCTACTCCCTGGACTGCGACTTCGAGCGCACCGGCGAGATCGACGTCGCCACCGAGCCGTACCAGGTCGACGAACTCCACGAGGTGTACGAGGAGATCGACCGGCTCGGCCTCGCGGACGGCCTCGAACTCCTCGACCGGGACGCCGTCCGGGCCGAGGTCGACTCGCCGACCTTCCTCGGCGGCCTCTGGGACCGCCGTGGCGTCGCCATGCTCAACCCGGCCAAGCTGGCCTGGGGCCTCAAGCGGGCCTGTCTCGACCTGGGCGTCCGGATCTTCGAGAACACCCCCGGCCTGGAGCTGGTCTCCGTCGGCGCGGGCATGGGCGTGCGCACGCCGTACGGCCGGGTCCTCGCCCGCCGGGTCGCGCTCGGCACCAACGTCTTCCCGTCGCTGGTCAAGCGGGTCCGGCACTACACCGTCCCGGTGTACGACTACGCCCTCATGACCGAGCCGCTCAGCCCCGAGCAGCTCGCCTCCGTCGGCTGGAAGAACCGGCAGGGCCTCGGCGACTCCGCCAACCAGTTCCACTACTTCCGGATCACGGCCGACAACCGCATCCTGTGGGGCGGCTACGACGCGATCTACCCCTTCGGCGGGAAGCTCGACGCCGAGATGGACCAGCGCCCGGAGACCTACCTCAAGCTGGCCGAGCACTTCTTCCGCTGCTTCCCGCAGCTGGAGGGCCTGCGCTTCAGCCACGCCTGGGGCGGCGCGATCGACACCTGCTCGCGCTTCTCGGCCTTCTTCGGTACGGCGTACAAGGGCAAGGTCGCGTACGCGGCCGGGTTCACCGGCCTCGGCGTCGGCGCGACCCGCTTCGGCGGGGACGTCATGCTCGACCTGCTCGCGGGCGAGCGCACCGAGCGCACCGAGCTGGACATGGTCCGCTCGAAGCCGCTGCCCTTCCCGCCGGAGCCGATCGCCTGGGCCGGCATCGGCATCACCAAGTGGGCGATGGCCCGCGCCGACGAGAACGGCGGCCGGCGCAACCTGTGGCTGAAGACCATGGACCGGATGGGCCTGGGCTTCGACAGCTAGGACCCGCTGGAACCTGCTGGAACCCGCGCGTCCTGCCGGTACGGGGCGGGGTCACGGCGTCCGCCGTGGCCCCGCCGCGCCGTTCGTACCCGCCTGCGCCAGCTCGCCCTCGCCCTCGGTGTCGACGTGCGGCAGGATCCTGTCCAGCCAGCGAGGCGTCCACCAGGCCCACTTCCCGAGCAGGGTCATCACGGCGGGCACGAGCAGCAGCCGCGCGACCGTCGCGTCGATGAGCACGCTCGCGGCCAGGCCGAGCCCCATCATCTTGATCACGATGCTGTCGTTGAGGACGAAGGCCGCGAAGACGCTGACCATGATGAGCGCCGCGCAGGTGATGACCCGCGCGGTGATCTCCAGGGCGTGCGCCACGCTCCCCTTCGCGTCGCCGGTGCGCAGCCACGCCTCGTGGACCCGGGACAGCAGGAAGATCTCGTAGTCCATGCTCAGGCCGAAGACGATGGCGAACATCATCATCGGCACGTAGCTCTCGATGGGCACGTCTCCGTTGACCCCGAGCGCCGGGCCGCCCCAGCCCCACTGGAAGACGGCGACGACGACGCCGTACGAGGCGGCGATGGACAGCAGGTTGAGCACCGCCGCCTTGAGCGCCACGAGCGGGCCCCGGAAGACGATCAGGATGACGAGGAACGCGAGCGCGACGACCACGGCGATGATGAGCAGGAGCCGCCCGGAGACGATCTCCAGGAAGTCGACCTGCGCGGCGGTGGTGCCGGTGACGTAGGTGGCCGCGGTGGTGCCCTCGACCGCCTGCGGGAGGACGTCGTCGGACAGGTGCTCGGTCAGGGAGGTCGTGGACTCGTCCTGCGGGGCGGCGACCGAATAGGCCGTGGCGATCAGGACGTCGCCGTCCGAGGTCGGGGTGAGCGGGGTGATCAGGGCGGCGTCGGGGACGCCGGTGAGCGCCTTCTGGGCCTGGCTCGCCAGGGCGGAGCGGTCGGCCGCGGGGACCGAGGTCTGGTCGATGACCAGCGTCAGGGGCCCGTTGGAGCCGGGGCCGAAGGCCGAGGACATCAGGTCGAAGGCGCGCCGGTCGGTGAAGGACTCCGGGTCCGCGCCGTCGCCGATGTGGCCGAGCTGGATGGAGAACAGCGGGATGGAGAGGATGGCGAGGACGGCGACGCCGGCGCTCAGGAACCACCAGGGACGGCGCTCCACGCGGAGCGCGTAGCGGTGCCAGGTGCCGTGCACCTCACCGGGCTGCACCTCACCGGGCTGCGCCGCGCCGGGTCGCGTCTCTCCGGGCGCGTCGCCGGGCGTCGGGTCCGTCTCGGCTACGGGGGTGCCGATGTGCAGCCGGTCGATGCGGCGGCCGATGAGCCCGAGCATCGCCGGGACGAGCGTGAGGGCTCCGGCGACCGCCGTGACCACGGTGGACGTCGCCGCGAGGCCGAGCAGTCCGATGAAACTCAGCCCGGAGACCCACAGTCCGGAGAGGGCGATGATGACGGTGCAGCCCGAGACGAGGACGGCCCGGCCGCTGGTCGCGGTGGCCAGGCCGGCCGCCATGACCGGGTCCTGGCCGTTCATCAGCAGCTGCCGGTGCCGGGTGATCAGGAAGAGCGCGTAGTCGATGCCGACGCCGATGCCGATCATCGTGGCCAGGGTCGGCGAGACGGTCGCGAAGGTCCAGACGGAGGCGAGGAGACCGAGCACCGCGAGGCCGCAGATGGCCGCCACCAGGGCGGTGACCAGGGGCAGCACGGCGGCGATGAGGCTGCCGAAGCCGATGATCAGGACGACGATCGCGACCCCGAAGCCGATCGCCTCGCTGACCCGGTCGTCCGCCTCGGGCCGGGCCAGCTCGCCCAGCGAACCGCCGTACTCGACCTGCACCCCGGCGGCGCGCAGGGGCTCCACCGCGCTGTCCACCCCCGTCAGGTAGTCGTCGCCGAGGGTGCCGGGCTGGACGTCGAATCGGACGGTGATGTACGCGGTCTTGCCGTCCGTGGACAGCGGGCCGACGTTCGGGGTGCCCGGGGGAGGGGAGGGCGGCGTGCTGCCGGGGGCCGGGAGGGGGTCCGTGGCGTTCAGGACGTGCGGAAGCTTCTTCAGCGAGGCGACCGCGGACGAGATCTGGTCGCTGACGCCCGTGAGCGGCTTGGCGCCGTCGTACAGCACCACCTGCGCGCTGTAGCCGCCGGCGGCGGGCTCGTGCGCGCGCAGCACGTCGAGCCCGTCCTGGGACTGGGTGCCGGGCAGCGCGTAGTTGTCCGAGTACTCGCCGCCGTACGCGTGGTTCAGCCCCATCAGGGCGCCCAGGGCCACCACCCAGGCGGCCAGCACGACGACGAAGTGGCGGGCCGACCACTCGCCCGTCCGCCGCAGCAACCCCTTGCGGGAGGCCCTGCCGGCCGGTGCGGCACCACCCGGTGCTGTACCACCCGATGACTGCGGAAACGGCATGGGTACTCCCCGTAACGAGGCCGGTGCGACTGGGCAGGACGGAGGCCCATACGAACACGGCGGGCCGGGCGACCGAGGGAGCCCGCCCACCCGGCCCGTCGCCGTCCACCCGATCGGACGCCCGCGGCACGTCACGTGAGCCGGATCACTTTCAACTGATGGTCCGAAGTCGCGTAAGAGAAGACGCCGACCCCGCTCTCTCCGGGTGGACACCGTGTCCACACGGAAGGGAGACCGTTGCGATGACTGGTACGGGGGCCACGGGCGGCGCCAGGAGTGCGGTGGAGTGGCTGGCATCGGTGGCACCGGATCCCGATGCCTGCCGGTGGGAGTGGGAGCGCAACCCCCACGGGGTCGCGCTGCTGCCCGCCGGCCGGCGCTGGGACGTCCTGATCCTGCCGGGGGAGCTCGGCTATCCCACCCTCGACGTGCTGAGCCGCCTGGTGGACCGGCCGGGACCGGTCCTCGCCGACTTCGGCGACGCCCGGATCGGCTTCTTCGTCCCGCCGGGCACCGCCGCCCGCTGGCTCGGCACCGGGGTGCGCAGCGCGGGCTCCGGCACCTGGATCGTCGTCCCGTACCCGGGACGGGCGACCGGTGGAGTCCGCTGGCTGGTGGCGCCGGACGGGATGGGCACCCTCAACGACACCTCGCTCCTGGAGCTGGCGATGCACGAGGCGGCAGGCCGACTGGCCGGGGGAGAAGGGGGATCGCCCGGGGCCTGACATGCATCGGGAGCGGCGGCGGCGCGAGTCCGGCACGAGACAGAGGTCTTGACCACTTGATTGGTCTGGACCATGCTGTGGCGCGCTTGCTCCACCTCGAATTCCCCCACCCCCGGAGGCAGTTGTGGACCGCACCAGACCCCTCACCCTGCTGTTGGCGGGCGCCCTCGCCGCCGGCGGGCTCCTGGCCCTCACCCCCGCGGCGGCCGTGGCCGCCGACGCCGAGGTCGCCCGCAACGGCGGCTTCGAGGCCGGCCTCGACGGCTGGACCTGCACGGCGGGCAGCGGCGCCGTCGTCTCGTCGCCCGTACACGGCGGGACGAAGGCGCTCCAGGCCACCCCGGCGGGCAGCGACAACGCCAAGTGCTCCCAGACCGTCACCGTCAAGCCCAACTCCTCGTACGAGCTGAGCGGCTGGGTCCGCGGCAGCTACGTCTACCTCGGCGCCTCCGGCACCGGCACCACCGACGTCTCCACCTGGACCGCCTCCGCCCCCGCCTGGCAGCGGCTCTCGACCAGGTTCGCGACGGGCGCCTCGACCACCTCGGTGACGATCTACACCCACGGCTGGTACGGCACCCCCGCCTACCAGGCCGACGACCTCTCCCTCTTCGGCCCCGGCGGCGACCCGGTCCAGCTCCCGGCCGCCCCCACCGGCCTCGCCGCGGGCTCCCCGACCTCCACCACCGTGCCGCTGACCTGGACCGCGGTCTCGGGCGCCACCTCGTACCACGTCTACCGGGGTACGACGAAGGTCCAGACGGTCACCGGCACCTCGGCCACCGTCACCGGGCTCACGGCCTCCACCCCGTACACCTTCCAGGTCACCGCCGCGAACAGCGGCGGCGAATCCCCGAAGTCGGCCGCCGTGACCGCCACCACCACCAGCGGCGGCGGGGGCGACAACCCCGGCCTGCCCGCGCACGCCCTCGTCGGCTACCTCCACGCCAGCTTCGCCAACGGCTCCGGCTACACCCGCATGGCCGACGTCCCCGACTCCTGGGACGTCATCAACCTCGCCTTCGGCGAACCGACCTCCGTGACCTCAGGCGACATCCGCTTCAGCCTCTGCCCCGCCACCGAATGCCCGAACGTCGAGTCCGTCGCGGACTTCAAGGCGGCGATCAAGGCCAAGCAGGCCGCGGGCAAGAAGGTCCTCATCTCCATCGGCGGCCAGAACGGCCAGGTCCAGCTCTCCACCACCGCCGCCCGCGACACCTTCGTCTCCTCCGTCTCGAAGATCATCGACGAGTACGGACTCGACGGCCTCGACATCGACTTCGAGGGCCACTCCCTCTCGCTCCAGACCGGCGACACCGACTTCCGGAACCCGACGAGCCCGGTCATCGTCAACCTGATCCAGGCGGTCAAGACCCTCAAGGCCAAGTACGGCGCCGGCTTCGTCCTGACGATGGCCCCGGAGACCTTCTTCGTCCAGCTCGGCTACCAGTACTACGGCTCCGGCCCCTGGGGCGGCCAGGACCCGCGCGCGGGCGCCTACCTCCCGGTCATCCACGCCCTGCGCGACGACCTCACCCTGCTGCACGTCCAGGACTACAACTCGGGCTCCATCATGGGCCTCGACAACCAGTACCACTCGATGGGCGGCGCCGACTTCCACATCGCCATGACCGACATGCTGCTCACCGGCTTCCCGGTCGCGGGCAACAGCGAGCGCTTCTTCCCGGCGCTCCGCCCCGAGCAGGTCGCCATCGGCCTCCCGGCCTCCACCCAGGCGGGCAACGGCCACACCAGCCCGGCGGAGGTCGACAAGGCCCTGGACTGCCTGACGAAGAAGACCAACTGCGGCTCGTACCAGACCCACGGCACCTGGCCCGCCCTGCGCGGCCTGATGACCTGGTCGATCAACTGGGACCGCTACAACCAGTGGCAGTTCTCGCAGAACTTCGACGCCTACAACTGGAGCTGACGGTCAGTCCAGAAGCTCACCGAACAGCCGGGCCGCGACCCGCGAGGGCCCGGCCCGGCACGTTCACCGAGCACCGCCCGTCAGGAGAGGGAGGGTCATGCCCCCTCCTCCTGCCGGGCGTCCGGCGCCGGACGCCCGTACCGCGCGGCGTACACCGGCCAGCGCAGAAGCGGGAGGCAGAGGGCGACGCTCGCCAGCACGTCCAGGGGCCAGTGGTAGCCGCGCAGGATCAGGCCGGTCCCCGTCAGAGCCGTCAGGGCGGCGGCGACGGGGACGAGGTGGTTCGAGACGAGGAAGGCCGCGCCGAAGTAGGCGACCATCGCGGTGGCCGTGTGGCCCGAGGGGTAGTAGCCGGCGGCCCAGGGCTCCAGCGGGCCGGGGCGGGCCGTCCACTCCTTCAGGGGGATCACCAGGAGCGGTACGAGGGCCATCGCGAGCCCCGCGTACAGCGCGGCGAGCCGTCGGCCGCGCCACACCGCGTACGCCATCGCGCAGGCGAGGACCGGCAGGGCCACCGTCATGTTGCCGAGGTCGGCGGCGAGTTCGCTCAGGGAGCGGGGGACCGAGTCCACCAGCGAGCGGGACACCCGCTCGTCGAGCCTGGCCAAGGGGCCGTGGACGAGCACCTGCCAGGTCACGACGGCGAGGGCGACGAGCGCCGAGAAGAGAGCCGGCCGCCCTGGAACAGGGGGGGTGGTTCCAGGGCGGCCGAGGGGATCGGGCTGCCGCGCGCCCCGGGGGGTGTGGGGCGGGCGGCCATCCGATCGGTGAGGAGTCCCGGAGCACGAAGCTCCAGCGGTGTGCGCCAAGGCACGGTGTGGACGGGGCTGGGGAGGCTCCGCCCGGGGTGTTTCTCTCATCTGCAGAAACCGTACGCCAGAGAAGAGGGGGCCGACAGCGGGATGGGCATCCCGCCATCGGCCCCCCACAGAGTCTTCACACCGTGTGTGAGAACCGGGCCCTGATCCGGTCTCAGATCCGGTCTCAGATCTGGGCGAACGCGTTCTCGATGACGTCGAGGCCCTCGTTGAGGAGGTCCTCGCCGATGACCAGCGGCGGCAGGAAACGCAGCACGTTGCCGTAGGTGCCACAGGTCAGGACCAGCACACCCTCGGCGTGGCAGGCCTTCGCCAGTGCGCCCGCGGCCTCCGCGAACGGCTCCTTGGTCGCCGGGTCCTTCACGAGCTCGATGGCGATCATGGCGCCGCGGCCGCGGATGTCGCCGATGATCGGGAACTTCTCCTGCATGGCGGTGAGGCGGGTCTTCATGACCTCCTCGATGCGCTTCGCCTTGCCGTTGAGGTCGAGCTCCTTCATCGTCTCGATGGAGCCGAGCGCACCGGCGCAGGCGACCGGGTTGCCACCGTAGGTGCCGCCCAGACCGCCGCCGTGGACGGAGTCCATGATCTCGGCGCGGCCGGTGACGGCGGCGAGCGGCAGACCGCCCGCGATGCCCTTGGCGGTCGTGATGAGGTCCGGGACGATGCCCTCGTCCTCACACGCGAACCACTGGCCGGTGCGGCAGAAGCCGGACTGGATCTCGTCGGCGACGAAGACGATGCCGTTGTCGTTGGCGAACTTCACGATCGCCGGCAGGAAGCCCTTGGCCGGCTCGATGAAGCCGCCCTCGCCGAGGACCGGCTCGATGATGATCGCGGCGACGTTGTCGGCGCCGATCTGCTTGCTGATCTGGTCGATCGCCTGGGCGGCGGCCTCGGGGCCGCAGTTCTCGGCACCGGTGAGCCAGCGGTAGCCGTAGGCCACCGGCACGCGGTAGACCTCGGGGGCGAACGGACCGAAGCCCTGCTTGTACGGCATGTTCTTCGACGTCAGCGCCATCGTGAGGTTCGTACGGCCGTGGTAGCCGTGGTCGAAGACGACGACGGCCTGGCGCTTGGTGTACGAACGGGCGATCTTCACCGCGTTCTCGACGGCCTCGGCGCCGGAGTTGAACAGCGCGGACTTCTTGGCGTGGTCGCCCGGGGTCAGCTCGGCGAGCGCCTCGCAGACCTCCACGTAGCCCTCGTACGGCGTCACCATGAAGCAGGTGTGCGTGAAGTCCTGGAGCTGCGCGGAGGCGCGGCGGACGACGGCCTCGGCGGAGGCGCCGACGGAGGTCACGGCGATGCCGGAACCGAAGTCGATCAGACGGTTGCCGTCGACGTCCTCGATGATGCCGCCGCCGGCCCGCTTGGTGAAGACGGGCAGAGTCGAGCCCACGCCACCGGCGACCGTGTCGAGACGGCGGGCCTGAAGCTCCTGCGACTTCGGACCGGGGATGGCGGTGACGACGCGCCGCTCCTGCGGGACAGCGTTCATGCGGGGCTCCTGGGGGTGTTCTGGACGCACTTGCGGGTTTCCTCCGCAGGCTAGGCGCGGGGGAGGGGGTGAGGCATGCGCCGATCGGGAGTGGTGGCGGGTGTGTCGTTGTCCGGGATGGACATGACGACTCCGCTTCCACCCCCAAGGGTGAGGGCAGACGCCACTCGACGGCGATCGGCCGTACGGGTGGGCGAAACCCCTCCGGGGCGCTCCCGGCCCACTAGATTGACGAGGCACAGAGGCGGCGACCTGGCTGGTCAGGGGGCAGGGGTACATGGAGACCGACGGCACGTTCGAGTCACGCGACACGAGGAAGGGCGCGGTACCACGCCCGGCGGGTCCGCCCCCTGACTCCGCACCTGCCGCTTCGCGGGCGCACCCACGGGTCCCTCCGACACCCCCGGCCTACGAGGTCCGCCCCGCCGCCCCCGGCAGCGTCCCGGCCCCGCCGAGCGCCCCGCCTCCGCCGAACGTCCCGCCACCGCCGTCCCGGGCTCCCGGGGTGACCGGAGCGCCCGGCTCCTCGCCCGTCGTCGCATGGCTGGACGCCCCGCGCCCCAAGGCCGGCCTCGGCATCTGGCGGTTCCGGCACGTTCCGCCGCCCGAGGCGCCCACGCGGCTCGCGCCGGTCACCTTCGTCGGGATGCTGATCCCCGCGGCCGTCGGACTGATCATCTGGTCGGCCTGGCGCAGCAACACCCTTCCGTACGCGGACCTCCTGCTGCGGACCCTCACACCGAACGACTGGTGGTACGCCCTCACCACCTCGCCGAAGGACTGGGAAGGCGTCGCGGCGCACAGCGTCTTCGACGGCGCGCTCTTCCTCGCCCTCGTATGGGGTGTCGGCGCCCTCGGCTCCTGGGGCCGGGTCACCCGCCACTACCTGGACCGGTGCCGTCCGGCCGTGCGCGCCGCGCTCGCCGGGGCGGGGGCCCTGATCGTCCTGGCGTTCGTGTTCTCCGAGACCCTCGGCCTCGGATGGCCCCCGCTGCCCGTCGTCGACCCGGTGGCCTGCCTCGCCGCCCTCGTGACGGGCGGCTGGGACGTCCCCAAGTCGCCGTTCTTCGTCTACCCCATGCGCGCGCTCATCACCGCGGCGGTCGTCTGGCCGTTCGCCCGCGTCGGCGAGTGGCCGAGCCTCTTCCGGCAATGGCGTGCCCGGTCCGCCCCCGGTGGCGCTCCGGTCCCCACCGCCCCGGCCGGACCCGTCACCCCCCGCTCCCAATGGCCCGAGCTCAGGGGCGCGGGCGAGCACGCCGCCGCCGACCTGCTCGCCGGCGAACTGGTCGCCGGCCGCATGAACGACGTCGACTGCGCACGGGTGCGCCGCGGCTGGCGGAAGAGCGACCAGGACGCCAAGCGCCGCACCGCCCTCGTCGACACGCTCCTCCGTCAGGGCGCCGCGGCGGGCGCGCATCCTTCGGGCGACCGCGACCTGCCGAGCCGTGCGGCCACCCACGACCTGCTCCTGGGTCAGGTCCGCGTGGGGCGCTGGGCTGCCGCCGAACGCACGCCGAAGGCCTACCACGGCGCCGGCCTCGCGCTCGACCCCGGACTCCTGGGCACCTCCCTCCTCGCCGTCGGTCCCTCCGGCGCGGGCAAGACCCGCTCGCTCGTCGCGCCCGTCGTCGAGTCGCTCACCCTCCAGGCGCTCACGGGAGCCGTCGCCGTCGTCGCCGTCGGCGCGGCCGGGGCCCCGCTCGGCCCCGACGAGGCGTACGACGTCGTGATCCGCCTCGGAGACCCCTCTTCCCGGTACGACCTCGATCTGTACGCGGGGGCCACCGACCCGGACGAGGCCGCCGGCTTCCTCGCCGAAGGGCTCGTCGGCGACGTGGAAGGCGTGGAGACCCGGCGCGCCGCCACGGTGCTCGCCCAGCTCATCGGCCCGTACCGGGCCGCGTACGGGCGCTTCCCGACCGTCCCCGTCCTGCGGGAACTGCTCGAAGCCCGCCCCGAGATCCTGGAGGCGCTGCTCGACCTGCTGCCGAACGACGGAGCGCACGCGATGCGCCGGGAGCTGGAGTCCCGGATGCGTCAGGTCGGCACCGCGACCGACGTGGGCCCTGTGCTCGCCGACCGGCTCACCGCCCTCGACCGACCCGTCTTCGCGGAGTTCTTCGGCGGCGGCCGCGACGTCCGGCCCTTCTCCCTGCGGGCCGTCGCCCAGCACCCGATGCGGGTGCGGGTCAGCCTTCCGGACGGCGGCCACGAGGAAGCCGGACGCCTGCTCAACCGGCTGCTGCTCGCCCAGTTCCAGCAGGTCACCCGGGACCGCGCCGGCAGCGGGCACTTCGCCTGCCTGGTGCTCGACGACGCCGCGGGCGCCCTCACGCCGGGGACCGTACGAGCCTTCCAGCGGCTGCGCCCGCAGAACGCGGGTGTCGTGCTGGCCCTCCGCACCCTCGCGGAGGTCCCCGAGGCGCTGCACGGCCCGCTCCTCGCCGGCGTCGGGTGCCGGATGGCCTTCGCCGGGCTCCCCACCTGGGACGGCCGGGCCTTCGCCGAGGCGTGGGGCACCGAACGGGTCGAGACGACCGAGGTGGCCCACCACACCGTCTTCGCCGACCAGCCGATGACCCGGGCCTTCCACGCCCTGCGCAAGCTGGTCACCGGCAAGGCCGTGACCACGGAGGCCGTCACCGTCCGGGAAGTGGAGCGGCAGCGGTGGTCCGCGTCCGATCTCGCTCATGCCGTGCCGCCCGGCCACGCCGTCCTCTCCCTCACCCATGTGCGTGGCGAACACACCCCACCGCTGCTCGTCGAGCTCCGCGGCTGAGCGGGGGACTTTCGGCCCTGGCACAATCGGGGGCGCCGCTCGGCTGAGCGGCGCCCCCTCGCCCAAAGGTCCGACGGTCCCCAATGCCGCCCACCCTCGCCTCGCTCGTGCAGCACTCCGCCCTCAAGCTGATCGTCCGCGCGGGTGAGGACCGCCTCGACACCCCCGTCCGCTGGGCCCACGTCAGCGAGCTGGCGGACCCCGTCCCGTACATGGAGGGCGGCGAGCTCCTGCTCACCACCGCGCTCACGCTGGACGCCGAGGACCTGGAGGCGATGCGGCGCTATGTGCGGAGGCTGCTCGGGGCGGGGGTCGTCGGGCTCGGCTTCGCCGTCGGCGTGAACTACGAGGAGATCCCGTCGGCCCTGCTCGACGCGGCCCGCGAGGAGCATCTGCCGCTCCTGGAGGTGCCCCGCAGGACCCCGTTCCTCGCCATCAGCAAGGCGGTCTCGGCGGCCATCTCCGCCGACCAGTACCGCGCCGTCACCGCCGGTTTCGAGGCCCAGCGCGAGCTGACCCGCGCCGCGCTCGCCGAGGGCCCCGAGGCCGTCGTCGCCCGGCTCGCCGCGCACGTCGACGGCTGGGCCGCGCTCTACGACACCTCCGGCACGGTCGTCGCCGTCTCGCCCGAGTGGGCCGCCCGCCGGGCCGCCCGGCTCACCCCCGACGTGGAGCGGCTCCGCGACCGTCCGGCGCCCGCGAGCGCCGTCGTGGGCGGTACGGACGACCGCGTCGAGCTCCAGTCGCTCGGGAGCGGCCGGCGCGTCCGGGGCGCGCTCGCGGTCGGCACGGGCGCGCCTCTCGGGACGGCCGAGCGGTACGCGGTGCACTCGGCGATCGCCCTGCTGACCCTCACCACGGAGCGCTCGCGCTCGCTCCAGGCGGCCGAGCAGCGGCTGGGGGCCGCGGTGCTGAAGCTGATGCTCGCCGGCCACCCGGACCATGCGCGCGCGGTGGCCGGCGAGGTGTACGGCGGGCTCCTCGACGCCCCCTTCCGGCTGCTCGTCGCCGAGCCGGCCGGGGGCGAGCCGACGGGGGAGGCCCCGCTGCCGGCCCTCGCCGAGACCTTGGAGACGGCCGCCGCCCGGGCGGGCGAGGCGGTGCTCACGGTCCCGGAGAGCGAGGGGCGGCTCGTCGTCCTCGCCGGGGACGGGGGCGCCGTCGTGACGGCCTGCCACGGGTACGCGGATCGGGAGGCGGAGGAGACCGGGCTCGTCGTCGGTCTGTCGGCCCCGGCCGGTCCGGTCGCCGCGGCGACCGCGTACAAGCAGGCCGAGCAGGCCCTCGCGGTGGCCCGACGGCGGGGCCGCGCGCTCGTCGAGCACGAGGAGCTGGCCGCCGGTTCGGTCCTGCCGCTCCTCGCCGACGACGCCGTCCGCGCCTTCGCCGACGGCATGCTCCGCGCGCTGCGGGAGCACGACGCGACCGGCCGCGGCGACCTCGTGGCCTCGCTGCGCGCCTGGCTCTCCCGGCACGGCCAGTGGGACGCGGCGGCGGCGGACCTGGGCGTGCACCGGCACACCCTGCGCTATCGGATGCGGCGTGTGGAGGAGATCCTGGGCCGCTCGCTGGACGACGCGGACGTACGGATGGAGCTGTGGCTGGCGCTGAAGGCGACGGGCGAGGACACGGCCTGAGGGGGTGTCCTCGCCGGTCATCTCGTCTGAGGGGAGTCCCCCCGGTCACCTCGCCTGAGGGGAGTGCCCCCCCGGTCACCTCTCGCCGCCCCCGGTGACGCCGCTCCCGCCGACGGTTCCTACTCGCCGCCCCCGGTGACGGTGCCGCCGTCACCCTGCTGCGTACGGCTCCGCTTCCGGTTGTCGCGCACCAGCTCGCCTCCGAGCAGGGTCACCTTCGCCACCGCGCGGACCCAGGCCGGGCCGCCGCGCGACGCCCACACGACGCAGACGCACCCTCCGACGGCGAGCACCAGGACGCCGATCAGAACCGCCAGAACCATGTTCTTCCCCCATTTCCCCATGAGTTGTCGTGGTCGGGACCATCCTTTCACCCCCCGTGCCGAGTGACCCTTTGCCAGGCCGACCGCCCGGATTCCGGGATCTCTGCCCGAATCCGGGCAATTTTCTTGGTCATCGACCCTCGGGATCCCTACTCTCCTGCTCATGACAAGCCCCGCCGTCGATCCGGCTCCCGAGACGCAGCAGGCCACCATCACCACCAGCACCGGGGAGGCCCGTACCCCCGTCGACCCGGCCGGGCCCGCCGCCCGCCGGATCACCGGCGCCGTATGGGCCGCGCTCGGCATCGTGTACGTCGTGTGGGGCTCCACCTACCTCGGCATCCGGATCGTCGTCGAGACGATGCCGCCGTTCCTCTCCGCCGGCGTCCGCTTCGTCACCGCCGGACTGCTGCTCACCGGGATCATCGCCTGGCGCCAGGGGCCCGCCGCCCTCAAGGTCACCCGCCGGCAGCTCGGCTCGGCCGTCCTCATCGGTCTGCTCCTGATACTCGGCGGCAACGGTCTCGTCGTCCTCGCCGAGACCTCCATCCCGTCCGGCCTGGCCGCCCTGCTCATCTCCGTCGTCCCGGCCTGGGTCGTGCTCCTGAAGGCCGCCTCCGGTCAGCGGCCGACGGCCGGCGGTCTCGCCGGCGTGGCCCTCGGCCTCGTGGGACTCGCCGTGCTCACGCTGCCCGGGCTCAGCGGCGAGGTGAAGGTCGGCGGCGTGGTCCTCGTCGTCGTCGCGACGCTCCTGTGGTCCGTCGGCTCGTTCTCGTCCGCCCGCCTCCCCATGCCCGCCAACCCCTTCACGGCCAGTGCGTACGAGATGATCGCGGGCGGTCTCGGCGGCCTCGCCGTCGCCTTCGTCCGGGGCGAGCAGCACGGCCTCGACGTGACCGCGATCTCGGGCCGCTCCTGGGCGGCCCTCGCGTACCTGATCGTCTTCGGCTCCCTGATCGCCTTCACCGCGTACGCGTGGCTCCTCCAGGCCGCACCGCTCTCGCTGGTCGCCACGTACGCGTACGTGAACCCCGTCGTCGCCGTCGCCCTCGGCGCCCTCGTCCTCGGTGAGGCCCTGTCGTGGCCCATCGTCCTCGGCGGCGCGATCGTCGTCGGCGGTGTCTGTCTCATCGTCTCGACCGAGCGGCGCGGCTGACGGGGGACGGCGCGGGGGCGGGGGCAGGGACGGGGGGCAGGCCGGGCCTGCCACGGGCGAACCGGCCCGTTCGGCCAAAGCGGACAGAGGTTCACCCCCACCACTCCACACCGGACAAACGCCCCTCCGGCCTCCCGGCCCTAACGTGTCACGAGAGCGATCGCTCGCACCCCCGATACGGAAAGGGCCGGGACGCAATGACGACCACCCACGCCTTCTGGCTCGCCGGCCGCGAGGCCACCGGCGAGGCCACCTTCGACGTCACGAACTCCTTCGACGGACGTCTGGTCGGCAAGGTCAGCGTGCCCACCGAGGCCCAGGTCGAGGAGGCCGTCGCCGCCGCGCACGCCGTCGTCGACGAGTTCGCCGCGACCCCGGCGCACGTCCGCGCCGCCGCCCTCGACCACGTGTCGAAGCGGCTCGCCGAGCGCACCGAGGAGATCGCCCTGCTGATCTCCGCCGAGAACGGCAAGCCCATCAAGTGGGCCCGCGGCGAGGTCGGCCGTGCCGTCTCCGTCTTCCGTTTCGCCGCCGAGGAGGCCCGCCGCTGGAACGCCGGCGAGGCCCAGCGTCTGGACACCGAGGCCGGCGGCGCGGGCCGCCTCGCCCTCACCCGCCGTATCCCCAAGGGCGTCGTCCTCGGCATCGCGCCGTTCAACTTCCCGCTGAACCTCAGCGCCCACAAGGTCGCCCCGGCCATCGCCGTCGGCGCCCCCATCATCCTCAAGCCGGCTCCGTCGACCCCGATCTCCTCCCTGATCCTGGGCGAGATCCTGGCCGAGACCGAGCTGCCGGCCGGCTCCTGGTCGATCCTGACCGTGCCGAACGACCGCATGCCCGCCCTGGTCAAGGACGAGCGCCTCCCGGTCATCTCCTTCACCGGCTCGGACAAGGTCGGCTACGCCATCCAGGAGTCGGTGCCGCACAAGCACTGCACCCTGGAGCTCGGCGGCAACGCCGCGGCCGTCGTGCTGCCCGACTGGTCCTCCGAGGCCGACCTGGACTGGGCGGCGAGCCGTATCGCCACCTTCTCCAACTACCAGGGCGGCCAGTCCTGCATCTCCGTGCAGCGCGTGATCGCCGACGCCTCGGTCTACGACCGCCTGGTGCCGAAGATCGTCGCCGCCGTCGAGGCCCAGGTCACCGGTGACCCGTCCGACGCCGCCACCGACGTCGGCCCGCTGGTCGACGAGGCCGCCGCCCAGCGCGTCGAGTCCTGGGTCGACGAGGCCGTCGCCGCCGGCGCCAAGCTGCTCACCGGCGGCAAGCGCGAGGGTGCCACCTACGCCCCGACCGTCCTCGCCGAGCTCCCCGCCGGCGTCACCCTGGCCCGCGCCGAGGTCTTCGGCCCGGTCCTCACGATCGCCAAGGTCGACGGCGAGGCCGAGGCCTTCGCCGCGGTCAACGACTCCGACTTCGGCCTCCAGGCGGGCGTCTTCACGCGCGACCTGCAGACCGCCTTCCGCGCGCACCGCGCGCTGGAGGTCGGCGGCGTGATCGTCGGCGACGTCCCCTCCTACCGCGCCGACCAGATGCCGTACGGCGGCGCCAAGCGCTCCGGCGTCGGCCGCGAGGGCGTCAAGTTCGCGATGGACGACTACACGTACGAGCGCGTCCTGGTCCTGACGGGCCTCGCGCTCTAACTCTCAGGCGTACGACTTCGTACGTCTTCGTACGACCGCGAGACCAGGCGGTCCGAACCCACTGTGCGGGGGTTCGGGCCGCCTCTCGCCTTTCCGGACCCCGGAAAATCGGGTACGACGGACAGGGAAGCCCCGAGCAGGAGGTGTCCATGTCCGCACCCGCCCAGCAGCCGCCCAAGGTCACCGAGCGCGAGGCCCGGCAGACCGCCGAGGCCGCGCGCGAGCAGGACTGGCACAAGCCGAGCTTCGCCAAGGAGCTCTTCCTCGGCCGGTTCCGCCTCGACCTCGTCCACCCCCACCCGCTCCCCGCCGCCGAGGACGTACGCCGCGGGGAGGCCTTCCTCGCGACGCTCAGGACCTTCTGCGAGACGCGGATCGACAGCGCCCGCATCGAGCGCGAGGCCCGCATCCCCGACGAGACGATCACCGGCCTCAAGGAGATCGGCGCGCTCGGGATGAAGATCGACCCGAAGTACGGCGGGCTCGGCCTCACCCAGCTGTACTACAACCGCGCCCTCGCTCTCGTCGGCTCCGCGAGCCCCGCCGTCGGCGCCCTGCTCTCCGCGCACCAGTCGATCGGCGTACCGCAGCCGCTGAAACTCTTCGGCACCCAGGAGCAGAAGGACGCCTTCCTGCCCCGCCTCGCCCGTACGGACCTCTCCGCCTTCCTCCTCACCGAGCCCGACGTCGGCTCCGACCCGGCGCGTCTCGCCACCACTGCGGTACCGGTACCCGAGGGCGACGACTACGTCCTCGACGGCGTGAAGCTCTGGACCACGAACGGCGTCGTCGCCGACCTCCTCGTCGTCATGGCCCGGGTGCCCGCCTCCGAGGGCCACCGGGGCGGCATCACCGCCTTCGTCGTCGAGGCCGACTCGCCCGGCATCACCGTCGAGCACCGCAACGCCTTCATGGGGCTGCGCGGCCTGGAGAACGGCGTCACCCGCTTCCACGGCGTCCGCGTCCCCGCCGCGCACCGCATCGGCCCCGAGGGCAGCGGCCTCAAGATCGCCCTCACCACCCTCAACACCGGCCGGCTCTCCCTCCCCGCGTCCTGCGCGGGCGCCGGCAAGTGGTGCCTGAAGATCGCCCGCGAATGGTCGGGCGTCCGCGAGCAGTGGGGCAGGCCCGTCGGCCGTCACGAGGCCGTCGGCACCAAGATCTCCTTCATCGCGGCCACCACCTTCGCGCTGGAGGCCGTCGTCGACCTCGCCTCGCAGATGGCCGACGAGGACCGCAACGACATCCGGATCGAGGCCGCCCTCGCCAAGCTGTACGGCTCCGAGATGGCCTGGCTGATCGCCGACGAACTGGTCCAGATCCGCGGCGGCCGCGGCTACGAGACCGCCGACTCCCTGGCCGCCCGCGGCGAGCGCGCGATCCCCGCCGAGCAGGTCCTGCGCGACCTGCGGATCAACCGGATCTTCGAGGGCTCGACCGAGATCATGCACCTGCTGATCGCCCGCGAGGCCGTCGACGCGCACCTCTCCGTCGCCGGCGACCTCATCGACCCCGACACCTCCCTCGCCGACAAGGCGAAGGCCGGGGTGCGGGCCGGCGGCTTCTACGCCCGCTGGCTGCCCGGACTCGTCGCCGGGGCGGGCCAGCTGCCCGGGGCGTACGGGGAGTTCGGCGACCTCGCCTGCCACCTCCGGTACGTCGAGCGGACCTCCCGCAAGCTCGCCCGCTCGACCTTCTACGCGATGTCCCGCTGGCAGGGCCGCATGGAGCTCAAGCAGGCCTTCCTCGGGCGGATCGTCGACATCGGCGCGGAGCTCTTCGCGATGAGCGCCGCCTGCGTACGGGCCGAACTGCTCCGCACCACCACGGACCACGGCCGCGAGGCCCACCAGCTGGCGGACGCCTTCTGCCACCAGGCCCGCCTCAGGACCGAGGAGCTCTTCGGCCGCCTCTGGTCCAACACCGACGACCTCGACCGCAAGGTCGTCGAAGGCGTCCTCTCCGGCGCCTACACCTGGCTGGAGGCCGGCATCGTCGATCCGAGCGGCGAGGGCCCCTGGATCGCCGACGCGACACCCGGCCCCACCACGGAGCCCGACCTCCACCGACGGCTCCCGTAGACCCGCGCCCCCCGCGCGTCCACGTGGCGGACCGTGGCACGACGGCGCCGCGGGTCACGGCAGGATGGGTGCCGTGACCGTCATCGACATCCCCGGCTCCAAGTCCGTCACGGCCCGCGCGCTCTTCCTCGCCGCCGCCGCCGAGGGCACCACGACCCTCCTCAGGCCGCTCGTCTCCGACGACACCGAGGGCTTCGCCGAAGGGCTCACCGCCCTCGGCTACGCCGTCCGCCGCGAGCCCGGCGCCTGGCACATCGAGGGCCGCCCCGACGGCCCCGGCGTGGACACCGCCGACGTCTACTGCCGTGACGGCGCCACCACGGCCCGCTTCCTGCCCACCCTCGTCGCCGCGGGCCGCGGCACGTACCGCTTCGACGCCTCGGCCCAGATGCGAGGCCGTCCTCTCGGACCCTTGTCGACGGCTCTGCGTACTCTCGGTGTCGATCTGCGGCACCTGGAGAAGGAGGGCCACCACCCCCTCGACGTCCACGCCTCCGGCGTGAAGGGCGGCGCGCTCACCCTCGACGCCGGGCAGTCCTCCCAGTACCTGACGGCCCTGCTCATGCTGGGGCCGCTCACCGCCGAGGGCCTCGACATCACGGTCACCGACCTGGTCTCGGAGCCCTACGTCGAGATCACCCTCGCGATGATGCGGGCCTTCGGCGCCGACGTACGCCAGGAGGGCCGTACGTACCGGGTCGCGCCCACCGGCTACCGCGCGAGGACGTACGGCATCGAGCCCGACGCCTCCACCGCGAGCTACTTCTTCGCCGCGGCCGCCCTCGAACCGGGCCGCTCCGTCACCGTCCCCGGCCTCGGCACCGGCGCCCTCCAGGGCGACCTCGCCTTCGTCGACGTCCTGCGCCGCATGGGCGCCGAGGCCGAGATCACCGACACCGGCACCACCGTCCGCTCCACCGGCACCCTGCGCGGACTCACCGTCAACATGCGGGACATCTCCGACACCATGCCGACCCTCGCCGCCCTCGCGCCCTTCGCCGACGGCCCCGTCCGCATCGAGGACGTCGCGAACACCCGGGTCAAGGAGTGCGACCGCCTCGACGCCTGCGCCGAGAACCTGCGCCGCCTCGGCATCACCGTCCGCACCGGCCCCGACTGGATCGAGATCCACCCCGGCACCCCGACCGGACCCGTGGAGATCGCCACCCACGGCGACCACCGGATCGTCATGTCCTTCGCCGTCACCGCCCTGCGCACCCCCGGGATCACCTTCGACGACCCGGGCTGTGTGAAGAAGACCTTCCCCGACTTCCACCGGGTCTTCGACGCGTTTGTCCACACCCCGTGAAGTCCGCACAGCGTTTGGCGCAAGAATGGGGGGCATGAGCGACCGCCCCTCTCCTCTCGCCGATCCCCATATCGCCTTCGACGTGTCCGAAGGACGCCGGGACATCGTCGTCCTCGGCTCGACCGGGTCCATCGGCACCCAGGCCATCGACCTGGTGCTGCGCAACCCCGACCGGTTCCGGGTCACCGCCCTGGCCGCCTCCGGCGGCCGGGTCGGACTGCTCGCGGAGCAGGCGCACCGGCTGAAGGTCGCCGCGGTCGCGGTCGCCCGCGAGGAGGTGCTGCCCGAGCTGCGCGAGGCGCTGACGGCGCTGTACGGCTCCGAGCCGCTCCCCGAGCTCCTGGCGGGCCCGGACGCGGCCACCCAGCTGGCCGCCTCCCCGTGCCACACCGTGCTCAACGGCATCACCGGCTCCATCGGCCTCGCGCCCACGCTCGCCGCCCTCGAAGCGGGCCGCACCCTCGCCCTCGCCAACAAGGAGTCGCTGATCGTCGGCGGTCCGCTGGTCAAGGCGCTCGCCAAGCCGGGGCAGATCATCCCGGTCGACTCCGAGCACGCGGCGCTCTTCCAGGCGCTCGCCGCCGGCACCCGGGCCGACGTCCGCAAGCTGGTCGTCACCGCCTCCGGCGGCCCCTTCCGCGGCCGTACGCGCGAGCAGCTCGCCCATGTGACCCGCGAGGACGCGCTGGCCCACCCGACCTGGGCCATGGGCCCGGTGATCACGGTCAACAGCGCCACCCTGGTGAACAAGGGCCTGGAGGTCATCGAGGCCCACCTGCTGTACGACATCCCCTTCGACCGCATCGAGGTCGTCGTGCACCCCCAGTCGTACGTGCACTCGATGGTCGAGTTCACCGACGGCTCCACGCTCGCCCAGGCCACCCCGCCGGACATGGGCGGCCCGATCGCCATCGGTATCGGCTGGCCCGAGCGGGTCCCGGACGCGGCCCCCGCCTTCGACTGGAGCAAGGCCTCCACCTGGGAGTTCTTCCCGCTCGACACGGAGGCCTTCCCGTCGGTCGGCCTCGCCCGGCACGTCGGCGAACTGGGCGGCACGGCCCCCGCCGTCTTCAACGCGGCGAACGAGGAGTGCGTCGAGGCGTTTCTCGCCGGACGGCTGCCGTTCAACGGAATCATGGATACGGTCACAGCGGTCGTCGCGGAGCACGGCGTTCCCGGTACGGGAACCTCCCTCACCGTCCCGGACGTCCTCGAAGCGGAGACCTGGGCACGGGCCCGGGCCCGTGAGCTGGCGGCTAAGGCAACGGCGGAGGCGCGCGCATGACCGAAGTGCTCCTGTACATCCTCGGCATCGTGCTGTTCGCGCTGGGACTGCTCGTCTCCATCGCGTGGCACGAGCTGGGCCACCTCTCCACCGCCAAGCTCTTCGGCATCCGCGTGCCGCAGTACATGGTCGGCTTCGGCCCCACGATCTGGTCCAAGAAGCGCGGCGAGACCGAGTACGGCATCAAGGCCATCCCGGCCGGCGGCTACATCCGCATGATCGGCATGTTCCCGCCCGGCGAGGACGGCAAGATCGAGGCCCGCTCCACCTCGCCCTGGCGCTCCATGATCGAGGACGCCCGCGAGGCCTCGTACGAGGAGCTCAAGCCCGGCGACGAGACCCGGCTCTTCTACACGCGCAAGCCGTGGAAGCGCGTGATCGTGATGTTCGCCGGACCGTTCATGAACCTGGTCCTGGCGGCGGCACTGTTCTTCGGCTCGATGATGACGCTGGGCATCGAGGGCCAGACGACCAAGGTCGCCGGCGTCCAGAAGTGCGTCATCAAGCAGAGCGAGAAGCGCGAGACGTGCCAGACGGGCGACCCCGTCTCGCCGGCGTTCAAGGCCGGTCTCCGGGAGGGCGACAAGATCGTCGCCTTCAACGGCGCGCCGGTGGGGGACTGGGACACGCTCTCGGACCGCATCCGCGACACCATCGGCACGGCGACGATCACCGTCGAGCGGGGCGGCCAGCGCGTCGACCTGCACCCCACGCTCGTCTCCAACAAGGTGCCGATGAAGGACGAGGACGGCCAGGTCGTCCAGCCGCTCCGGTACATCGACGCCGGCTACCTCGGCTTCGCCTCGAAGACCGAGGTCGGCGCCCTCAGCTTCGGCGAGACCACCGCACGGATGTCCGACCTGCTGGAGAACGGCGTCCACTCGGTCGTCGCCCTCCCCGGCAAGATCCCCGGACTCTGGGACGCCACCTTCGGCGACGGGGAGCGCGCCTCGGACTCCCCGGTCGGCGTCGTCGGCGCCGCCCGGCTCACCGGCGAGCTCATGACCGTCGACGCTCCGCCGGAGCGGATCATCGTCATGTTCATGAACCTCCTGGTGTTCTTCAACGTCTCGTTGTTCCTGTTCAACATGCTCCCGCTGCTGCCGCTCGACGGCGGTCACATTGCGGGCGCCCTGTGGGAGTCCGTACGCCGCCACACGGCCCGGATCTTCAAGCGCCCCGACCCCGGCCCGTTCGACGTGGCCAAGCTGATGCCCGCCGCGTACGTGGTGGCCGGCGTCTTCGTCTGTTTCACGCTGCTCGTCCTCGCCGCCGACATCGTCAACCCGGTGAGGATCACGTAGCCACCAGGGAGGCCGGACACCACGGTGTCCGGCCTCCCGCCCCCGGGGCGGTAACCTCGGAGACCTGAGCCCGCCGACGCACAACCTTGAGGTTGCACAAAAGATGACCGCGATTTCTCTCGGTATCCCGACCGTCCCGACCCGGCTCGCCGAGCGGCGCAAGAGCCGCCAGATCCAGGTCGGCAGCGTGGCCGTCGGCGGTGACGCCCCCGTCTCCGTGCAGTCGATGACCACGACCCGCACCTCCGACATCGGCGCCACGCTCCAGCAGATCGCCGAGCTGACGGCCTCCGGCTGCCAGATCGTGCGCGTGGCCTGTCCCACCCAGGACGACGCCGACGCACTCGCCACGATCGCCCGGAAGTCGTCGATCCCGGTCATCGCCGACATCCACTTCCAGCCGAAGTACGTCTTCGCCGCCATCGACGCCGGCTGCGCGGCCGTCCGCGTCAACCCCGGCAACATCAAGCAGTTCGACGACAAGGTCAAGGAGATCGCCAAGGCGGCCGGCGACGCCGGCACCCCGATCCGCATCGGCGTCAACGCCGGTTCGCTCGACGCGCGGCTCCTGAAGAAGTACGGCAAGGCCACCCCCGAGGCGCTCGTCGAGTCCGCCCTCTGGGAGGCGTCCCTCTTCGAGGAGCACGGCTTCCGCGACATCAAGATCTCGGTCAAGCACAACGACCCGGTCGTGATGGTCGAGGCCTACCGCCAGCTCGCGGCCCAGTCCGACTACCCGTTGCACCTCGGCGTCACCGAGGCCGGTCCGGCCTTCCAGGGCACCATCAAGTCGGCCGTCGCCTTCGGCGCGCTGCTCTCCCAGGGCATCGGCGACACCATCCGTGTCTCGCTCTCCGCCCCGCCGGTCGAGGAGATCAAGGTCGGCATCCAGATCCTGGAGTCGCTGAACCTGCGCCAGCGCCGCCTGGAGATCGTCTCCTGCCCGTCCTGCGGCCGCGCCCAGGTCGACGTCTACAAGCTCGCCGAGGAGGTCACCGCCGGCCTCGACGGCATGACCGTCCCACTGCGCGTCGCCGTCATGGGCTGCGTCGTCAACGGCCCCGGCGAGGCCCGCGAGGCCGACCTCGGCGTCGCCTCCGGCAACGGCAAGGGCCAGATCTTCGTGAAGGGCGAGGTCATCAAGACCGTCCCCGAGTCGAAGATCGTCGAGACCCTCATCGAAGAGGCGCTCAAGATCGCCGAGCAGATGGAGAAGGACGGCATCGCCAGCGGCGAGCCGTCGGTCGCCATCGGCGTCTGAGACCCGTCCGTCACACGAAGCCCCTCCGCCCCACCGGGCGGAGGGGTTTCGTGTGCTGTGACGGGCCCCGTCACAGCACACGGGGGTAAAGTGCGGAGACCAGCAGATCCGTACCGTGAGGCCCCCTCGTGCTGACAGAGACCACCACCCGGGTCCTCGAACCCGCCGACCTCGGCGCCGCTCTGGCCGTCCTGGAGAGCTCCCCCGTCGAGAACGCCTTCGTGACCGCCCGCGTCCAGGTCGCGGGGCTCGATCCCTGGCGGCTCGGCGGCGAGATGTGGGGCTGGTACACCGAGGGCCGACTGCGCTCGCTCTGCTACTCCGGTGCCAACCTCGTCCCCATCTGTGCCACGCCCGAGGCCGTCCGCGCCTTCGCCGACCGGGCCCGCAGGATCGGCCGCCGCTGTTCCTCGATCGTCGGCCCCGCCGAGCCCACCGGCGAGCTGTGGCGGCTCCTGGAGCCCAGCTGGGGCCCGGCGAGGGACGTCCGCGCCCGCCAGCCGCTGATGATCGCCGAGCAGCCCTCCACCACCGTCGCCCCCGATCCGCTGGTCCGCCGCGTCCACAAGAACGAGATGGACGCGATCATGCCCGCCTGCGTGGCCATGTTCACCGAGGAGGTCGGCGTCTCCCCGCTCGCCAACGACGGCGGACTGCTCTACCAGGCCCGGGTCGCCGAGCTCGTCGGCGCGGGCCGCTCCTTCGCCCGGATCGAGGACGGCAAGGTCGTCTTCAAGGCGGAGATCGGCGCCGCGACCCGCCAGGCCTGCCAGATCCAGGGCGTCTGGGTCGCCCCCGAGCACCGCGGCAAGGGCCTGTCGGAGACCGGCATGGCCGCCGTGCTCCAGTACGCCCTCACCGACGTCGCCCCCGTGGTCAGCCTGTACGTCAACGACTACAACACCCCCGCCAGGGCCTCGTACCGCCGCGTCGGCTTCCGCGAGACCGGCGCCTTCATGAGCGTGCTGTTCTGAGGCCCCGGCCGCTTGTAGGGTGCGCCGCATGGATGACGCAGAGGTCATGATCGGACCGGTCAATCTCGCCGCCAAGGTGGACGAGGCCCTCGCCGTGCAGGCGGTCGCCTTCGGCCTGGACCAGGACGAGGTCGCCGTGCGCCGCCACATCGTGCTGCGCCACCTCATGAGCCCCGGCGCCCGGGCCTACGGCGCCACCACAGCCTCCGGGCGGCTCGTCGGCTTCGTGTACGGCATGCCCAACGACCGTACGCACTGGTGGTCCACCGTCGTGGAGCCGTACCTGCGCGCCACGGGCACCGCCGACTGGCTCGACGGCTCGTTCGTCATCACCGAACTCCACGTCCACCCCGCCTACCAGGGGCGAGGCCTGGGCCGGGGACTGATCACCACGATCACCGACGGCGCCGACGAGCAGCGCTCGATCCTCTCCGCCATCGACACCGACTCCCCGGCCCGCGGCCTCTACCGCGCCCTCGGGTACGACGACCTCGCCCGCCAGGTCCACTTCCCGAGCGCCGCCCGCCCGTACGCCGTCATGGGAGCCCCGCTGCCACTCCCGCGACGGAACTGATTTCCCCGGTCCGGTGCCACCCGGCTAACCTCGGGGCCATCACCCTCCCCCGAGCTCTCGGCTGCGCTCGAGCAGGGGGGACCCACATCCGGCAGGAGTACGAGAACCATGGCCAACGCACCGGTCCAGCGCATGTCGAAGTTGATGGCGAAGACGCTGCGCGACGACCCGGCGGACGCCGAGGTCCTCAGCCACAAGCTCCTCGTGCGGGCCGGCTACGTCCGCCGCACCGCCGCCGGCGTCTGGAGCTGGCTGCCCCTCGGCCTGAAGGTCCTCGCCAACGTCGAGCGCGTCGTCCGCGAGGAGATGGACGCGATCGGCGCGCAGGAGGTCCTGCTGCCCGCACTGCTGCCGCGCGAGCCCTACGAGGCGACCGGCCGCTGGGAGGAGTACGGCGCCGAGCTCTTCCGCCTCCAGGACCGCAAGGGTGCCGACTACCTCCTGGGCCCGACCCACGAGGAGATCTTCACCCTCCTGGTGAAGGACCAGTGCTCGTCCTACAAGGACCTGCCGGTCATCCTGTACCAGATCCAGAACAAGTACCGCGACGAGGCCCGCCCCCGGGCCGGCATCCTGCGCGGCCGCGAGTTCCTCATGAAGGACTCGTACTCCTTCGACACCGAGGACGCGGGCCTCGCCGAGTCCTACGGCCTGCACCGCCAGGCGTACCAGCGCATCTTCGAGCGCCTCGGCCTCGACTACCGCATCTGCGCCGCCACGGCGGGCGCGATGGGCGGCTCGAAGTCCGAGGAGTTCCTCGCCCCGGCCGAGGCCGGCGAGGACACCTTCGCCGACTGCCCGAACTGCGACTTCGCGGCGAACACCGAAGCCGTGTACCAGACGGTGAAGCCGGTCGACGCCGCCGCGGTCCCCGCCGCCGAGGAGATCCCGACCCCCGACACCCCCACCATCGAGACGCTCGCCGCCTCGCTGGGTGTCCCGGCCTCCGCCACGCTCAAGAACCTCCTGGTGAAGGTCGACGGCGAGATCGTCGCCGTCGGCGTCCCCGGCGACCGCGAGGTCGACATGGACAAGGTCGAGGCGCACTTCGGTCCGACCGCCACGGTCGAGCTGGTGACGGAGGAGGACTTCGCGCAGCGCGCCGACCTCGTCCGCGGCTACGTCGGTCCGCAGGGCCTGGAGAAGGTCACGTACATCGCCGACCCGCGCGTGGCGCCGGGCACGGCGTGGATCACGGGCGCCAACAAGGACGGGATGCACGCGAAGAACGTCGTCGCGGGCCGTGACTTCGAGGTCGAGGCGTACGTCGACGTCGTCGTCGTCCAGGAGGGCGACGCGTGCCCCAAGTGCGGCACCGGCCTGAAGCTGGACCGCGCCATCGAGATCGGCCACATCTTCCAGCTGGGCCGCAAGTACGCCGACGCCCTCAAGCTCGACGTCCTCGGCCAGAACGGCAAGCCGGTCCGCGTGACCATGGGCTCGTACGGCATCGGCGTCACCCGCGCCGTGGCCGCGCTCGCCGAGCAGACCGCCGACGAGAAGGGCCTGTGCTGGGCCGCCGAGGTCGCCCCGGCCGACGTCCACGTCGTCGCCGCCGGCAAGGCCCTCCAGACCGAGCTCGCCCTGGAGGTCTCCGACAAGCTGGCCGCCGCCGGCCTGCGCGTCCTGGTCGACGACCGCGCGGGCGTCTCCCCGGGCGTCAAGTTCACCGACGCGGAGCTCATCGGCGTCCCGAAGATCCTGGTCGCGGGCCGCCGCTCCGGCGAGGGCGTCGTGGAGCTGAAGGACCGCCGCACCGGCGAGCGCGAGGAGCTCACGGTCGACGAGGCGATCGCCCGCCTCACCGCCTGACCGCGGGGCACGTGACGTGACGGAGGGGCGGGGCCCGAGGCCCCGCCCCTCCGGCACACCCCGAGGGCTCAGTTCGCTTCCTTGCGCTGTGCCGGATCCACCGACACGCCCGTCAGGTCCTCGATCGCGTCCTCGGCCGCCGCCCGGCCCTGGAGATACGCCTCGCTCAGCGGCGGCGCGGGCGACAGCGACTGCACTTCCCCGGCCGTCTCCCCGCCGACCGCCTCGGGCGCCGCAGGCGTCGCGCGCTCCAGGAACCTCAGCAGCTCCACCGGGATCGGCAGGACCAGCGTCGAGTTCTTCTCCGCCGACACCGCCATCACGGTCTGCAACAGCCTGAGCTGCAGCGCCGCCGGCTGCTCCGACATCACCTCGGCCGCCTGAGCCAGCTTCCTCGACGCCTGGAGCTCCGCGTCCGCGTTGATCACCCGCGCCCGCCGCTCCCGGTCCGCCTCCGCCTGCCGGGCCATCGAGCGCTTCATCGTCTCCGGCAGCGACACGTCCTTGATCTCGACCCGGTCGATGGCGACGCCCCAGCCCATCGCCGGGCTGTCGAGCATCAGCTCGAGGCCCTGGTTGAGCTTCTCCCGGTTGGACAGCAGATCGTCCAGGTCGCTCTTGCCGATGATCGACCGCAGCGAGGTCTGCGCCATCTGCGAGACCGCGAACTTGTAGTCCTCCACCCGCACCAGCGCGTCCGCCGCGTCGACCACCTTGAAGTACACGACCGCGTCCACCCGCACCGTGACGTTGTCCCGGGTGATGCCCTCCTGCGCGGGCACCGGCATCGTGACGATCTGCATGTTGACCTTGTGGAGGCGGTCGACGACCGGCACGATCATCGTGAAGCCGGGCGAGCGGATCTCCTCGCGCAGCCGCCCGAAGCGGAAGACGACCCCGCGCTCGTACTGCTTCACCACCCGGGCCGCCGCGCCCGCGTACACCGCGACCGCCGCGGCCGCGCCGGCCGCCGCCACCAGCAGCTCTTCGATCATCACGGCCCCCTGGAGCCGGTCGACCGTACGCCGAGAACCGGCGAACGTTACAAAAAGGGTATTCCCCTAGAGCCAGCTCGCGAACTCCATGAGCAGCTCGGCGTCCTGCCGCCGCCCCGCCGTGAGCGCCCGCGTCCCCGACTCGACCGCGCGGAAGAGCGTCCAGCCGCGCAGCCGCTCCCGGTCCATGTCCAGCGAGTCCGCCAGCTTGTTCACCCGCCGCCGGGCCGTGGAGGCCCCCGCCGAGGCGCCCACCAGGTCCTCGACCCGGTCGCGGACGAGCCGGGCCAGGTCGTAGGCGCGCTCGCCGACGAGCGGCTCGGGTCCGACGGCGAGCCAGGGGGCCCGGTCGCCGCCCAGCACCTTGCCCTGGCGGAAGCAGCCGTGCAGCAGCAGCGACTCGTCCCCGGCGGCCACCAGCTCCTCGCGGGCGGCGAGCGCCGCCGCCGTCAGCTCGCCGGCCGCCGGGTCCGCGCGGTACGGCTCCATCGCCGCGGCCTGCCGCTCCGTCCGCTCGGCCACCGACTCGAAGCCGTGCCCGGCCGGCGGCTCCACCCACAGCTTCCGCACGGTCCCGGCCGCCTCCAGGAGCGCCTTGGCCTCCGGCAGGGAGCGCAGCGACACCTCGGGGTGCAGCCGTTCGAGGACGAGTCCGCCGTCGGGGGTCTCGTCGAGCAGCCGGACGGCGCCCCAGCCGTTCCAGTGCGCGAGCGCGTCCCGCTCCAGCTCGGGCCGGGCGAACGGCGGCGCGATCTTCAGGGCCGCGGGGGAGTCGTCGGAGCGCCGGACGAGGAGGACCAGACTGCTCCGCCCGCCGGGGGCCATCACCCGCTCGGCGTCGAGGGACGCGTGGTCGAGCACGGTCCGCGCGTGCTCCGGCAGCGGCCCGAGCCACTCGGTCGCCGCGGTGTCCCCGTACGTCTCACCGAGCGCCCGTACGAGTCGCTGCGGCGGTTCGAAAGCCATGCGTGCGTTGTCCTTCTGACGTTCGGTCTGACGGTCCGTCCGACGATCGGTCGGCCCGGTCGGGGCCGGACTCACACCCGCTCGGCGAGCCCAGGAAAGGTTACGTCGCTGCCGCGCCAGCGGACGGCGCGGACCGCCGCCTCCCGCAGCGCGGCGGCCGCCTCGCTCCGCAGCGGGCCCCGGCCGGCCCGGACGAGATCGGAGTACACCCCGGCCACCCGGTCCTCCAGGACGGCCGCGAGCCGCACGGCGCCGGGCGCGTCGGCGACCGGGAACGGCAGCTCGTACGCGGCCGCCGCGGCCACCGGCGTGCCGCCGAGGTCGCGCACCGTGCGGCGCAGCGCGTCCCGGCGGGCCCGGTGGGCCTCGTAGGCGGCTGTGGCCTCGGCCCTGCGCTGCGTACCGATCCGGCCGCCGACGACCCCGTACCCGTACACAGCCGCGTGTTCGGCGGCCAGGGCCGCCTGGGCGGCTTCGAGGGCGCTCATGCCGGTGCTCCTTCGGTCAGCAGGTAGGCGTGCGCGGCGCCCGCCGCAGCCACGGAGGCGAGCAGCCTCGCGTACTCGGGCGGGGCTGTGACCAGGGCGTTCGTGTGCCGGTCGGAGGCCTCGCGCGCGGCCGCCGCGAGTTCCTTGAGGGCGGCGCGGGGATCGGCCGCCACCGGGACCGGCGGCGACTTCGGCCCGGCGGAGACCGACGAGGACGCCGTGGCGGAGGCCGACGGGGGAGCCGTCACGGAGGCCGAGGGGGACGCGGCCGCGGGGGTCACCGTCGTCCCGCCCTCGCCCAGGGCCTTCGCGTGCGCCGCCACCGAGCGCCGCAGCGGCGTCAGCCGGGGCGCGAGGGCGGGATGCGCGGCGAGCACCGCGTCGTAACGTTCCAGCAGGCCCCGCGCGACGGTCACCGAGCGGAGCCGCAGCGCCGCCTCGGCGCGCGCCACCCGTTCGGCCTCCAGCTCGGCGGCGCTCGGCTTCCGCGTACCGCCGTCGCCGTCGGTGGCGGCGGTGCAGCCCGCGAGGGCCGTCGCGCCCGCCGCCGCGCCCGCCCTGAGGAGTGCGCGCCTGCCCGTCGTCGTCACGCTCTCTCCCTCGTCCGTCGTGCGTCGTCGAAGATCGTCGAGATCACCGCAGGCGAGCGTACCCGCGGGCCCCGGGGCGGTGGACGGCAACACCCTCCGGGACCGGATACCCTTTGGTCTGACACGCGACGAAACCCACAACAGCACACGCGGCCGAGGAGTCACCCGGATGAGCACCACCCAGAGCGACAGGCTGCGCGGACTCATTGAGCCGCTCGTCGACGCGAAGGACCTGGATCTGGAAGAGATCGAGGTGTCCCGGGCCGGCCGTCGCGGACTGCTGCGCGTGGTCGTCGATTCGGAAGAGGGCGTCGAGCTGGACGTCTGCGCCGAGCTGAGCCGTGAGATCTCCGAGAAGCTCGACGAGACCGATGCGATGGGCGAGGGCGAGTACGTCCTCGAAGTCAGCTCCCCCGGCGCCGACCGCCCCCTGACCGAGCACCGCCACTACGTCCGGGCCACCGGCCGGCTGGCCAAGCTCCAGCTGGTCGCGGGCGACGAGTTCGTCGCCCGGATCCTCGCCGTGGACGAGGACGGCCTCGACCTCGAAGTGCCGGGCGTGAAGGGGCGCAAGCCCACCGCCCGCCGGGTCGAGTTCGCCGACATCGCCAAGGCGCGTGTCGAGATCGAGTTCAACCGCAAGGACAAGAAGGAAGAGGAGGCGTAGCCGTGGACATCGACGTGAAGCTGCTCAAGGGCTTGGCGAATGAGAAGGAGATCTCCTTCGACCTGCTGGTCGAGGCGATCGAGTCGGCCCTCCTCATCGCCTACCACCGCACCCCCGACGCCCGCCGCCACGCGCGCGTGGAGCTGAACCGGCAGACCGGTCACGTGACGGTGTGGGCGAAGGAAGACCCCTCCGAGCTGGAGGAGGGCCAGGAGCCCAAGGACTTCGACGACACCCCGTCGGACTTCGGCCGGATCGCGGCGAGCACCGCCCGCCAGGTGATCCAGCAGCGGCTGCGGGACGCCGAGAACGACGTGACGTTCGGCGAGTACGCGCGCCGCGAGGGCGACGTCGTCGCCGGTGTGGTGCAGCAGGGCAAGGACCCGAAGAACGTCCTGGTCCGGCTGGACGACAAGCTGGAGGCCATCCTGCCGGTGCAGGAGCAGGTGCCGGGCGAGGACTACTCGCACGGTCTGCGGCTGCGCACGTACGTCGTCCGGGTGGCCCGCGGTGTCCGCGGTCCGTCCGTCACCCTTTCGCGTACGCACCCCAATCTGGTGAAGAAGCTCTTCGCCCTGGAGGTGCCGGAGATCGCCGACGGCTCCGTCGAGATCTCCGCCATCGCCCGTGAGGCGGGTCACCGCACCAAGATCGCCGTGCGTGCCACTCGTTCGGGTCTGAACGCCAAGGGTGCCTGCATCGGCCCGATGGGCAGCCGCGTCCGCAACGTGATGGCGGAGCTGCTCGGCGAGAAGATCGACATCGTCGACTGGTCGGACGACCCGGCCGAGATGGTGGCGAACGCGCTCTCCCCGGCGCGGGTCTCCAAGGTCGAGGTCGTCGACATGGCCGCCCGGTCCGCCCGTGTGACGGTGCCCGACTACCAGCTGTCGCTGGCGATCGGCAAGGAGGGGCAGAACGCCCGCCTGGCCGCGCGCCTCACCGGCTGGCGGATCGACATCCGTCCGGACACCGAGCCGACCGGTCCGCAGGACTGAGACCGTTTTTGGCCAACAGCTGTTCGATTCTTGCCCCGAACGGGTGAGGTCGGTACGGGGAGGTAGACTTAATCGTGTCTGGCCGGACGCAAGCCCGCGTATGCCCTGAACGAACCTGTGTGGGATGTCGGGAGCGAGCGGCCAAGAGCGATCTGCTGCGGATCGTGGTGAATAAGGACGAGTGTGTTCCGGATCATCGCGGTACGCTGCCCGGCCGGGGTGCGTACCTGCACCCCGCCGTGGTCTGTCTCGACCTGGCGGTCCGCCGCCGAGCGTTCCCGAGGGCCTTCAAGGTCCAGGGCCCGCTCGACACCGCGGAACTCCGTCACCACGTCGAGCGGTCGGCACAGCAGTGAAGAAGTACGGCACGGATCACCGTGCGGTCAGGTACCTCGCGAGTTGGAAGTAGGTCGAGATTGCGATGAGCACTCGATGAGTACGCGATGAGTACGCCCATGAAGTAGCGACGGTCCGGCGGTAACCGGACCTAAAAGGAGCGAAGTGGCTAAGGTCCGGGTATACGAACTCGCCAAGGAGTTCGGCGTAGAGAGCAAGGTCGTCATGGCCAAGCTCCAAGAACTCGGTGAATTCGTCCGTTCGGCGTCCTCGACTATCGAGGCGCCGGTCGTGCGCAAGTTGACTGACGCTTTGCAGGGTCCCGGTGGCAACGCCGGCAAGACCGCTGCCAAGCCCGGCGCGCCCCGCAAGGCAGCGCCTTCCCCCGCCGCGCCGAAGCCGGCGCCGGCATCCCCCGCCGCGCCGTCCCCGGCGCAGGCTGTACGTCCCTCCGCCCCGAAGCCTGGAGCGCCCGCCCCGGCGGCGCCCAAGCCCGTGGTCGCGGAGAAGCCCGCCGCGGCGCCCACCTCGGGCTCGCGTCCCACCCCGGGTCCGAAGCCCCCGGCCGCGCCGAAGCCGGCGCCGGCCTCCCCGGCTCCGACGACTCCGGAGTTCACCGCGCCTCCGTCGGCTCCGGCCGCCGGTGGTCAGCGTCCCGCCGGCGCGACCCCGGGCCCGCGCCCGGCCGCCCGCCCCGCCCAGCAGGCCCCGCGCCCGCAGGGTCAGGGTCAGGGTGCCCCGCGTCCGCAGGGCCAGGGTGCCCCGCGTCCGGGCGGTGCCCGTCCGGCCGGTCCGCGTCCGGGCAACAACCCCTTCACCTCGGGTGGCTCCACCGGCATGGCGCGACCGCAGTCGCCCCGCCCCGGTGGCGGCGCCCCGCGTCCGCAGGGCGGCCCCGGCGCCGTTCCGGGCGCTCCGCGTCCGCAGGGTGGCCCCGGTGGCGCCCCGCGTCCGCAGGGTCAGGGCGGCGCGCGTCCCACCCCCGGTGGCATGCCGCGTCCGCAGGCCCCCCGTCCGGGCGGCGCGCCCGGCGGTAACCGTCCGAACCCGGGCATGATGCCGCAGCGTCCCGCTGCCGGCCCGCGCCCCGGTCCTGGCGGTCGTGGTCCCGGTGGCCCCGGCGGCCGTCCGGGTGGTCCCGGCGGTGCCGGCGGCGGTCGTCCCGGCTTTGCCGGTCGTCCGGCCGGTCCCGGCGGTGGCGGCGGCGGCTTCGCCGGCCGTCCCGGTGGTCCCGGTGGTGGCGGCGGCGGTCGTCCGGGTGGTCCCGGCGGCGGTGGCGGCGGCTTCGGCGGTCGTCCCGGTGGCTTCGGTGGCCGTCCCGGCGGTCCGGGTGGACGTGGTGGCACGCAGGGCGCCTTCGGTCGCCCCGGCGGTCCCGCGCGTCGTGGTCGCAAGTCGAAGCGTCAGAGGCGCCAGGAGTACGAGGCCATGCAGGCCCCGTCCGTGGGCGGCGTGATGCTGCCTCGCGGCAACGGCGACACCATTCGCCTGTCGCGCGGTGCGTCCCTCACCGACTTCGCCGAGAAGATCGGCGCCAACCCGGCGTCGCTCGTCGCGGTGATGATGAACCTCGGTGAGATGGTCACGGCCACGCAGTCCGTCTCCGACGACACGCTGACGATGCTCGGCGAGGAGATGAACTACGTCGTCCAGATCGTCAGCCCGGAGGAGGAGGACCGCGAGCTTCTCGAGTCCTTCGACATCGAGTTCGGCGAGGACGAGGGCGGCGAAGAGGCTCTGGTCTCCCGTCCGCCGGTCGTCACCGTCATGGGTCACGTCGACCACGGTAAGACCCGACTTCTCGACGCGATCCGCAAGACGAACGTCGTCGCGGGCGAGGCCGGTGGCATCACCCAGCACATCGGTGCCTACCAGGTGGGTACCGAGGTCAACGGCGAAGAGCGTCGCATCACCTTCATCGACACCCCGGGTCACGAGGCGTTCACCGCCATGCGTGCCCGTGGTGCGAAGTCGACCGACATCGCGATCCTCGTGGTCGCGGCCAACGACGGCGTCATGCCGCAGACGATCGAGGCGCTCAACCACGCCAAGGCCGCCGGCGTCCCGATCGTCGTCGCGGTCAACAAGATCGACGTCGAGGGTGCGGACCCGACCAAGGTCCGCGGTCAGCTGACCGAGTTCGGTCTGGTGGCCGAGGAGTACGGCGGCGACACGATGTTCGTCGACATCTCCGCCAAGCAGGGTCTGCACATCGACTCCCTGCTGGAGGCCGTGGTCCTCACCGCGGACGCCTCGCTCGACCTCCGGGCCAACCCGGACCAGGACGCGCAGGGTATTGCGATCGAGTCCCACCTCGACCGTGGTCGTGGTGCCGTCTCGACCGTCCTCGTCCAGCGCGGAACGCTGCGTATCGGCGACACCGTGGTGGTCGGCGACGCGTACGGCCGCGTCCGGGCGATGCTCGACGACAAGGGCAACAACGTCGAGGAGGCGACCCCGTCGACTCCCGTCCTGGTGCTCGGTCTCACCAACGTGCCGGGTGCCGGCGACAACCTCCTGGTGGTCGACGAGGACCGTACGGCGCGTCAGATCGCCGAGAAGCGCGCTGCGCGTGAGCGCAACGCCGCCTTCGCCAAGCGCGTCCGCCGGGTGTCCCTCGAGGACCTCGACAAGGTGCTCAAGGCCGGTCTCGTCCAGGAACTCAACCTCATCATCAAGGGCGACGCGTCCGGTGCGGTCGAGGCTCTCGAGGCCTCGCTGCTCCAGCTCGACGTCGGCGAAGAGGTCGACATCCGCGTCCTGCACCGTGGTGTGGGTGCGGTCACCGAGTCGGACATCGACCTGGCCATGGGCTCCGACGCCATCGTCATCGGCTACAACGTCCGTGCGGCCGGCCGTGCCGCGCAGATGGCGGAGCGCGAGGGCGTCGACGTCCGGTACTACTCGGTGATCTACCAGGCCATCGAGGAGATCGAGGCGGCCCTGAAGGGTCTCCTCAAGCCCGAGTACGAAGAGGTCGAGCTCGGTACGGCGGAGATCCGCGAGGTCTTCCGCTCGTCCAAGCTGGGCAACATCGCCGGTGTCCTCATCCGCTCCGGCGAGGTCAAGCGCAACACCAAGGCGCGCCTCGTCCGCGACGGCAAGGTCATCGCCGAGGACCTCACGATCCACGGTCTGCGCCGCTTCAAGGACGACGTCACCGAGATCCGCGAAGGCTTCGAGGGTGGTATCAACCTCGGAAACTTCAACGACATCAAGATCGACGACGTCATCGCGACGTACGAGATGCGCGAGAAGCCCCGCGCCTGATCGCGTTCGATCGCAGCAGTGAGCCGGGGCCGGTCGGTGGAAGTTATTCCGTCGATCGGCCCCGGCCGTTGCGTGTACGGTTCTGGTGTCCCTGCCGAGCGACGGCCCGGCAGGCCACCGAACCCGAACCGGCGGGACATCCGGCACCGCATGTACGTGGGGACTCTGTCCTTCGATCTGCTCCTCGGCGACGTTCACTCGCTGAAGGAGAAACGCTCCGTGGTCCGCCCCATCGTCGCCGAGCTCCAGCGCAAGTTCTCTGTGAGCGCGGCCGAGGTGGGCGACCAGGACCTCCACCGCAGGGCCCTGCTGGGCGTCGCGCTGGTGTCCGGGGACCCGGGGTTCGTATCGGACGTGCTCGACCGCTGTGAGCGGCTCGTCGCCGCGCGTCCCGAGGTGGAGCTGCTGTCGGTGCGCCGCAGGCTCCACACTGATGAAGACTGAATTGAGCAAGGCAAAGAAGGAGAAGGACCAGTGGCCGACAACGCGCGGGCGAAGAAGCTGGCAGACCTCATCCGGGAGGTGGTGGCCGAGAAGCTGCAGCGTGGCGTCAAGGACCCCCGCCTGGGCACGCACGTGACCATCACGGACACCCGCGTCACCGGTGACCTGCGGGAGGCCACGGTCTTCTACACGGTCTACGGCGACGACGAGGAGCGGGCGAGCGCCGCGGCCGGCCTGGAGAGCGCCAAGGGCGTCCTCCGTTCGGCCGTGGGCCGTGCGGCGGGGACCAAGTTCACCCCCACGCTGACGTTCATCGCCGACGCCCTCCCGGAGAACGCCAAGACGATCGAGGACCTCCTCGACAAGGCGCGGGCCTCGGACGCGCAGGTGCGGGAGGCGTCCTCGGGCGCCGCCTTCGCGGGCGACGCCGACCCCTACAAGAAGCCGGGCGAGGACGAAGCCGCCGAATGAGCAACGCAGCAAAGACGCCCGACGGCCTTGTCATCGTCGACAAGCCGTCGGGCTTCACTTCGCATGACGTCGTGGCCAAGATGCGCGGGATCGCCAAGACCCGCCGGGTCGGCCACGCGGGCACGCTCGACCCCATGGCCACGGGCGTTCTCGTCCTCGGCGTGGAGCGGGCGACCAAGCTCCTCGGTCACCTCGCGCTGACCGAGAAGGAGTACCTGGGCACCATCCGCCTGGGCCAGACCACGATCACCGACGACGCCGAGGGCGAGATCACGGCGTCGGTCGACGCTTCGAAGGTCACCCGGGAGCAGATCGACGCGGGCGTGGCAGAGCTGACCGGCGCCATCATGCAGGTGCCGTCGAAGGTCTCCGCGATCAAGATCGACGGCAAGCGGTCGTACGCGCGCGTGCGCGGCGGCGAGGAGTTCGAGATTCCGGCCCGCCCGGTCACCGTCTCCTCCTTCCAGGTGTACGACGTCCGCGAGGCAGAGGCGGAGGACGGCACGCCCGTCGTCGACCTCGTCGTCTCGGTCGTCGTCTCCTCCGGCACGTACGTCCGCGCGCTCGCCCGGGACCTCGGTGCCGGGCTCGGTGTGGGCGGTCATCTGACCGCGCTGCGCCGCACCCGCGTCGGCCCGTACAAGCTGGACGCGGCCAAGACGCTCGACCAGCTCCAGGAGGAGCTCACGGTCATGCCGGTCGCCGAGGCGGCCGAGGCGGCGTTCCCGCGCTGGGACGTCGACGAGAAGCGGGCCAAGCTGCTCCTGAACGGTGTCCGGCTGGAGATGCCGGAGTACCCGGCGGGTCCCGTCGCGGTCTTCGGGCCCGAGGGGACGCTGCTCGCGCTGGTCGAAGCCCAGCGGGGGAAGGCCAAGAGCCTCGCCGTCTTCGGCTGAGGCCGAGGTCCCGCGGGGCCTGAGGTCCCCCGGGACCGGATCGTCGCTTGTGGGGCGGACACGCACGCGTGTCCGCCCCACACGTGTCTTCCGCGAGATTTCACCCCATTGGGGAGGCGCTCGGAGTGAAACGGGGGAGCGCCGGGGGGCGCGTTTCCCCACTCGGTTCTCCCGGTGATCACCGTCGACCTACCGTCGACACCATGGGACGCGGGGACCTGGCGACGCTGGTGGAAATCTGTGATCCGGCGGGCCGGCCGCGCGGTACCGGATTCCTCGCCGATCATCACGGCACGGTCGTGACCAGCCACGAAGCGGTCGAAGGGCTCGCGCGTGTCGTCCTGCACGCCCCCGGCGACCTGACCTGGCTCGCCGAGGCCGAGGCCGTCACCCCCCTGCCGGAGAGCGGACTCGCGCTCGTACGGACCGAGGGGCTCGGCGTCCGCCCTGTCGCGCTCGCGACCCGCCCCGAGATCGAACCCGGCACCTACGTCCGGATCGCCGCCCACGGCTGGCGCGAGGCCCGGGTCCTCGGCCCCGCCGCCGTCACCTACGCCGCGGCCGACCGCTTCCATGTCCTCGCCGACGCCCTCGAACTCGCCATCGGCACCGAGGGCGCCGAGGCGCTCCGCCGAGGCGGCCGTGCCGCGGGCGGACCCGTCCTCGACACCGCCACCGGCACCGTCGTCGCCGTCCTCGGCACCGCTCTGCACGGCGAGCGCCCCGCCGCCGGATACGCGGTGCCGCTCCGGCCCGACGGCCCGCTCGCCGCCCTCCTGCGGCGCAACGCGGCCACCGTCCCCGCCTACGGACCGGACCTCAACCTCGCCGGAATCCTGGAGCTCACCGCCACCTCCACCGGCCCGGCGAGGGAGCCCGACCCCTGGCCCGAGCCCGTCGAACGCCCCGAGTGCGCCCGGGAGTTCGCCCGCTTCACGGCCGAGGAGGCGCTCGTCCTCGCGGTCGTCGGCGCCCCCGGCACCGGCCGCACCACCGCCCTCGCCGCGCTCTGCGCCCGCCGCGCCCAGGGCGCCGCACCCGCACCCACGGTCCGGCTGCGCGGCGCCGACCTGCGCGCCGAGGACCACTCGCTCGCCGACGCGGTCGGCCGCGCCCTGCGCCAGGCGGGCCGGATCGTCGCCGCCTCCGGGGCGCTCGGCGACACCGCGACCGCCACCCCGGAGCGGGCCGCCGCCCTCGCCAGGGACGCGGGCCGCCCGCTGCTCGTCGTCCTCGACGGCCCCGAGGAGATGCCACCGCTCCTCGCCCACCGCCTCGCCGACTGGACCGCGGCCACCGAGCAGTGGCTGCGCGCCCACGGGGCCCGCCTGGTCACCGCCTGCCGCCCCGAGCACTGGGACCTGGCCGGCGCGCTCTACGGCCCCGGGGCCCTGCACCGGCCGGCGAAGGGGAACGGCGACGACCTGCCCGCCGCCCTCGTGCTCGGCCCGTACACCGAGACGGAGGCCCGGGCCGTCAGACAGGGGTACGGGCTCGGGGAGACCGACCTCGCCGAGGCGGACGCCCGCCATCCGCTCGCCCTGCGGCTGCTCGCCGAGGTCCGGGCGGCGCTCCCGGGCGATGTCCCGGGGCGGCCGGGCCGGGAGGAGATCTTCACGGCCCATGTGGACCTGATGTGCCTGCGCGTCGCCGTCCGGGTCGCCGCGGGCTCCCGGCCCCTCCTCCGGGGGACCGCCGTGCGGCTGCTCGCCGCCCGGGTCGCCGGGCAGGTCCACGAGGCCGCCCGCCGCTGCCTCGGCCCGGGCCACGGCGTCCTCGACCGGGCCTCCTTCGAGGAGCTGTTCCCCTGGCGGGAGGGCTGGGCCTCGGCCGTCCTCACCGAAGGCCTCCTGGTCCCCGCGGGCTCCGGCTACCGCTTCGCCCACGAGGAACTCGCCGACTGGCTCCAGGCCGCCCACCTCGACCTGGACACGGCCCTCCACGCCCTGGTCCACAGCCGCGGCGAACAGACGCCCGCGCGGAGCCGGGGGGAGACCGCGGAGACGGGCGGGACTGCGGGCGCGGGACGTCTTCCGGGACCGGACGCGACCGCGGGGGCGGGTGTCGGGCCGGGGGCGGTCGCGGGGGGATCGAGTGCGGCTCAGGGGCGCGGTGCGGCCACGGGGTCCGGCGCGGCTCAGGGGCGCGGATTCGTGCCGGGACCCGGTGCCGCCGCAGGGCGCGGCCCTGATGCCGGGCGCGGTTCGGTCCCGGGCTCCGGTTTCGTGCCGGGGCCCGGTTCCAGCACGGGGCGTGGGCGCGGGTCGGCCCTGGAATCCGGTTCTTTCTTGGGGACTGGTCCGGGTGCTGGGCGCGGTTCCGTCCCCGACTCCGGTTTCGTGCCGGGATCCGGTTCCAGCGCGGGGCGCGGGCTTGGTCCCGGGCTCGGTGCGGCCCCGGGAACCGGTCCTGTTCCGGGGGCCGGTTCCGCCTCTGAGCGCGACTCCGACCCCTGGTACGGGTCCGGTGCCGCTCCTTGGACCGGTGTCGAGCCGGCGCCCGGTCTCGTCTCCCCGTCCGGTTCCGCTTCGGGGCCCTGGGCCGCCTCCCCGGTGGGTGTCCGGGACGGGGTGCGCGTACCCCTGGCGGGTCAGCCGCGGCCCGTACCTTCCCCTCCTTCGCCCGACGGAGCCCCCGTCCCGCCGGCGGACCCGGCCGGCCCGGCGCCGACCGGGCGGCATCGGGGCCGCCGGGAGCACGCCGCTCCGGCGTCGAGCCCCGGCTCGCCAGCCGAACCGTCCCCCGCCGACGTCCCCCGGCAGCGGACCCCCGCGCCGGCCGAGGTCGTGGCCGATCACCTCCCCGTGCCCCGGCACCGCATCGGGCCCGTCCTCCAGGCGCTGCTGCGTCTCCACCGCGAGCAGGGGCCCGGCGCGCTCGCCCCGCGCCTCGCCGCGCTCGTGGAGTCCCTCGACCGGTTCGCCGACGCGCGAGCGCGGCCGGCCGGGACCGGAAAGGGAACGCCGTCCGGCGCCCCCCACCCGTACGCCGACGCCGTCTGGTGGGCGGTCCGGCTCCTCGGGGAGACCGTGCGCCGGGTGGGTGACCCCCGGCCGTACCTGCCCGTCCTCCGGCTGCTCGCCGACCGCATCGGCGGCCGCCCCGCGCCCCATCCCGTCTTCGCCGCCTTCGGCGCGGTCTTCTGGCAGGGGCTCCCGCTCTGCGAGGACGAGCGGATCGACTTGCTGCGGCGGCTCGTGCCCGCCGACCCGCCACCGACCGGGACGCCGGGGGGCGACCGGTGCCTCGACACCGTCGCCGGGCTGCTCGCCGCCGACCCCCGGGGCGTCCAGCCGCTGCTGTGCCGCTGGTTCGGCGACGAGCGCCCGCTGCCCGCCGCCCCGCACGCGACGGTCGCCACGGCCGCCCAGGCCCTTCTGCACACCCATCGGGGACTAGCCGTCGACGACCTCTGCGAGGCGCTCGTCTCCACCGCCCACCCGCTCGCCGACGGGCTGCTCGCCGCCCTCGCCGAGGACGAGCCCTCCGCGCTCTGCCGGGCCGTCGACCGCTGGGCCCACGACGACGGCCGCCCCGAGCGCCGGGTCGCGGCCGCCGCGTACGGACATCTGGTCGCCGACCGCCTCACGGCCCCCGCCGACCGCGAACTCCTCCGCTACGCCGCCCTCGCCCTGCTCGCCCGCCCCGCCGACCAGGCCCTCCACGGCCCCGCCCTCGGCCTGCTCGTCCGCGACCCGCACACCAGGGCCCGCCATCTGCCCCGCGCCATCGCCGAGCCCCGGGTGCCCGCGTCCGCCCTCGCCGAGGCCCTCGCGACCCACCCGGGGCCGGTCCTCACCGCCTTCAGGTCGCGCCTGCACGGCACGGGAGAGGAGGCCGCCGCCGCGCTGCGCGCCCTCGCCGAGATCGACACGCCCGCGCTCACCCGGCGCGTCGCCGCCCTCGTCCGCGACTACGTCGCCCGCCTCCCCGAGGGCGCCGCGCACGTCGCCGGCTACGTGGACCGGCGGTTCGAGGACGGCCCGGCCGCCCGCGCCGTCCTCTTCCCCCTGGTCTCGGGGCTGATCAGGGGCCGCCCCGCCCTCGTCCGCCGCGCCCTCGCCCCGGTGCTCGCCGCCCCCGGCACGGGCGCCTCCCGTCACCTGCGGGCCGAGCTGCTCGACGTACTCCTGGAACACGAGCGGTACGAGGCCGAGGCCGGCGAGCTCTCCGTCCTGGACGCCCTCCTCACGGCCGCCGCCGAGGGCGCCGCGCTGCGCAGCGAGCCCCGCACGCGCGAGCTCGTCCAGCGGGTCGCCGCCCTGTACGCCCGCACCCCCGATGGCGCGGGACGGCTCGACCGGACCCTGGCAGGGCTCGTCGGCGAACGCCCCGGCTTCGCCGCGCTCCTCGTCGCCTGGACCGTCGGCGTACCGGGGGAGTGGGCTCCGCTGCTCGGTCCCGAGACCCTCCGGGTGCTGCGCGGCCCCGGCACTTCCATGCCGATGCGTACCGACGGGCGTGGGCATGGCAGTCTTAGACCTGCGTAATCGGCGAACAGGGCGAACAGGCGGACGAGGAGCGGTCACAGTGCAGCGCTGGCGTGGCTTGGAGGACATCCCCCAGGACTGGGGGCGCAGCGTCGTCACCATCGGCTCCTACGACGGGGTGCACCGCGGGCACCAGCTGATCATCGGACGCGCCGTCGAGCGCGCCCGGGAACTCGGCGTCCCCTCGGTCGTGGTCACCTTCGACCCGCACCCCTCCGAGGTCGTGCGGCCCGGCAGCCACCCGCCGCTGCTCGCCCCGCACCACCGGCGCGCCGAGCTGATCGCGGGCCTCGGTGTGGACGCGGTGCTCGTGCTGCCGTTCACCGCCGAGTTCTCCCAGCTCTCCCCGGCGGACTTCATCGTCAAGGTGCTCGTCGACAAGCTGCACGCCAGGGCGGTCATCGAGGGCCCCAACTTCCGCTTCGGGCACCGGGCCGCCGGGAACGTCGCGTTCCTCGCCGAGCTCGGCGAGACGTACGACTACGAGGTCGAGGTCATCGACCTGTACGTCAGCGGCTCCGCCGGCGGCGGCCAGCCCTTCTCCTCCACCCTCACCCGCCGGCTCGTCGCCGAGGGCGACATGGCCGGAGCGGGCGAGATCCTCGGCCGCCCGCACCGCGTCGAGGGCATCGTCGTCCGCGGCGCGCAGCGCGGCCGCGAGCTGGGCTTCCCGACGGCCAACGTCGAGACCCTGCCGCACACGGCGATCCCGGCGGACGGCGTCTACGCCGGCTGGCTGACCGCCGACGGCGAGCGCATGCCGGCGGCGATCTCCGTCGGCACGAACCCGCAGTTCGACGGCACCGAGCGGACGGTCGAGGCGTACGCCATCGACCGCGAGGGGCTCGATCTGTACGGGCTCCACGTGGCCGTGGACTTCCTGGCGTACGTGCGCGGCATGCTCAAGTTCGACACCCTCGACGACCTGCTCCAGGCGATGGCGGCGGACGTGAAGCGGAGCCGCGAGCTCACGGAGACGTACGACCGGGAGAACCCCGCCTCGTAGCGCCCCCGCCCGTCACGCCGTGAGGTGAGCCCACGGTCCCGGCCCGAGCCCCGGCCCGAGGCCACCGCCCCCGGCCTGAGCCCACCCGCCCCGGCCCGAGCCCGTCGCCCCCCGAGGCGGCCGGGCTCAGCCCGTCGGTTCCCGTGTCACCCAGTGGCACGCCACCGCACGCGCCCCGCCGCCGTCGAGGACGGGCAGGCTCTCGCCCCGGCAGAGGTCCGCGACCGCGGCCGCCGCACCCGAGGCGAGGACCTGGCAGCGGGCGTGGAAGCGGCAGCCGGACGGGATGCGGGAAGGGTCCGGCGGCTCGCCGGTCAGCACGACCGGAGCGCTCCCCGATTCGGGAAGCACCGACAACAGCGCCTGTGTGTACGGATGCTGTGGTGCCGTCAGGACCGACTCCACGGGGCCCGTCTCCACGACCCGGCCCAGATACATCACGGCCACCCGGTCCGCGATGTTCCACGCGAGGCCCAGGTCGTGCGTCACCACCAGCGCCGAGAGCCCCAGTTCGTCCCGCAGGCGCAGCAGCAGCGCCAGGATCTCGCCCCGGACGGACGCGTCGAGCGAGGCCACCGGCTCGTCGGCGACGATCAGTTCGGGTTCCAGGACGAGCGCGCCCGCGATGACCACGCGCTGCCGCTGACCACCGGACAGCTCGTGCGGATAGCGCAGGAAGAAGCGCTCCGGCGGCCGGAGCCCGGCCCGCGCGAGGGCTCCGGCGACCGCCTCCCGCTCGTCCCCCGCGTACCCGTGGATCCGCAGCCCCTCCGCCACCGCGTCGTACACCGTGTGCCGGGGGTTCAGCGAGCCGCTGGGGTCCTGCAGGACCAGCTGCGCCCGCTTCCGGTAGGCCTTGAGGGCCCCGGAGGAGTACGCGAGCGGCTTCCCGTCGAAGGAGATCGTGCCCGAGGTGGGCCGCACCAGGCCCAGGAGCGAGCGGGCCAGGGTCGTCTTGCCGCAGCCCGACTCGCCGACGAGCGCGACGATCTCGCCGGCGCCGATGTCGAGGTCCACGCCGTCCACCGCGCGCGCGGGCGGCGCGCCCCGCCGCCCGGGGAAGGTGACGTGCAGCCCGCGCGCCGAAAGCAGCGACCTCGTGGACGTCCTCGTACTCACGGCCGTGTCCGTGCTCATGGCGTGCTCCCCACATGGACGCACGCGGCCCGATGGCCCGCGCCCGCCTCGCGTAGTTCCTGGTCGAGCTCCGTACAGGCGTCCACGGCCACCGCGCAGCGCGGATGGAACGCGCAGCCGACCGGCAGGTCCGCCGGGTCCGGCGGGTCGCCGGGCAGGCCACGCGGTGCCCGCCGGGACGCGGGGTCACCGATCCGGGGGAACGCCGAGGACAGCGCCCGCCCGTACGGGTGCCGGGCGGCCTCGTACACGGCCCGCGCCGGGCCCTCCTCGACGACCCGCCCCGCGTACATCACGGCCAGCCGGTCACAGGTGTCGGCGAGGACGGCCAGGTCGTGGCTGATCATCAGGAGGCTGATGGACTCCTCGGCGACGAGCCGCTCGATGAGCCGCAGGATCTGCGCCTGGATCATCACGTCGAGCGCGGTCGTCGGTTCGTCGGCGACGATCAGCCGCGGGTCGCAGGCGAGCGCCATCGCGATCATCACGCGCTGCCGCTGACCGCCGGACAGCTCGTGCGGGTAGGCGGCCGCGCGGGAGGCGGGCAGTCCGACGTGTTCGAGCAGCTCGCCCACGCGGCGGCGGGCCGCCGCCGGGGTCGACCTGCCGTGCACGAGCAGCGGCTCGGCGATCTGGTCCCCGATCCGGTGCACCGCGTTGAGCGAGTGCATCGCGCCCTGGAAGACGATCGACGCGCCCGCCCAGCGCACCGCCCGCAGCCGCCCCCACGACATGGTGAGGACGTCCTCGCCGTCGAGCAGGACCTCGCCCTCGATCCGCGCCGAGGCGGGGAGGAGCCGGAGCAGCGCGAGCGCGAGCGTCGACTTGCCGCAGCCCGACTCGCCCGCCACCCCCAGCTTGCTCCCCGCCTCCAGGGTCAGGTCGACCCCGCGTACGGCGGGCACGGCCGCGGCCCCGGAGCCGTACGTCACCCGCAGGTCCTTGATTTCGAGCAGACTTCGAGCGCTCAACGCCCCACCCCCAGCTTCGGGTTGAGAACGGCCTCGACGGCCCGGCCGCAGAGGGTGAACGCGAGCGCGACCAGCGCGATCGCGATGCCGGGCGGGGCCAGGTACCACCAGTGGCCGGAGGAGACCGCGCCCGCCTCCCGGGCGTCCTGGAGCATCCCGCCCCAGGAGACCACCGTCGGGTCGCCGAGCCCGAGGAAGGCGAGGGTCGCCTCGGTGAGGATGGCCGTCGAGATGCCGAGCGTGGTCTGTGCGAGCACCAGCGGCATCACGTTCGGCAGGACGTGCCGGCTCATGACGTGCCCGTGACCGCCGCCGAGCGCGGTCGCCCGCTCGATGTACGGGCGGGACTCGACCGCGATCGTCTGCGCCCGCACGAGGCGGGCCGTCGTCGGCCAGGAGGTCACGCCGATCGCCAGGACCACCGTCCACATCGACCGGGACATGACGGTGGCGAGCACGATCGCGAGGACGAGCGTCGGCATCACGAGGAACCAGTCCGTGATCCGCATGACGACCGTCGAGAACCAGCCGCCGTAGTGCCCGGCGATGATCCCCACCACGGTGCCGATGGCGACCGAGAGGGCCGCCGCGAGCAGTCCCACGAGCAGCGAGATCCGGGCACCCCAGATCAGCAGCCCGAGCAGAGAGCGCCCGAACTGGTCGGTTCCGAGCGGGAATTCGGCGCTCGGTGACTCCAGTGCCGTGCCGGGCGCCTCCGTCACCGACTGGACGTCCGCGCCGACGGTCAGCGGGGCGGTGAGGGCGAGCAGCGCGATGAGGGCGAGCGCGGTGAGGCCGTAGAGCCCGGCGCGGTGGGTGCGGTACTGCTTCCAGAAGCGGGCCACCGAGGCCCGGCGGCGCTGCCACACCAGCGAGGTCGTGGTGGCAGGCGTCTTCGCGGTCGTCATCGGCCCACCCGGGGATCGAGCAGCGGATAGAGCAGGTCGGCGATCAGGTTCATCAGGATCATCGCCCCGGCGAAGACCACGAACAGGCCCTGGACGAGCGGCAGGTCGGGCACGCTGAGCGCCTGGTAGAAGAGCCCGCCGAGCCCCGGCCAGGAGAACACCGTCTCCACCAGGATCGAACCGGCCGCCACATGGCCCAGGTTGATGAAGATCATGGTGACGGTCGGGAGCAGCGCGTTCGGCACGGCGTGCCGGCGCCGCACGACGTCGTCACGCAGCCCCTTCGCCCGCGCCGTCGTCAGATAGTCGCCGCCCATCTCGTCGAGGAGCGAGGAGCGCATCACGAGCAGGGTCTGCGCGTAGCCGACGGCCACCAGTGTCACGACGGGCAGGACCAGGTGGTGGGCGACGTCGAGGACGTACGCGAAGCCGGTCTCTCCCGTGCCCGACTCCATGCCGCCGGTCGGGAAGAGCCCCGGGATCGGCCCCATGCCGACCGAGAACACGATGATGAGCAGCAGTCCGAGCCAGAACGACGGCACCGACCACAGGGTCAGCGCGATTCCGGTGTTCAGCTTGTCGCCGAGACCGCCGTGGCGCCAGGCCGAGCGGGTGCCGAGCCAGAGCCCGAGCGCCGAGTAGATCACCACGGCGACCCCGGTGAGCAGCAGCGTCGCGGGAAGCTTCTCCGCGATCAGCTCCCCGACGGGGGCGCGGAACTGGAACGAGGTGCCGAGGTCACCGCTCAGCGCCTTGGCGCAGTAGTCGGTGAACTGCTGCCAGAGCGGCAGGTCGAGCCCGAACTGGCGGCGGAGTGTGGCGAGTTGTTCGGCGGTGGTGGGGACGCCATGGGTCATCGCCTTCACCGGGTCACCGGGGATGATCCGGAAGAGGAAGAAGCTGGTGACCAGGACGGCGAGGAGCGAGACGAGTGCGCCGCCCAGCTTCCCCGCCGCGTGGCGGAGATAGCCGAGGGAGGAACCGGTGCGGGACGCGCCGTCCGTGGCGCGGGCCTGTTCGGCCCGCGCCACGTCGGCGGGGGTGCTTGCCGTCGTCACGGACTACTCGCGGTCGTCAGCGCTGGTGCGGCGACGCCGGGCGGCCCAGACGCCCACTCCGACCAGGATGATCGCCGCGGCGCCGACGCCGAGGATCAGCCCGGTGGGCGAACTGTCGTCCGAATCGCCGGACGAGGCGGCGGAGGCGGTGGGCACGGCCGACCACCAGCTCCAGTAGCCGTCCTGCCCCCACAGGTTGCCTGCGGCCTCCGGCATCGTCGTGATGGACTTGATCTGGTCCGTGCGGTACGCCTCAAGGGCGTTCGGGTAGGCCATGATGTTCATGTACCCCGTGTCGTACAGCCGGGACTGCATCCGCTTGACCAGATCCGCCCGCTTGGCGGCGTCGTACTCCACCGCCTGCTGCGCGTAGAGCGTGTCGAACTCCTTGTCGCAGATGAAGTTGTCGGTGGCGCCGCTGTCCTTCGGCGTCGCCGGGAGCGTGCCGCAGGTGTGGATCGACAGGACGTAGTCCGGGTCCGGGTTGACCGACCAGCCGTCGAAGGCCAGGTCGTAGTCGCCCTTGACCCACGGGTCGGAGACGCTGTCCAGGCACTCGACCTTCAGCCCGATGCCGAGCTTGCCCCACCACTCCTGGAGGTACTTGCCGATCGCCTTGTCGTTCGGGTCGGTGGCGTGACACAGGATGCGGAAGTCCAGCGCCTTGCCGTCCTTGCCGACCCGCTTGCCCTCGCCGTTCTTCCTGTACCCGGCGGCGTCGAGGACCTTTTCCGCCCCGGCCGGGTCGTAAGCCCGCTTCTGCGCGTTCTCCGGCTTCCAGAAGTACGAGCCGAAGCGCGGCGGGATGTACCCCTCGCCCTCGACGGCGTGGCCCTGGAAGACCTTGTCGACGATGGTCGTCCGGTCGACCGCGAGGAAGAGCGCCTTGCGCACCGCCGGGTCGAGCAGCGCCTTGTGGCCGTTGCCGAAGGTCTTGCCGTCCTGGGAGCGGGCGCCCGGGTTGGTGGCGATGGCGAAGAAGCGCCGCCCGGGAGCGTCGTTCACCTTGATGTTCTTCTGCGACTTCAGCGCCGCCGCCTGGGCGGGCGTCAGATTCGGTACGAAGGACACCTCGCCCTTCTGGAGCGCGGCGACGGCGGCGTCACCGTCCTTGTAGTACTTGAACACCAGCTCGTCGAACTGGGGTGCGCCCCGCCAGAACGTCTTGTTCGGCTTCAGCTTGATGTACTGGTCGACCTTGAAGTCGGTGATGACGAAAGGGCCGTTGCCGACGATCGGGAACTGCTGGTCGTTGTTGAACTTCGAGAAGTCGCCGACCTTCTCCCAGACGTGCTTCGGCACGATCGGCACGTCGAGCGCGGTCATCGTCGCCTGGGGCTTCTTGAGCTCGATGACGAGCGTCCGCGGGTCGGTGGCGGTGACCTTCTTGAAGTTGGCCGTGAAGCTGCCGTTCGCGGTGGCGGCGTTCGGGTCGGTCATCATCTTGTTGAAGGTCCAGGCCGCGTCCTCGGCGGTGGCCGGCTTCCCGTCGGACCACTTCGAGTCCTCGCGGATCGTGTACGTCCACGTCAGCTTGTCCGCCGAGGGCGACCACGCGGTCGCCAGACCCGGGATCGTCCGGGCGTCCTTCGCGTCGTAGTTCGTGAGGTACTCGTAGGCCAGACGGTGGATGCTGGTCGAGGTGAGCTTCTGGGCGAGGAACGGGCTCAGGGAGTCGATGCTCTGCGAGACGGCCACCGTGAGGGTGGCCCCGCCGCTCTTCGCGTCGGCGGTGGCCTGCGCGACGGGGGCGGCGGGAGCGGCCGGAGAGGCCTGCGCCGCCTGGGGGACGGCCGAGAGCGCGGTGGCGGCGACCCCCGTGGCGAGAAGCAGCCGGAGGAGTCTTCGGGGGGCGGCCGGACGGGAAGGGACCTTCGTGACCATGACCATAGGACGTGACCTCGTGTCGTGGATCTTGGGGGCGCCAACTGGTGAAGCGAAGGTCTATCAGCGGCGGCCGACCGCGTCAACGATGCGTCAAACCCCTTGTGGACTGCGGGAATGCCAAGAGGCTCCGTATCGGACGACCGATACGGAGCCTCATTGGTCTAAGCCTGTGACGCCTTACTGCTGAGGGGCTGGCGGAGCCTGCGCAGGCCCCTGGGGGTCGGCCTGCGGGGGCAGCGGCTGCCCGGCCTGGGGCTGCGCCGGATCCTGCGGCGGCTGCTGCTGCCAGGCCTGCGGCACACCCGGCTGCCCGGGCTGACCCGGCTGTCCGGGCTGCTGCGGATAGGGCTGCGGGGCCTGGGCCGGGTACGGCTGACCCGGTGCGGGCTGCCCCGGTGCGTACTGACCCGGCATCGGCTGTCCGGGCATCGGCTGACCCGGCTGGGGGTACGCCGGCTGGGGGTACGGCTGCCCGGGCTGCGGAGCCTGGGGCGCGTACGGCTGACCCGGCGCGGGCTGCCCGGGAGCGTACTGCCCCGGCATGGGCTGACCGGGCGTCGGCTGTCCGGGCACGGGCTGTCCGGGCGCGGGCTGACCGGGGGCGTACTGCCCCGGCGCCGGCTGTCCGGGCATCGGCTGACCGGGCATCGGCTGACCGGGCGGGAACTGACCGGGCGGGAACTGACCAGGCGGGAACTGGCCGGGCGGGAACTGTCCGGGCAGCTGCTGACCTGCCGCGTACTGCTCGGGCGCGTACTGTCCGGGCGGCGCGTACTGCTCGGGCATCGGCTGGCCCGGCATCGGCGGCGCCATGTGCGGCGGCAGACCGCCCTGGCCGTCGCCGGTCCACAGCCCCTGCGCCTGCTGCGCGCGGACGAAGTCCTCGGCCACCATCGCCGACAGGTGGAAGTACGCCTCGCGCGTCTTCGGCCGCATCATGTCGAGGTCCACCTCGGCACCGGCCGACAGGTGCTCGTCGAAGGGCACGACCACGACACCGCGGCAGCGGGTCTGGAAGTGCTGCACGATGTCCTCGACCTTGATCATCTTTCCGGTCTCGCGGACACCGGAGATGACCGTGATCGAGCGCTGCACCAGGTCCGCGTACCCGTGCGCGGAGAGCCAGTCCAGCGTCGTCGACGCGCTGGAGGCGCCGTCCACGGAGGGCGTGGAGATGATGATCAGCTGATCGGCGAGGTCGAGCACGCCCCGCATGGCGCTGTACAGCAGACCCGTACCCGAGTCCGTGAGGATGATCGGGTACTGCTTGCCGAGGACGTCGATGGCGCGCCGGTAGTCCTCGTCGTTGAACGTCGTCGAGACGGCCGGGTCCACGTCGTTGGCGAGGATCTCCAGGCCGGAGGGCGCCTGCGAGGTGAACCGGCGGATGTCCATGTACGAGTTCAGGTACGGGATCGCCTGCACCAGGTCGCGGATGGTCGCCCCGGTCTCGCGCCGCACGCGGCGGCCGAGGGTGCCGGCGTCCGGGTTGGCGTCGATCGCCAGGATCTTGTCCTGCCGCTCGGTCGCCAGGGTCGCGCCGAGCGCGGTCGTCGTCGTGGTCTTGCCGACACCGCCCTTGAGCGAGATGACCGCGATCCGGTAGCAGGAGAGGACGGGCGTACGGATCAGCTCCAGCTTCCGCTGCCGCTCCGCCTCCTCCTTCTTGCCGCCGAGCTTGAAGCGGGCCGCGCCGCCGGGGTTGCGGCTCGACTTCGCCTTCTGCTTGTTGTTCCGCAGGAGACGGTCGGAGGACAGCTCCACGGCCGCGTTGTAGCCGAGCGGGGCGCCGGGCACGGACCGCTCGCGCTGATCGTGCGTCACGGGCGAGGGCCAGGCGGCCCCGGTCCGCGGGTCGACGGGCGGCTGCGCCTCCTGCGGCGGTACGGCGCCGGGGTGCGGGTAGCCGTATCCGTCGGATGCCTGCGGGTAGCCGTACCCGGCGGCGGGCTGCGCCTGCGCCTGCGGCGGCACACCGGCGGGGCCGCCGGGCTGCTGCTGCCCCTGCGGGTAGCCGTAACCGCCCTGCGGCGGCTGCGGGGGAGTGCCGGGGTGCGGGAAGCCGTAGCCGCCCTGCGGTGCCTGAGGGGCCTGCGGTGGTACGGCGCCGGGCTGCGGATATCCGTACGCTCCCGGGGCCTGCGGCGGTACGGGTGCGGGGGCGGCGGGTCCGGGGGTGCCGGGCGCCGCCGGGGCGGGCCAGGCCGCGGTGGGCGGCAGCGGCGCGGCCTGGGGCGCCGGCTGGGCGCCCGGAACCGGCTGCGCGGGCCACTGCTGAGCGGGCGCGGGCGCGGCCGGCTGGAACGACGGCGGCAACGGCGGGAGTCCGGCTCCACCCTGCGGGGCGGCGGGCGGATAGGCGCCGGGTGCCGGGTCGGCCTGGGGTGCGACACCCGCGTACGGTCCGGGAGCCGCGGGGGCGAAGTCCGGCTGCGCGCCGGCACCGGGGAAGGGTGCCGGAGCGGGGTCGGCCGGAGATCCGGTGCCAGGGAGGGCTCCCGGAGCGGTGGCGTCACCGGCCTCGGAGTCATCGGCCGAGGCGACGACGACGTCGTCGTGCTCCGCACCGCTGTCCGATGCGGCAACGGCCTCGACATCAGCGTCAGCACCAGCATCAGCGACCGCGTCGACGTCGATGGCGGCCTCGGAGTCCGCCGCGGGAGCCGACGGGGCGTCCGCCGTCTCACCGCCACTGTCACTGGCACCGTCGGCGCCAGCGCCGGCGTCGGCGTCGGACGCGGCGGTCACCACGTCGTCCGCGCTCGTCGCGTCCACCTCCGCTTCCGCGTCGGCAGCCGTCGTAGCGGCGGAGGCATTGCCCTCGACGGTCTCCGGCGCCTCGGCACCGACCGCTGCGGGGGCTTCCCCGCCGGCGGCCTCGTTCCGCGCGGCCTTCGCCGCGGCCGAGCGCTCGGCCATCTCGCGCTTGAGCGCGCCGGGAGAGAAGCGCATGGTCGCGCCGCTCTCCACATCGCCTCCGCCGAACGGCACGCCGGCGGCGGGGGTCGCCGCCGCGGCAGGCATCTCGGGCGCGGCCGAAGGCGCGGGAATCGGCAGAGGCGCAGGGACGGGTGCAGGCGCGGGCGCGGGTGCAGGTACGGGCAGCGGCGCAGGCGGCGTCACGGCGGCGGGCATCTCCGGCGCGCCCGTACCGGGCACGAAGGGTGCCACCGGAGCCACGGGCACCCCAGGAGTCACGGGAGCAACGGGAGTACCGGGCACCCCAGGAACCACCGGAGCAACAGGGGCCACCGGCGGCACCGGCATCGGCGCCGGCGGCTGCTGCGCGCCCCAGCCGGGCTCGAAGCCGCTTCCCGCCGGGAGCCCGGGCACCGCGACCGGCGCCCCGCTCGGCGGCGGGGGAGTGGCACCGCCCGCCGCACCGCCCGACGCGTTCTGCGTGTACCAGGCGGGCGGGGTGTAGTCGATGGTGAACTCACCCGTCATCTCGGCGGGATCCGCGTCGGACTGATCGTCGGCGGGCGGATTCCAACCCCCGTGGATCTCGTCGCGATCGCCGTTCACTTTGCCTCCTGGTGTGGTCGAGCACCCTTGTGCCGTTGTGGGCGGGGCTCTTCCAGCCTAATCGGCGCGGCATCCCGCGGGCAGGCCCGGCAGCCGCTCCGCGACCGCCGTGCCGACCGGGTCAAGCCCCCAAGTGACCCGGTCGCGCCGCAGAGTGAGAACCCAGACCGTTCAAAACGATGCAAAAACGGACTTACTTGAACGACTTCGTGCCGCTCAGTCCATTCTGCGCGCGCCGCCCAACAATCCGGTCTCGGCGTCCGTCGCCTGCGTCATCACGAACTGCCGGTCGCCGGGGGTGCACCACAGGGTCACCCCGTCCGCGAGCGTCGACAGCGCCTCGTACTCGTGGCGCGGGAGGCTCATGATGCGGCCGATCTGCGCGGCCTCGTCCGGGGAGACCCGCTGGACGCCGACCAGCGAGGACTTCTCCAGGAGACGGGGCGCGACCGGGCTCAGATACGGCAGCAGCGTCACGACCGACTGCCAGGGCGCCGACACGACACGGCCGCGCGGCGGCCGCATGCCGCAGTCGCGCACCACGACCACCGGACTGCCCGCCGAGGCGCCCTGCGGCGGCACCCGGCCCACGTCGTGCAGCGAGACGCACGGCTGCCCGCCGCCCGCCGCCTGCGCGAGCGGGGTCCACGCCTGCGCGCGGCCGGTCTCGACGGCCACCCGCGCGCCCGTGGCGGCCGCGCGCAGCGCGAGCACCTGGGCGGTCCACAGACCGCCGATGAGCGTGACGTCGTACGGGACGGGCCGGTTGATGCCGAGCACGGCCGGCCGGCTCTCGGCGTCCACGCCGATCACCACGCCGTCGTCCCCGACGGGCAGGGCCAGCGCGTCGAGCAGGTCGACGGGCACGGAGTGCCGGTCGCGGCGCGGCCCGACGAGCCCGAAACCGAACCGGGGCCGCGCGTCCCGTGCCGTGCGCCCGGCGGAGCGCGCGGAGCGGGAGTCACGGCGAGAGGGCGACGCACCGGAAGGAGCGCCGGAACCCGACGGCGTACCGAAGGAGTGGGACATCAGCGCGCACCCCCCAGCGGCAGCGTCGCGAGCATGCCCGGCACCTGTTCCCGGTCGAGCCGCACCAGGCCCGTCCGCACGCCGCGCGCCGCGCGCTCCAGCTCGTGCCGCGCGGCGACCAGTTCCTCGTCGCTGCGCCCGGTGATCCGTACGTGTCCGGTCACCGTCACCTCCTGCCGGTCCCCGCCGCTCAGCGTCAGGCTGAACGTCGTCGCGAGCGCGGGCAGCGAGGTCAGCAGGGCCACGAGCTGCGGCATCGAGGCGCCCGCGCTGCCGCCGGGACCGCCCAACTGGGGCCAGCGCCCCACCCAGTACGTCGTGTGGCGCCGGTCGTCGACCCGCCAGGTCCGCGCGGTCTCCTGCGTCCGCCGGGCCAGCGGCTGCCCACGGCCCGCCTGCGCTATCGCCATCGGGCTCGCGCAGGTCGAGGTCGCGATCGCCGAGGTCAGCTCCTGCTCGGTCAGCACGCTCGCCCGGAAACCGGCGCCCGCGAGACGGCTCGCCAGCTGGTCGGCGGCCCGCACCACGCACTTCTGCGCGCCCGTCACGCCGCCGCCGCGCGCGGCGACCGCCTCCGGGCACAGTTCGGGGTCCAGCTTGAGTGCGATCCAGGTGATCCGGACGGCGGGCGAACCCGTCTGCGCCTGGAGCGGCCCGTAGTTGCGCGCGGCCATCGACTGCGCCGGCAGATGCGGCGCGGGAGCGGGCTGCGTGTGCTGCACGATCTGCGCCGACTCCAGCCGGATGCCGTCCACGCTCAGGACGTCCCGCACGAGCCCGACGGGCAGCGGCCGCGCGCCACGGTCGGGCCGCAGCGCCGTGCCGTCCGACTCGACCCGCAGCACGGCGGTCAGGAAGGTGCCGTCACCGATCATCCCGACCGGCCGGCGGTCACGATCGCTGTACGCGTACGTCCGCAGCGCCGGGTCGCACTCGACGACCGGGGCGAGCCCCGGCTCCGTGCCCTCCGGCACGGTGAAGGAGGCCGCCCGGCGCGAACGGGCGCGCAGCGCGAGGAAGGTGCCGAGCCACTCGGGCAGGGACCGCCGGTGCCGGCGTACGAGCGCCAGCAGTACGAGCACGACGGCGACGACGCCCGCGGGCACCAGCATCAGCTGGTCCACGACCCAGGCGACGGCGAGCAACGCCGCCGCAACCTCTATCAGTACGAGCTGTTGCAATCGGAACGAACCGAAGTGTCCAGGACGTGCCTGAAGCCTCGGTGAGACCGAGGAAACTGATCCCGTGGAAGGGGGTGTGGAAGCGGTGGCCGCGCCGGGCCGCCTCCGCGTGGCGGAAGCCATGATGGAGAATCCCCCTCAATTCGTCCCGATCGCCCTGGCCCGCCAGGGCTTTGGCGGCCGGATCACCCTACCCGCCCCACGAACACCACGGGACAGCAGGCATAGTAGGGGGCCGGTCCGACAGCCGGGGCCCGGGTGTCACCTTCCCCCGGACCCCGCGCGAAGACTGCGCCTGACGAGAATGGGGACTCATGGCATCGCGCCGGGACGAGCTGAACGCGTACACCTTTGCGAAGAAGCGCACGGTGGCGGCATTCCTCCAACCCTCGCCCTCCGGTACGGAGGAGGGGGCGCCGAGGCCGCTGCGCGCGATCGTCCCCGGCCTCATCGTCGGCGCGCTGGTGATGGCGGGCTTCGGCGCCTGGGGCATGTTCAGCCCGCAGGCCCCCAAGGGATGGGACGTCCCCGGAACCCGGGTGATCGTCGGCAAGCAGTCGACGACCCGGTACGTCGTCCTGGAGACCGGCAAGGGCAAGGACAAGAAGACGCTGCTCCATCCCGTCCTCAACCTCGCCTCCGCCCGTCTCCTGCTCAACCCCGACCAGTTCCAGGTCGTGCAGGTCGCCGACAAGAAGCTCGACGAGGACAAGCAGCGCGGCCCGATCCTCGGCATCCCCTACGCCCCCGACAGGCTGCCCGCCGCCGACGACGCGGGCGCGGAGAAGCGCTGGGCCGTCTGCGAGCAGCCAGGCGGTGGCAAGGGCGCCAGCGTCCAGAAGGCGACCTTCCTCTTCGCCCAGCGCGACCTCCCGCGCACCGAGGGCGCGAACAAGCTCGACGACGGGGAGATCCTGTACGTCAAGGGTCAGAAGGACTCCGCCCAGTTCATCGTCGACCACACCGGCACCAAGTACCCGGTGAAGGCCGACCGGCCCGGACTGCTCTCCGCCCTCGTCGGCCTCAGCAAGGGCCTCGTCAAGGAGCCGCAGCCCGTCACCGACGACTGGCTCGCCACCCTGAAGACCGGCGACCCGGTCGACTTCCCGAGCCTCAAGGGCCTCGGCGGCCAGGTCGGCGCCCCCGCCGCCGTCCCCGGCAGCACGCTGAAGGAGACCGAGAACCGCATCGGCATGGTGCTTCAGGCCCACACCGGCTCCGGGCCCCAGGACTACGTCGTGCTGCCCGGCCGGGTCCAGCCCGTCTCCGCGTTCACCGCCTGGCTCCTCATCAACTCCCCTGAGACCGGCGTCCTCGACATGGACGGCGAGCGCACCACCGTCGACGCCTCCTCCTTCGTCCCGGACCCCAAGGTCTTCAACGGGAACGTGCGCTGGCCGCAGAAGCAGTCCAAGCAGGTCAACTCCGCGACCGGCGACGGTGCCCGCGACACCCTCTGCAGCGTCCTCACCGACGTCGACGAGAAGGGCGAGACCACCCTCACCACCTGGGCCGGCCCCAAGTACCCCGCAGAGATCACCGCCGGCGGCACCAGCACGTACGTCACCCCGGGCAGCGGCCTGCTCTACACCCAGGTCCAGGGCCAGGGACATAAGGAGACGCCGGACGGCGGCTCCCTCTTCCTCGTCACCGACACCGGACTGCGGTACGCCGTCCAGGCCAACGGCGACAGCGACTCCGCCCGCTCCGAGATCGGCACCGGGGACCAGGAGAAGCAGACCGACGGACGCCCGGAACCCTCCGAGGCGCAGAAGCGTCTGGGCTACGAGAAGGTCATGCCGGTCCTCGTCCCGATCGAATGGTCGGAGTTCCTGTCGAAGGGCCCGCGACTCGACACCAACAGCGCGCGTCAGCCGCAGGGTTCCTAGGGGGGTGGCACCGGTGACGACGACGTACCGCACGGCAGCCGCCCTGCTCACCGCCGCCACCCTGACGGGCCTCCTCGCGGCGCCCGCCGCGGCGGCGGCCCGACCGGAGACGCCCCGACCTGAGTCCTGGGCGCTCGACGGCAGCGGCGAGTGCACCTTCCCCATGAAGAAGCAGATCGAGGGCACCCCCTGGCCGCTCCAGCGGGTCCTCCTCGACGAGCTCTGGCAGCACACCAAGGGCGAGGGCGTCAGGGTCGCCGTCATCGACACCGGGGTCGACGACGTCAACCCGCAGCTGCGTGAGGCCGTCGACGCCAAGGCGGGCAAGGACTTCCTCAAGCCCGACAAGAACAACCCCGGCTTCGGGGACGAGAAGCGCGGCAAGACCGACGGCACCGTCGACGAGGTCGGCCACGGCACCAAGGTCGCCGGCATCATCGCGGCCCGCCCCGTCAACGGCACCGGCTTCGTCGGCCTCGCTCCCGAGGCGAAGATCATCCCGATCCGCCAGAACGACGAGAAGAACAGCGGCAAGGCCGACACGATGGCCAAGGCGATCGACTGGGCCGTCGCCAAGGGCGCGCACGTCATCAACATCTCGCAGGACACCACCCAGACCCTCGAAGCCGACTCGCCGATGGCCGTCTCGATCGCCAAGGCGATCCAGAAGAAGATCGTGGTCGTCGCCTCCGCCGGGAACGACGGCATGGACGGGAAGCTCAAGAACACCTACCCGGCGGCCTTCCCCGGGGTCCTCGCCGTCGCCTCCTCCGACCGGAACAACGAACGGGCCGCCTTCTCCCAGCCCGGCACCTTCGTGGGCGTGGCGGCCCCCGGTGTCGACATGGTCTCCACCGTCCCCGGCGGCGGCCAGTGCGTCGACAACGGTACGAGCTTCTCCGCCCCGTACGTCGCCGGCGTCGCCGCCCTGCTCCGGGCCAAGTACCCCGACTGGTCCGCCGCCCAGATCGTCACGCGGATCGAGCAGACCGCCGTCCGCTCCATCAACGACCGGGACGACTACGTCGGTTGGGGAGTGGTCGACCCGGTCAGGGCACTCGCCGACGCGCCGCCGGGCACACCGCCCGCCACGCCCACGCCCGACCCGGTCCCACCCAAACCGCCGGCGCCCGAACCGGCCCGTCTGGCGCTGTCGGAGACTCCCCAGGAGCGCTCCGAACGGCTCGCCACCTATGCGTTGGGGATCGGCGGTGTGCTGGTGGCAGTGGTCGCCGGAACAGCCGTCGTGATCCGCGACAGCCGCCGCAGGAGAGGGGTTCGGTGAACAGCGTCACGGCCAAGTATCCGGTGCCTCCTTTGCAGTTGGAACTGCCGCCGCCAATGGCTAAAGTGACCGTCGGGGGCACGGTAGTGCGAACCCAGCACGGGGGCGGCATCAGAAGATTCCCGTCCGCATCACGACCGGATGGCCCGACGGCCCGGCCGTCGACGCCACCGAAGGAAGAAGGGGCAAGATGTCGAAAGACCTGAACGTAACCAGTGCCGAACAGGTTCGGCTCGCAGGCCGGATCCAGGACTTCTCCGACGAGCTCCAGTCCCGCATCACCAACCTCAATGGCGTGGTCGACCGCGTCCAGGCGGGCTGGCAGGGCGCTGCGAGCAAGGAGTACGACCGGGTCCAGAACGACCTGAACCAGCGTCTGCGCAGCATGCGGCAGGAGCTCTCCAAGCTCGAAGAGATGATGCGCATGAGCGCCGACGGGTTCTCGCGCGAGGAGGAGGACCGTCTGCGGTCCTTCCGCACGATGGACGCCAGCGGTGGCGCCGGCGGCGGCGGCAACCAGAGCGCCATCCTCGGCGTCTGAGCCCTCCGGCTCGACCAGTCCTCCGCGCCACTCTCACTCCAGGAGTCAACACCATGACCACTGCGGTCAATTACGACACCGTGACGCAGGCGGCGGCCGACACCCGCCTGACCTCCACCACCCTCACCCAGAAGCTGGACGACCTCATGGCCGAGGTCAACCGCGTCGCCAACAACTGGGAGGGTGAGGCCAAGATCGCGTACCGCGAGACCCAGGACCGCCTGACCCGCGACATGGCCGGCATGAACCAGGACCTGGCGCGCATCGCCCAGCTCCTCGACGAGTCGGTCGCCGGCTACCAGGACACCGACAAGGGCAACGCCGCCCGGTTCCGTATGTGACATCCGGCGTAAGCACGTGAGGGGGTGGCCCGTTCCGACGGGCCACCCCCTCACGCGTACCGCCTGCTACCGCAGGTCGAACTCGCCGTCCCGCGCGCCGAGGACGAACGCGTCCCACTCGGCCTTCGTGTAGCGCAGCACCGTCTCCTTGTCGAGCGACGAACGCATCGCCACCGCCCCCTCGGGCAGCCGCGCGATCTCCACCCGCTCCTCGTCGGGGCTGGTCCCCGGAGCGCCCTCCCACTCGACGCCGGAGATGTCGAGCGCGTACAGCTCGTCCTTCTCCCGCTGCCTCTCGGCGGCGAGGGCACTGTCACGGGTGCCGTCGACCGCACTGCCCGCGGCGCTCGCCGGGGATCCGTCGGTGGTGGTGGCGTGTGCGTCGGTCATCGGCGCTTTCCCTTCGCGGTGGTACGGCGGTCCCTTCCACACTAGTGGGACCGCCGCACCCGAACGGCGGGAAACCGCTCAGTGCTGCTCCGGCAGCCAGCCCAGCTGCACCAGCGGCGTCCCCCGCTTGCGGGAGACGAACGTGCCCCGGCCCGGAGGCATCGGACGCGCCCGGACGCTGCCGAGGATGTCGCCCTCCTGCGGATCGCCGGAGAGGATCACGCCCTGCGCGCCCAACTCCCGTACGCGCTGCATGAACGGCTCGTACATCGCCCGCGAGGCACCCGCCTGGCTGCGCGCCACGATGAACCGGATGCCGACGTCCCGCGCGAACGGCAGGTTCTCGACGAGAACCGCCAGCGGATTGCCCGAGTTGGTGGCCACCAGCTCGAAGTCGTCGATCAGCACGAACAGTTGCGGACCCGTCCACCAGCTCCGGTCCCGCAGCTGCTGCGGCGTGATGTCCGGCTTCGGCGCCCGCTTCGTCATCACCGTGTTGATGGCGTCCATGTGCATCTGCATGGCCGAGGCCATCGGCGCGTACTCCAGGAGGTGCGAGGGCGCGACCGCCTCCAGCATCGTCCGCCGGTAGTCACCCACCACGATCCGCGCCTGCTCCGGCGTGTACCGCTCGCACAGCTGCTTGGCGATCAGCCGCAGCAGCGCCGTCTTGCCGGACTCGCTCTCACCGAAGATCAGGAAGAACGGATCCGACTCGAAGTCGACGAACACCGGCTCCAGGTTCGTCTCGTCGATGCCGATCGCGATGCCGTGCTGCGGGTACTCGAAGCCCTTCGGCAGCTGCTCCGCCGGCAGCCTGCGCGGCAGGAGCCGCACCGCCGGGGCCGGAGCCCCGGTCCAGCTCGCCCGTACGGCCTGGACGAACGCCGACGTGCCCTCCGACAGGTCGGCGGACGAGCTCGATCCGTCGATCCGCGGCAGCGCGCCCATGAAGTGCAGCTTCTCCGCCACCTGGCCGCGCCCCGGCACCCCGGTCGGCACGTTCGCCGCGACCTTGCGGTCGAACTCGGAGTCCATGACGTCCCCGAGCCGCAGTTCGAGCCGGCCCAGCATCTGGTCCTTGAGGGCCGCACGTACCTCCATGTACCGGGCGGCGGTGATCACGACGTGGATGCCGTAACCGAGACCGCGCGCCGCGATGTCGGAGACGAACGGCTCCAGCGTGTCGTAGTCGTTGCGGAAGGTGCCCCAGCCGTCCACGACCAGGAAGACGTCACCCCAGGCCTCGCCCGGGAGTTCGCCGGCGGCCCGCTTGCGCCGGTAGGTGGCGATCGAGTCGATGGAGTGCGAACGGAAGAACTCCTCCCGCCGGTTGAGGACCCCCAGCACCTCCGCGACGGTCCGCCGCACCCGCTCGGGGTCGAGACGCGACGCCACCCCGCCGACATGCGGCAGATCGGCGAGCGACACCAGGCCGCCACCACCGAAGTCCAGGCAGTAGAACTGCACTTCGGCAGGCGTGTGGGTCAGCGCGAACGACGAGACCAGCGTCCGCATCAGCGTCGACTTGCCGGACTGCGGACCTCCGACCACCATCATGTGACCGGCCGCACCGGAGAAGTCCCGGTACAGCACCTCACGCCGCTGCTCGAACGGCTTGTCGATGAGGCCGAGCGGCACCGTGAGTCCGCCCTGCCGGGTGTACTCCGTCGCCGTGAGACCGCGGTCCGCCGTCTGCGCGAGCCCCGGCAGCAACTGGTCCAGCGAAGGTGCCTGGTCGAGCGGCGGCAGCCACACCTGGTGCGCCGGCACGCCCTGACCCTCCAGACGGCGCACGATCACGTCGAGGACCGTGTCCGCGAGCGCCTCGTCCTCCTCGGAGCGCCGCTCGGTGAGATACGCGGGGTCGGGCGCCGCGTACACCACGGGCACCGGAGACGCCGTGAACAGCGCGGGGCGCCGCTCGACCGGCAGATGCCCGATCTCCAGGCGCGGCCCGCCCGGCCGGTGCGTCCCCGAGACGTACGCCGCCTTGAAGCGGGTCATCTCGTCCGTGCCGAACTTCAGATAGCCCGAACCGGGCACCGAGGGCAGGTGGTAGGCGTCCGGCACGCCGATCGCCGTCCGCGACTCCGCCGCCGAGAAGGTCCGCAGACCGATCCGGTACGAGAGGTACGTGTCGAGGCCGCGCAGCTTGCCCTCCTCCAGGCGCTGCGAGGCGAGGAGCAGATGCACACCCAGCGAGCGGCCGATGCGGCCGATCTGGATGAACATGTCGATGAAGTCGGGCTTGGCGGTGAGGAGTTCGGAGAACTCGTCGATCACCAGGACGAGCGAGGCGAGCGGCTCCAGCGGAGCGCCGGCGGCCCGCGCCTTCTCGTAGTCGTGGATGTTGGCGTAGTTGCCCGCGGAACGCAGCAGCTCCTGGCGCCGCTGCAGCTCGCCGCGGATCGCGTCGCCCATGCGGTCGACGAGCGTCAGGTCGTCCGACAGGTTGGTGATGACGGCGGCGACGTGCGGCATCTGCGACATGCCCGCGAAGGTCGCACCGCCCTTGAAGTCCGCGAGGACGAAGTTGAGCGTCTCCGAGGAGTGCGTCACCGCGAGACCGAGCACGAGCGTCCGCAGCAGCTCCGACTTGCCGGAACCCGTCGCACCCACGCACAGACCGTGCGGGCCCATGCCCTCCTGCGCGGCCTCCTTCAGGTCCAGCATGACCGGCTGGCCGTCCTCGCCGACACCGATCGGCACGCGGAGCCGCTCGGAGACCGTGCGCGGCCGCCACGTCCGCGCCACGTCCACCGACTCCGCGTCCCCGAGGTTCAGCAGATCGGTGAAGTCCAGATTGGCGAGCAGCGGCTCGTCGTCGTCCCCGCCACCCATCCGCAGCGGCGCGAGCTGCCGGGCAAGCGCCTCGGCGGCCGGCAGCGAGATGCCGTCCGGCAGCCCCTCGTAGGCGAAGCCGCCACCGAACTCCAGGCTCAGCCGCCCCGGCCGTACGACCACCGAAAGGCCACCGCGCGGCTCGTCGAGCTCGCCCGAGACGACCTCCACGATCGTCACGCCCTGGAGGCCCTCGGCCGCCGCGAGCAGCGAGTCCGGCGGGACCATGCCACCGTCGAGGACCACGACCACGTGCGGCTGGTCGAGCACCGGCTGGCTGTCCCGGGAGAACCGCGTCCGCCCCTCGAGCTTCGAACGGATCAGGTTCTCCAGCTCGCCGAGGTCGTCACCGAACAGCCGCTTCGTACCGGCCCCGTCGACCTGCCCGGGCACCTGCGTGTGCGGCAGCCACTTCGTCCAGTCCCACCGCTCCTGCGAGGCCCGCGCGGCGACCACCGCGACCATCAGGTCGTCGGGGGAGTGCAGCGTCACCAACTGCGCGACGAGCGCACGCGCCACGGCCTGCGCCGACTCGGGCTCACCCGACACGGTCACGTGGTAGAACGCCCGCATCGAGACCGCCATCGGCAGCCCGTCCAAGGTGCCGTGCACAGCGAGGAACTGCTGCATCGCACCCGCGCACAGCGGCTCCAGCTCGTCCACCGGAGCCGTGTCCGGCGCCACGAGCGCCGTCGCCAACTGCTGCGCCCCGAGCCCGATCCGCGCCTGCCCGAAGTCGTGGTCGCCGACCCGGCGCTCCCACACCCGCGAGCCCTCGGCCACGACCGACCACAGCTGCTCGGGGGAGGGGTGCAGATACAGCTGCGCGTCCCGCTGCTTGCGCGCGGTGCGCCGGACCGTACGCCGCGTCTGCGCGAGGTATTTGAGGTAGTCGCGGCGTACATCGGCCATTTGCCCCTGCGTACCGCGACGGAATCTGACGAACTGGGCGACGGCCATCGCGACCGTCGACGCCAGCATCAGCACGCCCATGATCCGCATGATCGGCGACGGCGTCATGAAGAAGAAGACCACCGAGGAACCCATGCCGAGCATCGGCAGGAGCTGCATCAACGCCGACTCCTGCTGCCCCCGCGGAAGTTCCGGCGGAGACTCCAGGACCAGTTCCTCACCGGGCACTTCCGGCGGAAGCGCCCTCGGTGGGCGTTTGACGACGATCTGGCTCACCGGCGCATCAATCCCTCGTAGGAGGCGGGCTCGTGGCGGGAGCTTCCGCGCCGGCACCTCGGTCGGCGCCCGGGCGCGCGGACTTCCCCCATGGGACGGCGATCCTACTTGCAGCCCCCACCGGCCGTCCCCGGTAGGGTGGCGCGCGCATCGTGCGCAACCGCGAATCAGGGGGTCCACACACGTGAGTACGACCGCAGCGACCGGCTTCTGCCGCGTCACCGTCGTGGCGCCGGACAGCCGCATCGACGTCGCGCTCCCGGAGGACATCGCCGTCGCCGACGTCTATCCGGAGATCCTGCGGCTCACCGGGCAGACGCAAACGGCGGGCACCCCCACCGGCTACCACCTGGTCCGCCGCGACGGTTCCGTCCTCGACGGCGCCCGCACCCTCGCCGGCCAGCAGGTCCTCGACGGCGAGGTGCTCTCCCTGCGCCCCTTCGCCCAGTCCCTGCCGCCCGCCGTCTACGACGACGTCTCCGACGCCGTCGCCTCCGCGGTCACCCGCGACCGGCACCTGTGGGGCGACGAGCTGCTGCGCGGCGCCGGACTCGTCGGCGGCGTCCTGCTCCTCGTACTCATGGGCTTCGTGCTCTGGTTCGCGGACCCGGTCCGCCACGACATGCACAGCCTGCCCGGCATCATCGCGGGCGCCGCGGGCCTGCTCCTCACCGCCTTCGCGGGGGTCCGCGCCCGGGTCTACGGAGACAGGGCGACCGCCGTCGCCCTGGGCCTCGGCGCCCTGCCGCTGCTGCTCATCGCCGGCTCCGGCATCGTCGCCCCCGACGCGGGCGAGGGCCCCGGCCGCCTCCAGTTCCTGCTGGGCTGCGTCGCCGTCCTCGTCGCCTCGGTGGCCCTCGTGGCGCTCACCCCGAGCGGAGACGCCCCCTTCGTCGCGGCGACCTTCCTCGCGACCGTCGGCACCCTCGCCACCTTCCTGATGATCCTCACCGAGAGCTCCGCGACGGAGACGGCGGCCGTCTGCGCCCCCGTCGCCATCGGCATGGTCGCCTTCCTGCCCGGTCTCTCCGCCCGCTTCGCCAGGCTCCCCATCGGCTACGCCGCACCGCGCAGCGCCGCCGACGACGAGTTCCTCGGCGACCAGCAGCAGGCAGGCGAGGACGACCGGGCCGTCGACGGCGAGCGCATCGCCCTCCAGGCCCGCCGCGGCCACGAGATGCTCCTCGGCCTGGTCGGCGGCTGCGCCGCCGTCGTCGTCGGCTCCGCCGCCGTCCTCGGCTTCGCCGGAAACCTCTGGGGCCAGCTCCTCGCCCTCGCCTCGGGCCTCGCGATGCTGCTCCGCGCCCGCCTCTTCCGCTACACCTCGCAGGTCGCCTGCGTCCTGGTCGCCGGCATCGCGGCCATCGCGCTGCTCGTCCTGGGCCTCTCCCTGAACCCGCCGGTCGACCTGGTCAAGGACCTCCTGATGTACGGGGACCGCGGCGGCCTCGACATCCGTACGATCTGGCTCACCGCCTCCGTCGCCGCGGGCGCCGCGCTGATCACCGCCATCGGCCTGATCATCCCGAAGAAGGGCCTCTCCCCGTTCTGGGGCCGTCTCCTCGACCTCGCCGAGGGCTTCGTCCTCCTCTCCCTCGTCCCCCTCTGCCTCGCGGTCCTCGACATCTTCATGTCGGTCCGCTCGCTCACGAGCAAGTAGGTCCGCTCCGGCACGAGCAAGCAGGTCCGCTCCGGCGAACTGGTACGCTGTGTGACGGCCGTTTGTGTACGCGCTCCCGGAATGCCCCCGAGATCACTCGGAAGCCTCTGGAAGCTGCGCCCATCGGACCTTCGCCCGCCGAGTCACGGAAGCTTCCCCTGAGACCTAGACCAGGGGCACTCGCGGGCGCACGTATTCAATGAGGAGATCCGCGTGGCTCTCGACGCCGCTGTCAAGAAGCAGATCATGACCGAGTTCGGCCAGAAGGAGGGCGACACCGGCTCCCCCGAGGTCCAGGTCGCCATGCTTTCCCGTCGCATCTCGGACCTGACCGAGCACCTCAAGCAGCACAAGCACGACCACCACTCCCGTCGTGGCCTGCTGATCCTGGTCGGCCAGCGCCGCCGCCTGCTGCAGTACCTGGCCAAGAAGGACATCCAGCGCTTCCGTGCCCTGGTCGACCGCCTCGGCATCCGCCGCGGTGCGGCCGGCGGCGCCAAGTAAGGACGCCGTGAAGGGAGCGGTTCCCACTTTCAGGGGGCCGCTCCCTTTGCTGTACGTGCACAAAGTGCACACAGGCACTTAGTCTGGTCGCACAACCCCATACGACGGACGAGCGAGGAGCCGCCGGCTCGCCGCCGGTCCTCGGTAGTGGCCCCCGGAAGATGCCGGGTGCTTCGATCGAAGACCGGCCCGCACCCAAGGCGCGTCTCTCCGCCCCGTCGACACCGTCCCCGGCCACACGGGCCCCGGACGCAAAGACGAACACGTAGGAGAAACCACTAGTGGAGAACGAGACCCACTACGCCGAGGCCGTCATCGACAACGGCACCTTCGGTACCCGCACCATCCGCTTCGAGACGGGCCGCCTCGCCAAGCAGGCCGCCGGCTCCGCCGTCGCCTACCTGGACGACGACACGATGGTCCTCTCCGCGACCACCGCCTCGAAGAAGCCCAAGGACCAGCTCGACTTCTTCCCCCTGACGGTGGACGTCGAGGAGCGGCAGTACGCGGCCGGCAAGATCCCCGGCTCCTTCTTCCGCCGTGAGGGCCGCCCCTCCGAGGACGCGATCCTCACCTGCCGCCTGATCGACCGGCCGCTGCGCCCCTCCTTCAAGAAGGGCCTGCGCAACGAGATCCAGATCGTCGAGACGATCATGGCGCTCAACCCCGACCACCTGTACGACGTGGTCGCGATCAACGCCGCCTCCGCTTCCACGATCCTGGCGGGCCTGCCCTTCTCCGGCCCCATCGGCGCCACCCGCGTCGCCCTGATCAAGGGCCAGTGGGTCGCGTTCCCGACGCACACCGAGCTCGAGGACGCCGTCTTCGACATGGTCGTCGCCGGTCGCGTCCTCGAGGACGGCGACGTCGCGATCATGATGGTCGAGGCCGAGGCCACCGAGAAGACCATCGATCTCGTCAAGGACGGCGCCGAGGCGCCGACCGAGGAGATCGTCGCCGCCGGTCTCGAGGCCGCGAAGCCCTTCATCAAGGCCCTCTGCAAGGCCCAGTCGGACCTCGCCGCCAAGGCCGCCAAGCCCACCGGCGAGTTCCCGGTCTTCCTGGACTACCAGGACGACGTCCTGGAGGCGCTGACCGCCGCCGTCAAGGGTGAGCTCACCAAGGCGCTCACCATCGCCGGCAAGCAGGACCGCGAGGCCGAGCTCGACCGCATCAAGGAGCTCGCCGCCGAGAAGCTTCTCCCGGCCTTCGAGGGCCGCGAGAAGGAGATCGCCGGTGCCTACCGCGCGCTGACCAAGAAGCTGGTCCGCGAGCGCGTCATCAAGGACAAGGTCCGCATCGACGGCCGTGGCCTCACGGACATCCGTACGCTCGCGGCCGAGGTCGAGGCCATCCCGCGCGTGCACGGCTCGGCGCTGTTCGAGCGTGGCGAGACCCAGATCCTGGGCGTCACCACCCTCAACATGCTCCGCATGGAGCAGCAGCTGGACACCCTCTCCCCGGTGACCCGCAAGCGCTACATGCACAACTACAACTTCCCGCCGTACTCCGTCGGCGAGACCGGCCGCGTGGGCTCGCCCAAGCGCCGCGAGATCGGCCACGGCGCGCTCGCCGAGCGCGCCATCGTGCCGGTGCTGCCGACGCGCGAGGAGTTCCCCTACGCGATCCGCCAGGTGTCCGAGGCCCTCGGCTCCAACGGTTCGACGTCCATGGGCTCGGTCTGCGCCTCGACCATGTCGCTGCTGAACGCCGGTGTGCCGCTGAAGGCCGCCGTCGCCGGTATCGCCATGGGTCTGATCTCCGAGGAGATCGACGGCAAGACGCACTACGTCGCCCTCACGGACATCCTCGGCGCCGAGGACGCGTTCGGCGACATGGACTTCAAGGTCGCCGGTACGAAGACCTTCGTCACCGCGCTCCAGCTCGACACCAAGCTCGACGGCATCCCCGCCTCGGTCCTGGCCGCCGCGCTGAAGCAGGCCCGTGACGCGCGTCTGCACATCCTCGACGTGATGAACGAGGCGATCGACGTTCCGGACGAGATGTCCCCGAACGCGCCGCGCATCATCACCGTCAAGATCCCGGTGGACAAGATCGGTGAGGTCATCGGCCCCAAGGGCAAGATGATCAACCAGATCCAGGAGGACACCGGCGCCGACATCACGATCGAGGACGACGGCACCATCTACATCGGTGCCCAGCAGGGCTCGCAGGCCGAGGCCGCCCGCGCCACGATCAACGCGATCGCCAACCCGACCATGCCGGAGGTCGGCGAGCGCTACCTGGGTACGGTCGTCAAGACCACCACCTTCGGTGCGTTCGTCTCCCTGATGCCCGGCAAGGACGGTCTGCTGCACATCTCGCAGATCCGCAAGCTCGCCGGTGGCAAGCGCGTGGAGAACGTCGAGGACGTGCTCGCGATCGGCTCCAAGGTCCAGGTCGAGATCGCCGAGATCGACCAGCGCGGCAAGCTCTCCCTGATCCCCGTGATCGCGGACGAGGACGGCGCCGACGCGAAGGACGACACCGACCAGTGACGTCCCGTAGTTCCGTGACGACGGCCCGCCCCTCTTCGGAGGGGCGGGCCGTCGCCCGTACCCAAACGCTTCTCCCGGGCAAGGACGGCATCGGCACGGTCCGCCGTACGACCCTCCCCGGCGGCCTCCGGATCGTCACCGAGACCCTGCCCTCCGTGCGCTCCGCCACCTTCGGCATCTGGGCCCACGTCGGCTCGCGGGACGAGACGCCGAGCCTCAACGGCGCCACCCACTACCTGGAGCACCTCCTCTTCAAGGGCACCCACAAGCGGTCCGCCCTCGACATCTCCGCCGCGATCGACGCGGTCGGCGGCGAGATGAACGCCTTCACGGCGAAGGAGTACACCTGCTACTACGCCCGGGTCCTCGACACCGACCTGCCGCTGGCGATCGACGTCGTCTGCGACATGCTCACCGGCGCGCTCGTCCTCGAAGAGGACGTGGACGCCGAGCGGGGAGTCATCCTCGAAGAGATCGCGATGACCGAGGACGACCCCGGCGACGTCGTGCACGACCTGTTCGCGCAGACGATGTTCGGCGACACCCCGCTGGGCCGCCCGGTCCTCGGCACCGTCGACACGGTCAACGCCCTCACCCGCGGCCAGATCGCCCGCTTCTACAAGAAGCACTACGACCCCACCCACCTGGTCGTCGCCGCCGCGGGCAACGTCGACCACGCCACGGTGGTACGCCAGGTCCGCCGCGCCTTCGAGAAGGCCGGCGCACTGACCCGTACCGACGCCGTCCCCGTCGCCCCCCGCGACGGCCACCGCGTCATCCGTACGGCGGGCCGCGTCGAGCACCTGAACCGCAGGACCGAGCAGGCCCACGTGGTCCTCGGCATGCCGGGCCTGGCCCGCACCGACGAGCGCCGCTGGGCCCTCGGCGTGCTGAACACCGCCCTCGGCGGCGGCATGTCCTCCCGCCTCTTCCAGGAGGTCCGCGAGAAGCGCGGCCTGGCCTACAGCGTGTACTCGTACACCTCGGGCTTCGCCGACTGCGGCCTCTTCGGGGTGTACGCCGGCTGCCGGCCCAACCAGGTCCACGACGTGCTGCGGATCTGCCGGGACGAGCTCGACAAGGTCGCGAGCGAGGGGCTCACCGACGAGGAGATCGTCCGCGCCGTCGGCCAGCTCCGCGGCTCGACCGTCCTCGGCCTGGAGGACACCGGTGCCCTCATGAACCGCATCGGCAAGAGCGAGCTCTGCTGGGGCACCCAGATGTCGGTCGACGACATGCTCACCCGGATCGCCGCGGTCACCCCGGACGACGTCCGGGCCGTCGCCCGCGATGTACTGGACCAGCGGCCCTCCCTGTCGGTGATAGGACCGCTGAAGGACAAGCAGGCGGACCGCCTCCACCAAGCGGTCTCCTGACCCCGAGCCCTTAAGGAAAAAAGAGCAATGAGCAAGCTGCGCGTGGCGGTCCTCGGAGCCCAGGGCCGTATCGGCTCCGAGGCGGTCAGGGCCGTCGAGGCCGCCGAGGACATGGAACTGGTCGCGGCCCTCGGCCGTGGCGACAAGCTGGAGACGCTCACCGAGGCGGGCGCCCAGGTCGTCGTCGAGCTGACCACCCCCGGCTCGGTGATGGACAACCTCGACTTCTGCGTGCGCCACGGCATCCACGCGGTCGTCGGCACCACCGGCTGGACCGAGGAGCGCCTCGCGCAGCTGCGGACCTGGCTCGCGGCCTCCCCGGAGACCGGTGTCCTCATCGCGCCGAACTTCTCCATCGGCGCGGTCCTCACCATGAAGTTCGCCCAGATCGCGGCCCCGTACTTCGAGTCGGTCGAGGTCGTCGAGCTGCACCACCCGCACAAGGTGGACGCCCCCTCGGGCACCGCCACCCGGACGGCTCAGCTGATCGCCGCCGCCCGCGCCGAGGCCGGTCTCGGCGCCCAGCCGGACTCCACCGCGACGGGCCTCGAAGGGGCCCGCGGCGCCGACGTCGACGGCGTCCGCGTCCACTCCGTACGCCTGGCGGGCCTCCTCGCCCACCAGGAGGTCCTGCTCGGCGGCGAGGGCGAGACGCTCACCGTCCGCCACGACTCCCTGCACCACTCCAGCTTCATGCCGGGCATCCTCCTGGGCGCCCGCCGCGTGACCACCGCTCCGGGCCTCACCTTCGGCCTGGAGCACTTCCTGGACCTGGGCTGACGGGCATGGGCGGAAAGATCACGTACGTCTTCCTCGCCACCGTCCTCGTCCTCGTCTTCGGCGTGGTGGCGATGGAGGGCGTACTGCTCCTCCTGACGGGCGAGCCGGCGGCCATGGGCATGGGCGCGGTGGCGTTCCTGCTGCCGGCCGTGGGCGGCTGGTTCCTCTGGAAGAACACCCGGTTCGCGCGGCAGGCGGGCCGCCTCGCCACCGTGCTGGAGGCCGAGGGCGGCCTGCCCGTCGACGAGCTGAAGCGCACGGAGGCCGGCCGGATCGACCGGGACTCGGCCGACGAGGTCTTCGCCCGGCGCAAGGCCGAGACGGAGGACTCCCCGGAGGACTGGCGCTGCTGGTTCCGGCTCGCGGTCGCGTACCACGACGCCCGCGACACCCCCAGGGCCCGCAAGGCGATGCTCCGGGCCATCGCCCTCCACGAGGGACGTACGGTCAGCGCGTAGTCGCCGGGACGACGCCGTACTCGGCGTTCCAGGCCTCGACCGTGTCGGCCGCGCGGTCGAAGGCCTCGACCCGGGAGAGGAAGTCGGCATTGTGGTCGGTGAGCAGCAGCAGCTGCTCACCACCCTGCCGGCCGAGCACCAGGGCCTGGCCCTGGACGGTGCGGGGGAGCCCCAGCCAGCGCACCGGCTGCTGCACGGTCCGCACGGAGGTCACCTTCGCCCACGGCACGGTGGACGTCCGCAGGAAACCCACGCGCCGCACCCCGGCCCGGCTCACCCAGGTACCCACGCGGAGCATCCGCAGGGCCGCGAGGATGACGAGCACGGCGAGCGCGAGCGTGACACCGGCGGCGGCGAAGCCCCCGGCGGCGACGATGATCACGGCGGCGAGCAGCACGAACGAGGCGAGCAGCAGCGCGAGCGCCGCGGCTCCGACACGCCACGACCCGGGCCGGTACGGACGACGCCACTGATCGTGGTCGTCGAACGGCAGGGCGACGTGGTCGGTCGTGTCAAAAGCACGGTCGGCCGTCAGGAAGGGCAGGGGCACGACAGGTCCTCACTCACAAGCACGCTCGAAGGGGCGGTGCCCGGTGAGGCTACCTCAGCGGTTGTCGGACGCTTCGGACTGCTGCTGCTGAGTGGCGGCGTCCCCCGACTGGAGGGAGGGCATACCGAAGATCAGCGACCCGGCGAGCCCCGCGACGACGGTCAGCCCGAGCAGCGTACGACCCACGATCTGCGAGGCGCTGAGGCGCTCCCGGGGTGGTGGAGTGACGTTACTGCGGAAGTGGTCGGCCTCCGCGACGAACGCGAACGGTACGGCCTCTCGCCGGCGGAACATCAGGGCCACTCTCCTCGGTAGTCGACGTGCTTCACAGAGAGAGACGACAGAACCGGGAGTTTGGTGCCCTATTTCACCAAAGCGGCCGAATCTCATCCTTCGGTCGGACGTCGTTAGAGTGGGCGCTGCAACAGCCGACTGGAAGGACCGCTGGTGACCGACACCCCCACCGAGAACGTGAAGATCGACTTCCGGAGCGACGTCACCGTTGATCTGGTCAAGAGCGCGGCGACCGACTCCGACGTCCTCTGGGCCGCACGTGTGTCCACGGCGGGGGAGCAGTCCCTCGAAGAGCTCCAGAAGGACCCGGAGCGCTCGAAGGGCCTGATCAACTACCTGATGCGGGACCGCCACGGCAGCCCCTTCGAGCACAACTCGATGACCTTCTTCATCAGCGCCCCGATCTTCGTGTTCCGCGAGTTCATGCGGCACCGCGTGGGTTGGTCGTACAACGAGGAATCGGGCCGCTACAGGGAGCTCCAGCCGGTCTTCTACGTCCCGGACACCTCTCGCAAGCTGGTCCAGGAGGGCCGCCCCGGCAAGTACGTCTTCGTCGAGGGCACCCAGGAACAGCACGACGTGGTGAGCCGCACCATGGAGGAGTCGTACCGGACGGCCTACGCCACCTACCAGGAGATGCTGGCCGCCGGCGTCGCCCGCGAGGTCGCCCGCTCGGTTCTCCCCGTCGGCCTCTTCTCCTCGATGTACGCGACGTGCAACGCGCGCTCGCTCATGCACTTCCTGGGCCTGCGCACCCAGCACGAGCTGGCCGCGGTCCCGTCCTTCCCGCAGCGGGAGATCGAGATGGTCGGCGAGAAGATGGAGGAGCACTGGGCCCGGCTGATGCCGCTGACCCACGCCGCCTTCAACAAGAACGGCCGTGTGGCCCCGTAGAGCACACATGTCCGAGCCACTCGTGCGAAGTGTCCGTATTGCGGCGTTTCGAGAAGTTCATCTAGGCTGATCAAACGGACCCGGCACTGCCTGAACCCCCGAGCAGGCAGTGCCGGGCTCCTCTTCTTCCTGTCCCCCTCAGGGACACCCGGCGCTGAGCAGCGAGTAGCGTGTTACCCATGGCTCCGATCTCCACTCCGCAGACCCCCTTCGGGCGGGTCCTCACCGCCATGGTCACGCCCTTCACGGCGGACGGCGCACTCGACCTCGATGGTGCCCAGCGACTGGCCACCCATCTGGTGGACGCAGGCAACGACGGTCTTGTCATCAACGGCACCACCGGCGAGTCCCCCACCACCAGCGACGCGGAGAAATCGGAGCTGGTGCGAGCTGTGCTGGAGGCGGTCGGAGACCGCGCCCACATCGTGGCCGGCGTCGGCACCAACGACACCCACCACTCCCTCGAGCTCGCCCGCACCGCTGAGCGCGACGGCGCCCACGGCCTGCTCGCCGTGACGCCGTACTACAACAAGCCCTCGCAGGAGGGCCTCTACCGGCACTTCTCGGCCATCGCCGACGCCACCGAGCTCCCGGTCCTGCTCTACGACATCCCCGGCCGCAGCGGCGTCCCGATCGACACCGAGACGATCGTCCGCCTTGCCGAGCACCCCCGGATCGTCGCCAACAAGGACGCCAAGGGCGACCTCGGCCGCGCCAGCTGGGCCATCGCCCGCTCCGGTCTCGCCTGGTACTCCGGCGACGACATGCTCAACCTGCCGCTGCTCTCCGTGGGCGCCTGCGGCTTCGTCTCGGTCGTCGGCCACATCGTCACCCCGGAGCTCCGCGCCCTCCTCGAAGCCCACCTGGCCGGCGAGCCCCAGAAGGCCACCGAGATCCACCAGCGCCTCCTGCCGATCTACACCGGCATGTTCCGCACCCAGGGCGTCATGACCACCAAGGCCGCCCTCGCCCTCCAGGGCCTCCCGGCCGGCCCGCTGCGCCTCCCGCTCGTGGAGCTCTCCGCCCAGGAGACCGAGCAGCTCAAGGTCGACCTGGCCGCCGGCGGGGTAGAACTCTGACAACGGACTTCACAACTGAACACTGACAACAGCAAGTGCACGAATGTCATGCGCGCCACGTGCCCGAACGGCACGTGGCGCGCGTGGTGAGGAGAGTCTTTTGAGTCATCCGCATCCTGAACTCGGCGCCCCGCCGAAGCTCGCCAAGGGCGCCCTGCGCGTCACCCCGCTCGGCGGGCTCGGCGAGATCGGCCGGAACATGACGGTCTTCGAGTTCGACGGCCGTCTGCTCATCGTCGACTGCGGCGTCCTCTTCCCCGAAGAGGAGCAGCCGGGTGTCGACCTGATCCTGCCCGACTTCACCATCATCCGGGACCGTCTCGACGACATCGAAGGCATCGTGCTCACGCACGGCCACGAGGACCACATCGGTGCCGTCCCCTACCTGCTCCGGCTCAAGCCGGACATCCCGCTGATCGGCTCCAAGCTGACCCTCGCGCTGATCGAGGCCAAGCTCCAGGAGCACCGCATCCGCCCCTACACCCTCGAGGTGAAGGAAGGCGACCGGGAGATCCTGGGATCGTTCGACTGCGAGTTCATCGCGGTCAACCACTCCATCCCGGACGCCCTCGCGGTGGCCATCCGCACCCCCGCGGGCATGGCCGTCGCCACCGGCGACTTCAAGATGGACCAGCTCCCGCTGGACGGCCGCCTCACCGACCTCCACGCGTTCGCGCGGCTGAGCGAGGAAGGCATCGACCTCCTTCTCTCGGACTCCACGAACGCCGAGGTCCCGGGCTTCGTCCCGCCGGAGAAGGACATCTCCAACGTCCTGCGCACGGTCTTCGCGAACGCCCAGAAGCGCATCATCGTGGCCAGCTTCGCCAGCCACGTGCACCGCATCCAGCAGATCCTCGACGCCGCCCACGAGTACGGCCGCAGGGTCGCCTTCGTCGGCCGCTCGATGGTCCGCAACATGGGCATCGCCCGTGACCTGGGCTACCTCCGCGTCCCGGCCGGCCTCGTCGTCGACGTGAAGACCCTCGACGACCTGCCGGACGACGAGGTCGTGCTGGTCTGCACGGGCTCCCAGGGCGAGCCCATGGCGGCCCTGTCCCGCATGGCCAACCGCGACCACCAGATCCGGATCGTCCCCGGCGACACGGTCATCCTGGCCTCGTCCCTCATCCCGGGCAACGAGAACGCGGTCTACCGCGTGATCAACGGCCTGACCCGCTGGGGCGCGAACGTGGTCCACAAGGGCAACGCCAAGGTCCACGTCTCGGGCCACGCCTCGGCCGGCGAGCTGCTGTACTTCTACAACATCTGCCGCCCGAAGAACCTCATGCCGGTCCACGGCGAATGGCGCCACCTGCGCGCCAACGCCGAGCTCGGCGCGATGACGGGTATCCCCAAGGACCACATCGTCATCGCCGAGGACGGCGTCGTCGTCGACCTGATCGACGGCAAGGCCAAGATCGTCGGCAAGGTCCAGGCCGGTTACGTGTACGTCGACGGCCTCTCGGTCGGCGACGTCACCGAGTCCCACCTCAAGGACCGCCGGATCCTCGGCGACGAGGGCATCATCTCGGTCTTCGTGGTCGTGGACTCCTCGACCGGCAAGATCGTGAGCGGCCCGAACATCCACGCCCGCGGCTCCGGCATCGAGGACTCGGCCTTCGACGCCGTGATCCCCAAGGTCGACCAGGCCCTGAACCGGTCGGCCCAGGACGGCGTCGTGGAGCCCCACCAGCTCCAGCAGCTGATCCGCCGCACGGTCGGCAAGTGGGTCTCCGACACCTACCGCCGGCGCCCGATGATCCTCCCGGTCGTCGTCGAGGTCTGACTCTGACCTGCGCCACACCGGAGCGGGGCCCCTCGATTTGCATCGGGGCGCCCCGCTCCAGTACGTTTACGGCTCCGCCAGACCGGGAAGCCCCGGCGCCGTCGTGCGCCAGAACGGGTGAACGGGAGGCGGAAATACCGACTCAGAACTTCTGATAAAGTCGGAA
>NZ_BJMN01000048.1 GCF_006539185.1 Streptomyces gardneri
CTCGGGGCACCACCGGGCCGGGGCACCACCCGGGCCCGCAGCCCCGCCGTGCCCTGCACGGCGGCGGGCTCGGGGCGGGCGTCCGCGGCCCGGGCCCGGGGTGCGTCAGGTCAGGAACGCGGCGAGGCCCGTCGCCGCGAGGACCGCTTCGACCGTCTCCTCGACCGTCTGGTCCGCGTTGTCGATCCAGACGCCCTCGTCCGAGAGTTCGGCACGCATGGCCTCGTCCAGGAAGGCCCAGTTCGTCGTCAGCTTCTTGTGGCGGGCGTTGTTGCGCTCCCAGGCCTTGTCGGGGCCGGGGGCGAGGATCACCACATGGAGCGGGACCGCCTTCGCGTGGGCGCGGTAGAAGTCCAGGTGGGAGCGGCGTACGACCACGTCGTCGAGGACCGGCAGGAAGCCCGCCGAGGCGAAGCTGTCCGCGAGCAGGCAGCCGTTGCGGGCACGCAGCAGGATCTGGCGGTCCGCCTCGGGGTCGCCGTCCGGGGTCGGCCAGTGGCAGCCCTGGACGATCAGCTCCTGGAGGTCGTCGACCTCGATGTGCGCGGAGCGGGTGAAGCGGGCCGCGAGGGCCGCCGCGACCGTCGACTTGCCACTGCCGGGGATGCCGGCGAGCAGGACGGCGCCGGGGGCGGGCTCGGGGGTGTCGACGGTGAGGTGCTCGAAGGTCATGCGTGCCTTTCCTCGCAGGTGGGACCGGATGACAGTACGAGCAGCGAGGCCCGGGCGCCAGGGATTTCCCGGCCGGTCGCGGCTGCGGCGCGGCGGGCGGCGGGGGAACGGGCGGGCGCGGCGCGCACGGTGGCGATTCCTGCGCGGGTCCTTGACCTGGCAGTTACTTTCGGGCTATCCGTGACTCCTTGGAAGTTTCCTTCAACCTTGCACGGCCGGAAGGAGCATCAGTGCACCACCGCGCCCCCGCCCCCTCCTCCCCCACTTCCGCTCCCGCGTCCCCTCCCCCTGCCTCCTCCCCCTCCCGACGCACCCTTCTCGCGGTGACCGCCGCAGCCGCCGCGGCCGCCGTCACCGGCGCCACCGCCCCCGTGGCCCACGCCCACGCGGAGACCACCGACAAGAAGCTCCGGAAGATCATCGACCGGATGTCCTTGGAGGAGAAGGTCGGCCAGCTCTTCGTGATGCGGGTGTACGGCCACTCCGCGACCGCCCCCGACCAGGCCGACATCGACGCCAACCTCTCGGAGATCGGTGTCCGCACCGCCGCCGAGCTGGTCGAGCGCTATCACGTCGGTGGCGTCATCTACTTCGCCTGGGCCCACAACACCCGCGACCCGCACCAGATCGCCGAGCTCTCCAACGGCATCCAGCAGGCCGGTCTCGCGCAGCCGACCCCGATCCCGCTGCTCATCTCCACCGACCAGGAGCACGGCATCGTCTGCCGGGTCGGCGAGCCCGCGACCCTGGTGCCCGGGGCGATGGCCCTCGGCGCGGGCGGCTCGCTCGCCGACGCCCGTAAGGCCGCGCAGATCGCGGGCGCCGAGCTCGCCGCCGTCGGCATCCGGCAGAACTACGCCCCGGTCGCGGACGTCAACGTCAACCCGGCCAACCCCGTCATCGGCGTCCGCTCCTTCGGCTCCGACCCGCGCGCGGTCGCCGGTCTGGTCGCCGCCCAGGTCAAGGGGTACCAGCGGGCCGGGGTCGCGGCCACCTCCAAGCACTTCCCGGGGCACGGCGACACCGCTGTCGACAGCCACTACGGCCTGCCGACGATCACCCACACCCGGGCACAGTGGGCCGAGCTCGACGCGCCGCCCTTCGAGTCGGCGATCGACGCCGGGATCGACTCGATCATGACCGCGCACATCGTGGTGCCCGCGCTCGACCCCAGCGAGGACCCGGCGACCCTCTCCGAGCCCATCCTCACCGGCATCCTGCGCCGGCAGCTCGGCTACGACGGCGTGGTGGTCACCGACTCGCTCGGCATGGAGGGCGTGCGCACCAAGTACGGCGACGAGCGCGTCCCGGTCCTCGCCCTGAAGGCCGGAGTGGACCAGCTGCTCAACCCGCCGAAGCTCGACGTCGCCTGGAAGGCGGTCCTGGCGGCGGTCAAGGCCGGCGAGTTGACGGAGGCCAGGCTCGACGAATCGATCCTGCGGATCCTGCGGCTCAAGGCGAAGCTGGGCCTCTTCCGGCAGCCGTACGTGACGCGGGCCGGCGTCGACCGGGTGGTCGGCACCGCCGCCCACCTCGCCCAGGCCGACCGGATCGCCGAAGCGACCACGACCCTGCTCCTCAACGAGGACGGCTTCCTGCCGCTGAGCCCCGCCGACCACGGCAGGGTCCTCGTCGTCGGCGCCGACCCGGCCTCGCCGTCCGGCTCGACGGGCCCGCCGACCACGACGCTCGCGACCGCCCTGACGGAGCTGGGATTCACCACGACCGCGCTGTCCACCGGGATCACCCCGACGGCCGCGCGGATCGAGGAGGCGGTGGCGGCGGCGGCCGGGCAGGACGTGGTCGTCGTGGGCACGTACAACGTCACCGCGACCAGTCCGCAGCGCACGCTCGTCGCACGGCTCGTCGCGAGCGGCGTGCCCGTCGTGACGATCGCGATCCGCAATCCGTACGACATCGCCCGGCTCGGCGGCCAGCGGGCGACCCTCGCCGCCTACTCCTGGACCGACGTCGAACTCCGCGCCGCGGTCCGGGTCCTGGCCGGGCGTGCCCGGCCGAAGGGACGGCTTCCCGTTCCGGTGCAGAGCGCGGTCGACCCGACGCGGGTGCTGTATCCGGTGGGCCACGGGCTGACCTACGGCTGATACGGGTACGGGTGTGCCCGGCGCTCCTCGGGAGGACCGCCGGGCACACCCGCGCGTACGGAGGGGTTACGGGCGCAGCCCGTGCTCCCGCGTCACGTCCTCGTCGACCGCCTTGTCGAGGCGGGCGTCGAAGCGCGCCAGCGGCTGCGCCGCCTGGACGGCCGGGGCGGAGACGCCGGCCCAGGCCAGGATGCGGGCGGTGGCGTTCTCCCGCTCGGCCTCGACGAGCCCGGCGACGTTCGCGCCGTGGTTCGCGCCCGGCGCGGTGTAGACGTAGCTGTCGCGCGTGCCCTTGCCGAGGTGGAACGGCTCGGCGCCCCACGGGTCGTTCTGCCCGTAGACGAAGAGCATCTTGTTCGCGTTCCTGCGGACCCAGTTGTCGACGTCCCGCATGACCTGCGGCTGGAACTTCATCGGGATCGACTTCGGCACGAAGCTGCTGGCCGGCTGGTAGCCGTAGCGGCTGAGGCCCGCGAGGTGCGGCTGCTTGATGCTGGGCGAGCCGAGCTGGGTGGCCGCCTGGTAGTAGTACGGCGTGTAGTACTCCAGGCCCTGGTCGGTGTAGGCGGCCCAGCCGGAGTAGGCGTCGATCGTCCCGTAGACGGTGTCGTCGCTCGCGGTCGCCGCGTCCGGGATCTCGGCGCAGACGTCCTCGCCGTAGTACTGCCAGAAGCCCCAGACGAAGTCGAGGACGACGGCCTCGTAGGCCTTGTCGAGGGAGCCGACCGTGTTGAAGGTGGCGCCCTCGGCCTCGGCCCACTCCTTGTACTTCTTCTGCAGCGGCTCGCGGCGGACGAGGGCCTCGCGCTGCATGTTGTTCAGGCGGTCGCGGCAGTCCTTCGTGCCGACGTTCTCGAAGAACCGGTCGTAGGCCGAGTCCTCCTTGTTCACCACGTCGTTCGGCGCGACGTACGCGACGACGCCGTCCATGTCACGCGGGTAGAAGCGCTCGTAGTACGTGGCGGTCATGCCGCCCTTCGAGCCGCCGGTGGAGAGCCAGTTCTTGCCGTAGATCTTCTTCAGCGCGGCGAAGATCCGGTGCTGGTCGCTGGCCGCCTGCCAGATGTCCAGCTTGGACCAGTCGGCCGGCTGCGGGCGCGACGGCGTGAAGAAGCGGTACTCCATGGAGATCTGGTTGCCGTCGATGATCCGCGTCGGCTCGGCGCGGCTGGGGGTGGTGCTCAGCCCGTAGCCGCTGGTGCGGAAGACGGTGGGGCGGTCCGTGTCCTTGTGCAGGACCGAGAGCCGCTGCTTGAACGTGCCCGCCCACGGACGCTTGTGGTCGATCGGCTGGACGTAGTCCAGGACGAAGTAGCGGTAGCCCGCGTAGGGCTTCTCCTCGATCAGGCTCATCCCGGGGATCGCCAGGATGCGGTCCTTGATGTCCGTGCTCTGCGAGTCGGCGACGGCGGTGGGGCTGTTGGCCTCCGTGTCCGCCGCGGTGGCCACGCCCGTGGTGCCGACAGTGCCTATGAGCACCGCGAGCGACACCAGCCCTCTGAGCGACTTGCGCATTCGTCCTCCCCTTGGTTCACAACGGTGTCGCGAACCTAGCGGGGGCAACGTGTGGACCGCCAGACCCAGTTGGTCCTTACCCTTGGACTTTCCTGTGCATCAGCAGAGGAAACGGACCGGCATCAGCACAGGATCCAGCCCGTGGACCTGCCCTGCCCGGCCACCGAACCGTAGGCGCTGACGCAGCGGTTGAGGGCGTGGACGGTGACGGGACCGGTCTGCCGGGCGAACCGTCCGGCCTTGAGGGCGGGGCGGCCGCCGCGCGGCTGGAGGGAGACGGTCATCGGACGGACGGTGCCGGGACGCTTGGCGACGGTGACGGCGCAGGCGTAGTGGCGGTTCCGGTAGAGGCGCAGCTCGCCGGTGGCGAAGCGGTAGGTCTTGGTGGGGCGGCCGTGGCAGACGGAGGCGGCCTCGGCGGTCCCGCCGCCGCCGGGGCCCGGCACGGGGAGCAGGAGCAGGGCGAGGGCGGCGAGGAGGGGGCCGAGGACCCGGGCGAGCAGCCGGCGGCGTGGCGGTGGCGGCGGTGGTGTGTGCGTCGGGTCCGTGGGCATGCGTTCCCCTCCCGGGCGAGTCGCCGTACGGACGTACGGAGATTCAGGCGTACGGGCGTACGACGCGCGAGCCACCGGAATGGTTGCTTCCGGCAGCCGGACGCGACCTGCACCGGGGCCGAGGGACTCAACCTGCGCCGGGGCCGAGGGGCCTGACCTGCGCCGGGACCCGAGGACCCCGGCCGCGCGCCCGACGGGACGGCGTGTCAGATCACTGCGAGCCGGTCCACCAGCAGCTCCACCCTCGATTCGGCGTCCTCGGGCAGCAGGCGGCCCGCCCGGGTCAGGGTCGCCAGGCCGTGCAGGGCCGCCCAGAACACCTCGGTGAACAGCCCCGGGTGGACGCCGTCGCCGGCGACCTCGGCGAGGCACTCGAGCAGGGCGGCGAAGGCGTCCTTCAGCTGCTCGGGGGTGTCCTCCCGCGCGTACGCCAGGCCGCCGTCGAGCTGGAACAGGGCGTCGTAGACCGCCGGGTTGTGCTCGGCGAAGTCGAGGTAGGCGCGGGCGAGGGCGGCGACCCGGGCGCGCGGGCCGTCCGCGGCGGAGGTCGCGGCCCGCAGCGCCACGGCCATCTCGGCGGCGCCCTCCAGGGCGACGGCGCCGATGATCTCGCGCTTGCCGCGGAAGTGGCTGTAGAGGACGGGCTGGCTGTACTCGATGCGCTCGGCGAGCCGGCGGGTGGTGACCGCGTCCCAGCCCTGCTGCTCGGCGAGTTCACGGGCCGTCGCCACGATGAGGCGCTCGCGGTCCGCCCGTTCGCGTTCCTTGCGTTCCTTTACCGACATGATTCGATCCTAGCATCGCTAGACAATCGAGCGGCAGTAGTACTAGCGTTGCCTCATCAGCTAGCAACGCTAGATCCCAGGAGGGGCCGTCATGCTCAACGCACTCGAGGTCTTCACCACCGTCGTCGTCGGCCTGATGGTGGGAGTGGAGTTCTCCGTCGCCTTCGTCATGAACCGGATCCTCGACGCGCTTCCCGAGGACAGCCGCCAGCTCGGCCACGCCCACGGCGGCCGGATGCTCGGCGCCCTGATGCCGTTCTGGTACATCGGCTCGGTCGTCCTCAGCGCGATCTGGGCCGTCGCCGGGTGGCACCACCACGGCGCCGGACTCGTCGTCACCGCCGCCGGACTGCTGATCGTCAGCGTGCTCATGTCGGTGCTCCTGCTCGTCCCGATCAACAACCGGAACAAGACCTGGACCCCCGAGAACCGGCCCGCCGACTGGGAGAAGCAGCTGCGGCGCTGGAACAGCTACCACTACGTCCGTGTCGCGGTCATCGTCGCCGCGTTCACCCTGCTGGTCGCCGCCCTCGTCTGATCCGAGCACTGCCCCGACACGCACGTGTTCGGACCGACGCATCGACGGCTTCACCAAGCCGACGAAGACCCGCAGGGAGAAGAGCAATGTCGCTGAAGAAGATCAACACCGTCCTGGCCGCCACCTTCGTCCTCTTCATCCTCTGGTTCGGGACGGAGTTCATCCTGAGCCCGGAGACGGTGGCACCGACCTTCGGCCTGCCGAGCTGGCCGTCCGGCGACGGCGGCGGCTTCCTGGTCGTCAAGGGAGTCCGCGACGTCGTCATGGCCCTGGTCCTGGGCGTCCTGCTGGTGACGGGCCACCGTCGGGCGCTGGGCTGGGCGCTGCTGGTGGAGGCCCTCGCCGCGTACGGCGACATGGCCAACGTACTGGCCCACCACGGCTCCGTGGGCACCGCGCTCGGCGTCCACGGCCTGACCGCGACACTGATGGTGGTCAACGGCCTGCTGATCCTGCGCGAGACCCTCAAGGTCGCGACCGCGACGGCAACGCCCCTCCCGCAGCCCGCCTAGGCCCTAGGCCCTAGGCGAACGTGGTGAGGACGAACAGCAGGAAGACGGCCTCCGCGCCGAGCTGGGTCCGCAGCGCCGCCCGGCGGACGTCGGCGCGCGAGGTGCTCTGCACGACCACGAAGGCCGCACCGGCGACCGCCAGGCTCGCGAGGTACAGGTAGCCCGGGGCGCCGCCACAACCCCGCCCCTTGGCGATACAGAGGGCCGCGGCCTCGGTGGCGAGGACGAGGACGCCGGCGAGCAGGGTCGCGGGGACGAGCAGCCCGGCCCAGATCAGGGACCGCTTCCGCAGCCGGGCGCCCTCCACGTCCGGCGGGGTGATCGGGACGGGCGAGGCGGCGCGGGTGCGGACGTCGGGGGTCATGCCCTCATCCAAGCCCGCGGGACGGTGGCCCGGGAATCCGTCCGGATACTCAACCGGACGGACGGCCCGTACTCACCCCCGGCCCGCACTCACTCCCGTGCTCACACCCGCTCCCTCTCCGTTTCCGCCTCGCCGATGAAGGTGCTCCACAGCGCCGCGTACCGGCCGCCCAGGGCGAGCAGTTCGTCGTGGGTCCCGTCCTCCGCGACCCGCCCGTGGTCCATCACGACCACCCGGTCGGCGCGGGCCGCCGTGGTCAGGCGGTGGGCGACGACGAGCGTCGTCCGGCGACCCGCGAGCCGGTCGGTGGCCTGGTTGACCTGGGCCTCGGTGGCGAGGTCGAGGGCCGCCGTGGCCTCGTCGAGGAGCAGGACGTCCGGGTCGACGAGCTCGGCGCGGGCGAGCGCGATGAGCTGGCGCTGCCCCGCCGAGAGGTTCCGGCCGCGCTCGGCGACCTCGTGGAGGTAGCCGCCGTCGAGCGTGGCGATCATGTCGTGGGCGCCGACCGCGCGGGCCGCCGCCTCGACCTCCGCGTCGGTCGCCTCGGGGCGGCCGTAGGCGATGGCGTCACGGACGGTCCCGGCGAAGAGGTACGCCTCCTGGGGGACGACCCCGAGCCGGTGGCGGTACGCGGTGAGGTCCAGGTCCCGCAGGTCGGTGCCGTCGGCGGTGACCCGCCCGCCCGTCGGGTCGTAGAACCGCGCGACCAGCTTGACCAGGGTCGACTTGCCGGCGCCGGTCTCGCCGACGAAGGCGACGGTCTGCCCGGCCGGGATCCGCAGGTCGATGCCTGTAAGAGCTTCTTCCTTGGAGTCGTACGCGAAGGACACGTCCTCGAAGGCGATCTCGCCGCGCAGCGACGTCACGTCCCGGGGCGCGTCGGCGGCGGCCGTCGACGTCGGCTCCTGGAGCAGCTCCTGCATCCGCTTCAGCGAGACCGCGGCCTGCTGGTAGCCGTCGAAGACCTGCGAGAGCTGCTGCACGGGGGCGAAGAACAGGTCGATGTAGAGGAGGTAGGCGACGAGCGCGCCGGTGGTGAGGGTGCCGCCGTCGATGCGGTTCGCGCCGACGATCATGACGGCCGCGGCGGCCACCGAGGACAGCAGGGTCACGAAGGGGAAGTAGATCGAGATCAGCCACTGGCCGCGGACGCGTGCCTCGCGGTACTCGTCGCTGCGGGCGGCGAAGCGCTCCGCGCCCGAGCGCTCGCGGCGGAAGGCCTGCACGATCCGCAGTCCGGTGACGGACTCCTGGAGGTCGGCGTTGACGACGCTGATCCGCTCGCGCGCCAGCTCGTACGCCCGCACGCTCGACCGGCGGAAGAAGTACGTGGCGACGGCGAGGACCGGCAGGGTCGCGAAGACGACCAGGGCGAGCTGGAGGTCGAGCACGAGCAGCGCGACCATGATCCCGAAGAAGGTCACGACCGAGACGAAGGCGGTGACCAGACCCGTCTGGAGGAAGGTGGAGAGCGCGTCCACGTCCGTGGTCATGCGGGTCATGATCCGGCCGGTGAGCTCGCGCTCGTAGTAGTCCAGGCCGAGCCGCTGGAGCTGGGCGAAGATCTTCAGACGCAGGGCGTAGAGGACCCGCTCGCCGGTGCGGCCCGTCATGCGGGTCTCGGCGGTCTGCGCGACCCACTGCACGAGCACGGTGACCAGGGCGAGCGCGGAGGCCGCCCAGACGGCGCCGACCGCGAGCCGGTTCACGCCCTCGTCGATGCCGTGGCGGATCAGGACCGGCAGCAGCAGGCCGGCGCCCGCGTCGAGCGCGACCAGGCCGAGGCTGATGAGCAGCGGGACGCCGAAGCCGCGGAGCAGCCGGCGCAGGCCGTACGTGTCCTCGGGCGAGACGGCGCGGGCCTCGTCGATCCCGGGGGTGTCGGTGGCGGGCGGCAGGGCCTCGACGGCGGCGAGCAGCTCGGGGGTGGCTCCGGGGGCCGGGCTCTCCTCGGCGGCGCCGTCCCGTACCCACAGGGCCGGGGTGATGCCCCGCTCGGCGTCGAACTCGGCGTCGAGCTCGGCCCGCAGCGTGGCGTCCTCGGGGACCTCGGCCGGGAGCACGTGGCCCGGCGAGACCGCGCCGAGCTCGTCGGGGTCGGTGAGGAGGCGGCGGTAGAGCGCGGAGCGCTCCTCCAGCTCCTCGTGGGTGCCGATGTCGGAGAGCCGCCCGTCGTCGAGGACGGCGATGCGGTCGGCGAGACCGAGGGTGGAGCGGCGGTGGGCGATGAGGAGGGTCGTACGGCCCTCCATGACCGACTTCAGGGCCTCGTGGATCTCGTGCTCGACCTTGGCGTCGACGGCGGAGGTGGCGTCGTCGAGGAGGAGGAGCCGGGGGTCGGTGAGGATCGCGCGGGCGAGGGCGACGCGCTGGCGCTGGCCGCCGGAGAGGGTGAGGCCGTGCTCGCCGACCTTGGTGTCGTACCCCTCGGGCAGCTCGGCGACGAACCGGTCGGCCTGGGCGGCGCGGGCGGCGGTCTCGATCTGCTCCTGGGTGGCGTCGGGGGCGCCGTACGCGATGTTGGCGCGGATCGTGTCGGAGAAGAGGAACGAGTCCTCCGGGACGAGTCCGATCGCGGCGCGCAGGGAGTCGAGGGTGAGCTCGCGGACGTCGTGGCCGCCGACGAGGACGGCGCCGTGGGTGACGTCGTAGAAGCGGGGCAGGAGGAGCGAGACGGTGGACTTGCCGGAGCCGGAGGCGCCGACGACGGCGACGGTCTCGCCGGAGCGGATCTCCAGGGAGAAGCCGTCGAGGACGGGACGCCCCTCGTCGTAGGCGAAGGAGACGCCGTCGAACTCGACGGTGGCCGGGGCGTCGGCCGGGAGCTCCTTCGTCCCGTCCTGGATGACCGGCTCGGTGTCGACGAGGTCGAGGACCCGCTCGACGCCCGCGCGGGCCTGCTGGCCGACGGTGAGGACCATGGCGAGCATCCGGACCGGGCCGACGAGGGACGCCAGGTAGGCGGAGAAGGCGACGAAGGTGCCGAGGGTGATCTGCCCCTTGTAGGCGAGCCAGCCGCCGAGGGCGAGGACGGCGACCTGGCCGAGGGCGGGCACGGCCTGGAGGGCGGGGGTGTACTTCGCGTTCAGCTTGATCGTCCGCAGCCGGCCGGCGAAGAGCTTGCGCCCGGCCTCGCGGATCTTGCCGGTCTCCTGGTCCTCCTGGCCGAAGCCCTTGACGACCCGGACGCCGGTCACGGCCCCGTCGACGACGCCGGCGACCACGGCGGCCTGCTGCTGCGCGTGCCAGGTGGCCGGGTGGAGGCGGGTGCGGCTGCGCTTGGCGATGAACCAGAGGGCGGGGGCGACGGCGAGCGCGACGAGGGTGAGGGGGATGGAGAGCCAGGCCATGACGGCCAGCGAGATGACGAAGAGGAGGACGTTCCCGATCGTCATCGGGAGCATGAAGAGAAGGCCCTGGATCAGCTGCAGGTCGCTCGTGGCGCGGCCGACGACCTGCCCGGTGGACAGCTCGTCCTGCCGCCGCCCGTCGAGGCGGGTGATGGTCCCGTACATGTCGGTACGGAGGTCGTGCTGCACGTCGAGGGCGAGGCGGCCGCCGTAGTAGCGGCGTACGTAGGTGAGGACGTACACGAGGACGGCGGCGCCTATGAGGAGCCCGGTCCAGACGCCGAGGTCCCGGGTCTTGGTCCCGATGACGTCGTCGATGATCACCTTGGTGACGAGCGGCACGAGGGCGAGGACGGCCATGCCGACGAGCGACGACCCCAGCGCGAGCACCACGTTGGTCTTGTAGCGCCACGCGTAGCCGGTCAGCCTGCGCGCCCAGCCCTGTTGCCGTTCGTCCGTCTGTTGTTGCCGTTCGTCCGTCTGTTTCTGCCCCGCCGCCGCCACGAGTGGCCTCCCGTTCGTCCTTCTCTACCGGAAGGCCCAACACGCCTGGGCTGCTATTTCATCCCGCCGCAACAAACCGAGCGACTGCTCGGTCCAGGGTCGCGGGGACGCCGGGCCGGGTAGGAAGCCGGGGGGCCGCCGTCCGGGCGGTGCCGCGGTCGGACCGGAAGGGGAGTTCATGGCGCGGGTCGAGGAAGGGATGCCGTACGGGTGGGGGCGGCTGTACGCGGCGTTCCACGTCCTTGAGGGGCTTGCCCGGGGCAGGACGGAGTTGGGGCTGCCGGCGAAGTTGAAGGAGACCGTCGGCCGTCCCCGGACCACGTTCGAGAGCCTCCTGGGCAAGGCGGGGATCCAGGTGCTCGCGGCCCGCGAGAAGGGCGGCGACCGGGCCCGGGCCGTCGAGACGGTCTTCGCGGACGTGGCGAAGCTGATACGCCCGGAGCCGATGATCCGGAGGGGACTGAGCCAGGCGGAGGCCGAGGAGTTCCGCCAGGGGTACGAGCACCAGCTCGGCCTGTACCGCGCCGAGTGGGAGGCGCTCGTCGTCTGAGGTCGGTGCCCCGCCTCCCCGGGGAGGCGGGGCACCGGCCCCCGGGCTCAGAGGTGCGTCGGTTCGAACATCCTCAGGAGGGCCGGGAGGACGACCACCGACGGGCCGGGGGTCGCGAGGGCCTTCGCCAGGTCGGCCGTCAGCGTCTCGGGGGTCGTCCCGGTCGCCGGGACGCCGAAGGACTCGGCGAGCGCGACGAAGTCCGGGCGGGCGAGCTCGGTGCCCGTGGTCTCGCCGAAGGCGTCCGTCATGTACTCGCGGAGGATGCCGTAGCCGCCGTCGTCGACGATCAGCCACGTCACGTCGAGGCCGTACTGCTTCGCCGCGGCCAGCTCCGCGATCGAATACATCGCGCCGCCGTCGCCGGAGACCGCGAGGACCGGCACGGACGGGTCCGCGACGGCCGCGCCGAGGGCGGCGGGGAAGGCGTAGCCGAGGCCGCCGGCGCCCTGGGCGGAGTGCATCGTGTTCGGGTGCCGGGCGTCGAAGGCCGACCACGCCCAGTACGACAGGATCGTCATGTCCCAGAAGCTCGGGGCCCGGTCCGGCAGCGCCTCGCGCACCGCCGCGACGACCCGCTGCTCCAGGCCGAGGTCCTGGGCGGCGATCCGCTCCCGGACCTTGCCCAGGACGGCCGAGACCCGCTCGGCGGCGGTCGGGTCGGTGCGCTCGCCGACCGTCTCCAGGAGGGCCTGGAGGGCGAGCCGGGCGTCCGCGTGGATGCCGAGCGCCGGGTGGTTGGACTCCAGCTTCCCGGCGTCGGCCTCGATCTGGATCACCCGGCCGCGCGGGGCGAAGGTGTGGTAGTTCGAGGAGAGCTCGCCGAGGCCCGAGCCGACGACGAGGACGACGTCGGCGTCCTCCAGGAAGTCGGTGGTGTGCCGGTCCTCCAGCCAGGACTGGAGCGAGAGCGGGTGCTCCCAGGGGAAGGCGCCCTTGCCGCCGAAGGTGGTGACGACGGGCGCGTCGATCCGCTCGGCGAGCGCGCGGAGCTTGCCGGAGGCGTCGGAGCGTACGACTCCGCCGCCGGCGATGATCACGGGCCGGGCGGCCTTCGTCAGCAGGTCGGCCGCGACGGCCGTGAGCTCGGGCCGCGGGGCGGCCTCCTCGGGTGTCGCGTCCATCGCCGTGACCACGGGCAGCAGGGTCTCCGCGAGGAGCACGTCCTGCGGGATCTCCACCCACACCGGCCCGTGCGGGGCCGTCAGCGCCGACTCCCAGGCCGCCGCGATCGCGGACGGGATCTGGGACTGCGTACGGACCGTGTGGACGGACTTCACGACGTCCCGGAAGGAGGCCTGCTGGTCGCGCAGCTCGTGCAGATAGCCGTGCCGGCCCCCGCCGAGCCCCGCCACCGGGATCTGGCTGCCGATCGCGAGCACCGGGGCCGAGGCGGCGGCCGCCTCCTGGAGCGCGGCGAGCGACATGAGCGCGCCGGGCCCGGTGGAGAGCATCAGCGGGGCCGCCTCGCCGGTGATCCGGCCGTACGCGTCGGCGGCGAAGCCCGCGTTGTTCTCGACGCGGAGTCCGACGTACCGCAGGGAGGAGCGGCGCAGGGCGTCGAACATGCCGAGCGCGTGCTGACCGGGCAGGCCGAAGACGGTGGTCGCGCCGAGGCCGGAGAGGGTCTCGACGACGAGGTCGCCGCCGGTGCGCCCGGCGGGCGGGTTCAGGGCCGCCTCGGTCTGTGCGGCGGTCGGTCGCAGGACCAGGTCGTGGTCGTGGGTCATGGACGGTCCCCTTGGGCGTGGCATGGCGTGGTCGTGCGGTGCGGCCCGGCGGCCCGGCCCGGCGGTTACGGCGTCTCTTCCGGATCCTGCCGGGCTCGCGGGGTCTGGCACGCACGCTCCCTGATCCGGCCTGATCCGGAAGAGACGCCCTGACGCCGGGCCGGAGGGGAGGTTACTTCGCCTCGCGGCTCGCCGCGATCTGACGGGACATGATCGTCGTCAGCTCGTACGCGGTGTGCGAGGCGGCGACGGCGGTGATCTCGGCGTGGTCGTAGGCCGGGGCGACCTCGACGACGTCGGCGGAGACCAGGTTGCAGGAGGAGAGGCCGCGCAGGATCTCCAGGAGCTCGCGGGAGGTCATGCCGCCGGCCTCGGGGGTGCCGGTGCCGGGCGCGTGGGCCGGGTCGAGGCAGTCGATGTCGATGGAGATGTAGAGCGGGCGGTCGCCGATGCGCTGGCGGAGCTGGTCGGCGACCTCGTCGGCGCCGCGGCGGTAGATGTCCGCCGAGGTGACGATGCCGAAGCCCATCTTCTCGTCGTCGGTGAGGTCCTGCTTGCCGTAGAGCGGGCCGCGGGTGCCGACGTGGGAGAGCGCCTCGGTGTCGAGGATGCCCTCCTCGACGGCCCGGCGGAACGGCGTGCCGTGGGTGTACTCGGCGCCGAAGTACGTGTCCCAGGTGTCGAGGTGCGCGTCGAAGTGGAGCAGGGCGACGGGGCCGTGCTTCTTGGCGACGGAGCGCAGCAGCGGCAGCGCGATGGTGTGGTCGCCGCCGAGGGTCATCATGCGGGCGCCGGTGCCGAGGATCTCGTCCGCGGCGGCCTCGATGGTCTCGACGGCCTCGTTGATGTTGAACGGGTTGGCGGCGATGTCACCGGCGTCCGCGACCTGGGCGAGGGCGAAGGGGGAGGCGTCCTGCGCCGGGTTGTAGGGGCGCAGGAGGCGGGAGGCCTCGCGGATGGCGTTGCCGCCGAAGCGGGCGCCGGGGCGGTAGGAGACACCGCTGTCGAAGGGGACGCCGACCACGGCGATGTCGGTGGTGCCGACCTCGTCCAGTCGCGGCAGCCGCGCGAACGTCGCGGGACCGGCGTACCGCGGGGTGCGGGACGAGTCGATCGGGCCGCGCGGGGTGTTCTGCTCGCTGCTGCTCATGGTCGGGTCCTCCTGGGGTGTGGGTGGGTCCGGCTCGACAGTAAGTGGCCCGAAAGCGACATTGAAGTGTACGTTCCCTCCACTGTACGGACAGCGGATGTACGAAGGGTCCACCCTGATGAGCTCGCCGAGCGCACCGACCTCACCCGACCCCGGCTCCACTCCCCCCGCGCCGCCGGTCCCGCTGGCCGCACTGCTCGCCCGCCGGGACCTCGGGCTCCGGCTGCTCACCGGTTCCGGGGACGTACCGCTGCACTGGGTGCACACCTCGGAGATGGCCGACCCGTACCCGTACCTCCTCGGCGGCGAGCTGCTCATGACGGCGGGCGTGCAGCTCACCGACCCGGCGCACTACGTGGAGCGGGTGGTGGAGGCGGGGGCCGCGGCGCTCGGCTTCGGTGTGACGCCCGTCTACGACACGGTCCCGGCGGAGCTCGTCGAGGCCTGCGCGCGGCGCGGCCTCCCGCTGGTCGAGGTCCCGCCGAGGACCCCGTTCACGGCGGTGGCGCGGGCGCTGTGGCGGCTGATGGCGGAGGCCAGGCTGCAGGAGCTGCGCCGGGTGACGGAGGCACAGCAGTCCCTCGCGGCGGCCGCCGCCCGGCCGGCCCCCGTCCCGGCGGTGCTCGGCGCCCTCGCCTCCCGCCTCGCGGGGCGGGCGGTGCTCTTCGGGGCGGACGGTACGGAGTCGACGGCGGCCGGCCGGGAGGTCCCGCCCGAGGCGGCCCGGGCCCTGCGCGAGCTCACGGGGGTGCTCGGCCCGCACCCCGGCGGGGCGCCCGCCAAAGGTCCCGCCTCGGCGAGCGGGGACGGCGGCGGGTGGCGGCTCGCGGCGTACGCGCTGGGCGGCGGGGACGGTCTGACGCTCGGGGTGGCGACGGAGCGGCGCGACCCCGGCGACCACACGATCGCGGGCGTCGCGGTGGTCCTGCTCTCGCTTCTCACGGCCCCGCACCGGGGCGCGGACGTGACGGTACGGGACGGGGCCCTGGTCCGGCTCCTCCTGGGCGCGGCCCCGGAGGACGTCGCGGCGGCGCTGGGCCCGGGGCCCTGGACGGTGGTCCACGCCCGCGGCGGCGACGGCACCCCGTTCGCGGCGACGGCGCTGGCGGCGGCCCTGGGGACCCCGCTGATGGACGCGGGGACGGGGACGGGCATGCGTACGGCTACGGGCACGCCCCCGGATACCGGCACCGGCGCGACGGACGCCGAAGGCGCACCCGGCGGAACTCCCGCGGCCGCCCCCTCCCCCGTACGCCTCCTCCTCCCCGCCTCGGCGCCCCTCACCGCCCAGCCCGGGTGGACGCTCGGGGCCGCCGCCCCCGCCCACGCCCGGGACCTCCCCGCGGCCGACGCGGAGGCCGCGCGGGCGCTGCGGCGCGCGGAGGCCTCCCGTACCCCCCTGGCCCGGCACCGCCCCGCCGGGTTCGCGGGGCTCGTGGACCCGGCGGAGGCCGCCGCGTACGCCCGCGCCCTCCTCGCCCCGCTCGCCGAGCCGCTGACCGAGACCCTGCGGGTCTGGCTCTCGCTGCACGGCAGCTGGGACCGGACGGCGGCGGCGCTGGACGTCCACCGCAACACCGTCCGGCAGCGGATCACCCGCTGTACCGCGCTCCTGGACCGGGACCTGGACGACCCGGACGTACGGATGGAGCTGTGGTTCGCCCTGCGGCTCGGCTGAGCCGCGGCCGGGTCAGTAGAGCTTGTTGACGGCGGTCTTCGTCGTGGTGCGGAAGGCGGTCAGCGGGGCGTCCTTGAAGTCACCCATCTGGCCCCAGCGGACGAGGGTGACGGTGCGGCCGTCGCGGCCGACCGAGAAGAGGTGGATGTCGGTGTTGCCGATCTGCGGGTCGGCGGTGTCCAGGCTGTAGACCCAGGCGCCCTCCTCGACGGCGAGCTTGCCGTGGGAGGCGCTGACGGCCTTCAGGCCCGGGTTCTGCCGCTCAAGCAGGGGGCCGCAGCCGGCGAGGGCCTTGCGGAGGGTGTCGACCAGCTTCACGGCGTCGGCCTCGGTGCGGGCGACGTTGGTGATCTGGACGCCGTTGGTGTCGAGCTCGGTGCTGAACTCGCGGTAGCGGCTGTTCTGCGCCGGGATCTTGTACGGGGCGCAGAGGACGCCGCCGTTCTCCGGGACGCCGGTGAAGACCTGGGTGGCGGTCCACGGCGTCGACGACTTCGGCATCTGGGAGGCGGCGAGGAAGGCGGGCTGGGCGGCTGCCTGCGCCGGGGCCGTGGCGAGGGCCGCGAGGCCCAGGGCTGCAGCGGCGGCGGTGGCGAGCGCGGTGCGGAGCTTGTTCATGGTGGTGGATCCCCCGTCGGGTCGTTCGGTCAGTGCTCGACCAGCGTCGGGCCGGCGCCCGCCGCCTGCAACGGTGACGCGCCCACCATCCGTCCCGGAACCATTCCACCCCCGCTGACGTGCAAGGACGTGAAGCGTGGGACGCAGGGTCGAGGGGGATGGAATGCCGAAGGACGCCGCCGTCGAGGAGTTCGCGCGGCTCGTGCGCGCGCTGAAGGCGCGGGACGGGAGGAGTTACGAGGCGCTGGGCCGGCGCCTGAGCGTCAGCGCGTCCACCCTCCACCGTTACTGCTCCGGCGCGACCGTCCCGGAGGAGTTCGCCGTGGTCGACCGCCTCGCCCTGCTGTGCGGGGCGGACGAGGAGGAGCGGCGGGCCCTGGAGGTGGCCTGGACCCGCGCGGACGGCGTCCGCCGCCCTCCGGCACCGGAACCCGACGCGAAGCCGACGCCCGAGCCCGGCCCGGAGCCGCAGCCCGAGCCCGACCCGGAGCCGACACCCGAGCCGGAGCCGAAGCCGGCTCCGGAGCCCGCGCCGGCCCCGGAGACGGCGCCCGAGCCCGAGCCCACCACCGAGCTGGAACCCGTGCACGCGCGCGTGCCGGGCCTCCCGTCCGAGCGGCGGAGGCGCCGGTGGGGGTGGGTGGGCGTGGTCTGCGGGGCGCTGGCGGTCGTGGGGACGGTGACGCTCGGAGCCGTACTCCTGCCCGGGAAGACCCGGGAGCGGGCCGCCGAACCACCGGCGCCGCTGACGTGGACGGTCGCCTCGCACCTCTGGCAGAACGGGTGCGGGCACACCTACCTCGTGGAGCGGACGCCCCCTCCCCCGCCGGAGGCGGCCGACGCGCGGAGCTGGGCGGCGGCGCAGGGGGCCGTGGACGGCGGGGACACGCTGGTGCGGGTGTCGGTGCAGGGGAAGGGCGCTGCGGCGGTGGTGCTCCAGGCGCTGCACGTGCGGGTGGCGGAGCGGGGCGCGCCGCTGCCGCGGGCGGCGTACCGGATGGGCGACGGGTGCGGCGGGGCGGTGACGCCGCGCCGTTTCGAGGTGGACCTGGACCGGCCACGGCCGGTGGCGCGGGCGCTGGACGGGTACGACGCCTCCGGGGAGGAGGGCCGGACGCTCCCGGCGATCTCCTTCCCGTACGCGGTGACCTCCTCGGACCCGGAGGAGCTGCTCGTCACCGCCCGGACGGCGGGTTGCGACTGCCGCTGGTACCTGGAGCTGGTGTGGAGCAGCGAGGGCCGTTCGGGGACGGTCCGGATCACCGACGACGGGCAGCCGTTCCGCACCGCCCCCGTCGCCGGCAGGCCTTTGTTCGCGTACGACGACGTGAACCGTCGCTGGATCCGCGAAGAGGCCTCCGGCTCCTGACCAGACGTGACATGGACAACCTTGGGCGCGCAGATCTGGACAGCGATACGAACCGATGGGTAACTTGACTGAGCAAGCGCTTAGGCATAGTGGGCCAGGGTGCCCAGGACTCCGAGGAGGCGGCTCGTGCGCCGTACCGTATTCAACGAGGACCACGAGGCGTTCCGGGAGACCATCCGCGCCTTCATCGAGGCCGAGGTCGTCCCCGTCTACGACGAGTGGTTCGCGGCGGGCCAGGCGCCGCGCGAGTTCTACGACAAGCTCGGCGAGCTGGGCATCTTCGGCATCAACGTGCCCGAGGAGTTCGGCGGCGCGGGCCTGGACACCCACAAGTTCGAGGCCGTCCTGTACGAGGAGACCTCGCGCGCCGGTGTGCAGTTCGGCGGCTCCGGCGTGCACGTGCTGCTCGCCCTCCCCTACATCAAGATGCTCTCCACCGACGAGCAGAAGAAGCGCTACCTGCCGAAGTTCGTCACCGGCGAGGAGATGTGGGCGCTGGCGATGACCGAGCCGGGCACCGGCTCCGACGTCGCGGGCATGAAGACCACCGCCAAGCTCTCCGAGGACGGCACGCACTACGTCCTCAACGGCGCCAAGACCTTCATCACCGGTGGCGTCCACGCCGACCGCGTGATCGTCTGCGCCCGTACGTCCGCCCCGACGGCCGAGGACCGCCGCCACGGCATCTCCCTCTTCGCCGTGGACACCAAGTCCGAGGGCTACTCCATCGGCCGCAAGCTGGACAAGCTCGGCCTGCGCACCTCCGACACCGCCGAGCTGGCGTTCGTCGACGTGAAGGTGCCGGTCGAGGACCTGCTCGGCGAGGAGAACAAGGGCTTCTACTACCTCGGCCACAACCTGGCCTCCGAGCGCTGGGGCATCGCCTTCGGCGCCTACGCCCAGGCCAAGGCCGCCGTCCGCTTCGCCCAGCAGTACGTCACGGACCGCACGGTCTTCGGCAAGCCGGTCGCGCACTTCCAGAACACCAAGTTCGAGCTGGCCGCCTGCCAGGCCGAGGTGGACGCGGCCGAGGCCGTCGCCGACCGCGCCCTGGAGGCCCTGGACGCGGGCGAGCTGACCCCGGCCGAGGCCGCGAGCGCCAAGCTCTTCTGCACCGAGGTCGCGCACCGCGTCATCGACCGCTGCCTCCAGCTGCACGGCGGCTACGGCTACATGAACGAGTACCCGATCGCCCGCCTGTACGCCGACAACCGCGTCAACCGCATCTACGGCGGCACCAGCGAGATCATGAAGTCGATCATCGCGAAGTCGATGGGCCTGTAAGTGCCGCAGTCGCACAACGCACTGGATGACCTGCTCGATCTGCTCGACCTGGAGCGGATCGAGCAGGACATCTTCCGGGGCGAGTCCCGCCCCTCGATCGTCCCCCGCGTCTTCGGCGGCCAGGTGGCCGCCCAGGCGCTGGTGGCGGCGGGGCGGACCGTCCCGGCCGACCGGCTCGCCCACTCGCTCCACGCGTACTTCCTGCGGGCCGGCGACCCGGGCGCGCCGATCGTCTACACGGTCGACCGCATCCGTGACGGCCGTTCCTTCACCACCCGCCGGGTCGTCGCCGTCCAGCACGGGCAGCCGATCTTCCACCTCTCTGCGTCCTTCCAGACGTACGAGGAGGGGCTCGACCACCAGGTCGACATGGCGCCCGCCCCGGACCCGGAGTCGCTCCCGACACCGGCCGAGATGCTGCCGCGCCACCTCCCCCGCGAGGTCGCGGACCGGCTGATCGAGGCCCGCGCGGCGGTCGATCTCCGCTATGCCGAGACGCCCCCGTGGGGCACGGTCGGCACCCCGCGCGAGCCCCGCTCCCAGGTCTGGTTCCGCACCAACGGCAAGCTGGCCGACGACCCCCTGCTGCACGTCGTCCTCGCCACGTACGTCTCCGACATGACCCTGCTCGACTCCATCCTGCTCGCGCACGGGCGTGGCGGCTGGGCCGTCGGCGACGTGGTCGGGGCCTCCCTCGACCACGCCATGTGGTTCCACCGGCCCTTCCGGGCCGACGAATGGCTCCTGTACGACCAGGAGTCGCCGACCGCGTCCGGCGGGCGCGGCCTCGGCCAGGCACGGATCTACACGCAGGACGGCCGGCTCGCGATCTCCGTCATCCAGGAGGGTGTCGTTCGCGTGCCGCGCTGATGATCGGACATACCGTCCGATCATGGCGGACAACGGCGAAAGCACCTTCACGGTGATCGTGGCGGCGGCGGCGAACCTCGGGATCGCCGCCGCCAAGGTCGTCGCGGGGATCGTCAGCGGATCGAGCGCGATGCTCTCGGAGGCGGCCCACTCGCTGGCCGACACCGTCACCGAGGCCATGCTGCTCACCGCGCTCAAGCGCAGCGAGAAGCCCGCCGACGAGGACCATCCCGTCGGGTACGCGGGCGAGCGGTACGTGTGGGCGATGCTCGCGGCCGTCGCGACCTTCGTCGGCGGCGCGGTCTTCTCCGTCTACGACGGCATCCACACCCTCACCCACGGCGAGGAGCTCGGCGACCCGACGATCTCGTACATCGTCCTCGGCGTCGCCTTCGTCCTGGAGGGCTTCTCCCTGCGGACCGGGATCAGGCAGGTCCAGGCCGAGGCGGAGCGGATGAAGGCGCCCTTCGGCCGCTACCTCCGCCTCACCGCCGACACCACCGTCAAGGCCGTGGTGATGGAGGACTCCGCCGCCCTCGCCGGCCTGATGCTGGCGGCGGGCGGCCTCCTCGGCGGCCAGATCACCGGCTCCGGCGTCTGGGACGGCGTCGCCTCGATCCTCATCGGCGTCCTGCTCGTGTACGTGGCCTGGGTCCTCGGCCGCTCCAACGCCGAACTCCTCATCGGCCGGCCGCTGCCCCGGCACATGCGGGCCGCGGTCCGCGAGGAGCTGCTCACCGTCCCGCACATCGTGGACGTCCTCGACCTGACGACCCTCATCCAGGGGCCCTCCGAGGTCCTGGTCGCCGCGAAGATCGACTTCCGGGACGTCGCCTCGGCGGAGCAGATCGAATGGGCCTGCGAGGACGCCGAGGACCAGCTCCGCGAGCGCTTCCCGGCGATCCGCCGCGTGTACCTGGACCCGACTCCGGGCCTGGGTCAGCGCCGGGCCCGGCCGTCAGAGCAGGCCTGAGGCCTCCAGCGTGTACGCCGTCATCGGCTCGTAGTAGCGGGGGTCGATCACATGGTCGTCGAGCGGGATCGTGACCTGCATCGTGCCCTCGGCCTCACCGATGAAGAGGGCGGGGTCGTTGCAGTCCGCGTACCCGACGGAGTCGATCCCGCGCTGGCCCGCGCGCCCGGCCCAGCCGTGGTCGGCGATCACCAGATCGGGGCGCCCGTCCTCGCCGAGGGCGTCCAGGATCGCGTTCATCGGCTCCGGGGAGTGGGTGTGCCAGAGGGTGGCGCCACGCTCGAAGACGGCGACGTCGGCGAACTGCACGACGTACCCCTCGTCGGCGATCAGCCCGCCGGGGATGCGGACGATGTCGCAGCCCTGGGCGCGCAGCGCGGCGGCGACGCGACTGTGGACGTCGATGAGCGAGCCGGGGTGGCCGGTCGCGAAGAGGACCCGCTCCTTGCCGGCGGCGGCCTTGCGGAGCCGGGCGGCCATCCGGTCCAGGCCGTCGACGGTCAGCTCGGGGTCGATGGTGTCCTGGCCGACCCGGTGGGCCGGGTCGTCGACGACCCCGCACCGCTCGGCCATCACGGCGAGGACGTCCTGCTCGTCGGTCCAGCGGTCGCCGAGCTCCAGACCGAGCCAGTAGTGCCGGTCGCCGTTGGCGAGCTTTCTGTAGTGGGAGAGGTTGTTGTCGCGCGGCGTGGCGACGTCTCCGGCGATCCGGGTGCGGACGAGGTGCTCGACAAGGGCGGGGCGGCTGAGTATCGGCATGGGGTTCATTCTGTCCGAGGGCCGGGCGCGATGAGCAGCCCGTCCGGATTTCCGGACCCCCGCCCCCGCCGTGCCCCGTTCGACCCCCGTCCTGCCCTACTCGCCCGCCAGGGCCCCGAACGCCCCGTGCGCCAGTCGTCGCAGCAGCTCCTCCATCGACTGGCGGCCGAGCGCCGCCAGGTGCGGGGTCGAGTTCAGCAGGCCGAAGACCGCGTGCACCGCCGTCCGCGCCTCGCTCTCGGAGGAGTCCGGGTACAGCTCCCGTACGACCGCGACCCACAGCTCCACGTACTGCCGCTGGAGCTGCCGTACCCGCTTGCGGTCCTCGTCCTTGAGGCGGTCGAGCTCCCGGTCGTGCAGCGTGATCAGCGGCCGGTCGTCGAGGGCGAAGTCGATGTGGCCGTCGACGAGCGAGGCGAGCACGGCCTCGGGGTCGCCGGCGGTCTCGCCGACCCGGATGCGGCCACCGGTGAGGAGCCGCTCGCTGATCCCGACGAGGAGCTCGGCGAGCATCGCGTCCTTGCCGGGGAAGTGGCGGTAGAGCCCGGGGCCGCTGATGCCGACGGCCGCCCCTATCTCGTCCACGCCCACCCCGTGGAAGCCGCGCTCGGCGAACAGGCGGGCGGCCTCCCTGAGGATCTGCTCGCGCCGTGTCGTGGCTGCGGTCCTGCCACCGGCCTGCGGAGTCGTCGTGGGGGTCGGGCTCGTGGTCATGCGATCGATTCTAGACAACCCGGTTAGCGGTCGTTAACCTGGGCGTCATACGTTAACGCTCATTAACCGAGCAAGGGAGCTCGAGGGATGCAGCAGGCACCTGTGCTGACGAGCGCGGCGGATCCCGCGTCCGCGGCCTGGCAGGCCAACGAGTCGGCGCACCACGAGCTGGCCGCGACCCTGCGCGCCAAGCTCGCCGCCGCCGCTCTGGGAGGCGGTGAGAAGTCCCGCGCCCGGCACACGGCGCGCGGGAAGCTGCTGCCGCGGGACCGTGTGGACACCCTCCTGGACCCGGGCTCGCCCTTCCTGGAGCTGGCCCCGCTGGCGGCGAACGGGATGTACGGCGACCAGGCGCCCGCCGCCGGGGTCATCGCCGGCATCGGCCGGGTCTCGGGCCGCGAGTGCGTGATCGTCGCCAACGACGCGACGGTCAAGGGCGGCACGTACTACCCGATGACGGTGAAGAAGCACCTGCGCGCCCAGGAGGTGGCGCTGGAGAACCGTCTCCCCTGCCTCTACCTGGTCGACTCGGGCGGCGCCTTCCTGCCGATGCAGGACGAGGTCTTCCCGGACCGGGAGCACTTCGGCCGGATCTTCTACAACCAGGCCCGGATGTCCGGCGCGGGCATCCCGCAGATCGCGGCGGTCCTCGGTTCGTGCACGGCGGGCGGCGCGTACGTCCCGGCGATGAGCGACGAGGCCGTGATCGTACGGAACCAGGGCACGATCTTCCTGGGCGGTCCGCCGCTGGTGAAGGCGGCGACCGGCGAGGTCGTCACCGCGGAGGAGCTGGGCGGCGGCGAGGTCCACTCGCGGATCTCCGGCGTCACCGACCACCTCGCCGAGGACGACGCCCACGCCCTGCGCATCGTCCGGAACATCGTCGCCACGCTCCCCGAGCGCGGCCCGCTGCCCTGGTCGGTCGAGCCGGCCGAGGAGCCGAAGGTCGACCCGGCCGGGCTCTACGGCGCGGTGCCGGTGGACTCCCGTACCCCGTACGACGTGCGCGAGGTGATCGCCCGGGTCGTGGACGGCTCCCGCTTCCAGGAGTTCAAGTCCGAGTACGGGCAGACGCTGATCACCGGCTTCGCCCGGATTCACGGCCACCCCGTCGGGATCGTCGCCAACAACGGCATCCTGTTCGCCGAGTCCGCCCAGAAGGGCGCGCACTTCATCGAGCTGTGCGACCAGCGCGGGATCCCGCTCGTCTTCCTCCAGAACATCACCGGCTTCATGGTCGGCAAGGCGTACGAGCACGGCGGCATCGCCAAGCACGGCGCCAAGATGGTCACGGCCGTGGCCACCACCCGGGTCCCGAAGCTGACGGTCGTCGTCGGCGGTTCGTACGGCGCGGGCAACTACTCGATGTGCGGCCGCGCGTACTCCCCCCGCTTCCTGTGGATGTGGCCCAACGCCAAGATCTCCGTCATGGGCGGCGAGCAGGCCGCGTCCGTCCTCGCGACGGTCAAGCGGGACCAGCTCGGCGACGAGTGGAGCGCGGCGGACGAGGAGGCCTTCAAGGCTCCGATCCGCGAGCAGTACGAGACCCAGGGCAGCGCCTACTACGCGTCGGCCCGGCTGTGGGACGACGGGGTCATCGACCCCCTGGAGACCCGGCAGGTCCTCGGACTGGCCCTGACCGCCTGTGCCAACGCGCCCCTGGGTGACCCCCAGTTCGGCGTCTTCCGGATGTGAAGGGCCCTCAGGAGATGCACAGCATGTTCGACACCGTCCTCGTGGCCAACCGGGGCGAGATCGCCGTCCGCGTCATCCGCACCCTGCGGGCGCTCGGCGTGCGCTCGGTGGCCGTCTACAGCGACGCGGACGCCGACGCCCGGCACGTCCGTGAGGCGGACACGGCGGTACGGATCGGTCCGCCGCCGGCCGCCGAGTCCTATCTGTCGGTCCCGGCCCTCCTCGACGCCGCCGCCCGCACCGGGGCACAGGCCGTGCACCCGGGCTACGGCTTCCTCGCGGAGAACGCCGCCTTCGCGCGGGCCTGCGCCGACGCCGGTCTGGTCTTCATCGGCCCGACCGCCGAGGCGATCTCCCTGATGGGCGACAAGATCCGGGCGAAGGAGACCGTGAAGACGGCGGGCGTGCCCGTCGTCCCCGGCGCCGCCGATCCCGAACTGGTCGAGGCGGCCCGCGAACTGGGCGCGCCCGTCCTGCTCAAGCCGTCCGCCGGCGGCGGCGGCAAGGGCATGCGGCTCGTCCGGGACCTTTCGGTCCTTGAGGAGGAGATCGCGGCGGCCCGCCGTGAGGCGCGCGCCTCGTTCGGCGACGACACGCTGCTCGTGGAGCGGTGGATCGACCGGCCCCGGCACATCGAGATCCAGGTCCTCGCCGACACCCACGGGAACGTGGTGCACCTCGGCGAGCGCGAGTGCTCGCTCCAGCGCCGCCACCAGAAGATCATCGAGGAGGCGCCGAGCGTCCTCCTCACGCCCGAGATCCGCGCCGCCATGGGTGCGGCGGCGGTCGAGGCGGCACGGTCCTGCGGCTATGTGGGCGCGGGCACGGTCGAGTTCATCGTGCCGGGCGTCGACCCGTCGGCGTACTACTTCATGGAGATGAACACCCGTCTCCAGGTCGAGCACCCGGTGACCGAGCTGATCACCGGTATCGACCTGGTGGAGTGGCAGCTGCGGGTGGCCTCCGGCGAACCGCTCCCCTTCGCGCAGGACGACATCCGTCTCGACGGCTGGGCGATCGAGGCCCGCATCTGCGCGGAGGACCCCTCGCGGGGCTTCCTCCCGTCGGGCGGCACGGTCCTCGCGCTGAACGAGCCGCAGGGCGAAGGCGTCCGCACGGACTCGGGTCTGTCGCAGGGCACGGAGGTCTCGTCCCTCTACGACCCGATGCTGTCGAAGGTCATCGTCCACGCGAAGGACCGCCCGACGGCCCTCCGCAAGCTGCGCGCGGCGCTCGCGGACACGGTCACCCTCGGCGTCCCGACGAACGCGGGCTTCCTGCGCCGCCTCCTGGCCCACGAGGACGTGATCGCGGGCGACCTCGACACGGGTCTGGTGGAGCGGGACGCGGAGAGCCTGGTCCCGCAGGGCGTCCCCGAAGAGGTGTACGCGGCCGCGGCGGCCGTACGGCTCGCCGGGCTGGCCCCGGAGCCCCGGGAGGGCTGGACGGACCCGTTCTCGGTGCCGAACGGCTTCCGGCTCGGCGGTGCGCCCAAGCGGCTCGCCTTCCCCTTCCGCGTGCCGGGGCTCGAACCCGTCACGGTCGACGCCCCCGCCGGGGCGCGGGTCACGGACACCGCGGTGACCGTGACGCTGGACGGGATCACCCATCACTTCCGGCGCGCCGGCTCCTGGCTGGGCCGCGACGGCGACTCCTGGCACGTGCTCGACCACGACCCCGTCGAGGCCGCGCTCAGCGGGGCGAGGCACGGTGGGGCCGACACGCTCGCCGCGCCGATGCCCGGGACCGTCACCGTCGTCAAGGTGGCCGTCGGCGACGAGGTCGAGGCCGGGCAGAGCCTGCTCGTCGTCGAGGCGATGAAGATGGAGCACGTCATCTCCGCCCCGCACGCCGGCACGGTCACCGAGCTCGACGTCACGCCCGGCACCACCGTCGCCATGGACCAGATCCTGGCCGTGGTGACGCCCCGCGAGGAGGAGGACGCATGACCACCGGCCTGCCCATGACCGTCGCCGACCCCTCCCTCCCCGCCCGGGTCCGGATCCACGAGGTCGGCGCCCGCGACGGGCTGCAGAACGAGAAGACGGCCGTCCCGACCGCCGTGAAGGCGGAGTTCGTCCGGCGGCTCGCCGCCGCCGGCCTGGACACCGTCGAGGCGACCAGCTTCGTGCACCCGAAGTGGGTGCCCCAGCTGGCCGACGCCGAGGAGCTGTTCCCGCTCGTCCGCGACCTGCCCGTCCGCCTCCCGGTCCTCGTGCCGAACGAGCGCGGCCTGGACCGGGCGCTCGCGCTCGGGGCGCGGGAGATCGCGGTCTTCGCCTCGGCGACCGAGTCCTTCGCGAAGGCCAACCTCAACCGGACCGTCGACGAGGCGCTCGCGCTCTTCGCGCCGACGGTCACCCGCGCCATAGAGGCGGGTCTGAAGGTCCGCGGCTACCTCTCGATGTGCTTCGGCGACCCCTGGGAGGGCGCCGTCCCGATCGAGCAGGTCGTCCGCGTCACGAAGGCCCTCGCCGAGATGGGCTGCGACGAGCTGAGCCTGGGCGACACGATCGGCGTCGCCACCCCGGGCCACGTCCAGGCCCTCCTGACCGCGCTGAACGAGGCCGGGGTCCCGACCTCCCGTATCGCCGTGCACTTCCACGACACCTACGGACAGGCCCTGTCCAACACCCTCGCCGCGCTGCGGCACGGGGTGACGACGGTCGACGCCTCCGCCGGCGGCCTCGGCGGCTGCCCGTACGCGAAGAGCGCGACCGGCAATCTCGCCACCGAGGATCTCGTGTGGATGCTCGACGGTCTCGGCATCGAGACCGGGGTCGATCTGGCCGCCCTCACCGCCACGAGCGGGTGGATGGCCGAACAGCTGGGCCGGCCCAGCCCTTCCCGTACCGTCCGCGCCCTCTCCCACAAGGAGTGACGAAACCCATGTCCCTCGACCACCGGCTCACCGAAGAGCACGAGGAACTCCGCCGCACCGTCGAGGCCTTCGCGCACGACGTCGTCGCCCCGAAGATCGGCGACTACTACGAGCGGCACGAGTTCCCGTACGAGATCGTCCGCGAGATGGGCCGCATGGGCCTGTTCGGCCTCCCCTTCCCGGAGGAGTACGGCGGCATGGGCGGCGACTACCTCGCGCTCGGCATCGCCCTGGAGGAGCTCGCCCGGGTCGACTCCTCCGTCGCCATCACGCTGGAGGCGGGCGTCTCCCTCGGCGCGATGCCGGTCTTCCGCTTCGGCACGGAGGAGCAGAAGCGGGAGTGGCTGCCGAAGCTGTGCTCCGGCGAGGTCCTCGGCGCCTTCGGCCTCACCGAGCCCGGTGCGGGCTCGGACGCCGGCGGCACCCGTACGACCGCCGTCCGCGACGGCGACCACTGGGTCATCAACGGCTCGAAGTGCTTCATCACCAACTCCGGTACGGACATCACGGGTCTGGTGACGGTCACGGCGGTCACCGGCCGCAAGCCCGACGGCCGCCCGCTGATCTCCTCGATCATCGTGCCGTCCGGCACGCCGGGCTTCACGGTCGCCGCCCCGTACTCGAAGGTCGGCTGGAACGCCTCGGACACCCGGGAGCTCTCCTTCGACGACGTCCGCGTCCCGGTGGAGAACCTGCTGGGCGAAGAGGGCCGCGGCTACGCGCAGTTCCTGCGGATCCTGGACGAGGGCCGGGTCGCCATCGCGGCGCTCGCGACCGGTCTCGCGCAGGGCTGTGTGGACGAGTCGGTGAAGTACGCGCACGAGCGCCACGCCTTCGGCCGGCCGATCGGCGACAACCAGGCCATCCAGTTCAAGATCGCCGACATGGAGACGAAGGCTCACATGTCGCGGATCGGCTGGCGGGACGCGGCCTCGCGCCTCGTCCTCGGCGAGTCCTTCAAGAAGGAGGCGGCCATCGCCAAGCTGTACTCCTCCACGGTGGCCGTCGACAACGCCCGTGACGCCACCCAGATCCACGGCGGCTACGGCTTCATGAACGAGTACCCGGTGGCCCGTATGTGGCGCGACTCGAAGATCCTGGAGATCGGCGAGGGCACGAGCGAGGTCCAGCGGATGCTGATCGCGCGGGAGTTGGGCCTCCCGGCCTGACCCCCCGCCCTCCGTCCGGAGCCCGTCGTCCCGTCAGGGGGCGGCGGGCTCCGTCGCGTTCCCGGCGCCCTCCAGGCGGCCCCACGGCGGGTTCCCGGCGTGTGATCCACGCCTCGCCCGCCCACCTCTACTGATCGTTATTTGGTTAGGCTAACCTTTCCTCGACTTGCCCCGGCCGACACCGGCTCGTACCGAAAGCGACTCCGCCATGCCCAGCACCGCCCGCGCCACCCATCTCACCCGTCGCGGCCTGCTGGCCGCGGGCGGCGCTCTCGGTCTGGGCGCCGCGCTCGTCGCCTGCGGCGGCGACAAGAAGGACGGCGCCGCCGCTCCCTCCGCCTCGGCGAAGTCCGGTTCCTGGGAGTTCAAGGACGACCGCGGTCTGACCGTGAAGGCGAAGTCCGCCCCGAAGCGGATCGTCGCCTTCACCGGCACCGCCGCCGCCCTGCACGACTTCGGCATCGAGGTCGTCGGCGTCTTCGGCCCGACCTACGTCGAGGACCCGAAGACCAAGGAGAAGAAGCCGGACGTCCAGGCGGGCGACCTCGACATCACCAAGGTCAAGGTCATCGGCAACGTCTGGGGCGAGTTCAAGATCGAGGAGTACCTCAAGCTCCAGCCCGAGGTCCTCATCACGGACATGTGGGAGAAGAACGACCTCTGGTACGTCCCGGCGGAGCAGAAGGACAAGATCCTCAAGATCGCCCCGAGCGTCGCCCTGTGGGCCTCGGACCTGTCGATGCCGGCCGTCCTCCAGCGCCACGCCGACCTGGCCGCCTCGCTCGGCGCCGACGTCCAGACCGCGCAGATCAAGGCCGACAAGGCCCGCTTCGAGGCCGCGGCCGAGCGCGTCCGCAAGGCCGCCAAGGGCAAGAAGGACATCAAGGTCCTGATCGGCTCCGGCTCCCCCGACCTCTTCTACGTCTCCACCCCGGTCCGCCCGACCGACACGCTCTTCTTCAAGGAGCTGGGCGTCAACCTGGTCGTCCCGACCAAGCTGGACCAGGGCGGCTGGTTCGAGGGCCTCAGCTGGGAGAACGTCGACAAGTACAAGGCCGACGTCATCATGCTCGACAACCGCACCGGCACCCTCCAGCCGGAGCAGCTGAAGGCCAAGCCCACCTGGGGCGCGCTGCCCGCCGTCAAGGCCGGCCAGGTCATCCCGCGCGTGACGGAGCCGGTCTACTCCTACGCCAAGTGCGCCCCGCTCCTCGAGGACCTGGCGAAGGCCCTGGAGAACGCGAAGAAGGTGTCCTGACCCATGACGACCGCCGAGACCGCCCCGTTCCAGTTCTTCTCCCTCCAGGTCGACCGGACGCGGCGGCTCGGCCCGTCGCTGGTCCGCGTCACCTTCACCGGCGAGGACCTGAAGAGGTTCGCCTCCGGAGGCCGCGACCAGTCGCTCTCCCTCTTCCTGCCGCACCCCGGCCAGGAGGCGCCCGTCCTGCCGCCGCTCGACGACCCGGACATGTACGCGATCCTGGGCGCCTGGCGGGCGATGCCGGACGACGAGCGGGCCGTGATGCGCTCGTACACGGTCCGCGAGCAGCGCACCGATCCGGACGAGATGGACATCGACTTCGCGATCCACACGGACGGCGGGCCCGCCTGCCGCTGGGCCGGCCGCGCCGAGCCCGGTGACCGGGTGGTCGTCCTCGGCCCCGCGGTCGCCGCGAACACGGGCGTCCGCTTCCAGCTCCCCGAGGACGCGGACTCCGTGCTGATCTGGGCGGACGAGACGGCCCTGCCGGCCGCCTCGGCGATCCTGGAGTGGCTGCCGGCCGAGACCCGCGCGCAGGTGTTCCTCGAAGTGCCGTACTCCGGCGACCGCATGGACCTCGCGACCGAGGCGGACGCCACGGTCACCTGGCTCGTACGGGAGGAGGGCGCGCCCTCGGCCGTGGACGCGGTGCGCGGCGCCGAGCTGCCCGGCGAGGCCCCGTACGTCTGGATCGCGGGCGAGTCCGGCTCGGTGAAGGCGCTGCGCCGTCACTTCGTGCGCGAGCGCGAACTCGACCGCCGCCGGGTGACGTTCGTCGGCTACTGGCGCAAGGGTCTTTCCGAGGACGCCCTGCGCGAGGTGCCGGACGAGACGCAGGAAGACGCGTAACCCTCCGTTCCCCCAATGGCCCCCCGACCCTCATGGGTTGGGGGGCCATTGCGTTGCAAAATTAGGTTAGGCTAACCTTACTTTCGCAGCGCCTTCCGGCGCGTCCCGAAGCATCCTTCAGCGTTCCTCCCGAAAGGGCCCCCACATGCGCTCCCACCTGCTCAACGACGCCACGGCGGAGAGCTACCGGCGCTCCGTCACCGAAGGAGTCGAGCGGGTGGCGGCCAAACTCGCCGCGACACGCCGCCCGTTCAGCGGCGTCACCCCCGCCGAACTGGCCCCCGTCATCGACGCCGTCGACCTCGACCGGCCGCTCGGCGACGCCTCCGCGGCCCTCGACGAGCTGGAGGACGTCTACCTCCGCGACGCCGTCTACTTCCACCACCCGCGCTACCTGGGCCACCTGAACTGCCCGGTCGTCATCCCCGCCGTCCTCGGCGAGGCCGTCCTCTCGGCGATCAACTCCTCGCTCGACACCTGGGACCAGAGCGCGGGCGGCACCCTCATCGAGCGGAAGCTGATCGACTGGACCACCGGCCGGATCGGCCTCGGCCCCGCCGCGGACGGGGTGTTCACCAGCGGTGGCACGCAGTCCAACCTCCAGGCCATGCTCCTCGCCCGCGAGGAGGCCAAGACGAAGGACCTGGCGAAGCTCCGGATCTTCTCCTCCGAGTGCAGCCACTTCAGCGTCCAGAAGTCGGCCACCCTCCTCGGCCTCGGCGCCGACGCCGTCATCTCCATCCCGGTCGACCGGAACAAGCGCATGCAGTCCGTCGTCCTCGCCGCCGAGCTGGAGGCCTGCCGCGCCGAGGGCCTCGTCCCGATGGCGATCGTCGCCACCGCCGGCACCACCGACTTCGGCTCCATCGACCCGCTGCCCGAGATCGCCACCCTCGCCGACGAGTACGGCGCCTGGATGCACGTCGACGCGGCCTACGGCTGCGGACTGCTCGCCTCCCGCACCCGCCGCCACCTCCTGGACGGCATCGAGCGGGCCGACTCGGTCACGGTCGACTACCACAAGTCCTTCTTCCAGCCGGTGAGTTCCTCCGCCCTCCTGGTCCGCGACGGCGCCACCCTGCGCCACGCGACGTACCACGCGGACTACCTCAACCCGCGCCGCGCGGTCACCGAGCTGATCCCCAACCAGGTGGACAAGTCGCTCCAGACGACCCGCCGCTTCGACGCGCTCAAGCTCTGGATGACCCTGCGCGTGATGGGCGCCGACGGCATCGGCGAGCTCTTCGACGAGGTCTGCGACCTGGCCCGGGAGGGCCACGCGCTGCTCGCCGCCGACCCGCGCTACGACGTCGTGGTCGAGCCGCAGCTCTCCACCCTCGTCTACCGCTACGTCCCCGAGGCCGTCACCTCGCCCGCCGAGATCGACCGGGCCAACCTCTACGCCCGCAAGGCCCTCTTCGCCTCCGGCGAGGCCGTCGTCGCCGGCACCAAGGTCGACGGCCGCCAGTACCTCAAGTTCACCCTGCTCAACCCCGAGACCACCGCGGCCGACATCGCCGCCGTCCTCGATCTGATCGCCGGCCACGCCGAGCAGTACCTGGGAGAGACCCTTGTCCACGCCTGAGACGACCGAGACGTACGACTTCATCGGCATCGGGCTCGGCCCGTTCAACCTCGGACTCGCCTGCCTGACCGAGCCCATCGACCACCTGAACGGTCTCTTCCTGGAGTCCAAGCCGGACTTCGAGTGGCACTCGGGGATGTTCCTCGAAGGCGCGCACCTCCAGACGCCGTTCATGTCGGACCTCGTCACGATGGCCGACCCGACGTCCCCCTTCTCCTTCCTCAACTACCTGAAGGAGAAGGGCCGGCTCTACTCGTTCTACATCCGCGAGAACTTCTACCCGCTGCGGACCGAGTACAACGACTACTGCCGCTGGGCCGCAGCGAAGGTCACCTCCGTCCGCTGGTCGACGACCGTCGCCGCCGTGACCTTCGACGAGACCGACGAGGTCTACGCCGTCACCACCGAGGCCGGGGACACCTTCCGCGCCCGCCGCATCGTCCTGGGCACCGGCACCCCGCCGTACGTCCCCGAGACCTGCGCGGACCTCGGCGGCGACCTGATCCACAACTCGCGCTACCTCCCCAACAAGGAGGCGCTCCAGAAGAAGAAGTCGATCACCCTGGTCGGCAGCGGCCAGAGCGCGGCGGAGATCTACTACGACCTCCTGTCGGAGATCGACGTCCACGGCTACAAGCTCAACTGGGTGACCCGCTCCCCCCGCTTCTTCCCCCTGGAATACACCAAGCTCACCCTGGAGATGACCTCCCCGGAGTACGTGGACTACTTCCACGCGCTCCCCGAGCAGACCCGCTACCGCCTGGAGACCCAGCAGAAGGGCCTCTTCAAGGGCATCGACGGCGAGCTCATCGACGCCATCTTCGACCTGCTCTACCAGAAGAACCTGAACGGCCCCGTCCCCACCCGGCTGCTCACCAACTCCGCGCTGCACGCCGCCGCGTACGACGACACCACCGGCACGTACACGCTGGGCTTCCGCCAGGAGGAGCAGGAGAAGGACTTCACCCTGGACACCGAGGGCCTGATCCTCGCCACCGGGTACAAGTACGCCGTTCCCGCCTTCCTGGAGCCCGTCCGCGACCGCATCCGCTGGGACGGCCAGGGCCGCTTCGACGTGGCCCGCAACTACGCGATCGACACGACCGGCCGGGGGATCTTCCTCCAGAACTCCGCCGTGCACACCCACTCGATCACCGCGCCCGACCTGGGCATGGGGGCGTATCGCAACGCGTACATCATCGGGGAGATGCTGGGCTCCGAGTACTACCCCGTAGAGAAGACCATCGCTTTCCAGGAGTTCGCCGCATGACCATCCGCTTCCGCCCGCTCGATCCCCTCAAGGACGCGGAGCTGCTCCACGCCTGGGTGACCCACCCCAAGGCCGCCTTCTGGATGATGCAGGACGCGACCCTGGACGACGTCGTACGCGAGTACACGGCCTTCGCCGCGAACCCGCACCACCAGGCTTTCATCGGCCTGGTCGACGAACAGCCCGCGATCCTCATGGAGCGCTACGACCCCGCCCACCTGGAGCTGGTCGGGCTGTACGACCCGCTCCCCGGCGACGTCGGCATGCACTTCCTCGTGGCCCCGAGCGACACCCCCGTGCACGGCTTCACCCGCCGGGTGATCACCGCCGTGATGGCGGAGCTGTTCGACGACCCGGCGACCGCCCGCGTGGTCGTCGAACCGGACGTGTCCAACAAGGCCGTCCACGCGCTCAACGAGGTCGTCGGCTTCGTGCCCGAGCGCGAGATCCAGAAGCCGGAGAAGCGGGCGCTGCTCAGCTTCTGCACCCGTGCCCAGTTCGAGGCCGCCGTGGGAGTCACGATATGACCGCCTTCGTCACCGACCCCGTCGCCCACCTCACGCCCGAGCGCTGGGCCGACGCCAACCGCGCGCTGATCCGCAAGGGCCTCGCCGAGTTCGCCCACGAGCGGCTCCTCGACCCGCAGGAGCTGGGCGAGTCCCGCTACAAGGTCCTCAGCGACGACGGCGCGACCGAGTACCGCTTCACCGCGGACCGGTTCGCGCTCGACCACTGGCAGGTCTACGCGGACTCGATCAGCCGCCACCGCGGCGACGAGCAGCTCCCGCTCGACGCACTCCAGTTCATCACCGAGCTGCGCGGCGCCCTCGGTCTGAGCGACGAGATCCTCCCGGTCTACCTGGAGGAGATCTCCTCCACCCTGGCGGGCACGGCATTCAAGTCGACCAAGCCCCAGATCACCGCCTCCGAACTGGCCCACGCCGGCTTCCAGGCGATCGAGACGGGGATGACCGAGGGTCACCCCTGCTTCGTCGCCAACAACGGCCGGCTCGGCTTCGGCGTCGACGAGTTCCGCGCGTACGCCCCCGAGGCCGCGAGCGGCATCCACCTGATCTGGCTGGCCGCCCGCCGCGACCGCACGACCTTCACCGCCGGCGCGGACATCGAGTACGACGCGTTCATCCGCGCCGAGCTGGGCGAGGAGGCGGTGGACGGCTTCGCCGCGACCCTCGCCTCCCGCGGCCTGGACATGGCCGACTACCTCCTGATGCCCTGCCACCCCTGGCAGTGGTGGAACAAGCTCTCGGTCACCTTCGCGGCCGAGGTCGCGCAGCAGCGCCTGGTGTACCTGGGCGAGGGCGACGACACGTACCTGGCGCAGCAGTCGATCCGTACGTTCTTCAACACCTCGGACCCGGCCAAGCACTACGTCAAGACGGCGCTCTCGGTCCTCAACATGGGCTTCATGCGGGGTCTCTCGGCCGCGTACATGGAGGCCACCCCGGCGATCAACGACTGGCTGCACCAGCTGATCGAGTCGGACTCCGTCTTCGCCGCGGCCCGGTTCTCGATCATCCGCGAGCGGGCGGCCGTCGGCTACCGGCACATGGAGTACGAGGCCGCGACCGACCGCTACTCCCCCTACCGCAAGATGCTGGCCGCGCTCTGGCGCGAGTCCCCGGTCCCGACCCTCGCCGAGGGCGAGCGCCTGGCCACCATGGCGTCGCTCCTCCACGTGGACCACACGGGCGCGTCCTTCACGGGCGCGCTGATCAAGGAGTCGGGCCTGGCGCCGACGGAGTGGCTCCGCCGCTACCTCGACGCCTATCTCCTCCCGATCCTGCACAGCTTCTACGCCTACGACCTGGCGTTCATGCCGCACGGCGAGAACGTGATCCTGGTCCTCGACGAGCAGGGCACGGTCTCCCGCGCGATCTTCAAGGACATCGCCGAGGAGATCGTCGTCATGGACCCGGCGGCGGTCCTGCCGCCGGCCGTGGAGCGGGTCCGCGCGGAGATCCCGGAGGACATGAAGCTCCTCTCGGTCTTCACGGACGTCTTCGACTGCTTCTTCCGCTTCCTGGCGGCGACGCTGGCGGCGGAGGGCGTGCTCGACGAGGACGACTTCTGGCGCACGGTCGCGGAGTGCGTCCGGGCGTACGAGGGGTCGAAGCCGGAACTGGCCGACAGGTTCGCCCAGTACGACATGTTCGCGGAGACCTTCGCCCTCTCCGCCCTCAACCGCCTCCAGCTCCGCAACAACAAGCAGATGGTCGACCTCTCGGACCCGTCGGCGGCCCTCCAGCTCATCGGCGACCTCACCAACCCGATCGCCCGCTTCGCCTGACACCCCCGAAACCGATGCGAGCCCCGCCGGAGTACGGTCCTCCGGCGGGGCTCACATCTGTTCCTTGGGGCGCTATCCACACGGCGCAGCAGGGAGGAACGTCCTCCGCTCGGCAGGCGTTGCAGACCTCAGTTCCGCGACCAGCGCAGTCGCGCCCTTCCCTGCCAATCTGCCTTCGAGACCGGATGCCGAAGTGGGCGAGTCGACCTTCTCGCGAGCCTGAGCCACGGTGACCACGCGACCTTCGGACTCCCCCTGGCCGAGAATCGCATCGTCGAACGGGATGACACCGCTACTGCCGAGTCCGCCCCACTGAGCCGGAATCGAAGGGTCCCCCTCGCTGCACCGCGCCTCTTCCCAGACGACGGCCATGACGTAGCTGTGGCCCGTCTCGACGCGCGGGGCGCTCTCCATCGCGAGTTCGGTTCGCTCGCCCGTGTCACCGCCCTTGAAGGACCACCCCAAGGCCCGCCAGCCGAAGACCTCGGGCGCGGGCCGGGGCGCCTTCGGCCGCGACCACAGGACCTCGTCGACGCGCAGCGTGAGATCGCGGTCGACGAACTCCGCACCTCGCGCCCTCACCTGGTCCTTCTCCTCCGTCGGAGTCACCACGACGACGTGATCGGCGTAGGTGACCCAGTCGGTCGCTGTGCGATTCGGAAGTCTGTCCTCGGCGCGCAGGAGGGAGATCCCGGACGCCGCATCGGAGTCGTTCCGCGCCACGAAGACCACGGCCAGGCCAACGGCCACCGCGAGCACGGCACACAGCACCGCGAATCTCGCACGCCGCTTCATCTCGTACCCCCCTGGGCGCCCGGAAGCTGTGACGTCACCCCATGGAGGCAGACGCCCCCGTCACCAGGGCAACGTACTCGGCCGTGACGGCGAAGGTGTCGTGCCCGGTCGCGACGGCACTCTCCCCTCCGATCAGGTGATCACGCTGTGTCACCGACCCATCTCGTCGATTACCCAGCGTCGCTGTGGCAGGTTGGCCACGAGCCGGGGTCCACCGGCCGGGAGCGGAGGTCTGACGCCATGCTGACTCGAATCGCCCGTGGCCTCGCCGGAACAGCAGTGGTCGTGGCCCTCGCCGCGTCGGCGGCCTGCGGGAGCGAGGGCGGCGGCACGACGGACGATCCGACGGAGAGGCCGAATGCCGCGGAGGCCGCAGAGACATCGTCGGCGGCCTCGGACTCGGACTCGGACTCGGACGAATCGATCGGGTCACTCTTCCCGGGAAAGGGCGCAGGCGGCCAGTCCGCCCCGATCGACGTGCCGACCGCCAAGGTGGGCGAATCGGCGGCCGGGAAGGTGAAGGTCGTCAGCACCTCCGACCGGCCCATGCAATTCGCGCCTCCACGGACACTGACCAACAACCCGGACATGGGGGACGCGGATGCGGATCTCGGCACCTGCGCCGGCACGCTGGCCCCCGGCGAGGAGTGCGAGATGAACTTCCGGTTCATGCCGTACAAGGCGGGTTCCTACTCCGGAGTGCTGACCGTCGAGACTTCAGAGGGCGAAACGCTCACCGTGCCCTTCTCCGGCGAGGCGGTGGCGGACGAGCCCTCGCCCACCACCGAGACGCCCGAGCCTTCGCCGACCACCGAGACGCCCGAGCCCGAGCCCACGACCGAGACGCCCGAGCCCGAGCCCACCACCGAGCCGACCCCGATCGAGACCGAGCCCGAGATCGAGCCCGAGTCCGACGTCACTTGACGGCCGAGGTCAGCGCCACGCGCACGGTGTCGTCGTCCGGCAGCACGACCGTCATGTAGTGCTTCATGTCCCGTGCTTGGTGGGAGACCAGGTAGAAGCGGGACGGAGACTTCACGAGCAGGCGGAATCCGGCGTACCGATGCCGGTACGGGCCCTTGGCGGCGCCCAGGTCCTTGTACGTGATGCCCTTCGCGTCGTGCGCGACCGGGATGCGCGAATAGACCAGCACGGGCAGGCTCTTCTCGTTGCCCGCTTCGATGGCCGCCCGGGCCTTGGTCGCCGCGCCCGCGGCCACGTACTGGCTCACACCGAAGAACAGGCTCATGGCCAGCAGCCCGATCAGCAGGGCCCCGCCCGCGGACCACATCCGCTCGGCGGTCCGCTCACGCCGGTGCTCGTCCGCGCTCCGCTGAAGACGCTGCCGCACGGCGAAGAACGCCAGGGTGGCCCCCAGGGCCACCAGGAAGGGCGGGACGAACGGTCTCCACCACAAGCCCGCGGGGAGGGGGAGCCAGATCCGCAGTCCGAAGAAGACCGGAAATCCCAGCAGCGCCATGAACAGGCCGACGACAAGGAGCACCTGGCACACCGTGCGGCGCCGGCGCTCCTTCCCGGGGCGGTCCAGCGTGTGTCCGACCCGGCCGAGCACCAGCAGCACGACCAGTCCGCAGATCAGCAGGAACCACACCGGGCCGAAGACCGCGTCCGGGCTCTTGGCCAGGTAGGACTGGACGGACAGCTGGAGGTCGGCCGCCGGCACGCCGAAGGTCGCGTAATAGGTGTCGGCGTACAGGCTGCCGAAGTAGTAGAGCAGGCCGATGACGGCCGTCCCCGGCGCCACGATGTAGGCCGCCTTGTCGAAGAGCGTCACCCTCGACGGCTCGGGCGCCGGCCGGGACGGTTCCCCCGACGGCTCGGGCGCTGGCTGGGACGGTTCCCCTGACGGAACGGACATGCCGCCAGTCTCCGCACCACCGCCCGGCCGCGCGCGACGAGCCCGCCACCCGGCCGAACTCCGGCCTACTCCCAGGGCACCTGCGGTGAGCGGTAGTAGTCGATGCCCATCGCGTCGAACCGCGGGGCCTGTTCCGCGAGCCGGACCTTGTACGTCTCCCAGTCGTGGGTCTCCGCCGGGGACCAGCCCAGTTCGGCGAGGCCCGGGAGGCGGGGGAAGGCCATGACGTCGAGGTCGTCCGTCGTGGCGAGGGTCTCCGTCCAGAGCGGGGCCTCGATGCCCCGGACGGCGCTCTCCGGGGCGCCCGCGAGGTACGTCGCCGGGTCCCAGTCGTACGAGCGCCGGACCTCGACCGTGCCGGCCCAGGCCAGGCCGAGCTTCGTGTCCTTCGTGTACTTCATGTCGAGGTAGGAGCGGTCGGCCGGCGAGAGGATCAGCCCGGCGCCGTCCCGCGCGGCGGCGGCGACGCGCTCCTTCTCGGCGAGGGGCGTGCGGTCGAGGCCCCAGTACTGGACGAGGGCGCCCTCGACGGGCTTCGTGCCGGTCAGCTGGTGCCAGCCGACGACCGTCTTGCCGTACTTGGCGACGAGCGGCTGCACCTTGTCCATGAAGGTCACGTAGTCGGCGTGGCTGGTGGAGTGGGCCTCGTCGCCGCCGATGTGGATGTAGCGGCCGGGGGTGAGCGCGGCGATCTCGCGGATCACGTCGTCGACGAAGTCGTACGTGACGTCCTTGGGGACGCAGAGGGAGCTGAGGCCGACCTTGATGCCGGTGTAGAGGGGCGGGGCGACACCGTCGCAGTTGAGCTCGGCGTATGAGGAGAGGGCCGCGAAGGTGTGGCCCGGCACGTCGATCTCGGGGACGACCTCCTGGTAGCGGGAGGCCGCGTACCGCACGATCTCCGTGTACTCCTCCTTCGTGTAGAAGCCGCCGGGGCCGCCGCCGACCTCGGTGGAGCCGCCGTGGGTGGTGAGCCGGGGCCAGGAGTCGACGGCGATGCGCCAGCCCTGGTCGTCGGAGAGGTGCAGATGGAGGGTGTTGATCTTGTAGAGGGCGAGCTGGTCGATGAACCGCTTCACCTCGTCGACGGTGAAGAAGTGGCGGGCGACGTCGAGCATGGCGCCCCGGTAGGCGTACCGCGGGGTGTCGGTGATCGTGCCGCCCGCGATCTTCCAGGGGCCCTCCTGGACCGTGCGGCGCTCGACGGCGGAGGGCAGCTGCTGGCGGAGGGTCTGGACGCCGCGGAAGAGGCCGGCGGGCGTGCGGGCGGTGAGGGTGACGCCCTCGGCCCCGGAGTGGAGGCGGTAGCCCTCGTCGCCGAGCGCGGTGTCCTCGCGGTCGAGGCGGAGGCGGATGCCGCCGCCGGCCGCGGCCTCGTCGACGATGTGCAGCGGGAAGCCGGTGGCGGGGCGGAGGAGGCCGGCGAGGTAGCGGCCGACGGCCCGGGACTCGCGGGAGGTCTCGTCGATGCCGATGCGGGTGGCGTGGGTGAGGGTGTACGGCTCGCCCTCGGGGGTGACGGAGGCGGGTACGGGCACGATGCGGCCGAGCGGGCGGACCTCGGGCTCCGCGGCGGCCGCCTTCCCGTCGGTGCCTCCGCTGTCGGCGGCGGCCTCGCCGCAGCCGACCCCGGCGGTGGCGACCAGGAGGAGTGATCCGATGAGGCGAGGAATCCTTCGGCGCTGACTCACGGGCATGGTCCCCTTCGGTGATCGACACGTCTTCGGGTCATATATCCATTTGGCAACCATGCGTACCGCTACCACTACTCCGGGTCAAGGTCTGGACCAATATCCCCGCACAGGGCGCCGATCATGCAGCTCCTGCCCGATTTCGGGCAGGATTCTTGCGAAGAGTGGCAGGCACCCCTCAGTATTCACGGGTGCTCGAACGCCGCCCGTCGCACGACGACCTCGTCGACCATCTGGTCCGCAGCACCGCGCTCCAGCGCGGTGAGGCCGCCCGGGTGGTGCTCGACGTGCTGGCGTACTTCGACGAGACGACCGAGGAGTTCGTCCGCCGCCGCCACCGCGAACTGCAGTCCGGCGGGGCCGTGAACGCCGAGATCTTCGAACGGATCGCGGCGGAGCTGCCGCACCGGGCCGTGGCACCACCGGAGCTCTCGCTCCGACAGCTGCGCCGCATCGTCTACGGCTGAGCCGCGAACGACCACGGCGAGCACACGAGCACCATCACCAACCTGGAGGGGTTTCACCTTTATGTGCGGAATTGTCGGTTACATCGGAAAGCGCGACGTCGCCCCCCTGCTCCTTGAGGGCCTGGCGCGCCTGGAGTACCGGGGATACGACTCCGCCGGCATGGTCATCACCAGCCCGAAGGCCACGGGCCTGAAGATGGTCAAGGCCAAGGGCCGGGTCCGTGACCTCGAGGCCCGCGTCCCCAAGCGCTTCTCCGGCACCACCGGCATCGCCCACACCCGCTGGGCCACCCACGGCGCCCCCAGCGACGTGAACTCGCACCCGCACCTGGACCCCGAGAACAAGGTCGCGGTCGTCCACAACGGCATCGTCGACAACGCCCAGGAGCTCCGCGCGAAGCTGGAGGCCGACGGCGTCGTCTTCGCCTCCGAGACCGACACCGAGGTCATCACCCACCTCATCGCCCGCTCGCAGGCCTCCACCCTGGAGGAGAAGGTCCGCGAGGCGCTCAAGGTCATCGAGGGCACCTACGGCATCGCCGTGATGCACGCCGACTTCAACGACCGCATCGTGGTGGCCCGCAACGGCTCCCCGGTCATCCTCGGCATCGGCGAGAAGGAGATGCTCGTCGCCTCCGACGTCGCCGCCCTGATCGCCCACACCCGCCAGGTCGTCACCCTCGACGACGGCGAGATGGCCACCCTCAAGGCCGACGACTTCCGCACCTACACGACCTCGGGCGCGTCCACCACCGCCACCCCGGAGACCGTGGAGTGGGAGGCCGCCTCCTACGACATGGGCGGCCACGACACGTTCATGCACAAGGAGATCTCCGAGCAGCCCGACGCGGTCGACCGCGTGCTGCGCGGCCGGATCGACGACCGCTTCTCCACCGTGCACCTGGGCGGCCTGAACCTCGACGCCCGCGAGGCCCGCACCATCCGCCGCATCAAGATCCTCGGCTGCGGCACCTCGTACCACGCCGGCCTCATCGGCGCCGGGCTCATCGAGTCCCTGGCCCGCATCCCCGCCGACGCCGAGCCGGCCTCGGAGTTCCGCTACCGCAACCCGGTCGTGGACCCCGACACCCTCTACATCGCCGTCTCGCAGTCCGGTGAGACCTACGACGTGCTCGCCGCCGTCCAGGAGCTCAAGCGCAAGGGCGCCCGCGTCCTCGGCGTCGTGAACGTCGTCGGCTCGGCCATCGCCCGCGAGGCCGACGGCGGCGTGTACGTCCACGCCGGCCCCGAGGTCTGCGTCGTCTCCACCAAGTGCTTCACCAACACGGTCACCGCCTTCGCGCTGCTCGCCCTGCACCTGGGCCGCATCCGCGACCTGTCCGTCACCGACGGCAAGCGGATCATCGAGGGCCTGCGCAAGCTGCCCGCGCAGATCCAGGAGATCCTCGAGACCGAGGACGAGATCAAGAAGATCGCCGCGGAGTACGCGGGCGCCCAGTCGATGATGTTCATCGGCCGCGTCCGGGGCTACCCGGTGGCCCTGGAGGCCTCCCTCAAGCTGAAGGAGATCTCCTACATCCACGCCGAGGCCTACCCGGCCTCCGAGCTGAAGCACGGCCCGCTCGCCCTCATCGAGCCGGCCCTGCCGACGGTCGCGATCGTCCCCGACGACGACCTGCTGGAGAAGAACCGCGCCGCCCTGGAGGAGATCAAGGCCCGCAGCGGCCGCATCCTCGCGGTCGCGCACCAGCCGCAGGCGAAGGCCGACCACACCATCGTCGTGCCGAAGAACGAGGACGAGCTGGACCCGATCCTCATGGGCATCCCGCTCCAGCTCCTCGCCTACCACACGGCGCTCGCCATGGGCCGCGACATCGACAAGCCGCGCAACCTGGCCAAGTCCGTCACGGTCGAGTAGCAGCCGGTCGGGGCCTGTCCCCCCGACCAGCGCCGCCGGGCCTGTCCCCCGGCGGTTCGACCGGACACGAGAGAGGTCCCTGCCGCACACCCAGGTGCGGCAGGGACCTCTTTCACTTCCCCTGTTCGTTACCCCGCGGCCGGGGCGCTCGCCGTGCGCCGGAGCGCCGTCGGCCAGCCCGCCACGGCGGCCGTGGCGCCGTACCAGGCGAGGAGTCCGCCGACGGCCGCGACCCAGCCGCCCGCCTTCGCCAGGCCGCCGTTGTCGGCCAGCGCGCCGATGCCGATGAGCAGCAGCGCGACGAACAGCAGCCCGTACACGCCCTGTCCGAACAGACCGCTCCCCGACGCGGCCATGGTCAGGGTGAGCGCGAGGAGCGCCCACAGGAGCATGAAGAGCCCCACGGCGTCCGCCGAGGCCCCGCCGCCGACGGCGGTCCCCCAGGTGAACCAGAAGGCGCCGAGCGCCGCGTACGCCGTGCCCTCACCGGTGCTGCCGCCGCGCAGGGCGAGCAGTCCGACGAGGAAGAGCGTCACCCCGCCGACCCAGGTGGCGAGGCCTGCGGCATCCGCTGCCGCGACGTTGTCGATGACACCCGTCCCGCCCAGCCCGAAGGCAAGCAGGGTCAGTCCGAGTGCGAGGTTGCCGAGAGTGGAGGTGCTGTTCCCCGCGGCGACTTCGTTGTCCACGGCGGGCTCCCTTCAGGAGAGCAGTCGAGCTGCGTGAGCTGCTGTGATCCGGTGAGCCTTATCTACCCTTCACAAGCGCACAATTCACCTGAGGAAGGCCGAAATTATGGCCGGGGAACGCCAGTTGGGGAGCGGAGCGCGTGAAGGGGGCCGCTTGCGGGTCGAGGGCCGGGCCGCATGCGGGGTCGAGGAAGGCGCCGCTTACGGGTCGAGGGAGGGGCCGGCTACGGGATGACGATCACGGGCCGCTGGGCGCGGCGCGCGAGGCGGCCGGCGACCGAGCCGAAGATCCGGCCGACGATCCCGTGCGTGGAGCCGACCACGATCGCGTCGGCCGAGTACTCGCGGCCGACCTCCTCCAGCTCGTGGCAGATGTCGCCGCCGCGCTCGACGAGGATCCACGGCACCTCGGAGAGGTGCTCGGCGCAGGCCAGCTCGAGCCCGAGGACCTCGGTGCGGTGATCCGGTACGTCGACGAAGACCGGCGGCTCGCAGCCGGCCCACACCGTGGTGGGCAGCCGGTTGGCCACGTGCACGATGATCAGGCCGGAGCCGGAGCGGCGGGCCATGCCGATGGCGTACGCGAGCGCTCGCTCACTGGACATGGAGCCGTCGAAGCCGACGACCACCCCGTGCCGGAAGGCCGGGTCGCAGGCGTGACGTGGCTGTTCGACCGCGAGGGGGTCGACCGTGGAGTCGGCGACGCGCTTGCGGTCCGCGGGTTCGGGGAATTCGTGACCGGCCATCGGTGTCTCGGCGAAGAGAGTCCTCGTGGGAAGGGACGGGAAAGGAGGGGACGGAACAACGGGTGGCGGCGGAGCTGTGTCCGGGAATCATCTTCCCAAGCCCATACCCCCAAGGGTACGGCGACACTCCTCTCCTGCCCAGAGCCCGCCGTGCCACTCCCCGGCGTACGCCCCGCTGTGCGCGGCGTTCCAGGGAGCATGCCCGAGGGGTTCGCGATCTGGCAATGCCGGTTGTGCCCTACAGGCGTCCGTACGGGGGCCAAACGGACGCCACCCACAGTGACCGGAACGTTCCGCTCCTCGTTGCCACAGGTCCAGCCCACCGTCGCAGGGAGACCGCCCGTGCCCGCACCATCGACCACCGTCGGCCAGACCTCCACCGGCTCCGCCCCCGTCCCCGTCCCCGCGCTCGGCTCACCCCGCGGCCGCCGCCGGGCCCCCGTCGCCCCCGTCGCCCCCGCGGGCCCCTCCGCGGGCCCGGACCGGGAGTGGGGGACGGGTGCCGGGGCGGGAACCGCGGATGCTGCCGGTGACGTCGTCCGATGGGCGGTCTTCTGCTGCGTCCTCGTCCCCGTGGTGCTCGTCGTCTACGGCACCTCGCTCGGCGGGGCGGCCGGGACCGCGCTGGGGCTCGTCACGGTGACGGCGGTGTGCCGGGTGCTGCTGCGGCGCTCGGAGCGGGGACTACGGGCCGAAACCGTACGAACCAGGCGCCGGAACTGAGCCGGGGACGCTTCCGCCCCCCTCCGAGTTGACAGGTTCGCACACCCGAGCCCATATGTTTTCAGCCAACTTCCATTCGTCGGCGAGTCCTTGGCGGAACGGTTGGCCAACCCTGGCGCCGAAGGCCCCCGAAGCCCCGCCACAAGGCCCTGCACCCCACACACACGGGGCCTTCGCGGCGCCACCCCTTCCCACGGCGGCCGTCAGGTGGAACGCTTCGCGATCGATCGCTTCGCGCCAAGTGGCCTTGTCGACAATCCACCGGATGGAGAACTTGTCACGCCGGCGCCATGGGACACAGTAGATTCGATCATGGGTACCGAAGACTGGGGTCTCGTGCAAAACCGAGGGGAAACGTGCAGGAGCGACACGACCAGGGAGACGCGAACACCGAGGGGGGCTTAGCGCCATGAGCCAGGACTCCGCCGTACCGGAGGTCGCACGGAAGCTGTCCGGACGCCGCCGCCGCGAAGTCGTCGCGGTGCTGCTGTTCAGTGGCGGCCCCATCTTCGAGAGCTCCATCCCGCTCTCCGTTTTCGGCATCGACCGGCAGGACGCGGGCGTGCCCCGCTACCGGCTGCTCGTCTGTGCCGGCGAGGACGGTCCGCTGCGTACCACCGGCGGTCTCGAACTCACCGCGCCGTACGGCCTGGAGGCCATCGGCCGCGCCGGCACGGTCGTCGTGCCGGCTTGGCGGTCGATCACCTCTCCGCCGCCACCGGAGGCGCTCGAAGCGCTGCGCCGCGCCCACGAGGAGGGCGCGCGGATCGTCGGCCTGTGCACCGGGGCCTTCGTCCTCGCCGCCGCCGGCCTGCTCGACGGCCGCCCGGCGACGACGCACTGGATGTACGCGCCGACGCTCGCCAAGCGCTACCCGTCGGTCCATGTGGACCCGCGGGAGCTCTTCGTCGACGACGGTGACGTCCTCACCTCCGCCGGCACCGCGGCCGGAATCGATCTGTGTCTGCACATCGTGCGGACCGACCACGGCACCGAGGCCGCGGGCGCGCTGGCGCGCCGGCTGGTCGTCCCGCCGCGGCGCAGTGGCGGTCAGGAGCGCTACCTCGACAGGTCTTTACCAGAGGAGATCGGCGCCGACCCGCTGGCCGAGGTCGTCGCCTGGGCGCTGGAGCACCTCCACGAGCAGTTCGACGTGGAGACCCTGGCCGCGCGCGCGTACATGTCACGGCGGACCTTCGACCGCCGGTTCCGCTCGCTGACGGGCTCCGCCCCGCTCCAGTGGCTGATCACGCAGCGGGTGCTCCAGGCACAGCGGCTGCTCGAGACCTCCGACTACTCGGTCGACGAGGTCGCGGGCAGGTGCGGCTTCCGGTCCCCGGTGGCGCTGCGCGGCCACTTCCGGCGCCAGCTCGGCTCCTCGCCGGCCGCCTACCGGGCGGCGTACCGGGCCAGGCGGCCCCAGGGCGAGTCCGCCACGGCGGTGCTCGACCAGGTGCCCGTGCAGGTCGCCGCCGGCATGCGGCGCCCGGCCTCCCCGCTCGACACGGGTAAGCAGCACGCGGACCTCTACGCTCGCCCCTCTTTGCCGGGCCAGCGCACGCCGTAACACCGACCCGCGCGGCCACAAGCGGCGCATCGCAGGAACGACGGGCGTCCGGGGACACCTCCCCCGGGCGCCCGTCGGGCGTATCCCGGGGACCGGACCCCTGCGAGCCGGACCCCGCGAGCCCGGCGTGATCGGCAAGAGACTCCCTGGGGGTGTCTTGTCGGTCAGGCCGGATCAGGGAGCGGGGTCTGGTGCCGTGGATCGCAAGGCGGAGGAGGGAGTCATGGCGGAGCCATGGCGAGTGACGACAACGCGGCGAGGCGCGGTGCAGGACCCCGCGAGCCCGGCGTGATCGGCAAGAGACCCCCTAAGGTGGACGCATGAACGATCGCATGGTGTGGATCGACTGCGAGATGACCGGGCTCTCGCTGACGGACGACGCACTCATCGAGGTGGCCGCACTGGTCACCGACTCGGAACTGAACGTGCTCGGCGACGGGGTGGACATCGTGATCCGCCCGCCGGACGCGGCGCTGGAGACCATGCCCGAGATCGTGCGCCGGATGCACACGTCCTCGGGGCTCCTCGACGCGCTCGCCGGCGGCACGACGCTCGCCGACGCGGAGGCCCAGGTCCTCGCGTACATCCGCGAGCACGTCAAGGAAGCCGGCAAGGCGCCGCTGTGCGGGAACTCGGTCTCCACGGACCGCGGCTTCCTCGCCCGGGACATGCCTGCCCTGGAGAGCCACCTGCACTACCGGATCGTCGATGTCTCCTCGGTCAAGGAGCTGGCTCGCCGCTGGTACCCGAGGGCGTACTTCAACAGTCCGGAGAAGAACGGCAACCACCGGGCGCTCGCCGACATCCGCGATTCCATCGCGGAACTGCGCTACTACCGCGAGGCCGTCTTCGTCCCGCAGCCCGGCCCCGACTCGGAGACCGCCAAGCGGATCGCCGCCAAGCACGTCGTACCGGCCGAATGACCGCCCGCTCGCGCCCGCGGAACCCCCTCCGGGAAACGTGGGCGCGAGCACCCCTCAGAACCCTGTAGACTTCTTCTCGGCCGGTCGGGGAAACCCGAAAAACGCCGGTCATGGTGGGTATAGCTCAGATGGTAGAGCACCTGGTTGTGGTCCAGGATGTCGCGGGTTCGAGTCCCGTTACTCACCCTTAGTAGGAAAAAGGCCCCGATTCGCGGAGACGCGAGTCGGGGCCTTTCTCATGTGCCCGCCCTCTTTCCTTGATCACTCGCAGTTACAGATTGCAAACGGCTGCAACGCAGTGTGATCGATTGCATATGCCCTTGGCACTCTCTTTACCTCGTTCTCATGCAAAGCTCACGGGCCACCTGTCCCTACGGGTGAACCACATCGAACGAACAAGCTAAGGGGGAGAGATGCGAAGAGGCGTACGTACCGCTTCCGTCTCTGCCGCCGTGGCGCTGACGCTGTCCATACAGCTGCCGGCGCTCGCGGTGGAGGAAACAGCAGCACCAGCCGGGGAATTCGGCACCACCTCCGTCCGTGCGACCGAGGCTCCTGACCTCGCCTCGGCGCGCCTGGCCGCCGCACTCGGCGGCAAGAGGGTGGAGGCCCTGTCCGAGCGGACGGCGACCTCCAGCACCTGGGCCAACCCGAACGGGACGCTCACCACGGAGACGGCCTCCGGGCCCGTCCGCGTCAAGGAGGGCGGCGAGTGGAAGCCGCTCGACACGACCCTCGTCGACACCGGGGCGCGGCTGGAGCCCGAAGTCGCCGTCGCCGACGTGGAGCTGTCCGACGGCGGCGCGGAGGACTTCGCCGCCGTGACCCGCTCGGGCCGGACCTTCGGTCTCGACTGGTCCGCCTCGAAGTCCCTGCCGACCCCTCAGCTCGACGGCGACACCGCGGTCTACGAGGACGTCGTCCCCGGGGGCGACCTGCACGTCACCGCGCTCCCCCAGGGCTTCACCGAGTCGCTCATCCTGCACGAGCGCCCCACCGAGCCGGTGGAGCTGCGGCTGCCCGTCACGCTCGACGGGCTGAGCCTGGAGAAGGAGAAGTCGGGGCACCTCCGACTCGAGGACTCCAAGGGGACGTTGGTCGCCAGCGCCCCGGCGCCCCGGATGTGGGGCATGGGGACGAACCCGAAGTCGGGTGACCCCACGCACTCCATGGAGATCGAGACCCGTATCGAGCGGGCCGCGGGCAAGGCCGTCCTGGTCCTCAAGCCCAGCATGGACTTCCTCACCGACCCCGATGTCACCTACCCGGTGAACATCGACCCCACGACGACCCTGGCCGCGTCCACGGACACCTGGGTCGCCACCAACTACCCCGACTCCCAGCGCGGTTCGACCGAGCTGAAGGCGGGCACCTACGACAGCGGCAGCACGAAGGCCCGTTCGTACGTGAAGTTCGACGTCGCGAAGTACGCCGGCACGCAGATCCTGGACACCGAGTTCCGGCTGCACTCCTACTGGTCCTCCAGCTGCTCCGCGACCGGTTCGGGTGTCGCGGTCAAGCGCATCACCGCCAACTGGGACCCCAGCGCGGTGACCTGGGGAGCGCAGCCCGCGACGACCACGGACGGTTCCGTCGTCTCCAAGGCCGCCTACGGCTTCAGCTCGGCCTGCCCGGCGAACTTCATGCGCTGGGACGTGGACGGCATCGTCCAGGCCTGGGCCGACGGCCAGCCGAACCACGGCCTCCAGGTGCGCGCCGTGGACGAGGCCGACTCGCTGAGCTGGCGCCGTTTCCGCTCGGCGAACTACGTGGACGGCTCGCAGGGCCCCACCGAGCCGACGCTCGTCGTCACGTACAACACCAAGCCGAACCTGGCCTCCCCCCTGAGCCCCCTCAACGCGACGGTCACCTCGGACACGACCCCGACCCTCACCGGTTACGCGACGGACCCCGACGGTGACTCCGTACGCCTCACCTTCGAGGTGTGGAACAGCGCCGGCACCACCAAGGTGACCACCGGCACCTCCGCCTTCGTGCCCTCCGCCAAGCCCGCCGCCTGGACCTCCCCCGCTCTCGCGCCGGGCGCGTACAAGTGGCGCATCGCGGTGTACGACGGCAAGCTCTGGAACGGCGGTTGGTCCGCCTGGCGCACCCTGACCGTCGACACCTCCGTGCCGGTCGCTCCCTCCGTCACCTCCACCACCTACCCCGCCGACGGTCTGTGGCACGGTGGCGCGGGGACGCCGGGATCGTTCACGATCGCCGACACCAAGGGACAGGCCGTCACGGCCGAGTACGCCCTGGACGGCGGGGCGCCGAGCACCGTCGCGCTCACGGCCGGCAAGGCGACGGTGAACCTGACCCCCGCGACGGACGGCACACACGTCCTCACCGCCCGGGTCAAGAACGCCGCCGGAACGTGGTCGGAGCTCGCGGAGTACACGTTCCGCGCCGGCCGCATCACCGGAAGCCTCACCTCCGGCTTCATCAACGAGCTCGCCGAGACGCACTTCGCCGACCTGCTGCACCCCGAGGAGGCGCCCGCGGAGGCCGAGGACCGGCCCGTCGACACCGAGTACCCCGAGGTCGACGACACTCCCGTGGGCTACCAGGAGCAGATCGACCCGGAGGTCATCGAGACCGAGGAGTCCGTCCTGGCCTCCGGAGTCGTGGAACTCCCGGGCACCGCGGGCCAGGAGATCGTCGGCACGAGCGCCGACGGTGCCACCCAGACCTCGGTGACCATGCCGGAGGGCGCCGCCGCGAGCGCCGGCCTCAGCGAGACCGGCGTCATCGTCTACCCCAACACGCAGACGGACGCGGACACCCTCGCCATCCGGACGGGGCAGAACGCCGTCGAGACGTTCCACCTTCTCAGGAGCGCCGCCGCGGCGCAGAGCTACTCGTACACGCTGCAGCTGCTTCCCGGTCAGACGGCGACGCAGGCCGCGGGGAACGTCATCATCGTCGCGGACGAGCTGGGCAACCTGACCTTCATCACCGCGCCTCTCGCCAGGGACGCCAAGGGTGTGGAGATCCCGGTGAAGCTCACGCTCGCCGGGAGCGTCGTCACCGCCTCGCTGGACCCGGCCGCCGGTCAGCAGTTCGCCTTCCCGGTCCTGATGGACCCCGGCTTCGGCTACGGCAGCGCCACTTCCTCCGAGCGGTCCTACTGCTTCTGGAACCCGATCGACTGCACCGCCGCGTACGACGCCGCGAACAAGGCGTTCAAGCAGGCGCAGGACTGGTACCCGGACAGCACCCTCTTCCAGGGGACGGGTGACTCCTTCCGCCACTGCTACTGGAACGCGCGGATGGAGATCCGGCTGTCCACCACGGACGCCTACGAGTTCGCCACCCGGCACGAGTCGACGTCCTCGGGCGTCGACAAGCAGATGGACCTGAAGAACAACGCGATCGGCCGGGAGATCGGCCGGAAGCGCACCGGTCAGACCAGCGCCGGGACCAGGGCGCGGGATGATTGCCGCAGCGCACAGCGGAACGGCAAGCTGTGGATCATCAAGAGCGGCAAGCTTGTGAGGAGCAACCAGTGACGCCCCTCTTCCTGCGGCGGGCGGGTGCGGCGATCCTCGGCCTCGAGGTCGCCTACCTGCTGCTCATGCAGCTGTCCATGGCCGTCTTCATGGTGGACACCTCGGAGATCGACCACACGGAGTCGGCAGGCTCCGGCGCCCTGCTCTTCCTCGGCGCCGAAGCGGCGGCGGTACTGGTCCTGCTCTGGGCCGCGGCTCTGCTCGCGCTGCCGTCCTTCGCGGACAAGGGACCCACGTGGGCCCGTGTCGCGGGACTCGGCCTGGCGACGGCCGTCCAGGTGCTCGGCGCCTGGTCGGCGACGGCCAACGCCCTGGCCCAGGACGCCGGACCTGACGTCGTGATCAACGGCGTGATGGTCCTGTTCGCCGTGATCGCCTCCGCCGCGTGCCTCCTGGGCCTCCGCGGCGAGTTCCGGAGGACGGAGCTCACGGCCACGGCCTGACCCGTACTCCTTGCCTGACAGCACGACCGAGGCCCCGGTTCTCCCGAACCGGGGCCTCCGTCGTTCCCGTACGCCCTCAGGAGCAGGTGAGGGACGCCGGGGGCGGGTTGGTGGCCGACCAGGTGCCGTTGAAGCCGAAAGCGGTCGAGCCGCCCGGAGCGATCGTCGCGTTGTAGGAGAGGTGGGTCGCCGTCGCCTCCGCGCCGGTCTGGGTCACCGTGGCGTTCCAGGCCTGGGTGACCCGCTGCCCGGCGGGCTGGGTCCAGCGGACGGTCCAGCCGGTCAGCGGGGCCGTACCCGTGTTGCGGACGGTGACCTGCGCCGTGAAGCCGCCCGTCCACTGGCTCGTGACCGCGTACGTGGCGGAGCACCCGCCCGGGGCGGGCGGGGTGACCGGGGCGAGCGCCTCGGCGATCCCGGCGCGGGCGGGCTTCGCGGCGAGCCCTTCGTCGTACGGGGTCGCCGCGCCCTGGCCCGGGAAGAAGTCCGGGATCCAGGAGTCGGAGTCGGTGAAGCCCCAGACCGTGACGCCCGCGCAGCGGGTGACGGCCAGGCAGGCGCGCAGGACGGAGGCGTAGTCGGCCTTCTGCTGCGCGAGCTTCGCCTCGGTCGCGGGGAGGGTCATCCGGATGTCGAGCTCGGTGATCGCCACGTCCACGCCGAGGTCGGCGAAGCGGCGCAGGTTGGCCTCCAGGGAGGCGGGGACCTGGCCGAGGACCAGATGGGCCTGGAAGCCGACGCCGTCGACCGGGACGCCCTGCGCGAGGAGCCGCTTCACGAGGGCGTACATGCCGTCGCTCTTCGCGCCGACCGCGTCGGTCGAGTAGTCGTTGAGGTAGAGCTTCGCGGCCGGGTCGGCGGCCCGGGCGGCGCGGAAGGCGTCGGCGATGTACGACTCGCCGAGGGTCGCGCCGAAGACGGACTGCCGGAGGGTGCCGTCCTCGTTCAGGGGCTCGTTGACGACGTCCCAGTGGTCGATCCTGCCCCGGTAGCGGCCGGCCTCGGCGGCGATGTGGTCGGTCATCAGGGTGCGCAGCTGATCGGCGGTCCAGGTGCCGCCGGTGACCCAGGAGGGCAGCTGGCTGTGCCAGACGAGGGTGTGGCCGCGGACGCGCTGGCCGTGGGCCTCGGCGAAGGCGACGACCTTGTCGGCGCCGGTCCAGTCGTAGGTGCCCCGGGTGCGTTCGACGGAGCCCCACTTCATCTCGTTGCCGGGGGTGACCGAGTCGAACTGGGCGGCGGCGACGTCCGCGTATCCGCCGGTGAGCCGGCCGGCGGTGACGGCGGTGCCGAGGTAGCGGCCGCGGGCCTCGGCGAGGTCCCGGAGCGGGGTGTCGGCGGCGGTCGCGGGTGCGGTGGCGAGCGCGGTCAGGGCGGCGGCGAGGACCGCGCCCGCGGCGATCAGGCGACGGAGCACGTCGCACCTCCGAGGGTGAAGGCGGCGGGTACGGGGTTGCTGCCGGTCCAGGTGCCGGTGAAGCCGAAGGAGGCGGAGGCTCCGGCCGCGACGGCGCCGTTCCAGCCGGCGTTCCGTGCGGTGACCGCGGTGCCGGACTGGGTCGGGGCGGCGTTCCACATCTGGCCGATCCGCTGTCCGGCGGGGTACTCCCAGCCGAGGGCCCAGCCGGTCCAGGCGGTGGTGGAGGTGTTGGTCAGGGTGACGTCGGCCTGGAAGCCGCCCTGCCACTGGTTGGTGACCTTGTAGGCGACCTTGCAGGCGCCGGTGGGGGTTCCCGGGTCGGTGCCGCCGCCGTCGCCGCCACCCGTTTCGGCGGTGTCGCCGTAGATGATGCCGCGGCCGTTGGTGGAGACGTACACGCGGCCGTAGACCCGGGGGTCGCCGGTGATCGCGCCGCCGGTCCAGCCCCACTGGTGGGCGTCGTCGTTGATCCGGACCCAGCTCGCGCCCGCGTCGGTGGAGCGGAAGACGCCGCGGATGCCGCCGATCTTCGCGCTGGTGTAGAGCGCGGGGTACGAGGCTCCCGGGGCGGCCTTGCCGAAGCCGATGGTGTCGGCCTGCTCGACGCCGGAGACGCGGGTGAAGGTGGCGCCGCCGTCGGTGGAGTGCCAGAGGCCGTAGGTGGAGTCGGTGGCGCCGCCGGCGAACCAGAGGTCGCCCTTCCTGCCGGGGACGGCCTTGAAGCGGGCGTTGCCCTTGGCGGGGAGGCCGCCGGCGCGGGCGGTGAAGTTCGCGCCGCCGTCCGTACTGGCGTAGAAGGTGCCGTCCTTGAAGCCGTAGAAGGTCTTCGGGTCGACGCGGTCGGACTCGACGGTCGCGCCGGCGGGGATGCCGGTGGAGGCGGTCCAGGCGCCTCCGGTGCCGGTGTGGACGCCGGTGCCGTCCGGGCTCCAGACGAACCGGGTGCCGTCGGCGGAGGCGGCGACGGTGCCGCCTCCGGTGACGCCCGAGGGCTCCTGTCCCGGGGACCAGTTGGCGCCGTTGTCGGTGGAGAAGGCGACGCGGGGCCCGCCGTCGAGGTGGCCGGCCCGTACGACGGTGCCCGGCTTGGTCTCCGCGAAGTCGACGCTGGTGGTGGAGGTGAAGTTGGGGCCGGTGAACATCATCGACGGGACCTTGGTGAGGTCCGTGTGCCGGAAGCCGCCGATGTCGCCGAGGGCGCTGATCAGCGGGGCCCCGGAGGGCGGCGAGGCGAGGTCGAGGACGGCGGTCTCCTCCAGTCCCTTCACCATGGGCCGGATGGTGAAGTTCGTGCCCGTGTCCCACTTGGCGAGTTCGGTGGTGCCGTAGATCGTGGCCCCGGTGCCGTACATCATGCGGTTCGAGTCGAAGGGGTCGATCTCCAGTGCCTCGGTCATCCAGCCGAGCTTCGGGGTCTGTTCGGGCGCGGTGGGCGTGCCGCCCCAGGTGAGCCAGGGGGCGGAGGAGACGTCCATCGTGTAGCGGTTGGCGCGGGTGGGGTACGAGGTGTAGTCCCAGGCCTTGGTCCAGGTGGCGCCGGAGTCGGTGGAGCGGAAGATCTGGGTGTCCGGCCACCAGGCGCTGTAGGCGGAGACCATGACCGTGCCAGGCTTCTGCCGGTCGACGGTGAGGCCGCTGAAGCCGTGGAAGGTGTCGGCCTCGGCGACGGGGCTGATGTCCTTCCACTCGCCGGTGGCGGTGGCGTACCGCCAGACCTGGCCCTTGCCGCCGTCGTACGGGCCGGCGCGGTCGCTGTAGGCGAGGTAGAGGTGGCCGTTCGCGGCGTCGAGGACGCCCTTGTGGGCGAGGTGACCGGTGGGCTGGCCGGCGAGGCGGGTCCAGGTGGCGCCGGCGTCGGTGGAGCGGTAGACGGCGTTGTCCTTGTCGCCGACGCCGACGTAGATCGTGCGGGTCGCGGAGCCGGCGGTGCCGGTGGACTCGTCGAAGGTGACCCAGACGATGCCCTGTTCGTCGGAGTTGTAGCCGCTGGTGTCAGTGGGGTCCTGCTGGAAGTTTCCGGGGTTGGTGAAGGAGGTGACCTTTGCCCAGGTGGCGCCGGAGTCGGTGGAGCGCCACAGGCCGTTGCCGCTGGGGGCGCCGAGGTAGAGGACGCTGTTCTTGTGCGGGTCGACGGCGAGGCGTTCGCCCATGCCGCGGCCGGGCATGTTGCCGCCGAGCTTGAAGGGGAGGTCGGCGCGCTGCCAGGTGGCGCCCCGGTCGGCGGAACGGAGGACGGCGCCGTTCCCGGGGTCCCAGTCGTTCGTGTACGTGCCGACCGCCGCGTACACCCGGTTCGGGTCGACGGTGTCGGAGGCGAGGCCGACGACTCCGGTGTGGCCCCAGTGGTCCCAGTCGACGGAGTCGAGGAGCGGGGTCCAGGAGGTGGTGGCCTGGTTCCAGCGGTAGACGCCGCCGATGTCGGTGCGGGCGTAGACGAGGTCCTTCTCGGCCCGGTTGAAGACGATGCCGGGGACGAAGCCGCCGCCGTCGATGCGGACGTTCTTCCAGGTGTACGAAGGTGCTGCCGCTGCCGCGGGTACGGGCGTCTCCGAGGCCGCGGTCGCGGGGACCGCTCCCGCGAGGAGGCCCGCGGTCAGGGCGAGCCCCGCGAGGAGGTGGCGTGTTCTGCGCATGGGTATCCCGTCGAAGATTGAATGGGAGCGCTCCCACTATTGAGTCGGGGTCAGAACACGGTCAAGGTCCGGGAGTCGTCGAAGACGTTCGACGACGCAGGCGTGGAGGTGGGGGTGCGGGTGTGGTGCGTGCGGGTGACTTCCGCGCGGCCCGGCGAGCTGCCCCCGCCGCCCGGACGGAGCCGCACTACGGTCGGGGCGCATGGGGAGCAGGAGGAGGAACGGGCCCGTCGTCGTACTCGCCCTCGCCCTCCTCCTGGGCGCGACACTCTCCGGCGGCTGCGCGACCGACCCCGCACCGCCGCCCGGGGCGGGCGTCCCGGCGCGGGAGCCGGTGGACGGGAGCGGGCGGCGGATCACGCTCACCGTCGGGGTGTTCGGCACGTTCGGCCTCCAGGAGGCCGGGCTCTACGACACGTACATGCGGCTCCACCCGGACATCGCGGTCCGGCAGACCTCCCTCACCCGCAACGACGTCTACTACCCGCAGCTGCTCACCCACCTCACCGCCGGCTCCGGCCTCGCCGACGTCCAGGCCGTCGAGGTCGGCAACATCGCCGAGGTCCTCGCCACGCAGACGGGCCGGCTCGACGCGCTCGGCTCGGCACCGGGGGTCGACCCGAGCGCCTTCCTGCCGTGGAAGTGGGCGCAGGGCACCGCTCCCGACGGGCGCACGCTCGCGCTCGGCACCGACATCGGGCCGCAGGCCGTCTGCTACCGCAAGGACCTCTTCGCCCGGGCCGGACTGCCCACCGAGCGGGGCGCGGTCGGTCGGCTGTGGGCCGGGGACTGGCGCAAGTACCTGGCGGCCGGGGTCCGTTACCGCGAGCGGGCCCCGAAAGGCACGGCCTTCACCGACTCCGCGTCCGGGGTGATGGCGGCGGTCACGGGCAGCGCGGCGCTCCGCTACTACGACGAGCGGGGCGAGCTGATCGTGGCGGTCAATCCGGCCGTACGGGAGGCCTGGAACCTCGCGGCGGCGTTCGCCCGGCAGGGGCTCACGGCCCGGCTCCAGCAGTTCACGCCCGGCTGGGACCAGGCCTTCGCCAACGGCGTGTTCGCCACGGTCGCCTGCCCCGCCTGGATGCTCGGCTACATCCAGGACAAGGCGGGCCCCGCCGGGCGCGGCCGCTGGGACGTGGCCGCGGCGCCCCGTCCCGGCAACTGGGGCGGCTCGTTCCTCGTCGTGCCCTCCGCCGGACGGCACCGCGCGGAGGCGGCCCGGCTCGCGGCCTGGCTGACGGCGCCCGCCCAGCAGGCGGTGCTCTTCGAGCGGCGCGGCAGCTTCCCGAGCGCCTCGGCCGCGTACGCGCTCCCGTCGGTCGCGGACGCCCGGCACCCGTACTTCGGCGACGCCCCGGTCGGCGAGATCTTCGCCGCGGCGGCCCGGGGCGTCCCCCGGGCCCCCGTCGGCCCGAAGGACGCCCTGGTCGCCCAGACCCTGGCCGACGTCGGCATGCTCCAGGTCGACCAGACGGGCCGCTCGCCGGAGTCGGCCTGGAAGGCCGCGATGAAGGCGATCGACAACGCGCTGGACCGGTGAGGGCGGGGTGACGGAGACACACACGCCGACGGGGCCGGCGGATCCGCCTGCCCCCGGGCCCGGAGCCGGTTCCCGTGCTCGTGGCGCCCGGGTCGGCACCGGCCGTCGTGCGGACCGCGGGGCGCGGGGCGCGCGGTCGGCCCGCCGCACCCCCGGCGCGCCCCGCCGCACCCCCGTCGGGTCCCGCTGGGCCCCCTACGCGCTCGTCGCGCCCTTCTTCCTCTTCTTCGGTGCCTTCGGGGTGTTCCCGCTGGCCGCCACCGCCTGGACCTCGCTGCACCGGGTCGAACTGACCGCGCCCGCCGAGGCGGAGTGGGTGGGGCTGCACAACTACGCGCGGCTGCTCGACGACGCGTTCTTCTGGAACGCCCTGGTGAACACCGCCGTCATCGGGGTCCTCTCCACCGTCCCACAGCTGCTGCTCGCGCTCGGCGTGGCGCATCTGCTCGACGTGCGGCTGCGGGGCCGGGGCCTCTTCCGGGTCGTGGCGCTCGCCCCGTACGCCACCTCGGTCGCCGCCGCGACCCTGGTCTTCGCGCTGTTCTACGGACGGGACAACGGCATGGCGAACTGGGCCCTGGGGGTGGCCGGTCTCGCCCCGGTGGACTGGCAGAACGGCCCGTGGGCGTCGAAGCTCGCGGTGTCGTCGATCGTCGTCTGGCGCTGGACCGGCTACAACGCGCTGATCTACCTGGCGGCGATGCAGACGGTCCCGCGCGAGCTGTACGAGGCCGCGGCGCTCGACGGGGCGTCTCGGTGGCGTCAGTTCCTGCACGTGACGCTGCCGGGGCTGCGGCCCGCGATCCTCTTCACGGTGCTGGTCTCGACGATCGGTGCGACCCAGCTCTTCGGCGAGCCGCTGCTGTTCGGCAGCGGCGCGGGGGCCTCCGGCGGGGCTGACCACCAGTTCCAGACGCTGGGGCTCTATCTGTACGAGCAGGGCTGGGTGAACCTCCATCTGGGGCGGGCCGCGGCCATCGCCTGGGCGATGCTCGTCATCCTGGTGGTGCTGTTCGGGGCGGCACGGCTCCTGCGCGGGGTCCACGCGCGCGGGCTCCTCGCACGCGGGGCCTTCACGCGCAGGGCCTTCGCGCGCGGGAAGCGGGCCTCATGAGGACGGAGCGGGCCGGCTGGGGCACGTACGCACTGCTCGCGCTCTTCACGGCCGTCTCCCTCTTCCCCCTGCTGTGGACGGCGGTCGCCGCCTCGCGGACCAGTACGCGGCTGGCCGCCACCCCGCCGCCCTTCCGGTTCGGGCGGAACCTGCCCCGGAACCTGGAACTCGCCTGGACGGACGCCCGTCTTGGCGAGGCCCTGGCGAACACCGCGCTGGTCGCCGGGGCGGTCGCGGCGGGAACGGTCCTCTTCTCGACCCTCGCCGGCTTCGCCTTCGCCAAGCTGCGGTTCCGCTTCCGGGGCACCCTGCTCCTGCTCGTGGCCGGGACGATGCTGATCCCGCCCCAGCTCGGTGTCGTCCCGCTCTATCTGCTGATCGCGCGGCTGCGCTGGACGGACGAGCTCCAGGCGGTGGTCCTGCCCTCGCTCGTCTCCGCCTTCGGGGTGTTCTTCATGCTCCAGCACCTGCGGCGGGCCCTGCCGTCCGAGGCGCTTGAGGCCGCCCGGATGGACGGGGCGGGGACCCTGCGGACGGTGTGGCACGTGGTGCTGCCGGCGGCGCGTCCGGCGATGGCGGTGCTCGGCATGCTGTCGTTCGTGGCGGCCTGGAACGACTTCTTCTGGCCGGTCCTCGTCCTGACGCAGACCGGGGACCCGACGGTGCAGGTGGCGCTGACGGGCCTGGGGCGGGGAACGGTGCCCGACCAGTCGGTGGTCATGGCGGGCGCGTTGCTCGGGACGCTGCCGCTGCTCGTCGTGCTCGCGCTCTTCGGCCGGCACATCGTGGGCGGTGTGATGCGGGGCGCGGTGAAGGGTTAGACCCGCCCGGCAAGATCGGATCAGCGCACAAGATCACCCAGACGGGCGAGGCGTTGATCCATTTCATCCCGAACGTTGTTAACTTCCGCTTATGTCCGAGATTTTCACATTTTTCTTCCGCTTGGGTGAGGTGACGGCGGATGGGAGCCCTGCGTGACAATCCCGAACTCGCCCTCTTCCTCTGCCTCTCGGCCGGCTATCTCGTCGGCAAACTCCGCGTCGGCCCCATCACGCTCGGCGGTATCTGCGGCACCCTGATCGTCTCGCTCCTGCTCGGCGCCTGGGCGAAGGTCACCGTCTCCGACGACGTGAAGACGATCTTCTTCGCGCTCTTCATCTTCTCCCTCGGCTACATGGCGGGACCGCAGTTCTTCTCCAACCTGACGCAGGCGCAGATCACCCGGTACCAGGGCCACGTGGCCACCGCGTACACGGTCTGCTACCTCTTCGGCCTCGTCACCATCGTCATCTACACCAGCCAGATCATGCCGATGATGATGCGGATCAACCTCCGCGACGCCTCGCGCGCCCTGTGGGAGAGGATGCGCGGCTCCGGCGGCGGCCTGGAGTCCGACGAGCGCGAGGCGCTCCCGGGCATGGTCGGCCGGACGTTCCTGGTCACGCTCGCGGACGGCGCCAGGGTCGGCGAGCTGGAGCGGCGGCTTGGCGGCCGGGTCACCTTCGAGGCGGTGAAGCGGGGCAGCAAGGTCCTCACCCCTCCCCCGCCCGACTTCGAACTGACCCTCTCCGACCTGGTGCTGACGGTCGGCCGCCGGGCGAACATCATCGAGGCGGGCCGGATCATCGGGCCCGAGACCGCGGCCGTCCCCGGTCTCGACACCCCGCTCGCCACCACCGAGGTCTCGCTGACCGACAAGGGCGCCGTCGGCAAGTCCCTGGACACCCGCGGCGGGAAGGCGCCGAAGGCGCGCTCGACCTGCTCGCGGAGGCCGAGCGGGTCCACGGCAAGGACTTCGCGGACTTCCTGGACAAGAACTACGAGCCGGTCGACCCGCTGTTCCGGCTGGCCGAGCAGACCAGCGTCGTCCTCCTCAACGGCGGCGGCTTCGACGGCCCCGAGTGGTCCGTCCGCGTCTCCCTGGCCAACCTCGACGACCTGGACTACCTGAAGATCGGCCACCACCTGCGGGCGATCTTCGACGACTACGCCGACGAGTGGAAGGCCGCGCGGGCGTAGGGCGCCCCTCGCGAGGTCGACGTCCGACAGCCGCCAGCGTGCTCCGCCCCCGGCGATCACGCTGGCGGCATGACGACTACCTCCACCACCGACACCACTGGCACTACTGGCACTACTGGCACTACTGGCACCGCTGGCAAAACTGGCACTACTGGCACCGCAGCGGACTCGGCGGCCGTCCTGACCGGTATGTACGCGGCGGAGGCCGCCTATCTTGCGGCCGGAGGCCCCGGCCAGGCCTCCTTCGCCCCGCTCGCTCCCTACTTCGCGCCCGACGTCGTCCTCCACCAGGCCGCCGCCCTGCCGTACGGCGGGACCTGGCGCGGGCACGCGGGCCTGGAGCGCTTCTTCCTCGCGATGAGCCGGGTGTGGGAGTCCTTCGACATGACGGAGCAGGAGTTCCTCGCCACGGGCGCGACCGCCGTGGTCCTCACGCGCGTACGGGCCCGCGCCCGCGCCACCGGCCGCGAGCTGACCTTCCCGATCCTGCAGACGATCACCGTGCGGGACGGCCGGATCGCCGAGGTCCGCCCCTTCTACTGGGACACCGCGGCGATCGCCGACGCCTGCGCCGTACGGCCGACGGCCGGGTAGGGGTGCGCGCCCCGGCCTGGGGGTGGGGTGGCTCCGGCCGGGGCGCGCGGTGTGGGGGGCCTGCGGGGCCTGCCTACTTGTAGGCGGCGAAGGCCTTCGTGAAGGCCAGGGGTGCCTGGAGGATCGACGAGCAGGTGGCGTCGGCGTGGTTCACGGCGCCGCCCGCGCACTGCTTGTCACGGGTCGAGGACCACATCGAGAGCCAGCCGATCCCCTTCGACCTCGCGAAGTCGACGAGCTGCGTGGCGTCGTCGACCTTGAAGATCTCGGTCGTGACGTCGTTGACGCCGATCATCGGGGTGACGGCGACGGCCTTCCAGGCGGCCGCGTCGGAGAGCCCGAGGACTCCCTTGACCTGGGCCTGGGTCGCGGTCGCGGCCTGGATCGCGTACGTGCCCATGTCCGCGCTGTACGCCGGGCCGTAGTCCATCGCCATGATGTTGACGGCGTCGACGCGGACCCCGTTCTTCTTCGCGTCGGCGAGCAGGGCCACGCCCGGCTGTGTCAGACCCTCGGGCATGACGGGCAGGGTGAAGGAGACGTTCAGGCCCGGGTGGGTCTTCTGGAGCTGGGCGATCGCCTGGGAGCGGCGGGTGTTGGCGGCCGTGTCCGGCAGGGCGGCGCCCTCGACGTCGAAGTCGACCTTGGTCAGCTTGTACTGGTCGATGACCTTGCCGTACGCGGCGGCGAGCGCCGAGGAGGACGAGCAGTTCAGGGCCAGCTCGTGGCCGGCGGCGCCGCCGAAGGAGACGCGGACGTCACCGCCCTTGGCGCGCAGGGCGCCGATCTGGGCCGCGACCCTGTCGTTCGCGAGGTCGGTGACCCCGCCCCAGAGCGGGGCGCAGGCGCCGCCGGAGGTGATGAAGGCGAGGTTGAACTCCTTCACTCCGGTGGCGTCGGCGGTCGCGAGCAGGTCGTACGCCGGGTAGAGCGAGGTGTCGACGTACGGGGCGTACTTGGCGGCGCCGACGGGGCTGCCGGTGGCCGTCGCGGTGGGGGTCGGGGTGGGCGGCGCCGTGGTGGTGGTGGCGGTGGCCGTCGGGGTCGGCTTCACCGTGGCGGTCGCGGTCGCCGAGGCGGTGGCGGTCGGGGTGGGCTTCGCGGTGGCCGTCGCCGAGGGGGAGGCGGTCGCGGTCGGCTGCTCGGTGGGGCGCCCGCTGGGGGTGGGGGCGGGGCCTCCGGCGGAGCAGGCGGCCTTGTTGATGAGGCAGCCGGTCGGGTCGCCCGCCGTGCCCGCGGCGGAGGTCACGAAGCCGACGGTGACGGACTGGCCGGGGCCGAGCTGCCTGTTCCAGCTCGCGGGCTTCACGGTGACGTGGCCGCCGGAGACGGTGTGCTCGCCGTTCCAGAGGGAGCCGATGGTCGTCCCGGCCGGGAGGTCGAACTCCAGGGTCCAGTCGGACTGGGCGGCCGTTGTCTCGTTGGTGACGACGTACTGGCCGGTGTAGCCGCCGGTCCAGGCGCTGGTCCGGGTGTACGCGGCGCCGACGGCGGCGGCCTGCGCGGTCCCGCCGAGCGCGAAGGCGACGCCTCCGACGATCGCGGCCGCGACGACGGCTCCGACGGCCTTGGTCCTGGTGCTCGCCCTGCGCCGGTGCGAACTGGTGCCCATCGCGTGCCTGCCTCTGTGTGCCGGGTGTGGGGGTGTGGTGCGGCAGCACGCTAGCGACTGGGAAACGGACAAAAGGCCATGAGCGGACCGGGGTTGGGATTCTTAGGCTCCGCTTAAGGAAGGCATCGGAACCACGAAAGGTTCGGCCCGCTCGGCCACGGCTCAGGCGTCGGCGGCGCGCCGGGTGCCCGTGCCGCCGCGGCGGCGGCGGGCCGGGCGGCGGCCGCGGCGGCCCGCCGTGGCGCCCGTGCGGCGCTCGTCGAGCCCGATCCAGACGCGGACCTCGGTGCCGCCGAGGACGGAGTGCCCGATGGCGACGTCTCCCCCGGTGGCCTCCGCCATCCGCCGCACGATGTCCAGGCCGAGGCCCGTGGAGCCGGGCCTGCCGCCGCTGTTGCCGCGGGCCAGGGCGGCGGCGGGGTCGGCGATGCCGGCGCCCGCGTCGGAGACCAGGACGATGACGGCGTCGTCGCCGTTGTGGAGGTCGATGGAGAAGGCGGTGCCCTCGGGGGTGTGCCGGAAGACGTTGCCGAGCAGGGCGTCGAGGGCGGCGACGAGTTCGGGTCGGGCCACCGGGATGCGTACGGGACGCTCGACGCCCGCGACCCGCACCCGCCGGCCCTCGTCCTCGGCGAGCGCCGACCAGAAGTCCATCCGCGCGCGGACCACTTCGGCGGCGTCGCAGCCCGCGCCGGGCCCGGTCGCCTGGGTCTGCGGCTTCGCCTCCCGGGCGGTGCGGATGATGATGTCGACCTCGCGCTCCAGCTGTTCGACCGCGGCCCGGGTCTGCTCGGCGGCGGGGCCGGAGCCGAGCGAGGCCGCGTTGAGCCGCAGCACCGTCAGCGGGGTGCGGAGCCGGTGGGAGAGGTCGGCGGCGAGCTCGCGCTCGTTGGCGAGGAGCTGGACGACCTGGTCGGCCATCGAGTTGAAGGCGACGGCCGCCGACTTGAGCTCCGGCGGGCCCTCCTCGGGCACCCGCGCGCCGAGCCGGCCCTCGCCGAGGTCGTGGGCGGCGCCCGCGAGCCGCTGGGCGGGCCGAACCATGCGGACGCCGAGCCGGTCGGCGACGGCGACGGAGCCGACGATCAGGGCGATGCCGACACCGGCCAGGACCAGCCAGGCGGTGGCGACACCGTTGCTGACCTCGCCCTCGGGGACGAAGAGTTCGACGACGGCGACCTGACCGCTGCTGAGCGCGGTGGGCTGGAGCAGCGCGAAGCCGCCGGGCACCTCGGCGATGGAGGCCCGGCCGAGCCTGCGGGTGGCCGCGAGCTCCTCGGCGTCGGCCCTGCGGGTGCCGATCTCCAGGGCGGTGCCGTCCGGCTCGCCGGCGGGCACGTGCACGGCGAGCCGTCCGGCGGCCCCGTCCTCGGTGGTGGCGACGGCCTTGTCCAGCTCCTGGCGGTCGGTGGTGATCGCGAGGACGGGGGCGAGCCCGGAGGCCCGCCGCTCGGCGTTGGAGAAGGCCCGGTCGCGGGCCATCTCCTTGACGACGAGCCCGAGGGGCACGGCGAAGGCGACGACGACCATCACGGTGACGGCCAGGGACACCTTGACGAGCGCCCACCTCACGGCTGCGACTCCCGGGGCGGCTCCAGCTTCACGCCCACCCCGCGCAGGGTGTGCAGATAGCGGGGCCTGGCGGCCGTTTCACCCAACTTCCGCCGCAGCCATGACAAATGTACGTCGATGGTCTGGTCGTCCCCGTAGGACTGCTGCCACACCTCGGCGAGCAGCTCCTTGCGCGGGACGACCACACCGGGCCGCCCGGCGAGGAAGGCGAGCAGGTCGAACTCGCGCCGAGTGAGGTCCAACGGCGCCCCGTCCAGCTCCGCCTGACGGCGCAGCGGATCGACGGTGAGGCCGCCGACCCGGATGACGCGGGGCGGCGGCGCCTCGCCCGCGGCGGACCGCGCCCGGCGCAGGACGGCCGCCATGCGGGCCGAGAGGTGGTCCACCGAGAAGGGCTTCACGAGGTAGTCGTCCGCGCCGGCGTGGAGGAGCCGCACGATCTCGGCCTCGTCGTCCCGGGCGGTCGCGATGATCACCGGTACGTCGGTGATTCCGCGCAGCATCTTGAGCGCCTCGGACCCGTCCAGGTCGGGCAGTCCGAGGTCCAGGATGACCACGTCGAAACGGAAATGGGCGACCTCGCGCAACGCCTCCAGAGCCGTCCCGACGCTCCGTACCGTGTGGGAGGCCTCGGAGAGCTGGCGGATGAGGGCGGAGCGCACGAACTGGTCGTCCTCGACCACGAGCACACTTGCCATGGGCGGCACCGTACGCCATTCGGGGGAACGGATGAGCAATCTGCACCCTCCCGCAGGGCTCCCTGACGGGTGGTGCACTATGGCCCCGTGCGAAGAGGACTCGTTCACGCCCTGGCCTGGTCGCTCGCCACCGGCGCGGCGGTCACCCTGTCCTGGTGGGGAGTGCACACGGTGCTGTCCGGCACGGTCTACGACCCGCCGCTCGCGGTGCCCCTCCCGGCCGGCACCACCGAGGACGCGCCGGTCGCCGCGGGCGGCGATCCGCTGACCTCCTCGACGCGTCGGCCCGAGACTCCCGGGACCCCGCCGCCGTCCCGGACGTCCACGCCGGGCGAGGGGCGCACCGCCTCCCCCACCCCGTCCTCGCCTCCCGTCACGACCCCCGCCGACCGGCCGGAGTCCACGACGACGGCGCCCGCCACCACCACGGCCCCGCCCGCCACGACTCCCGCGTCCACCCCGGCGTCCTCCGTGAAGAGCTACACGGTCGACGGCGGCCGGGTCACCTTCGACCTCGGCGAGACGTCGGCCGAGCTGGTCTCGGCGATCCCCGCGTCCGGCTGGCAGATGCAGGTGTGGAAGCAGCCGACCTGGATCCGGGTCACCTTCACCAAGGACGGCCGCGAGCTGTCGGTCTTCTGCCTGTGGCACGACACCGCACCCCGCGTGGAGATCGAGGACCGCGCGACCTGAGGTCGCTCAGCGGAAGACGGAAGCGGGCGGTGCGGGCGAGGGCTTGGCGCTCGCGTCGGTGACGGGGGCCGCGCCGCCGGCGAAGTCGGCGAGCTCCCGGCCGTGCTCCACCCGGCCCGGGTGCGGATCGGTCGCGACCCGGCGGGTCAGCTCGGCCACCGGCAGCTCCCGGTCGGAGGCGAGCAGCACCGCGTTGCCGAAGCGGCGGCCGCGCAGCACCGTGGGGTCGGCGGTCAGGGCCAGTTCGGGGAAGACGGCGGCGGCCGTGGCTATCTGGCCGCGCAGATGGGTCAGGGGCGGGCCGTCGGCCAGGTTGGCCGCGTAGAGGCCGCCGGGCCGCAGGACCCGCCGCACCTCGCCGAGGAACTCGGTGCTGGTCAGATGGGCCGGGGTACGGGCCCCGCTGAACACGTCGGCGATGACGAGGTCCGCCCAGCCGTCCTGCACCTTGGCGAGCCCGGCCCGGGCGTCGGTGGAGCGGACGCGGATACGGGCCCCGGGGTCGAGCGGCAGCTCGCGGCGGACGAACTGGACCAGCGGGCCGTCGAGCTCGACGACCTGCTGGGTGGAGCGGGGCCGGGTCGCGGCGACGTACCGGGCGAGGGTGAAGGCGCCGCCGCCGAGGTGCACGACCTGGAGCGGCCGGTTCGGCGGGGCGGCGAGGTCGGCGATGTGGCCGAGGCGCCGCTGGTACTCGAAGGAGAGGTGGGCGGGGTCGTCCAGGTCGACGTGCGACTGCGGGGCGCCGTCGATGAGCAGCGTCCAGGCGCGCGGGCGCTCCCGGTCGGGTACGAGTTCGGCGAGCCCGCCGTCGACGGTCTCGACGACGGCGGCGGCGGTAGCCGCCCGGTCGCGCTGTCTGTTCCTGGCCACGGCCCCATTATCCCGGGCCTGCCCGGTGGGGGGCTCAGTGGCAGCCGTCGGCCGCCTCGATGAGCCGGGCCGCCTCGCCGAGCGCCTCGCGCAGCACCGCCGGGTCGGTGACGGGGTCGGTGTCCCCCGGCGGCAGCAGCCAGCCGGCCGGGCGGGGGGTGTCGCCGGTCGGCTCGGGGAGTTCGGGCAGCTCGGGGAGGCGCAGCCCGCGGCCCGAGGTGCGCGTACACGCGCTGCCCGGCATGTCCCAGGCCGCGGCCGTGCCCGGCGGGACCAGGAAGCCGAGGGTGTCGCAGGCCCCGTCGTGCACCACGGGGCCGACCGCGGGGGTGCTGCCGCGGCGCAGGATGTCGACGGCCTCCAGGCCCTGCCGGACCGGCACGGTCACCAGGTCCCAGGGCTCGGCGGGGGGCTGGGGGGCGCCGCCGTCCGGGGCGGGCGCGTGCCACGTGGCCGACTGCGAACCGATCTCCGACATGGGACCCCTCCTCGCTCCTGAGGAGACACGTTCCGTCTCTCCCTTACGGTTCAACGCCCGTGCGCGTCAACGGCTACGGCGGCATGCCGCTGCAAAGGATGGCAGTTCATGGCAGATCACAGGCGAGATATCCGATTTGTAGCCAAACTCAGCGTAGGCATCCAGTCACAGCAGGTACGTTCTTGCCGCCGGACCACCCGGCAGCACCAGGAGAGGGCTCGGCCATGGCGATGTCACGGGCAGTTCCCAATCTCGCCTTCCGCCGGCTCCGCGGACAGCACTCGCCGGCGGAGTTCGCCGCGGCTGTCCGCCGGGCGGCGCGGGAGATCGGCGAACAGGTCGCGTGCGACGCCCGCTACATCGGGCGCGTGGAAGCGGGCGAGATCCGCTGCCCCAACTACGCGTACGAGCGGGTCTTCCTGCACATGTTCCCCGGACTCGGCCTCTCCGACCTGGGCTTCTCCGCGCGGGAGACGGTGCGCGGCCGGCGGCAGGGCGCCCCGGCCGGGGGCTCGCCTCCCGCCGCGATCCCGACCCGGAACGATGAGGAGAGCGACGTGCTGCGTCGCGCATTCATGACGAGCGGCTCCGCCACCCTGGCGGCCGCCTCGCTGGGACTCGGCGGCCCCGCCGTCGCGATCCCGGCCCCCCGCGGCACCCACAGGATCGGCGAGGCCGAGGTCAGGGCCGTCGAGGAGGCCGTACGGCAGATCCGTCTGCTCGACGACCGGCACGGCGCCGACGGGCTCTACAAGGTGGCCGCGCAGCCGCTCCGCACCGCGTACGCGCTGCTCGACACGGGCAGCATGACCCGCCGCTCCACCGAGGACCGGCTGCACGCGGGCGCCGGCGAGCTGTCCCTCTCCGTCGGCTGGCTCGCCCACGACTCGGGCCGCCACGAGGACGCGCGCTCGCACTACGCCGAGGCCCTCGCCACCGCGCGGGTCTCGGGGAACGCGGCCCTGGAGGCGCACGCCTTCTGCAACACGTCGTTCCTGGCCCGGGACACCGGCCGGTACCGCGAGGCGGTCCGGGCGGCGCAGGCGGGGCTGCGGGCCGCGCAGCCCCTCGACTCGGCCCGGCTGCTCTCGCTGCTCTCGCTGCGGGAGGCCGGCGCGTGGGCGGGGCTCGGCGACCGGTCCGCCTGCGACCAGGCCCTCGGCCGCGCCCACACGCACTTCGACCGGGGGCCGTCCGACGGCGACCCCGAGTGGATGTCGTTCTTCGGCGAGCCCGAGCGGGAGGCCCTGGAGGCCCAGTGCTGGGCGGCCCTCGGCGACTGGGGGCGCGCCGCCCGCCACGCCCACCGGGCCACGGTCCTGCAGAATCCGTACTTCGCCCGGAACCTCGCGCTCTACCGCGCCCACCTGGCCAGGGACCTGGCGCACGCGGGGCGCCCGGAGGAGGCGGCGGCGGAGGCGAAGCGCGTCATGGAATCCCTCGACGGCATCGCCTCGGCCCGGATCCGCGGGATGCTCACCGAGACGGGCCGGGTCCTCGCCGCGTACTGACCCTGTCGGGGTGTCCTACTCCAGGTGCCCGGTGTCGTTCCAGCGCTCGATCGCCGGTGCGCCGTACGCCCAGCCCAGGACGGAGAGGCTCGTCGGGTCGAGGCGGATGCGGGAGGCGTACGAGACGTCCTCGCCGAGCCAGCGCGCGCCGATCGAGCGCAGGATGTGGCCGTGGGCGAAGACCAGGACGTCCCGGTCGGCGGACCGGGCCCACTCGACGATCTCGTCGGCACGGTCCGAGAGCTGCGCCATGGACTCGCCCTCGGGGACGCCGTCGCGCCAGATCAGCCAGCCGGGACGGATCGCCTGGATCTGGGCCGGGGTCATGCCCTCGTACGCCCCGTAGTCCCACTCCATCAGCGCGTCCCACGGCTCGGCGCGCTCGGCGAAGCCGGCGAGGGCGCAGGTCTCGCTCGCGCGGACCAGCGGGCTGGTGCGCACCTCCACGTCCGGCAGGCCCTGCCAGGGGCCGCGGTGCAGCCGCTCGCCGAGCAGCTTCGCCCCGCGCCGGCCCTCGTCGAGCAGGGGGATGTCGGTCCTGCCGGTGTGCCGGCCGAGAAGCGACCACTCGGTCTGGCCGTGCCGGGCGAGCAGGATGCGCGGTGCCATGGAAAGGACTCTCCAGAGGTTCAGGTTCACGGTGCGGTCGTGCCTCTTCCCATCATCGCCCACGCGAATTCGGGGTGACGTCCGGGCGACCTCGGGACGGTTGTCAGTGCCGGATGCGAGACTTCCGCGGGTGAGCGCATCCCTGGACAGCGGTCTGCCACGACCGTCGCAGACGACGACACTTCGGCAGCACTTGGCTGAGCTGCGCGGACCGGGCACGGCGCCACGCGCCCTGGACGCGCGGGCGCTCGCGGCGCTCGCCGCCAATCCCGGCTGCCGGCGCCGGGCGCTGCTCGACGGCGCCGGGGTCGACAAGGCGGCGCTCGCCTCGAAGCTGGGCTCCCCCGCGCCGTTCGGCCAGTCGCAGTTCGCGATCATGCGGGGCAACTCCTTCGAGGCGAAGGTGAAGGCGGACGGCGGCCGTGAGCTGCTGCGCCTGCTCGGCATCGAGGAGCCCGGCGCGGTCTCCCTGCCCGATCTGGCCGCGGCCGGACCCCAGGGGCGGACGGCCCGCACGGCGCTCGCGCTGCGCGAGGCGACCGGGGCCGGGGCGTGGGCGCTGCTCGACCATCCGCTGCTGGCCCTGGAGGTGGCCGGCTCCCCGGTCTATCTGGAGCCGGACGCGGTGGTGGTCTCTCCGGACGGGCGGTGGACGGTCGTCGAGATCAAGTCCTTCCCGATGATCGACGGCGCGGCCGACGCGTCGAAGGTGGGCGCGGCGGCCCGGCAGTCCGCCGTGTACGTGCTCGCGCTCGAACGGATGGCGGCGGTGACCGAGGGCGCGACGGTCGCGCACTCGGTGCTCCTCGTCTGCCCCAAGGACTTCTCGAACGTGCCGACGGCCTCGGTCGTGGACGTGCGCAAGCAGCGGTCGGTGACCCGGCGGCAGCTGGCCCGGCTGACCCGGATCGAGGAGATCGCGGACGCCCTGCCGGAGGGCACGACCTTCGACGTGGCGGGGTGCTCGGCGGCGGAGCTGACGGAGGCCGTGGAGTCCGTGCCCCACGCGTATGCGCCGGAGTGCCTGGCCGCCTGCGAGCTGGCCTTCCACTGCCGGGCGCGGGCCCGGGAGGCGGGCGCGGTGGAGACCTTGGGCCGGGCGGTACGGGGTGAGCTCGGCGGCCTCACGACGGTCGGCGCGGTCCTGGCGGCGGCGCGCGGCGAGGCCGGCGATCCCGACGATCCGGCGGTGGCGGCCCTGCGCCGGGCGCGGGCGCTGCGCCAGGAGGCGCTGGACCGGGCGTCCGCGCTCTCCGAGGAGGCTTCGGCATGTCACTGATCTCCGCGCTCGCCCGCATGGAGGCCGTCGAGTCGGGTCGCGCCCAGCCGCTGGCCACCGTCCGCCACCGGCACGTGTCCGCGCGGCCGCTCGTCCTCGTACCGCTGACGACCGCGGGTGAGGCGGGTGCTCCGCTCGGGGCGCTCGTGGGCACCGACGCCGACGAGCCCCGGCTCCTGGTGGTGACGCAGCCCCGGGACCGGGACCTGCGGTTCTCGTTCCTCGCCGACCTGGCGGAGGAGGTCCTGCCGTACGTCGACTCGTTCACCGACGTCGTGGAGGCGGCGGAGCGCAGCGAGGTCGACCCGGAGACCGGCAAGAAGGTGAAGGTCGAGGTCGAGCTGTGCGCGGACGCGCCGCAGCTGATCGTGCCGAGCCGCGCGGGCATCGAGTACGTACGGCTGCTCGGGCGGTCCACGCGGTTCCGGCGGACGGCCGAGCAGGACCCGGAGACGCCGTTCCCCGCGCCGCCGCGCGTGCCGCTGCTCGGGCGCTGGCTGACGCACTACGGCGACCGGGCCCGGGTCCCCGGCTCCTCGCTGCTGCTCGCCGCGACGGACCTCCTCAACCGGCACTGGGCGACCGGTCAGTCCTCCTTGGAGGACCAGCACCTGGGTGCGCTGCTCGCCTGGCTCGACCCGCGGGACGGGGAGTCGGGGCCCGAGGGGGCGCTGCGGGCCGAGGTGGGGCGCGACGAGCGGGGGCAGTTGCTGTGCCCGCCCGCCGGACCCGCCACCGACCCCGCCTTCGACAACCGGCTCCTGGCGCCCGCGATCGAGCGGTACGACCGGGCCCGGCTGGCGCTGGGCGCGGCCGAGGACGGCGAGGCGGCCGACGCGGGCCTCGGTGAGCTGCACCGGGCCGAGCGGGAGGTCCGGCGGCTCGTCGCCTCGCAGCTGAAGCCGACCTGGGACGCGGTCTGGCGGGCGCTCGGCCTGCTGCGGGAGCTGCCGGAGGGCGCCAGGGTCGAGGACCGCTGGACCCGGGACCGCTGGTCGTTCACCGGTCATCGCGACCGCGTGGTGGCCGGTGAGCCGCCGCAGCCGCGCCAGGACGACGTGATCGCGGCGGCCTCGAAGCTCGCGAACCGGGAGCGGGCGCAGGGGCAGCTGGAGGCGCAGGAGGCGCTCGACGATCCGCTGGTCCTGGCGGGTCGGCGGCTCGCGGGCGAGGCGTTCGCGGCGGAGGTGGCCGAGGTGACGATGGCCTGGACGGAGTCGAAGCGGCCCGCGCCGCGGCCGCTCCTCACGGTCCGCACGGAGGACCGGCCGCACCTCGCGGAGAAGGCGAAGGTGTTCCGCTCGCTCGACGGGAAGCCGCAGGCGGCGGAGTTCGTGCGGTACGAGGAGGACGGCTCGCTGGTGCTGCGGCTCCTCGACCGGATGGGGCGGTCGAAGGAGCCCGCGGCCGGCTCGGTGCCGGAGAAGGGCGAGCGGATCGCCTGGACGCTGTTCGAGCACGAGCAGCGGGTCGGGCCGAAGCTGCCGGAGCCGGAGGAGACGCCCTGGACGCACGGCGGTCCTCCCCGGACGGACGCCGTGGAACTGCCCGATGCCGTGACCCCCGAGGACGTGCTGTGACGATTCCCGAGCCGCGTTTCGATCCGTCCGCCGAGGCCGGCCGGGCGACGGACGGCATCCTGGCGGACACCCTGCACGGCACCTCGCGGGGTGTCGTCGTGGACTCCCCGCCGGGCGCCGGGAAGTCGACCCTGGTCGTCCGGGCCGCTCTCGAACTGGCCGCCGCCGGGCGCCCCCTGATGGTCGTCGCGCAGACGAACGCGCAGGTGGACGATCTGGTGCTGCGGCTCGCCGAGAAGGAGCCCGGCCTGGAGGTGGGGCGGCTGCACTCGAGCGACAGCGACGCGTACGACAAGGCGCTCGACGATCTGGCCAACGTACGGAAGTCGGCGAAGCCCGGTGAGCTGACGGGGCTGCCGGTCGTCCTCTCCACCTCCGCCAAGTGGGCGCACGTGAAGAACGTCGAGCCGTGGGCGCACGCGATCGTCGACGAGGCGTACCAGATGCGCTCGGACGCGCTCCTGGCCGTGGCGGGGCTGTTCGAGCGGGCGCTGTTCGTGGGCGACCCCGGGCAGTTGGACCCGTTCTCGGTGGTGGGCGCCGAGCAGTGGGCGGGGCTCTCGTACGACCCGTCGGCGAGCGCGGTCTCCACGCTGCTCGCGCACAATCCGGAGCTTCCGCAGCACCGGCTGCCGGTGTCCTGGCGGCTGCCCGCCTCGGCGGCGCCGCTGGTCTCGGACGCCTTCTACCCGTACACGCCGTTCCGCAGCGGCACCGGTCCCGGGGACCGGAAGCTCTCCTTCACGGTGGCGTCGGACGGTTCGGGTCCCGACCGGGTCCTCGACGAGGCGGCGGAGTCGGGCTGGGGGCTGCTCGAACTGCCCGCCCGCACGACCCCGCGCACGGACCCGGAGGCGGTCGGCGCGGTCGCCCTGGTCGTCCGGCGGCTCCTGGACCGGGGCGGCGCCGCGGTCTCGGAGCGCTCGGAGACGCCCGTGCCCCTGACGCCCGACCGGATCGCGGTCGGCACCGCCCACCGCGACCAGGCGGCGGCGGTGCGGGCGGCGCTCGCGGGACTCGGCGTGACGGGCGTGACGGTGGACACCGCGAACCGGCTCCAGGGTCGCGAGTACGACGTCACGGTCGTCCTCCATCCGCTGTCCGGCCGTCCGGACGCGACCGCCTTCCACCTGGAGACGGGCCGCCTGTGCGTGCTGGCCTCCCGGCACCGGCACGCCTGTGTCGTGGTCTGCCGCGCGGGCGTCACGGAGCTCCTCGACGAGCACCCGTCGACGGAGCCGGTCCAGCTGGGTGCGGCGGTCTCGTTCCCCGACGGCTGGGAGGCGATGATGTCGACGTGGGACACCTGGTCGCAGCACCGTGTCCCCTGGAGCCCGTAGAACACCTGCCTCACGCAGGCCGTTGAGACCTCAGGTCACGGCCGGCAGGGCGTCAGTGGGCCGCCTTGACGGTCGACGCGAGGGTGAGGAGCTCGTCGACCGACCACTGGTCGTAGACGTGTTCGCCGTACTTCGCGGCGGCGATCCGGCCGTCGGGAGCGATCAGGAAGTCGGCCGGCAGGCCCAGCCGACCGGCCGGCTGCGCGGCGGCGGGCAGCCGGCCGCGGCCACGGAGCAGCTCCCAGACACCGCGCACGAGGGCTCGGGCGATGGCCGGCCAGCCGCGGGGGTCGAGCAGGGCCCTGCGGTGGGCCTCGACGCCGAACTCGGCGTACAGGAGCCGGTCGGGGTCCGCGAGGACGGCGAAGGGCAGATGGGCCACGTGCTCGCGGAGTTCCTCCGCGGGCGAGTGGAAGAGCACGACCTCCCGGATTCCGGCCCGTTCGATCTCCTCGTGCCGCAGGAACACCGACCGCAGGTGGAGGTTGCAGACCGGGCAGCCCGCGAAGCGCCGGAACTGCACGTGGGTGTGGCGTTCGGGATCCGGGAAGGCCACCGGGGGGCCGATGACCGGGTCGAGAGTGCGGCGGGACACGGAGTGGCCGGGCTCCAGCCGCGTGCGGGGCGTGGACGTGCGCATGGGGCACCTTCTCTCGGACTGCCGTAGGCGTACGGCGTACTCCTACAGCGTAGGCGTAGGGCGTACGCTGTCAACCCTCATGCCTCGACCTCGCTCGCTCACCCAGGGCCAACTGGCCGCCGCCGCCGTCGCCGTCATCGACCGCGACGGGCTCGCGGCCCTCTCCATGCGCACCGTCGCCAAGGAGCTCGGCATGAGCCCCATGGGGCTCTACCGCTACGTGGCCGACCGCGACGAGCTGGAAGGACTCGTGGTCGAACACGTCCTCGGCTCCGTCGACGCCACCCCGCCCGCCGCCGGCGCGCCCTGGCAGGAGCGCATCGAGATCATGGCCGGACGGCTGCGCGACGGCGTGGCCGCCCACCCCGAGGCCGTCCCGCTGACCGTCACCCACCGGCACCGTTCGCTCGCGGGGCTGCGGTGGTCGGAGACCGTGCTCGGCATCCTCACCGAAGCGGGGATCGACGGCGGTCGGCGGGTCGTCGCCCTGCGCGCCCTCCACGGGTACGTCACCGGCGCCATCCAACTCGAACACCTGGGACCGCTCGCCGGCGAGGGCACGGCGGTCATCGCCGCGCTGCCCGAGGACCGCTTCCCCCATCTGACGGAGACCGCGCGAAGCGCGGGCGGTATCGGCCCGGACGAGGAGTTCTTCGGGGGCTTGCGCCTGCTGCTGCGCGGCCTCGGCGACTGAGGGGCGAGCCGCGCCCGCAAACCGGCGCGCGTAAACCGGGGCCCGGGAGCAGGGCCGGGGCGCGCGCCGGGGGCCTCGCGCTCTTGCGGGGCGCGGGACAATGGAAAGCGGCCCGGGATCCCGGGCCGTGCCTGTGCGAGGAGGAGACGAACGATGGCGGAACCCGCGGAGCGGAGCGGACAGCGACGGCTGCGGCCGGCGCCGCTGGTCTTCGAGCCTGCCGAGGCGACCGCCGATCCGGAGCACTTCTTCGACCTGGAGTCGATAGAGGACCCGCGTGAGCTGCTGGCCCGGGCGACGGAGCTGACGCTCGCGTTCCGCGCGGCGACGGACCGCGCGACGGAGTTCCAGGCGATCGCGGCGGCGCAGCTGGCGGATCCGCGCCGGTTCGACCGGCTGACGGCGGCGGATGTCGCCGAGCGGGCGGAGTGGACCGAGGACTACGCCCTGAAGATGATCGAGTTCGGCCGCGGCCTGATCCGGACGAACGGGCGTCCGGCGGAGGAGTAGGCCGACGCGCCCGGGCCGTGGGCCGTGCCGCGTCCCGTGGCATATGCGGGGCGCACGATACTCCTCACCCGCCTCTCCTGTCCGGGATTCCGGCAACTCTCGGAAACCGGTCCGTTACGGCCGGTACATCTGGTCGCATGACGACCTGGTTGCGCGACGAGACCCCGCACGACATCTTCCGTTTCCTGCGGGAGGGCGACGAGGGCCGGCACCAGACGGCCCGGGTGACCGCCGACGGGGCGGCCTGGCTCGCCTCGGCCGCCGGGGGCCGCCCCGGAGCCGCGCTCACCCGCTGGGAGGCCAGCCCGGCCTCGCCCGCGGCGCTGCCCTGCGGGGCGGTCTTCGACGTCGTCAACGTGGACCCGGTCTTCGGGCGCCGGATGCTGGACCGGCTGTGGGAGGAGGGCCCCGGCTCCGGGCCCGTCGCGGTGCACCGGGGCCGGATGATGCTGTTCACCGCGCCCGGGACGGCCCAGCGCCTGCCGGCGCTGCTCGACTGGGAGGAGTGGGGCGAAGCCGTCCCCCGGCCGCTCTGTCACGGCGTCGGGGACGCGGTGACCGTGCCCCCGCTCACCCCCGCCGACTCCTCCGGACCCCGCTGGCTGGTGGCCCCCGACACGCGGAACCCCTGGCTGCCCGGCCCCGAGGTCGTGCTCTGGGCCTGCGTGCGGGCCGTCCGGGCGGCCGCCGCGCCCGACGTGCGGGTATCGATTTTTCCTCCCGCCGATCCGGGTGCTAATGTCTACGACGTCAGCAGGCGCCGCTAGCTCAGTTGGTTAGAGCAGCTGACTCTTAATCAGCGGGTCCGGGGTTCGAGTCCCTGGCGGCGCACAGACGGAAGAAGCCCCTCGCGGAAGCGGGGGGCTTCTTCGTGTGCGGCGGAGACCTGTACGCGGTGCGGCGCGGCCCCGGTCAGCCCATGCCGGGCGGGGTGACCTTCACCGTCCAGCCGCCCGCCTGGGTGCGGTCCGCCACCTCGACGCGTACCCCCGTGCCGGGCACGGTGAAGGTCTCGCCCTCCTCCAGCGGCGCGTCCGCGAGCGGCGGGTAGACGGAGCGGTCCCCGCACGCCTCGGTGCGCGGGTGGGTGTCGACGACCTGGACCGGGCCGTCGCCGGAGGCCGCGCCGTTGCGCACCCGGTAGAGGAGGACGCCCTCGGTGCAGGTCTCGGCGTCGTTGCCGGCGGCGCTGCGGGCCTCGATCGCCAGGACGCTGTCCGGGCCGGTCCTGACGACGGCGAGCCGGGTGCCGAGGGTGCCGCTCTCCGCGGGCGGCGCGTCGGTCGGATCCAGGCTGACCAGCTGGGGGCCGGGCCCCTGGACGCAGGTCACCTGGGCGCGGGAGAGCCAGCCGAGCTTCCACTTGTGCCAGCCGAAGAGGTCGGGCGCGAGCCCGAACTGACTGCCCATGACGTCCCAGTCACCCACATGGGTGTCCCAGTCGCCCTTGCCGTCCGACGGCCGGTGGTAGAGATCGGGCAGGTCGAAGACGTGGCCGGTCTCGTGCGCGAGGACGTTCCGGTCGGGCGGGTGCCGCTCGAAGACCGTCACGACCCGCTTGATCTCGGTGCCGTCGACCTTCAGCGGGCGTTCGAGGTTGACGACCTTCGTCGCGTCGGAGTCCACACCGGGCGCGTCCGGGTCGGCGACCAGATAGACGACCTCGTACAGCGAGAAGTCGACGTCCGCGTCGACGGCGGCGACCGCGTCCCTCAGATAGGTCGCGCGCTTCCCGGAGTCCCAGTCACGCCGTATGTCGTACGCCTTCGACCCCTTCGGCATCGGGGTCCACTCGGACCGGGGGTGCGGGCGCAGGTCGAAGCGGCCGTAGGAGGCCCGGTCGAAGTACTCGCTGGTGGCCGGGAAGTGGTCGGCGGTGAGCTCGGCCGGGGTGGTGAGCGGGGTGGAGTCCGGGAACGACAGGAAGATCATGACCGCGTCGAGGGTGCTGGTGGGGCGCGGATAGGAGCCGTTCCAGGTGTCGAGGCCGAGCGAGTGGTGGGCCGCGGTGCGGGGCAGCGTGCAGGGGTTCCCCGCGGGCGCGCCGACGGCGGGGCCCGCGACGAGCCCGGTGGCGGCGAGCGCGGCGAGCGCGGTGAAGGCCGCCGCGCCGGCGCGCAGCCTCGGCCGCTCCACTCCCCCGGGTGGCTGCTGACCCCTCACGTGGACCTCCGGATCGGTAAGGCGGGACACCACAACCACCTTGTGACGGTTTGCGACGTTTCGCATGTTTCCGCTGCCCCGGTCGGGTGAGGGGGCGCCGCCGGGTCGACGCGACACGAGCGGGCATCAGCTCACGGAAAGTCACAATCGGTCACGTCATCACCGGCCCGTGTCAGACCCGTGCAGAAACGATCGGGCGAGGGGTCGCGGTGGGGGTCCTCACGGTGGCAACCGTCCGCCGGAGGGGCCTCGGAGCTGGAACGGCCCCCCGAGCTGGCTCTATGATCGGCAGACTTTCCAGAGGTCGACCATCCCGACCACATGTGAACGGCCCGACTGCACTACGGGAGCGAGCGGTGAGCGGAACCCCCGAAGGACCGGTGCACCCAGAGCCGCCGGAGACGCCCCAGACCGAGCTTGCCGTCACGGAGCGTCACGCCGAGGCCTGCGCCACGCGTCAGACCGACCTCGCCCCCGACCCGGCCCCCGGCCCCCTCGGCACCGGGATCGGCACCGGGATCGACGCCGAGCCGCGTGCCGACCGTCGAGCGGCCGAACTCCGCGACTACCACGCCGCCTTCCGGGCCGCGCAGCTCGCCATGGCCGTCGTCGACCAGGACGGCCTCGTCGTCGCGGCCAACGACTCCTTCGGCACCCTCCTCGGCACCGAAGCCGGGGCTCTCCGTGAACAGGCCGCCGCCGATCTCGTCGACCTCGCGTCCGACGGCCGCACCTGGCACGCGTACCGCGAGGTGCTCCGCGGCCGCCGCTCCCGCTTCCGCTGCACGCGCCGGCTCAAGCACCCCGACGGGCGCTCGCTGTGGGCCGAGGTCACCGTCTCCCCCGTGCCGGAGAGCCGGCGCGTGCTCCTGTCGATCGCGGACGTCAGCGACCGGCGCGAGCTCCAGGCGCGGCTGCGCCACCTCCAGATGCACGATCCGGTGACCCGACTGCCCAACCGGGCCCTGTTCTTCGAGCGGCTCTCCTCGGCCCTGGAGGCCGCCGCGCAGGACGCCGCACCGGAGACCGCACCGGCCGGCGCCGGCTCGTCCTACGAGTCACATGAACCGCATCAATCGCATCAATCGCACGAGTCATACGGGTATGGCAGAACAGGGCGGATCGGTCTCTGCTACCTGGATCTCGACGGCTTCAAGGCCGTCAACGACACCCTCGGCCACCGGGTCGGCGACCGGCTCCTCGCCGCCGTCGCCGCCCGTCTGACGGAGTGCGCGGACAGCGACGGCTACACCCGCAGCGGCGGCCACCTCGTGGCACGGCTCGGCGGCGACGAGTTCGCGATCCTCGTCGAGGACTCCACCGGTACGGAACAACTGGCCGACCTCGCACGCTCGGTGCTCCGCGCGCTCCAGGACCCCTTCGACCTGGGCGGCCAGCGGCTCTCGGTCTCCGCCTCGATCGGTGTCGTCGAACGCACCGCGCACGGGACGACCGCGACCGCCCTCATGCAGGCCGCCGACACCACGCTGTACTGGGCGAAGGCGGACGGCAAGGCCCGCTGGACGCTCTTCGACCCGGAGCGCAACGCCCATCGGATGACCCGGCAGGCGCTCTCCTCCACACTCCGCCCGGCCGTCGAGCGCGGGGAGTTCGGCCTGGAGTACCAGCCGCTGGTGGATCTGGCGGACGGGGCCGTGCGCGGGGTGGAGGCGCTGGTGCGCTGGAACCACCCGCAGTTCGGCTCGCTCCCGCCGAATCGGTTCATCGGAATCGCCGAGGAGGACGGCTCGATCGTCGAGCTCGGGCGGTGGGTGCTGCGGACCGCCTGCCGCCAGGCCCGGCAGTGGCAGAAGGACCATCCGCGCGAGCGCCCGATCTTCGTGAGCGTCAACGTGGCGGTCCGCCAGGTCTGGGACTCCGACCTGGTCGCGGACGTCGCCGGGATCCTCGCGGAGACCGGGCTCGCCCCGCACCTGCTCCAGCTCGAACTGACCGAGTCCGCCGTGATGGGCTCGGCCGGGCGGCCGCTCCAGGCGCTCAAGGCGCTGAGCGACATGGGCGTGCGGATCGCGATCGACGACTTCGGCACCGGCTACTCGAACCTGGCCTACCTGAGCCGGCTGCCGGTCTCCGTGCTCAAGCTGGACGGCTCCTTCGTCCGCGGCTTCCAGGACGAGGAGCACCCCAACCCGGCCGACGAGCTGATCGTCGAGGCGCTCGTCCAACTCGCGCACCGGCTGGGGCTCACGGTCACCGCCGAGTGCGTCGAGACCTCGGGGCAGGCGGCCCGGCTGCGCCGGATCGGCTGCGACACGGGGCAGGGCTGGCTGTACTCGCGGGCGGTGGCCCCGGACCGGATCGCCGAACTGATCGGCGCGGAGCCCCTGCGGGTCTGAACCCCCGTATCCGTAACCCCGTGTCCGTAGCCCCGTGTCCGTAGCCCCGTGTCCGCATGGCTCGGAGCATGGAACTGCCCCCGGCCGGAGGGACATTCCGGGCGGGGGCAGTGGTCATGTGGTGCTCAGTGGGTCAGGGCCTCAGCAGGCGCCCTGGTCCTTCCAGACGCCCCAC
>NZ_BJMN01000049.1 GCF_006539185.1 Streptomyces gardneri
TGGTCACTACTTTAGCTGATTTCTCTGGCGACTCATAATCGAGCCATTCGAAACGAATTTCGGGAATGCCGAAATACGCCCCTGCTGGGGAATCATCGAGAGTAGTGGGTGGCCGCTACGGGGTGCTTGAACAAGCAGGCCCGTTTTCTGCGGCTCGGGCTACGTTAGGCGGTCGGGCGGCCAGAGTCAAGGCGGCGCTTCCGGGGTGTGTGGGGGCGGTACGGGCTGACCGTCGGGTCGTCGGTGATCCAGAAGCGCCAGGGGTGCGGGGCGCCGTCGCCGCCCACGCCCGTGCGGGGGCCGCTGCTGATGGCTTCGGGTGTGGGGGGCGTGCCGGTGAGGAGGGTGAGGGGGGCGGTCGGGCCGGCGCAGGTGTCCGTGCCGTTGAGGGAGAGGGCGATGTCCAGGGCCGTGGCCAGGCGGGCGGGGCCCTTGGCCAGCTCCCTGTCGTGGCGGGCCGAGCGGCGGCGGGCGCGGGCCTGCTCGGCACCCGTCAGGACCTCACCCGCGCGCAGCAGGACTCCACTCGCTTGGCCCTCGGGACCGCAGACCAGGTTGAGGCAGTGCCACATGCCGTAGGTGAAGTAGACGTACGCGTGTCCGGGCGGGCCGAACATGACGGCGTTGCGTGCGGTGCGGCCGCGGAAGGCGTGCGAGCCGGGGTCGATCGCGCCGGCGTACGCCTCCACCTCCGTGAGGCGCAGCTCGATCCGTCCTTCCGGCGTGTTGCGGACGAGGGTGCGGCCGAGCAGGTCCGGGGCGACATCGAGGACGGGCCGGTCGAAGAAGGCCCGCGGGAGGCGCGTACGGGCGGGGGTGTCGCTCATGGCGGCCGAGCGTAGTGGTGGGCGGCGGGGAACCGGCTACGGTCGTCGCGCGTATGTAGAGGTCAGTACCGAGAAGGAGTGGAAGTCATGGGATTCAAGAAGCTGCTCGCGAGCCTGGGTGCCGGTGGGGCCACCGTGGAGACCGTGCTCTCCGAGGCGAACGTGGTTCCCGGTGGTGTCGTCCAGGGTGAGGTGCGGATCCAGGGCGGCAGCGTCGACCAGCAGATCGAGGCGCTCTCCGTCGGGCTGCAGGCACGGGTCGAGGTCGAGGGTGGCGACCAGGAGCACAAGCAGGACATCGAGTTCCTCAAGGTACGTCTGGGTGGTGCCTTCGAGGTGAAGGCCGGCGCGGTGCACGTGGTGCCGTTCGGTCTTGAGGTGCCGTGGGAGACGCCGGTGACCTCGGTCTCGGGTCAGCAGCTGCACGGTATGAACATCGGTGTGGTCACGGAGCTGGAGATCGCCCGAGCCGTGGACTCCGGCGACCTGGACCCGATCAACGTGCACCCGCTGCCGGCGCAGCAGGCGATCCTGGACGCCTTCATCGGTCTGGGCTTCCGCTTCAAGAGCGCCGACATGGAGCGCGGGCACATCCGGGGGACGCGCCAGAAGCTGCCCTTCTACCAGGAGATCGAGTTCTTCGCGCCGCAGCAGTACCGCGGCCTGAACCAGGTCGAGGTCAGCTTCGTCGCCGACGAGCGCGAGATGGACGTCGTCCTGGAGATGGACAAGAAGCCCGGCCTGTTCGGTGAGGGCAGCGACTCCTTCCGTGCGTTCAAGGTGGGGCTGCACGACTTCCACACGACCGACTGGGCGGCCTACCTGAACCAGTGGCTCGCCGAGGTCGGCGGCCGTCGCAACTGGCTCTAGGCTCGACGGGACAGGCTGCTGAGGCAGTAGGTACGGGCGATACGGAGGTTTCCACGTGTCCGAGGGCAAGAGGGCGCCGCTTCCTCATGACTTCCATCCGCCGGTGGCGGAGTTCACGGTCGTGAGTGACGACGTCACGCCGGGCGGAGTCCTGAAGGACGCACAGGTCTACTCGGCGGGGAACACCTCTCCGCACCTGCGTTGGGAGGGCTTCCCCGAGGGGACGAAGAGCTTCGCCGTCACGTGCTTCGACCCGGACGCCCCCACGGGCAGCGGGTTCTGGCACTGGGTGCTGTTCGACGTACCGATGTCGGTGACGGAGCTGCCCGTCGGTGCCGGGTCGGGGTCGTTCGAGGGGCTGCCGGCCGGGGCCGTGCAGGTCCGGAACGACTACGGCGCGAAGGAGTTCGGCGGCGCCGCTCCCCCGGCCGGGGACCCCGCGCATCGCTATGTCTTCACGGTGTACGCCGTGGACAGCGAGAAGCTCGGGCCGGACGACGGCGCCTCGCCGGCGGCCATCGGTTTCAACCTGCGGTTCCACACGCTGGGCCGTGCCCAGTTGGTCGCCGAGTACGCGGCTCCCGCGGCGGTCTGATCGTTCGTTTGTTGTTTGCCCGCTTCTGGTCTTGGAGAGATCAGAAGCGGGCATCTTTTGTTGCGCAGGAAAATTGCGTTGTCCGACCCCGGCCGGCCCGGCCATCGTTGATCCAGGCCCCACGCCCCGCTCGGGGCGGGGCCGGCACACGGGAGGTGGGCACAATGCGGGACACGCTGGTACTGAACGCGAGCTTCGAGCCGCTGTCGACGGTCACACTCAACCGTGCGGTGGTGCTTGTCCTGCAGGACAAGGCCGTCGTCGAGCAGGCCCATCCCGAGCTGCGTGTGCGGGGTGCCGCCGTCGATCTTCCGGTGCCGCGGGTGATCAGGCTCTGCCGGTACGTACGGGTGCCCTTCCGAAGACACGCCCCGTGGTCGAGGCGGGGGGTGCTGGTCCGGGACCAACACAGGTGCGCGTACTGCGGGAGGAGGGCGACGACCGTCGACCATGTCGTGCCGCGCGCCCAGGGGGGTGGGGACAGCTGGCTGAATACCGTCGCTTCCTGCGCCGAGGACAACCACCGCAAGGCCGACCGGACGCCGGAGCAGGCGGGAATGCCTCTGCTGCACGAGCCGTTCGTCCCGTCGCCGGCCGACGCGATGCTGCTCGCGCTGCGGGCCGGTGAGCGGTCCGCGCTGCCGGAGTGGCTCGCGAACTCGGCCGCGTAGACAGTCAGTTGCGGCGTCGGTCGTCTCGTGCGGAGTGAGCCCGCCTTCCCTTGTGGGGAGGCGGGCTCCTTCGTGGGGCGGGCGGACCGGGCTACTTCAGGGTCAGCTGGAGGATCGCGACGATGCCGACCGCGATGATCACCCCGCGCAGGACGGAAGGCGGCAGCTTGCGGCCGACCTTGGCGCCGATCTGGCCGCCGATGGTGGAGCCGACGGCGATCAGGAGGACGGCCGTCCAGTCGAACTCGGCGACGAAGAGGAAGAAGACGGCCGCGATTCCGTTGACGAGCGCGCCGAGGATGTTCTTGACGGCGTTGATCCGCTGCAGGGTGTCGTGGAGCAGCAGGCCCATGAGGGAGAGGTAGAGGACTCCCTGGGCGGCGCCGAAGTATCCGCCGTACATGCTGGCGAGGCAGAGGCCGACGAGGAGGACGGGGCCGCCGTCGGGGTGGGCCACGGTGCCGCTCTGTTCGCGGCGCCGCTGTACGGCGGCGGCGATGCGGGGCTGGAGGAGGACCAGGACGAGCGCGAGGCCGATGAGGACGGGGACGATCGCGTCGAAGGCGTCGGACGGCAGGGCGAGGAGCAGGATCGCGCCGATGAGGCCGCCGAGGAGGGCCACGCCGCCGAGTCGGATGATGCGGGCCTTCTGGCCCTTCAGTTCGCGGCGGTAGCCGATGGCCCCGCTGATGGAGCCGGGGACGAGGCCCAGGGCGTTCGAGACGTTCGCGGTGATCGGGGGCAGTCCGGTTGCGAGGAGGACCGGGAACGTGATGAGCGTTCCCGATCCGACGATGGTGTTGATGGTGCCGGCGCCGATGCCGGCGGCGAAGACTGCCAGCGCTTCCCAGATGGACAACGCCATCTCCTTACATGGTCAGTGAGTCGCCTCCCCGCTCTGAGTTTCGTCAGGGTCGAGGGGCTCGCACCGATCATGCACGAACTTTAGGTGTACGTGTCAGTCAACCGGGGGTTCTTCTCGCCTGGCGGCCGGTACGTCCTTGGTGTTGAATCCGGGGGCTCCGCCGCCGACGTTGCCGAAAGCGCCGGAGAGGCCCTTGAGGGCGTCGCCGATCTCGCTGGGCACGATCCAGAGCTTGTTGGCGTCGCCCTCGGCGATCTTCGGGAGCATCTGGAGGTACTGGTACGAGAGCAGCTTCTGGTCCGGGTCGCCCGCGTGGATGGCCTCGAAGACCGTACGGACGGCCTGGGCCTCGCCCTCGGCGCGCAGGGCCGCGGCCCTGGACTCGCCCTCGGCGCGGAGGATCGCGGACTGCTTCTCGCCCTCGGCGGTGAGGATCGCGGACTGGCGGGTGCCCTCCGCGGTGAGGATCGCGGCGCGCTTGTCGCGCTCGGCGCGCATCTGCTTCTCCATCGAGTCCTGGATGGAGGTCGGCGGCTCGATCGCCTTGAGCTCGACGCGGTTGACGCGGATGCCCCACTTGCCGGTGGCCTCGTCGAGGACGCCGCGCAGCGCGGCGTTGATGTCCTCGCGGGAGGTGAGGGTCCGCTCCAGGTCCATGCCGCCGATGATGTTGCGCAGGGTGGTGACGGTGAGCTGCTCGATCGCCTGGATGTAGCTGGCGACCTCGTAGGTCGCGGCCCTGGCGTCGGTCACCTGGTAGTAGATGACCGTGTCGATGTTGACGACCAGGTTGTCCTGGGTGATCACCGGCTGCGGCGGGAAGGGGACGACCTGCTCCCGCAGGTCGATCCGGTTCCGGATCGAGTCGATGAACGGGACGACGATGTTCAGTCCGGCGTTGAGTGTGCGGGTGTAGCGGCCGAAGCGCTCCACGATCGCCGCGCTCGCCTGCGGGATGACCTGAATCGTCTTGACCAGGGCGATGAAGACGAGCACCACCAGAATGATCAGGACGATGATGACTGCTGACATCGTGTTCCCCGTGCCCTTCGCTACCGGTTGACTGCCGGATGGCTTTCGATGATCGAGTTTCCCAGACGGCGGAACGTCATGGGCGATGTTCGGTCACATGACGACGGCCGTCGCACCGTCGATCTCGACCACGTCCACCTGATCGCCCGGTTCGAAGGTCTGTCCGCTGTCGAGCGCGCGGGCTGACCAGATCTCGCCGGCGAGCTTGATGCGGCCTCCGCCGCCGACGTCGACCCGTTCCAGGACGACGGCCTGACGCCCCTTCAGGGCGTCGATGCCGGAGGCGTGTTGGGGCCTGCCGTCGCGATGGCGGGCGGCGATCGGGCGTACCACCGCGATCAGCGCGACCGAGACGACGACGAAGACGAGTACCTGGGGAACGATGCCGAAGCCGAGGGCGGCGGTCACCGCCCCCGCCACCGCTCCGACGGAGAACATGCCGAACTCCGGCATCGCGGTCAGGACCAGCGGAATGCCGAGCCCCACCGCGCCGATCAACCACCAGACCCACGCGTCGATGTCCACGTGGTCATGGTAGGGCGGTGGGGTCCCTCCGGGACAGGGCGCGGGCGGCTGTGCGGGACGCCGGCGCTCCGGTCCGCTACTTCAGTGGCAGGCCCTGGGCGGTCCAGCGGTCGCCGACACGCTCGACGACGAGCGGCAGGCCGAAGCAGAGCGAGAGGTTGCGGGAGGTCAGCTCCATCTCCACCGGACCGGCGGCGAGGACCTTGCCCTGACGGATCATCAGGACGTGGGTGAAGCCGGGCGCGATCTCCTCGACGTGGTGCGTGACCATGATCATGGAGGGGGCGTACGGGTCGCGGGCGAGGCGGCCGAGACGGCGGACGAGGTCCTCGCGGCCGCCGAGGTCGAGGCCGGCCGCGGGCTCGTCGAGGAGCAGGAGCTCGGGGTCGGTCATCATCGCGCGGGCGATCAGGGTGCGCTTGCGCTCGCCCTCGGAGAGGGTGCCGAACTTGCGGTCCAGGTAGTCGTTCATGCCGAGGCGGTCGAGGAAGGCCTTGGCGCGCTGCTCGTCGACCGGGTCGTAGTCCTCGTGCCAGGTGGCCGTCATGCCGTAGGCGGCGGTGAGGACGGTCTGGAGGACGGTCTGGCCCTTGGGCAGCTTCTCCGCCATGGCGATGCCGGCCATGCCGATGCGGGGGCGGAGTTCGAAGACGTCGGTGCCGACGCCGCCGAGCGGCTCGCCGAGGATCGTGGCGGAGCCCTTGGTGGGGAAGAGGTAGCTGGAGGCGATGTTCAGAAGGGTGGTCTTGCCGGCGCCGTTGGGTCCGAGGATCACCCAGCGCTCGCCCTCCTTGACCGACCAGGAGACCTCGTCCACCAGAGCCCGTCCGTCGCGGACCACGGATACGTCCACCAGCTCCAGTACATCGCTCATGAGCGCGTTGTCTCCCCTTGCGGTCGAGTCGTGTCGTCGCCTTGCGCCGATGGGCGCGGCGTCCAGGGGAAAACCTACGTTATCGACGGAGCGGGCCGGTCCCTAGGGCGTCCTTAGAGTCCTTAGTCTGGGGGGATGCTTTCGGAACCACGCTCAGGACGCCTGGCCGCCTGGGGCAATGCCCTGCTGGCCGGGGCGGTGTCGCCGGACGATGCGGCGCTGGCCATTGTCGGGGAGGACGCGGTGCACCGCGTGGAGGGGCTGCCGGGTGAGGCGGCGCCGGTGGGGCTGACGCTCGCGCTGGGCCGGCTGCGGCGGCTCGGGGTGACCGGTTGGCGGGTGGCGCTGCCCGCGCCGGGGCATCCGCTGGGGCTGAGCGGTCCGCCGGAGTTCAACGCGCGCGCCCTGGAGGCGGCGGAGGCCGTGGTGGGCTTCGGCGCGCCGTACGGTCTCGTGCCGGAGGTCTCGGAGGCGGGTCCGGCGGGTGACGTGCACGTCGAGGTCGTCTGGCACTGCCTCTCGGTGCGGGAGGCCCCGCCGGCGGACGTGCCCTCGCTCGGCGAGGCGGAGCGGGAGCTCGCCGAGGCGCTGCGGGACGCGACGGCCGTGCTGACGCGGCTGGACGTGGCGGCCTCGGGTCCGGCGGCCGACGCGGCGCGCGAGGCGTACCGGGCTCGGGCGGAGGTGGGGCGGGAGGTGCTCGCCCCCGGCTACCCGCCGCGGGCCGTGCGGGTCCTGGAGCTGGCCCAGCGGATCGGACTCCTTGTGGACCTGGCGTACGACCACGGGCACGGGGGCGCGGTCAGCGCCTCGGAGATGGCGGCGCGGGGGGAGGCGCTGCGGCCGGTGGAGCGGGTGGCACGGCGGGCGCAGGTCGCCGCGTACAACGCGTATGTGGAGGAGAGCGAGCGGGACCGCGAGCGGCAGCGGGGGTTCTGACTCTCGGGGTCTGGGCTCTGGATCCTCTGGGCTTCTGAGCTCTGTGAGCGGAAAAGGGGCCGGCCCCCGGGGGATCGTCCGGGGGCCGGTGGTTCTGGGGTGGCTCAGCCGTTGAGGGCGTGGTTGCCGAAGGCCGGGTTGAGCAGGCCGATCACGTTGACCGTGTTGCCGGAGACGTTCACGGGGACGTGGACCGGGACCTGCACCAGGTTGCCGGACGCGACGCCCGGCGAGTTGAGGGCCTTGCCCGAGGCCTCGGCGCCGTGGGCGGAGGCGACACCCGCACCGGCGGCGATGATGCCACCGGCGACCATGGTGACGGCAGCGGCCTTCTTGAGGTTCTTCACTTGGTACATCCTCCTGGTCATCGCTGCGGCAGGTCCGCCGCAGCACGCCATGGAGAACGCCGCCGCCCCCGCCGGGTTGCGCCGAACGGGGGATATACACCCGACGGTATGAATGACTGAACGGTCGTGCGCCCGGCGCGCGAGGGGGCGCGCCCCGGGGGCGTGTCAGTCGGTGAGGCCGTGACGGACCGCCCAGAGGGCGGCCTGGGTGCGGTCTGCCAGGTCGAGTTTCATCAGGATGTTCGAGACGTGCGTCTTTACCGTCTTCTCGGAGAGGACGAGCGCGCGGGCGATCTCGCGGTTGGACCGGCCGTCCGCGATCAGGCCGAGGACCTCGCGCTCGCGCTCCGTGAGGGTCGAGCCCCGCCCCGTACCGCTCGGGGAGTCCTCCTGGCTGAGGAGCGCGTCGGCGACCTCCGGCTGGAGCAGGACGTGTCCCGCGTGGACGGAGCGGATGGCGCCGGCCAGGGCGTCGGGGTCGATGTCCTTGTAGACGTATCCGGAGGCTCCGGCGCGGAGCGCGGGGACGACCGTGCGCTGCTCGGTGAAGCTGGTGACGATCAGGACCCTGGCCGGGTTGGCGAGCTCGCGGAGCTTCTTCAGCGCCTCGATGCCGTCGGTGCCGGGCATCTTCACGTCCATGAGGACCACGTCGGGGCGGAGCTCCTCGGCGCGGGCGACGCCCTCGGCGCCGTCGGAGGCCTCCCCCACCACTTCTATGTCGTCCTGCACCTCGAGGAAGGTGCGCAGGCCTCGGCGGACGACCTGGTGGTCGTCGACCAGCAGGACACGGATCGGCTTGTCAGCCACCGGGAACCTCCATCTCGATCGTGGTGCCCTCGCCGGGGGCCGAGGTCACGGTGAGTCCGCCGCCGACGCCGCCCGCCCGGTCCCGCATGGAGACCAGGCCGAGGTGGCGCCCCGCGCTGCGGACCGTCCGCGGGTCGAAGCCCTTGCCGTCGTCGGTGACGGTGAGACGCGCGCCCGGGCCGCTGCGGGCGAGGGTGACGGTGACGAGCTCGGCCTCGGCGTGGCGCAGGGCGTTGTGCAGGGCCTCCTGGGCGACGCGGAGCACGGCCTCCTCCTGGGCCGCGGGCAGGGCCCTGATCCCCGGGCTCGCGAACGTGACCCGGGCCGTGTGCGCGCGGTCCATGACCTGGATCTGGGTGCGCAGAGTGTGGACGAGGCCGTCCTCGTCGAGCGCCGCCGGGCGCAGCTCGACGACGGCCGCACGCAGCTCGTCGGCCGCCTCGGCCGCGAGTGCGGCGACCTGCTGGAGCTCGTCCTTGGCCCGGGCCGGGTCGCGGTCGACGAGGGCCGCCGCCGCCTGGGCGGTGAGCCGGAGCGAGAAGAGCTTCTGGCTCACGGCGTCGTGGAGCTCGTGGGCGAGGCGGGAGCGCTCCTCCGCGATGGTGAGCTCGCGGCTGCGCTCGTACAGCCGGGCGTTGGTGAGGGCGATGGCCGCGTGCTGGGCGAGGATCGAGAGCAGTTCCTCGTCCTCCGCCGTGAATCCGCAGCCGCCCTTCTCCTTCGGGCAGCGCTTGTTGGCGAGGAAGAGGGCGCCGAGGATCTCGTCGCCGTCCCTGACGGGGAGGCCGAGGAAGTCGGACATCTCGGGGTGGGCCGCGGGCCAGCCCTCGAAGCGGGGGTCCTCGCGGACGTCGGCGAGGCGCTCGGGCTCGGCCTTGTGGAGCATCGCGGCGAGGATGCCGTGCTGCCTCGGCAGCGGGCCGATCGCCTTCCACTGCTCGTCGCTGACGCCGTCGACCACGAACTGGGCGAAGCCGCCGTGGTCGTCCGGGACGCCGAGCGCCGCGTACTCGGCGTCGAGGAGTTCGCGGGCGGAGGCGACGATCGTCTTGAGGACGTCGCGGACCTCCAGATGGCGGCTCATCGCGAGGAGGGCGGTGCTCACGGCGGCGAGGCCGGAGCTCGGTCGATGGCTCATGTGTTCACCGTACCGGCGGGGTGTGACCGTGCGTATCCGCCCGGGGACCGCGTGGGAGGGGGACTCGGGACCTAGGACCTTCGCCCTCGGCTGGCCGGACCTGGGAGGGAGGCGGCGGGGAGGGGCCGGGCCCGAGAGTGGTGCCGTCGGCGGCGGCGGGTGCCGGACGCCGCGAGTGCTCACGCATACATAAGGGGATGGGTGTCATGGCTGTCGCGATCGTGACGGGGGCGTCGAAGGGGCTCGGCAGGGCACTGGCGCACGCGCTGGCCGGACGGGGCTGGGACCTCGTCCTGAACGCCCGGACGGCGGGGGCGCTGGAAGAGAGCGCGGCGGCGGTCCGTGCCGCGCACGGCACGCGGGTGGTGGCGCTGCCCGGAGACGTGGGGGACGCGACGCACCGGCGGGAGCTGGTGGCCGCGGCCGGGGGGCTGGGCGGGCTCGATCTGCTGGTGAACAACGCGGGCGTGCTCGGCGCCGCGCCGCTCCCCCGGCTCGAGGACCAGCCGCTGGACGGTCTGCGGGCCGCGCTGGAGACGAACGTGGTGGCGGTCCTCGGCCTCGTACAGGAGAGCCTGCCGCTGCTGCGGGCGAGCGGCGCGGGGACGGTGATCGCGCTCAGTTCGGAGGCCGCGGCGGTGCCGTACGCGACATGGGGCGGGTACGGGGCGTCGAAGGCCGCGGTCGACCTGCTGGCGGCGGTGCTGGCCGTGGAGGAGCCGGAGCTGCGGGTGTGGGCGGTGGACCCGGGTGACATGGAGACGGATCTGTACGCGGCGGCGGTGCCGGAGGGGATCGGTACGCGGCCTGGTCCGGAGTCCGTGGTGCCGGGCTTCCTCCACCTGCTCGACCGACGGCCGGCCAGTGGGCGGTACGTGGCGCCGGAGCTCGCCGGGGCCGTGGAGTGAGGGCCGGGGGCGCCTCTGGTACGAGTCCGGGGGCGTCCTTCTCCTCCTTCGGGAGGACCCGCCTCACCGTCTGCATTGCTTCCGCAACGCGCGGTGAGTTCGTTACGTGCCCGATGTGAGCCCGCGCATAGGACCCACATCACTTACGAAGCCCCCTAGTGGACGCCAGGAGGCCAGATAGACGCGGAGGAACCTGGCCACAACGGGCGTTCCGTGGCCTGTGCACAAGCCCCTGATCCACTACCCGGGATCGTACGTCACACCTTTGCCACACGATTTTGCTGCCGCTAAGAATTGCCCTCGTCGCCGCCGAGCAGGCGCAGCGCCGCCCCGGCGAGCGACCCCCCAGCGATTCGAAGAGGTAGTCCTGATGTCTGCGAACACTCCCGGCCACAGTCGTGGTCTGAAGAAGACCCACAAGGCCACGATCGCCGGCGTCGCCGCTCTGAGCGCCGCAGCTCTCACCCTCTCCCTCGTACAGGGCAACGGCGGCTCCACCGAGACCGAGCCCCAGGCCCTCTCCGGTACGCAGCAGGTCGCGTGGTCGTACAACGCCGCCAGCCCGCAGGCGAAGGCGCTGGCCGCCAGCGTCACCGAGCAGCAGACCACCATCGGCCTGAAGGCCAAGCAGGAGGCCGCCGCGAAGGCGAAGGCGGACGCCAAGGCGAAGGCCGACGCACAGGCCGCTGCCAAGGCCAAGGCCGCCGCCAAGGCGAAGGCCGACGCACAGGCCGCCGCCAACGCCAAGGCCGCCGCGAAGGCGAAGGCCGCGGCCAAGGCCAAGGCGGACGCGAAGAAGCGCGCCGCGGAGAAGGCGGCCGCGAGCCGTTCCGTCGCCCGTACCCCGGTCTTCGCGAACAACCTCGACGGCTGGATCCGCGAGGCGCTGTTCATCATGGACAAGCACAACATCCCGGGCACGTACAACGGCCTGCACAAGAACATCATGCGTGAGTCCAGCGGCAACCCGCGGGCCATCAACAACTGGGACATCAACGCCATCAACGGCGTCCCGTCGAAGGGCCTGCTGCAGGTCATCTACCCGACCTTCAAGGCCTACCACATCCCGGGCACCAAGTTCGATCAGTACGACCCGGTCGCCAACCTGGTCGCCGCCGCCAACTACGCGGCCGACCGCTACGGCTCGATCGACAACGTCAACAGCGCGTACTGATCGCACTCGGTCCGCTGTTGTACGCCGAAGGGCGGCACCCCTCCGCGGGGTGCCGCCCTTCGGCGTACTGGCGTGCATGACTACTTGCGCATGACCTCGGGCTCGTGGCGGCGCAGCAGCCGCGCCACGACGACGCAGCAGACGACCGCCATCAGGAGCTGGATGCCGAGGTCCAGGCTCCACTGGCCGACCGTGTGCTCCCACAGGGGGTCGGTGTCGGTGGGGTTCTTGTGGTCCCACGGCGGCATGAGGCGGGCCAGGTCGAGGGTGGTGCCGGCGCCGGCGATGCCCCAGCGGGAGGGCATCAGCCAGGCGAACTGCTCCAGGCCGGGCGAGCCGTACACCTGGAAGAGGATGCCGGTGAACACGACCTGGATGATCGCGAACATGACGAGGAGCGGCATGGTCTTCTCGGCGGTCTTCACGAGCGCGGAGATGACCAGGCCGAACATCATCGAGGTGAGGCCGAGGGCGATCACCTGGATGCAGAGCTCGACGGCCGGGGGCATGAAGAGGCCCTCCGCCGGCAGTGCGCGGGTGGAGAAGCCGATGCCGCAGATGATGACGCCCTGGAAGGCCGTGATGAGGCCGAGGACGATCACCTTGGACATCAGGTACGCCGAGCGGGAGAGGCCGGTGGCGCGCTCCCTCTCGTAGATGACCCGCTCCTTGATCAGTTCACGGACCGAGTTGGCGGCGCCGCTGAAGCACATGCCGACCGCGAGGATCAGCATGATCGTGCCCGCGTCGCCGTTGAAGCGGGACGGCGGCGTCGGCGAGCCGAGGCCGAAGTCCGCCGGGATGACGACCGAGACCGCGCCGAGGACGGCCGGCAGGATCACCATCAGGCCCAGGAAGCCCTTGTCGGAGGCGATCACCGAGACGTAGCGGCGGATCAGCGTCCACAGCTGGGAGCCCCAGCCCTGCGGCTTCGGCGGGCGGGCCATCGCCTGCTGCGGCATCTGGACGGGCTGCGCGGCGACGGCGTCGATGTCCGCGGCGTACATCTGGTAGTGCTGCGAGCCCTTCCAGCGGCCCGCCCAGTCGTAGTCGCGGTAGTTCTCGAAGGCGGAGAAGACGTCGGCCCAGGTGGAGTAGCCGAAGAAGTTCAGCGCCTCCTCCGGCGGGCCGAAGTACGCCACCGAGCCACCGGGCGCCATGACGAGCAGCTTGTCGCAGAGGCCGAGCTCGGCCACCGAGTGGGTGACGACGAGGACCGTGCGGCCGTCGTCGGCGAGGCCGCGCAGCAGCTGCATGACATCGCGGTCCATGCCCGGGTCGAGGCCGGAGGTCGGCTCGTCCAGGAAGATCAGCGACGGCTTGGTGAGGAGCTCCAGGGCGACGGAGACACGCTTGCGCTGGCCACCGGAGAGGGAGGTGACCTTCTTCTCCTTGTGGATGTCGAGCTTGAGCTCGCGCAGGACCTCGTCGATACGGGCCTCGCGCTCGGCCGTGGCCGTGTCGCCGGGGAAGCGGAGCTTGGCCGCGTAGCGGAGCGCCTTCACGACGGTCAGCTCCTTGTGCAGGATGTCGTCCTGCGGGACCAGACCGATGCGCTGGCGCAGCTCGGCGAACTGCTTGTAGAGGCTTCGGTTGTCGTAGAGGACGTCGCCCTCGTTGGCCGGGCGGTAGCCGGTCAGCGCCTTGAGCAGCGTGGACTTTCCGGAGCCGGACGGGCCGATGACACCGATCAGCGACTTCTCCGGGACGCCGAAGGTGACGTCGCGGAGGATCTGCTTGCCGCCGTCGACCGTGACCGTGAGGTGGCGGGCCGAGAAGGAGACGGAGCCGGTGTCGACGAACTCCTCGAGCTGGCCGCCGACGATGCGGAACGTCGAGTGGCCGACGCCGACGATGTCCTGCGGGCCGAGGACGGCCGAGCCGCCCTTCGGGATCGGCTGGCCGTTGACGTACGTGCCGTTGTGCGAGCCGAGGTCGCGGATCTCGAAGCGGCCGTCGGGCGTCGCGTGGAAGTCGGCGTGGTGCCGCGAGACCTGGAGGTCGGAGACGACCAGCTCGTTCTCGAGGGCACGGCCGATGCGCATGACGTGGCCGAGGTTGAGCGCGTGGAACGTGGTGGGGCTGCGGTCGGCATAGGCCGACGACGCCCCCGCGGCGGCGCCGGGGTGACCGTGCCCCTGCTGACCGTGGGCGCCCTGCGGGCCGCCCTGCTGGTGCGGCACCTGCGGCTGCGCCGGCTGCTGGGCCTGCTGCTGCCAGCCCGCCTGCTGCGGGGCCTGGTGCTGCGGCGGAGCCTGGTGCGTCGCCCAGTCGGCCTGGGCGGCGGCCTGCGCCGCGGCGGGCTGGGCCGCCTGCGCGTGGGCCTGGTGCGCGGCCTGGGCTCCGGCGGCGAGATTCAGCCGGGGGCCGTCGGTCGCGTTGCCGAGGTTGACGGCCGATCCGGGACCGATCTCCATCTGGTGGATCCGCTGCCCCTGGACGAACGTGCCGTTCGTGGAGCCGTGGTCCTCGATGACCCAACTCCGACCGCCCCAGCTGATGGTGGCGTGCCGCCACGAGACCCTTGCATCGTCGATGACCAGGTCGCCCTGGGGGTCCCTGCCCAGGGTGTACGACCGGGACGGATCGAGCGTCCAGGTCCTGCCGTTCAATTCCAGTACGAGTTCTGGCACTCCGAGCCCCACTACTTGTCCCCCGATGTACCCCCGCGTTCGGGAGTCCAGGGATGGCGAATCATCCTGGGGAACTATTTCAGGCCCGGTCCCGTCTCGGGAAGTCGGGCCGTGTGAAGACCTTCGAGGCAAGCCGTCGACCACTCGGGTGTCCGCTGGGCGGGACGGGGGGTCAGGTGGCACGCGGTGCCCGATACGGTGGAACCACCATGAGCGCATCGCAGACCTCAGACGTTCCCACCCTTCTCGTCAAGATCTTCGGCAAGGACCGTCCCGGGATCACCGCCGGACTCTTCGACACCCTCGCCGCCTACTCCGTCGACGTCGTGGACATCGAGCAGGTCGTCTCCCGCGGCCGGCTCGTCCTGTGCGCGCTCGTCACCGAGCCGACCGTCGCCTCGCAGGGCGAGCTGCGGGCGACGATCCACAGCTGGGCCGAGTCCCTGAAGCTCCAGGCCGAGATCATCTCCGGTACGGGTGACAACCGGCCGCGCGGTGAGGGGCGCTCGCACGTCACCGTGCTCGGCAACCCGCTCACCGCGGAGCAGACGGCGGCCATAGCGGCCAGGATCGCGGAGTCGGGCGGCAACATCGACCGTATCTTCCGCCTCGCGAAGTATCCGGTGACGGCCGTGGAGTTCGCCGTCTCGGGCTGCGAGACCGAGCCGCTGCGGACCGCGCTCGCGACCGAGGCCCACACCATCGGGGTCGACGTGGCCGTGGTCTCCGCCGGGCTGCACCGGCGGGCCCAGCGGCTCGTCGTCATGGACGTCGACTCGACCCTGATCCAGGACGAGGTCATCGAGCTCTTCGCGGCGCACGCGGGGTGCGAGGACAAGGTCGCCGAGGTGACGGCGGCCGCCATGCGCGGCGAGCTGGACTTCGAGCAGTCCCTGCACGCGCGGGTGGAGCTGCTCGCCGGTCTCGACGCCTCGGTGGTCGACAAGGTCCGCGCGGAGGTGCGGCTGACGCCGGGGGCCCGGACCCTGATCCGTACGCTCAAGCGGCTCGGCTACCAGGTGGGTGTCGTCTCCGGCGGGTTCACGCAGGTCACCGACGATCTGAAGGAGCGGCTCGGGCTCGACTTCGCCTCGGCCAACACGCTGGAGATCGTGGACGGCAAGCTCACCGGTCGGGTGACCGGCGAGATCGTGGACCGGGCGGGCAAGGCGCGGCTGCTGCGCCGGTTCGCCACGGAGGCGGGTGTGCCGCTGGCGCAGACCGTGGCCATCGGCGACGGGGCCAACGACCTGGACATGCTGAACGCGGCGGGCCTCGGGGTGGCGTTCAACGCCAAGCCGGTGGTGCGCCGGGCCGCGGACACGGCGGTGAACGTGCCGTTCCTGGACACCGTGCTCTATCTGCTGGGGATCACCCGCGAGGAGGTCGAGGTCGCCGACGGCGGCGAGGACCTGTTGCACTGAGCCATCGGTTCGCCCGTACGGAAAAGGGCCCGGTCGTCGTCGGACGGCCGGGCCCTTTCCGTCGTACGGAGCGGGGCTGTGGCCCGTCAGGCGTGCGGGGCCCAGAAGTGCGCGAGCCGTGCGACGCCGAGCTCGACCGACTTCCAGGAGCCGTTGAAGGTGAGGACGGCGAACGCGGAGGTCGGGAAGCCGCTGCGGTTCATGCGTGACTGGGCGTCTCCCTCGGCCTCGCCCGCGAGGGCGTCGGCGAGGGCGTGCATCCCGGGGTTGTGGCCGATGAGGAGGAGGTCGTCGACGTCTTCCGGGGTCTCGTTGAGCAGGGCGATGAGCTCGCCGAGCGAGGCCTCGTACAGCCGCTCCTCGTACACGGTCCTGGGGCGCTCGGGCAGTTCGTGCACGGCGAGCTTCCAGGTCTCCCTGGTTCTGAGGGCGGTCGAGCAGAGGGCCAGATCGAAGCCGATGCCGGTCTCGGCGAGCCTGCGGCCCACGACGGGGGCGTCCGCGCGGCCTCGATCGGCGAGGGGGCGCTCGTGGTCGGACTCCTGGTTCCAGTCTGCCTTCGCGTGGCGGAGCAGCGCGATCCTGCGGGGTGTATCGACGCTCATGGTCAACAGCTTCGCACGGAACGGCTTTCGGTGACTCAGGGAGCGAGCGTTTGCTGGAGCTGCACCAGGACCCGTCCGACCCCCGGGTCGTCGGCGGTCGCCTGCGCCCCACCCGGCCCCGCTATGAGCAGGAGGAGGGCGACGAACGCGGCCACGGGAAGGGCGAGCGCCCACCAGGGCAGCCGGGTGTCGACGCGGGTCGGCATGGGCCGGGTGCTGGTGTCCGTACGGGCCGACATGGCCGCCTCCGAAGGGTGGGAGAACCGTGCGCCGTCGTCTCCGACGGTTGTCTCCAACCTACGGACCGGGCGACCGCCGGCCCATCAGGTGATCCACCCACTTCACCCTGACACTCTCCCCCTAGGGGATGCGGGGGTTTTCCCCACCCCCGGGGATCACGGGGAGGCGAGAGAGGCGATCACACCGATGACCACCGTGATGCCGAGCATCGCGCCGAGCACGATGAGCAGCTTCTTCTGGCCGTTCTGGGGATTGGGTTCGAGGACTGGCATGGGACCAGTCTCGCATCTCAGCATTCGTCCTCGACGGTCCGGTCCCTCCCCGCGAGGGTTCCGATGATCATCTGCGGGACCATCAGGCCGCCCATGAGGGCGATGGGCAGTCCCCAGCCGCCGCTGTGCTGGTAGAGGACGCCGACGAGGAGGGGGCCGGGGATGGAGATGAGGTAGCCGACGCTCTGCGCGAAGGCGGAGAGGCGGACGACGCCGGCGCCGGTCCGCGAGCGCATCCCGATCATGGTGAGGGCAAGCGGGAAGGCGCAGTTGGAGACGCCGAGCAGGACCGCCCAGACCCAGGCTCCGGAGGCCGGGGCGAAGAAGAGACCGGTGTAGCCGCCGAGGCCGCAGAGGCCGAGCGCGACGACGATCGGTCCCTGGGTCTTCATCCGGGTCGCGAGCCGGGGGATGACGAAGGCGAGCGGGACGCCCATGACCATGGTGACGGCGAGGAGTACGCCCGCCGTGGAGGCGGGGACGCCCGCGTCGCGGAAGATCTGCGGCATCCAGCCCATGGTGATGTAGGCGCCGGTGGCCTGGAGGCCGAAGAAGCAGCCGAGGGCCCAGGCCGTGCGGCTGCGGGTGACGCGCGGCGCGGGGGTGGTGTCGAGCGGGGCGGCGCTCGCGGTCGCCTTGTTCGTGGCGCGGCCGGCGCGGGTGGGGAGGCCGTCGCGGTCGCGGTCGCGCAGGAGCGGGATCCAGGGCAGGACGGCGAGCGCGGCGACCACGGCCCAGACGCCGAGGCCCGCGCGCCAGTCCCCGCCGAGGGCCTCGGTCATCGGGACGGTCGCCGCCGCCGCGACGGACGTGCCGAGGGCGAGCGCCATGGAGTACAGGCCGGTCATGGTGCCGACGCGGTCCGGGAAGTACCGCTTGACGATCACGGGCATCAGGACGTTGCTCAGGGCTATGCCCATGAGGGCGAGGGCGCTGGCGGCGAGGAAGCCGGCCGTGCCCGAGGCGAAGGGGCGGACGGCGAGGCCCGCCAAGATCGCCGCCATGCCCGCGCAGACGACGGCGACGGGGCCGAAGCGGCGGGCCAGGCGCGGGGCGGTGATGCCGAAGACCGCGAAGCAGAGCGGGGGGACGGAGGTGAGGACGCCTGCGACGGTGCCGCTCATGTGGAGGCCCGCGCTGACCTCTTCGAGGAGCGCGCCGAGGCTGGTGATGGCCGGGCGCAGGTTCAGGGCGGCGAGGACGAGGCCGACGGTGACGAGCCCGAGGGTCCAGCGGGACGCGGAGGCCTGGGGGAACCCGGACGCGAGCGCCGGGGCGGAGGAGTTCCGCGTGGCGGTGGCGGTCGCGGGGGTGGGCGCGGTGGCGGGGTCGAGGGTCTTCGGCTCGTCAGGCATGAGGTCATCATAGAATCATGGGATGATTGGTTGTCCAATCTGGAACGAATGGGAAGGTGCTTCATGGCCCTCGGTCATCCGCGGCGCGCGGGACTCTCCGATCAGGTGATCGCCGAGCTGCGGAACCAGATCACCTCCGGCGAGTGGCCGGTGGGTTCACGCATCCCGACAGAGCCCGAACTGGTCGAGCAGCTGGGCGTGGCCCGTAACACCGTGCGCGAGGCCGTCCGGGCGCTCGCGCACAACGGGCTGCTCGACATCCGCCAGGGCTCGGGGACGTACGTCATCGCCACCAGCGAGCTGGCGGGCGTCATGCACCGGCGGTTCGCCGGCTCCGACCCCCGGCACGTCGCCGAGCTGCGCTCGACCCTGGAGTCCGCCGCCGCGCGCTTCGCTGCGGAGCGGCGCACGGAGCGGGACCTGAAGCAGCTCGACGCGCTGCTCGTGCGGCGCGAGGAGGCGTGGGAGTCGGGGGACGCGGAGCGGTTCGTGACGGTCGACGCGGCCTTCCACCACGCGGTCGTCGCCGCCTCGGGCAACGACGTCCTGACGGAGCTCTACGCGGACCTGGGCGATCTCCTGCGGGACTGGCTGCGCGACGACGTGGGGCAGGAGCTGCGGCCGGAGAACCACATGGACCACGCGCGGCTGGTGGACGCGATCCGCGAGGGCGATGCCGAGCGGGCCGGGACGGAGGCGGCCGGCTACCCCTTCATGTGCCTCAAGAGCCCCGTACCGGAGCCGGTTCCCGGGCCGGAGCCGGTTCCGGTTCCGGTTCCGCCGGCTGGTGCGTGACCCAGGCGGACCGGACCTCCTTCCAGCAGCGGCCGGAGACCTGGGCGTAGTCCGCGGGGCCGACGTCGACGGGGGCGCTGTCGGTGTCGACGTCCCACCAGCGGTCGCACTCGACGTGGAGCCGGACGCGGTCGGTGCCGGGGTACGGGTTCTGGCAGTAGGCGGTGACGCGGGAGCCCTGGACGACGGTGCGGCAGGAGGCCCCGAAGTTCTCCGGCTCGTCCGCGGGCGGGGCGGCGGCGGGGAGCTCCTCGGCCGGGGCGGGTGCGGCGCGCACCTCGGCGGCGACGGCGATCCCGGTGAGCAGAACGGCGACCGAGGCGAACGCGCCGAACCCGTGACGTATCGCGCGCATGCCCGTACCTCCTCCCCGTCAGCAGCAGAACATCACGCTCTGCCCCAGTCTGGGGTGATTCGCGCGACTTTTCGAGTCGGGGAGCGATCGGGACGGGATCGGGCCTGGTCAGGGCATGAAAAGGGCCCGCGTGTCCGCCCCGACATGGGGGGACACGCGGGCCCTCTGCTCAGCGGCGAGGAGCGAGCGCTTTCGCAGCGAGCGTGCTAACTCAGCGAGCGCTTACGCGCCGATCGCGTGCAGACCGCCGTCGACGTGGATGATCTCGCCCGTCGTCTTCGGGAACCAGTCGGAGAGCAGGGCCACGACGCCACGGCCGGCCGGCTCCGGGTCCGAGAGCTCCCACTGCAGCGGGGAGCGGGTGTCCCACACGGCGGCCAGTTCGCCGAAGCCCGGGATGGACTTCGCGGCCATCGAGCCGAGCGGGCCCGCGGAGATCAGGTTGCAGCGGATGTTCTGCTTGCCCAGGTCACGGGCCATGTAGCGGCTGGTGGCCTCCAGGGCGGCCTTGGCCGGGCCCATCCAGTCGTACTGCGGCCAGGCGAACTTCGCGTCGAAGGTGAGGCCGACGACGGAGCCGCCCTCGCTCATCAGCGGCAGCAGCGCCATCGTCAGCGACTTCAGGGAGAAGGCGGAGACGTGCATGGCGGTGGCCACGGACTCGAACGGCGTGTTCAGGAAGTTGCCGCCGAGGGCGTCCTGCGGGGCGAAGCCGATCGAGTGGACGATGCCGTCGAGGCGGTCGCCGAACTGCTCACGGACCTGGCCCTCGAGACGCGCGAGGTGCTCGTCGTTGGAGACGTCGAGCTCGAGGACCTTGACGTTCTCGGGCCGGGGGAGCTTCTTCGCGATGCGCTCGGTCAGCGTCGGCCGGGGCCAGGCGGTGAGGATGATCTCCGCACCCTGCTCCTGGGCCAGCTTCGCGGTGTGGAAGGCGATGGAGGACTCCATCAGCACACCCGTGATCAGGATGCGCTTGCCCTCGAGGATTCCGCTCATGGTGATCAGTGACCCATGCCCAATCCGCCGTCAACCGGGATGACGGCTCCAGTGATGTACGAGGCGTCGTCGGAGGAGAGGAACTTCACCGCCGCGGCGATCTCCTCCGGCTGCGCGTAACGGCCCAGCGGCACCTGGGACACGATGCCCGCGCGCTGCTCGTCGGTGAGGACCGCGGTCATGTCGGTGTCGACGAAACCAGGGGCGACGACGTTGAACGTGATGTTGCGCGAGCCGAGCTCACGCGCGAGGGAGCGGGCGAATCCGACCAGGCCGGCCTTGGAGGCGGCGTAGTTGGCCTGGCCCGCGGAGCCCAGCAGACCGACGACCGAGGAGATCAGGACGACGCGGCCCTTCTTGGCCCGCAGCATGCCGCGGTTGGCGCGCTTGACGACCCGGAAGGTACCGGTCAGGTTCGTGTCGACGACGGAGGTGAAGTCCTCCTCCGACATGCGCATGAGGAGCTGGTCCTTCGTCACGCCGGCGTTGGCCACGAGGACCTCGACCGGACCGTGCTTCTCCTCGATCTCCTTGTACGCCTGCTCCACCTGCTCGGCGACGGTGATGTCGCACTTGACGGGCAGGCAGCCGAGCTCGACCAGAGCGGCCGGCGGCTCGCCGGAACGGTACGTGATCGCGACCTTGTCGCCGGCCTCGGCGAACGCGCGGGCGATGGCGAGGCCGATGCCCCGGTTTCCTCCGGTGACGAGAACCGAGCGGCTCAACGGATCACCCTTTCGATAGCGGTCTGGTAGCCGAAAACCTATCGGTATCGCTCCCGACATGAGGAATCGACCTCCGACAGTGGCGTAGGGGCGTCACTGTCGGATCCCTACAGCTCGGAGTGGGTACGGGTCCGCCCGGGAACGCCCGGCGGACCGCCCGCGGGAGCCCTGCGCAATGGGCCCACTCGGCCGCCTTTCCCATGATTGACTTCCGGAACAGCTCAACGCCGTCTTCCGATCACCGAGAGCGAGGCCGCTCGTGGTCCATCAGATCGACCCTTCGTTCGTCGCGCTGCCCCTGCGGGCGCTCGCCGACGCGGCGCTCGCCCGGGCGCGCGCGCTCGGCGCCGAGCACGCGGACTTCCGCCTGGAGCGGGTGCGCAGCGCCTCGTGGCGGCTGCGGGACGCCAAACCGTCCGGTTCCTCGGACACCACCGACCTCGGCTACGCGGTGCGGGTGGTGCACGGCGGGGCCTGGGGCTTCGCGTCCGGGGTCGACCTGACCATGGACGGGGCGGCGAAGGTCGCCTCGCAGGCCGTGGCCATGGCCAAGCTGTCGGCGAAGGTCATCGCCGCGGCCGGCTCCGACGAGCGCGTGGAGCTGGCCGAGGAGCCGGTGCACTCGGAGCGCACCTGGGTCTCCTCGTACGAGATCGACCCCTTCTCCGTCCCCGCCGAGGAGAAGAGCGCGCTGCTCGCCGACTGGAGCGCGCGGCTGCTGCAGGCTGAGGGCGTGGCGCACGTGGACGCCTCGCTGCTCACCGTCCACGAGAACAAGTTCTACGCGGACACGGCGGGTACGGTCACGACCCAGCAGCGCGTCCGGCTGCACCCGCAGTTCACGGCGGTCGCCGTCGACGGGACGACCGGCGAGTTCGACTCGATGCGGACGATCGCGCCGCCGGTCGGGCGGGGCTGGGAGTACCTGACGGGCACCGGCTGGGACTGGGACAAGGAGCTCGACGAGATCCCGGGGCTCCTGGCCGAGAAGATGCGGGCGCCGAGCGTCGAGGCCGGGCGGTACGACCTGGTCGTGGACCCGTCGAACCTCTGGCTGACGATCCACGAGTCGATCGGGCACGCCACCGAGCTGGACCGGGCCCTCGGCTACGAGGCGGCCTACGCCGGCACCTCCTTCGCCACCTTCGACCAGCTGGGCAAGCTGGCGTACGGCTCGTCGATCATGAACGTGACGGGTGACCGGACCGCCGAGCACGGTCTCGCGACCATCGGGTACGACGACGAGGGCGTCGAGGCTCAGAGCTGGGACCTGGTGAAGGACGGCACGCTCGTCGGCTACCAGCTGGACCGGCGGATCGCGAAGCTCACGGGCCTCGGCCGCTCGAACGGCTGCGCGTTCGCGGACTCCCCCGCGCACGTGCCGGTGCAGCGGATGGCGAACGTCTCGCTCCAGCCGGACCCGGGCGGTCTGTCGACCGAGGACCTGATCGGCGGGGTCGAGCGGGGCATCTACGTGGTCGGCGACCGGTCCTGGTCCATCGACATGCAGCGCTACAACTTCCAGTTCACCGGGCAGCGCTTCTTCCGCATCGAGAACGGCCGGCTCGCCGGGCAGCTGCGGGACGTGGCGTACCAGGCGACCACGACCGACTTCTGGGGCTCGATGGAGCAGGTCGGCGGCCCGCAGACGTACGTCCTCGGCGGCGCCTTCAACTGCGGCAAGGCCCAGCCGGGCCAGGTCGCCGCGGTCTCCCACGGCTGCCCCTCCGCCCTCTTCCGGGGCGTCAACATTCTGAACACGACGCAGGAGGCCGGTCGATGAACGCGCGCCACCAGATTTGCCGGGGGTCCGGGGGTCGTCCCCCGGGCAAGCACAGCCTGAACACGACGCAGGAGGCCGGTCGATGAGCCGCGTCAGCAAGCCGTACGAGATCGTCGAGCGGGCCCTGGAGCTGTCCCGTGCCGACGGGTGTGTCGTCATCGCGGACGAGGAGTCCTCCGCCAATCTGCGCTGGGCCGGGAACGCGCTGACCACCAACGGTGTCACCCGCGGACGCACCCTCACCGTCATCGCGACGGTCGACGGCGCCCAGGGCACCGCCTCCGGTGTCGTCTCCCGGTCGGCCGTCACCGTCGACGACCTGGAGCCGCTGGTCCGGGCCGCCGAGGCCGCCGCGCGGGCCGCCGGGCCCGCCGAGGACGCCCAGCCGCTGGTCGAGGGCGTGCCCTCCTCCCCCGACTTCACGGACGCCCCGGTCGAGACCTCCTCCGCCGTCTTCGCCGACTTCGCCCCGGCGCTCGGCGAGGCCTTCGCCCGGGCCCTGGCCGGCGGCCGCGAGCTCTACGGCTTCGCCAACCACGAGATGACCTCGACCTACCTGGGTACGTCGACGGGGCTGCGGCTCCGCCACGACCAGCCCAACGGGACGCTGGAGCTGAACGCCAAGTCGCCCGACCGGTCGCGCTCCGCCTGGGCCGGGCGCTCGACGCGGGACTTCAAGGACGTCGACCCGGCCGCGCTCGACGCGGAGCTGGCGACCCGGCTCGGCTGGGCGGAGCGGCGGATCGAGCTGCCCGCCGGGCGGTACGAGACGCTGCTGCCGCCGACGGCCGTGGCCGACCTGATGATCTACCAGCTGTGGTCGTCCACGGCCCGGGACGCGGTGGAGGGCCGTACGGTCTTCTCCAAGCCCGGCGGCGGCACCCGGCTCGGCGAGACCCTCTCCCCGCTGCCGCTGACCCTGCGCAGCGACCCGAACGAGCCGGGCCTGGAGTCCGCGCCGTTCGTGATCGCGCACTCCTCCGGCGACGACTCCTCCGTCTTCGACAACGGTCTGCCGGTCGGGCCGATCGACTGGGTGAAGGCCGGAAGCCTGGCCCACCTGATCACCACCCGGCACACCGCGGGCCTTACTCGGTTGCCCGTGGCGCCCGGGGCGGGGAACCTGATCCTGGACGGCGGCGGCGAGCGCTCCCTGGAGGAGATGGTGGCCTCGACCGAGCGTGGCCTGCTGCTGACCTGCCTCTGGTACATCCGCGAGGTCGACCCGGCGACGCTGCTGCTGACCGGGCTGACCCGGGACGGCGTGTACCTCGTCGAGAACGGCGAGGTCGTCGGCGAGGTGAACAACTTCCGGTTCAACGAGTCGCCGGTGGACCTGCTGTCGCGGGCCTCGGAGGCGGGCCGGACGGAGAAGACGCTGCCGCGCGAGTGGAGCGACTGGTTCACCCGGGCCGCGATGCCCGCCCTGCGGGTGCCGGACTTCAACATGAGCTCGGTCAGCAAGGGGGTCTGACCACCTGGTCCGGCCCACCTAGACTGGGTCCCCGTACCACCATCAACCTGAGGAGACTGACGGTCGTGACGGACATCGTCGACGAGCTGAAGTGGCGTGGGCTGTTCGCCCAGTCCACCGATGAGGACGCACTGCGCAAGGCTCTCGCGGACGGTCCCGTCACGTTCTATTGCGGTTTCGACCCGACCGCGGCGAGTCTCCACGTCGGCCACCTGGTCCAGGTGCTCACCGTCCGTCGGCTCCAGCAGGCCGGGCACCGGCCGCTGGCGCTGGTCGGCGGGGCCACCGGGCAGATCGGTGACCCGCGGCCGACGGCCGAGCGCACCCTGAACGACCCGGAGACGGTCGCGAACTGGGTGAACCGGCTGCGCTCGCAGATCGAGCCCTTCCTCTCCTTCGAGGGGGAGAACGCGGCGGTCATGGTGAACAACCTGGACTGGACCGCCGGTCTTTCGGCGATCGAGTTCCTGCGGGACATCGGCAAGCACTTCCGGGTCAACAAGATGCTGACCAAGGACTCCGTCGCCCGGCGCCTGGAGTCCGAGCAGGGCATCAGCTACACGGAGTTCAGCTACCAGCTGCTCCAGGCCATGGACTTCCTGGAGCTGTACCGCCGCTACGGCTGCGTGCTCCAGCAGGGCGGCTCGGACCAGTGGGGCAACCTGGTGGCCGGTCTCGACCTGATCCACCGCCTGGAGCCGGGCGCGGACGTGCACGCGCTCGCGACGCCGCTGATGGTCAAGGCGGACGGCACCAAGTTCGGCAAGACCGAGGGCGGGGCCGTCTGGCTGGACCCGGAGATGACCACGCCGTACGCGTTCTACCAGTTCTGGCTGAACGTGGACGACCGGGACATCTCGACGTACATGCGGATCCTCTCCTTCAAGTCCCGTGAGGAGCTGGAGGAGCTGGAGGCGCAGACCGCCGAGAGGCCGCAGGCGCGGGCCGCCCAGCGCGCGCTCGCCGAGGAGCTCACCACGCTCGTGCACGGCGCCGAGCAGTGCGCGGCCGTCATCAACGCCTCGAAGGCGCTGTTCGGGCAGGGCGACCTGGCCGAGCTGGACGGGGCGACGCTCGCCGCCGCCCTGTCCGAGCTGCCGCACGCGCGCGTGACCGAGCTCGGACAGGTCGTGGACCTGTTCACCGAGGTCGGGCTCGCGCCGAGCAAGTCGGGCGCGCGCCGCACGGTGAAGGAGGGCGGGGCGTACGTGAACAACGTGAAGGTCACCGCCGAGGACGCCGAGGTGTCGGCGGACGAGCTGCTGCACGGCCGCTGGCTGGTGCTGCGGCGCGGGAAGAAGAACCTGGCGGCGATCGAGTTCGCCGGCGCGGAGGGCTGATCCGCCCGCACGCCGAAGAGGCCCGGTACGGCAGCTGAGCTGCCGTACCGGGCCTCCCGGTTTCACGGGTGTGTCACGCCCGCTGTCTGTTGCCCTTGATCGAGGCCCAGATCATGTCGCCCACCCCGACCACGGCGACGGCGCCGATCAGCTGGAGCAGGTGGCGGGTCCAGTCGATGCCCTTGGTGTCCTCGACTCCGATCCAGGTCGCGACCGCGTTGCCGAGCACGCTGCCGAGAATGCCGAACACGGTCGTCAGCCAGAGCGGGATCTGCTGCTTCCCCGGCAGGATCGCCTTCGCGATCAGGCCGAGGACGAATCCCACGATGATCGCCCACAACCAACTCATCGTCGCCTCCTTTTGCGCACGTGGGCCCAGTCTCGGGCCGTCCGCCATTCGGCGCATGTCGGACAGCTCCATCCGTGCCCCGGTCTCGTCGGCGCGGAGGGCCGGGCGTACGGTGGAACGAGGTCCGGGCCGGGGAGGGTCCGGCGCGACCGGTGGGTGGTGGACGGCGATGACGAAGCGTGGCGAAACCGAGGTCTTCCGGATCACGGGGGCCCGTCAGGGGCTCGCCGACGACGTCCGGGGGCGACAGCGGCGGTACATCATCTCGATGACGGTCCGGACGCTCTCCGTGATCGCCGCGGCGGTGCTCTGGAACGTCGAACGGCACGTGGCGATCGTGGCGCTCGCCCTCGGAATACTGCTCCCCTATATCGCCGTGGTCATCGCGAACGCGGGCCGGGAGTCGGCCCCGTCCCTTCCCTCCACCTTCGTACCCGCTCCGGTGCGCCCCGCGCTCGACTCGACGGAGGCGGCGGAGGGTGCCGGCGCGGAGACTCCGTACGGCCGGAACTGATCACGGACAGTGGCCGGAAACCTCAAGAAAAGCTCAGATCAATCATGTAGTTCCAGTGCACCGCACCCCATGTGCCGTGACATACTGCCTACGCGCTCCGCATCCCCCGTCGGAGCGACGGACCGATGCCGGGCAGCTCCCCCCGTGGCTGCCCGGCATCGCCCTTACTGGACAATGATCAGGTGAGCGAAGAGAAGCCGATCTGTTCCGCCAAGGGCTGCCGCGTCGACGCCGTCTGGGTCCTCGCGTGGAACAACCCCAAGCTGCACACGCCCGAGCGGCGGAAGACCTGGCTCGCGTGCGACGAGCACCGCGAGCACCTCTCCCAGTTCCTGGGGGTACGGGGTTTCCTGAAGGACGTCGTCCCGCTGAGCGAGTGGGAGCCGACCGAGGGCTGACGCCCCGGGATCAGCCGCCGATCGCCGACATCGGGCGGTCGGGCTGGAGGAAGCTCGGGTCGTCGAGGCCCGAGCCGGCCTTCTTGCCCCACATGGCCTTCTTCCAGATCTCCGCGACGGCCTCGTCCGCAGCAGGCGACGGCTCCTCGGCGCGCAGCGCGGCCCGCAGGTCCGTCTCCTCGGTGGCGAAGAGGCAGGTGCGCACCTGGCCGTCGGCGGTGAGCCGGGTGCGGTCGCAGGCCCGGCAGAACGGGCGGGTGACGGAGGCGATGACGCCGACCGTGTGCGGTCCGCCGTCGACGACCCAGCGCTCGGCGGGGGCGGAGCCGCGCTCGTCGGCGCCCTCGGCGGTCAGGGTGAAGCGGGTGCGCAGGGACTCCAGGATGTCCCCGGCGGTGATCATGCCGTCGCGCTTCCAGCCGTGCTGGGCGTCGAGGGGCATCTGCTCGATGAAGCGGAGCTCGTAGCCCTCTTCGATCGCCCAGGCGAGCAGGTCGGGGGCCTCGTCGGAGTTGAGCCCGGGCATCAGGACCGCGTTGACCTTCACCGGGGTGAGGCCTGCGTCCCGCGCGGCGGCCATGCCGTCGAGGACGTCGCGGTGGCGGTCGCGCCGGGTGAGGGTCTTGAAGACCTCGGGGCGCAGGGTGTCCAGGGAGACGTTGACCCGGTCCAGGCCGGCGGCCTTGAGGGCGGTCGCGGTGCGCTTGAGCCCGATGCCGTTGGTGGTGAGGGACATCCGGGGGCGGGGTTCGAGGGCGGCGACGCGCTCGACGATCCCGACGAGGCCGGGGCGGAGCAGCGGCTCGCCGCCGGTGAAGCGGACCTCGGTGACGCCGAGGTCGGTGACGGCAATGCGGATCAGCCGGACGATCTCGTCGTCGGTGAGGAGATCCGGCTTCGCGAGCCACTGGAGGCCCTCTTCCGGCATGCAGTACGTGCAGCGCAGATTGCACCGGTCGGTGAGCGAGACGCGCAGGTCGGTGGCGACCCTGCCGTAGGTGTCGATGAGCACTGTGGGCCCCCTCCCCGTCTTGCGGATGCGTGTGGTCCGAGCCTACGTGAGGCCGCGGACAACGAGCAGGGCAGATTGTCACGGGACCTGCGCGGCCGCGTCGTAGAACTCTACGACGCGGCCGGTGGATCGCTGCGGAACGTATACGAGACGTCGCGCTCCGGTCAGTGTTTGATCGCGGCGGCCACCCCGACGCCGGTGAGGGACTTGACCTCCAGCTCCGCGTACTTGCCCGCGTCCGGCTCCTCCTTGGAGAGGAGCGAGCCGAGCCAGCCGAGGAGGAAGCCGAGCGGGATCGAGACGAGGCCGGGGTTCTCCAGCGGGAACCAGTGGAAGTCCACGCCCTTGAACATCGAGGCCGGGCCGCCGGAGACGACCGGCGAGAAGAGGACGAGCACGACGGAGGAGATCAGTCCGCCGTAGATCGACCAGAGAGCGCCCTGGGTGGTGAACCGCTTCCAGAAGAGCGAGTAGAGGATCGTCGGCAGGTTGGCCGAGGCGGCGACCGCGAAGGCGAGGGCGACCAGGCCGGCGACGTTGAGGTCGCGGGCGAGGGCGCCGAGTGCGATCGAGACGATGCCGATGAGGACGGTGGACCAGCGGGCGGCCCGCATCTCCTCCTTCTCGGTGGCCTTCCCGCGCTTGATCACGTTCGCGTAGATGTCGTGCGCGAAGGACGAGGACGAGGCCAGGGTCAGTCCGGCGACCACGGCGAGGATGGTGGCGAAGGCGACGGCGGAGATGACGGCGAGGAGGATCGCGCCACCGGTGGAGCCGGCGCCGCCGCCGACCTCCAGGGCGGTGAGCGGGGCCGCCGTGTTGCCCGCCTTGTTGGAGGCCTTGATGGTGTCGCCGCTGAGCAGGGCGGCGGCGCCGAAGCCGAGGACGATCGTCATCAGGTAGAAGGCGCCGATGATGCCGATGGCCCAGTTGACCGACTTACGGGCGGCCTTGGCGGTCGGCACCGTGTAGAAGCGGATCAGGATGTGGGGCAGGCCGGCCGTGCCGAGCACGAGCGCGATGCCGAGGGAGAGGAAGTCGAGCTTCGAGAGGGCGCTGGCGCCGTACTTGAGGCCGGGGTCCAGGAAGGCGTCGCCCTTGCCGCTGTTGGTGGCGGCCGCGCCGAGCAGCTCGGAGATGTTGAAGTTGAACTTGAGGAGGATGAGGAAGGTGATCAGGAGGGTGCCCGCGATGAGCAGGACGGCCTTGACCATCTGCACCCAGGTGGTGCCCTTCATGCCGCCGATCGTCACGTACACGATCATCAGGATGCCGACGAGGGCGACGATCGCGATCTTGCCGCCGTCGCTGGTGATGCCGAGCAGCAGCGAGACGAGCACGCCCGCGCCCGCCATCTGCGCGAGCAGGTAGAAGATCGAGACGACGATGGTGGAGGTGCCGGCGGCGGTCCTGACGGGCCGCTGGCGCATCCGGTAGGCGAGGACGTCGCCCATCGTGAACCGGCCGGAGTTGCGCAGGGGCTCGGCGACCAGGAGCAGGGCGACGAGCCAGGCGACGAGGAAGCCGATCGAGTAGAGGAAGCCGTCGTAGCCGTAGAGGGCGATGGCGCCGCTGATGCCGAGGAAGGACGCGGCGGACATGTAGTCGCCGGAGATCGCGAGGCCGTTCTGGAAGCCGGTGAACTGGCCTCCGCCGGCGTAGAAGTCGGCGGTGCTGCGGGTCTGGCGGCCGGCCCAGACGGTGATGACCAGGGTCGCGACGACGAAGGCACCGAAGAGGGCGATGATCAGGGGCCGGTGCTCGCTGGTGGCGTTGCCCGCCGCGAGCAGGACGGTGGAGCTCATGCGTCGCCCTCCATACGGTTCCGGATGGCCTCGGCCCGGGGGTCGAGGCTGTTCGCGGCGTGCCGCGAGTAGAGCCAGGCGATGAGGAAGGTGGTCAGGAACTGGCCGAGGCCCAGGACCAGCGCCACGTTGATGTTGCCGAAGAGCCTGGTGCTCATGAAGTCGCCCGCATAGTTGGAGAGCAGCACGTAGAGCAGGTACCAGGCGATGAAGGCGAGGGTGAGGGGGAAGGCGAAGGAACGGTAGGTGCGGCGCAGTTCGCCGAACTCCTCGCCCTGCTGCACCTCGACGAACTGCTCCGTCGTGGGCGGCACGGGACCGTGGTCGGTTTCCGTTGCGTTTCTGGGCGGCGGCGGTGCTTCGGTAGCCACGGAATCTCCTCGTGACGCGGGGACGGACGGCATGCTCAAGGGGGCCTCACCAGAGGTGCGGGAACCGGGGCGCCGATCGGAGCCCCTCCCCTGTCCAACGGCACGGAGCCGGAAGCGAAGCGGTTCACACGAGGGATTTATTCGCACAGATCTTCATGAAGTCTTCTCAACTCATTGAAGCGGCGGGAAGATCAGCGATAGCTTCACTCGTCATGCACCTGTTCGCGCGTAAACCCGCGCGTGGACAGTACATACGGATGATGTGGAGAACCCATGGCTCATCTGGGATCGAGGCGCGGCCGAGCTCTTGCTCTGCCTGCTGGTCTCGCGCTCACGGCCTCGCTCGGCTTCCTTCCCTCCGGCGCCGCCTCCGCCGCGGAGCTGAGTGACGCTCCGGCGGCCGCCGTCGCCGCGACGAACGGGCCGAAGCTCTCGTACGTCGTCAACGTCGCGGGTGGCCGCTGGACCGCCGCCTCGGTGAAGAAGGCGATCGCCGCCGCGGGCGGCGAGGTCGTCATCGCGTACGACCAGATAGGCGTGATAGTCGTCCACTCGCAGAACCCCGAGTTCGCGAAGACGATCCGCCAGGCGCGTGGCGTGGTGTCGGCCGGCTCGACCCGTACCGCCCCGCTGTCCGCCCAGACCGACGCCTCCGTCGACGAGGGCGCGCAGACGCTCTCCGCGGCCGAGGCCAAGGCCGCCGCGGCCACCGCCACGGACGAGCAGGACCCGCTGGAGCCCCTGCAGTGGGACCTGCCCGCCATCAAGGCGGACAAGGCCCACCAGAAGACGCTCGGCAGCAAGCGCGTCACCGTCGGTGTCATCGACACCGGTGTCGACGACACGCACCCGGACCTGGCGCCGAACTTCGACGTCAAGGCCTCCGCCAACTGCGTGACAGGCAAGCCCGACACCACCCCCGGCTCGTGGCGCCCGAACCCGGGCGAGAGCGACCACGGCACCCACGTCGCCGGCACGATCGCCGCCGCCAAGAACGGCATCGGCGTCACCGGTGTCGCCCCGGGCGTCAAGGTCTCCGGCATCAAGGTGTCCACCCCGGACGGCTTCTTCTACACGGAGGCCGTCGTCTGCGGCTTCGTGTGGGCGGCCGAGCACGGTGTCGACGTCACGAACAACAGCTACTACACCGACCCGTGGATGTTCGCCTGCAAGAACGACGAGGACCAGAAGGCCCTCATCGAGGCGGTCACCCGTGCGAGCCGCTACGCGGAGAAGAAGGGCACGGTCAACGTCGCCGCGGCCGGCAACTCCAAGTTCGACCTGGCTGCCGACTCGATCCTCGACAACAGCAGCCCGAACGACACCACGCCCGGCGACCGGGTCATCGACCCGAAGGTGTGCCTCGACTACCCGGGCATGCTGCCGGGTGTCGTCACGGTCTCCGCGACCGGAGCCAAGGACCTCAAGGCGTCCTACTCCAACTACGGTCTCGGCGTGATCGACGTCTCCGCCCCCGGCGGTGACCGCACCGAGTACCAGACCCCGGACGCCCCGGCGGTCAACGGCCGCATCCTGTCGACCACGGTCAACGGCGGCTACAACTACAAGGCCGGCACGTCGATGGCCGCGCCGCACGCGGCGGGCGTCCTCGCGCTGATCAAGTCGACGCACCCCTACGCGAGCCCGGCGGCCCTCAAGGCACTGCTGTACGCGCAGGCCGACGACCGCGCCTGCACCAACCCGTACGACATCGAGGGCGACGGCAAGATCGACGCCGTCTGCGAGGGTGGCAAGAACAAGAACGGCTTCTACGGGGCCGGTCTGATCGACGCGCTGGACGCCGTCCGCCGCTAGTCGTGGCGGTCGGATGATCTCCGAAGCGTGAGGGCCCTGGTGTGGTGTTCCACACCAGGGCCCTTTTGCGTGGCACTGAGTGCCATAGTGCCGTCATGGACAACACATCTCGTTCCGGTACGGAGTTGCTGTGGTCGGCCCTCGGCGGCGATCCCGCCCTGGTGGACCGTGTGGAGTACGGCGGGACCTCCGGGCTGCTGCCCGCGCGGCTGCCCGTCATGGACCTGGCGCGGGCCACGGTCGCGGTCTGTTCGCTCGCCGCCGTCGAGCACGCGGGGCTTCCGGGGCCGGTGCGGGTGGACGACGGGGCCGTCGCCACCGCCTTCGTGAGCGAGCGGCATCTGCGGGTCGACGGGCGGGCGCCGGTGAACTTCGCGCCGCTGTCGCGGTTCTGGCGGGCGGCGGACGGGTGGGTGCGTACGCACGCCAACTACCCGCACCACCGGGTCGCGTTGCTCGCGGCGCTGGGAGTGGGGGACCCCGTCGAGGCGGTCGCGACCGGCGGGGCTGTCGCGGCCGTCGCGGCGGCGATCGGTGAGCGGAAGGCCGTCGAGGTCGAGAGCGCGGTGTACGCGGCCGGGGGCCTGGCCGTCGCCCTGCGCACGCCCTCGGAGTGGGCGGAACACCCGCAGGGCCGGGAGGTGGCGGCGCGGCCGCTGCTGAGCCGGGAGCGGCTCGACGACGCCCCGCCGCGGCGCCGTTCGGGTCCGCTGCGGGTCCTCGATCTGACCCGGGTGATCGCCGGTCCCGTCGCGACGCGGACGCTGGCGCTGCTCGGGGCGGACGTCCTGCGGATCGACCCGCCGGGCAACCCCGAGCTGCCGGACCAGCACGCGGACGCGGGGGTCGGGAAGCGGACCGCGGCCCTCGATCTGGAGCGGCCGTCGGACCGGCGCACCCTCGACGAACTCCTCGACACGGCCGACGTGTTGGTCACCGGCTACCGGCCGGGCGCGCTCGACCGGTTCGACCTCGACCGGCCGGGCCTCGTGACCGCGCGGCTGTCGGCCTGGGGCGACTACGGGCCGTGGGGCGAACGGCGCGGCTTCGACTCCCTCGTGCAGGTGGCGACGGGGATCGCCGTGACCGAGGGCTCGGCGGAGGAGCCGGCGGCGCTCCCGGCGCAAGCCCTGGACCACGGCACGGGGTATCTGCTCGCGGCGGCGGTCCTGCGGTCGCTGACGGAGCAGCGCGCGGAGGGTGGCAGCCGGCTCGTGCGCCTGGCGCTGGCCCAGACGGGCCACTGGCTGACGACCGCGCTGCCGCGGTACGAGCCGGAGCGGTACCTCGCGGAGTCTGAGGGCCCGCTGGGACGCCTCCGGCACGCGCTGTCGCCCGTCTCGTACGAGGGCGGCCCGACGGGCTGGTCCCGCCCGCCGGGCGTCGCGGGCGCGGACGCGCCGGAGTGGCGGGGCTGAGGCGGGGCGGGTCCGGTGGGGGCGGTGACCGGCGGCGGCGTGGTGGTGGTGGTGGTGGTGGTCGGCGGGGTGGTGCGGGCCGGTTCGTGGCCGGTGCCAGAGAGGGGGATCCCCCACCCCGCCCCTTCCCGAAACCCTGCCGGAGGCTGGTGGGGGACGAGGTGGGTAGTTTCCCGGGGGCCATGCCCCCGGCCCCCTGATGCACTCGGCGGCTTCGCGCCGGGCCGGCGTCACCCAGCTGGGCTGGGCCAGTCCAGCCAGGGCCGTTGGAGCTACGGCTTGACCAGGACCTTGAGGGCTGTGCGGTCTTCCATCGACTTGTAGCCCGCGGGGACGCCGTCCAGGTCGACCGTCAGGTCGAAGACCGGGGACGGGTCGATCGTGCCGGCGAGGACGTCCGGGAGCAGTTCCGGGATGTAGGCGCGGACCGGGGCAACGCCGCCGCGGAGGGCGATGTTGCGGTCGAACATGACGGAGAGGTCGAGGCCCGTGCCGCTGCCGTGGGGGACGCCCACGTAGCCGATGGAGCCGCCGTCGCGGGTGATGGCCACCGCGGTGCGCATGGACTGCTCGGTGCCGACCGCCTCGATCACGCCGTGGGCGCCCTGGCCGCCGGTGAGTTCGCGGACGGCGGCCTCCGCGGCCTCGCCGCGCTCGGCGACGACGTCCGTGGCGCCGAAGGCGCGGGCGATGTCCGTACGGGCGGTGTGGCGGCCGAGGGCGATGATCCGCTCGGCGCCGAGGCGCTTGGCGGCGAGGACCCCGCAGAGGCCGACGGCGCCGTCGCCGACGACCGCGACGGTGGAGCCGGGCCTCACGCCCGCGCCGAGGGCCGCGTGGTGGCCGGTGCCCAGGACGTCGGAGAGGGCGAGCAGCGCGGTCAGGAGGTGGTCGTCGGAGGCGGCGTCGGCGGGCAGCTTGACGAGGGTGCCGTCGGCGAAGGGGACGCGGACCGCCTCGCCCTGGCCGCCGTCGGAGCCGACCGAGCCCCAGAAGCCGCCGCGCGGGCAGGAGGTCTGGAGGCCCTCGGCGCAGTACTCGCAGGTGCCGTCGGACCACACGAAGGGCGCGACGACGAGGTCGCCTGCGGCGAAGCCGGTGACGTCGGAGCCGGCCGCCTCGACGATGCCGAGGAACTCGTGGCCGATGCGCTGGCCGGGCTGTCGGGCGGACTCGCCGCGGTAGGCCCACAGGTCGCTGCCGCAGATGCAGGCGCGCAGCACGCGCAGGACGACGTCGGTGGAGTCCTGGATCACCGGGTCGGGCACGTCCTCCACGCGCATGTCGAACGGGGCGTGGATGGTGGTGGCGCGCATGGGGGGCGGTCCTTGCTGTCAGACGGTTGTACGACGTTCACCGTACATCGCGGAGAGTACTCCCGCCGTCAGCAGGTACTGCGCCGCGATGTACGTCAGCATGACCCAGAAGTCGGGCGCCGGCAGCTGGGGCCACTCGGCGACGCCGGTGGCGATGAGGGTGTCGGACAGCAGGAACAGCGCGCCGCCGAGGCCGGCCAGGAGCCCGAGGGCGCTCGCGCGGTAGGCCATCGCGGTGAGCAGCAGCGAGTACCCGGCGACGGGGATCCGCAGCTCGGCCGGGAGATCGGGCCAGAGCAGCACGATGGTGGTGAGCAGCGCGACCGCGTAGCCGGCGCCGAGGAGCGGCGACGTACGGCGTCGGCCGAAGAGGACCAGGTAGCAGACGTGTCCGGCGGCGAAGGAGCCCATCCCGACGAGGAAGGCCCAGTCGGCGTCGGAGAGCAGGAAGACGTCGCCGCCCCAGCCGAAGAGGAGCGCGGCGATCAGGAGCTTCGGGGCGCCCCTGGTGACGGCGTACGCGGCGAGCAGGGGCATCAGGAGCGGCTTGGCGAGCTGGTGGCCGAGCTCGGCGCCCGCGAGGAGCGAGCCCAGGTCGACGACCGCGGCGAGGCCGAAGGCGGCGAGCAGGGCCTGGGACGTGGGTGTGGCGGCTCGGGTGGCCGTCGGGACCGTGGTCACGCGGCTGCCTCCGGCGTCGCGCCGGGCTGCGGGGACCGCTCCGGCATGGGGCCCGGTTGCCAGCCCGGGCCGCGGAAGACCCGGCCGACCCGCTCGCGCCAGTCGTGCGCGGAGCGGACGTCGCGGGCGATGGCGGCGTACTCGTGGGTGGCGACGCGCAGGGGGTTGTACGTCTCGATGTTCTTGGTGAGCCCGTAGACGGGCCGGTCGGTCTCGCCGACCCAGGAGCCGAACATCCGGTCCCAGACGATGAGGATCCCGCCGAAGTTCCGGTCCAGGTAGCCGCCTTGGGAGGCGTGGTGGACGCGGTGGTGGGAGGGGGTGTTGAGGACGTACTCGAAGGGGCGGGGCAGCTTGTCGATGCGCTCGGTGTGGATCCAGAACTGGTAGACGAGGTTGATCGAGTAGCAGAAGGCGACGGCCGCCGGGTGCACGCCGAGGGCGATCATCGGCAGGTAGAACGGCCAGCCCGTCACGCCGGTCCACGGCTGGCGCAGGGCGGTGCTGAGGTTGAACTTGCGGCTGCTGTGGTGGACCACGTGGCACGCCCAGAGGATGCGGATGACGTGGTGTCCGCGGTGCTGCCAGTAGTAGAGGAAGTCCTGGGCGAGCAGCATCAGCGGGATGGTCCACCACAGGACGGGGACGCGGAGCGGGGTGAGCTCGTAGACGGCGGTGTAGATCGCGACGACCGGGATCTTCCACAGCGCGTCGAAGGCGAGGCTCCCGAGCCCCATGCCGATGCTGGTGGCGGCGTCCTTGGTCTCGTACCCCGCGGCGTCCCCGTCGGGGTGGACACGGTGGCTGACCATCTCCAGGACGGTGAGCAGGACGAACGCCGGTATGGACCAGAGCACGACATCGGGCAGGTTCGGCATGCCGTCGACGGTAGGCGTGGCGGGCGGGGCCCGCTAGACGCAGTTACCGACAAGTATGCGAGACGAGTTGTCAGCAAGCGTTGGCACCTTCCGACAAGACCCCGCGAGACCCCCCCCTTAGATCCCGGTCGCGCCCAGCAGCGAGCCCGCGGCGTAGGTGACCGCCATGGCGAGGGCGCCGCCGCCCACGTTGCGGAGGATCGCGCGGCCCGCCGGGGCGCTGCCGAGGCGGGCGCTCCACCAGCCCGTGAGGGCGAGGGCCGCCAGGACGGAGCCGACCGTGACCCAGAGGCGGACCGAGGTCGGCGGCAGGACGATCGCGAGGAGCGGGAGCAGGGCGCCGACGGTGAAGGCGAGGAAGCTGGCGCCCGCCGCGTGCCAGGGGTTGGTGAGGTCGTCGGGGTCGATGCCCAGCTCCACGCGCGCGTGGGCGCGCAGGGCGTCGCGCTCGGTGAGCTGTTCGGCGGCCTCGCGGGCCACGTCGGCGGAGAGGCCGCGGGCGGCCAGGAGGGCGGTCAGTTCGGCGAGTTCCGCTTCCGGGTCCTCGCGCAGTTCGCGTTTCTCCTGGGCGAGGGCGGCCTCCTCGGAGTCGCGCTGGGTGGAGACCGAGACGTACTCCCCCGCCGCCATGGACATCGACCCGGCGAGCAGCCCCGAGAGGCCCGCGGTGAGCAGGGCCGCCCGGGACTCCGTGGCGCCGGCGACGCCGACGACGAGGCCGGCGGTGGAGACCACTCCGTCGTTGGCTCCGAGCACGGCGGCCCGGAGCCAGTTGAGGCGGGAGCCGAGACCTCCGCCGTGGGCCTCGTGTGCGGAGGCTTCGGTGTCCTCGGGTGCGTCGGTCACGTCAGGAGCGTCGCACCCGGCGGGTCACCAGACGCGGACCGACCCGCCCGGGGCGAAGGCCGGGCTGGTGGCGCCCGCGGGGACCTCCTTCAGGGGTTCGGCGATCTCCTCGACCGTCGGCCCGTGGACGGCGGCGAGGGAGTCGAGCAGACGGAGGTCGAAGCCGTAGACACGGGCCGCGTTGCCGCCGACCATCGCCGCGACCTCCTCCTTGGGCAGCCCCGCGTAGGCGATGCGGAGGCCTTCGCGGGAGTACGGGGTGGTGCCCTCGTCGTGCGGGTAGTCGGTGCCCCACATGATCTTGTCCAGGCCGATCCGCTCGCGCAGCGGCACCTCGTGGGGGCGCATGAAGCTGGCACCGACGAAGCAGTTGTCGCGCCAGACCTCGCTGGGGCCCTTGCCCATGGACTCCGCGAGCCCGGCGCCGAACTTGGACTCGGCCGTGGAGGCCTTCGTCGCGGCCGACACCAGACGCCCGTGGTAGTAGTCCAGCATGTCGAGCACGCCCGGGATCCACCCCGAGCCCTGCTCGGTCAGGATCAGCTTGAGCCCCGGGTGGCGCCGGAACGCGCCGCCGAAGACGAGGTGCCACAGGGCCCGGTGGGAGAACCAGGTCGTCTCCACCATGAAGACGGCGCGGGCCGCCGGTTCGTCGCCGAGCGGCGGCGACGCCGAACCGCCGTGGTGGTTGACCGGGACGTCCAGCTCCGCGCAGACCGCCCAGATCGGGTCGTACGTCTCCGAGTACAGCTCCGGGACGGGCGAGCCCGGCGGGACGCCGGGGAGCAGGATGCCCCCGGTGAGCCCCGCCTCGCGGGTGCGGCGGATCTCCGCGGCCGCCGCGTCCACGTCGTTGAGGAGGATCTGCGCGACGCCCGCCCTGCGCCCCGGCGCGTCCGCGCAGAAGTCGGCCAGCCAGCGGTTGTGCGCCTGGAGCCCGGCCCAGCGCTGCTCGTACTCGGCGCGGGTGGGCGGCTGCGCCATCAGCGAGGCCTTGGGGAAGAACGGCGGGATGGTGTTGGGGAAGACGACCTCGGCGACGACGCCGTCCTCCTCCAGCTCGCGCAGCCGGCGCTGCGAGTTCCAGTTGCGGTCGGCGGTGTCGGCGAGGAGGTCCTCGTAGGGATTGACGTACGTCGCCGCCCAGGCGTCGAAGTCGTCGTGGTGCTTCTTCTCCAGGTACGGCCGGTAGTCCAGCAGGTCGGCGCCCGCGTGGCAGTCGGCCGAGATGACGGTGTACCTGTCCATCGGTTCGCCGCCCATCAGTTCGTCCCGAGGACCGGGAAGTCGTTCTCGGTCAGCCAGTGGCGGCCCACCTCGCGCGAGCGTGCCCAGGAAGCCTCCACGGCCGCCTGGTCGGCCGACTGGCCGAGGTCGGCGGGGGTGGGGCCGATCCGGCGGGCGATGGGTTCGAGGGCGGGCAGGTCGAAGCCGAAGACCTCCGCGGCCGCGAGCCCCAGCATCCGCCGGGTCTCCCCCACCGGGATGTCGTGGAAGGTGTTCCGCAGCCACGCGCGCGTGGCGGGCCAGGTCCCCTCCGGGTGCGGGAAGTCCGAGCCCCACAGGATGTTGTCGACGCCGATCTCGTACCGCTGGGCGAGTTCGCGCCGCTTGGTGTTGGTCGCGCAGATGAAGACCTGCCGGTCCAGGTACTCGCTCGGCGGCCGCCTCAGCTCCGCGAACGGGGACAGCTTCTTGCCGCCGTGCGCGCCGAGGTAGAGCCGGTCCATGAACCAGAGCAGGTTGGGCAGCCACCAGCAGCCGGACTCGGCGACGCCGAACCTGAGGCCGGGGTGGCGCTCGAAGACCCCGGACCAGAGCAGGAACCACAGCGGCCTGGCCGGCCAGAAGGTGACCTCGGAGACGTAGATCCCGAGGTGGTCGCCGTACTCCTCGCGGGGCGCGGCGCCGGAGTGGGTGACGACCGGCATGCCGGTCTCGGCGGCGGCCGCCCACACCGGGTCGTAGCGCCGGTCGTGGTACGGGGCCTTGTCCACCCACATGGAGGGGATCATGAGCGCGCCGAGTCCGGACTCCTTGGCCCGGTGGATCTCGGCGACGACCTCGACGGGGTCGGCGGTGACGGGGAGCAGCGCCACCCCGCAGTGCCGCTGCGGGTTCTGGCCGACGAACTCGGCGAGCCAGCGGTTGTGCGCCTTCGCGCCCGCCATGCCGAGCACCGGGTCCTGGTCGCCGGAGAGACCGAGGCCGACGCCGAAGGGGGCGGCGGTCTGACTGTCGACGGCGTCCGCGTCGGGGAAGACGACCTCGGCGGCGACCCCGTCGCCGTCGAGCTCCTTGAGCCGCTGGGCGGCGTCCCAGCCGCCGCGCAGGCCCTCCTCGTTGTCGTGGAACCACTTGTCGGCGAAGGCCTCGTTGCGTACGCCGAGGCGGGTCATCGCCTCGCGGCGCGCGTCGCGCCCGGCGAGGAACTCGTCGAAGGCGCGGTGGTGGCGGGACTCCAGATAGGGCCGGTACTGCTCGGTGGGCAGCCCGGCGTGACAGTCGGAGGAGATGATCAGATACGGATCCTCGTACGTCGTCATGGCGGTACGCCCCTCAGTCTCGGTCTCGGTCTCGGTCTCGGTCTCGGTCTCGGTCTCGGTCGAGGATGAAGCTCTCCAGGTACGACGGGTTGGCGCGGTCGAGCATCGACCGCGAGCGCGCCCGGATCTGGCCGTCGCTGTGCTCGCTCTCCGGCAGCATCCAGAACCGGTCGGCGCGGATGCCCTCGACGACCAGCTCGGCGACGTCCTCCACCGGGGTGAAGGCGATCTCCTGCCCGGCCTCCTTCATCGCGGCCTCCCACTGGTCGAGGCTGCGGTACGGGGTCCTGCGCGGGCGCTCCTTCGCGAAGCGCTCGGGCCGGTTGCGGTGCGACTCCCACAGACCGGTGCGGAGCATGTGCGGGCCGGGGAAGAGCACGGAGGCGCCCACGCGCGCGTGCTCGGCGCGGAGGTGGGCGTAGAGCGACTCGGTCATGGTGACGACGGCCGCCTTGGTGACCGCGTACACGGAGGCGGTGGGCAGCGGGGCGATGCCGCCGTCGGCCGAGGAGGTGTTGACGACGTGGCCGGGCTCGCCGCTCGCGATCATGCGCGGGAGGAAGGCCTGGATGCCGTGGAAGACGCCCCAGACATTGACGGAGAACGCCCACTTCCAGTCGTTCGGTTCGTGCTCCCACATCCGGCCCTCGGCGCCGGAGCCGACGCCGGCGTTGTTGCAGAGGACGTGGACGGCGCCGAAGGTGTCGTACGCCGCGTCCGCGAACGCCCGGACCTCGTCGGGGTCGGAGACGTCGACCGTCCGGGCGAGGATCTGCGCCCCGCCCTCCATCAGCTCGTCGGCCGCCTCCGCGAGGGCGCCCGGCTCGACGTCCCCGAGGACGACGGACATGCCCTCGGCGGCGAAGCGGCGGGCCATGGCGAGCCCGATGCCGCTCGCCGCGCCCGTGACGACGGCGACCTGTCCCGCGCGCAGCTCCATCAGACACTTCCTTCCGGGGGGCCGTCGAGGATCTGCAGCGGGTCGTCGTACCGCTGGTGGATATAGGGCAGCAGCGCCTGCGCGGAGACGCGTTCGGCGACCGTGCCCCGCTGGTCGGTGGTCTTCTCGCCGATCGTGATCTCGACGAGCCGGCGTACGGGCAGGTCGGCCACCGGGTCGTACATGGACTCGCGCAGGACCACGTCACCGGTGACCCGCTCCAGCTTCCGCACCTTCTCGTTGCGGACGCAGTGGACGAGGACGGGGTCCGCGTCGAAGCCGGTGCCGTCCACGCCCGGCAGGAACTTGAAGTAGAAGTCGGTCTTCTCGACGGGCTCCGGCAGCGGCAGCGGGCCGGCGACGGCGCCGCGCACCTCGACGAAGGCGATGCCGTGCCGGGCGAGGGCCGCGCGGACGACGAGCCCTTCACGCTCGACCGTGACCTCGCCCAGCTTCTTCGGTTCGCCGAAGACCTCGCGCCCGCCGATCAGGGCGCGCTCGTGGGTCATCGGCATGACCAGCGGGTACCAGCCCTCGCGGTCGCCGTGGGCGGCGGCCACCGCCACGGAGCCTGCGCCCAGGGGGTAGCCGGGCAGGTCGACCCGGCTGATGTTGGCGCGCACGAGCGGGCGTGACGTGGGTTTCAGCGGGGGCGGCAGGATCGCCGCGACGACGTCGGGGTCGGTCTCCCAGACGGCGACCACTCCGGTGGACCAGATGTCGGGGAGCTTCGCGCTCTTCGTGCGCGCCGCCGTGATCTCGGCTTCGGTGCGGGCGCCGTACCGTACTCGTGCCATGACGTACCACCCTTCGGGAGGGTCCTCTGGACAGTCGGCCTGTAACACAGTTACACCGTCGCCGATGAAGGGTAAAGACCCGTGCACGCAGAGGAGTTGGGGGAGAGCGATGGCACGCTCGGCGCTGAGCCGCGACGAAGTCCTGGACACCGCGGCCGCCCTGGTGAGGGAGCACGGCCCGGCCGCCCTGACCATGCGCAGGCTCGCCGCCGAGCTGGGCACGGCGGTCACCTCGATCTACTGGCACGTGGGCAACCGCGAGTCGCTCCTCGACGCGCTCGTCAGCCGCACGGTCACCGACCTCGGCACGATCCGCCCGCGCGGGACGACCCCCACCGAGCGGATCGTCTCGGTCGCCCGCTCGCTCCGGCGCGCCCTGCGGGAGCGCCCGCACCTGGTGGCGATGGTCCACGAACGGGGCCTGACGGAGCGGATGTTCCTGCCGGCCCAGCGCGCCCTGGCCCACGAGGCCCACGCGGCGGGGCTGCGCGGGGCGCACGCGGCGCGGGCCGTCCGAGCGCTGCAGTTCCAGGTCGTCGGCTACGTCCTGGTGGAGCGCAACCGCGAGCGGGCCCCCGCCCAGTCCCCCGCCGAGGAGGAGCTGTGGCGCGAGGAGGCGGCCGGGTCGGACGCCGAGCTGGCGCGCGCCCTGGCCGCGCCGATCGACACCGAGGCGCTCTTCGTCGACTCGGTACGGGCCCTGGTGGACGGTCTGCTCGCCGGGGCCTCCGGGGACACCGGGGACGGGGCTGTCGGTCGCGGGCCGTATTCTCTTTGACCATGCTCGACGACCGTACGACAGCAGCGACGTGGCCGGCCGCCTACCCACAGGGGTACGCGGTCGTCGACGTGGAGACCACCGGCCTCGCGCGCGACGACCGGATAGTTTCTGCTGCCGTCTACCGGCTGGACGCCCAGGGGAACGTCGAGGACCACTGGTACACGCTCGTCAACCCCGAGCGCGACCCCGGTCCCGTCTGGATCCACGGGCTGACCAGCGACGTCCTGGAGGGCGCGCCGCTCTTCCCGGAGATCGCGGCGGAGTTCGCGGCCCGGCTCGACGGCCGGGTCCTGGTCGCGCACAACGCGATGTTCGACTGGCAGATGATCGCCAGGGAGTACGCGCGCGCCGAGCGGACCGCGCCCGTGCGGCAGCGGCTGTGCACGATCGCGCTCGCCAAGGAGCTGTCGCTGCCGCTGCCCAACCACAAGCTGGCGACGCTCGCCGCGCACTTCGGGGTCGTCCAGCAGCGCGCGCACAACGCGCTGGACGACGCGCGGGTCCTCGCCGAGGCGTTCCGGCCGAGCCTGCACGCGGCGGCCGAGCGGAACGTCCGGCTGCCGCTCCTGGAGTGCCGGCCGCTGACGGAGTGGGCCGGTGCCCCGGCGCAGCCCCGGATCGGCCACCAGGGTTCGTACGCGGCGCCGTCCTCGTCCGCGTACCGCATGAACTCCTGGCGCCCCTCCCGGAAGCGTCCCGCCTGCCCGTACCCCAACCCCGGCCGGTACGAGACGGACCGGCCGCTCAAGCAGGGCATGCGGGTGGCCTTCTCCGGCGACACCTCCGTCGACCGGGAGCTCCTGGAGGACCGCACGGTCGAGGCGGGGCTCCATGTCGCCACCAGCGTCTCCCGGCTGACGAGCCTGCTCGTCACGAACGACCCGGACGCGCCCACCTCCAAGACGCTGAAGGCGAAGTCCTTCGGCACGCCGGTCGTCGACGAGGCGGCCTACACGCAGCTGCTGCGGGACGTGGCCCCGGCAGACGGGTGACGCGCGGGGCCGGGTGGGCGTGGCTCGCTGCGCCCGCCCACCGGGAGCTCCACCCTGTGGCGCATGGCACGTTGTGAGGTCTGCGGAAACGATTACGGCATGTCCTTCGAGGTTCATGCCCAGGGTGCGATTCACGTCTTCGACTGCTTCGCGTGCGCCATCCACCGCATGGCGCCCATCTGCGAGCACTGTCGCGTCCAGATCATCGGGCAGGGCGTCGAGAGCGAGGGCAGCTGGTACTGCGGCGCCCACTGCGCCCGCGCGGAGGGAAAGGTGGGCATCGTCGACAGGGTGTGACCGGCCGGTCCACGACTCCGGACCGGCACATCGAGGACCGGCACATCGACATGCCGGCACACCGATCCGAGGAAACGATCCTGGGGAGCGCGGCCTCCCCGGGTCGGCCGAACCCCGCCGCACGCACCCCATGACCCCGGTTGTACCGTCATGGGGTGTACCGCTTCCTGTTGTCCCGGCAATGGGTGATCCTCACCCTCATCGCGCTCGTCCTCGTCCCCACGATGATCGAGCTGGGCTTCTGGCAGTTCCACCGGCACGAACGCCGCGTGGCCCAGAACGCCCTGATCGCCGACAACCTCGAGGCGAAGCCGGTCCCGGTCGAGGAGCTCACCTCCCCCGGCCACACCGTCCCGCGCGCCGACTACTGGCGGCAGGTCACCGCCACCGGCACCTTCGACACCGCCCACGAGGTGGTCGTCCGCCGGCGGACCTCCACCGACGACCGGGTGGGCGTGCACGTCCTGACCCCGCTGGTCCTGCGGGACGGCCGGGTCCTCATGGTCAACCGCGGCTGGGTGCCGGCCGCCGCCGAGCAGCGCGCGTACCCGCCCGTGCCGCCCGCGCCCAAGGGCGAGATCACCGTCACCGGCCGGCTCAAGGCGGACGAGACGACGGGCGCCAGCGGTATCAAGGACCTGAAGGGCCTGCCGGACCGCCAGGTGATGCTGATCAACAGCGAGCAGCAGGCCGCGCTCATCGGCCGCGAGGTCCTCGGCGGCTACCTCGAACTGATCACCCCCGAGTCGGCCGACGGCACCCCCGAGCCGATCGCCGAACCCGATCACGAATCGATCGGCGCGCACATGGCGTACGCCGTGCAGTGGTGGCTCTTCGCCGCCGGAGTGCCCGTCGGCTGGGTGATCCTCGTACGCCGGGAAGTGCAGGACCGGCGGGCCGCGGCCCGCGCCGAAGCCGCCGGTGACGGGGACGGAGAGGATGACGGGGACGCGGCCGGGAACACGGCCGCGGTCCAGGCCACGCCGTCCCTCTGATTGACGGGCGCCACTTCCGGGAACAGCCCAAAGCGTGACGCAACGTATCGACGACTACGCCCTCATCGGCGATCTCCAGACCGCCGCTCTCGTCGGCCGTGACGGGTCGATCGACTGGCTGTGTCTGCCCCGCTTCGACTCGGCCGCCTGTTTCGCCGCGCTGCTCGGCGACGAGAACAACGGCCACTGGCAGATCGCGCCCAAAGGCGCCACGACCTGCACGACCCGCCGCTACGCCGAGGACTCCCTCGTCCTGGAGACCTACTGGACGACCCGCACCGGCACCGTCAAGGTCCTCGACTTCATGCCCCAGCGGGACGTCTCCCCCGACGTCATGCGGATCGTGGAGGGCGTCAGCGGCACGGTCGAGATGAGCTCCGTCCTGCGGCTGCGCTTCGACTACGGCTCGATCGTGCCCTGGGTGCGCCGCGCCGACGGCCACCGGGTCGCGGTCGCCGGGCCCGACTCCGCCTGGCTGCGCAGCGAGCCGGCCGTGAAGACCTGGGGCCAGCAGTTCGCCACCTGCTCCTCCTTCACCGTCGCCGCCGGCGAGAAGGTGGCCTTCGTCCTGACCTGGCACGCCTCGCACGAGCCGCGCCCCGACCTCGTCGACCCCTTCGAGGCCCTGGAGCTGTGCCTGGCGGACTGGCGGGAGTGGTCGGCCCGCTGCACCTACCGGGGCCCGCACCGCGAGGCGGTGCTGCGCTCCCTGATCACCCTCAAGGCGCTCACGTACGCCCCGACCGGCGGGATCGTCGCCGCCCCCACCACCTCCCTGCCGGAGGAGCTCGGCGGCGTACGGAACTGGGACTACCGCGCCTGCTGGCTGCGCGACTCCTCCCTCACCCTCGGTGTGCTGCTCGCCGCCGGGTACGTCGACGAGGCCGTCGCCTGGCGGGACTGGCTGCTGCGCTCGGTCGCGGGCGACCCGGCCGACCTCCAGATCATGTACGGCCCCGCCGGGGAGCGGCGGCTGCCCGAGACCACCCTGCCGTGGCTGCGCGGCTACGCGGGGTCGATGCCGGTACGGACCGGGAACGCGGCCGTGGAGCAGTTCCAGCTCGACGTGTACGGCGAGGTCATGGACTCGCTCTTCCGCGCGCGCGAGGCCGGGATCCCGGCGAAGCGGCATGCCTGGAGCCTCCAGCTGAGCCTGCTCGGCTTCCTGGAGTCGACCTGGCGGGACCCCGACGAGGGGCTGTGGGAGGTGCGCGGGCCGCGCCGCCACTTCACCCACTCGAAGGTGATGGCGTGGGTGGCCGCCGACCGGGCGGTGCGCACCCTGGAGGCGCACCCCACGCTGCCGGGCGACCCGGCGCGGTGGCGGGCGATGCGCGACGAGATCCACGCCGAGGTGTGCGCGAAGGCCTACGACCCCGTCCGGAACACCTTCACCCAGTCGTACGGCTCCCAGGAGCTGGACGCCGCCACGCTGCTCATCCCCCAGGTCGGCTTCCTGCCCCCGGACGACCCCCGGGTGATCGGGACGGTGGACGCCGTACAGGCGGAGCTGCTGCACGGCGGCTTCCTGAACCGCTACAGCACGGCCACCGGAGCGGTGGACGGGCTCCCGGGCCAGGAGGGGACGTTCCTCGTCTGCTCGTTCTGGCTGGCGGACGCGCTGCGGCTGACCGGCAGGACCGAGGAGGCGCGCAAGCTCTTCGACCGGCTCGTCGCCCTCCGCAACGACGTGGGGCTCCTCGCGGAGGAGTACGACCCGGTGGCCGGGCGCCAGCTGGGGAACTTCCCGCAGGCCTTCAGCCACATCGGGCTCGTGGGCACCGCCCTCGGTCTCTCCGCCGAGGAGGAGGAGCCGACGCAGGTGGAGAAGGCGACGCGGGCGGAGGAGGCGGAATAGGTCAGGATGGGTCCATGGATCTTGGACTGAAGGACCGTGTGTACGTGGTGACCGGCGCGACGCGGGGGCTCGGCAGGGCCTCGGCGGAGGCGCTGCTCGCCGAGGGCGCGAAGGTGCTGATCACCGGGCGCGAGGAGAAGTCGGTCGCGGACGCCGTGACCGAACTGGGCGCGGGTGCGGACGGGTCCGTCGTCGCCGGTGTCGCCGCCGACAACGCCGACCCCGGGACCCCGGCCCGGCTGATCGCCGAGGCGCGGGCGCGGTTCGGCGGCTTCGACGGCATCCTGATCAGCGTCGGGGGCCCGGCGCCCGGCTTCGCGGCCGACAACACCGACGAGCAGTGGGCGGCCGCCTTCGACGCCGTCTTCCTCGGGGCCGTACGGCTCGCCCGCGCGGCGGCCGAGACGCTGACCGAGGGCGGCGTGATCGGCTTCGTCCTGTCCGCTTCGGTGCACGAGCCGATCCCCGGCCTGACCATCTCGAACGGGCTGCGCCCGGGGCTCGCCGGCTTCGCCAAGTCCCTCGCCAACGACCTGGGCCCGCGTGGGGTCCGGGTCGTCGGGCTGCTCCCGAGCCGGATCGACACGGACCGGGTGCGCTCCCTCGACGCGCTCTCCGGCGACGCGGACGCGGCCCGTGCGGCGAACGAGGCCACGATCCCGCTGCGCCGCTACGGCACCCCGGAGGAGTTCGGGCGCACGGCGGCCTTCCTGCTGTCGCCGGCCGCCTCCTACCTGACGGGGCTGATGCTCCCGGTCGACGGCGGGGCGCGCTCCGGCTTCTGAGCCGGCCCGGGGGCCTCCGCCCCCGGGCTCAGGTGACCCTGCGGGCCCGGTGCTTCACGGCTCGCAGGCGGGCCTCCGTGGGCAGCGCGGGCAGCCCCGCGGACGTACGGGCGTGCGCGAGGGCCTCCGTGCCGAGGGTGCCCAGGGCGTCCCCCGGGGAGGCGTACGGCTCCAGGTCGAGGGCGACGCGGGTACGGGGGGCGCCGCGGCGGCCCGTGAGGGAGACCTTGGCCCGGGCCACGCCCTCCAGGGCGGTGGCGTCGGCCTCCAGGACGCTTTCCAGGGCGCGGCCGCGGAGGACCGCCTCCTCGCCGTCGCCGGTGTCGATGAGGATCTCGCGGAGCCGGGCCCGCCGGAACTGGACGAGCAGCCACCACAGGGCGAGCAGGACGACGAGCCCGAGGGCCGCGATGACCGCCGGCCACCACCAGCTCTCGTCGCGCCACCGCTGCCGGTCCGCGGCGGAGAGCAGGACGTCGGCGGGGCCCGACCAGGGCCACCAGGAGGGGACGGGCAGGTCGAGGGCCGCGGCGAGGACGGCGCCGCCGCCGAGGACGAGGAGCAGCCCGGCGAGGCCGAGCAGGGCGCGGTTGACGCGCCGGAGGACGACCGTCACGGGCGTTCACCCCTTCCTGGGCGGTCGGGTCACCCGTACGGTCAGCGCGGGCGGGTGGGCGAGGCCGAGCTCGTCGACGCCGGTGGCGAGGACGTTCTCCACGTCGGTGCGGACCTCGTCGAGCGCCCGGAAGTGCGAGACCGCCCGGACGCCGACCTTGGAGCGGCCGACACGGACCTGGACGGACTGGACCCCGGAGACCTCCATGACGCGGTCGCGCAGGACGAGGGCGGCGGCCTCACGGTCGAGCCCTGCCCGTACGTCGGCGTGCCGGCGGCGCATGGGGAGGACGGCTCGCAGTCCGGGGGTGGCGGCCAGGATCAGCAGCCAGACGCCCAGCAGGACGGCGAGGACGGCACCGATGACGACGCCGGCGCTGTCGAGGGGCTTGCTCGCGAGCACGTCGGTGAACTCGCGCCGCCAGGACATGGCGGAGCGCTCGGCCCGGACGGCCGCCACGTCGTACAGGAGCAGCCCCGCCCCGCCGAGGACGACGGCCGCGAGCACGGCGGCGGGGATGCGCCGGACCGCCCAGAAGCGGCGGACGGGCGGTGCCTGGTCGTCCGCGAGGACGGGTACGGAGTCGGGGGCACCGTCCTCGGGGTGGGGCGCGGTGCCGTCGGGGTCGGGGGCCGGGGCCGGTGGAGTGGTCATGAGAGGCGGCCCCTCGGGCTGGTCGTGCGGGTGTGCGGGGAGTGGAGGCGTTCCACATGGACGGAGACCTCGTGGACCTCCATGCCGACGAGTCCCTCCACGCGGCTGCGGACCCGGCCCCGGACGGCCCCGCACTGGCGGCCGATGTCGGACGGGTAGGCGAGTTCGAGGCTCACCGAGACCCGGGCGACGTCCCGGTGGACGACGACCGAGGCGTGCGGGGCCGAGCCGCCCTCGGGGACGGCGTCCAGCGCCTCCCGTGCGGCCTGGGAGGCGATCTTCGCGACGACCCGGTCGGCGATCGTGGTCGCCCCGCGGTCACGTACCGGGTCCGCTGCCACCCCGGGTCACCGCCGCCGGTCGCCGCGCTCGCGGCCCCGGAACAGGTCGCCGGGTTCGAGGTCGCCGTCGAGGAACCGGCCGGCCACGAAGCCGATCGCGCCCAGGGCCGCGACCAGCAGGAACGCCCCGAAGCCGCCGAAGTACCCGGCGAAACCCAGGGCCATGCCGGCCACCAGGCCGACCACCGCCATACTCATTTCTTGTCCCCTTCCGAGCCAGTCCGAGGGCTACTGGAGTCGCGACTCCGGTTCGTCCTCCTCTTCGTCCGGGAGCTTCACGTCGCTGACCGCGATGTTGACCTCGACGACCTCGAGGCCGGTCATCCGCTCCACGGCGGCGATGACGTTCCCCCGGACGTCGCCGGCGACGTCGGCGATGGAGACGCCGTAGTCGACGACGATCTCCAGGTCGAGCGCGGTCTGCACCTCGCCGACCTCGGCCTTCACCCCTCGGGTGACGCTCGCCTTGCCGCCGCCCCCGCCGGGTACGCGGTCGCGTACGGCGCCGAAGGTGCGGGAGAGCCCGCTGCCCATGGCGTGGACGCCGACGACGTCGCGTGCGGCGAGGCCGGCGATCTTCTCGACGACGCCGTCGGCGATCGTGGTCCGGCCCCGGGTGGCCGGGGCGCCGCCGCCGCGTTTGGTCACGGAGGTGCGGCGCGGTTCGTCGGACGCGGTGTCACCGGAGAGTGCACTGTCCACCATTGGATTTCGCCCCTTCTGGGATATTTCGGGGTTCTTTGCCCACACTAAGGGCGGCTGCCCGGTCTCGCCCCGGGGATACGGCAGGCTGGGGCAATGACGACGGCTGAGGGTTGGACGGCGGCGGTACGAGACCGGCTCGCTCCGGGTCGGCTGCTGCCGCTCGGGGCGCCGGAGGACGGGGCCTGGATCACGGAGCGCGCGGTGCGGACGGCCCTGGACGGGGCCGCGGCGGCGGTACGGGGAGTGGTGCCGGGCGAACTCCGCATCGGACCGGCCACGGAAGCCGGTCCGGACACCGGAGCGCCGGCCGGGGCGGAGTCCGACATGGACATCGACGCGGAGGCCGGTGCGGAGGCCGGAGCAGGAGCGGCTCCGGAGGGTTTCCCGGTGCCGCCGGGCGGGCTGCCACCGGGGGCGCTGCGGATCTCGGCGGGCTTCGGGGCGGCGGTCGGGCGGCCGCTCCCCGAGCTCGCCGCCGAGCTGCGTACGGCCCTGCTCACAGCGGCCGAGGACGGGCTCGGCCTCGTCGTGGCCACCGTCGATCTGCGGGTGACGGAGCTGCTCGACGCGGCTCCGGAGAATTCCGGTCCCGCCGCTCCCCCACTCGGGCGACCCTCCCCCGCGACGGACGACCCCGCCGCGCTCGCGGCGCTGCGGGTCGAGGGGGTCGCGGGCGTGACGGACACGCTGGGCCCGCCGGTCCACCGGGATTCCGGCCGGGTACGGATCGAGCTGGCCGTGACGGCGGGCCACCGCCCCCTGGACGTGGCTCGCGCCGTACGGAACGCCGTGACCGCCGCGGCCCGGGAGGCGACGGCGGTCACGGTGCTGGTCTCGGAGCTGCGGTAGGAACCGCGGCGGGAGCGGCGGGGAGCGTCAGTCGCCGAGGCCCGCGAGGTCGCGCAGACGGCGCGCCTGGGCGGCGCGCTCGGCGGTGCGCTGCTCCTCGTAGGAGCGGCCGGCGGCAGCCTGGAGCAGCGCCTTGGTCTCGTTGACGGCGGCGCGCGGCGCCGCGAGCAGGGCGGCGCTCAGGTCGCGTACCGTCGCGTCGAGTTCGTCCGCGGGCACGGCGATGTTGGCGAGACCGATGCGCTCGGCCTCCGCCGCGTGGACGAATCGGCCGGTGGCGCAGATCTCGAGCGCGCGGGCGTAGCCGACGAGCGAGACGAGCGGGTGCGTCCCGGTCAGGTCCGGGACGAGACCCAGGCTGGTCTCGCGCATGGCGAACTGCACGTCCTCGGCGACGACCCGCAGGTCGCAGGCGAGGGCGAGCTGGAAGCCCGCGCCGATGGCGTGCCCCTGGACGGCCGCGATCGACACGAGGTCGCTACGGCGCCACCAGGTGAACGCCTCCTGGTAAGCGGCGATCTCCGCGTCGAGGTCCTCGTCGGAACCGCGCGCGAGATCGAGGAAGGACGGCTCTCCGTCGAAGCCCTCGGGCGTGAACGCCTGCCGGTCGAGCCCCGCGGAGAAGGACTTTCCCTCTCCGCGCAGGACCACGACCCGCACGCTGCCGGGCAACGACCGGCCGGCTTCTGTCAACGCCCGCCACAGAGCGGGAGACTGAGCGTTGCGCTTCGCCGGGTTGGTCAGGGTCACCGTGGCAACGGCGTCCTCGACGGTGAGCCGTACACCGTCCTTGTCGAATACGAGCTCAGAGTCGTCGAGCGTAGTCATGGGGCGCCTCCGGTTCCGGTGCAGCACTTGCAAGGATGCTAAGTGACTGCACAGTAACCACCTGGCCGACCATGCGGTCGACCGGGTGGCCACCGAGAGACCCGGTGGCCGGTCGAGCCGCCCCGATGACTCAGACCGAGGCTGCCTTCTTGCCTCGTGTCGCTCCGCCGCGTCCACGCAGCGTGACTCCGGACTCGCTCAGCATCCGGTGGACGAATCCGTAGGACCGGCCGGTTTCCTCGGCCAGCGCCCGGATGCTCGCACCGGAGTCGTACTTCTTCTTCAGGTCTGCCGCGAGCTTGTCGCGCGCGGCGCCGGTCACCCGGCTGCCCTTCTTCAGAGTCTCGGCCACCCGTGCCTCCTCATGGGAAGTGCGCTCTGGACTTCTCATGATCACCCCTACCCGGCGTCCTGGCCACCCATTCGACAAGGTCCGTGCCGCCGGGTTGCGGGAGGAACACTCCCTCGCCACGACCGGAGGCACAGATTCCGCACAGGGGGAAAGCGGGCCCCGCACCGCCCGGAGCGGGAAGTGCCAGGTCAACGCCACAGGGGGAACACACGTACGGCGCGGGTCTGCCGGAAGGATTCGGCAGAGCACCGCGCCGGGGTGTACGAGACGCCCTCACTCAGATGAAGGATCACCCATGAGCCGAATGATCCAGCCCTGAATGATCACTCCGGGCCCCGGAGCACGCCCGAGGGCGCTTCGGGAGCCGGGGCCGGGTCAGGCCAGGGCCACGAGGTCCGCGTAGTCCGCGCCCCACAGGTCCTCGACGCCGTCCGGGAGCAGGATGATCCGCTCCGGGTCGAGCGCCTCGACCGCGCCCTCGTCGTGGGTGACGAGGACGACCGCGCCCTTGTACGTCCGCAGGGCGCCGAGGATCTCCTCGCGGCTCGCCGGGTCGAGGTTGTTGGTGGGCTCGTCGAGCAGGAGCACGTTCGCCGAGGAGACGACGAGGGTCGCGAGCGCGAGACGGGTCTTCTCGCCGCCGGAGAGCACGCCGGCCGGCTTGTCGACGTCGTCGCCGGAGAAGAGGAAGGAACCGAGCGTCTTGCGGACGTCGACGAGGTCGAGGTCGGGCGCGGCGGAGCGCATGTTCTCCAGGACGGTCCGCTCGGGGTCGAGCGTCTCGTGCTCCTGGGCGTAGTAGCCGAGCTTCAGGCCGTGGCCCGGGGTGACCTGGCCCGTGTCGGGCGTCTCGACACCGCCGAGGAGGCGCAGCAGGGTCGTCTTGCCCGCGCCGTTGAGGCCGAGGATGACGACGCGGGAGCCCTTGTCGATGGCGAGGTCCACATCGGTGAAGATCTCCAGCGAGCCGTAGGACTTGGAGAGCCCCTCGGCGGTCAGCGGGGTCCTGCCGCAGGGCGCGGGGTCCGGGAAGCGGAGCTTCGCGACCTTGTCGGAGGCGCGCACGGCCTCCAGGCCTGAGAGCAGGCGCTCGGCGCGCTTGGCCATGTTCTGCGCGGCGACGGTCTTGGTGGCCTTGGCGCGCATCTTGTCGGCCTGCGAGTTGAGGGACGCGGCCTTCTTCTCGGCGTTCTGGCGCTCGCGCTTGCGGCGCTTCTCGTCGGCCTCGCGCTGCTGCTGGTAGAGCTTCCAGCCCATGTTGTAGACGTCGATCGTGGTGCGATTGGCATCCAGGTAGAAGACCTTGTTCACGACGGTCTCGACGAGGTCGACGTCGTGGGAGATGACGATGAAGCCACCGCGGTAGGTCTTCAGGTAGTCGCGCAGCCAGACGATGGAGTCGGCGTCGAGGTGGTTGGTGGGCTCGTCGAGGAGGAGCGTGTCGGCGTCCGAGAAGAGGATCCGGGCGAGCTCGACGCGGCGGCGCTGACCACCGGAGAGGGTGTGCAGCGGCTGGCCCATGACCCGGTCGGGCAGACCGAGGGCGGCGGCGATGGTGGAGGCCTCGGCCTCGGCCGCGTAGCCGCCCTTGGTCAGGAACTCGGTCTCCTGGCGCTCGTACTGCCGCATGGCCTTGTCGCGGGTGCCGCCGGAGCCGGTCGCGATGCGCTCCTCGTTCGCCCGCATCTTCTTGAGGAGGGTGTCGAGGCCGCGGGCGGAGAGGATGCGGTCGCGGGCCAGGACGTCGAGGTCGCCGGTGCGCGGGTCCTGCGGGAGGTAGCCGACCTCGCCGGAGCGGGCGATGGCACCGGCGGCCGGCTGGCCCTCGCCCGCGAGGCACTTGGTGAGGGTGGTCTTGCCCGCTCCGTTTCGGCCGACGAGGCCGATGCGGTCGCCCTTGGCGACGCGGAAGGAAGCGGACTCGAGGAGGACTCGGGCGCCGGCGCGCAGCTCGATGCCGGTGGCGGTGATCACGGACAGACTCCAGGGCGGTGGGAACGGCGGAAGGACGGTTGCTGACGGGCTTCGACGCCGCTAATGCACGGGGAGAGTGGCCATACGGCCAGTCTAACGGGCTCCTGCAACTGGTTTTCGGCCATGTGGGTGTCATATGGCGTGATCGGAGCTTTCTCACATTCCCTTGCATTTCGCCTGAATTCCTCAAAAGGGGCGAGGGGGCGAAGATCAGCCGATACTCGGCGCAGGGCGGCGGCCACTGCCGCGGCAGTGACGCGGAGGGTGGTGGACCGTGCAGTTCGACGACGACGCCGACCTGGACACCTCGGAGGTCAAGGACGTCCGGAGCAGCCGCGTCCCCGGCGGCAGGGCGACGGTCGGCGGCGGCATCATCGGCCTCATCGCACTGGTCCTGGGCGTGATCTTCGGGGTCGGGCCCGAGCAGCTCGGGCTCTCCGACGGCGGCGACGCGCCGGTCGCGACCTCGTCCTCCGCGGCCCAGGTGGACCAGGCCTGCAAGAAGGGCTCGGACGCGAACACCCGCGAGGACTGCCGGATCGTCGCCGTCGTCAACAGCCTCCAGGACTTCTGGCGGACCGAGTACGCGCGCCGGGGCGGGACCTACGGGAACGCCGCCACGGTGATGTTCACCCAGCGGGTCGGCACCGCGTGCGGCTCGGCCACCTCGGCGGTCGGGCCCTTCTACTGCCCCGGGGACCGCCAGGTCTATCTGGACCTGGGCTTCTTCGAGGAGCTGCGGACGAAGTTCGGGTCGAGCGGCGGGCCCTTCGCCCAGGCGTACGTGGTGGCGCACGAGTACGGCCATCACATCCAGAACCTGATGGGGACCCTGGGCCGCGCCCAGGACGGGCGGACCGGCGCGAACTCCAACGCCGTCCGGGTCGAGCTCCAGGCCGACTGCTACGCCGGGGTGTGGGCACGGCACGCGACGTCCGCCCCCGACGACAGGACCGGCCGCCCGCTGCTGACCCGGCTCACGGACGCGGACATCCAGGACGGTCTCGACGCGGCGGCCGCGGTGGGCGATGACCGGATCCAGGAGAAGTTCCAGGGCCGGGTGACCCCGGAGAACTGGACGCACGGCTCGGCGGCGCAGCGGCAGCAGTGGTTCTACCAGGGCTACCGGACCGGCGACATGGCCCAGTGCAACACCTTCCGCTGAGTTGTCGGTGGTGGCTGCCAGACTGAGATCCAGGTCACATTCGGCTGAATCGAGAGGAAGTGATCGGGATGGCTGAGGCACCCCACATCTGTCCGACGCTGACGTACGAGGACGCGAAGGGCGCGATCAAGCTGCTCACGGAGGGCTTCGGTTTCACGGCGAGCGCCGTGTACGAGGCCGAGGACGGGCTGGTCGCGCACGCGGAGCTGGCGTACGGGAACGGCATGGTGATGCTCGGCAGCAGGGGCACGGGCAGCGAGTTCGACAAGCTGATGGGCCGGGCGGGCCCGGTGGGCGTCTTCGTGCACGTGGACGACGTGGACGAGCACCACGCGCGGGCCGTCGCCCACGGCGCCGAGATCGTGATGCCGCCCACGGACCAGGAGTACGGCTCGCGGGACTACATGGCCCGGGACGCCGAGGGCAACATCTGGAGCTTCGGGACGTACACGCCCGGCGCCGCGGAGTAGACCGGGCGCCGGACGTCGGGCGTGGGTCAGGCGCCGCCGGTGTGGACCTGGAAGGCGGCCCTGCGGACCGCCTTGGACAGGGCCGGGTCCGGGTGGGCGGCGGCCAGGGCGACCAGGACCTGGACGGTCCGGGGGTGGCCGACGGCCCTGACCTCGTCGAGCAGCGCGGGGACGGTTCCCTGGACGGCGGACTCGAGGTGGCGGACGAGCAGTTCGCTCTCGCCGTGGTCGGCGACGGCCGCCGCCGTGTCGACCCAGAGCCAGGTGGCCTCCTCGCGGGTGAGCACCTCCTGGGCGTCGTCGGGGTCGGCACCCTCGTACTCCGCGAGCCAGAGCAGCGCGTACGGACGCAGGGAGGGTTCGGCGACGGTGGCCCGGACCTCGGCCTCGGCGGGGGCTCCGACCACCCGGAGCGCCTCGAAGGCGAGCCCGCGCAGGAGGGCGTCCTCGCCCCTCGCGACGGCGAGGAGTTCGGCCACCGCGCTGGAGAGCGTGCGGGCCGCGAGCCAGGCGCGGTACTCGGCGCGGGCCGGTCCCGGGGTGAGCCGGGCGCAGCCGCGGAGCATGTCCTCGGCGGACTGCTCGATGTTGCCCGCGGGGCTCTGCGCGGCGACGCAGATCTGCTCCAGCTTGACCCAGACCGCCCAGTTGCCGAGCGGGGTCAGGGTGGCGTGCCCGGCGTCCGCGCCGGGGTCGAGGGTGAGCGCGCCGACGGCCGCGAGGCCCTCCAGGGCCCAGTCGAGGAGGGCGGGGAGCCCGTCCGTACCGGGGGACGCCTCGGGGGCGGTGCTCGCCGGGTCGGCGGTGGCGCTCGCCGGGTCGGCGCTCTGTTCGGCGACCGGGACCTCGCAGCGCTCCTCGCGCAGCTCCTCGACGCGCTGGCCGAGCAGATCGAGGAGAACCGGAACGAGCACCGGGCCCTGGGAGAGCTGGAGCAGGGAGAGCACCTGCGGGACGGCCTCGACGACCTCGGCGACCGCGCTCGGCGCGACGCCCTCGGGGGCCGGGTGGACCAGGGACCAGGCGTCGAAGAGGGCGACCCAGCCGCGCAGGACGGCGGAGTCGTCCCGGTCCCAGGCGTGCAGCCGCCAGCCGGGGCGGGCGGTGTCGCCGTGGAGCTCGACGAGCCCCGCGAGCCGGGCGCGGTCCCAGCCGGCCCGGATCTGGCCGGGCGTCAGGTCCAGCGCGGCCGCGGCCCGTTCCTGGGCGGGGACGGCCTCGGGGCCGGTACGGAGGGCGGATTCGGGTCCGCGCTCGACGGCGGCCCAGCGGGCGATCCGTACGGCGTCGGCGAGGACGTGCCGGGCCTGGCGGGCGAGTTCCGCGCGGGGCGGAGTGCCCTCGGGCGGCCGCGGCGCCGGCCGGGTGCGCCGGGTCGTCACGGCCCGTCGGGCGGTGGCCAGCGCCCGCGGGCGGACGAGTCGGAGTCTGGAGTTGCGCGCCAATGGTTCATCGGGCTTTCGAGACGTCACGGGGGCAGTCTTCCCGCTGACGGCCCGAAAGCCCAATCGGAATCCGCAGCCCCGTCAGAACGGCCACCGGAGCGGCCGTCCGAGCGGGGGCGGGCGCGCCGTCAGAGCAGGGGGGTGAGGAAGCGGCGCAGGGCCTCCTCGTAGCGGACGGGGTCGGCGTTCCACATCGCCGCGTGCGGGGCGTGCCGGACCGTGTGCAGGGTGACGCGGTCGGGGCGGCGGGCGGCGAGCTCGACGGACGGCTCCCAGGGGGCGATCGTGTCGTCGGGGCCGTGCAGGAGGAGGACGGGGACGCGCAGGGCGCCCGGTTCCGAGGCCGCCTGGAGCCGGTCCCCGTGCACCCCGGTCCGGCCCTGGGCCGCGCGGACGGCGAGCGGGAGCAGGAGGCCGGGGACATGGTGGGCCGCGGCGAGGCTGCGGAGGGTCGCCTCCCAGTCCAGGACCGGGGAGTCGAGGACGAGGCCGCTGATCCGGTCCCGTACGCCCGACTCCGCCGCGGCGCGCAGGGCCATCGCGGCGCCCGTCCCCCAGCCGTGCAGGACGACCTTCTCGGCGCCGCGGCGGACGGCGTACCGGATGGCGGCGTCGACGTCCCGCCACTCGGAGTCGCCGAGGTGGGCGAGACCGTCCGGGGAGGCGGGCGCCCCCTCGTCGCCGCGGTAGGTGGGGACGAGGACCGGGATCTTGCGCCGGTTGAAGAAGGGGACGAGGTTCAGGGGGTGCTCGCGGGTGGTGCCGAGGCCGTGCAGCGCGATCACCCACGTGGTGCGCGGGCCGGCGACGAGCCAGCCGGGCAGGGGGCCGAGCTCGCCGGGGATCTCGACGTCCTCGTGGGCGAGCCCGAGGGCGCTGACCGGTGTGCCCCGGTGGAGCTGGGGGGTGAGGCGGACGCGGACGCCGGGTCCGAGGACGCCGAGCTCGACGCGTTCCAGGCGGCGGACGACGGTGTCGGCGCTGTGCGGGACGCGGTCGAGGACGGGGCCGAGGACGGCGTGCAGGCCGGGGGCCTCCATGCCGTACGTGCCGGGGCGCAGCGAGGCGAGGCTGCGGGTGAGGGTGATCCGTTCGGGTCCCGTGGCGTGCACGGTGAGTCTGGGGTCTCCCGGGAGTGGTCGTCCGGACGGCACCTTGAGGGCGACATCGCTGGCGTACCGGCCGGCCGCTACCGCGGCCGCGCCGACACCGATCAGGGTGGTGACGGCCGCTGCCGTCGCTGTAGCCGGGCGCACGCTCCCAGTGTCGGCAGGTCAGGGGCGGCCTGCCACCGGGCGGACCCGACCGGGGGGCTGCCGCGTCCTTCCGGGGAGCCGTGGGCCGCCCCCGAGCCTCCGGCGGTCCCTCGGGCGAGTGACGTGGGTCTCCTCGGCGGGGTCCCCCGGTCGGATGGTCAGGTCCAGAGGGCGGAACGGGGTGGTGAGGGGTGGACCGGGCTCGGGCACCGGTGCCCTGTGAAGGCCCGGATTACCCGGGGTCGCAGGGTGACCGCATCGTGGACACCCGCTCCGGAGGGGGGCTAAGCGGAATCTCTTGACACCGGATGGGGACACCACGTCGCCCGCCCCAGTTCACCTTCCGTTCACCCAGGTTGCTTACGTTCGTCGAGCCACTGACGTCAAACGATTGCCTGGGTAAATGGAACACATCACGCTGCTGCTCGCCATTGTGGTCGTGACAGCTCTCGTGTTCGATTTCACGAACGGTTTCCACGACACCGCCAACGCGATGGCCACGACCATCTCGACCGGTGCACTGAAGCCCAAGACGGCGGTGGCCATGTCCGCCGTGCTGAACCTCGTCGGCGCGTTCCTGTCCGTGGAGGTCGCCAAGACGATCTCCGGCGGGATCATCAACGAAGAGGGCATTCGTACAGAAGTGATCTTCGCGGCGCTCGTGGGCGCCATCCTGTGGAACCTGCTGACCTGGCTCATGGGCCTGCCGTCCAGCTCCTCCCACGCACTCTTCGGCGGCCTCATCGGTGCCGCGGTCATGTCGGCCGGCTGGTCCGCGGTCAACGGCTCGACCATCGTCACCAAGGTCCTCATCCCGGCCGTCGCCGCGCCGCTCGTCGCCGGTCTCGCCGCGATGGCCGCCACGAAGCTGACGTACAAGATCAAGGCCAACCCCGAGGCGAAGGCCACGGCCAAGGGCTACCGGGCCGGCCAGATCGCCTCCGCCGGTCTCGTCTCCCTCGCCCACGGCACCAACGACGCCCAGAAGACGATGGGCATCATCACCCTCGCCCTCGTCACCCAGGGTGTCGTCGCCCCGGGCTCGAACCCCCCGCTGTGGGTCATCGTCTCCGCCGGTGTCGCCATCGCCGCCGGCACCTACCTCGGTGGCTGGCGCATCATCCGCACCATGGGCAAGGGCCTCACCGACCTCCAGCCGCAGCAGGGCTTCGCCGCCCAGACCAGCGCCGCGACGGTCATCCTGGCCTCCTCGCACCTCGGCTTCTCCCTCTCCACCACGCAGTCCTGCTCGGGTGCCGTGATGGGTGCCGGCCTCGGCCGCAAGGGCGGTGTCGTCCGCTGGTCGACCGCCACCCGGATGTTCGTCGCCTGGGGTCTGACCCTGCCCGCCGCCGGCCTCGTCGGCGCCGGCGCCGAGTTCCTCACCAAGCAGGGCCCCTGGGGCATCGCCGCCGTCGCCGTCCTGCTGGTCTCCGGCTCGGCCGTGATCTGGGCGCTCTCCCGCCGCAAGCCGGTCGACCACCACAACGTCACCGCCGACGACCTGGACGAGGAGCCCGCGGGTGTCGTGACCACCGCCATCGCGGCCGTCACCCCGCCGCCGGCCGCCGGTTCCGTCGCCGCCGTCGCGGACGAGGACCTCAAGACCACCATCCCGGCGCCGGTTCCCACGGACCCGGCCGCTCCCCCGGCCTCCGCCGCAGCGGTGTAAGGAACGAACGACATGAAGATCGACTGGGCAGCTCTCGGCTCCGTCTTCGGGGTCAGCCTCGTGGCGACGGTCGCCCTCGTGGGCCTCTTCACCCTCGGGATCGTCGGCCTCGGCAAGCAGGAGGAGGCCGCCGCCAACGGGGGCTCCGCGACCCTGGCCCGCACCGGCGCCTACGCCTGCTTCGCGCTGTGCGCGGCGGCCGTGTCGTACGGCATCTACCTGATCGTCGTCTGACGGTCCCCTCTTCCACGGCGGCCGGGCGGTCCGTACCTTCGGGTGCGGGCCGCCCGGCCGTCGTGTTCGTGGCCTCCGCTCGTGGTCCGTGTTTGTGGTGCTTCGCACAGTGACCTGTCGCAGGTCAAGGGTGAGTTGACGGCTGTTCGCGGGCCGTGGTGGACTGCCGAGGCCATTACGGCGGCAGCAGAGGAAGTCCGGTGCGAATCCGGCGCGGTCCCGCCACTGTGACCGGATCCGAGAGGTCCGGGAGTCAGGAACTCTCGCCGCCGGTCACGTCGATCCAGGGCGCGGACCCTGAGTGAGGACATGCGCCCATGCCCGGCCGCATCAGAGCCACACGTGTCTTCGCGTACGGCGCCGCCCTCGGGCTCGCCGTCGACCAGCTCGTCGGCGATCCCCGCCGCGGACATCCCGTCGCCGTCTTCGGCCGGGCCGCCGCCTCGGTCGAACAGCGCCTCCACCACGACCACCGCGGCTGGGGCGCCCTGCACACCGCCGTCTGCGCCGGCTCCACCGCCGCCCTCGGCGCCCTCGCCGCCCGGGCCGTCCGCGACCGGCCGGCCGCCGCCGTCGCGCTGACCGCCGCCTCCGTCTGGGCCGTCGTCGGCGGTACGACGCTGGGGCGGGAGGCCCGCGCGATCGGCGGGGCGCTCGCCGTCGGGGACCTGGAGGTCGCCCGGGAGCGGCTGCCGCACCTGTGCGGGCGCGACCCGCAGTCCCTGGACGGTCCCGCGATGGCCCGCGCGGTCGTCGAGTCCGTCGCCGAGAACACCTCGGACGCCGTGGTCGGCGCCCTCTTCTGGGGCGCGGTCGCGGGCGTGCCGGGCCTCGTCGCCTTCCGGGCCGTCAACACCCTCGACGCGATGGTCGGCCACAAGTCGCCCCGTCACCGACGCTTCGGCTGGGCCTCGGCCCGCCTCGACGACGTGGCCGGCTGGCCCGGGGCCCGGCTGACGGCCGTCGCCGCGACGCTCGCCGGAGGGAATCCGCGCGGAGCCGTACGGGCCTGGCGGGCGGACGCGGACCGGCACCCGAGCCCCAACGCGGGCCCCGTCGAGGCCTCCTTCGCGGGCGCCCTCGGCGTACGGCTCGGGGGGACCCTCTCGTACGGCGGGCGGGTCGAGCACCGGCCCGTGCTCAACGGGGAAGGGCGGCCCGTCGAGGTCGCCGACATCGACCGGGCGGTCCGGCTCTCGCGCCGTGTGACCGCGCTGACCCTGGCCGCCTGCATCGGCGGCCGCATGATCATCGGTGCCGTGAAGCGGAGGAACGTATGAGGGGTGGGGGGCTGCTGGTCGCCGGGACCACGTCCGACGCCGGCAAGAGCGTCGTGACGGCCGGCATCTGCCGCTGGCTGGTCCGCAAGGGCCTGAAAGTGGCGCCGTTCAAGGGGCAGAACATGTCCCTCAACTCCTTCGTGACCCGCGAGGGCGCCGAGATCGGGCGGGCCCAGGCCATGCAGGCGCAGGCCGCCCGCGTCGAGCCGACCGCGCTGATGAACCCGGTGCTGCTCAAGCCGGGCAGCGACCGCTCCAGCCAGGTCGTCCTGATGGGCAAGCCGGTGGGCGAGCTCAGCGCCCGCGGCTACCACGGGGGGCGGCAGAAGGAACTCTTCGAGCCGGTCATGGCGTGCCTGGAGGAACTCCGGGGCATGTACGACGCCGTGATCTGCGAGGGGGCGGGCAGTCCGGCCGAGATCAACCTGCGGCGCACGGACATCGTGAACATGGGCATCGCGCGGGCCGCGCGGCTGCCCGTCGTCGTGGTCGGCGACATCGACCGGGGCGGGGTCTTCGCCCAGTTCTTCGGGACGACGGCGCTGCTCTCGCCCGAGGACCAGGAGCTCGTCGCGGGGTACCTCGTGAACAAGTTCCGCGGTGACGTGACCCTCCTTGAGCCCGGGCTCGACATGCTGCAGGGGCTGACCGGGCGGCGGACCTTCGGCGTCCTGCCGTACGCGCACGGGCTCGGCATCGACGAGGAGGACGGGCTCCGCGTCTCGCTGCGGGGCACCGTGCGCGAGTCCGTCGTCGCGCCGCCGGTCGGCGCGGACGTGCTGCGGGTCGCCGTGTGCGCCGTACCGCTCATGTCGAACTTCACCGACGTCGACGCGCTGGCCGCCGAGCCGGGCGTCGTCGTCCGGTTCGTGGACCGGCCGGAGGAGCTCGTCGACGCGGACCTCGTCGTCGTGCCGGGCACCCGGGGGACGGTGAAGGCGCTCGCGTGGCTGCGGGAGCGGGGCCTCGCGGACGAGCTGGCCCGGCGCGCGGCCGAGGGACGGCCGGTCCTCGGGATCTGCGGCGGCTTCCAGGCGCTGGGCGTGCAGATCGACGACGAGGTCGAGTCGAAGGCCGGGACCGTCGACGGACTCGGGCTGCTGCCCGTACGGGTGCGGTTCGCGCGCGAGAAGACCCTGGCGCGGCCGGTCGGCGAGGCGCTCGGGGAGCGGGTCGAGGGGTACGAGATCCACCACGGCGTCGCTTCGGTGCTGGGCGGGGAGCCGTTCCTCGACGGGTGCCGGGTCGGCTCCGTGTGGGGCACGCACTGGCACGGCTCCCTGGAGAGCGACGGCTTCCGGCGGGCGTTCCTGCGGGAGGTCGCGGCGGCGGCCGGGCGGCGGTTCGTGCCGGCCCCGGACACGTCGTTCGGCACGCTGCGGGAGGAGCAGCTGGACCGGCTCGGCGACCTGATCGAGGAGCACGCGGACACGGACGCGCTGCTGCGGCTGATCGAGGAGGGGGCCCCGGCGGGGCTGCCGTTCGTGCCGCCGGGTGCGCCGTGAGCGGCGCCGCGGCCCGCCCACGAGCCTACGCACATCAGCCGATCGAACTTGAGGAAGGGACCACCCGATGAGCACCCGGTATCCGTTCACCGCCGTCGTCGGCATGGACGATCTGCGGCTCGCGCTGCTGCTGAACGCGGTGAGTCCGGCGGTGGGCGGTGTGCTCGTCCGGGGCGAGAAGGGGACCGCCAAGTCCACCGCCGTCCGGGCGCTCGCCGATCTGCTGCCGGTCGTACCGGTCGTGGCCGGCTGCCGGTTCAGCTGCGATCCGTCGTCTCCTGACGCGGGCTGCCCTGACGGGCCGCACGACGCCGCGCACGGGACCGAACGGTCCGCGCGGATGGTCGAGTTGCCCGTCGGCGCCTCCGAGGACCGGCTCGTCGGAGCGCTCGACATCGAGAAGGCGCTCGCCGAGGGCGTGAAGGCCTTCGAGCCGGGGCTCCTCGCGGCGGCGCACCGGGGCATCCTGTACGTCGACGAGGTCAACCTGCTGAGCGACCACCTGATCGACCACCTCCTCGACGCCGCCGCCATGGGCGCCTCCCACGTCGAGCGCGAGGGCGTCTCCGTGCGCCACGCCGCACGATTCCTGCTCGTCGGGACCATGAACCCCGAAGAGGGCGAACTGCGGCCGCAGTTGCTCGACCGGTTCGGGCTGACCGTGGAGGTCGCCGCCTCCCGCGTGCCCGAGCAGCGGGTGGAGGTCGTCCGGCGGCGGCTCGCCTTCGAGGACGACCCGGCCGCGTTCGCCGCGCGCTGGGCCGGCGAGGAGGCCGATCTGCGCGAGCGGATCATCGCCGCCCGCGACCTTCTCCCGAAGGTGGTACTCGGGGACGCCGCGCTGCTCCAGATCGCCGCGACCTGCGCCGCGTTCGAGGTCGACGGCATGCGCGCCGACATCGTCATGGCGCGGGCGGCGACCGCCCTCGCCGCCTGGGCCGGGCGGACGGAGGTCACCTCCGATGACGTGCGGCAGGCCGCGCTCCTGGCCCTCCCGCACCGCCGCCGGCGCAACCCCTTCGACGCGCCCGGCCTCGACGAGGACAAGCTCGACGAGACCCTGGAGCAGTTCAAGGGCGAGGAGCCGCAGACCGACCCCGACGAGGACCCCGAGCCCGACGGTCCGGGTGACGGCGGTCCGGGTGACGGCGGTCCCGGCGGCGGGGGCATTCCGCCGCAGGGCGAAGGCCCGGCCCCCGAGAGTGACGGTGTGCCCGAGGAGACCCCCGCCGAGGCTCCCGCGCCCGCCCCGCAGGGCTCCGGCGCCGGTGAGCGCGCGGCCGTCCAGGCCGCCGAGCCCTTCCGTACGAAGATGCTGAGCGTGCCCGGTCTCGGCGAGGGCGCCGCCGGGCGCCGTTCCCGGGCCCGTACCGAGCACGGCCGTACCACCGGGGCCACCCGGCCCCGGGGCGCGCTGACCAAGCTGCACCTCGCGGCGACCGTGCAGGCGGCCGCCCCGCACCAGCGGGCGCGCGGGCGGACCGGTCCCGGGCTCGTCGTCCGGCGGGACGACCTGCGGCAGGCGACCCGCGAAGGACGCGAGGGGAACCTCGTGCTCTTCGCCGTGGACGCCTCCGGCTCGATGGCGGCCCGGCAGCGGATGAGCGCCGTGAAGGGCGCCGTGCTCTCCCTGCTCCTCGACGCCTACCAGCGGCGCGACAAGGTCGGCCTGATCACCTTCCGGGGCCGTACCGCCGACCTCGCGCTGCCGCCGACCTCGTCCGTGGACGCGGCCGCCGCCCGACTGGAGAAGCTCCCGACCGGCGGCCGTACACCGCTGTCGGCCGGACTCCTCAAGGCCCATGACGTCCTGCGGATCGAGCGGCTGCGCGACCCCTCGCGCCGCCCGCTGCTCGTCGTCGTGACCGACGGACGGGCGACCGGCGGCGGCGCCGACCCGGTGGCACTGGCCGCCCGGGCGGCGCGGCTGCACGCCGCCGAGGGCACGGCGAGCGTGGTCGTGGACTGCGAGACAGGCCATGTGCGGCTCGGGCTCGCCGGGAGCCTCGCACGCGAACTCGGCGGCACCGCCGTCACCTTGGACGAGCTGCGGGCCGACTCGATCGCCGGCCTCGTCAGGGACGTACAGGCAGAACAGACAACCAGGAGGGCCGCTTAATGCCGCAGGGACAGCCGACCGTCGTGCCCGACGACGGTCTCACCACCCGTCAGCGCCGCAACCGCGCACTCGTGATGGTGCACACGGGTGTCGGCAAGGGGAAGTCGACCGCCGCGTTCGGCATGGCGCTGCGCGCCTGGAACCAGGGCTGGCCGATCGGGGTGTTCCAGTTCGTCAAGTCCGCCAAGTGGAAGGTCGGCGAGGAGAACGCCCTCAAGGCGCTCGGCGAGACCGGCAAGGGCGGCACGGTCACCTGGAACAAGATGGGCGAGGGCTGGTCCTGGATCCAGCGCGAGGTCGCCGAGGGCGAGCAGTCGCACGAGGAGAAGGCCCGTGAGGGCTGGGAGCAGGTCAAGCGGGACCTCGCCGAGGAGAAGTACACGTTCTACGTCCTCGACGAGTTCGCCTACCTGCTGCACTGGGGCTGGATCGACGTCAAGGAGGTCGTCGAGGTCCTCCGCGACCGTCCCGGGCAGCAGCACGTCGTCATCACCGGGCGCAACGCGCCGCAGGAGCTGATCGACTTCGCCGATCTCGTCACCGACATGTCCAAGGTCAAGCACCCGATGGACGCCGGTCAGAAGGGCCAGCGGGGCATCGAGTGGTAGCACGTCTCGTCATCGCCGCGCCCTCCTCGGGCGCGGGCAAGACCACGGTCGCGACCGGCCTCATGGCCGCGTTCGCGGGCCGTGGCCTCGCCGTCTCCCCGCACAAGGTCGGGCCCGACTACATCGACCCGGGTTACCACGCCCTGGCGACCGGCCGGCCCGGCCGCAACCTCGACGCGTACATGTGCGGTACGGGGCTGATCGCGCCGCTCTTCCTGCACGGGGCGCGCGGCTGCGACCTGGCCGTCGTCGAGGGTGTGATGGGTCTGTACGACGGGGCCGCCGACCAGGGCGAGCTGGCGTCCACCGCGCAGGTGGCGAAGCTGCTCAAGGCGCCGGTGGTGCTCGTCGTGGACGCGTCCTCGCAGTCGCGGTCCGTGGCGGCGCTCGTCCACGGCTTCGCGTCGTGGGATCCGGAGGTGCGGATCGGGGGCGTGATCCTCAACAAGGTCGCGACCGATCGTCACGAGCATTTGTTGCGGGAGGCGCTCGGGGGGTCGGGGGTTCCGGTGCTCGGGGTGCTGCGGCGGGCGCCTGCTGTTGCGACTCCGTCGCGGCATCTGGGGCTTGTGCCGGTGGCCGAGCGGCAGGCCGCGGCGGTGTCCGCTGTCGCGGCGCAGGCGGAGCAGGTTCTCGCCGGGTGCGACATGGAGGCGCTGCTCGCGCTGGCGCGGTCGGCGCCGTCGTTGGGCGCCGAGCCGTGGGTGCCTGAGGTCGGGGAGCGGCTGCACGCCGGTGGTTCCGTGGTGCCCACCCGTCCCGCCCTGCGGGACGATTGCCCACCACGGCGGGTCGCTGTCGCCGGTGGGGCCGCGTTCACGTTCTCGTATGCCGAGCATGCCGAGTTGTTGACCGCTGCCGGGGCCGAGGTCGTGACCTTTGATCCGCTGCGGGACGAGAGCCTGCCCGAAGGGACCTCCGGGCTTGTCATAGGTGGCGGGTTTCCCGAGATGTACGGGGCCGAGCTGTCCGCCAACGAGCCGCTGCGGAAGGCCGTCGCCGAGCTCGCCGCGGCCGGGGCGCCGATCGCCGCCGAGTGCGCGGGGCTGCTGTATCTGGCGCGGTCCCTCGACGGCAGGCCCATGTGCGGCGTGCTCGAAGCGGACGCGCGGATGTCGGAGCGGCTCACCCTCGGGTACCGGGACGCCGTCGCCGTGAGCGACAGCGTGCTGGCCCCGGCCGGGGCGCGGATGCGGGGGCACGAGTTCCACCGGACCGTGATCGAGCCGGGTGCCGGAGCGCTGGCCGCCTGGGGGCTGCGGCAGCCGGAGCGGCGTGTCGAGGGCTTCGTGCAGGGCGGGGTGCACGCCAGCTACGTCCACACCCACTGGGCGGGCTCCCCGGAGGCCGCCGCGCGTTTCGTGGAGCACTGCGCGTGAGATCAGCCGCCGGAGACGCCCACCACGAGCCAGATGAAGCCCACGCCCCCGACCGTGCACAGCAGGGTCGAGCGGGCGGGGTGTTCGTGGTGGGCCTCGGGCAGGATCTCGGCGGCGGCGAGGTAGAGCAGAGCGCCGCCGAAGAAGCCGAGATAGGCGCCGAGGAGTTCCTCCGGAAGGGTGAACAGCAGAGTGGAGGCCGCGCCGAGGATCGGGGCGACGGCGTCGGCGACGAGCATCCCGACGGCCTTGCGGCGGGCGTTCCCGTAGAGGCTCGTGATCGTGTACGTGTTGAAACCGTCGGCGAAGTCGTGGGTGATGACGGCGAGGGCGACGGTGGCGCCCATGCCTCCGCCGACCTGGAACGCGGCGCCGAGGGCGACGCCGTCCATGAGGCTGTGCAGGACCATCGCGGCGGCCGCGGTGAGGCCGACCTGCGGGACCCGCTCGTCGGCCCCGACCCCGTGTGCCGCCTGGCGGACGGCGAGCAGGCGCTCCACCACGTGGGCGAAGAGGAAGCCGCCGACGAAGAGCAGCAGGGCCTCCGGGACGCCGAACACCTTCTCCCCCGCGGCCTCCAGGGCCTCCGGCAGGAGGTCGAGTCCGACGACGCCGAGCATCAGTCCGCCGGCGAGGCCGAGGACGAGGTGACGGCGGTCGGTGACCCGCCCGGCGACCCACCCGCCGAAGAGCGTCATGAGGAACGCGCCGAGCGCGACGACCACAGCCATGGGGCTTTGCTACCGGATGCGGCGGTGTGCGCGCACCTCGGCGTGGGGGCCCGGTCGGGCGTTCCGGTGGACGAGGTACTCGCGTTGGTCGACGCGGTGCTGCGGGAGGCGGGGCTGACGCGGGCGGCCGTGCGGTCGCTGGCCACGCTGGACGCGCGGGCCGCGGAGCCGGGTGTCGCGGGCGCGGGCGCGGAGCTGGGCGTCCCGGTGCGGGGGTTCCCGGCCGGGGAGCTGGCCGCCGTCGCCGTACCGCATCCGTCGGCGCTGCCGCTGGACGCGACGGGGACGCCGTCGGTCGCGGAGGCGGCCGCGCTGCTCACGGCGAGCGCGGGGGGCACGGGGGTCACGGCGGGCACGGGGGTCACGGCGGGCGCGGGGGCCGCGCGGGCCGTACTGCTGGTGCCGAAGCGGAAATCGCGGAGTGTTACGTGTGCGATTGCCACGTGCGTGCCGGTTTGTCCGCACGAACATACCCCAGGCGTACGGTTGTTGCACCTGACTCACGGGTACATCGCTCGCGAGCCTGGCTCACCCCCCACCATCCCCACCCCCCACACGACGGCGGCCATGGACATGCACACGCAATCCGACGCCCACGACCTGCGCCACCACGGTGACGCCGAGGTCCGGGACGAGAAGTTGATCGATCTCGCGGTCAACGTCCGGACGAACACACCTCCGGACTGGCTCCGCAGAAGAATCGCCGATTCGCTGACCGGCCTCGCGGCCTATCCCGACGGCAGAGCCGCGCGGGCCGCGGTCGCCGTACGGCACGATCTGCCGCCCGGCCGGGTGCTGCTCACGGCCGGCGCCGCGGAGGCCTTCGTGCTGCTCGCGCGGGCGCTGCCGGCGCGTCGGCCCGTGGTGGTGCACCCGCAGTTCACCGAGCCGGAGGCGGCGCTGCGCGACGCCGGGCACGAGGTGGGCCGGGTGCTGCTGCGCGAGGAGGACGGTTTCCGGCTGGACCCGGCGGCGGTGCCCGAGGACGCGGACCTGGTGGTGATCGGGAACCCCACGAACCCGACCTCCGTCCTGCATCCCGCCGCCGCGATCGCCGCCCTGGCCCGGCCCGGCCGGACGCTGGTGGTCGACGAGGCGTTCATGGACGCGGTGCCGGGTGAGCGGGAGTCGCTGGCCGGTCGGACCGACGTGCCGGGGCTCGTGGTGCTGCGCAGCCTCACCAAGACGTGGGGGCTCGCGGGCCTGCGGATCGGGTACGTCCTCGCCGACCCGGAGACGATCGCCCTCCTCGAACGGGCGCAGCCGCTGTGGCCGGTGTCGACGCCGGCCCTGGTGGCGGCGGAGGCCTGCATGTCGCGGATGGCGCTCGCGGAGGCCGAGCACGCGGCGCACCGGATCGGTGTGGAGCGGGCACATCTGCTCGCCGGTCTCGCGGAGTTCGACGAGGTGCGGACGGTCGACGGGGCGGAGGGCCCCTTCGTCCTGCTGCGGATCGACGGGGCGGACGCGATACGGGACCGGCTGCGGCTTCTGGGCTTCGCGGCCCGGCGGGGCGACACGTTCCCGGGGCTCGACCGGAACTGGCTGCGGCTCGCGGTCCGGGACCGGGCCACGACGAACCGTTTCCTCCAGGCCTTGGACCAGGCGCTCCTGCTGAACGGCTGAGGCCCGGCGTACGGGCGGACGTACCGGAAAGGGCCTGCGCCCCGACGCACGGGAGGCGTGCGGGAGGCGTGTGGGAGGCCTACGGAGGCACGCGGGAAGGGCCGCGGGGAGGGCGACGTCGTCACCGTCGCCCTCCCCGCGGCCCCGTTCCCCACTTCCCCTACCGCTCCGGCACCCCCCGGCGCCTCCCCCTCGGGCGGTCAGTCGCGCGAGCGGGCACGGCGGGTGATCGCCAGCGCGCCGCCGCCGGCCACCAGGAGGGCGAGGGCGCCCGCCGCGATGTACGTGGTGGAGGAGCTGCCGCCGGTCTCGGCGAGGTTCTCGGTCGGGGTGGTGCCGCCGTTGTTGGTCTTCACCCCGCCGTCGCTGCTCGGCTCGACGGTGGGCCGCTGCGAGGGCTGCTCGGACGGCCGCTCGCTGGGCTCCTTCGTCGGCTCCTTCGTGGGCTGCTCGGTGGGCTCCTTCGTCGGCTCCTTGGTGGGCTCCTCCGTCGGGGCCGGGCCCTCGGGCGTCTCGCAGGTGGCCTCGGCGAGCGTCACGGTGCCGTTGACCTCGGCCACGCCCAGCTTCAGCGGGTCGACCTCCACCTTGAGTTCGAGGGCCGTCGCGGCGGCGGTGCGGGAGGTCGTGGACGTACGGGAGAGATCCAGGGTGACCTGGCCGATGCCCGGCACGGTCACCTGGGTCCGGCCGGCGGTGGAGAGAGTGGTCTTCTTGCCGAAGACGGTCACGTGCCCGAGGACGTTGGACTCGGCGACCGGCTTCTTCCCCACCTCGCACAGCGCCTTGGAGGTGACCTTCTGGACCTCGATGAGGGAGAGCAGCGGAATGCCGGGGACGTGGACCTGCGCCTTGACCAGGTTCACGTACCCCTCGGCCTTCGTCTCGTCGACGGTGGCCTCGGAGGTGGCGACGTCGGCGGCGAGGATGTCGATCGGCTCTCCGCCCTCGGCCCCCTTCACCTTCACGGTGAGCGCCGTCTCGCTCTCGGTCGCGGGCGCCTCGACCTCGTTGAGGGAGGTGCGCACCGGCACCTCCACCGTCTTGCCGAGGAGGGAGACGTCGAGGCCGGCCCGCAGGACGACGGCGGTGGCACGCCCTTCGCCGCCCGTGGCGTGCGCCGGGGCCGCGAGGAGCACGGGGCCGACGGCCAGGGCGGCGACGGTCGCGGCGGCGGCGGTGCGGCGTACGGGCGTGCGGAAGGTGTTGCTGTTCAAGATGGTGGAACCCCCACAAGAGACATGGCGTCGCCGGCCGCTCACCACGGGGACGGTGGGTCGGCGCGGCCTCGGCGACTTGAGACACCGGAATCTTTACGCACGGAGAGTGAACCGACAGTCGCCTGGCGTGAGTTCACTCCAAAGGGGGGTTTCCGTGTTCATTTTCGATTTTTCTCTCCACAACCGTTCCCGCACGCCTCGCGTCTTTCGTACGAGCGGACGCGTGCGGGCATCGGTCGAGGAATGCGCGCAGAGGTGAGAAACGACCCGCTGCGCCCCGAGGTAACGGATCGTCAACCCGGCACCGTGGGGCGCGATCAGCTCGCGCGCCAGTACCCGAGCGCGTGGACGCGCTCCTTGGGCAGGGCGAGCTCCTTGCGGGCGTACGCGGCGAGGGTGCGGGTCGTCGTCGTGTCGCAGGCGATCCAGACGTACGAGGCGGCGTCCGCGAGTTCGGGCAGCTCGGCCTTCACGCGGGCGACGAGATCGGCGCCGCCGCCCTGGCGCGGGACCCGGCGCAGCTCGTGGTGCGCGGGGTCGAGCCGGACCGGCAGCTCGTCGTCGGAGGCGTGCTGCGTCTCGAACCAGACGGTGGCGGGGACCCCGGGGAGCGCGTCGAGCAGGGAGTTGACGGCGGGCAGGGAGGCCGGGTCACCGACCACGAGCAGCCGTGCGGGGAGCGGGTCGGGCGCCTCGAAGCCGGTGCCCTGGAGCGTGGCCTCCACGGTGTCGCCGGGGGCGCAGGTGCGGGCCCAGTGGCTGGCGACGCCGTCGTGGAGGGCGAACTCGAGGCTGAAGGTGCCCGCGGCCGGGTCGGGGTCGACCAGGGTGTACGCGCGCTGGTGCGGCTTGCCCGCGTCGTCGAACCAGAGACGCACCCACATGGTCGGATGGACGCCGGCCGCGGCGAGCAGGCCGCCGTCGGTGAAGCGCACCCTGCGGTAGTCCTCGGTGACCTGCTCGGCCCCCGTCACCGTGAACGTGAAGTCCTTGCCGCGGAACAGCTTGAGGACCGCCCCCTGCCAACCATGCCCCACCCTGATCTCCTCCCCTGAAGTCCTGTAGATTTACTTAGGTCAGCCTAACCTAAGGTTCCGGAAGAGATACGGACGAGATCGGGGTCTCCGTGAGCATCGAGGTCTACCGGGACGCCTGGGGCGTCCCCCATCTGCGCGCCACGGACCCGGAGGAACTCGCCTTCGCCCAGGGGCGGGTCACCGCCCGCGACCGCGCCTGGCAGCTGGAGGTCGAGCGGCACCGGGCCCAGGGCACCACGGCCGCCTTCCTCGGCGCCGCCGAACTGGGCTGGGACACCTTCGTCCGGCAGGCCCGGCTCGCCGACACCGCCCGCCGGTGCCTCGAACGGCTCGAGACCTCCGACGCTCCGACGGCCGCATGGGTCCGGGCGTACGTGGACGGGGTCAACGACGGCCTGGCGGACGGGGCCTCGCGAGCGCCCGAGTTCGCGGAGACCGGCCTCGCGCCCGGGCGGTGGGAGCCGTGGACCCCGCTGGCCGTCTGGCTCTCCACCCACATCCTCTTCGCCGGTTTCCCCACCAAGCTGTGGCGGGAGCAGGTCGCCCGCCGACTCGGCGAGGAGTGGACGCAGCTCTTCGCGACGGACGGCCCCGGCACCGCGGGCTCCAACGGCTGGGTGGTGTCCGGCGAACGGACCGCGAGCGGCGCGGCCCTGGTGGCCGGCGACCCGCACCGGTTCATCGAGGCGCCGGGCGTCTACCAGCAGATCCGGCTCGCCTGCCCCGCGTACGACGTGGTCGGCCTCGCCGTGCCCGGCATCCCGGGGCTCGCCCACTTCGGCCACACCGGCTCGGTGGCCTGGGCGATCACCAACGCCATGGCCGACTACCAGGACCTCTACCGGGAGCGGCTGCGCCGGCTGCCGGACGGCGGCGTGGAGGCGCTCGGCCCGGAGGGCTGGGCCCCGGCCGCCGCGCACACGGAGACGATCGAGGTCGCGGGCGGGGAGCCGGTCGTGATCGAGGTGGTCGAGACGGACCGCGGCCCGGTGATCATCGACGGGGACGGCGGCCCGCAGGCCCCGGGCACGGGTGGAGACCTCTCGGGCTCGGACGCCTCGGACTCGGACACGGGCTCTTCTGACGCGGGCGTCTGGGAGGCCGTCAGTCTGCGCTATCCGCCGCGTGTCACCGGGGAGCTCGGCTTCGGGGTGCTGCCCGCGCTGCTGCGCGCCCGGACCGTCGGGGACGTGGACGCGGCCGTCGACCGATGGGTCGAGCCGGTGAACGTGCTCCAGGCCGCCGATACCCGGGGCGGACTGCTGCACCGGGTCGCCGGGCACGTGCCCGTACGCGACCGGGCCAACTCCCTGCGCCTCGTCCCGGCCTGGGACCGGACCCACGCCTGGGCGCCCGAGCCCGCGCCGCTCCCCCGCGCCGAGGTCCGCGGTCACGCCGTCATGGCCAACGCCCGGGGGCTCGCCGCGCCCCTCGGTGTCGAGTTCGCGCCGCCGCACCGCGCGGCCCGTATCGGCGAGCTCCTCGACGCCTCGGCGGACTGGACCCCGGAGAGCACGACCGCCGTCCACACGGACACCGACAACCCCTCGGCGGCCCGGCTCCTCACGGCGGTGGAACGAGCGGCCGACGGCCTCTCCCCCGCCGCCTCCGCCGTGCGCGAGCGGCTGCTCGGCTGGGATCGGCGGATGGACGCCGAGAGCGCCGACGCCGGGCTCTACGCCGCCGTGCGCGGGGCCGTGGTGCGCCGGCTCGCCGGGCACGAGGCCTTCGCGGCGCTGCGCGAACCCGCCCCGTACCCCGAGCTGTTCCGCCCCTGGCTGGCCCTCGGGCCCCGGGTCGCCTTCGCCCTGGAGACGCTGCTCACGTCCGGGCCCGTGCCGGCCGGGGACGTCGACCGGATCGTGCGGGAGGCCCTTGACGAGGTCGGGGCCGGTGAGCCGCCCGCCGGCTGGGGCGTGACGCACCGCCTCGCGCCCTGGCAGGCGCTCCCCGACGCCGACGACGCGCAGTGGCCGGGGCTCGCCGGGGACCACGACTGCGTCCTGTCCACGTCGAGCGTGCCCGGCTGGACCGACCGCAGCGCCCGCGCCTCCGCCGCCCGCTACGTCTGGGACCTCGGAGACCGCGAACGGAGCGGCTGGATCGTGCCGTTCGGGGCGTCCGGGGTGCCCGGCGACCCGCACCACCGCGACCAGCTCCCCCTCTGGCTGCGGGGCGAGCTCGCCCCCGTCACCACCGACTGGCAGAACCTCACCAAGGAACAGGGATGACCACCACCACCGCCGCCTACGTCCACGTCGTCGAGGGCTTCGGGACCGTCACGGTCCGGCCCGTCGACCCCGACCGCGACGCCCCGCTCCTGCACGGCTGGGTCACCGAGGAGCGGGCCCGCTTCTGGGGCATGAACGGAACCACCGTCGAGCAGGTCCGCGACATCTACGCCCACCTCGACTCGCTCACCACCCACCACGGCTATCTGGTCGACCTGGACGGGGAGCCGGTCGCGCTGTTCCAGACGTACGACCCCGAGGCGGACCGGGTCAGCGAGTGCTACGAGGTGGAGCCCGGCGACATCGGCGTCCACTTCCTCATCGCGCCGAGCGCGACCCCCCGGCCCGGCTTCACGGCCGGACTCATCGGCGCGCTCGTCGCCTTCTCGCTGCGGGACCGCACCCGGATCGTGGTCGAGCCGGACGCCGCCAACGAGAAGGCCATCGCCCGCATGGCGCGGGCCGGTTTCGAGCTGGGCCCGGAGGTCGTGCTGCCCGAGGTCGACCTGCCCGAGGTCTTCATCCCGGAGAAGAGGGCCCGACTCGCCTTCCTGAGCCGCTAGAAGGCGCCCGGCGGGGTGGTCGGCCCCCGCCGCCGGAGGTGTCCGACGAGGTCGGCCTCCCTGAGCTGCCGGAAGGAGTCCGGCGGCTGGTCAGCCGATCACCCGGCCGTTGACGACGACCCGGCGTGGCGCCGCGAGGACGCGGACGTCCGCGCGCGGGTCCTCGCCGTAGACGACGAGGTCGGCGGGGGCACCCTCCTCCAGCGAGGGCCGGCCGAGCCAGGCCCTGGCCCCCCAGGCGGTGGCCGAGAGCGCGTCGATCGGCGGGATGCCGGCCTTCGTCAGCTCCTCGACCTCCTCGGCGACCAGGCCGTGGGCGAGGGAGCCGCCCGCGTCGGTGCCGACGAAGACGGGGACGCCCGCGTCGAAGGCGGCGCGGACGGTGTCGTACCGCCGCTCGTGCAGTCGGCGCATATGGGCCGACCAGCGCGGGAACTTCTCCTGGCCGCCGTCCGCGAGGTGCGGGAAGGTCGCGATGTTCACCAGGGTCGGGACGATGGCGACGCCCCGCTCGGCGAAGAGCGGGATGGTGTCCTCGGTGAGGCCCGTGGCGTGCTCGATGCAGTCGATGCCCGCCTCGACCAGGTCGCGGAGCGAGTCCTCGGCGAAGCAGTGCGCGGTGACGCGGGCGCCGAGCCGGTGGGCCTCGGCGATGGCCGCCTCGACCTCGGGGCGCGGCCAGCACGCGGTGAGGTCGCCCGCCTCGCGGTCGATCCAGTCGCCGACGAGCTTGACCCAGCCGTCGCCGCGCCGGGCCTCGCGGCCGACGTACGCGACGAGGTCGGCGGGCTCGATCTCGTGGGCGTAGTTGCGGATGTAGCGGCGGGTGCGGGCGATGTGCCGGCCCGCGCGGATGATCTTCGGGAGGTCCTCGCGCTCGTCGATCCAGCGGGTGTCGGAGGGCGAACCCGCGTCCCGGATCAGGAGCGTGCCCGCGTCCCGGTCGGTGAGGGCCTGCTTCTCGCTGGTGGCGTCGTCGACCGGGCCGTGCCGGTCGAGGCCGACGTGGCAGTGGGCGTCGACCAGACCGGGCAGCACCCAGCCCTCGACGGTCACCGCCTCGGCGGCGGGCCGGTCGTAGGTGATCCGGCCGTCGACGCACCAGAGTTCGTCCCGTACGTCCTCAGGGCCGACGAGCACCCGCCCCTTCACATGCAGCACCGCGTGATCGCTCATGTCTGCACTGTACGAGGGCGGGTGCGCGGCAGGGACCCCCGATCGGGGGGGTCACTCGTCGATCGCGCTCCCGTAGCGGGCGTCCAGGTAGGGCCCGCCGAAGGAGGCGACGCCGAAGCTCCACGAGCCGGTCGCGCCGAGTCCTCCCGTACGCGCGGGGAAGACCCAGACGTGCCCGTCCGCGGTGTTCTCGCCGGGGGCCGCCGCGAGCAGCGAGAAGCGGCCGTCGGCGTTGGGGTCGACGAGCCGGACCTGGCCGCCGAAGCGGTCGCCCCGCTCCACACCGCCGGGGACGGAGGGCGAGTCCTGCGTCCAGGAGGCGGCGCCGGTGCCGGTCAGGCCCCGGGCGGTGCCGCGCAGGACGGTGACCATGCCCGCGTCGGCGACGGTGCCGATGTCCTCGCCGGGGGCGCCGATCGCGAGGTCGGCGTAGCCGTCGCGGTTGGTGTCCCCGAGGGAGAGGTCGGCGCCCCAGCCGTCGCCGCGCTCGGAGACGCCCGGCACCCCGGCGGAGTTCTGGGTCCACCACTGCGGCGGGGTGCCGACGCCCGTGGCTCCGGCGAGCCCGGTGCGGCCGCCCCGGTAGACGCCGACGAGGCCGCCGGTCATGGACTCGCCGCCGTCGTCGGGGCTCTGCGGCTCGCCGGTGACGAGGTCGTCGTAGCCGTCGCCGTCGATGTCGCCGGAGGCGGTGACGGGGCCGCCGCGCAGGTCGCGCTGGTGGGTGAGGTAGTCGCTCCGTCCGGCGAGGTACCAGGACCAGCCGTGGCCGGGTTCGGCGCCGGTGGTGACTCCGCCGATCACCAGGTCCGCGTAGCCGTTCTTGTCGTAGTCGCCGGTGGTGACGGACTTGGCGACGAGGTCCCGGAGCGGCGGCGCGGCGGCGCGCCCGGCGTTCCCCGCGAGGGCGGCGCGGTTCAGCGGCTGGGCGCTGTGCGCGCGGGGGCCGGTGGCGGTACGCCGCTCGCCCGCCAGGGCCGCGGCGCCGAACAGGTGCCGCTCCGCGGCCCGGCGGTCGAGGACGATGAGCTGGTCCCCGGACGTCTCGGCGGTGAACCGGGCGGCGCCGAGGGCGGAGCCGAAACGGTTCCCGGCCACCGGGCCGAGGAGGCTGTCGACCCAGCGGCTGTCGGTGCCGACGAGTCCGTGCGGGGAGCCCCAGAGGACGATCACTCCGCCGACGTCCGCGCGGGTGCCGATGTCCTCGCCGGGGGCGCCGATCACGGCGTCGTCGTAGCCGTCGCCGTCGAGGTCGCCGGTGGCGACGGCGGCGCCGAAGGAGTCGCCGGCCTCGGCGCCGCCGGGCACCCCGCGGGTGTCCTGGCTGACGATCGTGGCGGCGCGGGTGTCGATGCCGTTCGGCGAGCCGTACTGGACGGTGACGAGTCCGGCGCCCCGCTTGCCGCCGACGGTGGCGCCGGGGGCGCCGATCAGGACGTCGTCGAAGCCGTCGCCGTCGAAGTCGTGGTTGCGGTCGTCGGCGCGGGTGCCGCCGGGCACGCCGGCCCAGGCGGCCGGGGCGGTCGCGATGCCCGCGCCGGTGAGGAGGAGGAGCGTCGCCGCGGCGAGGGCGGCGGCGGAACGGTGCTTGCGCATGGAGCGTCTCCTGGAGTCGGAGGGTTCCGGGCGGCTGCGGGGGTGCGCCGGACGGGGCCCGTGCCCGGTCCGTCGTCCTGTTGGACACCTGATGTCCCTTGACGGTTGCACCGGGACGAAGATCCCTTTTGTACAGGTGGGCCAAGGAGTGGCGATGCCGTCCGTCGGTACCCTGATCGGGAGTTCCGCCCGCACGCACCGAGTCGAAGAAGGCACCGCCGTGACCGTGACACATCCGCTCCTGGACCTGGCCCCGCTGACCGCCGCGCATTTCGCGTCGATCGAGCGCCGGGTGGCCGCGCTGCTCTCCACGGAGCAGGACGTGGTGATCACCCAGGGCGAGGCGCTCCTTCCGCTGGAGGGGTGCATCCGCAGCGGGGCGCGGGCCGGTTCGACCGCGCTGAACGTCGTCACCGGTCCGTACGGGCAGACCTTCGGCAACTGGCTGCGGGACTGCGGGGCGACCGTGGTCGACCTCGAGGTGCCCTTCCACACGGCGGTGACGGCCGAGCAGGTCGAGCGGGCGCTCGCCGAGCACCCGGAGATCGACTTCGTGTCGCTCGTGCACGCGGAGGCGGCGACCGGGAACACCAACCCGGTCGCGGAGATCGGCGAGGTCGTCCGGGCGCACGGCGCGCTGTTCTACCTGGACGCGGTGGCGTCGATCGGCGCGGAGCCGGTGCTGCCGGACGCCTGGGGCGTGGACATGTGCATCATCGGCGCGCAGAAGGCGATGGGCGGCCCCGCGGGCGTCTCGGCGGTCTCGGTGAGCGCGCGGGCCTGGGAGCGGTTCGCGGCGAACCCGGCCGCGCCGCGCCGCTCGTACCTCTCCCTCCTGGACTGGAAGGAGCGGTGGATCGACGGCGGCCGGAAGACGCTGCTGCACGCTCCGGCGCAGCTGGAGATGCTGGCTCTCGAGGCGTGTGTGGAGCGGATCGAGGCGGAGGGTCTGGACGCGCTGATGGGCCGGCACGCCTCGGCCGCGGCGGCGACCCGGGCGGGCGCGCTGGCGCTCGGCGGTGGTCTGGAGCCGTACGTGTACGAGGCGAAGGACGCGGCCCCGGTCGCGACGACCCTGCGCGCGCCGGTCGGGGTGGACGCCTCGGAGCTGGTCGCGAAGGCCCTCTCCGCGGACCCGTCGCTGCCGCTGATCGCGGGCGGCGGGGCGCTGGCCAAGGAGATGATCCGGGTCAACCACTACGGGGTGGACGCGACTCCGGGCGCCGTGCAGTCCTCGCTCGCGGCGCTGGGTGCGGCGCTCGGCGACACGGGCCGCCCGGTGGATCTGGAGGGCGCGCGGCGCGCGGTCACGGAGGCCTGGAAGTAGCGGGCCGGTGTAGGGGGACGCGAGAGGGGCGGGAGTCCGGCACCGGACTCCCG
>NZ_BJMN01000050.1 GCF_006539185.1 Streptomyces gardneri
CCGCCGGGGTCGCCGGGGCGGCCGGGGACACCGGGGCAGGCTCGGCCTCGGTGGCCTCGGCCGGGGGTTCCGGCTGTTCGGGCTTCTCGTCGAAGGCCGGGCGGGCGTGGTGCCAGGGGGCGTCCGAGCTGCGGGTGCGCGGGGTGGCGGGGGTCGCCGCGTCCGGAGCCGTCTGGCTCGCCGAGCCGTCGGCCGTCGTGCGGGAGCGGCGGGGCGGGCGGGCCGTGGGGGCGGCCGGGGGTTCGGGCGAGGTGCCCGGCTCCTCCGGAGCCGTCTGGCTGGCCGAGCCCTCCGACGCCGTGCGCGAGCGGCGTACCGGGGAGCCCGGCTCCGGGGTGGCCTGGCTCGCCGAGCCGTCGGCCGTCGTGCGCGAGCGGCGCGCCGGGGCGCCCGGGTCCGGCTCCGGGGTCGCCTGGCTCGCCGAGCCGTCCGACGTCGTGCGGGAGCGCCGCGGCGTGGTCGGGGTTTCGGGTGACGTGGCCGGCTCCTCCGGGGTCGCCTGGCTTGCCGAGCCGTCCGACGCCGTGCGGGAGCGGCGTACCGGAGCGCTCGGGTCCGGGGTCGCCTGGCTTGCCGAGCCCTCCGACGTCGTGCGCGAGCGGCGTGCCGGGGTGGCCGGGTCCGGCTGGCTTGCCGAGCCCTCTGTCACCGAGCGGGAGCGGCGTACGGGAGCGCCCGGTTCCGAGCCCTCCGTGGTCGCGCGGGCGCGGCCCGCCGCCGCTCGGGTCGGGCGGGTCGGGGCCGGGGGGAGCTGGCCCTTGAGGGGGCCCCATTCGTTGGGGTCCGGTACACCCGGCGGGAGCATCTGGCGGCGCTTGGGGCCTCCGCCGTCGTGGGACTCGCCCGGCTCCTTCGCTCCCGGCCACGCCTTCGCGACCCGGGCCGCGAGGACGAAGTCCTTGCGCAGCGGGTGGCCCTCGAAGTTCTCCGGGAGGAGGAGAGGGACGAGGTGCGGGTGGCCCGTGAAGTCCACGCCGAACATCTCGTGGGTCTCGCGCTCGTGCCAGCCCGCGCCCGCGTACACCCCGATCGCCGTCGGGAGGACCGGGGCCGCGTGCGGGACCGTCGTGCGGAGGAGGAGGCGGCGCGGGGGGTGGCCGGCCGAGAGGGCGACCACGTGGGCGCAGACGCGGAAGCCCGTGCCCGGTTCGTCGACCGCGCTCAGCCAGTCGAAGTAGGTGCAGCCCAGCTCGTCGCGGGCCGTGGTGAGGGCCGTGATCCAGGCGGCCGGCGGGACGTCGACCGTCAGCAGGTCGTACGCGTGCTCCGCCGTCGCCTCCTCGCCGAAGATCTCGGTGACGGAGTCGGGGAGGGAGTCGAAGGCGCTCATGACGTGGCTCCCGGCGGGGGCGTCAGCGGGCTCGTCAGCTCCGAGACCGACGCGGTCGTCGCGTACCGCTCCGCCAGGTTCTCGCGCGCGATCTTCTCCTGGAGCTTGAGGATGCCCTGGAGGAGCGCCTCCGGCCGCGGCGGGCAGCCCGGCACGTACACGTCGACCGGGATGATCTGGTCGACGCCCTTCGTCACCGAGTACGAGTCCCAGTACGGGCCGCCGCAGTTCGAGCAGGCGCCGAAGGAGATCACGTACTTCGGCTCGGGCATCTGCTCGTACAGCCGCTTCACGGCCGGGGCCATCTTGTCCGTCACCGTGCCGGAGACGATCATCAGGTCCGCCTGGCGCGGGCCCGGCGCGAAGGGGATCACGCCGAGCCGGATGAAGTCGTGCCGGGCCATCGACGCGGCGATGAACTCGATCGCGCAGCAGGCGAGGCCGAAGTTGAAGACCCACAGGCTGTAGCGGCGGCCCCAGTTCAGGACCACCTTCATCGGCTCGGGCGCCAGGCGGGCGAGCGGCCCCAGCGTGGGCGCGGGCAGCGGTGTTACGTCCATGTCAGGACGCCCTTCTTGTACGCGTAGAGCAGCCCCACGGCCAGGAAGCCGAGGAAGACGAACATCTCGACCAGGGTCGTGGCGCCGTAGCCGGGCGCCGCGAAGACCGTCGCCCAGGGGAAGAGGAAGATCGAGTCGACGGCGAAGATCACGTAGAGGAAGGCGTACACGTAGTAGCGGACCTGGGTGTGCGCCCAGCCCTCCCCCACGGGGTCGACACCGCACTCGTAGGTGAGGAGCTTCTCGGGTGTCGGCACGACAGGCCTGAGCAGCCGGTTGGCCGTGAAGGCCACGGCGACGAAGAGCACGCCGACGACGGCGAGCACGCCGACGACGGAGTACGTCTGGAAGTAGTCCGCCGCGTCGGCCGCGACAACGGTCGGTTCCCGCACGTCCGCCCCTCGGTCTCGGTGTCTCATGGGTCACTTCTGTTGTTGTACGGACGCGAGTCTAGGCCCTGCTAAAGGGACCGTAAGCAGTCCCCGGACAGTGCCCGGACAGATCCCCGGACAGTCCCCGGGCCGTCCCCCGGCCGTCCCAGGTGGGGATATCCCTACTGGCTCTCACCCACCTCCCCCATGGCGTCGCGCGCTGCGCGACCGGCAGTCTGGTGACCATGAGCGCCGATCATGAATCCGCCGTCGCCGCGGTTGCCGCCGATTCCCCCACCTCCTCCCCCGCCCCCCGGCCGCCCGTGCGGTCCGCCTACGGGAAGGAGACCTGGAAGGAGATCTCCTTCCTCCTCTCCAACCTCTTCACGGCCCTGGCCGGTTTCGTCTACGCGGTCGTGACCGTCCTGGTCGGCGTGAGCCTCTCCGTCACGGTGATCGGGCTGCCGCTGCTCGCCCTCGGGCTCGGCGGCGCGCGCTGGATCGGCCGGTCGGAGCGGGCGCGGGCCCGTGCGCTGCTCGGGGTGCATGTCGCGGAGCCGTCCCGGATGCCGAAGCGCCGCGGCTTCTTCGCCTGGCTGTGGTCCTCGCTGAAGGACCCGGTGGCCTGGCGGACCCAGCTGTACGGGCTGATCCGGCTGCCCTGGGGCATCGTGACGTTCACCGTCACCCTGGTCTCGCTCCTGATCCTCTGGCCCGTCCTGCCCTTCATCGCCCGCGGTCTCGCCAACGGCGACCGGGGCATGGTCCGCGGCCTTCTCTCGCCCTCCGACGAGCTGGAGCGGCGGATCGCCGAGCTGGAGTCGGACCGGGGCGTGGTCGTGGACACGGCCGCGGCGGACCTGCGGCGCATCGAGCGCGATCTGCACGACGGCGCGCAGGCCCGGCTCGTCGCCCTCGCGATGGGGCTCGGTCTCGCGAAGGAGAAGCTCCTGGAGGACCCGGAGGGTGCCGCGGCGATGGTCGACGAGGCCCACGGCGAGGTGAAGCTCGCGCTGCAGGAGCTGCGGGACCTGGCCCGGGGCATCCACCCGGCCGTCCTCACGGACCGGGGGCTGAGCGCCGCGCTCTCCTCGGTGTCCGCGCGGTGCACGGTCCCGGTGAAGGTGTCGGTGGACCTGGCGGAGCGGCCGGCCGAGGCGATCGAGGGCATCGCGTACTTCACGGTCTCTGAGCTGCTCCAGAACGTCTCCAAGCACGCGCGGGCGCGGTCCGCGTCCGTGGAGGTGTGGCGGTCGGAGGACCGGCTGATGCTCCAGGTGCGCGACGACGGCGTCGGCGGGGCGCGGCTCGACGGCGGGACGGGTCTCGCGGGGCTGACGGAGCGGCTCGGGGCGGTGGACGGCCTCCTGGTCGTCGACTCCCCCGAGGGCGGTCCGACGACGGTCACGGCGGAGCTGCCGTGGCGCTCCCGGCCGGCGTCCTGAGCGACGACGTCAGCCGTCCGCGCCCCAGGTAGGGAAAACCCCCCGTCCGAGACGCCCACTCCCCTCATGGTCCGGAGCGCGCCGGGACGGAATTCTGGAAGACGTCACACCACAGCCCACGGACCACAGCCCCCGAGCAGAGAAGGACGACCGCGATGGCCTCCCCCCGACTCCCCGCCGCGATCAGCGCGCCGTTCGAGGCCCGCACCTGGCGTGCGCTCGGTTACGTGCTGATCGGGCTGCCGCTCAGCGTCTGCTGGTTCGCGCTCTCCGTCGCCTTCGTCTCGGCCGGTGCCGGGCTGCTCATCACCTTCCTCGGGGTGCCGATCCTGGCCGGGGCGCTCGCGATGTGCCGGGGCTTCGGCGCGGTCGAGCGGGCCAGGGCCCGGGCGCTCCTCGACTTCGACGTGAAGGCGCCCGAGCCGGTGCGCGGCAAGACCGGCGGGGCGTTCTCCTGGATGGGCGCGATGCTGAAGAACGGGGCGTCGTGGCGCCACCTGCTGTACGCGATCCTGCACATGCCGTGGGCGATCTTCGGCTTCACCGTGACGGTGGCGCTGTGGGGCTGGGGCTGGAGCCTCTTCACGTACCCGCTGTGGCAGTGGGTCTTCCCGGCGTACGTGGGCCAGGACGGCATCCAGCTGTACGGGGACGGGACGCACAACTTCTACCTCGACTCGCCCTTCGAGACCGGCGTCACCAGCGCGATCGGCCTGCTGTTCGTCCTGGTCGGGCCGTGGGTGCTGCGCGGGATCGTCGCCGTCGACCGGCTCCTCGTCTCCGGGCTGCTCGGCCCCTCGCGGCTGGCCTCCCGCGTGACGGAGCTGGAGTCGGACCGGGGCCTGGTCGTGGACACGGCCGCGGCCGACCTGCGGCGCATCGAGCGGGACCTGCACGACGGCCCGCAGGCCCGGCTGGCCTCGCTCGCCATGGATCTGGGGCTCGCGAAGGAGAAGCTGGCGGAGGACCCGAAGGCCGCGGCGGTGATGGTCGACGAGGCGCACGGCGAGGTGAAGGTCGCCCTCCAGGAGCTGCGGGACCTGGCCCGGGGGATCCACCCGGCCGTCCTGACGGACCGGGGCCTGGACGCGGCGCTCTCGTCGGTGGCCTCCCGGTGCGCGGTCCCGGTGTCGGTGGACGTGGACCTGCCGGCCCGGCCGGTCGCGGCGATCGAGGGCATCGCGTACTTCACGGTCTCGGAGCTCCTCCAGAACGTCTCGAAGCACGCTCGGGCCCGGCGCGCCTGGGTCGACGTGTGGCGGGCGGGTGACCGGCTGATGCTCCAGGTGCGGGACGACGGTGTCGGCGGCGCGGAGGCGGCGGCGGGCCGGAGCCTGGCGGGGCTCTCCGACCGGGTCGGGGCGGTCGACGGCGTACTGGCGGTGGACTCGCCCGCCGGCGGGCCGACGACCGTGACCGTCGAGCTGCCCTGGCGTGCGTAGACCGGACGCTCACCGTCCGCTCCGGGCCTGCCCCGGGGCGGACGGCTTTTTGCGATGCTGGGGGTCTCATTGACTTTTGACCTTCGGAACAGGGGGCGGCGGGACGTGGTGGTACAAGAGGTGACGGACCGGGTACGGGTGGTCATCGCGGAGGATTCGGTGCTGCTCCGCGAGGGGCTGACCCGGCTGCTGACCGACCGGGGGCACGACGTCGTCGCCGGGGTGGGTGACGGCGAGGCGCTGGTGAAGCTGGTGGCCGGGCTCGCGGACGAGGGAGCGCTGCCGGACGTGGTGGTGGCGGACGTGCGGATGCCGCCGACGCACACGGACGAGGGCGTGCGGGCGGCGGTGCGGCTGCGCAAGGAGTACCCGGGGCTCGGCGTCCTGGTCCTGTCGCAGTACGTGGAGGAGCAGTACGCCACCGAACTCCTGGCCGGTTCGAGCCGGGGCGTGGGCTATCTGCTGAAGGACCGGGTCGCGGAGGTCCGCGAGTTCGTGGACGCGGTCGTCCGGGTCGCCGGGGGCGGTACGGCCCTGGATCCCGAGGTGGTGCAGCAGCTGCTCGGCCGGTCCCGGCAGCAGGACGTGCTGGCGAACCTGACCCCGCGCGAGCGGGAGGTCCTCGGTCTGATGGCGGAGGGCCGGACGAACTCGGCGATCGCGCGGCAGCTGGTGGTGAGCGACGGCGCGGTGGAGAAGCACATCAGCAACATCTTCCTGAAACTGGGTCTCTCGCCGAGTGACGGTGATCATCGGCGGGTACTCGCGGTGTTGACATACCTGAAGTCCTGAAAATCTGACACCCTGTCAGAAACAGCCGCGGTCCGGCCGGGCCGAGTGCGGCTGGAGCGAGGCCGGAGTGAGGCCGGAGTGGCGTCGGGAAGGCTGCGGACCGTCCGACAACCGGAGGGTCCTAGATCCAAAGGATGAGGCGTAACGCGACCTTCCGGAACAATCCGGGTGGCGACAGAACGTGACAATTCAGGGCAAGAGGGCGTCTCAAAAAGAGGTCCACCATACGAGAAGTCCCGGGAGGGGCCCCCTTACCGTCGTAGGGTGGGCCACGGGACGACCGGTGATCGGCCGGCGTCTCCCGAGCCTTCTCCCGCCTCCGGCGGAGAGTCCCCTTGCCACGAGGGAGGTCCAGTTCAGTGACCAGCCAGGTCAGTAGCGAGGCCGGTGAGGCCCTGCTCGGGGAGCAGCGCAGCGCCCCGGCGACGGCCCACCACGGCACCGAGAAGGAAGTGCGCCGTCTCGACCGGGTGATCATCCGCTTCGCGGGCGACTCCGGTGACGGCATGCAGCTCACGGGTGACCGCTTCACCTCGGAGACGGCGTCCTTCGGGAACGACCTCTCCACGCTGCCGAACTTCCCGGCCGAGATCCGCGCACCCGCCGGAACGCTGCCGGGCGTCTCGTCCTTCCAGCTGCACTTCGCCGACCACGACATCCTGACCCCGGGCGACGCCCCGAACGTGCTGGTCGCGATGAACCCGGCCGCGCTCAAGGCCAACATCGGCGACGTGCCGCGCGGCGGCGAGATCATCGTCAACACCGACGAGTTCGCCAAGCGCGCCATGGCCAAGGTCGGCTACGCGACCTCGCCCCTGGAGGACGGGTCGCTGGACGCGTACCACGTGCATCCGGTGCCGCTGACGACGCTGACCATCGAGGCCCTCAAGGAGTTCGGCCTGTCCCGGAAGGAGGCCGAGCGGAGCAAGAACATGTTCGCGCTCGGGCTGCTCTCCTGGATGTACCACCGGCCGACCGAGGGCACCGAGAAGTTCCTGCGCCAGAAGTTCGCGAAGAAGCCGCAGATCGCCGAGGCCAACGTGGCCGCCTTCCGGGCCGGCTGGAACTTCGGCGAGACCACCGAGGACTTCGCCGTCTCCTACGAGGTCGCCCCGGCGACCCGGGCCTTCCCCACCGGCACGTACCGGAACATCTCCGGGAACCTGGCCCTCTCGTACGGCCTGATCGCCGCGGGCCGCCAGGCGGACCTGCCGCTGTACCTGGGCTCGTACCCGATCACACCGGCCTCGGACATCCTGCACGAGCTGTCCAAGCACAAGAACTTCGGCGTGCGCACCTTCCAGGCCGAGGACGAGATCGCCGGCATCGGCGCCGCGCTCGGCGCGGCCTTCGGCGGCTCACTCGCCGTCACCACGACGTCCGGCCCCGGTGTGGCCCTCAAGTCGGAGACGATCGGCCTCGCGGTCTCCCTGGAGCTGCCGCTGCTGATCATCGACATCCAGCGCGGCGGCCCGTCCACCGGTCTGCCCACCAAGACCGAGCAGGCCGACCTCCTCCAGGCCATGTACGGCCGCAACGGCGAGGCCCCGGTGCCGATCGTGGCCCCCAGGACGCCCGGGGACTGCTTCGACGCGGCCCTGGAGGCGGCGCGGATCGCCCTGACGTACCGCACGCCCGTCTTCCTGCTCTCCGACGGCTACCTCGCCAACGGCTCCGAGCCCTGGCGCGTCCCGGACGTCGAGGAGCTCCCCGACCTGCGGACACAGTTCGCGACCGGGCCGAACCACACGCTCGACGACGGCACCGAGGTCTTCTGGCCGTACAAGCGCAACCCCGAGACCCTGGCCCGCCCCTGGGCCGTGCCCGGCACCCCCGGCCTCGAACACCGCATCGGCGGCATCGAGAAGCAGGACGGCACCGGCAACATCTCGTACGACCCCGCGAACCACGAGTTCATGGTCCGCACCCGCCAGGCCAAGATCGACGGCATCGACGTCCCGGACATCGAGGTCGACGACCCGGACGGCGCGAGCACCCTGGTGCTCGGCTGGGGCTCCACCTACGGGCCGATCACCGCCGCCGTCCGCCGCCTCCGGGTCGCGGGCAAGCCGATCGCCCAGGCCCACCTGCGCCACCTCAACCCCTTCCCGAAGAACCTCGGGGAGGTGCTGAAGCGGTACGAGAAGGTCGTCGTCCCCGAGATGAACCTCGGCCAGCTCTCCACCCTCGTCCGGGCGAAGTACCTCGTCGACGCCCGCAGCCACACCCAGGTCAACGGCATGCCGTTCAAGGCCGAGCAGCTCGCGGCCGTCCTCAAGGAGGCCATCGATGCCTGAGCCCACGGAGACGCTGCTGAGCCTGGTGCCCAAGGCCGAGGCCCAGCAGTCGATGAAGGACTTCAAGTCCGACCAGGAGGTGCGGTGGTGCCCCGGCTGCGGTGATTACGCCGTCCTCGCCGCCGTCCAGGGCTTCATGCCCGAACTCGGCCTGGCGAAGGAGAACATCGTCTTCGTCTCGGGCATCGGCTGCTCCTCCCGCTTCCCGTACTACATGAACACGTACGGGATGCACTCCATCCACGGCCGCGCCCCGGCGATCGCCACCGGCCTCGCCACCTCCCGCCGCGACCTGTCCGTCTGGGTCGTCACGGGCGACGGCGACGCGCTCTCCATCGGCGGCAACCACCTCATCCACGCGCTCCGGCGCAACGTCAACCTGAAGATCCTGCTCTTCAACAACCGGATCTACGGGCTGACCAAGGGCCAGTACTCGCCCACCTCCGAGGTCGGCAAGATCACCAAGTCGACCCCGATGGGCTCGCTCGACGCGCCCTTCAACCCGGTGTCGCTCGCGCTCGGCGCGGAGGCCTCCTTCGTGGCCCGCACGGTCGACTCCGACCGCAAGCACCTCACCGAGGTCCTGCGCCAGGCCGCCGACCACAACGGCACGGCGCTGGTCGAGATCTACCAGAACTGCAACATCTTCAACGACGGCGCCTTCGAGGTCCTCAAGGACAAGGACCAGGCGAAGGAGGCGGTCATCCGCCTGGAGCACGGGCAGCCGATCCGCTTCGGCGCCGAGCTCGACAAGGGCGTCGTCCGCGACCCGGCCACCGGCGACCTCCAGGTCGTCACGGTCACCCCGGAGAACGAGTCGCGGATCCTCGTCCACGACGCCCACTCCGCCACCCCCACCACGGCCTTCGCGCTCTCGCGGCTCGCGGACCCGGACACCCTCCACCAGACGCCCATCGGGGTGTTCAGGTCGGTGGACCGTCCGGTCTACGACACGCTGATGGCGGAGCAGCTCGACACGGCCGTGGAACAGCACGGCAAGGGCGACCTGGGCCGGCTCCTCACCGGCAACGACACGTGGACGGTGGCGGGCTGACGCGTGTGTGCGTGTGAGGGCCCGGTCGACACGAGTCGGCCGGGCCCTTTCACGTTCCCTTCGCCGCCGCCTCGTCGAACTTCCCGAGGAAGCGGGGCACTCCGCCCTTCACCTGCCAGAGGAAGAGGCCCAGGAGGGCGACGGGCAGGTTCCCACCCGTCCGGTTCACGTACTCCTTGACGAGCCCTTGGTACGAGCTCCGCACCAGGCTGTTCCGGACACCCGCGGCCACCGATTCGGCGTTGTTGGCGCTCGCGATACGCAGCCCCTGGAGCGCCCAGTTGGCGGCGTCGTACGCCTCCGTCGCGAACCGTTCGACGGGGGTCCCGGCGGAGAGACCCCAGCGCTTCCGGTACGCGGCCGTGAACGCCCGCGCCGCCGGGATCCCGTCGGGATCCACGTAGCCCGTGCCGAAGTACCAGCCCTCGGCGGCCGGGCCCGCGACGGCGAGGAACTCGGGCTGGAGCACGTACTCGACGCTGCCGCAGGGGCCCCGGTAGCCCTGGTCGCGCAGGGCCCTGGCACACAGCGCGGCCCGGCGCGGCGACGCCCCCGCGAAGAACACGCCCTGCGGGTCGGTCGCGAGGGCGGCTCGTACGGCGGCGCCGAAGTCCTCGCTGTCCGCCTCCACGGGGTGCGAGGTCACCGACCCGTCCTTCTTCCCCGACGGCGGGTAGTCCTTCAGGTTCTTGACGAGCAGCCAGCTGTACTCTCCGGCGGCCCGGTCCTCCACGACGGCAGTCCGGTAGGCCTCGTGCTCGACGAGATAGCGGAGGAAGGCGAGGGACATCATCCCCTGCTGGGTTCGGGGCTGGAAGTAGGTGGTCTTGGCGTCCTGGCCCTTGATCTGAGTGGCCGGGACGTCGGCGATGACGCTCGCCAACGACATCGCGCGGAGCGTGAGTTCGTTCGCGGCGGCGGCCGCGGTCGGCGCCGTCGTCGGCCCCAGGACGCCGATCAGTTTCGGGTCCTTGAGCAGAGCCAGTGCGGCAGCCTTGGCGCGCTCCGGCTTCCCCCCGTCGTCCTCGACCCGGAGGCGTACGTCGCATGGCCGGTCGGCGCGGGCGTTGAACTCCTCCACGGCCAGCCGGATGCCGCGCTCCTGCCCCCGCCCGTCCGACTTGGTGGGGCCGCTCAGGTCGGTGAGGACGCCGATCGTGTACGAGGCGAGGGGGCCGCCGGTGCCGCCCGTTCCCGTGCCCGTGCCGCCGCCCGGTGAGCGGGTGAGCAGCCAGGCGGTGAGACCGCCGGCGCCCGCGACGGCGGCGGTGGAGCCGGCGATCAGCAGCCGGCGCCGCGAGACGCCCGTGGGCCGGTCCTCCTGGGTGAGCAGGGTCGGGTCGGCGACGGGCAGGTCGAGGACGCGGGTGGAGCGCTGGGCGATCAGCGCGGGCAGGCCGGGTGGGAGCCAGTCGCCCGCCGGGCCGTCGGCCGCGCCCAGCGCGGCCCGCACGTCGGCGGCCGTGGGCCGGTCCGCCGGGTCCTTGGCGAGGCAGGCGGCGACCAGCGGGAGGACGCTGTCGGGGACGCCGTCGAGGTCGGGTTCCTCGTGGACGGTGCGGTAGACGACGGCGGCCACCGCACCCGTGCCGAAGGGGCGTTCGCCCGTGAGGGCGTAGGCGAGGACACAGCCGAGCGAGAACACGTCGCTGGCCGGGCCGACCTCGCCCGCCCCGGTGACGCGGGCCTGTTCCGGAGCGAGGAAGCCGGGGGTGCCGATCATCGCGTCGGTGGCGGTCAGGGCGGTGGCGCCGGCGGAGCGGGCGATGCCGAAGTCGATGAGGCGGGGCCCGTCGAGAGCGAGGAGGACGTTGCCGGGCTTGACGTCGCGGTGCACGAGCCCGGCCTCGTGCATGTCGACGAGGGCGGAAGCGAGCCGGGCGCCCAGGGCCCGGACGGTCGGCTCGGGGAGGGCGCCGTGCAGGGCGACGGCCTCGGCGAGCGAGGGGCCGGGCACGTACTCGGTGGCGAGCCAGGGTTCGCGGGCCTCCGGGTCGGCGCCGAGGACGCGGACGACCCAGCGGCCGGTGATGCGCTCGGCGGCGCGGGCCTCGCGGCGGAACCGTTCCCGGAAGCCGGGGTCGGCGGCATGCTCGGCGCGGATGAGCTTGAGCGCGGCGAGGGTCCCGCCGGCGGAACGGGCGAGGAAGACCACGCCCATGCCGCCGGCGCCGAGCCGCCCGAGCAGCCGGTAGCCGGCGAGGGTCGACGGGTCGGCCTTGCGGAGCGGCTGCACGGGTCAGGCCTTCTTGTCGTTCTTCTTGGGCTTGCTCGGCAGCAGGGGCGCGGAGCCGATCGGCTTGTACGCGCCGTTCTGCACCGCGAAGACGAAGGTGCCGCCCATCCCCAGGTCGCCGAACTCGTTGAAGTGGTAACCGCCCATCGCGCCGGTGTACTTCTGCTTGCGCAGCGCTGCCCACAGGCCCTTGCGGGCGGGCTTGCCGCCGGCCTTCGCCTGGGCCTTCAGCTGCTCGATCGTCATCGTGACGACGTCGTACGACTCGCCCGCGTAGTACGCGGGGGCCGTCCCGAACCGCTTGCGGTGGGCGGCGGTGAAGGCGGCGGCCGTCTTCTGGGTCGCGGGGTCGGCGACGGGCGCGCACACGAACCAGCCCTCGGCGGCCGACCCGGCCTGCTTGAGGAAGTCCTGGCCGAAGACGGCCTGGCCGGTGAACCTCGGTCCGGTGAAGCCGAGTTCGGTGAGGGCTCGGGCGGCGTGGACGGCGGTTTCGGTGACGCCGCAGTGGACGTAGGCGTCGATGCCGGCGTCGATCATCTCGCCGAGCACCCGGCGGTACGCGCCGGCGTCGGCGTGGGCGGGGACGACCCGGAAGTGCGGGGGGATCCCGGCCTGCCCGAAGCCGAAGCGGACGCCGCCGGTGACCTGCCAGCTGTAGTGGTCCTCGGTCCGGTCCTCCAGGACGCCTGGGCGGCGGATCGCGGGCAGCAGGGTGGCGGCGAAGGAGAGGTGGGTGCCCGCGCTGATGTGGTTGGGGATGGCGCGCAGGAGCGTCTCGTTCCGCGTGGTGCCCGTGCGGAGGGTGAGCAGGTTGTATCCCGCCGAGACCGTGATCAGCGGGATCCCGGCCTCCTCGAAGGCGGGCATGACGGCCTGGCCGACGGCGTCGGTGGTGGGGCCGAGGACGGCGAGGACCCCGGGGTCGGTGGTGAGGGGCTTGACGGTCTCCAGGACGCGGGTCGCGTCGCCCCGGTCGTCGACCACCTTGAGGGCGAGCGTGAAGGGCTTGTCCTTGCGGGCGTTGAACTGCTCGACGGCGAGGCGCGCGCCGCGCTCCTGGGCCTGGCCGATCTCCTTGGCGGGCCCGGACAGGTCGGCGAGGACGCCGATCGTCCAGCTGGTGCGGGGCGGTACGGGCTTCTTGCCGCCCTTGCCGTCCGTCTCCTTGTCGTCCCCGAGCCCCGCCCAGACGGCCGCCGCGCCGCCGCCGACGGCCAGCACGGCGGCGCCCGAGGCGAGCAGCAGGAAGCCGCGTCGGCTCTTCTCCGGGGCGGCCGGGCCGGTGGTCCCGCCGGTCTCGGTGACGTCGATCTCGGGGAGGGCGAGCATCCGGGCGGAGCGTTCGGCGATGGTCCGGACGACGGGTGCGGGGAGCCATTCGGCGCCGTCGCCGGGGCGGTCCTCGACGAGCTGGACCCCGATCTCGGCCGCGGTGGGCCGTCCGGCGGGGTCCTTGGCGAGGCAGGCGCGGACGAGGTCGAGCAGTCCTTCGGGGACGCCGGTGAGGTCGGGTTCGTCGTGGACGGTCCGATACATCAGGGCGTCGACGGCGCCGGTGCCGAAGGGCGGGCGTCCGGTCGCCGCGTACGCGAGGAGGCAGCCGAGGGCGAAGACGTCGGCGGGCGGGCCGATGGCGTCGGTGCGGGCCTCGGCCTGTTCGGGGGCGAGGAAGCCGGGGGTGCCGACGACCATGTCGGTGGCGGTGAGGGCGGTCTCGCCGGTGGCGCGGGCGATGCCGAAGTCGATGAGACGGGGGCCGTCGACGGCGAGGAGGACGTTCCCGGGCTTCACGTCTCGGTGGACGAGCCCGGCCGCGTGCACGGCGGCGAGGGCGCGGGCGACGGACCAGCCGAGGAGGCGGACGCTCCGCTCGGGCAGCGGGCCGTGCGCGGCGACGGCCTCACCGAGGGAGGGGCCGGCGACGAAGGCGGTGGCCATCCACGGTTCGGGGGCGTCCGGGTCGGCGCCGGTGACGGGGACGGCCCAGGGGCTGGAGACCCGGCGGGCGGCCTCGACCTCGCGGCGGAAGCGGGCGCGGAAGTCGGGCTGGTCGGCCTGGTCGGCGTGGGTGACCTTGACGGCGGCGAGTTCGCCGGCGGCGGTGCGGCCGAGGTAGACGACGCCCATGCCGCCGGCGCCGAGGCGGCCGAGGAGCCGGTAGCCGGCGATCGCCGACGGGTCGGAGGGCAGCAGCGGCTGGAGGGCGCCGGGCTCGGGTCGTTCGGGCCGGGGCTGCGGGGTGGGAGTGCTCACGACTGGACCTCCAGCTCGTCCTCGGCGCGTTGCAGCATGGTGACGAGGGCCTGGACCTGCGCCTGGGCCGTGCCGGTGATGGTGTCTCCGTTCATCTCCTGGTAGCCGGGGGCGCCCTTGACGACGGTGGCGACGGTGACCTGGCCGAGCCGGGACTGGTACCAGCTGTAGGGCTGCTTCCCCTTCACCGCGTCGTTGACGTAGGAGCCGCCCTCGCGGATCGCGTCGTGGGCGGTGGCGTTGCCGCCGACGCCGAAGGGGTTGCCGAGTGACATGAGGCCGGTGATGCGCTCGCCGTCGCGGAGTTTCTGGTCGGGACAGTTCAGCGCCTCTTCGAGGGTGGAGGCCATCTCCCAGTCGGCGGCGGACTCGGTGCGGTGCACGGTGACGGTGGCGGCGACCCGCAGGACGCCCTTGCCGCCGGTGGCGGGGATCTCGCTGTAGGCGGTGACGCTGGCCAGGACGTCGGCGGGCCGGGTGCCGGTCTCCCAGGAGCAGTTGGCGCCGAGGACGGGCCAGTAGTCCGGGTCGCTGAGGTACGGGGTGCGCTTGACGTAGCCCGGGGCCCAGGCGTCGGGCCCGGCGACGACGGCGAGGGCGAGGCGCCGGGCCTCGGCCTCGGTCTTCGGCGCGCGCTTCGGGTCCGGGGTGAAGTCGAGGGCGGTCGGGGCGGGAGCCGGGACGGTGGCCTGCGCCTTGGTGGGCGCCGGTGCCGTACTCGTACTCCCCTTGCCCTCGGGTCCCTTCCCGTCGTCGGCTCCGCCGGCGCACCCGGTGGCGAGGAGTCCGCCCACCAGTACGGCACAGCAGGCGCGCAGCGGTCGTCGGTCCCTGTACGTCACAGTTCCCCCCACGGTCCCTCACGGTTTCCCCCGAACGTGAGCAGATCGTACGGTGCGGCGCCGACAACTCGCCTGGTCTACAACATCATTGGGACGAACCGGTAGCCGTCTCGCGACGCGCCTCGTCGTACCGCGCGCGGGCCTTCTCGACCTCCGCGACCCGCTGGTCGGTCCAGCGGGCGAGTTCCCGGACCTGGCGGGCGGCCTCCTCGCCCAGGGCGGTGAGGCTGTAGTCGACGCGGGGCGGGATGACGGCCTTGGCGTCGCGGTGGACGAAGCCGTCGCGCTCCAGGGTCTGGAGCGTCTGCGTGAGCATCTTCTCGCTCACGCCGCCGACCCGGCGGCGCAGCTCGCTGAAGCGGTACGAACGCTCGCGCAGCGCGATGAGGATCAGTACGGCCCAGCGACTGGTGACGTGCTCCAGGACGAGCCGGGCCGGGCACATGCCGCCGCCCACGACGTCCACCAGCAGGCTCTTCGGTTCCTTACTTACTTCCACACCAGTACCTTACTTCAAAGTGGGTACTTACGAAAGGAAAGCGCCCGACGTACGGTGAGTGCATCGCCCACCGCACCCCACGGGAAAAGGAACAGGACCCACCATGAGCATCGTCGTCACCGGAGCCACCGGACAGCTCGGCCGTCTCGTCATCGACGCCCTCCTCGCCACCGTGCCCGCCGGGTCCGTCGCGGCCGTCGTCCGGAACAAGGAGAAGGCCGCCGACCTCGCCGAGCGCGGCGTCGAGCTGCGGATCGCGGACTACAGCCGGCCCGAGACCCTGGCGGAGGCCTTCGAGGCCGGCGACCGGGTGCTCCTCATCTCGGGCAGCGAGGTCGGGCAGCGCGTCCCGCAGCACGCCGCCGTGATCGACGCGGCCAAGGCGGCGGGCGTCGCCCAGCTCGCGTACACCGGCGTCCTCGGCGGCCCGGAGGCCGACTTCGACCTGGCCGCCGAGCACAAGGAGACCGAGCGGCTGATCCTCGCCTCCGGCCTGCCGCACACCTTCCTCCGCAACGGCTGGTACACCGAGAACTACACCGCGAACCTCGCCCCGGTCCTGGCCCACGGCGCCGTCGTCTCCAACGCCGGCGAGGGCCGGATCGCCTCCGCGACCCGCGCCGACTACGCCGCCGCCGCGGCCGCCGTCCTGACCGGCCCGGCCGAGGAGCACCTGAACAAGGCGTACGAGCTGAGCGGCGACATCGCCTGGTCGCACGCCGAGTACGCGGCCGAGGTCGCCGCCCAGTCCGGCCGGGAGATCGCGTACAACAACGTCCCCGCCGAGGCCCACCTCGCGATCCTCACCGGCGCCGGCGTCCCGGAGCCCTTCGCCGCGATCCTGGTCGACGTCGACCGGGCCGTCGAGCACGGCGCGCTCGCCCTGCGGACCGGCGACCTGGCCCGGCTGATCGGCCGCCCCACCACCCCGATCGCCGTGACGATCAAGGAAGCGCTGAACGCCTCCTGAACCGGGCCCTCGAAATGTCATGACCGTATGGCGATACGGGCATGACAACCTCCCCCTCGCGGCGCTACCTTCGACAGGACAGCGCGGCGCGGGGCGGGGCAGGGCAGGAGGTCCGGTGGAGACGAAGACGGAGAACGAGGGACGAGCAGGATTGCTCTACGGGATCGGCGCCTACGGCATGTGGGGACTGGTCCCGCTCTTCTGGCCGCTTCTCAAGCCCGCCGGGGCCGTCGAGATCCTCGCCCACCGGATGGTCTGGTCGCTGGTCTTCGTCGGCATCGCGCTGCTCGCGCTCCGCCGCTGGAGCTGGATACCGGAGCTCGTGCGCAGCCCGCGCAAGCTCGCGCTGATCACCGTCGCCGCCGCCGTCATCAGCGTGAACTGGGGTCTCTACATCTGGTCGGTCAACACCGGCCGGGTCGTCGAGGCGTCCCTCGGCTACTTCATCAACCCGCTGGTCACCATCGCGCTCGGCGTCCTCGTCCTCAAGGAGCGGCTGCGCCCGGCCCAGTGGGCGGCGGTCGGCGTCGGCTTCGCGGCCGTCCTGGTCCTCGCGATCGGCTACGGGCAGCCGCCGTGGATCTCGCTCGTCCTCGCCTCCTCCTTCGCGATCTACGGCCTCGTGAAGAAGAAGCTCAACCTCGGCGGCCTGGAGTCGCTCGCCGCCGAGACCGCCGTCCAGTTCCTGCCGGCCCTCGGCTACCTGGTCTGGCTCGGCACCCAGGGCACGCTGGCCTTCGGCTCCGAGGGCGCCGGACACGCGGCCCTGCTCGTCTCCACCGGGATCGTCACGGCGGTGCCGCTGGTCTGCTTCGGCGCGGCCGCCATCCGCGTACCGCTGTCGACGCTCGGACTGCTCCAGTACCTGGCGCCGACCTTCCAGTTCCTGCTCGGGGTCCTGTACTTCCACGAGGCGATGCCGCCGGAGCGGTGGGCCGGCTTCTCACTGGTCTGGCTCGCCCTGACGCTCCTCACCTGGGACGCGCTGCGCACGGCCCGCCGCAGCCGGGCCGCGATGGCCGCCGCGTCGGCGGAGGCGGTCGCTTCGGTCGAGGCGGCCTCGATCGAGGCGGCCTCGGTCGCCCCGAAGGTCCACCAGGGACGCTGACCCGACCGACCTCACACGTCGGTCGGACGTCACTCAGGCGTCCAGGAGGTCGTGCTCCCTGATCAGCCAGCAGACCGCCGTCAGCCGCAGGGTCACGAAGTCGTGGCCCGCGGGCTCGGCCCACTCGGCCTCGGAGAGCCCGTGGGTGAACCCCCGCACATAGTCGGCGAGCTCCTCCCGCCGTACGGTCCGGCCCTCCGGCCCGCGCTGTGCCGGGACGAGCGCGTCGCACACCGCGGCGGCGTGCTGGTCGACGGCGGCCGCGAGGCCCGGCTCGGAGGTGACCTCCGCGAGCCGGGGCAGGTACGCGAGGGCGACATCGGTCAGGGGGCAGCCGGGCGAATCGCTCATCACTCCACATTAGGTGCGGACAGGGAGGTTCAGGGCGTGACCTTGGTCGCAGCCGGAGGGGGCGAGGAGTGGCCGGTTACCACCCATGGGGTCGGTTCTCTCTTGTAACCGACCGGGCCCTGCGCCAGGATCGGGTCATGGATGACAGCGCCATCAAGGCACCGAGCCACTGCGCGGCGAGCTACGGGAGCGACGGGGACCCCGATCCCTTCCAGTGGGACACCCGCGAGGACTGCGAGGTCCGCCAGATCCTCGACCGCGTCGCCGACAAGTGGTCCCTGCTCGTCATCGCCCTCCTCGACCGCCGCGTCCTGCGCTTCACCGAGCTCAAGCGCGAGATCGACGGCGTCAGCCAGCGCATGCTGACCGTGACGCTGCGGCAGCTGGAGCGCGACGGCCTGGTGAAGCGCACCGTCCACCCGGTGGTCCCGCCCCGCGTCGAGTACGAGCTCACCCCCCTCGGCGGCACCCTGCACACGACGATCCGCTCCCTCGTGACCTGGACCGAGCAGCACCAGAACGAGATCGCGGCGGCACGCGAGGAGTACGACGCGAAGGAGGCGGCCCTCACCTGAGGGCCGGTACGGGGGAAGCCGGAGCCGGGAGCGGTCGGCGTCCGGAGCAGCCGGAGCCCCGAGCCCGGCGCCCCCGGAAATCCGGTGGCCCGCGCCCCGGGGCGTCGCCCACTCTGAGGTCCATGGAAGAACCGAAGTACCGGATCCGGGCGCTCCACACCCCGGACACCGTCACCGTCTACCAGGCGTACCGGCCGGAGATCGGCCTGCCCGCCGCCCGCGACGGTCGATTCCCGGCCACCTGGAAGCGCGACCGGATGACGTGGATCAAGCCGTCGTTCCTGTGGATGATGTACCGCTGCGGCTGGGGCGCGAAGGAGGGCCAGGAGACGGTCCTCGCCGTGGAGATCACCCGCGAGGGCTTCGAGTGGGCCCTGCGGAACGCCTGCCTCTCGCACTACGTACGCCGCTTCCACCCCGACCAGGCCACCTGGAAGCGGCAGTTGCGGCAGGCCCCGGCCCGCGTCCAGTGGGACCCGGAGCGCGACCTGCACCTGCGCCCGCTCCCGCACCGCTCGCTCCAGCTCGGCCTGTCGGGCGAGGCCTCCCGCCGGTACGCGGACGAGTGGACGGTCTCCGTCACCGACGTGACCCCGCTCGCCCACGACGTCCACGCGCTGGTCCGCGCGGGCGACCCGACCGCCGCCGCCCGGCTGCTGCCCCGCGAGGAGCCGTACCCGACGCCCGACGGGCTACTGGACCACCTGCTCGTTCACGAAGCGGCGAACCCCGCCGAACCGGCCACCGAGACCGAGAAGTTGAAGTCGCCGGTGCCGAACATTCCGTAGAGGCGCAGCCACAGCTGCACGAGCTGCTCGGTGGCCCGGGCGCTCGACAGGTCGCCGAGGTCCAGGATCCGGCCGGAGGGCCAGCCGAACGAGCGGAGCAGATCGGCGACCACGGCCTTCGCGCCCTCGTCGTCGCCGCTGAGGAAGACGTTGTGGTCGCCCGGGACGCGGTCGGGCTCGACCATCACCGTGTTGGTCATCGTGTTGAGCGTCTTGACGACACGGGTCTCAGGGAAGGCCTTCTGGAGCTGCTCGGCGAGGCTGCCGCCGTCGGGCGTGAGGACCTTGGGCGGGAAGCCCTCCGAGAAGTCCAGCGCGTTGGAGACGTCGACGAGGACCTTGCCGCGGAGGTTCTCCGCGCCCGCGGACTCCAGGACGGCGAGGGAGACGAGTCCGCCGGTCGCGTTCACCACCAGCTCGGCGGGGCCGGCGGCGTCGGCGAAGGTGCCGTGCGCGCCGCCGTGCTCCTCGGCCCACTTCACGGCCTCGGCGTTGTCCGCGGTGCGGGAGCCCATGGCGACCTCGTGCCCGAGGGAGACCAGCTTGGTGGCGAGGCGGCGACCGACCTCGCCCGTCCCCAGTACGGCGATCCTCATGACGTGTGCTCTCCTCGGTGTCCGAAAACCAATGACCCGGCGGCCCGACCCTACGACGCCGAGGCCGCCGACGGCGGCCCGAACCGTCCCGCGTCTTCCCGTACCCGCGCGTGCAGGTGCATGTCGTGCCGGCCGTCGCCATGGAGGGCCGCGCTCCGCTTGGTCCCCTCCCACGCGTAACCGGAAGCCAGGGCGACCCGGCACGAGGCCTCGTTACGGGTCGAGTGGTCCAGCTCCAGGCGGTGGAACCCGATGTCGTCCAGGGCCCACGCGGTGAGCGCCGTCAGGGCGCGGGAGGCGACCCGCGCTCCCCGCGCGGCGGGGAGCACCCAGTACGCGCAGTCGGCCAGTCCGTCGTCGAAGTCCATGCCACGCAGCGCGATCCGCCCGAGGACCTCACCGGTGCCGGGGGCGACCACCGCCCAGTGCCCGCCGCGCTCCCGCTCCCAGTCCCGGCGGTAGCCGTCGAACCAGGCGCGGACCGCGTCCTCGGACGCGGGCCTGCGCGTGTGCCAGCGCCGGATCGCGGGGTCCTGGTAGGCGGTGAGGAAGACCGGAACGTCGGCGTCGGCCCAGGGACGGAGCACCAGGCCGCCGACGGCGGCGAGTTCGGGCTGCGGGGAGCCGGCGATGGCACCGGCGGGGAGGACGGGCGCCGTGGAGAGTTCACGAGTCATGGCGCCATCCTTCCCTCCCCCGCCCTTTCCTCCCCCGCCCCTTCCCCAGGGGTACGGGCACGGTGCGCCCGCACCTTGTGGCGGTTGCCGCACCGTTCCATCGAGCACCAGCGGCGGCGCCCGGGGCGTGAGGTGTCGGCGAAGAGCAGGGCGCAGTCGTCGGCGCCGCAGACGCGGATCCGGTCGGCGTACGGGCCGGTGAGGAGCTCGACGGCGTCCCGGGCGACCGTGGCCAGGAGCCGGGTCCCGGTGGCGCCGGGGGCCCAGGCGCGGGTGCCGTCCGGGCGGATCACGGCCGCGAGCGGCGCCCCCGCGGCGGCCTCGTTGACCGCCGCCAGATCCCGGGGGTCGTATGCCTCTCCCCCGGCGCGCGCCAGAGCCAGCCGCCAGAGGGCGTCCCGTACCGTCCGCACGGCCGTCAGCTCGGCGGGCGTCACGGTCACGTCCGGACCCGGGGCGAGGCGGCAGTCCCTGATCCAGTCATGGAGGCCCCGCGCATCGTCGAGGACTTCGTATCGGGCGGCGACGGGACCGGGGCCTCCGGTGAGGAGCAGCTCCAGGCAGAGCGCCCCGGCGTCGAAGTGGAACCGCTGTCCGTCGCGGTGCTGGAGCGTCATTCCCGGGCGTGTTCCGGTGGCGGCCTGAGTCACGTAACCAGTATAAGTAGTTACATGACTGCGCTCCACTGGAAGCTCGTGATCGACTGCTCCGACCCGCACGCCCAGGCAGCGTTCTGGGCAGCCGCCCTCCGCTACCGGGAAGAGGACCACAGCGCCCTCGTCGAGCAGCTGCTCGGCGCGGGGGCCGTCCCCGCGGACCAGACCGCCACCGTCCACCCCGGCACCCCCGAGAAACGCCTCGGCTGGCGCACCCTCGCCGCCGTCCGCCACCCGGACGATCCCCTGGACCCCGTCAGCGGCGCGGGCCTGGGGCGCCGGATCCTCTTCCAGCAGGTCCCCGAGCCGAAGACCGTCAAGAACCGCCTCCACGTCGACGTCCACGCCGAATCCGGCGCCCGCGACACCGAAGTGACCCGCCTGGAGGGCCTGGGCGCCACGGTCCTGCGCCGGGTGGCCGAGCAGGGCGGGTCGTGGGTGGTGATGGCGGACCCGGAGGGGAACGAGTTCTGCGTGCAGTGAGGCAGTGGCCGCCGGACGAGTGGGATTCCCCGTCCGCCCGGCGGCCACACGCTCACAGAGTGAGCAGCGCCTCGTGCGCGGCACCCGGGACACCCGGGTCCCGCAGCGGCCGCAGCGCGAGCCGCATCAGGGCGAGGGCGTTGTCGTCCCCGGCGATCCGGTTGACGCTCAACTCGCCGCAGGACAGGCACTCGTGGACGATCATCCACTCGCCGTCCGGACGCACGGAGACGCTCAGTGCCGCCATCCGCCCGTGACAGTCCGCGTCCCGGTCACCCGGCACCCGGCGGTCCACATGCAGGCTCACCAGGCAGTTCGGGCAGTGGTTGCGGTGGGCGGTGCCGGGCGCGGACAGGGACACGTCGAGCCGGCAGCCGGCACACCGGAAGTCGTGCGACCGGTGCTGCCGCCCCTGCCCGTGGAGTACATCCTTGCGCCGCTGGGCGACACGGCGGACCTGGGCGTTCTTGCGCCGCGCCATGTCACAGCTCCCCGAACGCTTCGAGCGGGAACGGGGGTTGTGCGAGCGGCCGGACCGCCATCCGCATCAGGATGAGCCGGTTGTCGTCCCCGGCGACGGGGCTGGACGTCAGCTCGTCGCAGCGGACGCACCGGTGGATCACCCGCCAGTCTCCGTTGCGCAGCACGGCGATGGAGATGGGCGTCATCCGGGCGGCGCACTCGCTGGGCCCGCCGTCGACGTGGTCGACGACGTGCCGCGAGTGCAGGCAGGACGGGCAGTGGTTGCGCCGCGGCCCGTCGGCGGGATGGGCGTGGACGGTCAGACCGCACCACACGCAGAGGAAGGTGTCGAGGGAGGTGATGGGCACCCGGGGGCTCCTTGCTGAGGAATCGTCGATAACAGCAGGAGTCGGCCGAGCGGCCTCGGAGTACGGCTACGCGGTGGTGCGTCGAGGCGCGCTCGGCGCGGGCCGGGGCATACAACACCCTCTCTACGGGGCAGGGTCGGGCAGGTCGGGCCACGCGAGGCGGGACCGGACCGGGGACACGCGGACGGAAGACCCTCCGAAACTACGACCCCGCCGACCCGACCCGCCACCGCTTTTTCCCACGCTTCCCACGCTTACGGCGTCACGGCCGCCGCACCTCGAAGAGGAAGCAGCCGTACTCGACGGCCCGTACGTGCACGAGGGCGACGGCCGGATCGGCGAAGGCCTCGGCGAACGCCCCATCCGCCTCCTCACCGGCGGCCTCGGACAGCTCGAGGAGCCGCCCGCCGACGATCCGCCCCGCCGCGTCGTACCGCCGGACAGCCCGCAGCACCCCGCCGCGCACGAAGGGGTACGCCTCCGAGGGCGCGGGTCCGCCGCACTCCTCGGCGTGCACGAAGACGGGCCCCTGCTCGTCGTACGCCCCGGGATCGACCCCGGCCTCGGCGGCCCAGCGCCGCAGCGGGGCGTACGACACGAGCGCGATCCGCTCCCCCGCGACGGCGGCCCGCAGACAGCACCGCAGGGGGCCGCCCCCTTCCTCGGCGACGAACGGCACAAAGGGACGCCCGGCGTCGTCGGTGACGCGCAGCCGGGCGAGGACGGCGGACGGGATGGCACGAGCGGTGTAGGTGGTCATGGAGCCAGGGTCACGCGGAGCCACCGCCGCCCGCTGGCGGAATTCGGACGGGAAGCTCGGGACGGGATCCGGGTGCGGGGCCTGGGCAGGGGAGCCACCGGCGACGGAATCTCCCTCGTCCGCTGAGCGAACGCACCTGACCGGTTTCCGCTCTTGACGCGGAGTCAAACTCTCGCTGAACATTCAGCACGCACAACAGAACAACTGAACACCGCACATGCACTCGCACAGCTCCAGCGCCTCGTGGCACCCAAGCCCGAGGCGTCTCGCACGTTCCGTCCCATCCCCGTTCGGAATCCGGAGCCCCCACATGAACATCTCCGTGCCCAGACGCGTCACCGCGGTCGCCGCTCTCGCGGCCCTCGCACTCGCCGGTCTCACCGGCACCGCCGGCGCCGAGTCGCGTGCGGCCGTCGCCGCGCCCGACATCCCGCTGGCCAACGTCAAGCAGCACTTGACGGACCTCCAGTCGATCGCCACCGCCAACGGCGGCAACCGCGCCCATGGCCGTACCGGCTACAAGGCGTCCATCGACTTCGTGAAGGCCAAGCTCGACGCCGCCGGATACACCACGACGATCCAGCAGTTCACGTCCAGCGGTGCCACCGGCTACAACCTCATCGCCGACTGGCCGGGCGGCGACCCGAACCAGGTCCTGATGGCCGGCGCGCATCTCGACTCGGTCAGCTCCGGCGCCGGCATCAACGACAACGGCTCCGGCTCCGCCGCGGTCCTGGAGACGGCCCTCGCCGTCGCCCGGTCCGGCTACCAGCCCTCCAAGCACCTGCGCTTCGGCTGGTGGGGCGCGGAGGAGCTCGGTCTCGTCGGCTCGAAGTACTACGTCAGCCAGCTGCCCACGGCCGAACGGTCCAAGGTCTCCGGCTACTTGAACTTCGACATGATCGGCTCGCCCAACCCGGGCTACTTCGTCTACGACGACGACCCGGCCATCGAGCAGACCTTCAAGAACTACTTCGCGGGTCTCGGTGTCCCCACCGAGATCGAGACCGAGGGCGACGGCCGCTCGGACCACGCCTCGTTCAAGAACGTCGGCATACCCGTCGGCGGTCTCTTCACGGGCGCGAGCCGGGTCAAGACCAGTGCCCAGGTGTCGAAGTGGGGCGGTACGGCCACGGCCTTCGACCGCTGCTACCACTCGTCCTGCGACAACACGTCGAACATCAACGACACCGCCCTGGACCGCAACAGCGACGCGGTCGCGCACGCGATCTGGGCGCTGTCCGGCACCACGACGCCGCCCACCGGCACGGTCTTCGAGAACACGGCCGACGTCTCGGTCCCGGACAACGGCGCCGCGGTGACCTCGACGGTCAACGTCACGGGCATCACCGGCAACGCCCCGAGCAACCTCGCCGTCGGCGTGGACATCGTCCACACCTACCGCGGTGACCTCGTGGTCGACCTCGTCGCCCCCGACGGCTCGGTCTACAGCCTGTCCAACCGGTCCGGCGGCAGCGCCGACAACATCGTCCAGACCTTCACCGTGAACGCCTCCTCGGAGGTCGCCAACGGCGCCTGGAAGCTCCGCGTCCAGGACAAGGCCTCGGTCGACACCGGTTACATCAACAACTTCAAGCTGACCTTCCCGTAAGCCAGGGGAAGAGCCGGCGGAAGTGCACACTCCCGGGTGGGTCGGTGACCATCGCCCCCGACCCGCCCGGGGTCCCAACCTGACTGCTACTTACCGGCGTTGGCCGCGTTCACCAGCGCGTCCTGCGTCACCGCGCCGACGTAGACCTTGCCGTCGTCCGTGAGCAGCGCGTTCACCAGCTTCGTCTTGAAGAGGGTGCCCGAGCCGAACTTCCCGGTGACCTTGTCGCCGAAGGAGTCCAGGAGCCCCTGGATCTCCTTCGGCGCCTCGTCGGTCTTCGGGGCCGGGGCGCCGGTGTCGAGCTTCGCGATCGTCGTCCAGCCCTCGCCGATGACGTTCAGGCCGCCGTCCTTCCCGAAGTCGCCGAAGCCCTTCTCCAGGTCGCCGAAGCCCTTCTCGAAGCCCTCGGGGAACTTCTCCTCCTTCGCGCCCTTCTCCGCGGCGCCCTCCGTCACCTTCGCGCCCTCGGGGACCTTGAAGTCGAAGTCCGAGGCCGCCGGCTTGCCGAAGTCGACCTTCGTGAAGCCCGCGTCGACGACCGGCTTGCCGCCCTCGACCGAGGCGAGGGTGAACTTCAGCGGGGTGCCGTTCGCCGCGTCCACGGCGATCTTGACGGACTCGACCGTCGAGCCGGACTGCTTCGGCTTGATCAGCAGCTGGTACGCGTCCCGGCCGGCGACCTTGGCCGTGCCGTCGACGGTGATCGAGGTGGTGTCGCCGGCCGCCTTCAGGATCTCGTCCGCCAGCTCCTTCGGAGTGGCCGGAATCTGCTTGTCGGCGCCCTCGGGGGCACCGGAGGCGCCCTTCTCGTGGAAGACCTCCTTGGACTTGCTGTCGTAGGCCCAGACGTCGTCGCCGTTGTGGACGAGGCTGTACTCGTCGGAGCCGTCGAGCAGCGTCAGCTTCTGGCGGTCGGGGCCGTCGGCGGCCACGCGCAGGGTGTGCGTACCGGAGACGAGCTCCGTGAGCTTCTCGGTGGGGTCCGCCGTGGAGGAGCCGCCGTCGCCGCCGCCGGCGAGACCGCCGAGGCCGGCCAGGCCGCCGAGGGGCAGGCCGAGGTCGGTGGAGATCCTGAACGTGCCGGACAGGGTCTGGGTGTCCGAGGCGGCGATCTTCTCGATGAGCTGCTGGGCCGTGATCTCCGGCAGGTCCGGGTCACCGGCCGCCGCCAGTGCCGGGACGAGCCCGATGGTCGCCGCGGCCACTCCTGCCACCGCGACCGGGACGATGAACCGGCTCGCCTTACGGGTGTCTGCCATGGTCTCCGCTTCCTCCGTGCGCCCTAGTGGTCGATGACTCCATCTGACCAAAACGGCGGCACGGAAGCGTCAGCCCCCGGGATCAACCTCGCGTACTGCTTCGGGATGACCCGACCCTGAGTTCCCCTCACCCGCACGGGGTACGGGGCTCCGCGGGCGAAGCCCCCGAGAGAGCTCAGCGCGCGCGGTGGACCACGGCGTCGCACATCTCCTGGAGCGCCGACTTCGCGTACCCGTCGGGCAGCGGCGCCAGCATCTCCCGCGCCTCCTCCGCGTACCGCACGGTGTCCCGCCGGGCCTGCTCCAGGGCCGGGTGGACGCGGAGCCGCCGCAGGACCTCGGCGTGCCGGTCGTCGTCCGTCAGGTCGCTGTCGACGAGGGCGACGAGCTCGACGTCCTCGGGGCGGCCGTGGGCGGCCGCCGCGGCCCGCAGGTGCAGGACGGGCAGGGTCGGGATGCCCTCGCGGAGGTCGATGCCCGGGGTCTTGCCGGACTCGTGGGAGTCGGAGGCGATGTCGAGGACGTCGTCGGCGAGCTGGAAGGCGACGCCGAGCCGCTCCCCGTACTGGGTGAGGACGTCGACGACGCTCTCGTCGGCGCCGGCCATCATCGCGCCGAAGCGGCAGGAGACGGCGACGAGCGAGCCGGTCTTGCCGCCGAGGACGTCGAGGTAGTGCTCGACGGGGTCGCGGCCGTCGGTCGGTCCCGCGGTCTCCAGGATCTGGCCGGTGACGAGTCGTTCGAACGCCTCGGACTGGATCCGTACGGCCTCGGGGCCGAGGTCCGCGAGCGTGTGCGAGGCGCGGGCGAAGAGGAAGTCACCCGTCAGGACGGCGATCGAGTTGCCCCAGCGCGTGTTGGCGCTCGGCACCCCGCGCCGGACGTCGGCCTCGTCCATGACGTCGTCGTGGTAGAGCGTGGCCAGGTGGGTGAGCTCGACGACCACGGCGGAGGGCACCACGCCCGGCGCGTAGGGGTCGCCGAACTGGGCGGCGAGCATCACGAGCAGGGGGCGGAACCGCTTGCCACCGGCCAGGACGAGGTGCTGCGCGGCCTCCGTGATGAAGGGGACGTCGCTCTTGGTGGCGTCCAGGAGGCCCGCCTCCACAGCCGCCAACCCCGTCTGGACATCGGCTTCGAGAGCCTGGTCCCGCACGCTAAGACCGAACGGCCCGACGACGGTCACGAGGGGGTCTCCTGTCTGCTGACGCCTGCTGACGATCACATGGACTGTTTGACGATCACACGGATTGTCGATGTGTCGCTCGATTCACTCAAGCCAGCGTATCCGGTCACCTTTCGATCACCGTGGGCGCCTTCCCGTCACCCCCGGTATGTTCGTGATCAGCTCATACGACCAGGAGTAGGCGTTTTGTCCCGAACAGCGATCGATACGGATCCGAACGGCGAGCAGCCGCCCCCCGAGGACGACCACGCGTTCCTCGGTCACCCCCGGGGCCTGCTGACCCTCTCGGGCCTGGAGGTCTGGGAGCGGTTCTCGTTCCTCGGCATGCAGGCCATCCTCGTCCTCTACTTCGCCGCGAGCGTCTCCGACGGCGGCCTCGGCATGGCCTCCGGCACCGCCGCCTCGGTCTCCGCCGCCTACGGCACCCTCGTCTACCTCGTCTCGGTGGCCGGCGGCTGGCTCGCGGACCGCGTCCTCGGCTCGTACCGCGCGGTCCTCTGGGGCGGCATCCTGATCGCCTGCGGCCACTACGCGATGGCCGTGCCGACCGCCGCGATGACCTGGGTCGGCCTCGGCCTGATCAGCGCCGGCACCGGCCTCCTCAAGCCGAACGTCGCGACCATGGTCGGCAAGCTGTACCGCACCGACGACGACCGCCGCGACGCCGGTTTCGCGCTCTACTACATGGCGATCAACATCGGCGCCTTCGCCGGACCGCTGATCACCGGCTGGCTCGCCGACCACAAGGGCTACCACTGGGGCTTCTCGGCCGCCGCGCTCGGCATGACCCTCGGCCTGATCCAGTACGTGGCGGGCCGCCGTCACCTGGCCGGGCGCAAGCACTCCGCCGAATTCGCCCTCGCCCCGGACGCCATGCGCCGGGCCGTCCGGCTGATCGTCACCGGGACGGTCGTGACGGCCGCCGTCGCCGTGGTCCTCGCCGTCGCGGGCTGGCTGACCATGGACCGGTTCGTCGACCTGCTGACCCTGATCTCGGTGATCGCGCCCGTCGTCTTCTTCTGGGTGATGTTCACCAGCCCCCGGGTCACGGCCGAGGAGCGCGGCCGCCTCAAGCCGTACATCGTGCTGTTCCTGGCCTCGGTGGTGTTCAACTTCATCCTCTTCCAGGCGTACTCGACGATGATCCTGCTCGCCTCGACCAACGCCCGCACGACCATCCTCGGCTTCGACTTCCCGGCGAGCTGGTACGCCTCCGCCCTCGGCGCCTTCGAGGTCCTCCTCGCCCCCGTCGTGGCCGCAGTCTGGGCCCGGATGGGCCACAAGCAGCCGCACGCCTCCAACAAGATCGCCTTCGGTGTGATCCTCGGCGGCCTCTCGTTCCTCCTGATGGTCCTGCCGACCTCCGGGCACGCCGACGACACGTACCAGATGGCCGCCTGGTGGATCGTCGGCTCGTACCTGCTGCTCGGCCTCGGCGACGTGCTCCTGGAGACCTCAGGGATGTCCGCCACGAGCAAGCTCGCCCCGAAGGCCTTCGCCAGCCAGACGATGTCGCTGTGGTTCCTGTCGCTCGCGCTCGCCAACGGCATCCAGGCCCAGACCGTGAAGCTCTACGACGACGTCTCCAAGGCCGCGTACTTCGGCGTGAACGGCGCCGTGGCCGTCGCCGTCGGCCTCGTCGTGATCGCCCTGGCGCCCTGGCTGCGCCGCACCATGCACCCCGTCCACTGAGGCAGCCCCCGAGGTGAGCTCATGCCGAAGATCCGTACCGACTTCCCGTACGAGACCCGCCACGAGGACGTCCGCATCCCGCTCCCCGACGGGACCAGGCTGTACGCCCGGATCTGGCGCCCGGTCACCGAAGAGCCCGTACCGGCCCTCCTGGAGTACCTGCCGTACCGCCTCAGCGACTGGACCGCGCCCCGGGACTGGCAGCGCCACCCCTGGTACGCGGGCCACGGCTACGCCTCCGTACGGGTCGACGTCCGCGGCCACGGCAACAGCGACGGCCTCCCCGGCGACGAGTACGACGCCGTCGAGCTCGCCGACGGCGTGGCCGTCGTGAACTGGCTCGCCGAACAGCCCTGGTGCTCGGGCGGCGTCGGCATGTTCGGCATCTCCTGGGGCGGCTTCAACGCGCTCCAGATCGCCGCCCTCGCCCCCGAGCCGCTGAAGGCGATCGTCACCGTCTGCTCCACCGACGACCGGTACGACAACGACGTCCACTACATGGGCGGCTCGGTCCTCGGCGTCGACATGCACGCCTGGGCCGCCACCATGCTCGCCTTCGTCTGCCGCCCGCCCGACCCCCGGTACGCGGGCGAGGAGTGGCGCGCGATGTGGCTGAGGCGCCTGGAGGCCGTGGACCCGCTCATCCACACCTGGCTCGCCCACCAGACCCGCGACGCCTACTGGCGGCACGGCAGCGTCTGCGAGGACTACTCCGCCATCGGGGCCGCCGTCCTCGCCGTCGGCGGCTGGCACGACCCCTACCGGGACACCGTCCTGCGGCTCGCCCAGCACCTCCCCCAGGACCGGGTGCGCGGCATCATCGGCCCCTGGTCCCACCAGTACCCGGACCGCGGCCTGCCGCCCGGCCCCGCCATCGGCTTCCTCCAGGAGACCCTGCGCTGGTGGGACCATCACCTCAAGGGCGTCGACAACGACGTGATGGCCGAGCCGCTGCTGCGCTCCTGGATCAGCGAGTCGCACCCGCCGGCCACCGTCTACGAGGAGCTGCCGGGCCGCTGGGTCACCGACCCCGCCTGGCCCTCCCCGAACGTCACCCCCGTGACGTACGCCTTCCAGGGCGCCCCGGTCGTGGTCGACTCGCCCCAGCAGACCGGCATCGACGCCGGCCGGTTCTTCCCCTTCGGCAACGACGCCGACCTCCCGCCCGACCAGCGCGAGGAGGACGCCCACTCGGCCTGCTTCGACTTCCCCGTCCCCGAGGACGGCGGCCCCATCGAGATCCTCGGCCGCCCGTCCGTGAGCCTCCACCTCCGGACGCCCGCGCCGACCGGCCAGGTCGTCGCCCGGCTCTGCGACATCGCCCCCGACGGCTCCTCCACGCTCGTCACGCGCGGCGCGCTGAACTTCTCCGCCCGCTACGGCCGCGACCGGGCCGTGGAGGCGCAGATCGACGAGTGGGAGAGCTTCGACTTCGAGCTGAACGGCATCGGGCACACCTTCCCGCCCGGCCACCGGGTGCGGCTCGCGGTCTCCTCCACGTACTGGCCGTGGATCTGGCCGCAGCCGGACGCGGCGGGCTTCACGCTCGACCCGGCAGGCTCCTCCCTCACCCTGCCGGTCCGCCGCCACACGGAGGACGCCGTCGAGTGGGAGGAGCCGGAGCAGTCCGAGCCGCTGGGCGTCGCCTACCCGCGCACCCTGGAGGAGCCGCGCCCGGAGCGGGTCGTGGTGCGGGACGTGGCGAAGGGCGAGTGGAAGCTGGAGGTCGACCCGAAGTACGGCGGCACGCGCGTGTACCCGGACGGCCTGGAGTTCACCGAGGACGCCGTGGAGACGTACACGATCGCCGAGGGCGACCCGCTGTCCGCGCGGACCCGCTCGGAGTGGTCGATCCGGCTGCACCGGCCCGAGATGTCCTGGGACGTCACCGTCGACACGCGCTCGGAGATCTCCTGCGACGCGGACGCCTTCCACACCGCGAACGAGGTGGTGTGCAAGGAGGGCGGCGAGGTCGTCTTCCACCGCACGTGGGAGGAGAGCATCCCGCGCACGGCGGGCTGAGGACGCGCGAAGGCGCCCGTACCCCGACGGGGGGTACGGGCGCCTTCGTGCTGCCTTGCGGGGCCGGTTACGCGTTCGCGCCGGCCTTGCGGCGGCGGGCGAAGACCAGCGCGCCCGCGCCGAGGGCGACGGCGCCGGCGGCGGCGAGGCCCAGCGGCAGGGTGTCGTTCGCACCGGTGGCGGCGAGGGTGCCGTTGTTCACCGGGGTGCGGGACGAGCCGCCCTGCTGGGTGGTGTTCGTGTTCCCGCCGGTGGTGACGGTCGGCGCCGGGGTGGGCGCCGCGGTCGTCTCCGTCGGCTCCGGGGCGGGCGTCGCGGTCGTCTCCGTCGGCTCCGGCTTCGGCTTGCCGGTCTTGGCCGCGAGGATGTCGAACTCGGTCTGCGCGAACTGCTCGCCGCCGCCGCAGTCACCGTCGAACTTCTCGTACGCGCCGAAGCTGACGGCCGTACCCTTGCCCGCGGGGGCGTCGGCGGCGACCGTGAGGCGGAGCTTCACGTCGTACTGGCCGCCCTTGACGAGCTTGCCGATTTCGATGGAGTCGGACTTCTCGGTGAACGAGGTCCACTCCAGGTTGTCGGCGGAGGACCACTCGACGGGGATGATCCGCTTGGCGAAGTCCGTCTCGTCGTCGATGAGCTCACCGGGCGCGGGGAGACGCATCGCGTTGACGTAGGCGTGGACTTCCTCCAGGGTCCGCTCGGTGGGGTTGCTGACACGCAGCGAGAAGATCGTGGGCTCGCCGGCGGTGACCGTCTTCGGGCCGGTCAGCGCGACCTTGAGGGAGGACTCCTTCTCCATGTCCTCCTCCTCGCAGATCGCACCGCCCTCGAACTCCTCCAGGGCGTCCTCGGCGTCGGCGAGATCCTGCTCGGCCACCACGATGTCGGCGGCGAGGAGGGTCGCCTTCTGCGTGAGGGCGACCATCGCGTCGCTGTAGGCCGTGCTCGCGTTCTTCAGGCGGAGGTCGGCCTCGGTCTTGGTGGTGGCGGCGGACTCGGCAGCGGTCTTCGCCGCGGTGACGGCCTGCTCGGCCGTCGCGATCTCCTCCGGAGTCGCGGCGCTGCCGGTCTCCTTCAGCTTCGCCAGGGCCTCCTCGGCGGCGACGAGCGCCGCGTCGGCGGTGGCCTTGGCGGTCTTGGCGGCCCCTGCGGCGGCGGTGGCCGCGGCCAGCTCGGTCTTCAGGGCCTCGTCGATGTTCTTCTCGTCGATGTCCTTCACGACGGCCTTGCGCTGCGCCTTGAGGTCGGCGAGCTTGGCCTCCGCGTCGGCGACGGCGGCGAGGAGCTTCTCGTACTCGGCGAAGTCATCGCCGTCCGGGTCCTCGTCCGAGGCGGGCTTCTGGGTCGACGCGGGCGACGGCTTGGTGTCGGCGAACGCGGGCGCGGCGGACAGGAACACGGCCGGGGTGGTCACGGCGGCGGCCACGGCGGTCGCGAGAATGCGACGAATCTCCACAGTGCGGGACCTTTTTCCTGGTCAGGGAGTGTGAGAGAGGTGCGGGGCACGCGCCTGCGGCAGCTTCACGCGGCGCGATACCACCGTGATCGTATGGCCGGGAACGCCCCTGCGGGAGACCGCTTTTCACGGCTCGGGGCGGGGTGCATCACTCACCGGGCGCGCAAACCGCGCGAAGTCGGACAGTTGCTCACGGAGGCCGCGCTTTCTGTGTGATCCATGTCATCAGCGCCCGGCGGCCCGCCCCGTAACGTGTCCCCCACACACGTGGAAAGCGAGGCACGCACAGATGTCCGAGCACAGCCCGCTCGACCTGGCCGAGGGCGATCCCTTCGGCCCGCACAACCTCCCGTACGGCGTCTTCACCACCGCCGACGAGCCCGAGCGGCGCCGGCTCGGCGTCCGGATCGGCGGGTACGTGCTGGACGCGGGCGCCGCCGCGCACGCGCTCGGCTCGCCCTATGCGGCGCTGCTCGCCCAGCCGAGCCTGAACCCGCTGCTCGCGGCCGGGCGGACCGCCTGGCGCGATGTGCGCCGGGCGCTCACGGCCTGGGTGACGGTGCCCGCGCACCGGGCGGACATCGAGCCGCTGCTGCACCCGCTGGACGCGGTGACGCTGCACCTGCCGTACGAGGTCGCGGACTACGTCGACTTCTACGCGAGCGAGCACCACGCGACGAACGTGGGCCGGATCTTCCGCCCCGACGGCGACGCCCTCACCCCCAACTGGAAGCACCTGCCGATCGGTTACCACGGTCGCGCGGGCACGGTCGTGGTCTCCGGCACCGATGTCGTGCGCCCCTCCGGGCAGCGCAAGGCGCCGACGGACGCGGCCCCGGTCTTCGGCCCGTCGATCAAGCTGGACATCGAGGCGGAGGTCGGCTTCCTCGTCGGCACCCCGTCGGAGCTGGGCCGGCCGGTCGCGCTCGGCGACTTCCAGGAGCACGTCTTCGGCCTCACGCTGCTGAACGACTGGTCGGCGCGCGACATCCAGGCCTGGGAGTACGTGCCGCTCGGCCCGTTCCTCGGCAAGTCGTTCCAGACCTCGGTCGCGGCCTGGGTGACGCCCCTGGAGGCGCTGGACGCCGCCCGGACCGCCCCGCCGGCGCGGGACTTCCCGCTGCTTCCGTACCTGGACGACGCGGCCGAGGAGGAGCCGGGCGGCTTCGACGTGCGGATCACCGTGGAGATCAACGGCGAGACCGTGGCGGAGCCGCCGTTCTCCACCATGTACTGGACGGCTGCCCAGCAGCTCGCCCACATGACGGTGAACGGCGCCTCGCTGCGCACGGGTGACCTGTACGGCTCCGGGACGGTCTCCGGGCCCGAGGTGGGCCAGCGCGGCTCGCTGCTCGAACTCACCTGGAACGGCCGGGACGCGATCGAACTGGCCGGTGGCAAGCGGACGTTCCTGGAGGACGGTGACGAGGTCGTGCTCACGGCCTGGGCGCCGGGCCCGGACGGCACGCGCGTGGGTCTCGGCGAGGTCCGGGGCCGGATCGTTCCTTCCGCGTAGCCGGTGGCTACCGGGGCCGCCAGAGAGCGGGGACGTTCGGCGGCTCCCAGCCGGCCTGGGCGGTGTGTGCCTGGAGGCACACATAGCCCGGGCCGCCGTAGGTGACGGTGTCCCCCGCCCGGTAGGCGGTCCCGGCGGCCCAGGTGCCGCCGGGCGGCTGGGTCGTCGCGGTGGCCGTCGGGGTCGGGCTCGGGCCGGGGGTCTGCAGCACGTTCAGGACGAAGTCGAAGGCGGCCTCGCGGGCCCCTCCCGTGTCCCGCACGGTCATGAGCAGCCGCGGGTCGAAGATCGTGTCGGTGTTGTTGCGGGGTTCGTTCGGGAAGTACAGCTGGGTGGTGAGCACCGGGCGGCCGGGCGCCTGGAGCTTGACGTGGATGTGCCGGGTGCGGCCGGGGTAGAGGCCGGGCACGATCGTGGTGAGCTTGAAGGCGCCCTGGGCGTCGGTGAACTGGTGCCCACGAAAGCGGAAGCCGGTGTTGTCGTAGGCGCCGTTGGTGTCGGCCTGCCAGAAGTCCAGCAGGACGCCCGCTATCGGCCGGCAGGCGAGCCCGAAGACGTAGCCGCTGACGGTGAGCCGTACGCCGACCGTGCCGGACTCCAACAGGCTCGTCCGCAGCGGCGAGTTGGGCTTGAAGTAGGGGCCCTCGGTCTGCGGCGGGGTCGGGTCGTCGCCGTCGTCGCACTCCGGGGTGAGCGCGGGCGCGGCCTCGCCCGCGGTGAGGGTGCGGGCGAGCGCCGGGACGCCCATGAGCACCGCGGGCGCCGCCATGCCGGCGGCGAGCGCGGCGCGCAGCACCGCCTTGCGGGTGACGTGCCCGGTACTGGTTTCGTGGTCCATGCCTGCTCCTCGTGCGGGGGGCTGGGGTCGCAACGAACCTAGGCCCGCACGCCGCCGCCTTCGAGGGACGGAACACGGCCGTCGTGGTGTTTTCGGAAGTCCCCGGGGCTACGGCCCGTCTCCCGACGGAAGAAGCGGCAGAAGTACGCGGGGTCGTCGAAGCCGGCCCGCCGGGCGACCTGATGGATCGACAGGTCGGTGCCGATCAGGAGCCGTTGGGCCTCGCGCGTGCGCGCCTCGCGGAGCAGCACCCCCGGGGTCCGGCCGGTGGCGGCCCGTACGGCCGCGGTGAGGTGGCCGGGGGTGACCCCGATCAGCTCGGCGCACTCCCGCACGGACCGGTGGTCCTCGCCGGTACGGGCGATCAGGCGGGCGAACTCCTCGGCGACCGCCCCCGCCCTGCCGGCCTGCGCCCCGTCTCCGGGGCCGGCTCCGGCGTCGGGACCGGGGCCGGGCAGTCGCGCCGTACGGACGAGGAGGACGCGCAGCAGGGACCGCAGGACCGTCGCGAAGCCGGGGTCGCCGTGCCCGTACTCCTCGGCGAGCTCGGCCATCAGGCGGGCGGTACGGGCGTGCGTGGGCCCGTCGAGGGTGAGCCAGGGGCGTTCGCCGAGGCGGCGCAGCAGCGCCCGGTCGCCGGGGTGGTCGAGGAGGAAGTCCTCGGTGAAGAGGACGACGGTGCCGTCCAGGCCGCGGGCGTCCTCCCAGCGGTGCACCTGCCCGGGCACGATCACGGCCAGGTGGGGCGGGCGCAGTTCCCAGCGGGCCAGGTCGACGACGTGGGCGCCGGTCCCGGCGGTGACGTGGACGATCTCGTAGAAGGTGTGGCGGTGGGGGAAGGCGGCCCTCGACAGGGGGCCGACGGCGTCGAAGCTCCCGGCGGCGAAGGGCACGTCGTCGGGCAGGCGCAGTTCCAGGCGGTGGACGGGCGGGTCGCCCGCCCGGGGGGCGGCGCAGGGAGTCCCTGGTAAGACGGTCGAGCCACGCATCGTGCCGCTTCCCTCTCGACGACTGGTACAGACCATTCGGGGCGGTTTCCACGATGGCACGGGCACCGCCCATGGGTCACCCCCGCGCCCACCCACCCGTGGACACACGAGGAGGGGCCCGGCTCACCGTGAGCCGGGCCCCTCCTCGTACAGCGCACACCTACCGGACGAACACGCTCGCCTGGTTGGCCAGGTCGAGGAAGGGCTGCGGCGCGAGGCCGAGCACCAGCGTGACCACCACGCCCGCCGTGATGGTGAGCGTCGTCAGGGCCGAGGGCACGGCGACCGTGGGGCCGTCCGCCTTCGGCTCGCTGAAGAACATCAGCACGATCACCCGGATGTAGAAGAACGCGGCGATCGCCGAGGAGAGCACGCCGACCACGACGAGCGCGCCCGCGCCGCCGTCCGCCGCCGCCTTGAAGACCGCGAACTTGCCGGAGAAGCCGGAGGTCAGCGGAATGCCGGCGAAGGCGAGCAGGAAGACCGCGAAGACCGCCGCGACCAGCGGCGAACGGCGGCCGAGCCCGGCCCACTTGGAGAGGTGGGTGGCCTCGCCGCCCGCGTCCCTGACCAGGGTGACGACGGCGAACGCGCCGATCGTCACGAAGGAGTACGCCCCCAGGTAGAAGAGGACGGACGAGATGCCGCTCGGGGTGGCGGCGATGACGCCGGCGAGCAGGAAGCCCGCGTGCGCGATGGACGAGTAGGCCAGGAGCCGCTTGATGTCGGTCTGAGTGATGGCGACGATCGCACCGCCCAGCATGGTGACGATCGCGACGCCCCACATGACCGGCCGCCAGTCCCAGGTGAGGCCCGGCAGCACCACGTACAGCAGGCGGAGCAGCGCGCCGAACGCGGCGACCTTGGTCGCGGCGGCCATGAAGCCGGTGACCGGGGTCGGGGCGCCCTGGTAGACGTCCGGGGTCCACATGTGGAACGGCACGGCGCCGACCTTGAAGAGGAGCCCCGTGAGCACCATGGCGAAGCCGATGAGCAGCAGGACGTCGTTGCCCATGGTGTCGGCGAGCGCCGGGTCGACGGAGACGACGGCGCCGTCGACGACCCGGGCGATCGTGGCGTACGAGACGGAGCCCGCGTAGCCGTAGAGCAGGGCGATCCCGAAGAGCAGGAACGCCGAGGAGAAGGCGCCGAGCAGGAAGTACTTGACGGCCGCCTCCTGCGACATCAGCCGCTTGCGGCGGGCGACGGCGCAGAGCAGGTACAGCGGGAGGGAGAAGACCTCCAGCGCGACGAAGAGCGTCAGGAGGTCGTTGGCCGCGGGGAAGACCAGCATGCCGGCGATCGCGAAGAGCGCGAGCGGGAAGACCTCGGTGGTGGTGAACCCGGCCTTGACGGCCGCCCTCTCCTGCTCGCTGCCGGGGACGGCGGCGGCCTCGGCGGCGAAGGAGTCGACCTTGTGGCCGTGGTCGGCCGGGTCGAGCCTGCGCTCGGCGAAGGTGAAGATCGCGACGATCGAGGCGAGGAGAATGGTGCCCTGGAGGAACAGGGCGGGTCCGTCGACGGCGATGGCGCCCATGGCCGCGATCTGGGCCTTGGTGGTGCCGTAGCCGCCGGCCGCCAGGGCGACGACCGCGGCGAAGGCCGCGGCGAGGGCGAGGACGGAGAGGAACACCTGGGCCACGTACCGGCCCTTGCGGGGCACGAAGGCCTCGACGAGGACGCTGATGATCGCGGCGCCGATCACGATGAGTACGGGCGAGAGCTGCGTGTACTCGATGTGGGGAGCCGGGATCTTGTTCAGCGGCTCGACCGCCGCCGTCGTCCACAGGCTGTGGACAGCCGTTGCGCTCACTGGGCGGCCTCCACGTTGGGCACGGTGGGCTGGGGGTCCTTCTGCTGGACGTCGGACATGGTGTGCTGCACCGCCGGGTTGACGACGTCCGTCAGCGGCTTCGGGAAGACGCCGAGGAAGATCAGGACGGCGATCAGCGGGACGACCACCGCCAGTTCACGCGCCCGCAGGTCCGGCAGCGTGCGCACCTCCTCCTTCACCGGCCCGGTCATCGTCCGCTGGTACAGGACGAGGACGTAGAGCGCGGCGAGGACGATGCCGGTGGTGGCGATGATCCCGGCCACCGGGTACCGGGAGTAGGTGCCGACCAGGACCAGGAACTCGCTGACGAACGGCGCGAGTCCGGGCAGCGACAGGGTCGCGAGGCCACCGATCAGGAACGTGCCGGCGAGCACCGGGGCGACCTTCTGCACACCGCCGTAGTCGGCGATGAGCCGCGAGCCGCGCCGGGAGATCAGGAAGCCGGCGACGAGCATCAGCGCGGCCGTCGAGATGCCGTGGTTGACCATGTAGAGCGTGGCACCGGACTGGCCCTGGGTGGTCATCGCGAAGATGCCCAGGATGATGAAGCCGAAGTGCGAGATCGACGCGTAGGCGACCAGACGCTTGATGTCCCGCTGGCCGACGGCGAGCAGCGCCCCGTACACGATGCTGATGAGCGCGAGGACGATGATCGCCGGGGTGGCCCACTTCGAGGCCTCGGGGAAGAGCCCCAGGCAGAAGCGGAGCATCGCGAAGGTGCCGACCTTGTCGACGACGGCGGTGATGAGGACGGCGACCGGGGCGGTGGCCTCCCCCATCGCGTTCGGCAGCCAGGTGTGGAGCGGCCAGAGCGGCGCCTTCACGGCGAAGGCGAAGAAGAAGCCGAGGAAGAGCAGCCGCTCGGTGTTGGTCGCCATCTCCAGCGAGCCGTTCGCCCGCGCCTCGGCGATCTCCGTGAGCGAGAAGTTCCCCGCGACCACGTAGAGCCCGATGACCGCGGCCAGCATGATGAGGCCGCCGACCAGGTTGTAGAGCAGGAACTTGACCGCCGCGTACGAGCGCTGGGCCGCCGCGTTCTCGTCGGAGCCGGAGTGCGCCCGGTCGCCGAAGCCGCCGATGAGGAAGTACATCGGGATGAGCATGGCTTCGAAGAGGACGTAGAACAGGAAGACGTCGGTGGCCTCGAAGGAGAGGATCACCATCGCCTCGACCATGAGGATCAGGGCGAAGAAGCCCTGGGTGGGCCGCCACCTCTTCGAGGAGGTCTCCAGGGGGTCGGCGTCGTGCCAGCCGGCCAGGATGATGAACGGGATCAGCAGGGCGGTGAGCGCGATCAGCGCCACCCCGATGCCGTCGACCCCGAGCTCGTACCGGACGCCGAAGTCCTTGATCCAGGAGTGCGATTCGGTCAGCTGGTACCGCTCGCCGCCGGGCTCGAACCGTACGAAGACGACGGCGGCGAGCACCAGCGTGGCGAGCGAGACGAGCAGCGCCAGCCATTTGGCGGCGGTGCGACGGGCGGCGGGGACGGCGGCGGTGAGGATCGCACCGGCCGCCGGCACCGCTGCCGTCAGCGTAAGGAGCGGGAAAGACATGGCAGTTACACCGCCCTCATCAGCAGGGTCGCGGCGATCAGCACCGCAGTACCTCCGAACATGGAGACCGCGTACGTGCGGGCGTAGCCGTTCTGGAGCTTGCGCAGTCGGCCGGAGAGTCCGCCGACGGCGGCCGCGGTGCCGTTGACGACGCCGTCGACCAGGGTGTGGTCGACGTAGACCAGGGAGCGGGTGACGTGCGTCCCGCCGGTGACGAAGACGGCGTGGTTGAAGTCGTCCTGGAGGAGGTCGCGGCGGGCGGCCCGGGTGAGGAGCGAGCCGCGCGGGGCGACGACCGGGACGGGCCTGCGCCCGTACTGGAGGTAGGCGAGCCCGACGCCGATCACCATGACGGCGACGGTGGCGGCGGTGACGGCGGCGGCGCTGATGGGCGGGTGGCCGTGCGCGTAGCCGGTGACCGGCTCCAGCCACTCGACGAACCCGGCGAACTCGAAGTAGGCGCCTGCGGCGACGGAGCCGACGGCCAGCAGGATCATCGGGATCGTCATGGACCTGGGCGACTCGTGCGGGTGCGGCGGCTCGCCGTTCTCGTCGTTCTGCCAGCGCTTCTCGCCGAAGAACGTCATGAGCATCACGCGGGTCATGTAGTACGCGGTGATGGCCGCACCGAGCAGGGTGACCGAGCCGAGGATCCAGCCCTCGGTGCCGCCCTTCGCGAAGGCCGCCTCGATGATCTTGTCCTTGGAGAAGAAGCCGGACAGACCGGGGAAGCCGATGATCGCGAGGTAGCCGAGGCCGAAGGTGACGAAGGTGACCGGCATGTACTTCCGCAGGCCGCCGTACTTCCGCATGTCGACCTCGTCGTTCATGCCGTGCATGACCGAACCGGCACCGAGGAAGAGCCCGGCCTTGAAGAAGCCGTGCGTCACCAGGTGCATGATCGCGAAGACGTAGCCGATGGGGCCGAGGCCGGCCGCCAGGATCATGTAGCCGATCTGCGACATCGTCGAGCCGGCGAGGGCCTTCTTGATGTCGTCCTTGGCACAACCGACGATCGCACCGAAGAGGAGCGTGACCGCGCCGACGACGGTGACGACGAGCTGCGCGTCCGGCGCCGCGTTGAAGATGTCGGCGGAGCGGACGATCAGATAGACACCGGCGGTCACCATCGTGGCCGCGTGGATGAGGGCCGAGACCGGGGTCGGGCCCTCCATCGCGTCCCCGAGCCAGGACTGCAGCGGCACCTGGGCCGACTTGCCGCAGGCCGCGAGGAGCAGCATCAGGCCGATCGCGGTCAGGGTGCCCTGGGACGCCTCGCCGGTCGATGCCAGGACCGGCCCGAAGGCGAAGGTCCCGAAGGTGGTGAACATGATCATGATGGCGATCGAGAGGCCCATGTCGCCGACCCGGTTGACCAGGAAGGCCTTCTTCGCGGCGGTGGCCGCGCTGGGCTTGTGCTGCCAGAAACCGATCAGGAGGTACGAGGCGAGGCCGACGCCCTCCCAGCCGAAGTACAGGAGCAGGTAGTTGTCGGCGAGGACGAGCAGGAGCATCGCCGCGACGAAGAGGTTGAGATAGCCGAAGAAGCGGCGGCGGCGCTCGTCGTGCTCCATGTAGCCGATGGAGTAGACGTGGATGAGCGTGCCGACCCCGCTGATCAGCAGGACGAAGGTCATCGACAGCTGGTCGAGCTGGAAGGCGATGTCCGCCTGGAAGCCCTCCACCGGGATCCAGGTGAACAGCCGCTGGTGCATGGCCCGGTCGTCGGCGCTCTTGCCGAGCATGTCGGCGAAGAGCGCCAGGCCGATGAAGAACGAGACGGCCGCGAGCAGGGTGCCGAGCCAGTGCCCGGTCCTGTCGAGGCGCCGTCCGCCGCAGAGCAGGACGGCCGCGCCGAGCAGGGGTACCCCGACGAGCAGCGCAATGAGATTTTCCACGGGTCAGCCCCTCACAGCTTCATCAGGCTGGCGTCGTCGACCGAGGCCGAGTGGCGGGCACGGAAGACGGACACGATGATCGCGAGCCCGACGACGACCTCCGCGGCGGCGACGACCATCGTGAAGAACGCGATGATCTGGCCGTCGAGGTTGCCGTGCATGCGGGAGAAGGTGACGAACGCGAGGTTGCAGGCGTTGAGCATCAGCTCGACGCACATGAAGACCACGATCGCGTTGCGCCGGATCAGCACCCCCGCCGCACCGATGGTGAACAGCAGGGCCGCGAGATACAGGTAGTTGACGGGGTTCACCGGGTGGCCTCCTCTTCGTCCCGGTCCCGGCCGAGCCGCTCCTCGGAGCGCTGCTCCAGGGCCTTGAGGTCGGCGAGCGCCTCGCTGGACACGTCCCGGATCTGACCCCGCTTGCGCAGGGTCTGCATGACGGTGAGCTCCGACGGGGAACCGTCGGGGAGCAGACCGGCGACGTCCACGGCGTTGTGCCGGGCGTAGACACCGGGCGCGGGCAGCGGCGGCACGTGCGTGCCCTGGCGTACGCGCTGCTCGGAGAGCTCGCGCTGGGTGCGGGCCCGCTCGGTGCGCTCGCGGTGCGTGAGCACCATCGCGCCGACGGCCGCCGTGATGAGGAGCGCGCCGGTGATCTCGAAGGCGAAGACGTACTTGGTGAAGATGAGGGCGGCGAGGCCCTCCACGTTTCCGCCGTACGCCGAGTTGGCCGCGCCGAGGCCGTTGAACTCGGTGAGCGAGGCCTGGCCGATGCCGGCGACCAGCAGGATGCCGAAGCCGAGCCCGCAGGCCGCGGCCCACCAGCGCTGGCCCTTGATGGTCTCCTTCAGGGAGTCCGCGGCCGTGACGCCGACCAGCATGACGATGAAGAGGAAGAGCATCATGATCGCGCCGGTGTAGACGACGATCTGGACGATGCCGAGGAAGTACGCGCCGTTGGCGAGGTAGAAGACCGCGAGGACGATCATCGTGCCGGCCAGCGACAGCGCGCTGTGCATGGCCTTCTTCATCAGGATCGTGGCGAGGGCGCCGATGACGGCGACGGTGCCGAGGACCCAGAACTGGAAGGCCTCACCCGAGGACGTCGTGTACGCCGCGAGGTTGGCGCTCATGCGTCCGCCCCCTCCTGCTCGCCCTGCTCACCCTTGGAGACGGCGACCTGCTGGACGGTCCCGGGGGCGGCCTCGGTGACGAGGCCCCGGTAGTAGTCCTGCTCGGTCATGCCGGGGAAGATCGCGTGCGGGGAGTCGACCATGGTCTCCTCCAGGCCCGCGAGCAGCTGCTCCTTGGTGTAGATCAGGTTCTCGCGGGAGGAGTCGGCCAGCTCGAACTCGTTGGTCATCGTCAGCGCGCGCGTGGGGCAGGCCTCGATGCACAGCCCGCAGAGGATGCAGCGGGCGTAGTTGATCTGGTAGACGCGGCCGTACCGCTCGCCGGGCGAGTAGCGCTCCTCGTCGGTGTTGTCCGCGCCCTCGACGTAGATCGCGTCGGCGGGACAGGCCCAGGCGCAGAGCTCGCAGCCGACGCACTTCTCCAGGCCGTCGGGGTGACGGTTGAGCTGGTGCCGGCCGTGGAAGCGGGGCGCCGTCGTCTTCTGCTGCTCCGGGTACTGCTCGGTCAGCCGCTTCTTGAACATGGCCTTGAAGGTCACGCCGAAGCCGGCCACCGGATTCTGGAAGTCAGACACCGTCCGTCTCCTTTCCCTCACTCGCAGTAGCAGTATCGGAGGCGCCACTGACAACGAGGTCCTTGTCGCGCCGCGGCCTGCGCCGGGGCACGGGCGGCAGGGACTGTCCGGGCTTGGGCGGTACGGGGAAGCCTCCGGCCATCGGGTCGAAGACGCGCTCCTTCTCGGGCGCCGCCGCCTGCGCCTTCGCCTTCCTGTCGCGGAACGTGTCGAAGAGGAAGGAGAGCAGCAGCAGTCCGAGGACGGCCCCGGCCACGTACAGGACGATGTTGCTGAACGCGATGTTCTCGTTCCGCAGGGCCCGGACGGTGGCGACGAGCATGAGCCAGACCACGGAGACCGGGATGAGGACCTTCCACCCGAGCTTCATCAGCTGGTCGTAGCGGACGCGGGGCAGGGTGCCGCGGAGCCAGATGAAGAAGAAGAGGAGCAGCTGCACCTTGACGATGAACCAGAGCATCGGCCACCAGCCGTGGTTCGCGCCCTCCCAGAAGGTGGAGATCGGGTACGGGGCCCGCCAGCCGCCCAGGAAGAGCGTCACCGACACGGCCGAGACCGTCACCATGTTCACGTACTCGGCGAGCATGAACAGCGCGAACTTGATGGACGAGTACTCGGTGTTGAAGCCGCCGACGAGGTCGCCCTCGGACTCCGGCATGTCGAAGGGGGCGCGGTTGGTCTCGCCGACCATCGTGACGATGTAGATGATGAACGACACCGGCAGCAGGATCACGAACCAGCGGTCCGCCTGCGCCTCGACGATCGCCGAGGTCGACATCGACCCGGAGTAGAGGAAGACGGAGGCGAAGGCCGCGCCCATGGCGATCTCGTACGAGATCATCTGGGCGCAGGAGCGCAGACCGCCGAGCAGGGGGTACGTGGAGCCGGAGGACCAGCCCGCGAGGACGATGCCGTAGATGCCGACGGAGGCGACCGCGAGGACGTACAGCATCGCGATCGGCAGGTCGGTGAGCTGCATCGTCGTGCGCTGGCCGAAGATCGACACCTCGTTGCCTGCGGGCCCGAAGGGGATCACGGCGATCGCCATGAAGGCCGGGATCGCGGCGATGATCGGGGCGAGGACGTAGACGACCTTGTCGGCCTTCTTGACGATCACGTCCTCCTTCAGCATCAGCTTGACGCCGTCCGCGAGGGACTGGAGGAGGCCCCAGGGGCCGTGCCGGTTGGGGCCGACGCGCAGCTGCATCCAGGCGACGACCTTGCGCTCCCACACGATGGAGAAGAGCACGGTGACCATCAGGAAGGCGAAGCAGAAGACGGCCTTGATCGCGACGAGCCACCAGGGGTCCGTGCCGAACATGGACAGGTCTTCGGCGGCGAGGAGGGTGTTCATGCCTGGACCTCCGTCGGGGTGGCCGGGCCGATGCGGACGAGGTCGCCGGGGTGGGCGCCGGTGGCGGAGTAGACGCCGGTGCCGGCCGAGTTCAGCGGGAGCCAGACCACGCGGTCGGGCATCTCGGTGACCTGGAGCGGGAAGGCGACCGAGCCGGCCGGGCCGGTGACCTCCAGGGTGTCGCCGTCCTTGACGCCGGTGTCGGCGGCGGTGGCGGCGGAGAGCCGGGCGACGGCCGCGTGGCGGGTGCCGGCCAGGGCGGTGTCGCCCTCCTGGAGACGGCCGAGGTCGAGGAGCAGCCGGTGTCCGGCGAGGACGGCCTCGCCGTCGCCGGGCCGGGGCGCGGCCTGGCCGGGCTCGGCGGGCTCGGAGGCCCGCTCCTCGGTCCAGCGGCCGAGCCGGTCCAGCTCCCGTCGTGCGGACCGCAGGTCGGGCAGGGCCAGGTGGGCGTCCATGGCGTCGGCGAGCATGTGGAGCACGCGTGCGTCGGACGGGGCGAGCGGCCTGGTCATCTGCTCGGGCTTGAGCGCGGCCTCGAAGAGGCGTGCCCTGCCTTCCCAGTTGAGGAAGGTGCCGGGCTTCTCGGCGACGGCGGCGACCGGGAGGACGACGTCGGCGCGGTCGGTGACCTCGCCGGGCCGCAGCTCCAGGGAGACCACGAAGGCCGCGTCGAGGGCCTCACGCGCGCGTGCCGGGTCGGGCAGGTCGACGACGTCGACACCGGCGACGAGCAGGGCGGCGAGTTCGCCGGTGGCCGCGGCCTCCAGGATCTGACCGGTGTCGCGGCCGTAGCGGTGCGGGAGTTCGCGGACGCCCCAGGCGGCGGCGACCTCCTCCCGCGCGCGCGGGTCGGTCGCGGGCCGGCCGCCGGGCAGCAGCGTCGGGATCGCGCCCGCCTCCACCGCGCCGCGCTCGCCGGAACGGCGCGGGATCCAGACGAGCCGGGCGCCGGTGGCGGCCGAGGCGCGCAGGGCGGCGGTGAGCGCGCCGGGCACGCCCGCGAGGCGCTCGCCGACGGCGATGACGGAGCCTTCCCGGCGGAGGGCCTCGGCGGCGGCGAGTCCGTCGCCTTCGAGGCCGACCCGGGAGGTGAGGGCGTCGAGCCACTCGGTCTCGGTGCCGGGCGCGGCCGGCAGCAGGGTGCCGCCCGCCTTCTCCAGGCCGCGGGTCGCGAAGGCGGCGATCGCGTACGTCTTCTGGCCGTGCTTGCGCCAGGCCTTGCGGAGCCGCAGGAAGACGCCGGGGGCCTCCTCCTCGGACTCCAGGCCGACGAGGAGAACGGCCGGCGCCGCTTCGAGCGAGGTGTACGTGACACCCGTACCGTCCAGGTCGCGTCCGCGTCCGGCGACGGCGGAGGCCAGGAAGTCGGCCTCCTCGCCGGAGTGGACGCGGGCCCGGAAGTCGATGTCGTTGGTGTCGAGGGCGACCCGGGCGAACTTGGCGTACGCGTAGGAGTCCTCGACGGTCAGCCGGCCGCCGGCGAGGACGCCGGTGCGGCCGCGGACGAGCCCGCGGGCGGCGGCCTCCAGGGCCTCCGGCCAGGACGCCGCTTCGAGCTCACCGGTCTCGTTGTTGCGGACGAGGGGGGTGGTGAGCCGGTCGCGCTGCTGCGCGTACCGGAAACCGAAGCGGCCCTTGTCGCAGATCCACTCCTCGTTGACCTCGGGGTCCTCGGCGGCGAGCTTCCGCATGACCTTGCCGCGCCGGTGGTCGGTGCGGGTGGCGCAGCCGCCGGCGCACTGCTCGCAGACCGACGGCGAGGAGACCAGGTCGAAGGGGCGGGAGCGGAAGCGGTAGGCGGCCGAGGTGAGGGCGCCGACCGGGCAGATCTGGATGGTGTTGCCGGAGAAGTACGACTCGAAGGGGTCGCCCTCGCCGGTGCCGACCTGCTGGAGCGCGCCGCGCTCGATCAGCTCGATCATCGGGTCGCCCGCGACCTGGTTGGAGAAGCGGGTGCAGCGGGCGCAGAGCACGCAGCGCTCGCGGTCGAGCAGCACCTGCGTGGAGATGTTGACCGGCTTCTCGTAGGTCCGCTTGTGGCCGTCGAAGCGGGACTCCGACTGGCCGTGGGACATGGCCTGGTTCTGCAGGGGGCACTCGCCGCCCTTGTCGCAGACCGGGCAGTCCAGCGGGTGGTTGATGAGCAGCAGCTCCATCACGCCGTGCTGGGCCTTCTCGGCCACGGGCGAGGTGAGCTGCGACTTGACCACCATGCCGTCGGTGCAGGTGATGGTGCAGGAGGCCATGGGCTTGCGCTGGCCCTCGACCTCGACGATGCACTGGCGGCAGGCGCCGGCGGGGTCGAGGAGCGGGTGGTCGCAGAAGCGCGGGATCTCGATGCCGAGCTGCTCGGCGGCGCGGATGACCAGCGTCCCCTTGGGGACGGAGATCTCGATGCCGTCGATGGTCAGCGTGACGAGGTCCTGGGGCGGGAGCGCCGCCTCGCCGCCCCCGGAGGGGGCAGACGTGGTGACTGTCATGCGTTCACCTCCGTGTTGTCTGCGCGCCGGTCGGCCCAGACGGTCGACCTGGCGGGGTCGAAGGGGCAGCCCTTGCCCGTGATGTGCTGCTCGTACTCCGCGCGGAAGTACTTGAGCGAGGAGAAGATCGGCGAGGCGGCGCCGTCGCCGAGGGCGCAGAACGACTTGCCGTTGATGTTGTCGGCGATGTCGTTCAGCTTGTCGAGGTCGGACATCACGCCCTTGCCGGCTTCGATGTCGCGGAGCAACTGGACGAGCCAGTACGTGCCTTCGCGGCAGGGGGTGCACTTGCCGCAGGACTCGTGGGCGTAGAACTCGGTCCAGCGGGTGACGGCCCGGACGACGCAGGTCGTCTCGTCGAAGCACTGGAGGGCCTTGGTGCCGAGCATGGATCCGGCGGCGCCGACGCCCTCGTAGTCGAGGGGCACGTCGAGGTGCTCCTCGGTGAACATGGGGGTGGAGGAGCCGCCGGGGGTCCAGAACTTGAGCCGGTGGCCCGGCCGCATGCCGCCGCTCATGTCGAGGAGCTGGCGCAGGGTGATGCCGAGGGGGGCCTCGTACTGGCCGGGTGTGGCGACGTGCCCGCTGAGCGAGTAGAGCGTGAAGCCCGGGGACTTCTCGCTGCCCATCGAGGTGAACCATTCCTTGCCGCGGTTGAGGATCGCGGGAACGGACGCGATGGACTCGACGTTGTTCACGACAGTGGGGCAGGCGTACAGACCGGCGACCGCGGGGAAGGGGGGGCGCAGCCGGGGCTGGCCGCGGCGCCCTTCGAGCGAGTCGAGCAGGGCGGTCTCCTCGCCGCAGATGTACGCGCCGGCGCCGGCGTGGACGGTGAGTTCGAGGTTGAGACCGCTGCCGAGGATGTTCCGGCCGAGGTAGCCCGCCGCGTAGGCCTCGCGGACGGCCTCGTGGAGACGGCGCAGGACGGGGACGACCTCGCCGCGCAGGTAGATGAACGCGTGCTCGGAGCGGATCGCGTAGCAGGCGATGATCATTCCCTCGATGAGGGAGTGCGGGTTGGCGAAGAGGAGGGGGATGTCCTTGCAGGTGCCGGGCTCGGACTCATCGGCGTTGACGACGAGGTAGTGGGGCTTGCCGTCGCCCTGCGGGATGAACTGCCACTTCATGCCGGTGGGGAAGCCGGCGCCGCCGCGGCCGCGGAGCCCGGATTCCTTGACGTACGCGATGAGGTCGTCGGGGCTCATCGCGAGGGCCCGCTTGAGGCCCTGGTATCCCTCGTGCCGCTCGTAGGTCTCCAGGGTCCAGGAGTTGGGCTGGTCCCAGAATGCGGAGAGGACCGGGGCGAGAAGCTTCTCGGGGCTGTTGTTGTTGTCGATCTCGGCCGCCAAGGTCATCACTCCCCCTCCTGACGGGTTGCCTCACCGCGCGGGTGGACGATTCGGTGGTGGGGCGCCTCGCCCTTGGCCAGGCGCAGTCCGACGAGGGAGGCGGGGCCCGCTCCGCCGGTGGCCTCGACGGCGCCGGGGCGCTCGTCGGGGAAGCCGGCGAGGATGCGGGCGGTCTCCTTGAAGGTGCAGAGGGGGGCGCCGCGGGTGGGTTCGACGGTCCGTCCGGCCCGCAGGTCGTCCACCATCCTCTTGGCGGACTCCGGGGTCTGGTTGTCGAAGAACTCCCAGTTGACCATCACGACGGGTGCGAAGTCGCAGGCCGCGTTGCACTCGATGTGTTCAAGGGTGATCTTGCCGTCGGCAGTCGTGTCGTCGGCTCCGTTGTTTCCGACGCCGAGGTGCTGCTTGAGCTCCTCGAAGATGGCGTCGCCGCCCATGACGGCGCAGAGCGTGTTCGTACAGACGCCGACCTGGTAGTCGCCGGAGGGCTTGCGCCGGTACATCGTGTAGAAGGTGGCGACGGCGGTGACCTCGGCGGTGGTCAGGCCGAGGAGTTCGGCGCAGAACCGCATGCCGGTACGGGTCACATGGCCCTCCTCCGACTGCACGAGGTGCAGCATCGGCAGGAGCGCGGAGCGGGAGTCCGGGTAGCGGGCGATGATCGCCCGCGCGTCCTCCTCCAGGCGCGCGTGGACCTCGGCCGGGTACTCGGGGGCGGGCAGCTGGGGCATCCCCAGGCTGACGTTCTCCGTCATCGGTCGACGCCTCCCATCACGGGGTCGATGGAGGCGACGGCGACGATGACGTCGGCGACCTGGCCGCCCTCGCACATCGCGGCCATGGCCTGGAGGTTGGTGAAGGACGGGTCGCGGAAGTGGACCCGGAAGGGGCGGGTGCCGCCGTCGGAGACGACGTGCACGCCGAGCTCGCCCTTGGGCGACTCGACGGCCGCGTAGGCCTGCCCGGCGGGGACCCGGAAGCCCTCGGTGACCAGCTTGAAGTGGTGGATCAGGGCCTCCATGGAGGTGCCCATGATCTTCTTGATGTGGTCGAGGGAGTTGCCGAGGCCGTCGGGGCCGAGCGCGAGCTGCGCGGGCCAGGCGATCTTCTTGTCGCCGACCATGACCGGTCCCGGGGCGAGGCGGTCGAGGCACTGCTCGACGATCCGGAGCGACTGCCGCATCTCCTCCAGGCGGACGAGGAAGCGTCCGTAGGAGTCGCAGGTGTCGGCGGTCGGGACGTCGAACTCGTAGTTCTCGTAGCCGCAGTACGGGTCCGTCTTGCGCAGGTCGTGCGGGAGGCCCGCGGAGCGCAGGATCGGTCCGGTGGCGCCGAGGGCCATGCAGCCGGTGAGGTCGAGGTAGCCGACGTCCTGCATGCGGGCCTTGAAGATGGGGTTGCCGGTGGCGAGCTTGTCGTACTCCGGCAGGTTCTTCTTCATGGTCTTCACGAACTCGCGGACGGCGTCGACGGCGCCGGGCGGCAGGTCCTGGGCGAGGCCGCCGGGGCGGATGAACGCGTGGTTCATGCGCAGGCCGGTGATCAGCTCGTACAGGTCCAGGATCATCTCGCGGTCCCGGAAGCCGTAGATCATGATCGTGGTGGCGCCGAGCTCCATGCCGCCGGTGGCGATGCACACCAGGTGGGAGGAGAGCCGGTTGAGCTCCATGAGCAGGACGCGGATGACGCTGGCGCGGTCCGGGATCTGCTCGGTGATGCCGAGGAGCTTCTCCACGCCGAGGCAGTACGCCGTCTCGTTGTAGAACGAGGTGAGGTAGTCCATGCGCGTGACGAAGGTGGTGCCCTGCGTCCAGGTCCGGTACTCGAGGTTCTTCTCGATGCCGGTGTGGAGGTAGCCGATGCCGCAGCGGGCCTCGGTGACGGTCTCGCCGTCGATCTCCAGGATGAGCCGGAGCACGCCGTGGGTGGACGGGTGCTGCGGGCCCATGTTGACGATGATGCGTTCGTCGTCGGCCTTGGCGGCGGACTGGACGACCTCTTCCCAGTCGCCGCCGGTCACCGTGTAGACGGCGCCTTCTGTCGTCTCCCGGGGGGAGGCGGACGGGGTGTTCACGAGTACGACCTCCGCTGGTCCGGAGCCGGGATCTGGGCGCCCTTGTACTCGATGGCGATGCCACCGAGGGGGTAGTCCTTGCGCTGCGGGTGGCCCTGCCAGTCGTCCGGCATCATGATCCGGGTGAGGGCGGGGTGACCGTCGAAGACGATGCCGAAGAAGTCGTACGCCTCGCGCTCGTGCCAGTCGTTCGTCGGGTAGACGGCGACGAGGGACGGGATGCGCGGGTCGGCGTCGGGCGCCGAGACCTCCAGGCGGATCAGCCTGCCGTGGGTGAGCGAGCGCAGGTGGTAGACGGCGTGCAGCTCGCGGCCCTTGTCCCCCGGGTAGTGGACGCCGGAGACGCCGGTGCAGAGCTCGAAGCGGAGCGCCGGGTCGTCGCGGAGCGTGCGGGCGACGCGGACGAGGTGCTCGCGCTCGATGTGGAAGGTGAGCTCGTCGCGGTCGACGACCGTCTTCTCGATGGCTTTGGCGGGGAGCAGTCCCTGCTCCTCCAGTGCGCCTTCGAGTTCGTCGGCGACCTCGTCGAACCAGCCGCCGTACGGGCGGTTGGCCGGGCCGGGGAGGCGGATCGAGCGGACGAGGCCGCTGTAGCCGGACGTGTCGCCGCCGTTGTTGGCGCCGAACATGCCACGCTGGAGGCGTACCTCCTCGCCGTGCTCCCCGCGCTGGCCCGGCAGGTTCTGCTCGCTCAGCTCCTTCTCGGGGTTGGGTGTCTCGTCACTCACCGGAGCAGACCCTTCAATTCGATGGTCGGCAGCGCCTTGAGCGCCGCCTCCTCCGCCTCGCGCGCCGCCTCCTCGGCGTTCACGCCGAGCTTGGAGGTCTGGATCTTCTGGTGGAGCTTGAGGATCGCGTCGAGGAGCATCTCCGGCCGCGGCGGACAGCCGGGCAGGTAGATGTCGACGGGCACGATGTGGTCGACGCCCTGCACGATCGCGTAGTTGTTGAACATGCCGCCCGAGGAGGCGCAGACGCCCATCGAGATGACCCACTTGGGGTTGGGCATCTGGTCGTAGACCTGCCGCAGGACCGGCGCCATCTTCTGGCTGACGCGGCCGGCGACGATCATGAGGTCGGCCTGGCGCGGTGAGCCGCGGAAGACCTCCATGCCGAAGCGGGCCAGGTCGTACCGGCCGGCGCCGGTGGTCATCATCTCGATGGCGCAGCAGGCGAGGCCGAAGGTCGCGGGGAACACGGACGCCTTGCGCACCCAGCCCGCGGCCTGTTCGACCGTCGTCAGCAGAAAGCCGCTCGGGAGTTTCTCTTCGAGTCCCATTGGTGCCCCTCAGCCCCTCAGTCCCATTCCAGGCCGCCGCGACGCCACACGTAGGCGTAGGCGACGAAGACGGTGAGCACGAAGAGCAGCATCTCCACGAGCCCGAAAAGCCCCAGGGCGTCGAACGTGACCGCCCAGGGGTAGAGGAAGACGATCTCGATGTCGAAGACGATGAAGAGCATCGCCGTCAGGTAGTACTTGATCGGGAAGCGGCCGCCTCCGGCGGGAGTGGGTGTCGGCTCGATGCCGCACTCGTACGCCTCAAGCTTTGCCCTGTTGTACCGCTTTGGCCCGATAAGCGTGGCCATGACCACGGAGAAGATCGCAAACCCCGCACCCAGGGCACCGAGCACGAGGACGGGCGCGTACGCATTCACGCTCCTCGCTCCTTCCAGTCGTCCTTGACCGTTGGATCGCACGACCGGACCGTGAAAGATCGCCCCCATGTGAGGCAGTTCACAAGCCCGGCTGCCCCGCATCTTATGCCCGCCCCTCTGTGATCTGCGACACGGGATACAGCAACGAGTTTGTGATCTCCACCACCTGACGAAGGATCATGAAGCCGGATGAGCGGTGATCTTGTTGCGCGAAGCGCCCAGGTGATCACCAGATGTGACATCCGTACCGGAAGTCGCTGCTCGGAGGGGGTGGCGCACTATCAAGCCATGGCCCATACAGGCAAATTGGCGATGGGATGGATCAAGGTGATAAAGGAAGCCGCCGTCGCCCGGTCGGGGGGTCCGGCGTACGGAGGTGGACGCGTGCGCCCGTTCACGAGCGGGGATGTGACCTGCGTCACGCCGCATGGGGGTCCGGGAAAGCGGGGCTTGGCCACAGACGTGAAGAGGTGGTAAGTGACGGGCAATTCGGACGTTTTATTGAAACCGCATGATCAAGGGCGCAATGAGCCGTGCCCGATTTGCCCGTTACGGCGTCAATAAGGGTGCCAAGGAAGCGGATTCAGCCATTCCCGGGGCAACTGTGGCGCAGCCCACGTTTCTTGAAGGGAACCGCCAAGCCCTGATAGCGGTTGTTCCCATGTCCCACACCGCTCACATACCCAGCCACCGGAAGCCCCGCCGCAGCGCCTCGAAGCTCGCGCTCCGCGCCGGAGTTGCCGGTGGCGTCCTCGGCACCATCGCGGTGGCCGGTGCTGCCGGGCCGGCGAATGCCGAGCCGGTGACCGAGACCATCGAAATGCCCACGCTCGGATCCCTCGACACCGCGGGCCTGGCGAGTGCTGTCGCCGCCTCGGCCGAGGCGTCCCAGCAGGAGGCCCTCGACCAGAGCCTGGAGAGCCAGGAGAACGCGGCCCTGCAGAAGGCCGCGAAGGAGGCCAAGAAGGCCAAGGCCGAGGCGGACCGCAAGGCCGAGGCCGAGCGCGCCGAGAAGGCCCGCGCCGAGGCCGAGGCCAAGGCGAAGGCCGAGCAGGAGCGCCTGGAGGCCGAGGCCCGCGCCTCGCGCGACCGTGAGCGCACCCAGCTCCGGACCACCTCCACGAGCGACAACAGCTCCTCCGGCTCCAACGCCTCGGACTCCGGCTCGGGCTCCACCGGCTCCTCGGACAGCGGCTCCTCCACGGGCAGCAGCAGCAACACCGAGACGCAGGCCCCCTCAGGCACCGCCGCCGCGATCGTGGCCTTCGCGCGCGCCCAGATCGGCGACGCGTACGTCATGGGCGGCACCGGCCCCAACTCCTGGGACTGCTCCGGCCTCGTCCAGGCCGCCTACGCCTCGGCCGGCATCGACCTGCCGCGCATCTCCGGCGACCAGTCGAGCCGCGGCACTTCCGTCTCGCTGAGCAACCTCCAGCCGGGCGACGTCCTGTACTGGGGCAGCCGCAGCGGCTCGTACCACGTCGCCATCTACGTCGGCGGCGGCAAGTACGTCGGCGCGCAGAACCCGTCCACGGGCGTCGTCGAGCGCTCGCTCGACTGGGACACCCCGTCGGGCGCCGTCCGGATCCTCTGATCCGGCGCACCACTCGATCGCCAGGCGAAGGGCCGTCACTCCTCGGGGGAGAGACGGTCCTTCGTCATGTGTGCCGCACGTCAGTGGCGGAGCGCCTCGGCCGGTTCGACGCGGGAGGCCCGCCAGGCCGGGTAGAGGCCGGCGACCACACCCGTCCCCAGACCGATCAGCGGCGCCGCGACGACGGCCGCGGGATGGACGACCGGGGTCCAGTCCCGGGCGAGCGCCACCCCGACCACCGTGCACACGCCCAGCGCCGTCCCGACGAGCCCGCCGACCGCGCCCAGGACCCCGGACTCCGTGAGGAACTGGACGGTGACGTGCCGCGCCCGGGCGCCCAGGGCCCGCCGCAGACCGATCTCGCCGGTCCGCTCCAGGACCGCGACCAGCGTGGTGTTGGCGATGCCGACGGCGCCGATCACCAGACAGACCCCGGCGAGCAGCAGGAACAGCTGGTCGAGGTCGCCGGTGACGTCCGCCCGCAGCGCCCTCGGGTCCGGCGGCGGGACGGCCTTCAGATACTCCGGATGGTCCGGGCGCAGCGCGACCGCGGCCTCGTGGGCGATCTGCCGGGCGGCCCCGGTCTCCGTGGCGACCAGCATCCTCGCGTCACCCGCCCCCGGCGGCCCCCACATGCGCTCGGCGGTCGTCCGGGGCACGCTCACCGACATCAGGACGTCCGGCCTGCGCTCGACGTCGTCGACGATGCCGGCCACCACGAACGGCTCGTCCCCGATGAACACCGCGGGCCGGGTCTCCAGGGTGGTGATGCCGAGCCGGGCGGCCACGGACGCCCCGACGACCGCCACCGGCTGGGCCTTCGCCGAGGCGAACTCGTCGTAGAGCCGGCCCTGCGCGAGGCGGGGGACGGCGGCCCGGAGCGCGCCGGGTGAGGCCGCGACCACGTCGACCGGGACTCCGTCGGCGCCGTCGCCCACGGGCGCGGCGCGCACGGTGACGTCCGGGCCGAGCCGGACCGTCCAGTAGACCCCGGCGTCCCGGACGCCGCCGAGCCGCCCGATCCGGGCGTCCGCGTCGGCGGGGAAGGCGGGTCCCGCGAACTCGTCCTGCTCCTGGGCGATGTCCTCGACGGTGACCTCGGTGGCGGTCAGCAGGTCGAACCGGGAGTCGATCCGGGAGGACGTGGTCGCCGTCAGGCCGAGGACCGCGACGAAGGTGCCGACGCCGAGGACCGTGCCGAGCGCGGTGAGCACGGACCGGCCGGGGCGCTGGAGCATGCCCGCGACGGCCTCGGAGAGCGCGTCGCGGGGGGTGAGGCGGGAGGGTTCGACGATCCGGCCGGCGCGCGGGCGGCGGCTTCTCATGCGGGGTTCCGTTCCGCGCGGGGTGCGGTGTCCCGGGGGTGTTCGGCGAGCAGGCCGTCGCGGATCGTGACCGTACGGCCGGCGCGGGCGGCGACCTCGCGGTCGTGGGTGATGACGACGACCGTCATGCCGGAGGCGTGGAGTTCACCGAGAAGGGCGAGGACCGTCTCCGCGTTGCCGGAGTCGAGGTTTCCCGTCGGCTCGTCGCAGAGCAGCAGCGAGGGGCGGCCCGCCAGCGCGCGGGCGATGGCGACGCGCTGGCGCTCGCCGCCCGAGAGGCGGCCCGGGAGCGCGTCGACGCGGTGGGCGAGGCCGACGCGTGCCAGCGCCTCCCTGGCCCTGCTGCGGCGCTCGGCGCGGGGCACGGCCGAATACACCATCGAGAGCATGACGTTCTCCGTGGCGCTGCGGTGCGGCATGAGGTGGAACGCCTGGAAGACGAAGCCGATGCGCCGGCCTCGCAGGGCGGTGCGGTCGCCGTCGGAGAGGGCGGCCGTGTCGATGCCGTCGAGGAGGTAGGTGCCCTCGGTGGGTGCGTCGAGGAGGCCGGCCACGTTCAGGAACGTGGACTTGCCGGAGCCGGAGGGGCCGACGACGGCGACGAACTCGCCGTGCCTGACCGTGAGTTCGCAGGGGCACAGGGCCCGGACGGGGGGCGGGCCCGGGTAGGTGAGGCCGACCCGGCGGAACTCCATGACGGGGGCGGGTGGGGTCACTCCTGCCCCCGGCCGCCCTGGGCGGCGCCGGTGGCGGCCACCCCCGTCACGACCTCGGCGCCCGCCGCCAGGGCGCCCGCCGCGAGCGGTACGACCTCGACGTAGCCGTCCCCGAGGGTGCCGGTCCGCACCTCGACGGGGTTCCGGCGCCCGCTCGCGTCGACGACGGTGACCAGGGTCCGGCCGTCCGCGCCCGCCGACACGGCGGTGACGGGGACGACGAGGGCCTCGCCGTCGGTGGAGGCGGCCTCGATCGTCAGCCGTACGTCCTGGCCGGCGAGGGCGGGCGGGATCTCCGCGTCGGGCACCGCGGTGAAGAGGAAGCCGGTGGGGCCCTTCGCGGGGGCGCCGCCTTCCTGGTCCGCTCCCCCGTCGCCGCCGCTCGGCGCGGTACGGACGGAGCTCGGCGCGGAGGCGACGGTCCCGACCTCCGCCGTGAGTTCGACGCCGGTCACCTCGTCGACGACACGGACCTTCTGGCCGGGCCTGACCATGCCCTTCTGGTGGTCCTGGAGATGGCCCTGGGCGAGGAGACGGCCGGAGGACAGGGTCAGCAGGGTGCCGGACACCGGGGAGCCGGGGCGCACGGCGGTGGACGCGACCCGGGCGGGGAAGCGGTCCACGAAGACGACCTCGCCGGCCGGGACCATGGGTCCGGCGGCGGCCCATGCCTTGTCCAGGGCGGTGCGGGCGGTGGCGAGGTCGGCGAGGGCCCGGTCGCGGGCCTTGCGCAGCGCCTTCGCCTGGGCCTTGGCCTGGGCCCTCGTCTGCGCCGCCGTCCGGGCCTTGTCGTCGGGGTCCGCGCCGTCCGCGCCGCCCCGGCCGTCCGCGCTGTTCTGCCCGTCCTGCCCGTCCTGGCTTGCCTGGTCGTCCTGGCTTGCCTGGCTGTCCGCGAGGGCGTCCCGCGCGTCCTCGGCGGCGCGTTCGGCGGCTGTCACGGCGGCCGCGGCACCGTCGACGGACGCGCCGTCGTCGTCCTGGGCGGGCCGGGGGTCGTAGCCGACGGAGGCGTAGAACTCCGTCACGGCGACCTTGGTCCCGGCACCGAAGACGCCCTGCTCGTCGCCGCCCCGGCCGTGCCCGAGCGCGGCGAGCGCGGCCTGGAGCTGGGCGACGTCGTCGCCGGTCGCGCCCGGCTTGAGGTCGCGGTAGACGGGCAGGCGCCCCTTCAGTACGAGGACGGGGCGGCCGGAGATCTCCAGGAGGACCTGCCCGGGGCGCACCGCGGCGCCGAGGGCGACCGGCGTCTTGGTGACGACGGGCGTGGCGCCCTCGCCGCCGGCGACGACGGGCGCGACCTGGACGGTCTGCCCGGCGACGACGGTGCCGCGCAGGACGACCGTCTCGCGCAGGACGCGGCGCTCGACGGGGGCGGTGAGGACGTCGGGCGGGGGCGCCTCGGCGTCCGCGGCGACCTGCGCCGGGGACTTGATCACCGTACCGGCGAAGACTCCGGCGACGGTGAGCACGACGGCACCGACGACGAGGGCGCCGATCCACAGGTGCCCGCGGCGGGCACGGGGTTCGTGGGAGGTCTCGGGTTCCGGCCCGGCGGGCTCAGCCACCGTCGACCGCGCCGCCCTGGCCCTCCTGGTCCCCTGCGGCCGCCGGGCGGCACTTGCGGAGGATCTCGGGGAGCCCGGCGTCGTACTTCAGCGCCTCGCTCTCCGGCAGCCGGCCGGTCTTCGGGTCCGGGTCGGGGTAGTCGGGGTATCCATTGCGCCGGACGCACTCGGACAGCGCCTTGTCCTGCTTCATCTGCTCCTGGTCCACCGGCAGTTCGGCGGGCATGAGGCTCCGGCACGCCTTGTCGGCGTCGCGCTGCGCCTTCTCGCTGTTGGCGTCCTTGTCGACCCGCCTGGCGCCGCCCTCCGTCTCCGTGAGCTTCAGTCCCTGCTCGGCGAGGCAGTCGTAGAACGGGACGAAGGCGGCTTCCGCCGGGGCCGTCGGGACGGGGCGGGAGGCGGCGGGTTCGGCGTCGCCCCCGCACCCGGTGAGCGCGAGAGCGGCGAGGAGCAAAGGGACGGTCAGCGGGCGTCTCATCGATGCACGTCCTTATCCGGGGGTCCCGTTGTCCGGGACTTCCCGATACGGGGGCGGCGCTCGGAGCCGGCGGCGCGGTGCGCCTCCACGACTCGGCGCGGAAGGGGCCGAGCCATTCGTACGGCTGCTCGACCTCGGCCACTCTAACTACTCGCTCACCATCACGTCACGCCCACAACTCCCCTACAAAACAAGACGTTTACCCACGCGCACAGCAGACGCGAAGACATGCGGAAGACCGGGCTCCCGTCGACCTGACGAACTAAGCGGATTCACCCCATCACCTTTTCCACGAGGGATGCCGCAGGTCGACGGCGCGAATCGCCTTTGCCGAACAACAGGTCGAGCCGAATTCAAGACGCGGGGGCCGGCTCTGGTGTCTACTTCACGGTCGGCTCCTGCACGACCTCACACCGTCACCACCCGTCGCACAGTTCTCGCACTTCTTCGATACGGAAAGGCAAGGACATGAAGAACACCGCTCTCCGACGCGCCCTCACCGCCGTCGCCGCCCTCGGCACCCTCGGAACGGGCGTGCTGGCGACCGCCGGCCCCGCCGCGGCCGTGACCAGGGACGGCTATCTGGACATCCGCGAGTTCGGCCTGTTCTACAACTCCGCCCTCGGGGGCTCGTTCATCGACCTGTACATGGCGGACGGCGACCTCGCCAACGACCGGTTCATCAGCCCCGGACCCGGCCAGGGCTATGCCGTGGGCAACAACGCCGCCTCGTACTTCAACAAGGACAAGGTCACCTGGTACGTCTACACCGGAGCCGGCGCGGGCGGCGTCGAGGGCTGGATACCCGCGAACTACTTCGGGACCTTCTCCACGACCTTCAAGAACCAGGTCTCCTCGGTCTACCACTTCAAGGCCCGCTGACCTCGGCCCCTGCCGCCCCCTGCCCCCCGCCGCCCCGCCCCGCCGCCTCGCCCTCCCGGAGCCCTTCATGCGTCGCCGACCCGCGCTCATCGCCACCGCTCTCCTGATGGGCACGGGGCTGCTCACCGCCTGCTCGCCGGGTGCGCCGGAGGTGTCCGTCGGGGCCGGGCCGGTGTCCGACCCGGCCAAGGTGTCCGCCGCGCAGCTGGTGTATCCGCTGGATCCGTACAAGACGACGGACGAGCAGATCCGCGGTCTGGAGAAGGCGCAGGACCTGCTGACGGCGGACTGCATGAAGCGGTTCGGGTTCACGTACCGGCCGGCGGTCCGGCCCGCGCCCCGGGGAAAGAGCGCGTCGTCGCGGTACGGGGTCACGGACGCGGCGGCGGTGGGGCGGTACGGGTACGTCAAGCCCGGTGTCTCCGCCGGGCCCGACAAGCCGGCCGAGGAGGCGCTTCCTCCCGCCGAGCAGCTGGCCCTGAGCGGACCGCCGCTCAAGGCCAAGCCCGGGGGCGGGCTCGTCCTCCCTCCGCGCACCCTGGAGGAGTCGCGGAGGACCGACAGCGGGCGGACGGTCAACGGGCAGAAGGTGCCGGTCGGCGGCTGCGGCCGGGAGGGGCACCTTCGGCTCTACGCGGAGAAGAAGGACCCGGTGGACCTGCTCTATGTCTTCGGGATGGAGTCCGAGGCGTTCTCCCGGGCCCGGCAGTCGCCGAAGGTGGCCGGGGCCGTGAAGGCCTGGTCGGCGTGCATGGCGGAGAAGGGGTACCGCGTCACGGACCCCGTCTCCCCGCAGCAGGCCCTCGGGCTGAGGTCCGAGGCCGAGTTCGGCGGCGCCCCGGCGATCGCCGCCGCGAAGCAGGACGTGGCCTGCAAGAAGCGGACGGACCTGGTCGCGCTCTGGTACGCCGCCGAGGTCGGGTTCCAGAACGCGCTCATGGACGAGCATGCCGAGACCCTGAAGCAGGTCAAGGTCGAGCTGGACGAGCGGATCAGGAAGGCCGCTTCGGTCAACGGGGGGTGAGCCGGGCGGACGACCGCCCGGCACTTCCTCCCCCGTGCCGTCGGGGCCTCCCCGAACGACCGCCGGCGGGCGGTCAGGCCTTCGGGGCCACCTTCGAGAGGCCGTTGATGATGCGGTCCATCGCGTCGCCGCCCGTCGGGTCCGTGAGGTTCGCGAGCATCTTGAGCGTGAACTTCATCAGGAGCGGGTGGGTCAGGCCGCGCTGGGTCGCGATCTTCATGACCTTCGGGTTGCCGATCATCTTCACGAAGGCGCGGCCGAGCGTGTAGTAGCCGCCGTAGGTGTCCTTGAGGACCTGCGGGTAGTTCCGCAGGGCCAGTTCACGCTGGGCGGGGGTCGTGCGGGCGTGGGCCTGGACGATGACGTCGGCCGCGATCTGGCCGGACTCCATGGCGTAGGCGATGCCCTCGCCGTTGAACGGATTGACCATCCCGCCCGCGTCGCCGACGAGCAGCAGGCCCTTCGTGTAGTGCGGCTGGCGGTTGAAGGCCATCGGGAGGGCGGCGCCGCGGATCGGCGTCGTCATGTTCTCCGGGGTGTAGCCCCAGTCCTCCGGCATCGAGGCGCACCAGGCCTTGAGCACCTCGCGCCAGTCCAGCTCGCGGAAGGCGGAGGAGGAGTTGAGGATGCCGAGGCCGACGTTGGACGTGCCGTCGCCCATGCCGAAGATCCAGCCGTAGCCGGGGAGCAGCCGGTCCTGCGGGCCGCGGCGGTCCCACAGCTCCAGCCAGGACTCCAGGTAGTCGTCGTCGTGGCGGGGGCTGGTGAAGTACGTGCGGACGGCGACGCCCATCGGGCGGTCCTCGCGGCGGTGCAGGCCCATGGCGAGGGAGAGGCGCGTGGAGTTGCCGTCGGCGGCGACGACGAGCGGGGCGTGGAAGGTGACCTCACGCTTCTCCTCGCCGAGCTTGGCGTGGACGCCGGTGATGCGGCCGGTGCGGTCGTCGACGATCGGGGCGCCGACGTTGCAGCGCTCGTACAGCCGGGCGCCGGCCTTCTGCGCCTGCCGGGCGAGCTGCTCGTCGAAGTCGTCGCGCTTGCGGACGAGCCCGTAGTCCGGGTACGAGGCGAGCTCCGGCCAGTCGAGCTCCAGGCGGACGCCGCCGCCGATGATCCGCAGGCCCTTGTTCCGCAGCCAGCCGGCCTCTTCGGAGATGTCGATGCCCATGGAGACGAGCTGCTTGGTGGCGCGGGGGGTGAGGCCGTCGCCGCAGACCTTCTCGCGGGGGAAGGCGGTCTTCTCCAGGAGCAGGACGTCGAGTCCGGCCTTGGCCAGGTAGTACGCGGTGGTGGAGCCGGCCGGGCCCGCCCCGACGACGATCACATCTGCGGTGTGCTCGGAGAGGGGCTGCTCGGTCACGGCGGAGTCTCCCGGAAATTCGGTGTTGAGGACGTATCGCAGTCTATGGGGGGCGGGAGCGAGGGGGTCGGAGGGTGTCCCGCACGCGCTTTTCCTTTCGGCGGAATTCGATCCAATGTTCGAGTCGCGGTGCCATGATCATTTGTGTGAACAGACAAAGAACCCTTCGGCGGTGGGGCCTCGCCCTCGCCGCCGTCCTCACCCTGATCTGCTCGGCCTTCCTCGTCTCGCCCGCGAGCGCCGAGGCCTTCGACGACTGCGCGAGCGGCAGGCTCTGCCTCTACGGCGCCTCCGGCGGCGCCGGCGAGCGCCGGGACTTCCCTCTCGGCAACGACCGCGAGACCTACGACGGGGGCTGGGACGACCGGGCCCTCTCCGCCATGAACAACACCACCCACTGGGCCTGCTTCTACACCGGAGGCGCGTACGGCGGAGTGGTCAAGGCCGTGCAGCCGGGCGCCGCCGTCGAGTTCCCCGCCGCCACGACGAGCTCGCACAAGCTCGCGCCCTCCTCCGCCCACTGCTACACCGGCTATGAGCGCTGCCCCGACAACCGCGTCTGCACCTTCGCCGAGGCCAACGGCCGGGGCACGATGACCGCACACCTGCCCGCGCCCGGCCCCGCCACCCCGAACTACGGCAGCTCCTACGGCACCGACGTGGCTCCGGTCTCCGTCGTCAACCGCACCCGGAAGCACGCCTGCTTCTACCCGCAGCCCGGCTTCACCGGTACCTGGACGAACGGCACCGAGCGGTACGGCGCCTACGTCGTGCTCCGCGGCGACAGCACCACCGTCCCCGCCCCCTTCACGGGGACCTTCCGCTCCCACGAGCTCGTCCAGTCCACGCAGGAGTGCCAGTGACCGCCGCCCGCCGCCGCCCCTGGCCGGCCGTGGCCGCCGCCTTCGCGGCCACCCTCGCTCTGACCTCCTCGGCCGTGGCATCCCCCGCCACCGCGGAGCCGCCCCGTACCTTCGCCGACAACTGGGCGAAGGGACCAGCCGTCCCGATCGCCGCCGGCGTCACCCACACGACCTGGACCGAGACGACCGCCGACAAGCGCGACGCCGGCCGTCTCCTCCAGATCGTCGAGATCGACCCGAGCACCGCCCCCGTCACCCTGGAGAGCGCCTTCGGCTCCGCCGACGCCCTCCCCGAGCTGGTCACGGACCAGCTCAAGGCCTCCGCCTACACCACGCGCCACCCGCACGCGGGCGTCAACGGCGGCCTGTTCCGGGCCGAGGACCCGAACGGCAACGCCACCCACACCGGCGTCGCCGTCACCGACGGCGTGCTCCACTCCTCCTCCTGCTGGGGCGGCGGCGAGGGCACCGCGGGCGCGGTGATCCAGTACGGCGTCCCGTACATCACCAAGCTCCTCACGACGCTCACCCTCACCACGGGCCGGGGCGAGACCTACACGCTCGACGACATCAACCGCAACCCCGGCCGGGCCAGGGGCTGTCAGCGGGACGCGGGAGACATCAAGATCACCGGCAGCCTCTTCTCCGACCTCGACGAGATCGTCCTCTTCACCGAGGACTACGCCGCGCAGCTGCCGAAGCCCGGGAGCGACTCGTACAAGCTCCCTGCCGGCGAGGACGACACCGGGTACGAGGTCGTCATCGACGCCGCCGGTGCCGTCGTCGACTCCCACGAAGGCCGGGGCCTGGTGCCGGTGACCGACCCGGAGAAGTTCCCGGCCGGACACCGCGTCCTCCAGGGCATCGGCAAGGGCGCCGAGTGGATGCGTACCCACCTCGCCCTCGACGACCGCGTGACCGTGAACCAGAAGCTCACCGACACCACCCTCGGCCGGGACATCCGCCTGGACTCCTCGGTCGACGTCGTCGGTTCCTTCCACCACCTGCTGAGCAACGGCCGGAAGAACTCCGTGCCGCACTCGTGCAACGGCGAGGTCCTGGGGAACGACGGCAAGACGATGATCTGCACCGACTCGCGGACCGCCATCGGCACCACCACCGCCGGCCGTTCCGTGCTCATCACGCTCACCGGGAAGAGCATCGAGGACGGCGACTACGTGGACGGATTCGCCACGCTCCTCGACGCCGAGCCCCTGGGCCTCGTCGACGCGCTCAACCTGGACGGCGGCGGGTCGACCACCCTCGTCACCCACACCGCCGGCACGACCACGACGCACACCCCCGCGACGGACGGCCCGGCACCGAACCACGTGTACCGCAAGGTCGCGGACACCGTCTTCACCGGCCACGGCGGTTACGGACTCACCGCGCGGTAGCCGACCCGGCGGCCCTCAGCGGCTCACTCGGCCTTGAACCCCCGGTGGAGCGCCACGATCCCACCGGTCAGGTTCCGCCAGGCCACCTTCGACCAGCCGGCCTTCTGGAGCATCCCCGCCAGGGTCGGCTGGTCCGGCCAGGACCGGATGGACTCGGCCAGGTACACGTACGCGTCCGGGTTCGAGGAGATCGCACGGGCCACCGGCGGCAGCGCGCGCATCAGGTACTCCTCGTACACCGTGCGGAACGGCGCCCAGGTGGCGTGCGAGAACTCGCTGATGACGACCCGGCCGCCGGGCTTCGTGACGCGGTACAGCTCGCGCAGCGCCTGCTCGGTGTCCTGGATGTTCCGCAGGCCGAAGGAGATCGTGACGGCGTCGAAGACGTCGTCACGGAACGGCAGCTTCGTGCCGTCGCCCGCCGTGAACGGCATCCACGGGTGGTTCTTCTTGCCGACCCGGAGCATGCCGAGGGAGAAGTCGCAGGGGACGACGTACGCGCCCGCGCGGGCGAAGGGCTGCGAGGACGTGGCCGTACCCGCCGCGAGGTCGAGGATCTTCTGCGCGGGGCGGGCGTCGACCGCCTTCGCGACCTCCTTGCGCCAGCGACGGTCCTGCCCGAGGGAGAGCACGTCGTTGGTGAGGTCGTAGTTCGCCGCCACGTCGTCGAACATCGAGGCGACTTCGTGCGGCTGCTTGTCCAGAGTGGCGCGGGTCACTGGCGTTCGGCCTCGCAAGATCGGGTGCGGACGGATCCACCCATTCTGGCAGGCGGGGCCCTGCCGCCCGGAGCGGGCCCGCCGGGCGGCCCCGGGGGCGTGTCCGTCCTTGCCGGGCGGCAGGATTTCCCGGAACTCCTTTCAACCTTTCGGGGCCGGGGGCGCTCAAGGACGGTCGAGCACGCGCCACGACGGCGGGGTGCGACGGCGAGGGGAGAAGGGGTGCGATGGCAGTGTCGACCGACGTGAGAGCCACGGAGCCGGACATCGGGGTGGACGTCGGGTCGGACGCCGGGTTCGAGGAGTTCGCCCGGGCCGCCCAGCAGCGGCTGTACCGCACTGCGTACCTGCTCTGCGGCGACGCCGAGACCGCCCGGGACCTGACCCAGACCACACTGGCCAAGCTGTACCAGCACTGGCGGCGGGCGGGGGCCGCCGATCACCCGTACGCGTACGCCAAGACCGTGCTGACCCGGACCTTCCTGTCCGAGCGGCGGCGCGGGCTGCGCGATCTGCTCGTCCTCACCCGGACCGGGGGTACGGCCCCGGCACCGGCCGCCGACCACGCCGATCTGCGGGTGACGCTGCTCGCCGCCCTCGCCGAACTCCCTCCCCGGGCCCGGGCGATGGTCGTGCTGCGCTACTGGGAGGACCAGAGCGTGGCCTCCGTGGCGACCCTGCTGCGGTGCAGCGAGGCCACCGTCAAGAGCCAGTGCTCCCGCTCGCTCGCCCGACTCCGCGTGCGCCTGGCGGATGCCGGGCTCTCGCTCACGGAAAGCTGAGGTCCGCCGTGGAAGACAACGACGACATGGTTCTGCTGCGCGACGCCATGGACCGCACGACGGACGGTCTGCCGCCGCTGCCCGACCTCGCCCCGTTCGCCGTGCGCGAGGGCCGCAGGCGGCGGGCCCGGGCCCGGTTCGCGGTCGGGGCGGCGGCGTTCGGCGTGCTCGCGGTGGGGGGCCTCGGTCTCACGCTGTTGCCGAGTCCGGGGACGGACGTCGCCGGGGTGGCGAAGCACATCGACGCCGAGGCCGAGGCCGAGCGGGAGCGCGCCACGGAGCACCAGCGGAAGACGGCGGCGCTCCTCGACGAGCTGCTGCCCGCGAAGGTCACCGACATCCGGCCGGTGGAGGGCCAGGTGGCCGAGTACCGGATCACGGTGGACGGCCGGCCCTTCATCATGACGGTCTCGGTGCGGCCGATGTCGGCTTCCCTCATCCAGGACTGCCACTGCGAGAAGGACACGAAGCTGAAGACCGTGCAGATCGTCGATTGGGCCGACTTCAAGGCCGCGCAGTACTGGTACGGCAAGAGCCGGGTCACGCTTTCCGTGTTCGGGTGGGGCACGGCGGTGCCGCTGAAGGCACGCGACCTCTCCGCCGTGACCAGGGACCCACGCTTCATGGAGCTGGTGAAGGCCCGGAACGCGCATCCGCTGGAGCCGGAGGAGCCGCTCGGAGGAGGGCTGACACGACCCCGCACGAAACTCTGACCGGACCCCGGAACGGACCCCGGGACCGGCTCCCGGACGGCTCAGCGGGCCCGGTAGACCAGTCGGCCGCCGATCACGGTGGCGACGCACGTCGACGGGCCGAGCCGGACCAGGGCCGCCCGGTCCGGGACGTCGAAGACGGCGAAGCGGGCCGGGCCTCCCGGGGCCAGACCGGGCAGCAGGATCAGCGGCGCCGGCGAGAAGGACGGGCCGGCCGGGAGCTTGTCGGGGCGGCGGCCGACGGCCAGACCGGCCCGGCGCACGGCGTCCGCCGCCGCCTGGCTGCGGAGCTCGCCCGCTACCGCGACCGTCCCGTGCGCGAGCATCCGCTGCACGCCGCGGCGCGCGGACGCCCCGCGGCGGGACGGGTCCATCCGGAAGATCCGCTGCGCCCGCTCCCCGGGGATCGGCTCGGTACCGAACCCCTCGGCCTCCCGGGGGTCCGGGTGGTACATGCCTTCGAGGAGCTCGGGCGCGTACGGGTTGAGCAGACCGGGCGTGAGGATGCCGGGCCACCGCCGCACCCGTGCCTCGGGGCGGACGGCGACCAGGTCCTCGTACGGGCCGACGGCGGCGACGACGCCGCCGTCGACCAGGACCGCGGTCTCGGGCGACGCCTCGGCGACGTGGATCGTCTGCACGGCGGCCTCAGTTCGCGTCGAGGAGCTTCAGCTCCGGGTGCGCCGTGCCGCCCTCGATCGCCGTGGACGAGATGTGCGAGGCGACACGCTCGTCGACCGGGTCGTTCGCCGGGTCGTCGTGGACGACGAGGTGCTCGTACGTCGTGGCGCGCTGCGCCGGGACACGGTCCGCCGTGCGGATCATGTCGATCATCTCGCGCAGGTTGGAGCGGTGCTTGGCGCCCGCCGAGGAGACGACGTTCTCCTCCAGCATGATCGAGCCGAGGTCGTCCGCGCCGTAGTGCAGGGTCAGCTGGCCGATCTCCTTGCCCGTGGTGAGCCACGAGCCCTGGATGTGGGCGACGTTGTCGAGGAAGAGCCGCGCGATCGAGATCATGCGCAGGTACTCGAAGAGCGTGGCGTGCGTACGGCCCTTGAGGTGGTTGTTCTCGGGCTGGTACGTGTACGGGATGAAGGCCCGGAAGCCGCCCGTCCGGTCCTGCACGTCACGGATCATGCGCAGGTGCTCGATCCGCTCGGCGTTGGTCTCGCCCGTGCCCATCAGCATGGTGGAGGTGGACTCGACGCCCAGCTTGTGGGCGATCTCCATGATCTCCAGCCAGCGCTCGCCGCTCTCCTTGAGCGGGGCGATGGCCTTGCGCGGCCGCTCGGGGAGCAGCTCCGCGCCGGCGCCCGCGAAGGAGTCGAGGCCGGCGGCGTGGATCCGGGTGATCGCCTCCTCGACGGAGACGCCCGAGATACGGGCCATGTGCTCGACCTCGGACGCGCCGAGGGAGTGGATGACGAGCTGCGGGAAGTCCTTCTTGATGGCCGCGAAGTGCTTCTCGTAGTACTCGACGCCGAAGTCCGGGTGGTGGCCGCCCTGGAACATGATCTGGGTGCCGCCGAGCTCCACGGTCTCCGCGCAGCGGCGCAGGATGTCGTCGAGGTCCCGGGTCCAGCCCTTCTTGGTGTCCTTCGGCGCGGCGTAGAACGCGCAGAACTTGCACGCCGTCACGCAGACGTTCGTGTAGTTGATGTTCCGCTCGATGATGTACGTCGCGATGTGCTCGGTCCCCGCGTACCGGCGGCGGCGCACGGCGTCGGCGGCGGCGCCCAGCGCGTGCAGCGGCGCCGAGCGGTAGAGGTCGAGCGCCTCCTCGGGGGTGATCCGGCCGCCCGCGGCTGCGCGGTCGAGAACGGACTGCAGTTCGGCCTTCTCGGTCACCGGGTCTGTCCCTTTCGGAGGGGTTCTGAACGTCCGAACCAGCCTACGCCAGCGCTTGTCACGGCTTCCGCTGGGTGCTCGGCGGCAGCAGCTCCACCCGGACGTCGGCCGGGAAACCCGTCGTCGGGCCGGTGCGGCGGGCGAACTCCCGCACGCCCGCGAGCTGCTCCGGGCCGAAGCGGAAGTCGAGCGTACGGAAGTACCGCTCCAGGAGTTCGGCGTCGAAGGTCTCCCAGCGGGCGGCCTGCTCGGCGACCTTGGCGACCTCTTCGAGGGAGAGGTCGCGCGAGGCCAGGAACGCCTGGTGCACCTCGCGGACGGTCTCCGGCTCCCGGGCCAGGTAGTCCTTGCGCGCCGCCCACACGGCGAAGACGAACGGCAGCCCGGTCCACTCCTTCCACATCAGGCCCAGGTCGTGGACCTGGAGCCCGAGGCGGGGGGCGTCGTGCAGCGAGGCCCGGAGCGCGGCGTCGCCGATGAGGACCGCCGCCTCCGCCTCCTGCATCATCACGCCGAGGTCGGGCGGGCACGTGTAGTAGTCGGGCTTCACCCCGTACTGCTCGGCGAGCAGCAGCTGGGCGAGGCGCACCGAGGTGCGGGAGGTGGAGCCGAGCGCCACCCGGGCTCCGTCCAGCTCCTTGAGCGGCCGCTGGGAGACGATCACGCACGACATGACGGGCCCGTCGCAGCCGACGGCGATGTCGGGCAGGGCGACGAGGTCCTCCGCGTTGCGGAGGTATTCGACGAGGGTGATGGGGCCGACGTCGAGGTCGCCCCTGACGAGGCGCTCGCTGAGCTTCTCCGGGGTGTCCTTCGTGAGCTCGAGATCGAGAAGAGTTCCGGTCCTCGCGAGCCCCCAGTAAAGGGGCAGGCAGTTCAGGAACTGGATGTGTCCGACGCGGGGCCGGCTGCGCTGGTGGTCATCGGTTGCATTGTCCACATCGCGAGGCTAGACCTGTCTCGTACGGCGGGCATCGCCGGGGCGCGCGACACGGCCCGCGGACCGTTGTGCGAGGTGTCCGCCATAAGCACGGAACCGCAGATCAAACATGTGGCCGACGTGATCTTTCCCTCTACCGCCCGCCGCGTCCTGCGTGCTAGGCTCGTCCGCAAGTTGCAGTTTGGTTTCCCTTGCAGTACAGAGCCTGCGGAGCATGTGACCCGCAGGCTTTTGTAGTTTTCAGACTTGTTTGCAGGTTCTGGAGCAGGGCGACCCTTTGGCCCATAGGAGGGCTCATGGCTACCGGAACCGTGAAGTGGTTCAACGCTGAAAAGGGCTTCGGCTTCATCGCCCAGGACGGCGGCGGCCCGGATGTCTTCGTCCACTACTCCGCGATCAACGCGAACGGCTTCCGTTCGCTTGAGGAGAACCAGCTCGTGACCTTCGACGTCACGCAGGGCCCGAAGGGCCCGCAGGCGGAGAACGTCACCCCGGCCTAAGGTGCCCGGGTCGGCGACAGCGCACGACTAGAGCAGTACCCAAGGAGCCCCGCTCCGTGCCTCGGCACGGAGCGGGGCTCCTGCCTCTTTTCCGGGTCCTCAGCAGCTGGGGATGGTGGCGCCGTTGTTGTCACGGGCCTCGTCGTTGCCCCAGCGTGACAGGTAGTAGGCGGAGACGTACGCTCCGTTGCCGTTCTTGCCGGCGTAGACGGTGTCGAGGTCGGTTCGCAGCCACCAGTGGTTGAAGTTCCCGGAGGCGTCCCGGACCTCCTGGCCCCAGACCTTGCAGTAGACGTAGTTCGTGCCCGCGTTCAGCACGCCCTGGGCGTCGTTGGTGTTCGCCTGGGCGTAGCCCGTGGCGTTGGCGAAGGTGTCGACCCAGTACTTTCCGCCTCCGCCGCCCGAGCAGCCGTTGTCGCTCGTCAGGTACTTGGAGCCGTAGGAGCCCGGGTAGGGGGCGAGGGAGGCGCCGTTGATGACGATGGGCTGGCCGACGCCGTTGTAGAGCTGCTCGTAGTGGATGTGGGCGCCCGAGCTGTTGCCGGTGGAGCCGGTGGTGCCGATCTGCTGCCCCTGGGCGACCCAGGCGCCGTTGGCGACGGAATAGGCGTTGAGGTGGAAGTAGTACGTCTTCCAGCCGCTGCCGTGGTCGACCACGATGTAGTTGCCCGCGCCGCTCGGCTGCGAGTAGCGGTAGGCGGTGCCGGACGCGGAGGCGAGGACCGGGGTGCCGGCCGTGGTGCCGCCGTCGGCGCGGATGAAGTCGAGGGCCTGGCGGACCTCGGCGGAGTGGTGGCCGTAGGTCCATTTCTGGCCGCACGGGTAGGGCGCCTTGAAGAGCGGCGCCGCCTGGGCGGGGGTGGTCGTGACGAGCGCGGTGAGCAGGCCCGCGAGAAGCGCGAGCAGGGTGCCGAGGGGGGTGATCCGGGCACGCATGCATCCTCCAGGAACCGAACGGGGACAAGGGTCGACGCGCGTTGAACGGACCACAGCGTGCCGGAAGATCGGGTGCCGTAGTAGTCCGCGAGACCCACACTCGTACGGCCGTCGTTACGTAGGCTGGACACATGACCGAACGGAAACCGCCGGGTGTGAGCTTCGAGTCGTTCGTCGACAAGCAGATCCGGGAGGCCTCGGAGCGCGGCGAGTTCCGGAGCCTGCCCGGCTTCGGGAAGCCGCTGCCCGACGACTCCGCCCCGTACGACGAGCTGTGGTGGATCAAGGGAAAGATGCACAGCGAGGGCGCGTCCGTGCTGCCTCCCTCGCTGGCGCTGCGCAAGGAGGCCGAGGACGCGCAGGAGGCGGTGGCCGCGGCCGTCTCGGAGAGCCAGGTCCGCCGGATCCTCGGCGAGATCAACACCAAGATCGCCGAAGCCCTCGCCCGGCCGCCGGCCGGACCGCCGCTGAACCTGACGCTCTTCGACGTCGACGCGGTGCTGGAGCGGTGGAGGGCGGAGAGGAAACTCCCGTGAACCCGGTGAACAGCTCAGGCCTGTTGGTCGACTCTTTCGGACGCGTGAAGGAGGCCGTCCACGAAGCCGTGGAGGGCCTGACGGAGGACGAGCTGGCCGCCCGGATCGACCCGGATGCCAACTCGGTCGCCTGGCTCGTCTGGCACCTCACCCGGATCCAGGACGACCACCTCGCGGGCGCGTTCGACACGGCGCAGCTGTGGGTGTCGGACGGCTGGGAGACCCGCTTCGGCCTGCCCTTCTCCCGGCGGGCCACCGGTTACGGGCAGACGAGCGCCCAGGTCGGCGCGGTGCGGGCGTCGGCCGAGCTGCTGCTCGGCTACCACGACGCCGTGCACGCACGGACGGTGGAGCTGGTCGGGACGGTGACCAACGCGGATCTGGGCCGGGTCGTCGACACCTCCTGGGACCCGCCGGTCACCCTCGGCGTCCGGCTGGTCTCGGTGATCGCGGACGATCTCCAGCACGCGGGCCAGGCGGCGTTCGTACGGGGTGTGGTGGAGCGGCGCGCATCGGTGTGAGGCCCGCCCGGTGGTGAGGGTGGTGGCGGTGGCGGCCTCCGGCCGGCCGTACAACCAAAGATCGTGATGGTGAGTCATACCGGCGTGGCAGTTGCCATGTTCGGTTTCCTTGGGGGACTCACCATGCAGAATCGTTATTCCGCTCAGCGTCGTCGACACCTCGCCGCCGCCGTGACCGCCGTCCTCGCGATCACCGTCGGTACGGGTGTGGCGGCCGGACCGGTCGCGGTCGCCGCGCCGGTGGGCGCGACCGCCACCGCCACCGCCGCCGCCGCCGCCGAGGACGTGTCCGTGCCGTTCCCGGTCGGCGCGAAGATCGCGGGCGCCGGGGCCACCGGCTTCCTGACCCGCTCCGAGAGCACCGACGAGCTCCGGTGGACCCGGTACGCGGACGGCAGCTCGGCCCCCGTCGCGTCCCCCGCCGGCGGTGGCATCGACGCCACCGGCACGGACACCCTGGTGGTCGGCGACTCCGCCGCCCCGCACCTGATGCGTCACGTCACGCTCCTGGACATGTCCGTGCCCGTCGCCGACCGGCCCGCCGTCGTGGTCTCCTTCGACCTCGGCTCGCTGGGGGCCACCTACGTCCAGGCCGTCGGCCCGCGCACCGTCCTCGCCAAGGCGCCCGTCAACGGCGCCCGCGGCGAGAAGCTGCTCCTCGTCACCGAGGAGAGCGACGGCGTCCACAGTCGCGAGGTGACCGGACTCCCCGCCGGCGCACGCGACTTCTTCACCGACGCGCCCGCCGTCGACGGCGAGATCCTCGTCGGTTACGAGGACAGCGACGACGAACTGGGCTTCGGCGGCCGTGCCGTCGTCGACCTGGCGACCGGCGCGGTCGTCGAGACGTACCCCGCCGGGGAGTCCGGCTACCTGCAGTCACGGCTGGCGCTCTCCGCCACGCACGTCGCCTGGACGCAGTTCACCGAGGACCAGGGCATCGTCTACACCACGGTCGACCGGAAGACCCGCGCCTACAAGAGGCACGCCGTGCCCTACACCGACGAGTACTTCCTTGGCCTCACCGGCAACTGGCTGGTGTACGGCGCCCCGAGCAAGCTCACCGACAACGGCACCTTCCCCAACACGAGGATCCAGGCGGTCGACCTGACGGCCGGGGAGACCTCCGAGCCCGTCCCCGTCACGGACTACGCCACCTCCGTGCAGGCCGCCGAGGACGGCTCCCTGCTCGTGCGCGGCGGCACGGTCGACCAGGGCGAGGGCCTCTACAAGGTCTCCTCCCCCGCCCCCGGCGCCGAGATCGGCGTCGCGAAGGTCGCGACGACCGGGGAGCCGACCAAGCTCACCTACCTCGGTTCCCAGGTCCCGGCCGTCATCGACTTCGACCGCGACCGCGAGACCGAGCTGAAGTGGCGGCTGTCCCGGCTCAACGCCGACGTCCAGCTGAAACTCACCCACCTGAGGACCGGTCAGACCTACATCCGTGACCTCAAGGTGCGCCGCGACTACCCGTCCGCGCACACCTTCGACGACACCACCTTCGGCATCACCTGGCAGGGCGTCCTCGACGACCTGTCGAAGAACGGCAAGTCCGCCCTCAACGGCGACTACGCCTGGTCCTTCCGCGCCGTCCCGCAGAACGGCATCGGCCCCGAGCTGAAGCAGGCGGGCAGCTTCAGGATCGTCCGCACGGTGAAGCCGCACGACTACAGCGACAACGGCTCGCCGGACCTGTTCGCCCGGGACTTGAACGGCTCGCTCTGGCGCTTCGACAGCACGTACGACTCCAACACGCGGAAGCTCGCGCCCACGTACCAGCGCACGGCGGTCGGTCCCGGCTGGAACACGTACGACCGGATCGAGTCCGTCGGGAACGTCGCGGGGACGAACGTCGCCGACGTGATCGCCCGTGACAAGACCGGCGTCCTGTGGCTGTACCAGGGCACCGGCGACGAGACGAAGCCGCTGGGCGCCCGTACGAAGATCGGTCCCGGCTGGGGCGTCTACAACCACCTCGCGGGCGGCAGCGACCTCACCGGCGACGGCAAGGCCGACCTCGTCGCCACCGACAAGGCCGGGGATCTCTACCTCTACAAGGGCACCGGCAGCGCCGCCACGCCCTTCGGCGCCCGGACGAAGCTCGGCGGCGGCTGGGGCGGCTACAACCAGCTGACGGCCGTGGGGAACCTGGCCGGCGGCCCCGCGGGTGACCTGCTCGCGCGCGACACGGCCGGCGTCCTCTGGCTCTACCTCGGCAAGGGCGACGGGACGTTCGCGACCCGCGTCAAGGTCGGCGCCGGCTGGGGCGGCTTCACGGAGCTCATCGGCTTCGGCGACGCGAACAAGGACGGCCGGACCGACCTGTACGCGTGGAACAAGAACGGCCCCTCGTACTTCTACGCCGGTACGGGCAACTGGAGCGCGCCCTTCGCGGGCCGCGCCGACGCCGAGCTCCTCAAGTACGCCGGCGCGGCCTACCAGCACGCGCTCTGACACCCACGACTCAAGAGGAAACGATCCTTTGACTCGCTCGCGTACCTCCTCCCGGCGTCACCTCGCCGCCGCCGTCACCGCCGTCCTGGCGCTCACGGCCGGTACGGCCCTTGTCGCCACCCCCGCCCTCGCGGCCCCCGCCCCCGGCCCGGCGGTCGGGCAGACCGCCGAGGCGATCGGCACGCTCCCGCAGGGCGCTCGGGTCACCAGCGCCGGGACCACCGGCTTCCTCAGCGCGGTCACCGACCCCGTCACGTTCGCCACCGACTTCCTCTGGACGAAGTACGCCGACGGCTCCACCACCGTCCTGAACAGGCCGAACACCTCCTTCTCCGGCCAGGGTTCGGACATCGTCTGGGGCCACCAGCCCGGTTCGCTCTCGTTCTCGATGTACGACATGGCCCAGTCGGGCACCTCCGCCGGCGGCGTCTCGATGAACAACGGCACCTACGTGAACGGGATCATCGGCTCGGCGCTCGTGACCACCACCGAGGACCGCAACACCGGCGCCGTGAGCGTCGCCATCCTCCGCAAGGGCAGCTCCGGCGCGCCGGTCTCCACCCCCGTGACCGGCATCCCGGGCAACGCCAAGCTGACCAAGGTCGTCCTGACGACGCCCGGCACGGCCGTCATCGCGTACGAGACGGGCAAGGACTCCACCCTCCGCTACCACCTGGCCGCCGTGGACACCGTGACCGGCGAGGTCCTGGAGACGCGCCCGGAGAGCTCGCTGGAGCTCGCCGACGTCTCCCTCTCGCCGACCCACTGGTCCTGGATCGAGTACTACTACATCCCCGACGGGCCGCTCGGCCTGGGGAAGCGCGCCGCCCTCCTCCACACCGCCCCGCGCGGCGGCGGCGCGGCCACCACCACCGACCTGGGCCTCGTCGGTGGCGGCAAGACCATGCACACGGGCCTCCTGGGCGACTGGGTGACCTACACCCGTACCGGTGGCTTCCAGTCCACCGGTACGTCGCCGTACTACCCGCTGACCGCCCGCCCCCTCGGCGGCGGGACGCCGGTCAAACTCCTCGACCACGTCGTCTCCGCGGTCTCGGACACCGACGGCTCCCTCATCGTGCGCGGCGGCAGCCTCACCGAGGGCGAGGGCGTCTACAAGGTCACCGCGAACGAGACGGGCGGCGCGCCGACCGTCACCAAGGTCGCGACCACGAACACCCCGACCGCGCTCGGGATCGTCTCGCAGGACTCCGCCCCGGCCGTGGTCGACCTCGACAAGAACCAGGGGGCGAGGTTCTCCTGGACCCTGACCCAGCCGAACGTGGACGGCACGTTCACGCTGCGGCACACCCGCACCGGCAAGACCGAGCAGATCTTCATCTCGACCACGGACGGGACGGCCAACCCGGACAACAAGGCCACGGTCGACTGGTCGGGCAGGCTCGTCTACTCCTCCGTCGACGCCTTCAACGGCGACTACACCTGGGAGCTCCGCCTCAAGCCGCGCAGCGGCATCGGCCCCGAGGTGAAGAAGACCGGCGCCCTCAAGGTGGTCCGCAAGGTCGCCGCGCACGACTTCTCCGACAACGGCACCCCGGACATCCTCGCCAGGGACTCCGCCGGCCGGGTGTGGCGCGACGACCTCAACAACAGCGGCTCCGTGGACGGCGTCCCCACGTCCGAGCACAAGCTGCTCGGCTCCGGCTGGAACGTCTACGACCAGATCGAGGCCGTCGGCAACGTCGCGGGCGCGTCCGTGAGCGATCTCGTCGCCCGGGACAAGGACGGCGTCCTCTGGCTGTACCTCGGCAAGGGCGACGGCACCTTCGCGCCCCGCACCAAGATCGGCCCCGGCTGGAAGGCGTACAACAAGATCACCGGCGGCAGCGACGTCGACAACGACGGCAAGGCCGATCTGTTCGCCACCGACACCTCCGGCGTCCTCTGGCTCTACAAGGGCACGGGCAACTGGCAGACCCCCTACTCCGCCCGGACGCGGGTCGGCGGCGGCTGGGGCGTCATGAACCAGATCACCGCCACCGGCAACCTCGGCGGCACCGTCCACGGCGACCTCGTCGCCCGTGACACCACCGGTGTCCTCTGGCTGTACCCGAGCACGGGCACCGGCGCGTTCGGCGCGCGCGTGCGCATCGGCGGCGGCTGGGGCGGCTACACCCAGCTCGTCGGCACCGGCGACTTCGACCGCGACGGCAAGCCCGACCTCTTCGCGTACAGCCCGGCCGGCGGCTCGTTCCTCCACCGGGGCACGGGCAGCCTCTCGGCCCCGTTCGCCCCGCGCACGGGCATCGGCGTCTACCTGGCGGGTTCCACCCCGTACAACCTGGTCGGCTGAGCACCCCTTCGAGAAGGACATTCCCTTGTTCCACACACGCACCCCCGGGACCCGGCTCGCCGCCGCCGTCACCGTCGCCCTCGCCGTCACCATGGGCACGCTCGCGGCCGGACCTGCCATGGCGGCCACCGGAACCCTCACCACCGCTCCCGCCTCCGGCACGGCGGCGCAGGAGGCGGACGCCGCCGCGCTGCTGCCCGAGTCCCGGGTCCTCGGCAACGGCACCGAGGGCTTCCTGACGCTCCGCCGCGACAGCTACGACATCGGGGACGTGTACCGCTGGACGCGGTACGACACCGGTGTCACCACCGTCCTGCCCAAGGGCAAGTACCAGGGCAGCCCCCGGTCCGACGTGATCGTGAAGATCGAGGGGACCACCTACAAGCTGTACGACATGGCCACCGGCGCCGCCCCCGTCGTGATCGACACCGCCTCCCTCGGCCCGTCCGCCAAGTTCGTCCAGGCGGCCGGCTCCACCCTCGTCATGGAGGTCCCGCGCGCCAGTGGCGGCGCCGCCATCCACCTCGTCTCCAAGTCCGGCGACACCCTCGTGGACCGCACGGTCACCGGGATGCCGGCCGGCGCGGTCGTCCGCTGGTACGACCAGCCCTCGCCCGACACCCTGGTCATCCGTCACAGCGCGACCTGGACGGACCCCCTGCGCGTGGCCCTGGTGGACGTCGCCTCCGCCGCGGTCGTGGAGGACCGGCCCCTCACCGCCGGCAACTACGACTCCGGGGTCCGCGCGTCCGCCACCCACCTGGCCTGGGCGGAGTACTCCAGCACCGAGAAGGCCGTCCTCCGTGTCGCCCGGCGGGGCCAGGACGAGAGCACGTCCATCCCCCTCGGGACGGGCGGGCTCGCGACCGGGCTCCTGGGCGACGACTGGGTCGCGTACGCCGCGACGGGCGGCGCGAGGGCCGTCTTCCCCAACCCCCTCCACTCCCTCACGGTCCGCTCGCTGACCGACGGCCGGACAGCGACGCTCCTCGACACCGTGAGCGAGATCCGCAACGACGTCGACGGCGGCCTGCTGGTCCTCGGCGGCACGATCGCACAGGGCGAGGGCCTCTACCGGGTCACCCCCGGCGCGGACGGAGCCACCCCGACCGCCACCCTCGTGGCGAGCACCGGCCGTCCCATCGTGCTCGAACTGACCTCCCAGTCCGTCCCCGCGACCATCGACTTCGGCACACGCGACACGAACCTGATCTTCCAGTTCGCCGGCTCGACCTCCGCGACGGTACGCGTCGAGCTGACGCACACCGCGTCCGGGAAGCGCCGCGTCCTCCGCCAGGACCTGAACCGGGAAGGGCGCGCCAACGCCTGGTGGGACGGCACCTTCGACGACGCCACGGCCGCGTACAACGGCGCCTACACCTGGCGCATGACGGCCAAGCCCACGAACGGCATCGGCGGGCCGGTCGAGCGGTCGGGCACCCTCACGGTCGCAAGCAAGCCCTCGCCGCACGACTTCTCCGACAGCGGCTCCCCGGACCTGATCTTCCGGGAAGGCGGCCACATCCTCCTCTACGACGCCCGTCAGATGCTCGACCACTCCGGGGCGCCGGCGAGAGCGGAGTCGCTCAACGGAGGCGGCTGGGCCGTCTACGACCAGATCGTCACGCCCGGAAACATCGGCGGCGCCCGCCACCCCGACCTGATCGCCCGGGACAGGACCGGCGTCCTGTGGTCCTGGGCGGGCACCGGCAAGGCCACGGCCCCCTTCGCCGCCCGCACCAGGGTCGGCGGCGGCTGGGGCGTCTACAACCAGCTCACCGCCGGCAGCGACCTCACCGGCGACGGCCGCCCCGACCTCCTCGCCACCGACAAGACCGGCGCCCTCTGGCTCTACAAGGGCACCGGCTCCGTCACCGCCCCCTTCGAC
>NZ_BJMN01000051.1 GCF_006539185.1 Streptomyces gardneri
GGGGCCCGGCCACCTTCCGGTGGTCGGGCCCCGCCCCTGCTGTCCTGCGGTCGTGCCGTCGTGCTCAGGCGGCGACCGGTACGGCCTCCGCGCCGTTGACCAGGCCGAGGAGGAGGGCCGGCGTCTCCGCCTCCGCCACGACGTCGTCGGGCAGGGCGACCCCGAAGTCCCGCTCGATACGGCCGGTCGCCTGGAGCAGGGCCAGCGAGTCGTAACCGAGCTCCACGAACGGGGTGTCGAGGATGTCGCCCCCCAGGTCCACGCCCTCCTCCTCGCCCGCGCACTCACGGAGGATCTGCAAGAGGGTGTCAAGCGTCAGCCGGGCCATGGTGGAAGTCCCTTCCCTACAAGTTCTGTTGAGTCGCTTACAAGAAGATTCTCGGCCGTCTTCCTCGACAACCGATCGAGCGGATCTGAACACTCCGCATCACTGCTGCTCCCGGGTGTCACGCACCGCGAGACCCACGAGGTGGCTGCCGTCCAGGGGCAGCGTCGTGAACCGCCAGGCCGGGTCGGCCACGGGTGTGCCGTCGGCCCGGAGCAGCGCGGCCCCTCCGCCGGCCCTGTCCGGACGGAAGCCGAACGACGTGAACGGCAGCAGCCGCCCCTGGGCCAGGGCTTTCGTGTACGCCTCCTTGAGCACCCAGAGCCGCAGCAGCCGGGCGTCGCGGTCCGCCTCGGGCAGCCGGGCGAGCGCGGCCCGTTCGGAGGGGGCGCACATCCGGGGCTCCAGGCCCGTTCCGTACAGCCGCCGGCCCGCGTTCTCCACGTCGACGCCGACGCCGCCGGCGACGGTGACCGCGACGCAGAGCAGGTCACCGGTGTGGCTGAGGCTCAGCGCGACCCGGGGCCTGCCGCGTACGAGAGGGCGGCCGGTGAGTCCGTAGGCCAGTTCGAGGCCGGCCGGATCGGCCCGCAGGGCCTGCGCCGCCGCGTACTTGAGCAGCAGCCGTCCGGCCGCGAACCGCTCGGCGTCGGCGCCGTCCCTGGCCTCGTACCGCGCCCGGTCGTCGCCGAGCAGCGCCCGCAGTCGCGCGGGGGCGGTCAGGGAGGGGTGCCACGGCGCCACCCGGGACCACACGACGGCCGTTCCGCACCGCGCCAGGTCCCCGACGACCGGCGCCCACGGGCCACAAGGCCCGGGCACATGCCGGGGTACGGGTCCAGGCCCGGGCACAGATACGCGCAGGGGTGCGGCTACAGGCCCCCCGTCGCTCGTCGCGCTCATCCCGCGAGCACCCGGTCGTCGAGGTCGTAACTGCGGGCCTCGGCGGCCCGGAGCAGGACCTCCTCGCAGAGGTCGGCCTCGACGCCGGGCGGCAGTGGCGGGGCGGCCCGGCCGAGGCGGCGCAGGATCCGGTGCAGGGCCACGGCGAGCCAGCCGGGGTCGGCGGCGCCGCCCTCGCCGCGGCTCTCCCGCCAGACGCCGAAACCGGCGGCGGCGGCGAGCAGCAGGGCGTACCGGTCGGTGAGCGGGAACACCCGGGAGGGGTAGGGGCGGCCCGCCCCGAACCTCCCGAGGCCGTCGCAGGCCTCCTGGAGGCGGACGGTCTCGGCGGCGAGCAGCCTCAGCTGGGCCCGCAGGGTCCGGAGCACGGGATCGCCGCCCGCGAGCCGCGGCTCGCCCGGCGCTCCGGCCAGCAGGGCGCAGAGCCCGTCCCGGCCGTCGGCGGCGGTGAACACGGCGGGGTCCAGCGGCAGCACGGGGCCCGGGCGGAAGAGCGCGGCGGGCGGCGGCGCCTCACCGGTCCAGCGGCCGCTGCCGATCCAGCCCAGGTGCTGGGCCATGACGGTCTGGCAGACAACGTTGCCCACATGGCCGAAAGTGACCGTGGGAAAGTCCCGTACGTGCTTCTGGAGGATGGCGTAGGCGCCGTCCCGTGCGTGGAAGGCGCCGCCCAGGATCACGGAGAGGGCGTTGAGGTTCTCCTCGACGCCCGCCGGGATCAGGTACTTGGCGGCGGCGGCCAGGACCGGCGAGCCGCCCGGCAGCAGGTGCAGGGCGCGGGCCGCCGTGCGGGCGAGGGCGTCGGCGAGCAGGAGGTCGGCGAAGGCCCCGGCCACGGCGGTCCGCGCGTACGAGACCTGGGGCAGCGGACGGCTGAAGGGCCGCTGCTCCACGGCGTACAGGGCCGCGGTGCGCAGCGCGGTGTCGGAGACCCCGATGACCATGGACGGCACGGCCGCGTGGATGAGCGGGAAGACGGAGAGACTGTGGCGCACGCCGCCGCCCCAGCTGCCGAGCAGCGCGGTGCGGGACAGCGGACGCTCGGTGAACTCCAGGCTGCCGACGCGCAGTCCGCGCATGCCGGCGGCCCTGCGGGTCTCGCCGCGGCGGACCCGCGGGCCGGTGAGCTCGGCGGCGCCGAGCAGGAAGAGCGAATGCCCGCCGCCGTCACCGTCCTCGCCCTCGCCGGTGCGGGCGAAGGCGACGACCAGCCGGGCGTCCTGCGCGTTGTGGACGGCCCGCTTGCGGCCGTCGAGCAGATAGCCGTCCGGGGTTCGCCGGGCCCGCAGTTCGTCGCTGACGAAGTCGTTGCCGTGGGCGAAGCGGTGGTACGCGATGGTGGCGCGGCCCCCGTCGAGCAGGACCTCGGCGGTCCTCGCCCGCTGGGTGTCGTCGCCGAAGGCCCAGACCGCGGTGGCGGCCATGAAGGAGGTCAGCGCGCTGCCCACGCCCAGTGCGGCGTCGCGGCGGAAGAGGGCGCGCAGGACGGGCCCGAGCTCGTCGGTGCCGCGCAGCCGGCCTCCGAGGGAGGCCGGCACGAACTCGGCGTTCAGACCGAGGCGGTCGTAGAGCGCGACGCCCGCCGGGGGCGGGACGCGCTCCTCGTCGGCGGCGAGCACCGCGGCCCAGCCGACGGGGTTGGCGGGGTCGCGCGGATCGCCGAGCGCGGCCTCGACGGCGTCGATCCGCGCCCCGACGGGGACGGCGGGCCCGGCTGCCGGGGTCGCCGCCCCGGCAGGGGCCGCCGGCCCGGCCCCGCCCAGCGTGCCCATCGGGTCACGCCCGGGCGGCCTCGGCGTACGCCTTGGCGTGCCGAAGCGTGGTGGAGCTGTTCGTGCCGAGGGCGTGCCGCACCAGGCCGCGGGCCTCGGTGATCGTCGCGGCCTCGCCGAGGGCCTGCCGGACGCCGGCCGGGTCCAGGGTCACGGTGTGCCAGGAGGTGGCCGTGACCTCGTCCCCGTGCTGCACGACGGTCCAGCGCCCGGTGTGGCCGGCCATGACCGGCGGCACCTTCAGCTGCTTGTACACGAGCAGTCCGCGCTCGGGGAAGCTGACCCGGACGGAACGGGTGTTGTGGAGGGAGCCGTCGGGGCTGCGGGTGTCCATGTCGAGGACCTGGACGCCCCCGTCCTCCTCGGTGAAGCGGGTGGCGGCGACGTGCGGCAGCCGCTCGGGCCACAGGTCGGCCCGGTCGAGGAACGCGTACACGTCACGGGCGGAGCCCTGGATCCGCTCGCTGTCGCAGAAGGTGAAGGTCAGTTCGTCCCCCTCGCCACCCGCGGCGGAGGCCTGCTCGGCGGTCGCGCGCAGGGCGTCGAGCTCCTTCACGCTGTTGGTCTCGACGGCCCTGGCCACCCACTCGGCGGCCTGGGGGTCGTCGTCCACGACGGCGTAGTCGTGCAGCAGGACCACCCGGCAGCCGCCGGACTGGTCGGCCTCCACACGCCACTCGCCGCCCATCGCGGCGACCGGCGCCGAGGAGACGACCTGGCGGAAGACGATCGTGCGCGCGGTCCGGTCCAGGGTGCGCCGGGAGGCCCAGGAGCGGACCTCGCCGTTGGCGAAGGCCCAGATGCGCAGGGCCTGTTCGGTGCCGTCGTCCTGGGTGACCTCGGCGTACACGGTGGGCCCGAAGACCTGGGGCCACCGGGTCACGTCCGCCACCAGGGCGTAGACCTCCTCGGGCGGGGCTGCGACGACGGTCTCGTGCCGGGTGACGTGGACGGTCGGGGCGTCGGTGAGGGTCGGGGCGTCGGTGATGGTCAAGGCGGTCTTCCTTCCGGGGGCGAGGCCCCGGCGCCACCGCCGGGAGGGGCGGCGCCGGGAGGAGGGTTGCGGGCGGGCGGGCGGAGGCGGTTCGGCGACGGCCACCGGCCGCGTACGGGTCAGTAGTTGCCCAGGCCGCCGCAGACGTTGAGGGCCTGCGCGGTGATCGACGCGGCGGTGTCGGAGGCGAGGTAGCCGACGAGACCCGCGACCTCCTCCGGGGTGGAGTAGCGGCCGAGCGGGATCTTCGCCTGGAACTTCTCCAGGACCTGCTCCTCGGTGGTGCCCCAGTGGTCGGCGTACCCCTGGCGCACCCGGCCCGCCATGGGCGTCTCGACGTATCCGGGGCAGACCGCGTTGACGGTGATGCCGGCGCGGGCCTGGGCGAGCTCCAGGCCGAGGGCCTTGGAGAAGCCGACGACGCCGTGCTTGGAGGCGGAGTACGGGGCGGCGAGGACGACGCCCTGCTTGCCGCCGGTGGAGGCGATGCTGATGATCCGGCCGGCCTTGCGCTCCAGCATGCCGCCGGTGGTGAGCGCCTCGCGGGTCAGGCGGAAGACGGCGTTGAGATTGGTCTCGATGACGTCCTCCCACAGCTCGTCGGAGAGCTCGGCGGTGATGCCGCCGCCGCCCCGGCCCGCGTTGTTGACGAGGACGTGCAGGGGGCCGAAGCGCTCGACGGCCGCCCGGACGACGTCCTTGGCGTCCTGCTTGGAGGTGACGTCGGCGCGGACGCCGTCGGCCTCGTGGCCGGCGGACCGCAGCTTGTCGACGACGGCGCGGACGTCGTCCTCGTTGCGGGAGCAGACGAAGACGGCGTGCCCCTGCTCGGCGAGGAGCTCGGCACAGGCGAGACCGATCCCGCTGGTGCCGCCGGTGATGAGGGCTACGCGGCGCCCGCTGTTGCTGTCCATCTCTGGTCCTCTCGCTGTCGCATGGAAGAGTCGGTGGGGCCCACGGGGCCTACGGGATCTACGGAATTCACGGCGGCCGTAGGGGCAACGGGATTCACGGGGGCGGGGGCACGGTGCCCGAGCCGATGTCCGTGGTCCCGCAACTTCGCGGCCACGGTGGCCAGTTGCTTGACGTCGAGCTGCGCACCCGCCCGTACCGGGGAGAGGGGCACGACGGCCGATCCGTTCCGGGTGACGGCGGGATGGCGGCGGGCGAGCATGGAAAGACCCTGTCCGGGGCCCGCCTCGACGAGGAGGAAGGGGCCGCCGCCGACGGGCCCCGCGCCGTCGAGGAGGTGGCTGAGCGCCGGGCCGAAGAGGACGGTCCTGGCGGGCTGCATCGCCCAGAACCCCGGGTCGCTCAGCTGCGGTTCGGCGAGCGGACGCGTGGTGTAGCCGGAGACCACGACGGTCCTCGGCGCCTTGAAGGCGATCCGCTCGTACGCGGGCCGGGTGCTCGCGCAGGCCGCCTCGACGGACGGGCTGTGGAAGCCGGTGGTGGCCTTGGCCCGCATCCAGGTCACCGACCCGGCGGTCAGGGCGTCGGTGACGGCGGACAGGTGGGGCTCGGGTCCGGCGATCATCACCTGGGAGGGCGCGTTGACCGCGCCGACGACGACCTGCGAGGTCAGCCAGGGCGTGAGCATCGCCGGGGCGGCGGCCACCGCGGCCATGCCGCCGCGCGGGGCGGTGGCGAGCGCTCGTACGCGGGCGTCGAGCGCGGCCACCGCGTCGGGCAGCTTCATGATCCCGGCGAGGACGGCGGCCGCGTACTCGCCGGCGCTGTGCCCGACGAGCGCGACGGGCCGGACGCCCCAGGAGGCGAGGAGGGTGCCGTAGGCGACGTCGAGGGCGAAGAGCAGCGGCTGGGCGCGGGTGACGTCGTCGATGTCGACGAGCGGGCGCTCGGCGAGCCAGTCGTCGCGCACCCGGCGCCCCTCGGCCCCGAGGAGCCCGAGGACCTCGTCGACGACCCGGGTGAAGACGGCTTCGGTGCCGTAGAGGCCGTGGGCCATCCCGGCGAACTGGGAGCCCTGCCCCGGGAGCATGAGGATGACGGGGGTGGGCGCGGGGCCGCCGGCCACCCCCGCCGCGTCGCCCGGGAGCGCCGCGGCGGGGGTGGCCGTCACGCCGTTCACCGGTCGTTCCCGCGCAGGACGACGGCGCTGTTGAAGCCGCCGTGGCCGCGGGCGACGACGAGGGCCGTGCGCAACCGGGCCTCGCGGGCGGTGCCGGTGACGAGGTCGAGGCCGTACGAGGGGTCGGGGGCGTCGACGTACGGGGTCGGCGGGATCACGCCGTCGCGCAGGGCGAGCAGCGCGGTCGCCGTGTCGAGGGAGCCGCCGCCGGCGAAGAGCCGGCCGGTGCCGGCCTTCGGCGCGGTCACGGGCACGCCGCGCGCGCCGAACACCGCGGTGAGCGCCTCGGCCTCGGCCCGGTCCTGGGCGGGTACGCCGGAGGCGTCGGCGAAGACGACGTCCACGTCGGCGGGGGCGGCCCCGGCCTCATCGAGGGCGGCGCGGATCGCCCGCTCCAGGCCGGGGGGCCGTCCGGAGCCGGGCTTCGGGTCGAGGGTGGCCGCGTATCCGGCGATCTCTCCGTACACCTGGTGGGCGCCGCGGGCGCGGGCCGCCTCGGCCTCCTCGACGACGAGGAGCGCCCCGCCCTCGCCGGGCACGTAGCCGGACGCCTCGGCGGAGAACGGCAGGTAGGCGCGCTCGGGGTCGTCGAACCGGCTCAACTGGCCGGTGGCTATCTGGGCGACCCAGCCCCACGGGCAGAGCGCGCCGTCGACGCCGCCGGAGACGACGAGCCCGGTGCCGCGGCGCAGCTGGCGGCGGGCGTGGCCGAGCGCGTCGATGCCGCTGGCCTGGTCGGTGACGAGGACGCCGCTGGGGCCGCGCAGTCCGTGCCGGATGGATATCTGGCCGGTGTTGACGGCGTAGAACCAGGCGAAGGACTGGTAGGCGGAGACGTACTCCTTGCCCTTGCTCCACAGGTTCTGGAGCTCGCGGTGGCCGAACTCGACGCCGCCGCCGGAGGCGCCGGTGATGACGCCCATGCCGTACTCGTCGAGCGCGGCGGCGTCGACGGCCGCGTCGGCGAGCGCCTCGTCGGCGGCCTTCAGGGCGAGCCGCGTCATGTGGTCGGTCTGCGGGATCAGCCTGCTGGGCAGGTGCTCGGCGGCGTCGAAGCCGTCGACCTCGCCGGCGATCCGGGTGGGGTACTGCGTGGCGTCGAAGCGGGTGAGGGGGCCGAGGCCGCCCTTGCCGTCGAGCGCGGCCTTCCAGTAGGCCTCGACGCCCAGGCCGTTGGGCGCGGTGACGCCGATGCCGGTCACTACCGCGGTCACGGGTTCCTCCTGTCGGGGTTGGCCAGGACCATCGCGGTCTGGAAGCCGCCGAAGCCGCTGCCGACGCTCAGGACGACATCGGTGCGGTGGTCGCGCGCGGTGAGCGGCACGTAGTCCAGGTCGCAGTCGGGGTCCGGGGTGTGGAGGTTGGCGGTGGGCGGGACCACGTCGTGCTCGATGGCGAGCGCGCAGGCCGCGATCTCCAGGGCGCCGATGGCGCCGAGCGAGTGCCCGATCATCGACTTGATGGAGCTGACGGGCACGTCGTAGGCGTGGGCGCCGAGGCTCCGCTTGAAGGCGGCGGTCTCGTGGCGGTCGTTCATCTTGGTGCTGGAGCCGTGCGCGTTGACGTAGTCGACGGCGTCCGGGGAGATCCGGGCCTCGCCGAGGGCGCGGTCGATGGCCTCGGCCATCTCCCGTCCGTCGGGCTTGAGTCCGGTCATGTGGTACGCGTTGCAGCGCGAGGCGTAGCCCGCGATCTCGGCGTAGATGTGGGCGTTCCGGCGCCGGGCGCTCTCCAGCTCCTCCAGGACGAGGACGGCGGCGCCCTCGCCGAGGACCAGGCCGTTGCGGGTGAGATCGAAGGGCCGGGAGGCGGTGCCGGGCTCGTCGTTGCGCGGGGTGGTGGCGTGGATGGCGTCGAAGCAGGCGGAGGTGATCGGGGAGATCGGGGCCTCCGTCGCGCCGGCGATCATCACGTCGGCGCTGCCCTCGCGGATGAGTTCGGCCGCGTGGCCGAGGGCGTCGAGGCCGGAGGTGCAGCCGGTGGAGACGACGGCGGAGGGGCCTTCGGCGCCGGCCTGCCAGGCGAGCTCGGCCACCATGGAGCTGGGCACGAAGTGGCGGTAGAGGTCGGTGACCGCGTACTCGTGGTCGACCTCCCACTTGCGGCCGCCGTCGCTGACGACGACGTACTCGCGCTCCAGGCTGGTGGTGCAGCCGACGGCGTTGCCGAGGGTGGAGCCGATCCGGCCGGGGTCGTGGGCGGAGAGGTCGAGGCCGCTGTCGGCGAGCGCCTCCCGGGCGCTGACGACGGCGAACTGGGCGGCCCGGTCGAGGCGCCGGATCTCCTGGGGGCTGAGCCCGGCGGCGCGCGGGTCGAAGTCGACCTCGGCGGCGAGCCGGGAGCGGAACGGCGAGGCGTCGTAGTGGGTGATGGTCCGGGTGGCGGAGCGGCCTGCGGTCAGCAGCTCCCAGTAGGCCTTGACGCCCACGCCGCCCGGGGCGACGGCCCCGATGCCGGTGATGACGACTCTGCGGGTCACGGACGCACCCCCGCGCGGCTGCGGAGCGCCTCGGCGGCTCCTCGTACGACGCGTACGACTCGGATCACTTCTCTTGTCCTTCCACATGGGTGGATACGGGCGGGGCGGCGGGACCGCAGGAAACGGCGGGCGACTCGGGCGGGGCGACGGGCGCCGTGGGCGGCACCGCCGGCGTGTCGAGGACACGGACGACGGCGCAGGACCAGGTGAACCCGGCCCCGATGCCGGCGAGCAGGACGTGCTCGCCGGGCCGGAGCGCGCCGGTGGCGGCGAGGTGCGCGAGGGCCGCGAACTGGTCGGCGGCGCCGAGGTGGCCCACCGTGCGGCCCCAGTCGAAGACGGTGCGCTCCTCGGGGATGCCGAAGGGCTGGAAGAAGGCGGCGTCCAGGCGGCGCCATCCCAGGTTCGGCAGGACGAAGCGGTCGATCCGGTCGAGGGTCACGTCGGCCTCGGCGAGCGCCCGCTTGAGGGCGGTGCGCTGTCCGGCGGAGACGCGGGCGACGGTGAACGACATGCCCGCCGCGCCGACGTAGGCCCGCTTGTGGCGTTCCATGTCGACGACGGGGTGCAGGGCGAACGGCGCCGCGCCGAACGGGTCGTCGCCCCGGTGCATGCCCTCCAGCTCGGAGTCGGCGACGGTGGCGAGGCTGAGCAGCCGGGCGAACCCGGCGCGCCGGGAGAGCACGAGCGCGGCCCCGGCGTCGCCGTACAGGGTGCCCGGGTCCGAGCGCCACCGGTCGAAGGCCGGTTCGCCGAACCGGTCTCCGGCCGTGAGCAGCGCCGCCGACCTGCTGTCGCCGCCGAGGAGGTATCCGGCGGCGAGGTCGAGCGCGGCCATGCCGCCGTTGGACATCTGCCGCACCTCCAGGGCGGGGCCGTCGCCGCACGGCACCTCGCGCTGGATGTACGAGGCGGGCGGCCACAGGTCGTGGCCCTGGTAGTGCACGGTGGCGTGCAGCAGCAGGTCGATGTCCGCGGGACCGAGCCCAGCGTGGGCCATGGCCCGGCGGCCGGCCGTGGCGGCGAGCACCGGTCCGGGCTCGGACGCGGACACCGCGACGCTGTCCATCCGCATCTGCCGGGCGGTGCGCTCGTCGATCCGCCCTTCGGCGACGGCGTCGCGCACCCGGCGGGTGGCCGGGACGCTGCTGCCGACCCCGGCGATGAAGATGTCGCGTTCGTACCTCAACTGGGTCCTCCAGAGGGATGCTCGGGCTGCGTACGGGGGCGGTGGTCAGCCCCGCGCGCCCACCGGCTCCTCGACGGGACGCTCCGCACCGGGGCGGGAGGTCTTGGCCTCGCTCAGGCCCTGGACGTCCGTGGTCGGGTCGTCCTTGCGGCCGTCGAGCCACAGCGACCAGACGGCGGCGCAGGCGACGGCCGCCGCGCCGATCCAGAGGGCGGTGACCATGCCGTCGACGAAGGTGCTCGGGTCGGTGTAGCCGCCGTAGGAGGCGAAGACCGCGGCGAGGACGGCCACGCCGAAGACACCGCCGAGCTCCCGGATGGTGTTGTTGACGCCGGAGGCGATGCCCTCCTCCTCGCGGCGTACGGCGCCGAGCGCCAGGTTGGCGGCGGGTCCGAAGTACAGGCCCATGCCGAGGCCGTTGAGGACGAAGGCGGGGAGCAGGGTCAGGAAGCCGGAGGTCTCGGTGACCGTGGCGGCGATGAGCGCGAGGCCCGCGGCCTGGAGGACCATGCCGGCGATCACGATCGGCCGGCCGCCGATCTTGTCGGAGAGGATGCCGCCGATGGGTGCGGCGATGAGCGTCATGCCGGTCCAGGCGAGCAGCCGGACGCCGGCGCCGAGCGGAGACGCGCCCTGGACGGTCTGCACGTACTGGGTGACCAGGAAGATCGAGCCGAACATGCCGAAGTACATGAGGAGCGAGACGCCGTTGATGGCGTTGAAGCCGCGGTTGCGGAAGAGCGAGAGCGGCATCATCGGGTACCGGGTGCGGCTCTCCCAGACCAGGAAGGCGACGAAGGCGAGGACACCGACCGCGAAGCTCGCGAGGACCCGGAGGCTGGTCCAGCCGGCCGCGTTGCCCTCGACGAGGCCGAAGACGAGACCGAGCATGCCGACGCTGGCGAGGACGGTGCCGACCAGGTCGAGCGGCTTGCGCTCACCGTGGCTCTCGGCGAGCCAGCTGGGCGCGAGGGCGAGCAGGGCGATGCCGATCGGCACGTTGATCCAGAAGATCCACTGCCAGGACAGGTAGTTGATGACGACGCCGCCGACGACGGGCCCGAGCGCGACCGCGAGGCCGCCGACCGCGCCCCAGATGCCGAGCGCGGCTCCGCGCTTCTCCGGCGGGTACGCGGCCGAGAGGAGGGTCAGCGTGAGGGGCAGGACGATCGCGGCGCCGATGCCCTGCACACCGCGCCCGGCGATGAGCAGACCCATGCCGGGGGCGAGGGCGGACATCACGGACCCGGCGGTGAAGACGGCGATGCCGAGGGTGAAGAGCCGCTTGCGCCCGAACCGGTCGGCGACGACCGCGGCGGACAGCAGCAGCACGGCGAAGACCAGGGTGAAGGAGTTGACCGTCCACTCCAGGGCACTGAGGCTCGCGTGCAGGCTGTCACGGAGCACGGGAAGCGCGGTCGTGACGACCAGGTTGTCCAGGGACACCATGAACACGGCCACCGCGGCGACGGCCGCGGTCCGTCCCGGATGGCCGTATGTCACCCCGGAACCTGTGGGCGGTACGTCGATGGAGGCCATCGTGGGAACCCTCTCCTTCTTCACTACGTCGACTGCTGCCGTGAAGAAAGGTCACCCCGGGCGATAGCGCACCGCTGGAGCACTTCTGAAGCGTGCCGGGGCGTGGTCCGGAGGCGGGTCCGGTGCGGGTCCCTACGGCGTTCCGGGGCTCAGCCGGCGAACCCCGGGACCACCAGGCCCGATTCGTACGCGATCACCACCGCGTGGGTCCTGTTCTGTGCGCCGAGCTTGGTCAGCACGTTCCCGACGTGCGTCTTCACCGTCTCCAGGCTCACCGTGAGCGACTCCGCGATCTCCGGGTTGGACAGGCCGGTGGCCATCAGCCGCAGCACCTCCTCCTCCCGCCCCGTCAGCGCCGCCCTCGGCAGGGCCTCGGCGGAGTTCAGCGGTCGGGGTGCGACCATCCGGCGCAGGGTCGTCGGGAAGAGGATCGCCTCGCCCGCCGCCACCACCCGCACCGCCTCCGCGATCTGCCGGACCGGAAGCCGCTTCAGCACGAACCCGCTGGCGCCCGCGCTGAGCGCGGCGGTGACGTGGTCGTCGTTCTCGAAGGTGGTGATCACCACGACCTTCGGCGGTTCGGCCGACCCGGCGAGGAGGTGCCGGGTGGCCTCGATCCCGTTGCGGCGCGGCATCCGTACGTCCATCAGGACCACGTCCGGACGCAGCCGCCGGGCCTCTTCGACCGCCTCGACGCCGTCGGCGGCCTCGCCGACCACCGCGAGCCCCGGCTGTGCCGCGAGCAAGGTGCGCAGACCGCTGCGGGTCACCTCGTCGTCGTCCGCGATCAGGAGGGTGACGGGTGTGCTGCCGGTGCCGGTCATGGCGACAACCGTACGGGGAGCCGGACAGTCAACCGCCAGTGCCGGGGCCCGTCCGGGCCCGCATCGATCTCGCCGTGCAGCAGTCGCACGCGCTCGGTGAGTCCGGGCAGGCCGTGCCCGGACGTGGGGAAGGCTCGCCCCTTGCCCGTACGCGGCCCGTCCCCGGTCCGGTTGACCACATCGAGCTCAAGACGGTCCGGCGCGGCCGCCACGCGGACCTCGATCGGACCGCCCGCTCCGTGCCGCATCGCGTTCGTCAGCCCCTCCTGCAGGATCCGGTAGGCCGCGCGGGAGAGCGTCCCCCGCACCTGCGCCGGGTCCCCCGACAGCTCCAGCTCCACCACCGCGCCCGCGTGCCGCAACCGGTCGAGCAGCTCGGGCAGATCGGCCAGGGTGCGGGTCGGCGCCGTCTCGGCCTCTCGTGCGCGCAGGACGCCGAGCACGTAGTCCAGGTCCTCCAGCGCGGCCCGGGACGACTCCTCGATGCTGCGCAGCGCGGCCCGCGCCGCCTCCGGGTCGGCGGAGAGCATCTCGCCCGCCACCGCCGCCTGGATCGTGGTCGTGGTGAGGGTGTGCCCGATCGAGTCGTGCAGTTCGTGGGCCAGTCGGTTGCGTTCGGCCAGCTGCAGTTCCCGCTCGGCCGCCAGCGCGAGCCGCTCTGCCGCGGACGGCCCGAGCAGCCGGGGCGCCGACCAGCGCAGGGCCTTCGTCACCACCACGCACACGCTCGCCGCGAGCAGCAGACAGCCGAGCGCGACCGCCCAGCTCTGCCAGCCGCCATCCACCCGTACCGTCCGGCCGAACAGGCTCAGCCCCAACTCGGCGTCGAGCCAACCCCCCGGGAGAGTCAGGCCCGCGAAGAGCAGCACGCCGCTCGCCAAAGCTCCCGTCCATCCGAGCGTCACGTGCAGCAGCAGCCAGAGGGGAGTCCGCCAGCGGTCGACGTGGGACGCCACAGCGGCGGCCGGCCCGTCGCCGGGCCGGCTCGTGGGCGTACGTACGGCGACGGGCTCGGGCAACGACACCCTCAGCAGCCGGCGGGCGGACACGACCAGCACCCGCCGCGTGGTGCGCGCGAGACCGACCAGGCCGATCAGTGCCGCCCAGACGAGCAGGACCACGACGATCTGCACGCCCTCGGGAGCGGAGCGCCACGCCAGCGCCGGCACCAGCGCGAAGGACAGCAGGGGAAGGCTCGCCAGGACGGCGCCGTAGGCGAACAGCGCACCCGAGTACGTGGAGCGGCTCAGCAGCGGCCGCAGTCCCTTGATCATGATCGGCCAGTATGTACGGGCGGCTCACGCGCGGCCTCCCCCGATCGGGGGAGCACGTTCTCCCGCTTTCCCGCGATGCGCGCCGGAGCCCGGGAATCCATGATCGTGCCCTGCCCGGTCGACGGGCGGCTCATCCGACAGCACCCCACGATTTCCCTGGAGTTGACTCATGCGTGAGCAGACCTGGCACGGGCCCCCCACCTCCACGAAGCGGCGCCGCGGAGTGCTGGCGGCCGCGGCCGCGGTGGCCGTCGCCTTGATGACCACGGGCGCCGTGACTCCGCCCACGGCATCCGCCGCCGCCCGGCCGGACACCGTCCAGCAGGGCCTGAACGAACTGGTGCGCGACGGCCAACCCGCAGCGCTGGCGACCGTCCAGGGCCCTGACGGCCGCGCCCGTACCTACACCGCGGGCGTCGGCGACCTGGCCACCGGTGCGAAGGTGCCGAGGGACGGCCAGGTGCGCATGGGCAGCAACACCAAGACGTTCGTCGCGGTCGTCGTGCTGCAACTCGTCGGCGAGGGGAAGATCGCCCTCGACGCCTCCGTCGACACCTATCTCCCCGGCCTCGTACGCGGGAAGGGCAACGACGGCCGCCGCATCACCGTCCGTCAGCTCCTGCAGCACACCAGCGGGCTTCCCGAGTACGGGGGGCACATCAGCGACGACGAGATCGCGCACCGGTACTTCGAGCCGCGCGACCTCGTCGACATCGCCCTCAAGGAAAAGTCCGAGTTCCGGCCCGGGACGAAGTGGAGCTACAGCAACACGAACTACGTCCTGGCCGGCCTCATCGTCCAGAAGGTCACCGGCCGCCCCCTCGCCGAGGAGATCGACCGGCGCGTCGTCCGGCACCTCGGGCTGCGCCACACCTACTTCCCCGCCCCCGGCGACAGGACCATCAGGGAACCCCACCCGAAGGGCTACCGCGTGATGCCGACGGGCGAGCTGCGCGAGTACACCGAGATCGACCCGTCGGCCGGCTGGGCGGCGGGCCAGATGATCTCCACCAACTCCGACCTCAACCGCTTCTTCACCGCGCTCCTCGACGGCGACCTCCTCCCGGCCGCCCAGCTCGCCCAGATGCGCACCACCGTCCCGGTCGGCGACACCGGCGCCCACTACGGCCTGGGTCTCATGAGCAGGAAGCTGTCGTGCGGCGGCGTCTACTGGGGCCACGGCGGCGACATCGTGGGATACGAGACCCGCGGCGGAGCCACCGACGACGGCTACGCCGCGAACATCGCGGTGACGAGCATCCCGGCCGACATCTCGGGTACGAGGCGCGTCGAAACCGTCGTGGACACGGCCCTCTGCCGCCGCTGACCACGCCTCGCGCCGGTGGCCGGCATACGCGAAGGGCCCCTGACCAGGCTGCTGCCTGGTCAGGGGCCCTTCGCGTATGGGCCGACAGACGAGTCGGGCTGTACGCCGGGTTCTGTGCCCCGGGACCTCGCGGTCGTCGGGGCGACGGCCATCCATCTAGGACCGGCGTTGCCACCGGCCTCCTGCGGTCTACCCGCGGACTCGGGCGAGCAGCCCTCGAACATCCGCGCAGGGACACCGAGGTGTCCCCTCTTGACCTTGCTCCGAGTGGGGTTTACCTAGCCGCCTGAGTCACCTCAGGCGCTGGTGGTCTCTTACACCACCGTTTCACCCTTACCGAGGACCGAAGTCCCCGGCGGTCTGTTTTCTGTGGCACTGTCCCGCGGGTCACCCCGGGTGGCCGTTAGCCACCACCCTGCTCTGTGGAGCCCGGACGTTCCTCGGGAAGATCCGAGGATCTTCACGCGGCCGCCCGCCCGGCTCGTCTGCCGTGCCGACCATGCTACCCGCCACGACGGAGCACGCTTGACCTTGCCGCAGCGTCAGGGTTTCTACTGATCGCATGCGTATCGGCGAGATCGCCGCGCTCGTCGGGGTCACCCCGCGGGCCGTGCGGCACTACCACCAGTCCGGGCTGTTGCCCGAGCCTCCGCGGCGGGCCAACGGGTACCGGGAGTACGGGATCCGGGACGCCGTGCTGCTCGCGCGGATCCGGCGGCTGACCGAGCTGGGGCTCGGGCTCGACGAGGTGCGGGGTGTGCTCGCGGACGACGAGGGGCGGGGGCTCGTGGAGGTGCTCCGGGAGCTGGAGGAGGATCTCGCGCGGCAGGAGGCGGTCATCCGGGAGCGGCGGGAGCGGCTCGGTGCGCTGCTCGGCCGGGCGCGGGAGGGGCTGCTGCCCGCCGAGGGGCCCGTGTCGGAGGAGCTCGGCGAGCTCCTCGCGGGGCTCGGACCGGTCTCCGACTCGCCCATGGCGGCGAAGGACCGCGAGATCCTCGCCCTCCTCGACACCGTCGTCCCGGAGGAGGACCGGGCCAAGCTGATCGGCCTGCTCCACGGGACGGCGGAGTACGCGCACGAGGTGTACGAGCGGCTCGACGCCCTCGCCGGGGCGGAGCCCGACGACCCCCGTGTGGCCGAGGCCGCCCGGGTGCTCGCCGATGTCCTGCCCGACGAGGTGGGCTGGGAGCTGCCCGCCGCGGGGGCGGGCGGCCTCGCGGACGCCTTCTTCGGCGACCTCGCCCCCGCCCAGTCCGCCGCCGTCCGCCTCGCCCTTCGCCTCGCCCAGGACAGGCAACGGGAGCGACGGGAGGGAGAGCGATGACCCGGCGCGGCGGAGAAGCCGCCGTCGTCCGGGGCCTGCGGCTCGTCGCGTACACCGCGCTGCCCGCCGAGGTCGTCCTCGCCGTGTGTCTCGTCGCCGGGGTGCGGATACCCGGGGCCGTCCTCGCCGTCGCCGAGCTCGCGGTCGTGGCGCTCCTCGTCGCCGAGGGTCTCGTCTTCCGCCGGCTGCGGCGGCGCGGGCTCTCCGTCCGGGAGGCCGTGGCGGAGCTCGTGCCCGAGCCCGTGCTGCGGCTCGTCGGGCACGAGCTGCGGCTGATGACGAGCCTGGTGCGATGGGTCGCGCGGCGGCCGCACGGGGTCGGCGGCGCGGTCGGGGTCTTCCCGCACGCCCGTGACCAGGCCGCGCTCTTCTACGGCTTCGCCTTCGTCTGTCTCGTCGAGTCGGTCGGCATGTCGTACCTGCTCGCCGACTGGCCCGCCGTCCACGCCGTCGTCCTCGTCCTCGACGTCTACACCGTGCTCTTCGTGCTGGGCCTGCACGCCGCCTCCGTGACCCGGCCGCACGTCCTGACCGGCGACGCCCTGCGGCTGCGCCAGGCCGCGCACGTCGACGTGCGCGTACCGCTCGATCTGATCGCGTCCGTCCGCCGCGAGTCGCTGTTCTCGCACGAGAAGACCGACGGCGAGCTCAACCTCGCCGTCGGCTCGCAGACCTCCCTCACGATCGAGCTGACCGAACCGGTCGACGCGCCCCGGCTGCTCGGCGCGCCCCGGCCCGTACGGATCGTCCGCGTCCACGCCGACGACCCGAAGGCGCTGGCCGACGCGCTCACACGGGCGCGAACAGCACCTTCGCCGAGCCCGGGTCGGCCTCCGCGAGCCTGACCCGCAGCCACTCCCCCAGCGGCAGGTGGGAGGTGCCGCCGGCGATCCGGGCGACGACCGCCGGGTCCTCCAGGTGGACGGTGCCGACGGCCGGTTCGCGTTCCTTCACGTCGATCACGTACGCGTCGAAGACCTCGCCGACCCGCTCCTTCAGGAGCGCCGCCTCGACGATGTCGACGCTCTCGCGCTCGACGGTGTTGGCGCGGCGCGTGCCCGCCGCCATCTCGTCGGGGAGTCCGGGCAGCGCGGCCCTGACCCACTCGGGCGGTTCGTTCCCCGCCACCGCCGCCACGCACAGCTCGCCCGCGTACCGGTCGACGAGCCGCCGCAGCGGCGCGGTGCAGTGCGTGTACTCGTCGGCGACGGCGGCGTGCACCGCCGGGGTGGGGATGTGGCCGTCGGTGAAGACCGTGTACCCGGCGCCGCGCAGGAGGGTGGTGCACTCCTGGAGGAAGGCGGCATGGCGCGGGTTCGTGGGGTCGGCGGAGCGGACGACGTCCGCGTACGAGACGTGGTGCGGCCAGTCGACGCCGAGGGCCCGCGCGGAGCGGCGCAGCCGGGCGACGGCGCCGTCGGGGGCCGTGGGCAGGGTGCGCAGGACGCCGGTGCCGGCGGCGGTCATGAGGTCGGCGGCGGCCATGCCGGTGAGCAGGGAGATCTGGGCGTTCCAGCCTTCGGCGGGGAGCGGCGCCCGGTAGGCGAGGGAGTACGTGTGGTCGCTCTCGACGATCTCCTGCTCGGGGACGGTGAGGGAGATCCCGCCGCGCTCGGCTTCGAGGGCCTCGCGGAGCCGTCCGATCTCGCGGAGGAGTGCGAGGGGTTCCTCGGCGGTGCCGGAGTCGATCCGCCGCTGCACGTCCGCGTAGTCGAGTTTGGCGCGGCTGCGGACGAGGGCGCGGCGGACGTCGGTGGCGACCCTGCGCCCTTCGGCGTCGAGGTCGATGCGCCAGAGCAGCGCGGGGCGGGGTTCGCCGGGGAGGAGGCTGGCGGCGCCCTCGGAGAGGACGGGGGGATGGAGGGGGACCTTGCCGTCGGGGAAGTAGAGGGTGAGGACCCGGCGGTGGGCCTCGGCGTCGAGCGCGGAGCCGGGTGCGACGAAGGCGGCGACGTCGGCGATGGCGTAGTGGACCCGGTAGCCGCCGTCGGCCCGCCTGGCCAGGTGCATGGCCTGGTCGAGGTCGGTGGAGGTCGGCGGGTCGATCGTGAGGAACGGCAGGTCGGTGGCGTCGTACGCGGGGAGCCGGGGGTTCTTCGCGGCGGCCTCGGCCTCGGCGAGCACGGCCGGCGGGAAGGCCTCGGGGATCGCGAGCTCGGTACGGAGTGCGCGCAGGGCGGCCCGCAGCGGAGCCTCGGCTGCGCCGGTCACGTGGATGTGGCGGCGTGGCATGGACCGAGCCTATGACCAGGGGCGGGGCCCGGCACTTTGTACGCTGGACAGCCGGGACCGCACTCCCGGCCCCGAACGTACGAAGGAGAACCACCGTGCTCGTGCTGTTGCCGCCCTCCGAAGGCAAGGCCTCCTCGGGGCGCGGGGCGCCGCTCAAGCCGGAGTCGCTGTCCCTGCCGGGGCTCGCCGAGGCGCGGGCCGCGGTCCTGGACGAGCTGGTCGAGCTGTGCGCCGCCGACGAGGAGAAGGCGCGCGAGGTCCTCGGGCTGAGCGAGGGGCTGCGCGGCGAGGTCGCGAAGAACGTCGAGCTGCGGACGGCGGGCGCGCGCCCGGCGGGCGAGGTCTACACGGGGGTCCTGTACGACGCGCTGGGTCTGGCGACGCTGGACACGGCGGCCTCGAAGCGCGCGGGGCGTTCCCTGCTCGTGTTCTCGGGGCTGTGGGGCGCGGTGAAGGTGACGGACCGGATTCCGTCGTACCGCTGCTCGATGGGGGTCAAGCTGCCGGGGCTCGGCGCGCTGGGCGCGCACTGGCGGGGCGCGATGGCGTCCGTGCTGCCGGAGGCGGCCGGGGACGGGCTCGTCCTGGACCTGCGTTCGTCGGCGTACGCGTCGGCGTGGAAGCCGAAGGGCGAGGTGGCGGCGCGGACGGCGACCGTGCGGGTGCTGCACGCGCCGACCCGGAAGGTCGTCAGCCACTTCAACAAGGCGACGAAGGGCCGGATCGTGCGGAGCCTCCTGGAGGCGGGCGCGGAGCCGGGTTCGCCGGAGGAGCTGACCGCGGCCCTGCGGGATCTGGGGTACGTGGTGGAGGAGGGCGGCAAGGCGGGGGCGCTTGACGTGCTGGTGGACGAGATCCACTGACTCCTTCCCGTTGCACCCTGCGCAACGCTCGTTGCGTGTCACGCTCGGCATGGGCACGATGAGGCCCATGACGAGTGTGTTCGGCCTTGCCCCGGAAGCCCGCGGAGTCCCCGTCGTCCCCGTCGTGGTGATCGAGGAGGCCGCCGACGCCGTCCCGCTGGCCCGCGCCCTCGTCGCCGGCGGGCTCCCGCTGATCGAGGTCACCCTCCGCACCCCCGCCGCGCTCGACGCCGTCCGGGCAGTCGCCGCCGAGGTGCCGGAGGCGGTCGTCGGCGCGGGGACGGTCGTCTCCGCCGCCGGCGTCGCGGAAGCGGTCGGCGCCGGGGCCCGGTTCCTGGTGAGCCCCGGGTGGACCGACCGGCTCCTCGGTGCGATGCGGGAGTCGGGCGTGCCCTTCCTCCCGGGCGTCTCGACGGCCTCGGAGGTCGTGACGCTGCTCGAACGCGGGGTGCGGGACATGAAGTTCTTCCCGGCGGAGGCGGCGGGCGGGGTCCCGTACCTGAAGTCCCTCGCCGGCCCGCTCCCGCAGGCCCGCTTCTGCCCGACGGGCGGCGTCTCCCTCGCCTCCGCCCCCGCCTACCTGGCCCTCCCGAACGTCGGCTGCGTCGGCGGTACGTGGATGCTGCCGCCCGACGCCCTCGCGGCCCGCGACTGGGCCCGGATCGAGGCCCTGGCGCGCGGCGCGGCGGCGCTCAGGGCCCCCGCCGGAGCCCCCGTCAGTCTGCGGGAGCGGTGAACTCGACCGTCAGGTGGTCGGTCACCGGGCGGTAGCCGAGCCGCTGATAGAGGGCGTTGCTGGTGGGGTTGGCGAGGTCCGTGAAGAGGAGGACGTGCGCGGCTCCGCCGTCGAGGGCGGCCCTGCTGACGGCCTCGACGGCACCGGCCGCGTAGCCGCGACCGCGCTCGGCGGGCGGAGTGTAGACGAGGTGGACGCGGGCCTGGCCCTCGATGGTGCGCGAGACGGACGCCATCGACACGGGGCGCCCGTCGGTTGCCTCCCAGAGGAGGAGCCGGCCGTCGGTGATCCGGTCCGTGACGTGCCCGGTGTAGTCCTGGCCCGTGACGTCCTCGCCGACGTCACGGGCGAAATCGCGTGCCCAGGCGGCGGTGAACGGGATGTCGGCCTCCGTGGCGACGCGGGCGCGGCCGGCCGGGGCGGGGTCCGGCGGGGTGAGTTCGCCGAGCCGGAAGAGCCGCATCCGGACGGTGGTCCGCCAAGGGCGGCCCGTGGCCCCGGCGAACGCCTCCGCGAAGGCCTCGACGGCCGCCGTCTCCCCCCGTACGGTCGTCGGCTCCTCGCCCTCGGGGAAGACCTCGGGAAGGACGAGGGCGCGGGCCGCCTCCACCGTCACGGCCCCGAGGGAGGGCTCGCGCGGCGGGGACACCGCGAGCACCCCGGTGACCCGGCCGTCGGGCTCGGCCCACCAGCCGAGCCGTCCGGCCGAGTCCATCATCGTGAGCACGGCGGTGTTACGGGCCGCCTCGGCGGCGAGCAGGCCGCCCGCGGCGGTGCGGAAGGTGTCGACGTCCTCGGTGAAGTACCAGGTCATGAACGGTGATGGTGGTACGCCGGGGGCCGGAGGTCCAGCCTTTTTCAGCGCAGGTGCGAGGTGTCGTTGAGGAGCCGTACGGACGCGTTGCCGTCGGCGTAGTACGCCACCGCCGAGATCGAGGCCGCCGACAGTTCCATCTTGAACAGCGACTCCGGCGGGGCGCCGAGCGCGAGCCGGACCAGGGTCTTGATCGGGGTGACGTGGGTGACGAGGAGGACGGTGCGGCCCGCGTGGGCGGCGGTCAGCCGGTCCCGGGTGGCGGCGACACGCCGGGCGACGGCCGCGAAGCTCTCGCCCCCGCCGGTCGGCGCGGCCTTCGGGGAGGCCAGCCAGTCGTCCAGGTCGCGCGGGTACCGCTCGCGGACCTCGCCGAAGGTCAGGCCCTCCCAGGCCCCGAAGTCGGTCTCGCGCAGCCCCCGCTCGACCTGCACGTCGAGCCCGAGGCGGGCGGCGACGGCGGCGGCGGTCTGGCGGCAGCGGGTGAGGGGCGAGCTGACGATCTCCTGGATCGTGCCGCGCGCGGCCAGCGCGGCGGCGACGGCCTCGGCCTGGCGCAGCCCGGCCGCCGACAGCTCGGGGTCGGTGCCGCCGCTCCCCGAGAACCGCTTCTCGGGCGTGAGCGCGGTCTCGCCGTGCCGCAGCAGGACGAACGTCGCCGGAGCCCCCATGTCGGGCCCGGACCATCCCTGGCGGGGCGCGGCGGAACCCGCCGGGGCGGCAGCGGTCGCGGACGATTCCGCGGGGACCGCGGCGGTCGGGGCGGTCGGGGCGAGGACGCGCGCGGCGTGGCCCGTCGGCGCCGCCGCTCCCGCCTCGGCCTCGAAGTCTCCCGAGGACGCTCCGGCCTCCTCCGCCGCGAACAGTCCGTCACCCCGCACGTCGGCGGAGCCCGTCACGGCCTCGGCCGGCACCCCGGACGTGCGCGTCGCCAGGGCCGCACGGGCGCGCGCCGCGCCCGCGGTGGCGTCGCCGGGCGGGCCCGAGGGCGGCAGGGCCGCGGCGTTGCGCGCGGCGACGGCGTCCAGCGCGGCCGTCGAGCCGGACGGCTCCCACTGACGGCCCTGCTTGCCCGCGTCCATCGCCTCGTTGGCGAGCCGGTCCGCGTGCTTGTTCAGCTCGCGCGGGATCCACTCGTAGCGGACGCGGCCCGCCGGGAAGACCCGCCCCGCCTCGGCCGCCAGCGGCTTCATGTCCGGGTGCTTGATCTTCCAGCGGCCGGACATCTGCTCGACGACCAGCTTGGAGTCCATGCGGACGTGGACGGTGGCGTCCGGGAAGAGCGCCCGGGCCGCCGTGAGCCCCGCCACCAGGCCCTTGTACTCGGCGACGTTGTTCGTCGCCACGCCGATGTACTCGGCCGCCTCCGCGAGCGTCTCGCCCGTGACCGGGTCGAGGACCACGGCCCCGTAACCGGCGGGCCCCGGGTTGCCCCGGGATCCGCCGTCCGCCTCGACGATCAGCTCGCGTGCCGTGGTCATTACAGGCCGGACTCCGAGGTGCGGACCAGGATGCGGCTGCAGTTCTCGCAGCGGACGACCGTGTCGGGCGCGGCAGCGCGGATCTCGTTGAACTCGGTGATGTCGAGCTCCATGCGGCAGCCCTCGCACCGGCGCTGGTTGAGCCGGGCCGCGCCGACGCCGCCCTGCTTCTCGCGCAGGCGGTCGTACAGCTTGAGCAGGTCGGCCGGGACGGTGCCCGCGACGAGCTCGCGCTCCTTGGTGACGGAGGCGGCCTCGGCGTCCAGCTCGCCCTGGGCGGCGTCGCGCCGGGCGGTGGCGTCGTCGGTCTTGCCCTGGACGGCGGAGACCCGCTCGCTCAGCTCGGAGACGCGCTCCTGGGCGGACTCGCGGCGCTCCATGACCTCCAGGACGATCTCTTCGAGGTCGCCCTGGCGCTTGGAGAGGGAGACGATCTCGCGCTGGAGGTTCTCCAGGTCCTTCGGGGAGGACACGGCGCCGGAGTCGAGCCGCTGCTGGTCGCGCGCGGAACGCTGGCGGACCTGGTCGACGTCCTGCTCGGCCTTGGTCTGCTCGCGGCCGCAGTCGCTCTCCTCGGTCTGCGCGGCGACGAGCAGGTCGCGCAGCTGGGTGAGGTCCTTGGTCAGCGACTCGATCTCGGCGTGCTCGGGCAGCGACTTGCGCTTGTGGGCGAGCTGCTGAAGTCGGATGTCCAGGGCCTGGACGTCGAGGAGGCGGATCTGGTCGGCGGGCGCGGCGTTCAGTTGGGGGCTCCAGGGGAGGTGTGGTGGAAGGACCAGGGGTCGGTGACCGTCTTCGAGACGTGGACGCGGAGGTCCCAGCCGTGGCGGTCGGAAATCTCGTCGAGCTGGGCGGCGGCCTGCTCGCACCAGGGCCATTCGGTGGCCCAGTGGGCGGCGTCGACCAGGCCCAGCGGCCCGGCCGACCGCGTCGCGCGCTGGGTGGCCTCGGAGACCGGGTGGTGGCGCAGGTCGGCCGTGAGGAAGGCGTCCACGCCCGCGGCCCGCACGGCGTCGAAGAGGCTGTCGCCGGAGCCGCCGCTGACGGCGACGCGGCGCAGGATCATGTCGGGGTCGCCGGCGACCCGGATGCCCTGCGCGGTGGCGGGCAGCCGCTTCGCGGCGCGGGCGGCGAACTCGGCGAGGGTCTCGGGGTGGTCGAGCTCGCAGATCCGGCCGAGGTTGTTCTCGGGCACGAGGGGGCCGGTGACCCGGAGGTCGAGCGCGCCGGCGAGGGCGTCGGAGACGCCGGGGTCGGCGGTGTCCGCGTTGGTGTGCGCGACGTGGAGGGCGACGTCGTGCTTGATGAGGTCGTGCACGACGCGGCCCTTGAAGTGGCCGGCCGCGACCGTCGTCGTCCCGCGCAGGTAGAGCGGGTGGTGGGTGACGAGCAGGTCGGCGCCGAGGGCGATCGCCTCGTCGGCGATCTCCTGGACCGGGTCGACGGCGAAGAGCACACGGCCGACCTCGGCGTCGGGGTCGCCGCAGACGGTGCCGACGGCGTCCCACGACTCGGCTCGCTCTGGCGGCCAGAGGGCGTCGAGCGCGGCGATGACTTCAGACAGACGGGGCACGAGGGAAAGGCTACCTGGCTCCCCTTTGCGCCTAAACCGGCGCCGCTCTCGCGGATGTGGCGGGCCGCCGCAGAGGTTCCTCGATGATGGGTTGCGGTCGTCCTCGCCGGAAAAGCCGAGAAGCCCCCGGCGCCGCAGGCCCCGGGCCCGCAGCGCCGGAGCGCCGGAGCGTCGGGGCTACTTCTTGACGAGGTAGCCGCGCAGGTCGTCGAGGACGCTGTTCGCCGCGGTCACGCCGAGGCCGAGGTACCAGGTCTCGTCCGGGACGTCCTTGGCCTGGCCGGCCTTGACCGCCGTCAGGTTCTTCCAGAGCGGGTTGGTCTGGGCGGCGTCCTTCTTGGTGGCCTTGGCGTCGCCGTAGACGCCGGTGAAGATCCAGTCGGCGTCGGCCTCGTCGATCTTCTCGGGGCTGACCTCGGCCGCGAGTTCGTCGATCCGCTGGTTCTCGGGCCGGGGCAGCCCGGTGTCCTCCAGGATCGTGCCGATGAAGGAGGCCTTCGCGTAGAGGCGGATCTTGCCGGGGAGGTAGCGGACCATGGAGACGGTCGGCTTGTCCGTGCCGATGTCAGCGCCGAGCTGCTTCGCCTTCGCCTCGTACGCGGAGAGCCTCGTCTTCGCCTCGGCGGACTTGTCGAGCGCGGCGGCGTTGAGGAGGTAGTTCTCCTTCCACGTGAAGCCAGGGCGGATGGAGAAGACGGTCGGCGCGATCTTCGACAGCTCGTCGTACTTGTCCGCGGCGCGCAGCTGGCTGCCGAGGATGAGGTCGGGCTGGAGGTTGGCGATGGCCTCCAGGTTGAGGTTGTTGATGGTGCCGACGGACTTCGGGGTGCCGGCGTCCTTCTTCAGGTAGCCGGGGATGCCGTCGTCGCCCTCGGAGGGGGCGTAGCCGACGGGCTGGACGCCGAGGGAGACGACGTTGTCGAGCTCGCCGACGTCGAGGACGACGACCCGCTTGGGGGCGGCCTTCAGCTCGGTCGTGCCGAGGGCGTGGGTGAGCGTGCGCGGGAACTGGCCGGGCTTCGCGTCGGTGCCCATGGCGGCGGTCTTGGCGGCGGCGTCGCCGAAGTCCTTGCCGCCGGTGGCGACGTCCTTCTTCTTGGTCGCGCCCTCCTTCGCGGAGGTGTCGGACCCTCCGTCCCCTCCCCCGCAGGCCGCGAGCGAGAGCGCGGCGGCGAGGGCGACGACGGTGGCGGTGCCGCGACGGCGGAAGGACATGAGAAGGCTCCTGTACGTGCTGCTGTACGCGCTTCTGTACGGGGATACGGGCGCGACCACACCGGAGCCACAGACTCCGCTTAGGCTCGCCTTACCTTACTCATCACGGGTCACTCCAGCACAGCCGCCCCCTTATCCACTGCCGAACCGCCGGACGACCACCCTTATGTGTGAAGTGACCGGGCTCGTGTTGTTCGGCAGGAAGTGCGAAAACTAGCTTCGTGGCCGGAGGTGACGAGTCGATGACAGCGTGTGCCATCGAGACCGCGGCCGAGGACGACGACCGTGACAAGGAACCCACCGGGTCGGCCGGCTTCACGATCACGGCCAACGGCGCGTACGCGGCCAGGCTCGCGGGCGCCGGTGACGCCCTGTACGTGGAGCGGTGGACGCTCGACGGCCCCGAGCCGTATGCCGTCCCGCTCCCCCTCGGCCAGCCGGAGGAGCCGCACACCCAGCTGCTGCCCCTCGCGGACGGCCGGGTCCTCGTCGCCCGTCGCGTGGACGGGCGGCGGAGCACGTTCTCACTGCTCTACCCCACCGGTCCGGCCACCGGGGAGCTCCAGCTCGGCGCGGTCGAGGCGCCCGGCTCCGAGCGCCTCGTCCTGCTGCCGCCCTCGCCCGACGGCATCTGCGCGTACGCGATGTGCGTCGGCCCCGACACGACGACGCTGTGGCTCGTCGCCGGCGGCGCCTTCGGCCCCGAGCAGGTCGCCGAGATCAAGGGCCGCTGCACGGGCGGGGTGTGGATCGACCGCACGGGCCGGATGCTCGCGCTCGACCGGCGGCTGGACGACGGGCCGGTGAAGGCCGTCGCGGTCGACCTGGAGCGGGGCGGCGAGGTGACGCCGCTGCTCCAGATCACCGAGGAGAGCGACGACCGGCTGCTCCTCGCCGACCCGGACAGCGGGCTGCTCCTCATCGGCTCCGACGCGCCGTCGCCGGGGCGTGAGCGGCTCGGCTGGGGCGTGCTCGGGAGCCTGCTGCCGGTGCGGTTCCCGGAGTGCCTGAAGCTCGACGACGCTGCGCTGACGCCGTTCGCGGTGCAGCCCGGCCAGGTCCTGATGCCGGAGAGCTGCTCGGTGGCGCTGCGGATCGACGCGGCGGGCGGGAGCTGGGTGGGGACCTGGGAGCCCTCGTCGCGCCGGCTGGTCCAGTCGGCCGCACCCGTGGGCTGGCTGCCCGGCGCGGGACTGTGGACGGCGGAGGGCGTACTGCGCCTGCCGTACGCGACGGCCGGGGCGCCGTGCGGCCTCGCGGACCTGGAGGCACCGCCCGAACCGGAACCGGTACCGGTGGTGGTGGCCGTCGACGAGCCCCGGGTGTGCCGCCCGGTGCCCTTGCAGCAGGCCCCGCTGACGGACCGTCGACCCGCGGGCTGAACCGTTCCGTCCTTGTCGGTCCGGATCATTAAACTCACTGCCTGCACAGCAACACCGAAAGACCGATTTCATACGGGGTGAGTTCCAGCATGTCGGATGCAAGCACGGAGGGTAAGGAGCCGAACGGCTCCGGAAGGCATCGCGGTGAGGCGTCGCCGGCGGAGGACTCCACGTCCTCGCCGCACGGTCGTCACCGTCGTGAACCCGACGCGCAGTGACCGAGTAGTCCAGCGAGCGGTCCAGTGCACAGGGCGATGGGCCCCGGGTCTCCCCGGGGCCCATCGCCGTTCCCCACCGTGCCCCTGCGGCTTCCCCCCGTCAGCCCTTCTTCAGGCCCAGCACCTCCGCCGCGGCGAACGTCTCGCCCGCCGGCCGGGACGCGTAGTGCGGGGTCAGGACGGAGTCCAGCTCCTCGTAGGTGAACGTCTCCTTGGCCGTGTCGAACTTGGCCGACACCTTCGGCCGTTCCACGACCGCCACCATCCCGCCGTGGACGACGAGCAGCTGGCCGTTGACCCCGGCCGCCGCCGGGGAGGCGAGGTAGCCGACGAGCGGCGCCACGTGCTCCGGGGACAGCGGGTCGAGGTCCCCCTCGGCCGCCGGTTCGGCGAAGCCCGCGAAGACGTCCTCCGTCATCCGGGTCCTGGCACGCGGGCAGATCACGTTGGCCGTGACCCCGTACCGGGCGAGCGCCAGCGCCGACGAGGTCGTCAGGCCCACGATGCCGCCCTTGGCCGCCGCGTAGTTGGGCTGTCCGGCCGAACCGGCGAGGAAGGCCTCGGAGGAGGTGTTGACGATCCGGCCGTAGACGCCGGTCTCCCCCGCCTTGGACCGGCCCCGCCAGTGCACCGCGGCGAAGTGGGTGGTGTTGAAGTGGCCCTTGAGGTGGACCCGTACGACGGAGTCCCACTCGTCCTCGCTCATCGAGAAGACCATCCGGTCGCGCAGGATGCCCGCGTTGTTGACCAGGATGTCCAGCTTCCCGAACTCGGCCACCGCCAGGTCGATCAGGCCCCGCGCCGTCTCGAAGTCGGAGACGTCGCCGAGGTGGGCGACGGCCCGGCCGCCGGCCGCGCGGATCTCCGCGGCGACCTCCTCGGCGGGCGCGGCGGAGGCCTCTCCGGAGCCGTCGCGCCCGGCCTGCCCGTAGTCGTTGACGACGACGGCGGCGCCGAGCCGGGCCAGTTCGAGCGCCTCGGCGCGGCCGAGACCCCGTCCGGCGCCGGTGACGATCGCGCTCAAACCCTCAAGGGGGAGTGACATCTCGCAGCAGTCCTCTCAGATCTCGATGCAGGTGCGCAGTGCCGCACCCGTCCGCATCTGCTCCAGTGCCTCGTTGATCCCCGTCAGCGGCACGCGGTGGGTGATGAGCGACTCCAGGTCGACACGGCCGGCCCGCCAGAGCGCGATGGTCCGCTCGTACGAGGTGAGCACGTCCCCGCCGCCGTACATGGAGGGCAGGATCCGCTTCTCGTCGAAGAACAGCTCGAACATGCTGAGCTGGAGGTAGTCGTCGAGGGCGCCCGCGCCGACGACGCAGAGGGTGCCGCCGCGCCGGGTCGTCTCGTAGGCGGTGCGGGCGGTGGCGGACTTGCCGACGACCTCGAAGACGTAGTCGAAGCCCTCGCCCGCGGTGATCCGCTGCTTGGCGTCGGCGAGCGCGTCCGGGGCGATGGCCTCGGTGGCGCCGAAGCGCAGCGCGGCCTCGCGCCGGGACTCGACGGGGTCGACGGCGATGATCTGGGCGGCGCCCTGGAGTTTGGCGCCCTGGATCGCGGAGATGCCGACGCCGCCGCAGCCGATGACGGCGACCGACGAACCGGCCTCCACCTTCGCGGTGTTGATGGCCGCGCCGAGGCCCGTGGTGACGCCGCAGCCGATCAGGGCCGCGATGTCGAAGGGCACGTCGTCGGGGATGGGGACGGCGCAGCCCGCGTCGACGACGACCTCCTCGGTGAAGGTGCCGGTGCCGGCGAAGCCGAAGACGTCCCCGCCGGGGCGCTTGAAGTTGGGCGTGCCGGCGTTCATGAAGCCGGCCAGGCAGAGCTGCGTCTGGCCGCGCTTGCAGGCGGGACAGGTGCCGCAGGAGGGCAGCCAGCAGAGCAGGACGCGCTGGCCCGGGGTGAGGTGGGTGACGCCGTCGCCGATGTCGAGGATCTCGCCGGCGCCCTCGTGGCCGGGGATGAAGGGGGCGGGCTGCGGGAGGACGCCGTTCATCGCGGAGATGTCGGAGTGGCAGAGGCCGGTGGCCCGGACGCGGATCCGCACCTTGCCGGGGCCGAAGCCCACCGCCTCGACGTCGTCGAGGACTTCGAGTTTGTCCTGGCCGATCTCGTGCAGTACGGCTGCGCGCATGGTGCGGCTCCCCTCAGGAGTACGGGTCTGGGTCGGAGGTCTCAGGAGTGCTCGACGACGGTGTCGGCGAGCACGGGGGCGTCGTCGCGCTCCACGGCGGTGACCACCACCTGGACGCGGCCCTCGTCCGCCCACATCCGCAGGCGCAGGGTCTCGCCGGGGAAGACGATCCCGGCGAAGCGCGTGCGGTAGGAGCGGACCCGGGTGACGTCCCCGTCGAGCAGGGTGTCGACGACGGCCTTGAGGGTCATGCCGTACGAGCAGAGCCCGTGCAGGATCGGCCGGTCGAAGCCGGCGAGCTTGGCGAACTCGGGGTCGGCGTGGAGCGGGTTCCAGTCCCCGGAGAGCCGGTAGAGCAGGGCCTGCTCCTCGCGGATCGGGCGCTCGACGGTGGCGTCGGGCTGCCGGTCCGGGAGCGCGAGGCGCTCGGAGGGGCCGCGGTCGCCGCCCCAGCCGCCTTCGCCGCGTACGAAGATCTGGGCGTCGCTGGTCCAGAGCGGGCCGTCGGCGTCGGAGGCCTCGCTGCGCAGCACGAGGACGGCTGCCTTGCCCTTGTCGTAGACCGCGGCGACCCGGGAGGTGGAGACGGCCCGGCCGCTGACAGGGACGGGCCGGTGGAGCGTGACCGACTGGCCGCCGTGCAGGACGGCGGCGAGGTCGATGTCGATGCCGGGGGCGGAGAGCCCGCCGACGACGCCCATGCCGGCGCCCGCGACGGTGGCGAAGCTGGGGAGGACGTGGAGCCTGGACTCCAGGGTGTAGCGGAGCTCGTCGGGGTCGGTCGCGGGCGTGCCCGCGCCGAGTCCCAGGTGGTAGAGCTGGACGTCCTTGTGGTCCCAGGAGATCTCGGCGCTGCGGGGTTCGGCGGCGACGGCCTTGGCGGGGTCGATCGGCATCGGGCTGCTGCTCCTCGTGGCGTGGAAAGACCTCGGTGCGACCGTCCGCACCGTCGGTCGCACCGAGGCCGTGCGGGACCGTCCCGGACGCGGCCGTTCTAGAACGCGTTCTAGGTCGGTGGATCTCATGTATAGCCGAGGCGAAAGGAGTTGGGAACCCTCCCGGCACCCCTCGCCTGACGGTACGTCAGATACACCGCAAAGGACCGTCGACGGCGCCCAGGACATTTGTCCCGGCCAGGTCCGTACATTCACGCCTGCCGCCCCGGGTGCCCGGATCCGTAGCGTCGTCCGTATGACGAACGAACCCGCGGTCGCCTTCGAGGCCGCCTCCAAGGCGTACGGACCGGTCCGCGCCGTCGACGGCCTCGACCTCGCCGTTCCACCCGGCGAGACCGTGGCCCTGCTCGGCCGGAACGGCGCCGGCAAGTCCACGGCCATCGGCCTGCTCCTCGGCCTCGACACACCCGACAGCGGCCGGGTCCGGCTCTTCGGCGGGGCCCCGGCCGGCGCCGTCGCGGCCGGCCGGGTGGGCGCGATGCTCCAGGAGGGCCGGCCGGTCCCCCGGGTCACGGTCCGCGAGCTGCTCACCTTCGTCGCCCGCACGTACCCCTCGCCGATGCCGGTGGCGGAGGCCCTGGCGCTCGCCGGGCTGACCGCCCTGGCCGACCGCCGGGTCGAGCGGCTCTCGGGCGGCCAGGTCCAGCGGGTCCGCTTCGCCGTCGCGCTCGCCGGGAACCCGGAGCTGATCGTCCTGGACGAGCCGACGAACGCCCTCGACGTCGAGGCCCGCCAGGAGTTCTGGGACGCCATGCGCGGCTACGCGCGCCGGGGCAACACCGTCCTGTTCTCCACCCACTACCTGGAGGAGGCGGACGCGCACGCCGACCGGATCGTCGTCCTCGACTCCGGCCGGATCCTCGCCGACGGCACGGGCGAGGAGCTGAAGCGGGCGGCCGGCGGCGGCCTCGTCGCCTTCGACCTGGCGGGCGGCCCGACGGAGTGGCTCGGCACGCTGCCCGGGGTCACCTCCGTCGAGATCCGCGGCGACCGCGCCCGGCTGCGTACCGACGACTCCGACGCCACGGTCCGCGCCCTGGCCGCACGGGACGCGATCCGGTCCCTCGAGGTGGCCCCGGTCTCCCTGAACGACGCCTTCCTGGCCCTCACCCACAAGCCCGCCGCCGCACTCAAGGAACCGGAGCCGACCCGATGATCACCGCATACGTCCGCCTGGAAGTGCGCCGCACCCTGCGCGACGCCGGATTCACGATCTCGACGATCGGCGTCCCCGTGATGATGTACCTCCTCTTCACCAACCTGGGCACGGACGACGGCTCGTTCGCGACGGCCGCGATGGTCGGCATGGCGGCGTACGGGGCGCTCGGCGCCGCGCTCTCGCTGGGCACCGGGGTCGCCGAGGACAAGTCCACGGGCTGGCTGCGGCAGTTGCGCGTCACGCCCATGACCCCGCGCCAGGTGGTGACGGGCCGCGCCCTGACCGGCTCGGTGGTCGTCCTCCCGGCGATCGCGGGCGTCCTCCTCGCGGGCGGCCTGGCCAACGGCGTGCGGATGGCGGCCTGGCAGTGGGCGGCGGTCGCCCTCACGCTCTGGCTCGGCTCGCTCCCCTTCACGCTCCTCGGCATCGGCAACGGCTACCGCCTCTCCGCGCAGACGACGGGAGTCGTCAACGTGGCCTGCAACCTCGGCCTCGCGGTCGTCGGCGGCCTCTGGTTCCCGACCGTCCTCTTCCCGTCCTGGCTCCGCACGATCTCCGAGTACACCCCGACGAACCGCTTCGCGGAGCTGGGCGTGGCGATGACGGAAGGCACGGCGCCGGGGGCGGGCGCCCTGGCCGTACTGGCGGTGTGGACGGCACTCTTCGGGATGTACGCGGCGGTCTCGTACCGTCGCTCGGCACGGACGGTGTGAAAGGCGGGCGAGGATGCGAACCTGGCAACGGTGGAGAAGGGTGGCACGGGCCCACTCCGACCGGGGCCCGACCGGCCTCAGCCTCCTCCCCTGGCTCCTGATGGGGATGGGCGCGCTCTCCCACCTCCTCGGGGGCGAGGCCCCGAACCCCTGGATCGGCAGCCTCGGCCTCATCACCTTCAACACCCTCTACATCGCGATCATCTTCCGCGCGTTCGTCCCGGAGCTCCGCGAGTCCCGCCTCACGTGGACCCTCCTCGGCGCGCTGGCGGCGCTCACCTTCGCCCTGGCCATCGGCTACGGACGGGAGTGGCTGCTCTTCTTCCCGCTCCTGGGCCTGGTGGTGGGGGCGGTGGTGCGCCGGGGCAGGATGCTGCCCCTGGTCACCGTCCCCCTGGTCCTGGGTGCCGGGGTGGTGACCTTCTGGCGGGACGGCTGGGACTCGATCAGCGTGGTGTACGGGACGTTCACCTCGATCATGGTGACGTCGGCGATCCTCGCCCTGGACGATTTGGTCCGGCAGCTGCGGGCGACCCGGGAGGAGCTGGCGAGGGCGGCGGTGGAGAAGGAACGGCTCCGCTTCTCCCGGGACCTGCACGACCTCCTCGGCCACACCCTCTCGGTGGTCGTGGTGAAGTCGGAGGCCGCGCGCCGCCTGGCACCCCACGACCTCGACGGCGCGCTGTCGCAGATCGCGGACATCGAGTCGGTGGGCCGCCAGGCGCTCACGGAGATCCGGGAGGCGGTCACGGGCTACCGCGAGGGCAGTCTCGCGACGGAGCTGGACCGGGCGCGCGACGCGCTCTCCTCGGCGGGCATCGAGCCGGTGGTACGCCGCTCGGGCCCGCTCCTGGAGCCGCAGACGGAGGCCCTCCTGGGCTGGGTCGTACGGGAGTCCGCGACGAACGCGGTACGGCACAGCGGCGCGACCCGCTGCGTGATAGCCCTCGACGGCACCGCCGACCGGGTCCGCCTCACCGTCACGGACGACGGCCGGGGCCCCACGGACGGCGTCCCGGGCAGCGGCCTGCGGGGCCTGCGCGAGCGGATGGCGACGGCAGGCGGCACCTTGACCTCGGGCCCGGCGCCCCGGGGCGGCTTCCAGGTCACGGCGGAACTCCCCGCGGAACTCCCCGCGGAGACGGGCGCGCCCCGCTCGTGATCACGACCACGAGCGGGGGCGGCGCGGGCTCAGCCGGACGGCGTGACCGAGTGCCGCACACCGAACCACTGCTCGGCGCCGTACTCCTCGAAGCGCTCCGCCTCGGTGAACCCCAGCTTCGCCGCGAGGCGCATCGCGCGGTCGTTGGCCGTCCGGGTGCCGAGCACCACCGGCTCACCGGGGCACGCGCCGGCGAACCAGTCGAGCGCCGCCGCGCACGCCTCGGCGGCGTACCCCTGTCCCCACGCCTCCGGCAGGAGCATGTAGCCGAGCTCGGCCTCTCCGCCCTCCGGCCGGACGTGTCCCGGACGCTCCGCGTCGCGCCGGTCGAGCGTGATCATGCCGATCATCGCCCCGTCGAGCGCGATCACGAACAGGCCGTGCCGCTGCCCGGGCACCTCGGGCATCGCCCGGTCGAGCTCGTCACGCGGCCGGGCGCCACCGACGTGGACACCCACCTCGGGCGAGGAGAACAGCTCGACGAACGCCGCCCGGTCCCGCGCCTCGGAGGCGCGGAGCACGAGCCGTTCGGTCTTGATCGGGGCGGGCGGCCAGGAGTCAGGCCCGAGTTCGGTCATGTCGGGGAACCTATCGCACGCCCGTACGGGAGTTGAGGAGATCGCCACAGTAGCCTTCGGGCATGGCCCTGCGACCTGACGAGTTCTACGACCACGCGAGCACTGCCGCGGATGGTGAACGACGGCTCCCCCTGGCCCGTATGACGGGGTGGGACATCAGCCCGTTCGAGCCGGACGGCCTGCGCGTCGCACCGCTGCGCTCGCCGGTCCTGCCCGAACCTCCACGGCACGGCGAGGACCCGTCGGACTGCGACTCGTGCCGCGGCCGGGACGAGGGGATCTGGTTCGACGAACGCTGGCGGCTCACCCGGATCGCGAAGGTCGGCGTGCCGCTGGTGCTGATGCTGCATCCGCTCGACCACCACGACCTGGCGGACCTGCCCGACGAACTGGCGGCCGAACTGGGCGTGCTCAGCACGCACATCGCCCGCCATGTGCAGGCACTGCCGCACATCTCCCGGGCCCACGTCTACCGCATCGGAGACGGCGGCGCCCACCTGCACATCTGGTTCTTCGCCCGCCCCGAGGGGCAGGCCCAGCTGTACGGGTCGTGGATGACCATCTGGGACGACCTGCTGCCGGAGTACCCGGAGGACGTGTCCGAGGCGGACGCGGCGATCGTGGCGGACGCCCTGGTCGCCTCCTACGGAGGCAGTCGCCGGCCCGCCGCCGATCAGCGAGGCAGCGTGACGAGCCCCGCCTCGTAGGCGGTGATCACGAGCTGGACCCGGTCCCGGGCGCCCAGCTTGGTGAGCAGCCGTGACACATGCGACTTGGCGGTCGCCACCGTGATGAAGAGGTCCTCCGCGATCTCGGTGTTCGACAGGCCGCGTCCGACCAGGGTCAGCACTTCCCGTTCCCGTTCGGTGATGCCCTCGACCGGCCGTGGGGAGCGCTCCGGGACGGCTTCGGGGCGCCGGGCGAAGTCGGCGATCAGACGGCGCGTCACTCCCGGCGCGATCAGGGCGTCGCCGGCGGCGACCACGCGGACCGCCGCGAGGATGTCGTCCAGCGCCATGTCCTTGACCATGAAGCCGCTCGCGCCGGCCCGGAGCGCGCCGTAGACGTAGTCGTCCTCGTCGAAGGTGGTCAGGACGAGGACGCGGGTCGTCGCCGGACCGGCCATGATCAGGCGGGTGGCCTCGATCCCGTCCATGCCGGGCATCCGGATGTCCATCACCACGACGTCAGGGCTGACATCCCTGACCAGCCGGACCGCCTCGGCGCCGGTGCCGGCCTCACCGACGACTTCCAGGTCGGGGTGATCGGCCATGAGGACGCGCAGACCGGACCGCACCAGCGGCTGGTCGTCGGCGAGCACCACGCGCACGGTCATCGGGCCTCCACCGGAGCTCCGATGCGGGCGGGCAGCGGCAGCCTGGCAGCCACCCGGAAGCCGCCCTCGGTCCGCGGTCCGGCGCTGAGGTGACCGTTGAGCAGGGCGACCCGCTCCCGCATCCCGATGATGCCGAAACCGCGGGCCGAGCCGTCCTGGGCGGCGCCGCGCCCGTCGTCGACGACCTCCACGGACAGCTCCTCGTCCCCGTAGTCGATGGCCACCCGGCAACGCGCGGTGTCCGCGTGCCGGACCACGTTGGTCAGCGCCTCCTGCACGATCCGGTAGGCGGACAGATCGATGTCGGCCGGCAGGGGACGCTGCTCCCCGCTGCGGCGCACATCGACGTGTGTCCCCGCGTCCGCGGTCGACGCCGCCAGCCGGTCGACGTCCGCCAGCCCCGGCGAAGGTGCGAGCGGTGACCGCTCCGACGCGGTCGCTCCCGGGTCGGCCTGACGGAGTGACACCAGTGTGCGCCGAAGACCCGACAGAGTCTCCCTGCTGGTGGCCTCGATGGCGCGCAGGGCCTCACGGGCCTCCGCGGGCTGGGTGTCGATGACCCGGCCGCCCACACCGGCCTGGATGGCGATGATGCCGATGCTGTGCGCGACCATGTCGTGCAACTCCCGCGCGATCCGCAGCCTTTCGGCGGTCACGGCCTCGGCCACCTCCTGGGAACGCAGCGCCGCCGCGTGCTCGCGGCGCTCACGGCTCAGCAGGCCGACCGTGCAGGACGCGGCCATCGCCAAGAGGGCGATGACGACGTTCACGGTCAGGTTGTCCCCGTGCGCGAAGACGCCGATGGCCAGGAGCTGCACGGCGAGAGACACGGCTGCGGCGACGGTCGAGGCTCGCCGGGCGCAGGTGGCGACGAGGAAGCCGAGGACGAGGTCCACGGCCAGAAACGACAGGAACTGGCCCTGGTACCCCACCGACAGGTCCGCGTGGACGGAGCTCGGCGTGCCCGCCACCACGGCGGTGGAACCGAACAGCACCAGTGCCAGAGCCGGCAGCGGATTCCGTCGTACCACTCCGACGAGCAGGCTCACGGCCAGCAGCGACCCGACACCGTGGACCGTGCCCGATGCCCGCGGCGCGCCCCCCACCAGCAGACCCACCATGAGCAGGTAGGCGGCGCCCCCTGCCCAGGCCACAGCCTTCGTTCTCGTCATCGGCGGGGTGCCCCTCGCTCGGGAGCAGGGCCGCGGTGCGCGGCACGCGCAGGCGGCGTGATGATCGTCATGAGGTCCACGCCGCGAGACTAACCGGACCGCCGCCCGCACGGCATTGGCCTCGGGACGTACGCCCACGGGCGAACCCGGCCGCACGATTGCCGCCCACGGCCCCATGCCCGGGCGGGGGTCCTCTCGGCAGTGTGGGTGCCGTGATCGAAGTCAACGAACTCACCAAGCGCTACGGCGGCAGGACGGCCGTCGACCATCTGTCCTTCACCGTGCGGCCGGGCCGGGTCACCGGATTCCTCGGCCCCAACGGAGCCGGCAAGTCCACCACCCTGCGGATGATCCTCGGCCTGGACGCGCCCACCACCGGCTCCGCCACCGTCAGTGGTGTCCCCTTCGCCCACCACCCGCGCGGACTGCGGCACGTGGGCGCCCTCCTCGACGCCGGCCAGGTCCACGGCGGACGCAGCGCCGCCGCCCATCTGTCCGCCCTGGCCCGCAGCAACGGCATCCCGCGGCGCCGGGTGGACGAGGTGCTCCAGGAGGTGGGTCTCGCCGAGGTGGCGAACCGTCGCGTCGGCGGCTTCTCCCTCGGCATGAAGCAGCGTCTCGGCATCGCCACCGCCCTGCTCGGCGACCCGCCGGTGCTCATGTTCGACGAGCCGATCAACGGCATGGACCCGGAGGGCGTGCTCTGGGTACGCCGGCTCTTCCGGCGCCTGGCCGCCGAGGGACGCACGGTCTTCCTCTCCAGCCACCTGATGTCGGAGATGGAGAACACCGCCGACCAGTTGGTCGTCATCGGCCGGGGCCGCCTCATCGCCGCCGAGTCCGTACGGGACTTCGCGGCCCGCGGCACCCGTGGCAGCGTCGTGGTGGGGACCCCGCAGGCCGCCGAGCTGGCGGCCGTGCTGACCGCGGCGGGCGCCACGGTCGAGCCGGAAGGCTCGGCGGGCGCCGAGAAGCTCGCCGTGACCGGGCTCCCGGCGGACCGGATCGGAGCGCTCGCCTTCGAGAACCGCATCCGGCTGGACGAACTGACCCACCACACCGCCTCGCTGGAGGCGGCCTTCATGGAACTCACCGCCGACAGCGTCGAATACCAGGCAGGACAGCCCCGATGACCACACTCGCCTCTGTCCCCCCGACCACCGCGGTCACCGGGTCACCCGCCCGCTTCCTCGACCTGGTCGCCTCCGAGTGGATCAAGATGCGGTCCCTGCGCTCCACCCCGTGGGCGATCGCACTCACCGTCGTGTTCGTCATCGGGTCCTCCGCCGTGGCCGCGCTCGCGGCCGACGGCGCCCGCTCCGGCTCCGCCGGGTTCCTGCCCTACGTCGCCTATCCGCCGGCCGGCTACTGGACGCTGATACTCGTCTCCGGCTGCGTCGGCGCCCTCACCGTGGTGAGCGAGTACGGCAGCGGCCTGATCCGCACCACCACCGTGGCCGTCCCCGCCCGCGGCTCGGTGGTGCTGGCCAAGGCGGCCGTCACCGCCACGCTGTGGACCGCGGTCGGCACGGTCGTCTCCACCGGTTCCTTCCTGGTCTCCCAGGCCGTCCTCGGCGGTCAGGACGCCGGGGTCCCCCTCACTCACCCCGGGGTGTTCCGGGCGCTGGTGGCGTCCGCGCTGCTGGCACCGGTCTGCGCCCTGATCGGCCTGGGCCTCGGCGTCCTGCTCCGCCACAGCGCCGCGACCATGGTCACCAGCGTCTTCACGCTGCTCATGCTGCCCCCCATGTTCTCGGAGAGCGCGCGCTGGTCGGCAGTCGTCCACCACGCGATGGTCTCGGCCGCCTGGAAGCGCCTCGTCCAGAACTGGGAGCCGGACCCCGGATCCCTGGGACACACCGCCACGGTCCCCGGCTCCTGGCTCGTGTACGTGCTCTGGCCGCTGACCGCGGTCGCACTCGCCGTGCTCGTCGTGAGACGCCGCGACGTGTGAACCACTGGACAGGCCCCGGACAGCCGTTCCGCCCCACCCTGTTCCCCGTGACCGAGATGCACGGTTCTGGGCTGGCGCTGTGCCGGGTCTTTTCGGCACGTCCGACCCCGCAAGATCAGCGCTCGTATCGGTAGGCACCTACCGCTGTGGTGGTCACGGGACGATGATCACGCCCTCGTCTTCCGGACTACCGACCTGCCCCTTGCACTCCTTCAGCTTCAGGATATCCACCTGATGACTGAGCGCGTTGATCGCGGCGGTCTCCTGGTCCCCGTATGCCTCATCCTTATATTCGTCGAGGTAAATTGCCGACGAAAAGCTCGCGTACGCTTCACTGAAAGCGGCACCGGCTGAGTGAAGTTTATCGATCTCGCTTCGCTGTTCGTCCGGCTGCTCCAGTGCACGCCAGCTCCCCACAAGGTGCCGCATGGACGCGGAGACCTCCTGCGCTGCGTCCGACGCAGCATTTCGATCAGTTTGCTCGGGGTTGGTCTTCCGTATGAGCGAAAGAAAAGACTCGTCCGAAGCGCGCATTTTCTGAAGAACGCCCGGAAACTCCTGCTCGCAGATCGCATCCGCCTTGGCTCGCCACTCGCTGAGACTCGGGGCCCCGCTCTCGCATCGCGTCAGGAAGAAGGCCAAGATGCCGATGACTGCCGAACAGATGCCTACCCACCAGCCGATGTGGGTCCGCAGCCTACTTCCTCGTGATTCTGTCGCAGGCTCACCACCCATGGATGCCTCCTAGATGCGGAGCACGGTTTTAGTGTCCTCCTGCATGGATGCACACGCACGCCGGCAGACGGATTCACGTTCCCCTTTCAACTGCCTGTCAAAACAAGTGGCGAGCTTGAGGTGATGACCACGCCCCGACGACCCTGCCCTCGTGCTCGATACCCGGGAGGGAAGCAGACAAGGACCGTGCGTCAGGTGGTGGCACTGTCTGCGCCACGCGGTGTCAGCGCATCCGTAAGGCGTACCTGTACGCCAACCCGTGGTGCGTGCTGTGTGGTCGTGGGGCGAACGTGGCCGACCACTTCCCGCTGTCGCGACGCGAGTTGACTCCTCTGTTTTCACAGCCTTGCCGGGGGCGCCCCAACAGGCCATCTGTCCTACGCTGTTCTTCGTGGACGAGATGCCGCAGGACCACCGCCCAGTGAGGTGTACAAGAGTTCTCCTCGCCGAGGACCAGGGCATGATGCGCGGGGCGCTGGCCCTGCTGCTCGGGATGGAGCCGGACATCGAGGTCGTCGCCCAGGTCGGGCGGGGTGACGAGATCGTGGACGCCGCGCTGCTCTCGCGGCCCGACGTGGCGCTCCTCGACATCGAGCTGCCCGGGCGCAGCGGGCTCGACGCCGCCGCCGACCTGCGCGACGAGGTGCCGGACTGCCGGGTCCTGATCCTCACGACCTTCGGCCGCCCCGGCTATCTGCGCCGGGCGATGGAGGCCGGTGCGGCGGGGTTCCTGGTGAAGGACGGGCCCGTGGAGGAGCTGGCCGAGGCGGTCCGGCAGGTCCTGCGCGGTGAGACGGTCATCGACCCGGCCCTCGCGGCCGCCGCCCTCGGCGCGGGGCCGAACCCGCTGACGGGGCGGGAGCGGGAGGCGCTCGCCGCCTCGGTGGACGGGGCGACGATCGCGGACATCGCGGCCCGGCTCCATCTGTCGGAGTCCACCGTCCGCAACTACCTGTCCTCGGCGATCGGCAAGACGTCCACCCGCAACCGCATGGAGGCGGTGCGGGCGGCACGTCAGCAGGGCTGGTTGTAGGGCGCGGCCCGGCCCCGGCGTCCTACAGGCCTTCGGTCAGGGCCGCCGACCGCTGGGCCTCGAAGTTCTTCACGTAGGCGTCGAAGACCGCCGCGTCCTCGTACTTGAGCAGCGTCTCGTCGTTGTACCTGAGCGCCGTCGTCGTGTAGGTGTGGCTGCCCGTGAAGACGATCTTCTTGTTGACTCCGCCGTAGTACGTGCCCTCGATCAGCAGGTACTTGGTGTGGGTGTCGGAGCCGCCGCGCTTGTCGTTGTCGAGCTGGTGCAGGGTGATCCGACCCTTGCCCGTCACCGGCCTGGTCAGCCAGTTGGCGACCTGTCCCATGGGCTTGTCGTCGGCGGTCCAGTTGTCGAGGGACCGGTAGACGATCTCGATGTCGCAGCCCGCTTCGGCGAGTTCCCACAGCTTCCGGGCGACCTCGGTGCGGGTGATGTGGCCCTGGGCGATGCGGATCTTCGTACGGCCGTCGGTCGTGCCGAAGCCCGTGGAGTTGCCGCCGCAGGAGTCCGGGGTGCCGACGGGCGCCACCGTCCCCAGGATGTTGACGACGGTGTCGGTGCCGGACCGGGGGAAGAAGTAGACCTTCGCCTTGCCCGCCTGGGTGTCGTGCGCGTAGTCGGCGACCTGCGGCGTCTGCCCGGCGGCGGCCGCCGCGAGGTCGGCGAAGTACTGGCCGTACGCGCCGGACAGGGCCGTGTTGCCGACGACCGTCAGCGCGTCGTTCCACCAGTCGTCGGTGTCCTGGCTCGTGAGGTTGCCGGAGCCCTGCACCACCACGTCGTCGACCGCGATGTCGCCCTTGCCCTTGGTACGGGAGAACAGGAAGAACTTGTTGTGGTTGACGTTGTCGTACGTGCCGTTCGGGTCCGTCTCCGTGGTGCCCGGGTCCAGGGCCAGGCAGGCCTCCTCCGGCTTGCAGGTCCGCACCCAGGAGTCGGGGCTGCCCGCCGGGTCCGCCAGCCGGCTCTTCAGGGTGTCGAGCCCCGTGGACCTGCTGTCGGCGTCGACGACGACCTGGACGGTGACGCCCCTCTTGTGGGCGTCGCCCAGCTTGTTCGCCAGGTACACCGACTGGAACAGGTAGAGGGAGATCCGGATGGACGATCCCGTCTCCGCGCCGTCGACGAGGCCCCCCAGGTGGGAGAGGATCCGCCCGCGCGCTGCGGCGTCGGTGCTGTTCGGTTCGTTGAACAGGGCGCCGGTGGTCACCGCCAGGACCGGCTCCGCCGACGCCGACGGCGCGACCGTCAGGCTCGCGCCGACGGCCAGGGCCAGCGCGGCCGTTCGGAACGTCCTCGCGTTCCTGCTCGTGCGCTTGCTCGCGCTCGCGCCGTTGCTCTCGCTCGTGCTCTTCTTCTTGATCGATATCACCCGGGCATTGTCACCCGGCGCGCTTGGCCTCCTTCGGGAGCCAGGCGAGCATCAGGACGGACGCCGCCACGAGGATCCCGGCCGAGACCCGGAAGGCCATGGCGTAGCCCGGGACCAGGTACGACGAGTCCGGGGTGCCGATCATGGAGTAGTCGGTGCCCGTCTCGAAGGCCGGCAGGCTGGCCGCCGCCGCGACCGTGGAGAGGACCGAGAGTCCGAGGGCGCCGCCCATCGTGCGGGAGGTGTTGACGAGGCCGGAGACGAGGCCCGCGTCGCCGGGTCCCGCGTGGGAGGTGGCGAGCGTGGCGAGCGGGGTGGTGGCCAGGCCGAGGCCCATCATCATCACGACGCCGGGGCCGAGGATCGTCCCGAGGAAGGTGCCGTCGACCGTCAGCGTCGACTGCCAGGCGAAGCCCGCCGCCCCGATGAGCGCGCCCGTCACGGCGACGTTGCGGGCGCCGAGGGCCGGCATGAGGCGCGGGGCCAGCTTGGAGCCCAGGATGACGCTGAGGGAGCTGGGGACGAGCGCGAGGCCGGCCTGGATCGGGGTGTAGCCGAGGACGTTCTGCGCGTACACCGTCATGAAGTACCACATGCCGAAGGAGCTCGAACCGCACAGCAGGATCGACACGTTGGCCGCCGACACGGCCCGGTTGCGGAAGATCTTCAGCGGCATCAGCGGGGCGGCCGTGCGCGCCTCGACGGCGACGAAGACGGCAAGGAGGACGAGGCCGCCGAGGAGCGTGAGGAGGGTGGCCGGGTCGGTCCAGCCCGCCTCCTCGGTCTGGACGATGCCGTACGCGAGGGTGGCGAGCCCGCCGGTGACGAGCACGGCGCCCGGCAGGTCGAGGTGGCGGCTGCCGGTGCCGGTGGGGCCCTCGCGGAGCCAGAGCAGCGCGGCGGCGAGGACGAGGACGCCGATGGGGACGTTGATGAGGAGGACCCAGCGCCAGGAGAGCAGGTCGACGAGGAGGCCGCCGACGAAGCCGCCCGCGGCGCCGCCCGCCGCGCCGACCGCCGTCCAGGTGCCGATGGCCCGGGTCCTGGCGGCTCCGGCCGCGACGGCGCCGGTGACGAGGGTCAGTGTGGCGGGCGAGAGGAGGGCGGCGCCGAGGCCCTGCACGGCGCGGGCGCCGATCAGGTACTGGCCCTCCGGGGCGATGCCGCCGACGACGGACGCGGCGGTGAAGAGCCCGAGCCCGAGCAGGAAGATCGCCTTCCGCCCGTAGAGGTCGGCGGCCCGGCCGCCGAGCAGCATGAAGCCGGCGAAGGCGATCGAGTAGGCGCTGAGCACCCATTGCAGCCCGAACGCGGAGAGGCCGAGGTCGGTCCGCATCGACGGCAGCGCGACGTTCACGACGGAGACGTCGAGGACGACGAGGAACTGGGCGGCGCAGGCGGTCAGGACGACCAGCCACGGGCGAGGCGTGCGAGGGGAGGAGGACGTGGCGGAATCGCTCGTGGCGGAGTCGGTCTGCGGCATGGATGTCATGGTCGCAGACCGGCCAGGACCCGTACATGGGGATTCCGCCCTACGACCTCCGTCGCACCGTCACCCCACCCCTGCGCGCCCCGCCACGACCTCCACGACGACTCCCGCCGCCCCCTACGCCTTCCGCTAGGCCTCCGCTAGGCCTTCCGCAGCAGTGTCACCACCGCCGCCCCGCCCAGGCCGATGTTGTGCGCGAGCCCGACCCGCGCCCCCGTGACCTGCCGCGCCCCCGCCTCGCCCCGCAGCTGCCACACCAGCTCCGTCGCCTGCGCGAGGCCGGTCGCGCCCAACGGGTGGCCCTTGGAGATGAGCCCGCCGGAGGGGTTCACGACCCAGCGTCCGCCGTACGTGGTGGCGCCGGACTCGACGAGCTTGCCGGAGGCGCCCTCCTCGCACATCCCGAGCGCCTCGTACGTGAGCAGTTCGTTGATCGAGAAGCAGTCGTGCAGCTCGATGACGTCGACGTCCTCGATGCCGAGCCCCGAGCGCTCGTACACCTGGCGTGCGGCGGCCCGGGACATCGGGCGGCCGACGGCGTCGATGCAGGAGCCGGAGGCGAAGGACTCGCCGGTGTCGGTGGTCATCGCCTGGGCGGCGATCTCCACCGCCCGCCCCCGCAGCCCGTGCTCCTCGACGAACCGCTCGGAGACGACGACGGCCGCCGCCGCGCCGTCGGAGGTGGGCGAGCACTGGAGCTTGGTGAGCGGCCGGTGGACTGTCCTGGCGGCGAGGATCTCGTCGACCGTGTAGACGTCCTGGAACTGGGCGTTGGGGTTGTTCGCCGAGTGCTGGTGGTTCTTGGCTCCGACGGCCGCGAGCTGCACCTCGGTCGTCCCGTACCGCTCCATGTGCTCGCGGGCCGCGTTGCCGAAGATCTGCGCGGTGGGCGGGGACATCTCGAAGCCGTGGGCGGCGGCCATGATGCCGTAGTGCCGGGCGACCGGCGAGGTCTTGAAGTCGTTCTCGCCCGCCGATCCGCCGCCGCCGAGCGAGCCCCGGGCCATCTTCTCGAAGCCGAGGGCGAGGACGCAGTCGGCGAGGCCGCCCTCGACGAACTGGCGGGCGGTCATGAGGGCGGTGGAGCCGGTCGCGCAGTTGTTGTTGAGGTTGTAGACGGGGATGCCGGTCAGGCCCAGTTCGTACACGGCCCGCTGGCCCGCCGTGGAGGCCTGGAAGCAGTAGCCGACGGCAGCCTGTTCCACGCTCTCGTACGGGATTCCCGCGTCGGCGAGGGCTGCGGTGCCCGCCTCCTTCGCCATGTCCCAGTACTGCCAGTCCCGGGTCTCCGGCTTCTCGAACTTGGTCATCCCGACTCCGACGACATACGCCTTCGTGGCCATCGCGGGTCCCCCTCAGTCTCTCGGCAGGCCGAGCAGGCGCTCGGCGACGACATTGAGCTGTACTTGCGTGGTACCGCCCGCGATGGTGAGGCATCGGGACATGAGCATTCCGTGCAGCGCCCGTTCGCCGGGGCCCTCGCGCAAGGCGCCCTCGGCGCCGAGGAGTTCGAGGGTGAGTTCGGCGACCTTCTGCTGGTGGAGGGTCTGGACGAGCTTGCGTACGCTGGCGCCCGCGCCCGGTTCGAGGCCGGAGACCTGGAGCAGGGTGGTGCGCAGGCCGATGCAGGCGAGGGCGTGCGCCTCGGCGACGAGGCCCCCGATGCGGGCCCGGACGGAGCTGTCGTGCTGCGCGGCCCGCTCGATGAGGGCTTCGAGGCCGGTGTCGAAGGCGACCTGGTCGGCCATGTGGACGCGTTCGTTGCCGAGGGTGTTGCGGGCGACCCGCCAGCCGTCGTCCACCGCGCCGACGACGGCGTCGGCGGGGAGGATCGCGTCGTCGAACCAGACCTCGTTGAAGAGGGAGTCCCCGGTGATCTCCTTGAGCGGCCGGATGTCGATGCCGGGGGTGTTCCGCATGTCGACGAGGAAGTAGGTCAGCCCCTTGTGCTTGGGGGCGGCGGGGTCGGTGCGGGCGAGCAGGATGCCGTGGTGGGCCCACTGGGCGGCGCTCGTCCACACCTTCTGTCCGGTGATCCGCCAGCTGCCGTCCTCGGTGCGCTCGGCGCGGGTGCGGAGGGAGGCGAGGTCGGAGCCGGCGCCCGGTTCGGAGAAGAGCTGGCACCAGAGCCGCTCGCCGCGCAGGGTCGGCCCGAGGTGCGTCTCCTGCTGCTGAGGGGTGCCGTAGGCGAGGAGCGAGGGGACGACCCAGGCGCCGATCCCGAGCCCGGGAAGGGCGATCCCGGCCGCCTCCAACTCCTTCTGCACGGCGAGCTGTCGGAGCGGGTCGGCGCCGAGTCCGTACGGCTCCGGGAGGTGCGGGGCCGCGTAGCCGGTGGGGGCGAGGGCGCGCCGGGCGGCGGCCGGTTCGAGCCCGACGGCGGGGGCGACGGCCTCGCGGGCCTCCCTCCGGTACGCGTCGGCCTCGGGCGGCAGGTCGAGGCGGAGGCCGCGCCGGACGCCGTCGGCGGCGTACCGCAGGGCGGCGAGGCGGTGGTGGTCGCCGGCGCCGAGGAGCTGGCGGGCGACGACGGCGCGGCGGAGCAGGAGGTGGGCGTCGTGCTCCCAGGTGAAGCCGATGCCGCCGAGGATCTGGATGCAGTCCTTGGCGCAGGTGTAGGCGGCGTCGAGGGCGGTGGCGGCGGCGAGCGCGGCGGTGAGGGAGCGGGCCTCGTCGTCGCCGGCGCGGGCGGCGTCCCAGGTGAGGGCGCGGGCCTGTTCGAGCCGGACGAGCATGTCGGCGCAGAGGTGTTTGACGCCCTGGAACTGTCCGATGGGCCGCCCGAACTGTTCGCGGGTACGGGCGTGTTCGGCGGCGGTGTCGACGGCGCGGGCGGCGGTTCCGCACGCGTCGGCGGCGAGGAGGACGGCGGCGAGGTCCCGTACGAGGCCGGAGTCGAGGGCGAGTTCGCGCGCGGCGGGCACGTGTGCGGCGCGGGCGGTGATCTCGCCGGTGGGCCGGGTCGGGTCGGCGCTCTCGTGGGCCCGGACGGCGAGCCCTTCGGTGTCCGCGACGTCCACGGCGAGCCAGACGGAGCCGTCGGCGGTGGCCGCCCTGAGGATCACGAGCCCGGCCTGGCCGCCGCCGAGGACGGGGGGCGGGGCGCCGTCGAGGAGCCAGCCGCTCGCGGTGCGGACGGCGGCGAGGCTGCCCGTGCCCCCGAGGGCGACGGCCGCGATCCGCTCCCCGCCGGCGATCGAGGCGGCCAACTCCCCCTGTCCGGCGCGGTGGAGGACCTCGGCGGCGAGGACGGAGGGCAGGTAAGGACCGGGCAGCAGCGCCCGGGCGGCCTCCTCCACGACGACGGCGAGGTCTCCGAGACCGCCGCCCCCGCCGCCGTGCTCCTCGGGGAGATGGAGCCCGAGGAGCCCTTGCGCGACGGCCGCGTCCCAGTAGGCGGGCCGGCCCGCGGCGGCGGCGGGGACGTCCAGGTGTTTGCGGACCTCTTCGGGAGGTACGGCGCGGGTGAGCCAGCCGCGGACGGATCGGGCGAGCTCCCGCTGTTCGTGCGTGATGGCGATGCCCATGCGCCGCAGACTAGAACACGTTCCATTCTGACGGAAGGTCAGATACGGATCGGATCCGGGTGGTCGGGGCGGACCGACGAAATCGCCCGGTGTCGCCGGGACTTCGGTCGCCTGAAAGGATGCTTCCGTTTCGCCTGCCTTCGATGACGGGAAGCAACATGAGCGACAGTCGGCTGAATCGGCGCACTTTCCTTTCCTTGAGCGGCGTGACCGCACTCTCCGTCGCGGGTATCGGAGCGGGAGCCGGGCCCGCGAGCGCGGCGGACGGTCTGCCGGCGTCCCCGCTGATCAGGGTCGAGGGCAACACGGGCCCGGCCTACTTCCGCGAGGTGGCCGTGCACGAGGGCACCGTCATCCAGTCCATCGGGTTCGACAACGTCAACCGTCGGCTCTACTACGCCCAGCTCATCGGCGGCGGCCGTCAGCTGGCGGGGGAGTCGGCGCCCCTCTCCGGTGGCACCCGCGATCTGCACGGCGACCTCGCGATCACCGAGTGGACCCTCGGCGCCGACGCCGCGGACGGCGGCGGCACCGGCCGGATCACGGGCTACATGTATCTGCGCGGCTTCGGGCACGGCGTCGGATTCGGCGTCGAGCCGTCCGGCACCAGCACCTACCTGTGGACCGAGGTCGACGCCGTCCAGGACACCGCGAACGAGACGAGCCGGGGCCGGCGGCTGTGCCGTTTCAAGTTCGCCTCCTCCAGCACGCCGCTGGACGCCACCAGCACCTCGCTCCAGAAGTTCACCCCCGTACCGGGCAGCGTGAACAACACCGCGAGCATCGACCCGATCAACAACCGGCTGGTGGTCCGGTACAGCCTGAACGGGATGCACTACCGGATCTACGATCTGGCCAAGGCCCGCGCGGGGGACTTCGGCACTCCGCTGGCGGAGATCGCCGAGCCCGCGATCTCGATCGACCGCAACCGCTTCGGCAAGCCGTCGTTCCAGGGATACGCGGTGGCCGGGCAGTACCTGTACATGCTGCACGGCAATTCCTACGGCTACACCCAGGACCACGACGACAACCCGTCGACGCCCAAGATCGTCATATCTCCGCCGGGCGAAGGCAACACCCATCTGACCTCGGTCGACCTGAACACCGGGAGCATCGTCACGACGTTCCACTCCAAGGCCGGCTACACCCTGCCGTTCCGTGAGCCCGAGGGCCTGGCCATCCAGATCCCCCAGGCGTCCCGACCCGACGTGTTCCGCCTCTGCATGGGCTTCGCCTCGGGAGAGACACCGGGGCAGCGCGAGGCGTCGGTCTACTACAAGGACTCCCTGATCCAGCTCTGACCCCGCCGGCGCCGCAGCGAGTTCAGGAGCCGGGACCGGCCACGGGACCGCCCCCGGGGCCGAACCGGCGCCGGTACTCCGACGGGGCGAGGCCCGTCTCGCGGCGCATCAGGGCCCGCAGGTGCGCCGTCGTGCCGAGCCCGCTGCTCCGCGCGACCGCGTCGAGACGCACCTCGCCCCGCTCGATGAGCCGGCAGGCCAGGGCGACCCGCTCCCCCGTGAGCCAGGCCAGCGGCGTCGTACCCAACTGCGCCCGGAAGCGGCGGTGCAGGGTCGCGGGGCTGACGGCGGCGCGGGCGGCCAGGACGGCGACCGTCAGGGGCTCGTCGAGGCGCTGCTGCGCCCAGGCCAGGACGGGAGCGAGGGACTCGTCGGGGATCTCGGGCACGGGCCGCTCGACGAACTGCCGCTGCCCGCCGTCCCGGTGCGCCGCGAAGACGAGGCGCCGGCTGACGGCGTTGGCGATCTCGGCGCCGTGGTCCCGCCGGACGACGTGCAGCCCGAGGTCGAGCGCGGCGGCGCTGCCGGCGGCGGTGAGGATGTCGCCGTCGTCGACGAACAGCACGTCCTCTTCGAGGATCACGGCAGGGAAGCGCTCCCGGAAGGAGTCCGCCCACTGCCAGTGCGCGGTGGCCCGCCGTCCGTCCAGCACCCCGGCCTCGGCGAGCGTGAAGGCGCCGCTGCAGAAGCCGACGAGGCGCGCGCCGCGCGCGTGCGCCCGCCGGACGGCGGCGAGCACGGCCGGGCGGCGCGGCACCTCGACGTCCGGGCGATTGGGGACGATCACGGTGTCCGCCACCTCGGTCGCCTCCAGGCCGGCGACGCCGGAGAGGGTGAAGAAGCCGTCCCTCATGAGGGTGTCCGGCTCGGGCGAGCAGAGACGGAAGTCGTACAGCTCACGACCGAGTTCGGGGCGTCGCAGGCCGAAGAGCTCGGTGGCGCAGCCGAGCTCGAAGGGGTTCGAGTTGGCGTCGACGATCACGACGACCCGGTGGAGACCGTCGGCGGAGGCTCCCCGCGGGGATGCGTACGGCATGGGCGATCCCTCGCACTCGCCCGGATGACCGGCGGCCACTAGTTGATCTTGAGGAGCTCCACGTCGAAGACGAGCGTGGCCTTGGGCGGAATCACGCCCGGTACACCCATGTCGCCGTAGCCGTAGTCGGAGGTGATCGTCAGCGTGGCACGCTCGCCCAGCGACATCTGGGGGACGCCCTCGTCCCAGCCCTGGATGAGCTGGCCGACACCGATCTGGCTGACGAACGGCTCACCCCGGTCCCGGGACGAGTCGAACTTCTTCCCGTTCTTCGCCAGCGTGCCCGTGTAGTGCATCGTCACCACGTCGCCGGGCTCGGGGAAGTTCTCGCCGTCCCCGGCCTCGATGACTTCTCGCGTGACTCCCATGGTGTTCCTCTTCTCGGCTGTGCGCGGTCATGGCGGATATGTAGCGATGGCGACGATACGTACCTGCGAGGATTCTTGCGACCTGTGCGATTCCTGGCACTCACGCGGCCCGCACTCCACCGGCGACGATCACCGTATGAGCAAAGGCAACGATCCCCTCGCCCTCGACCGGGCCCTGGCCTCCTTCGACGACCTGTGGAGCCCCCGCATCGTGACGCACGTCAACGACTACGACGTCCGCGTCGCCAAGGTCGCGGGCGAGCACGTCTGGCACGCCCACGACCACACCGACGAGTTCTTCCTCGTCCTCGACGGCGAGCTGCACCTCGCCCTGCGCGAGCCGACGGGGGAACGCACGGTCCGGCTCCCCCGGGGCTCGGTCTTCACCGTCCCGCGCGGCACGGAGCACAAGCCGTACGCCCCCGCCGGCGCGGCCATCCTCATGTTCGAACCCACGGGGACCTCGACGGTCGGCGACCGCCACGACGACCTTCCGGGACACGTCGACGCGACGACAGGGCACGCGCTCGACGCCTGACTCCCGGAGGCCGCTCGGCTACTTCTCCCAGGCCGCGGCACCGCGCAGGAGATGGTGGTCGGACAGCCCCGACGTGCAGGGCAGGGCGTCGCCCTGCACGGTCTTGAACCACTCGTAGCTCAGGAAGAGGTAGTCGATCTTGCTGTTCTCGGTCGTGTGCGCCGAGCAGGCCGTGCTGGCGGTCTCCTCACCGCTGCGGCAGCGGACCGCCGTCTCGGGGCAGTCGACGCTCACCGTGAACTCCTCCTTGTCGTTCTCGTCGACCTCCTGGAACCGGCCGGTCGAACCCGTCCCGTGGTTGTAGAGGGCGTTCATGTCGGCGTGCTCGGGCAGCTGGTTGAAGTCTCCCGCGAGGACGGCGGGCTCGCCGTCCTGCCGGGCGGCCTCGACGAGCTCGGCCACCTTGGGCACCTGGAGAGCCGTGGTCGCGTCGTGGAAGTCGATGTGGGTGTTGCAGGCGCGGGCCGTCCGGCCGTCCAGGGCCGTCTGGGCACACAGGAGGATGCGGTCCTCCGTCGGGGCCGTGGGCACCTCGGGGAGGAACGTCACGGTCCGGGTGCCGGGGACGACCGAGCCCTGGCCCTTCGAGAAGATCGCGAGCCCGAAGCGACGGTCGACCGGGTCCCACTGGTCACAGCCGGAGGCGGAGGCCAGCGACGACCCCCACACCGTGTCGTAGGAAGCCTTTCCGGCGCGCTGGGCCGGGGCCAGGGCGTCACGGATCAGCTTCCACTGGCCGTAACAGAGCTCCTGGAGCATGACCAGGTCGGAGTCCCAGGTGTCGACCTCCGCGACGAGACCGGACACCCACGCGGCCTTGACCGCCGTCTTCTCGGCCTCCGTCCCCGTCCCCACCGGGAGGGGGCACTTCGCCCCGCACACGTTGTACGAGATGAAGCGCAGCGGCTTCGCGGTCTCCGGGGTGACCTCGTCGGCCTGGGCGGACCCCGTCCCGGCGGTGAGCAGCAGACCTATCGAGAAGAGCGCGGCGAGCAGCGCTCTGAACGACGCGCGCATGGGCACGTCCTTTCATGATCGGCAACGGACGGCGCATCCTCGCACGGCCGCCCGCGTCCCGGGGCGCTGTCAGTGGGGCCTGTCACGATGCCCACAGCACGCGAAAGAACGCGAACAGAGGGAATGAACACACCATGGGCACCTGGGACATCGGACCTTTCGACAGCGACACCGCCGCGGACTTCTCGTACCGCGTGGACGAGGCCCCGGCGGAAAAGCGCGCGGAGGTGCTGCGCGAGGCCTTCCAGGAGGTGACCTCGACCGGCGACGACGAATTCCTGGACTCGTACTTCGCGGTGAAGGCCGTCGCCTCGGCGGCGCTGGTCGCCGCGCAGTGCCCGGGCGGCGACCCGGTCACGACCGCGTACGGCCCGAAGCAGCCCCTTCCCGAACTCCCGGTGGAACTCCGCCCGCTGGCCGTCGCCGCCCTCGACCGCGTACTCGGCCCGGAGTCGGAGCTCCTGGAGCTGTGGGAGGAGTCGGACGGCGAGGAATGGAAGGCGGGCATACGGAAGCTCCGGGCGGTCCTGGACGGAGCGAACACGGGGTCGGACTCGTCAGTCGGTGAGCCGAGGTGAGAGCAGGGCGGAGAACTCCTGGTCGGAAATCTGGACGCCTCCCCCGCCGAACCGCTCCCACGCCTGCGCCCGCTGAAGAACGTGAATCGGCACATCAAACGCCATACGGAATACGGCGATGAAAGAAATGACGCCGAACGCCGGACCCAACTTGGCCATGGAAAGCAAGGCCAACTCCACTGCGCCCTTGCCTTCCGCGTGAGCCACCCTCAGCTCGTCGGCCACCTTTGCCAGATCACTCACCCTGCACCTGGCCTCCCGCTCCATCCTGCGCGGCAGGCCGGCGCAGGGCGAGGACGATGCTCGTGACGGTGGCGCCGACGGCGGTGACCGCGAGGACGAGGAGCCCGGGGTTGACCCACGGCGGGACGACCTCCTCGCCGTGGCACACCAGGCTCACGGGCAGCGCGCTGCTGGAGTCGGGGACGACCATCGCCCCCGCGTTGAACCAGCACGCGTCCTCGGGCTGGAGGAACGGCAGATACGACAGCCCGTACAGGTGCAGCGCGCCACCGGCGAGGTAGGCGAGCCCGGCGGTCCAGGCGGCCTTCCTGACGGGTGTGCGGCGGGCGCGGGGCAGCTGGGGCTCGGGCAGCGCGTCGCCCCGCCGGGCCCGGACCAGCCCGACGTAGGTGATCCCCGCCCAGGCCGGCAGGCCGATGGCGAGGATCATCGTCCCTATGAGGGTCGCCACGGTCAGCGCCCGCCGATGCGCCCCTCGGCGGCGGCCCGCACGAAGGCCGTGAAGGCGGCGGGAGTGGAGAGGAAGGCGGGGCCTTCGGGGTTCTTGGAGTCACGGACGGCGATGTGGGCGGTGAGGTCGGCGACTTCGATGCACTCGCCGCCGTTGGGACCGCTGAACGAGGACTTGCGCCAGGCGGCGGTGCCGAGGGGGGCGCACTCGATGCAGTCGCCGCCATCGGGGCCGCTGTAGGACGACTTACGCCACCTCAGGTCCTGACTGGTGCCCATACCGTTCCTCCATCACGCGTTTGATCAGCGCTGCCGAGTCCTCGCGGGAGAGGGCCGTGGCTTGCAGCCGAGCGTAACTGACGGACCGCTCCCTGATCGATTGCGGATCAGCCGCCATATGCCCCCCGCCGTACACCGGCGCGTAGAAGAGGTCCGGGTCATCTTCAAAGCGCAGGAGGTTGAACGAACCCAGCAAGCCCGGATGCTGGCCGACTGCGAATGGCAGCACCTGGACCTGCACCCACGGGTGGTCGCGAAAGCCCAACAGGTGGGCGAGTTGGGTCCGCATGACCTCCGCCCCGCCGATCTCCCGGTGCAGCACCGCCTCGTCGAGGACGACGCACAGCACCGGCGGGTGCTCCCGCTCCAGGATGCGCTGGCGTTCCATCCGGGCCGCCACCATCTCGTCCAGCCGCACCGGGCTGTCGACGCCCAGCACAGCCCTCGCGTACGCGGGCGTCTGGAGCAAGCCGTAGACCAACTGCGACTGGTACGTCGAGATGTACGTCGCCTTCGCCTCCATCTCCGCATACGCCTGGAACCACGTCGGCAACTGGCTCTTCAGAACCAACCCCACCAGCCGTGTGAACACCCCGCCCGTCATCAGCGCCGCGTCCAGCCGTTCCGAGAACTGGCGGGTCGGCACCTTCTTCGCCGTCTCTATCTGGCCCACGAGGGAGGCCGTGCAGTAGAGGATCGAGCCCAGCTGCGCCTGGCCGAGGCCCGCCTCCTCTCTCAGGCGGCGGAGTTCGGATCCGTAGTAGTCCAGCGGCGAGGCGCTGGGATCCAGGTTGCGGATGTTGACCACGGCGAGGTCACCCCCAAGCTCACGCGGTGAGGCGTTGCGTTCAGTCCGTAGCCGAGCGTAACGACGCCGCCCCACCCTGGTGGCATGAATCACGCAACTGACCTCTATCCTCCGGTACTTGCCACCAGCTACCGGATGGGGTTCACCGTCGGTGAGCACTCCGCCGGTCACATGCGCCGCATCCTGCGCATCTTCCTCACCCGCTGGGAGCTCGACCGGCTGTCCGATTCCGCCACGCTCGCGCTCACCGAGCTCGTCGCCAACGTCGTCCGGCACGTGCCCGGCCGGCGCTGCTCCGTCCTGATGCTGCGGGAGCCGTACGGGCTGCGGGTGGAGGTCGCGGATGCCGTCCCCGGGGTCGTGATCGCGAAGCTCGCCGGTCCGCTGGAGGAGCGCGGGCGGGGGCTCGCGCTGGTGGAGGCGGTGACGGACCGCTGGGGGGTCGACGGGACGGCCACGGGGAAGACGGTGTGGTTCGAGTGCGACGCGGAGGGCGCGCCGGGGCACGCGTAGGGCACGATAGGCGCCCGTAACCGCGTACTCGCCAGTAGGAGCCCATCATGTCCGTGCCCGCGCCCGAGATCCTTGCCGCCTTCGAGGCCGCGAAGGGCTTCATGCCCGTCGGGGAGGGCCTCGCGCTGTACGAGGCTGCCGCGGAGGCCGCGAAGCTCGGGCTGCCGCTCCTGGAGGTCGGGACCTACTGCGGGCGGTCCACGATCCTGCTCGCGGACGTGGCCCGGCAGGCGGGGACGGTCGCGGTGACCGTGGACCACCACCGGGGCAGCGAGGAGCAGCAGCCGGGGTGGGAGTACCACGACCCGACCGTGGTCGACCCTGAGGTGGGGCTGATGGACACCCTGCCGACCTTCCGCCGGACCCTGCACAAGGCAGGGCTCGAAGAGCACGTCGTCGCGGTCGTCGGCCGGTCGCCGCTGGTCGCGAAGGCGTGGGGCGGGCAGCTCGGCCTGGTCTTCATCGACGGCGGGCACACCGACGAGCACGCCACGAACGACTACGAGGGCTGGGCCCCCAAGGTCGCCCCCGGGGGCCTGCTCGTCATCCACGACGTCTTCCCGAACCCGGAGGACGGCGGCCAGGCCCCGTACCGGATCTACCTCCGCGCCCTGGAGTCGGGCGACTTCGACGAGGTCTCGGTCACCGACTCGCTGCGGGTCCTGCGCCGCCGCTGACGCCCCGGCCGGTATGGACCTGGACGGCCCGTCCCGCACGGCCGCAGGATTGTCCCCACGCGCACACGACGGGGGGACTGTGTCATGAGCAAGCCGCCGGTTCTGACCATGGGGCTCGGGATCCTTCTGCTCCTCATGACCTTCAACAGCCTGGGGACTCCCCACTGCGACGGGGAGGAGATGTCCCCGGGCGACGCGTGCACGACGGTTCGCCGCACCGGCGCCCACTCCCGCACGTACGAGGAGATGAAGGCGTTCAGCGTCGGCGAGGGTGTGATGCTCGGCCTGGGCGCCACGGCCCTCGTCGGCGGGGCCGTCTGGCTCGTCGCCCTGCGGAGGCGTACGCGGTAGGTACGCGGCAGGCGGGACGGCCCGTCGGCCGCCCCCTCCTCGGGGAACGGCCGTCGGTACGCGGTCGCCGGTACGCGGGCGTCAGTAGCCCGACGTCACGTACAGGCAGTTGGTGTAGCTGTAGCCCGGTTCGATCTTGACCTTGCTGGTCTTGGTGTCGCTGTAGGACGAGCCGGTGCCCGCGCGCTTCTGGAGGAAGTGGTAGTCACCGGCGGGCAGCAGCAGGGTCGCCTTCGGGTACTTCGAGGCGGGGCCCTGGCAGGCCTTGATCTTCTTGCCCTGGGAGAAGATCGGGCCGGGGTACTTGGTGCAGGTCGTGCAGGTCTTGAGCGTGACCTTGCCGGTCATCGGGCCGGTGTAGAGCAGGTCCACCGCGCCCGGGCCGTCGTTGCTCACGACCAGGATCATCCGCGAGCCGCCGGGAACCTCCGAGGGCGGCAGGCGCTTGCCGGCTGCCGGCTCCTCGTCGGCGATCTCGGCGGCGATGGCGATGGAGCGGGCGTGCGCGGCCTGCGGGCTGTCCGGGTACGCCGTCGCGTACTCGGTCATGGTCTTGATGGCCTCCTCGTACTTCTTGTCCTTGAACTGGTCGGTGCCGCAGGCGAAGTCGCCCCGTTGGACGCCAGCGACGGCCTCGCGCGTGACGCCGTCGAGGGAGGCGTCCGTCATGTCCCTGAGGGTCGTCCTGAGGGTGCGGAGCTCGGCCGTGGCGACGCAGGGGTCGGTGGAGCTGTCGAGCACGTCCGTACGCTTCTTGACCGCTTCCCGGACCGCCGGCTCGACGCGGGTGGCGTGGCTCGACTTCGGGAAGGTGCCGAGGAGCTCGTTGAGGCTCTCGGCGGCGGTCGGCTTCGCGGTGTCCACCGCGAGCGCGGCCGTCCCGCACTCGTAGAGGGAGTGGGCCAGCGGCTCGTCGGCCTTGGCGGGCCGGGAGCCCAGGAGGCCCTTGTCGAAGGAGTCGGCGAGCCCCCGCAGGTGCTTGAGCGGGGTGATCGCCTCGCAGTACGTCTTCTTCTCGTACGGGCCGGAGACCGTCTCGTAGTACGCGTCGAGCCGCGCCGGGACGAGCTTGCCGGCCCGCGAGCCCGCGTGCTTCGTGCCGAGGTCCTCGTACGCGTCCAGCGCCTTGGTGAGGAGCGGCTCGGCCTTGTCGAAGGGCAGACCGTCCGCCGACTTCACCTCGGCGTCCGCGGCGGAGAGCCGGTCGAGCAGCGCCTGCTCGCGCGCCTCGTCACGGGCAGCCCCGTAGGCGAGCGAACCGCCCGCGGGGACGGCGAGCAGCACGACGGCGAGCGGGAGGGCCAGGCGCCGGAAGGAGGCGCCGAGCCTGAGGGTCGCGCGCAGTCCGCGCCGGGCCCCGTCGGCGGCGGCGAGCAGCAGGAAGGCGCCGTAGCCGATGAGGAGGCCCGCGGGCACGCCGTCGACGTCGGCGGGGAGCGCGAGGACGAGCAGGGCGGCGGTGGCGACCCAGCAGACCGCGGCACCGATCCAGTTGCGCAGGAAGACGTAACCGAGGCCCAGGCAGGAGAGGTTGAGCAGGCCGATCAGGGCGGCCTGTGCCGGGTTCGCCTCACCGCGCGGCCCCTGGCCGGAGCCGGAGGGCGGGCCGTACCCCGGCGGAGCGGCGGGCGGCGGCGGCAGCGTCCCCGCACCGGCCCAGCCGGGCGCGGTCGCGGGCGCGGATCCCGGCGGGGGTCCGTACCCCTGCCCGGCACCGGGCGGCGGGCCGAATCCGGGCGGCGGGGCCGAGGCTCCGGAGGCTCCCGGAGCGGAGGCACCCGGACCGCCGGGCGGCGGGGCCTCCCAGGGCGCCGGAGCCCCGAAGCCCCCACTCGTACCACCGGCGTGCGGAGGTCTGTCTAACGATCCTTCTCCCGCTCCCGGCACGCGGTCGGACGGCTCGGGACGTGCGTCGTTCGGTTCTTCCCCCACCACGGTTCCCCCTCGTGGGTCCATGCGCGGTGACACCCCACCGTCGCTCCTTCCACCTACCCTTCACCGTCCGGCCACACGCGTCCACGGTTCCGCGAACCCGGTGACCAAGCTGCGACCTACCCGCTACCGGCATTCGCCCCGCACAGGGCCTAAAGTCGCGGGGTGCCGTACGACCACCGGAAGACCGCCCCCCGTACCCTCGCCCTCGCGCTGGCCCTCGCGGGCTGCTGCGCCGCGCTCGCCGGCTGCGGCGCCTCCCAGGCGTCCGAGGACTCCCCGGCGGCCGGGAAGGGCGGGACGCAGACCCCGCCGCCCGCCGTCAACGCCACACCCGCCACGCCCACCGCACCGGGCGCCTCCGCCACGCCTGCGACAACGGCTCCTTCCTCCTCCGGCTCCCCTTCCGGCTCCGGGCAGCAGGAGTCCCGCTCCCTGGCCGGGCGGACCGTCGTCGTCGACCCCGGCCACAACCCCGGGAACTTCCGGCACTCCCGGGAGATCAACGCGAAGGTGGACATCGGCACGGCCCGCAAGGAGTGCGACACCACCGGCACGTCCACGAACGGCACCGCCTCGGAGGCCGCCTACACGGAGGCCGCCTTCACCCTGGACGTCTCCCACCGGCTGCGGGACCTCCTCACCGCGCGCGGCGCGAAGGTGGTCCTCACCCACGACGCCGACCGGCCCTGGGGTCCCTGCATCGACGAGCGGGCCGCGATCGGCAACGCGGCCCGCGCCGACGCGGTCGTCTCCGTCCACGCGGACGGCTCGGCCGTCGGCCACCGCGGCTTCCATGTGATCCTGCCCGCACGGGTGAGCTCCGGCGCTGCGGACACCGGCGCGATCGTCGGCCCCTCCCGTGAACTCGGGAAGAACATCGCCGACCACTTCGCCCGCGCGACCGGCACCGCGCCCGCCAACTATCTCGCCGGGGGCACGGGGTTGGACGTCCGCAAGGACCTCGGCGGGCTGAATCTCTCAACCGTGCCCAAGGTCTTCGTCGAATGCGGCAATATGCGTGATCCGAAGGATGCCGCGCTGCTGACGTCGGCGGCATGGCGGCAGAAGGCCGCCCGCGGCATGGCGGACGGCATCGCCACCTACCTCAACGGGTAGAACCCGCGAGCGATAGATTCGCTCCGTAATATGGGGCCGCCCCCGTGCCACGACCTTGAGCGCCACCCCCGACGCGACGACGCGCAACGCCGCGAACGCCGCGACGACGACCTGACGAAGGATTCTTACGTGAATATCCGCTCCCTCACCCGAGGCGATGGCGTGCTGATCGGTGCAGCGGTGGTGCTGTTCATCGCCTCGTTCCTGGGCATCTCCAGCTGCGAAGCCAGCGACGCGATCTGCGACCAGATCGACATCCCGAACTCGTGGGAGATGTCCCCGCTCGGCTGGGGCTCGTTCTTCCTCGGCATCGCCGGTGCCGCGCTGGTCGTCGCCTCCCGTGCCCTGCCGCAGCAGCGCAAGGTCGCCGGTCTGGAGCTCGGCCAGGTCGGCGCCGGCTTCGCCATCGCCTCCGCGTGGACCCTGCTCATGTGGATCTTCGAGTCGGAGAGCGCCGGTGCCGGTCTCATCCTCGGTCTGATCGCCTCGCTCGTGCTCGCCGGTGCCGCCGTCGCCGGTCCGCTGGTGCCCGCCCTCAAGGCCCCGCTCGTGGGCGCGCCGAGCCCGCAGACCCCGCAGCCGTACGGCATGCAGCCCGGCCAGCCGGGTCAGCCGGGCGTCCCCGGTGGCTACGGCTACCCGGGTGCGCAGCAGCAGTTCGGTGCCGGCGCCCCGCAGGACCCGTCTCACGGTGCGGGCCAGCCGTTCGGTGCGCAGGGTGCCCCGCAGCCGCACGCTCCGCAGCCGCACGCCCCGCAGCAGCCGGAGCCGCAGGCCGCCCCGGCCCCGCAGCCCCAGGCGGCGCAGCCGTCCGCGGACTTCGCGCCGTTCTGGTTCGCGGTCCCGGTCGCCCGCCCGCTGTACGCGGAGGACGGCTCTCAGGCGCCGATCGCCGAACTGGCCCCCGGTACCTGGTACCTGGCGGTCGAGCAGCGCGGTCCGGCCCTGGTGGCCCAGACGCAGGACGGCCGCCGCGGCGTCCTCCAGGACACCACGGGCATCCAGCGCGGCTGATCCCGCACGGCTCGCACGACGGCCCCTCGTCCGGAATCCCTTCCGGGCGGGGGGCCGTTGACGTACAGTCCCGTCCGGGACAGTGAGCTGACGGATCGTCAGAAAGGTGACGCCATGCGCCTCGGACTCGCCCTCGGCTACTGGGGCCGCGGCCCCTCCCCCGCCCATCTGGACCTCGCCCGCGAGGCCGAGCGGCTCGGGTACGACTCCGTGTGGACGGCGGAGGCCTGGGGCTCCGACGCGTTCACCGCGCTGACCTGGATCGCCGCGCACACCTCGCGCATCAGGCTCGGGACCGCCGTCGCGCAGATGGCCGCCCGCACCCCGACCGCGACCGCGATGCACGCGCTCACGCTCGACCACCTCTCCGGCGGCCGCATGATGCTCGGGCTCGGCCTCTCGGGGCCGCAGGTCGTCGAGGGCTGGTACGGCCGCCCCTTCCCCCGCTCCCCGCTGACCGCCACCCGCGAGTACGTGGACGTGATCCGCCAGGTCCTGCGCCGCGAGGGACCCGTCACACTCGACGGGCGCTTCCACGCACATCCGTACGCCGGCGAGGACGGCACCGGGCTCGGCAAGGCCCTCAAGCCGATCACCCACCCCCTCCGGCCGGACCTCCCGATCCTCCTGGGCGCCGAAGGCCCCAGGAACATCGCGCAGACCCTCACCATCGCCGACGGCTGGCTGCCCCTCTACTGGTCCCCGGACCGCTGGGCCGAGGTGTACGCGCTCCCCGGGACGCTCCCCGAGGGCTTCACGGTCGCCCCGATGGTCCGCGCGCAGGTCTGCGAGGACGTGACGGCCGGGCTGCTGCCCGTCAAGGCGATGCTCGGCTTCTACATCGGCGGCATGGGGCACGCCGCCCGCAACTTCCACGCCGACCTCATGGGGCGGATGGGGTACGGGAAGGAGGCCGGCCGCATCCAGGAGCTGTTCGCGGCAGGGCGGCGCGAGGAGGCGGTGCTCGCCGTCCCGGACGCCTTCGCGGACGAGATCTCGCTCGTCGGCCCCCGGGAGCGGATAGCCGAGCGCCTCGACGCATGGCGGCGGGGCCCGGTGACGGACCTCCTGGTCACCTCACCGGACCCCGCGACGCTCCGTGTCCTGGCGGAGCTGAACTCCTAGAGAACTCCAGCGCCTACCCGCCGAGTTGGGCCGTACTGGGCACCTGGTCGACCACCTCGGCGCCCGCGCTCTTGCCCGCGTCCTTGATGCTGTTGATGACGGACTCGAAGGCGCCGACGTCCGCGGCGCCCGCCTCGCCCTTCCGGAGCTTGGTCCCGAGGTCCTTGAGCGACTCGATCCCGGCGGAGAGCGGCGCGACCGCCTTCGAGAGCAGCGGGTCGCCCTTGGCGTTGTTCACCGCCGCCTTGAGCCGGTTGTAGGTGAACGCGCCCGCGAGACCCGCCTTCACGAGGGCGAAGGTCCGCCCGTCCGCGCCCTTCGCGAACTTGCCCGCGCGGTACGGCTTCACGATCCACTGGTACGCGGCACCCGCGGCGAGACCCGCGTTGGCCACGAACCGCGTCTTGGCCAGCTTCTGCTGCTCGAAGGTGCTCGACGCCGTCGGGGTCGCGGCACCGCTCGCGCTCTGCGTGTCGTCGTCGTTGCAGGCGGCGGTCGTCAGGAGCAGGGTGCAGGACAGCACCAGGGCGACGACACCCCGGGTGAAGGGGCGGGACACGGCTCTGGACGCGGACGCGGTTCGGGGCACGGCGAGACCTCCCTGGGGATAGCGGCGTCGCCAGCCTCACCCCGGTCCGGAAGGTCCGCCACTTGGGCGACTCCGTACGGGTTCCGCACGGAACGGAGCCCGTACGGACCCGTGGCCGATCCCGGCCCGATCCCGGCCGGGATCGGGCCTCGGCCCTCGCCTCAGCTCCCGCAGCAGTCCGGTTCGAGGCCGGCCGGGAGCCGTTCGCCGCCGAAGACGGCGACCGTCGCCTCTTCCCCACCGAGCGCCGCCACCGCGAGGAGGAGGGAGCCGGCGGTCCAGCTCGTCTGCTCCTCCGGCCACATGGCCTTGTCGCTCTCCGTGTCGCCCTCGAAGACGTACCCCGTCCAGTACATGCCGTTCGCCGCGCGCAGGTGCCCGATGTCCTGGAGGACCGTGAGGGCCCGGTCGGATTCGCCCATCGCCCAGAGGGTGAGGGCCAGCTCGCAGGACTCGCCGCCCGTGACCCACGGGTTCGGGACGACGCACCGCACACCGAGGCCGGGCACGACGAACTCGTCCCAGGCGGCCTCGATCCGGGCCTTGGCCTCGGGGCCGGTGATCGCGCCGCCGAGGACCGGGTAGTACCAGTCCATCGAGTAGCGGGACTTGTCGAGGAAGCGCTCGGGGTGCCGGCGGATCGCGTGACCGAGCGCCCCCGTCGCCAACTCCCAGTCGGGCTGCGGCTCTTCGCGGACCTCGGCGATGGCGAGAGCGCAGCGCAGCGCCTGATGGATCGACGAACTGCCGGTCAGCAGCGCGTCGTTCACCGGCGTGCCGTCGGGCTCACGCTTCCAGCCGATCTGACCGCCGGGCTGCTGGAGTCCGAGGACGAACTCGACGGCCGCGTAGACGGCGGGCCACATCCGGTCGAGGAAGGCGTCGTCGCCGGTGGACAGGTAGTGGTGCCAGACGCCGACGGCTATGTACGCGACGAAGTTGGACTCCCGGCTCCGGTCGGTGACGTCGTCCGGGTCGCCGTCGTGGTAGGCCGCGTACCAGGAGCCGTCGCCGTTCTGGTGGCGGGCGAGCCACTCGTAGGCGCGGGTCGCGGCGGCGTGCTCGCCGGCCGCGTCGAGGGCCATGGCCGCCTCGGTGTGGTCCCACGGGTCGAGGTGGTGGCCCCGGAACCACGGTATGGCGCCGTCCTCGCGCTGGACGGCGAGTATCCCGGCGACGGTCTCGGCGGCCTGCTCGGCGGTGAGCACCCCGGGCAGGACGAGGTGCTCCGCGATCCGCTCGGGAGAGGTCACTTCGCGTCGGCCTTCGGAAGGTGGGGCTTGGTCGCGTACGCCACGAAGCTCTTGCCGACGACCGGGTTGAGCAGCTGCTCGGTGACCCGGGTCAGGGCGGGCTTCTTCATGATGTCCCAGACCAGGAGCTTGTGGTACGCGCGGACCGGCAGGGCCTTGTCGTTGTCGACGCCGAAGGCGCACTTCAGCCACCAGTACGGCGCGTGCAGGGCGTGCGCGTGGTGGGTGCCGTACGGCTTGAGGCCGGCCTGCCGGATCTTGCCGAGGAGCTCGTCGGCCTTGTAGATGCGGATGTGGCCGCCCTCGACCTCGTGGTACTCGTCGGAGAGCGCCCAGCAGATCTTCTCGGGGCCGTAGCGGGGGACGGTGATCGCGATCCGGCCGCCCGGCTTGAGGACGCGGACCATCTCGGCGAGCACGCCCTTGTCGTCCGGGATGTGCTCCATGACCTCGGAGATGATCACGACGTCGAAGGACGCGTCGGGGAACGGCAGGTTGAGGGCGTCGCCCTCCATGGCCGTGGCGGTCGCCCCGGCGGGGGCCTCCCCGGCCTCCTTCATCGCCGCGAACCACTTGGCGACCTCGCGGATCTCCTCGCCGTTCTGGTCGAGGGCCACGACCTGGGCGCCGCGCCGGTAGCACTCGAAGGCGTGCCGGCCCGCACCACAGCCCAGGTCGAGCACGCGGTCGCCGGGGGCGAGCGGGAAGCGGGTGAAGTCGACGGTCAGCACGAAGTCCTGCTTTCGCGGTTGGAGGGTGGGGGCGGGCAGGCGTTCCGCAGGGCGATGGGGGTCCCCCCTGCTCGAGCGGAGCCGAGAGCTCGGGGGAGGGTGGGCACAACCCACCCACCGGGCCGCACCCGGCGACAACGGCGAGGTGTCACCGGCGGACTCCGGCTCCCTGACGGGCCACAGCCTCGCGGTACAGCTCGGCCGTCCCGTGAGCGGCGCGCGCCCACGTAAAGCGGTCCAGGACCCTGGCGCGGCCCGCCGCACCGAGCCGGGCCCGCAGCTCCGCATCGCCGAGCACCCGCCCGAGCGCGGCCGCCAGCGCCCCCGCGTCGCCCGGCGGCACCGCCAGACAGGTCTCGCCGTCGGCTCCCGCGACCTCGGGGATCGCGCCGCCGGTGGTGGCGACGAGCGGGGTCCCGGTCGCCATGCCCTCGGCGGCGGGCAGCGAGAAGCCCTCGTAGAGGGAGGGCACGCAGGCGACCTGGGCGGAGCGGTAGAGGTCGACGAGCTCGGCGTCGCTGATGCCCTTGACGAACTCGACGGCGCCGCCGAGCCCGTACCGCTCGATGGCCTGGGCGACGGGGCCGTCCTCGGCGCGCTTGCCGACGACGACGAGGTGGGCGTCGGGGCGCTCGGTGCGGAGCTTGGCGAGCGCCTCGATCAGGAAGACCAGGCCCTTGAGGGGGACGTCGGCGCTGGAGGTGGTGACGATCCGGCCGGGGACCTCGGCGACGGCCGGGTCCGGGGACCAGAGCGTGGTGTCGGCGCCGATGTGGACGACCTTGATGCGGTCCTCGCGTACGCCGAGGTGCTCGACGATCTCCTGGCGGGAGGTGCCGGAGACGGTGAGGACGGACTCGGACCGGCGGGCGACGCGCTTCTGCATGCGGGTGAAGGCGTACCAGCGGCGGACGGAGGCACGGCGCTTCCAGTCGGCGGCGGCGTCGAGTTCGAGCTGCCGGTCGACGGTGATGGGGTGGTGGATCGTGGTGACGAGCGGCGCGCCGAGGGCCCGGGGGCCGCCGAGGAGCCCGTATCCGAGGGTCTGGTTGTCGTGGACGACGTCGAAGTCGCCGCGGCGGGCGGCGAGCATGCGCCGGGCCCGCAGGGAGAAGGTGAGCGGCTCGGGGAAGCCGCCGGTCCACATGGTGGCGACTTCCAGGCCGTCGATCCAGTCCCGGTACTCCTCGCGCTTCGGCGTCCGGAAGGGGTCCGGCGAGCGGTAGAGGTCGAGGCTGGCGATCTCGGTGAGCGGCACGCCGTCGTCGAGCGTGGGGTACGGCTGGGAGCCGATGACCTCGACGGTGTGGCCGAGGCGGGAGAGCTCGCGGGAGAGATGGCGGACGTAGACGCCCTGACCTCCGCAGAAGGGGTTGCCCTTGTACGTGAGGAGAGCGATCCGCAACGGACGGTCACCGTCCGCGGTGACGCCCTGCCGGGGGCTGGCCGGGCTTGCCTCTATGGCTTCCGCGGTCACTGGGCGACCCCCTTCGAGCGTGTTTCGCCGGAGCGTAACCGCTCGCGCTAATCTAGAACAAGTTACAGACTTGATCGTTCTCGATCTCCTCGGACGATCTTCTTGATCGTTCAAGGAGGACAGAATCTACCGGCAGGTAGCTCCGTGGTGAGAGCCGGAACAGGTGATTCGCGCCACGACGGCCGGACCGCCATACTGTCGCTCCCCACCGCCGCTCCCACCGCACGGAACGGGAACCCATGACCGCAGACAACAGGGCGGACCTCAGCCCCTCGGCGCCGGCTCTCACGGAGCGCCAGGAGGCACGGCGGCGCCGCATCCTGGACGCCAGCGCGCAGCTCGCGGCGCGGGGCGGCTTCGACGCCGTACAGATGCGGGAGGTCGCCGAGGCGGCCGGGGTGGCCCTCGGCACGCTGTACCGCTACTTCCCGTCCAAGATCCACCTGCTGGTCGCGACGATGCAGGACCAGCTCCAGCACATGCACACCACGCTGCGGAAGCGGCCGCCGGCGGGCACGGACCCGGCGGAGCGGGTCGCGGAGACCCTCATGCGGGCCTTCCGGGCGCTCCAGCGGGAGCCGCAGCTGGCCGACGCGATGGTGCGGGCGCTGACCTTCGCGGACCGCGGGGTGAGCCCCGAGGTCGACACGGTCTCGCGGCTGACGACCGCGATCATCCTGGACGCGATGGGGGTCGAGCACCCGAGCCCGCAGCAGCTGTCGGCGGTGCGGGTGATCGAGCACACCTGGCACTCGGCGCTGATCACCTGGCTGTCGGGGCGCGCCTCGATCGCGCAGGTGAAGATCGACATCGAGACGGTCTGCCGGCTGATCGACCTGACGGCCCCGGAGGCGGCGCCGCGCCACTGACGGGACGCGCCCGCGCCCCCGGCGGCTGACATGCCGGGGGCGCGGGCGGCACCGGTGGATCAGGACGAAGGCGTGACCTTGTTGGCCCCCGCGATCGCCGCCGCGCACTCCGGGCTGCCGTCGACGGCCACGAACATCACCAGCTTCAGCGGGCCGGCGGAGTGGTTGCTGGCCTGGAGCTGCCAGCTGCTCTTCTTCAGCGACTTGATGACCGAGCCGCCCTGTCCGGAGCTGCGCTCCTCCGTCCAGCCGCCCTTGGTGAGGGTCGCCACGGTGTCCGTGTAGGACTTCGCCGGGTCCTTGGCCGTCTCGGCATCGGCCGTCCAGCTGACCATGCAGTCCTTGGCCTCGGCCGGAATCTGCTCGCCCGAGGCGTCCTGTGTGAAGCCGGCCCCCGTCGCCGCGTCGGTCAGCTCCTTGGTGACCGCGGCCCCGTCGAGCCGCTCGCCGCCGGAGCCGCCCGAACCGCCCGTCGCGGCCGAACCGGCCGAGGAGGAACCCCCGGACGCCGAACCGCCCTTGTCCGAACCGCCCTCGCTGCCGCAACCGGCGACCAGCAGCACCACACCAGCGGCCGCGGCCACCCACTTCGCCTTGCGCACGACACTCCCAAATACGCATGTACGAAGGCCTCTTGCCCCCGTTTTCAAGGGCACAGTTTTGCACGTGGGAACGACAGTGCGTGACGAACGGGGGACATGTCACCCCGTGGCGTCCCCCTTGCCGTCCCCGCCGCTGACCCCGTTGTCGTCCCCGAACAGGAGCTTCGCCTCCCGCTCGGTGAACCGGCTCATGCACACGTCCTCCGTCGCCTGGAAGGAGACCACGTCCATCACCACCGTCTTCGAGGCATGGTGACGTGCCATCAGCGTCCAGCCACGCTTCCTGAGCGTGACGGCCACCGAGGTCCCACCCTTCTCGTCGAGCTTCTCCACCTGCCGGTTCCCGGTCTTCCAGCCCTCCTCGACGAGCGCGGCGAGTGTCCGGTCGAACTTCCCCCGCGCCGCGTCCACCGTGGGCCCGACGTACTGCCAGGCGGCGGTGCAGGCGGCGGCCCGCTGGGCGAGCCGCTCCCGTTCGCTGCCGGCCGAGGCGGTGGAGCTCGCCTCCCCCGTCTCCGGCAGGCCGGACTCCGGCAGCCCGGCCCCGGCCACGGCCGCACGGATCTCACCCTGAGCAGCCTCCCGCCCGAAGCCCCCGGAGCCGGTCTTCTCCCCCACCCCGACGGTCCCGCACCCCGTCCCGAGCAGCGCCACCGCGCCCGCCCCGGCCGCGACCGCCGCCCACCGTGTCCCGCGCATGTCGTCCCCACTCCCTCGGCTGCTGTGCCGAGGGAGTGTCGCACGCGGCCCTGACCTGCTACTCCTCCGGTGGGTACACCGGCTCGCCGCCGTCCGCCAGGGTGATCAGGATGGCCTCCACCGGGCAGCCCTCCGCCGCCGCGAGGAGGCGTTCGCCCGCGTCCGCCTCCTGGTCCGTGGGGTGGGACTGGCGGGCCGTGTCGAGGCGGAAGGCGGCCGGGGCGTGGTTGACGCACATGCCGGAGCCGATGCAGACGCTTCGGTCGACCTCGACGTGCCAGCGGTCCCCCATCACGCGTCCCCGTATCCGGCCGGCAGGTGGATCATCTTGTGCTCCAGGTACTCGCCGAAGCCCTCGGGGCCGAACTCCCTGCCCAGGCCGGAGTTCTTGTAGCCGCCGAAGGGGCCGAGCATGTCGAGGCTGAAGGTGTTGACGTTGAAGGTGCCGGTGCGGACCCGGCGGGCGAAGTCGATGCCGTGCTCCACGTCCCCGGTCCAGACGCTGCCGCTGAGCCCGAAGTCGGAGTCGTTGGCGATCCCCAGGGCCTCGGCCTCGTCCTCGTACGGCAGGAGGCAGATGACCGGGCCGAAGATCTCCTCGCGGGCGATCCGCATGGAGTTGTCGACGCCGCCGAAGAGGGTCGGCTCGACGTACCAGCCGCGGTCGAGCCCCGCCGGGCGGCCGCCGCCCGCGAGGACCTTGGCGCCCTCCGCCTGGCCGATGCCGATGTAGTCGAGCGAGCGCTGCTGCTGGCGCCGGGCGACGAGCGGACCGACCTGGGTGGCCGGGTCGAGCGGGTCGCCGACGACGAGCGCGCCCGCCGCCGCCGCGAAGGCCTCGGCGATCTCCTCGTAGCGGGAGCGCGGGGCGAGGATGCGGGTCTGGGCCACGCACGCCTGGCCGTTGTTCATCCAGGCGGCCGGGACGATCCCGGCGAGGGCGGTGTCCAGGTCCGCGTCCGGCAGGATCACCGCGGCCGACTTCCCGCCGAGTTCGAGGGTGACCCGGGTGAGGTTGCGGGAGGCGACCTCCATGACCCGCCTGCCGGCCGCGACCGAGCCGGTGAAGGAGACCTTGTCGACACCGGGGTGCCCGACGAGGTACTCGCTGACCTCGCGGTCCGCGGGCAGGATGCTGAGCACGCCCTCGGGCAGCCCCGCCTCGGTCGCGATCTCGGCGAGGATGTACGAGTCGAGCGGCGCCTCCGGCGAGGGCTTGAGGACCACCGCGCAGCCGGCGAGCAGCGCCGGACCCAGCTTGGCGGCGGCGGTGAACTGCGGCACGTTCCACGGGATGACGGCCGCGACCACGCCCACCGGCTCGCGCCGGACGAGCAGCGGGCCGAGCACGCCGCCGCGCCGCTCCTCGAAGGCGAAGTCCCGGGCGACGGTGATCGCCGCGTCCCAGACCATCATCGCGCCGAGCGCCTGGGCGAGGACGGACCAGGAGTACGGGGAGCCGTTCTGCGAGCTGATGGAGCGGGCGATCTCCTCGTAGCGGACGGCGAACGCGTCCTTGATGCGGGTGACGACCGCGATCCGCTCCTCCAGTGCCATCCGCGGCCAGGGCCCCTCGTCGAAGGCCCGGCGGGCGGCGGCGACGGCCCGGTCGACATCGGCCTCGGAGGCGTGCGGGACCCGGCCGATGACCTCCTCGGTGTGCGGCGAGATCACTTCGATGACCTCACTGCCGAGCGGATCGGTCAACTCCCCGCCGATGAACAGCTTTCCGTGCTCCACAAGCTCGGTCATGACCGCTGCCTCCCGAGGAGAAGAAGTTCTCTGACTTTCTGACGGTGCTTCAGAACTGATACCAGTTCTAGTTACCATGGGCAACGGTCGAGCAGGCTCCGTACGGCCTTGGAGAGAAGAGGGCACATGACCCAGGTGACCGAGCACGGCGGAGGCGTCTGGTCCCTGCGGGTGCCCATCCCGGACAATCCGCTCGGCCACACCCTGGTCCACGTCCTCGACACCGACCGCGGCCCGGTCCTCGTCGACACCGGCTGGGACGACCCGACCTCCTGGCACGAACTCACCTCCGGACTCGGCGCGTTGGGCCTCTCGGTCCAGGAGATCCACGGCGTCGTCATCACCCACCACCACCCCGACCACCACGGCCTCTCCGGCCGGGTCCGCGAGGAGTCCGGGGCCTGGATCGCCATGCACGCCGCCGACACGGCCGTCGTCCGCCGCACCCGCGAGGCCGAGCCGGGCACCTGGCTCGACTACATGACGCAGAAGCTGACCGCCGTCGGCGCCCCCGAGGAGCACGTCGCCCCGCTGCGGGCCGCCCGCGCCGCCGGCCGCATGCGGACCCTGCCGGGGCTGCGCTCCGCCGTACCCGACCGGGAGATCGTCCCCGGCGAGCTCCTCGACCTCGCCGGCCGGCGGCTGCGCGCGATCTGGACCCCCGGCCACACCCCGGGCCACGTCTGCCTCCACCTGGAGGAGCAGCACCCCGCCGGGCTGCCGGGCCACGGCCGGCTCTTCTCCGGCGACCACCTGCTGCCCGGGATCTCCCCGCACATCGGCCTGTACGAGAACCCGGGCGAGGCCCACGAGACCGACCCCCTCGGCGACTACCTCGACTCCCTCGAACGCATCGGCCGCCTCGGCGTCGCCGAGGTCCTCCCCGCCCACCAGTACGCCTTCGCCGACGCCGCCGGCCGGGTCCACGAGCTCCTCGCCCACCACGAGGAACGGCTCACCGGGCTCCTCTCCCTGCTCGCCGCCCCGCTCACCCCCTGGCAGCTCGCCGAGCGCATGGAGTGGAACCGCCCCTGGGCCGAGATCCCCCACGGCTCCCGGAACATCGCCGTGAGCGAGGCCGAGGCCCACGTCCGCCGCCTGGTGAAGCTGGGCCGCGCGGAGGCCGTGCCGGGCACGGACCCGGTGACGTACGTCGCGGTGTGAGGCGGCGTACGGGGCGCCGGGTGGGGCGCGGTGTGAGCTGCTGTGTGAGGCGCCTCGCACCCTCCGGGCGGCGGGCATACGGGCCGGTAGAGTGAGCGGGTCGTCATCATGCCCGCGTATGGGGGGAAGCCGGTGAAAATCCGGCACTGACCCGCAACCGTGAGCCACCCCGTGAACGGGGCGGCGAGTCGGACTGCCCCGTCCGGGACGTGACCGCCGGCACCGTCGAGGAATACGGAGCCGGAGCCTGGTGCCCCTGTGGCGTGCCGGTGCCCGGCCGCAGGAGAGGGCCCCATGAACACCGTCCGCCGCGGCGCCGCCGCGCTCGCAGCCGCCGCCGTCGTCATCGGCACCGGAGCGGCCCTGGCCCTTCCGGCAGCCGCCGCTCCCTCCCCGTCCGACGCCCCGTCCGACTCGGCATCCGCGTCGTCCGAGCCGGCGCCCGACTCGGCGTCCGCCTCCGCGTCCGGGGCCTCCAGCGGTCTGTACGGCACGGCGGACCCGACGTACGACGGCGTGTGGCGCCAGTCGTACGCCTTCCTCGCCCAGCGCGGCGCCGGCTTCCAGCCCGCCGACCTGGCCGTGGACTGGCTCCTCGGCCAGCAGTGCGCCGACGGCTCCTTCAGCTCCTACCGCGCGGACACGGCGACGCCCTGCGACGCGAAGACCATGCGCGACACCAACGCCACCGCCCTCGCCGTCCAGGCGCTCGGCTCCGTCCGCCGCGAGTCCGCCGACCCGGAGAAGGTCGACAAGGCCGTCAAGGCCGGCGACGGCTGGCTGCGGAGCGTGCAGAACAAGGACGGCGGCTGGGGCTACACCCCCGGCGGCCCCAGCGACGCCAACTCCACCTCGCTCATCGCCGGCGCCCTCGCCGCGACCGGCATCAAGCCCGGCTCCTACACCTCCGTCGAGGGCCGCACCCCCTACGACGCGCTCCTCACCTTCGCGCTGCCCTGCTCCGACAAGGACGGCGCCGGAGCCTTCGCGTACCAGCCCGACAAGACCGGCAAGCTCCTCGCCAACGCGGACGCCACCGCCGCGGCCACCCTCGCCGGGCTCGGCAAGAGCGTCGTCTCCACCAAGGCCTCCCCCGAGCAGTCCCCGACCTGCCAGGACCTGACGAAGCCGACCATCGAGCGGGCCGCGCTCAACGGCGCCTCCTACCTGGCGAAGGCCCTCGCGAAGACGGGCCACCTCACCGCCCCGCCGATGCCCGGCTCCACCGACACGACGGAGAAGCCGGACGTCGGCAACACCGCCGACGCGGTCCTGGCGCTCGCCGCTGCCGGTGCGACGAAGGAGGCGCAGCCCGCGCTGGAGTGGCTGGAGAAGAACTCCGCCGCCTGGGCGAAGGAGAGCGGCCCCGCCGCGTACGCGCAGCTGATCCTGGCCGCCCGCGCGACGGAGACCGACCCGCGCGAGTTCGGCACGGCCGACCTGGTCGAGCAGCTGAACGCCCTGGGCCCGGCGCCCAAGAGCCCGGACACCTCCGACGCGGCCACGAGCGACGACGAGTCCGGCTTCGACGTGTGGTGGATCATCGGCATCGGCATGGTCGTCGGCGTCGGCATCGGCTTCCTCGTGAGCGGCCGCAAGAAGTGACGACGAGCAGGAACGGCGCGGCCGCCCGGACCGGCGCCGCCCGGACCGGGGCCACCCGGGCCGGCGCCGTCGTGGCCGGGGCGGTTCTCGCGCTCACGGCCGTCGCGGCGGCCCCCGCACAGGCCGCCGGCTACCGCTACTGGTCGTTCTGGGAGAGCGACGGCGGGAAGACCTGGACCTACGCCAGTCAGGGACCGGCCACCGCACGCCCCGCCGACGGCGACGCGATCGGCTTCCGCTTCGCGCTCAGCCAGGGCACGAGCGACACCTCCCGCCCCTCCGCCCTCCCCGACTTCTCCGGGATCTGCGCGGGTGTGGAGAAGAAGGACGGCAGCAAGCGGATCGCGGTCGTCGTCGACTTCGGCGGCCCGCAGGACGCCCCGACCGGCGAGAAGCCGCCGGCGAAGCCGGTCACGGCCGGCTGCGCGCAGGTCCGTGAGGACGCGACGGGCGCGGAGGCGCTGGCCGCGGTGGCGAAGCCGCTGCGGTACGACGGCGCGGCGATGCTGTGCGGGATCGCCGGGTATCCGGCGCGGGGCTGCGGCGAGCAGGTCGCGGAGGGCGAGGAGCGGCCCACCGCGCCGTCCGCCTCTGCTTCCGCTTCCGCTTCGGCCGCCCCCCTCGCCACCGGCTCCGCCTCCGCCTCCGGCGAAGAGAGCGGAGAGGGCCCCTCCTTCGGTGTGCTCGCCGGTGGGGCTGCCGTGCTCGCGCTCGGCGGCGCCGCGGTCTGGAAGGCCCGCCGCCGCGGATGAGCCCCGCATGAGCCCCGCCCGTAGCCGCAGGACGTTCGCGGCCCCCGTGGCGAACCGGTCGAACGCCCTCCACGCCGGAGCCTGGTGGCTGTGGGCGCTCGGCCTGGCCGTCGCCGCCTCGCGCACCACCAACCCGCTGCTGCTCGGCCTGCTGGTCGGGGTCGCCGGCTACGTCGTGGCGGCCCGCCGCACGGACGCGCCCTGGGCGCGCTCGTACGGGGCGTTCGTGAAGCTCGGCCTGTTCGTGGTCTTCCTGCGGGTCGTCTTCTCACTGCTGCTCGGCTCCCCGATCCCGGGGACGCACGTCCTGTTCACGCTGCCCGAGGTGCCGCTGCCCGAGTGGGCGCAAGGGGTACGGATCGGGGGCCGGGTCACCGCCGAGCAGCTGGTCTTCGCCCTCTACGACGGCGCGAAGCTGGCGACCCTGCTGATCTGCGTGGGCGCGGCGAACGCGCTGGCCAACCCGGCGCGGCTGCTGAAGTCGCTGCCGGGGGCCCTGTACGAGGCCGGGGTCGCCGTCGTCGTGGCGATGACCTTCGCGCCGAACATGGTCGCCGACGTGGTCCGGCTGCGGACCGCCCGCCGCCTGCGGGGCCGCCCCACGGGCGGGGTCCGGGCGGTGCTCCAGATCGGTCTGCCGGTGCTCGAAGGAGCCCTTGAGCGGTCGATCGCGGTGGCGGCCTCGATGGACGCGCGGGGCTACGGCCGGACGGCGCAGGTCCCCGCGTCCGTACGCCGTACGACGAACGTGCTGACCCTGGGCGGGCTGCTCGGCGTCTGCGCCGGTTCGTACGGGCTGCTCGCGGCGGAGGGCGCCGGATACGGGCTGCCGCTGCTCGCCGCCGGGCTCCTGGCGGCGATGGCGGGGCTCCGGCTCGGCGGGCTGCGGACCGTGCGGACCCGGTACCGGCCCGACCACTGGGGCGTACGGGCCTGGCTGGTCGCGGGCTCCGGAGTGACGGTCGCGGTCCTGATGATCTGGGCCAACGCGTACGCACCGGAGGCGCTGCACCCCGGGGTCGTCCCGCTGGAGGCGCCGGAGCTGCCGCTCTGGCCGGCCGTCTCGATCCTGGTGGGCCTGGTCCCGGCGTTCGTGGCCCCCGTACCGAAGGAGAACGCGTGATCCGCTTCGAGAACGTCTCGGTGAGGTACGAGGAGGACCGCGAGCCCACCCTGCGGGGCCTGGACCTGACGGTCCCCGAGGGGGAGCTCGTCCTGCTCGTCGGCCCGTCCGGCGTCGGCAAGTCGACCCTGCTCGGCGCGGTCTCCGGCCTGGTCCCGCACTTCACGGGCGGCACCCTGACCGGCCGGGTGACCGTCGACGGCCGGGACACCCGCACGCATCCGCCGCGTGAGCTGGCGGACGTGGTGGGGACCGTCGGGCAGGACCCGTCGGCGCACTTCGTGACGGACACGGTCGAGGACGAGCTCGCGTACGGGATGGAGTCGCTGGGCCTCGCCCCGGCCGTCATGCGGCGCCGGGTCGAGGAGACGCTCGACCTCCTGGGCCTGGCGGAACTCCGCGACCGCCCGATCGCCACGCTCTCCGGCGGCCAGCGGCAGCGCGTCGCGATCGGCTCGGTCCTGACCCCGCACCCCAAGGTCCTCGTCCTCGACGAGCCGACGTCCGCGCTGGACCCGTCGGCGGCGGAGGACGTCCTGGCCGTGCTCCAGCGCCTGGTCCACGACCTGGGCACGACGGTCCTCCTGGCCGAGCACCGCCTGGAGCGGGTCGTCCAGTACGCGGATCAGGTGATCCTGCTGCCGGAGGGCGTGATGGGCGCGCCGACGGACATCATGGCGATCTCCCCGGTCCACCCGCCGGTGGTGGCACTCGGCCGCCTCGCGGGCTGGGACCCGCTGCCGCTGACGGTGCGGGACGCGCGGCGGCGGTCGGGGGAACTGAAGGAGCGACTGGCGGGACGGCCGGCGGGGGCGGGCCCTGCGGGGCTGCTCCCCCACCCCGCGAA
>NZ_BJMN01000052.1 GCF_006539185.1 Streptomyces gardneri
GGGGCCCGGGTCCGCCCGCGATCGGCTCGCGGTCAGCCCGTGATCAGCTCGCGGTCTTGAAGACCGCCACCGTCCGGGCCGGGACCGTGAAGGTGCCCGAAGTCGCCTCGTAGGAGGCGGACTTCACGACGGCGTCCGCGCCGTTCGCCTGGACCGGGTGGAGGGCGTAGCCCTGGCCCGCCAGATCGGCGACCTTCTGCGAGGTGCTCCGCGGGGTCGCGTTGAGGACGACGACCAGGTCGCCGAGGCGCATGGTGATGACGCCGGGGGTCTCGTCACGGCCGGAGAGCGGGAAGGTCAGGGCGTCCTGCACCTGGCCCGTGGTGGCCAGCGAGAACACCGGCTCGGTCGTACGGATCTTCTGCAGGTCGCGGTAGGCGGCGGAGGCGCCGTCGATCTGCTCGCAGCCGACCGTCAGGGCCGGATTGACGAGCAGCGGCTTCCCGTAGGACCACTTGGCCTTGTTGTCGGGGGCCGGGGGCAGGCCGCGGCCGAAGCCGTTGCCGTCGCGGCAGTCCCAGTGAATCGCGTTGAACCAGTCGCCGCTGTCGTAGGAGTTGCGGTCCAGGGACTTGGAGCGCAGCAGGTCCGAGCCGGCCTGGGAGAGCGCGGGGCCCTGCGAGAGGGTCGCGGTCGCCATGGCGAGGACCTGGGCCCTGGCCCGGTCGGCCGGGGAGGTGTCCGCAGGGAGCTTGAAGGCCAGCGCGTCGTACAGGGTCTCGTTGTCGTGGGCGTCGGCGTAGGCGAGGGCGTCGCCCGGGGCGGCGGCGTAGCCGGCGGGGGCGCCGTTGTAGTCGACCTCGGAGCCCTTGACCGTGCGCCCGGAGGTGTCGGTGAAGGTGTACGAGGCGAGGTTGCCGGTGAGGCCGACCTTGATCAGGTCCTGGTAGTGGAGCAGCCGGGCCTTCTGCTGCTCCGGGCTGCCGTTGGCGGTGGAGGAGTTGGGGTCGGTGAAGAGTCCGGAGGCGAAGCCCTGGACGCCCGGGTCCTCGTCGAAGGGTCCGCCGCCGCGCACGGCGTCGCGGGCGCGGTCGGAGAAGGTCGCGACGCCCGTGCCGGCCATGTTCTTCTGGGTGGCCTGGACGAAGCGGGAGTCGTCGGCGATCTCGCCGAAGTTCCAGCCCTCGCCGTAGAGGACGATCGACTTTCCGTCGACGCCGTCGCGGGCGACGGTGAGCTCGTCGAGGGCCTTGCGCACGGCGAGGATGTTGGCCTTGGGGTGGTGGCCCATGAGGTCGAAGCGGAAGCCGTCGACCTTGTAGTCCTTGGCCCAGGTGACGACCGAGTCGACGACGAGCTTGCCCATCATGGCGTTCTCGGGCGCGGTGTTGGCGCAGCAGGTGGAGGTGGCGACGGAGCCGTCGGCCTGGAGGCGCTGGTAGTAGCCGGGCACGATCTTGTCGAGGACGGACTTGTCGGACTGTCCGGCGGCGACGGTGTGGTTGTAGACGACGTCCATGACGGTGCGCAGGCCGTCGCCGTTGAGGGCCTGGACCATCTGCCGGAACTCGACCGTGCGGCGGGTGCCTTCGGGGTCGGTGGCGTAGGAGCCCTCGGGGACGGTGTAGTGCAGCGGGTCGTAGCCCCAGTTGTAGGCGTCCTTGGCCGCGGCGGCGGCGACGCAGGCCTGCTGCTCCTCGGAGTCGGGGGCGTAGACCTTGAGGTCGCAGGCGGGGGCGGTCTGTCCGGACTTCTTCTCGGGGATGGTGCCGATGTCGAAGGCCGGGAGGAGGTGGACGTAGGAGGTGCCGGAGGCGGCGAGCGCCTTGAGGTGCTGCGAGCCCTTGCTGTTCCGGTCGGTGAAGGCCAGGTAGGTGCCCTTGTGGTCGGCCTTCGCCGTCGGGTCCGCGATCGAGAAGTCGCGGATGTGGAGCTCCTGGATCTGGGCGTCGCGCAGCGGCACGGCGGCCGGCTTCTTCAGGCCCTTCCAGCCGGACGGGGCGAGCTTCGGGTCGGTGAGGTCGACGGCGAGGCTGCGGGCGGAGTCGGTGGTGAGGGCGGTGGAGTAGGGGTCGGTGACCTTGTTCTCCACGACCTTCTGGACGCTGGGGGCCCAGACCTTCACGACGTACCGGTAGGGCTTGCCGGTCCAGCTCTTGGGGCCGGTGACGGACCAGACGCCGGAGCTGTCGTCGCGCCGCATGGGCACGGTCCGGCCGTCGAGTTCGAGGGCGACGGACCGGGCGGTGGGGGCCCAGACGGAGAGGCCGACCTTGCCGCCGCGGAAGACGGGGCCGAAGGCGGCACCGGCGGCGTTCTTCGCGTACAGGTCGTCGAGGACGCCCGCCGTCTGGACGCCGGTGGCGGCGAGCAGGGCGCCGTTGGCGGCGCGCTGGGTGGCGAGCAGCTGGCCGCGCAGGGAGTCACGGACGCGGTCGGCGTCCCGTGCGTCGAGGGTGAAGGCCGGGTAGTCCCTGAGGTGCGGGTACTTGGCCTTCTGGGCGTCGGTGAGGGCGGCCGGGGCGAGCCGGAGCCACTGGCCCTCGCTGCTGAGGGCCCCGTCGGTGACGGAGATCCCGCCGTCCTTCGCGTACACCAGCTGCTGGCTGGTGGCGTCGGTGGTCTTCACCTTCCAGACGACGGTGTTCCGGTCGATCCACTGGGCCTCGGCCTTGGTGAGGTCGAGGTTCGGGGCGCCGCCGACGGTCGGGAGGAGGTACTTCTGCTGTCCGGAGAGCGCCCAGATCTCGTGGCCGTAGGTGGCCAGGTCGAGGGACTGGTCGGTGGGCAGGTCCTTCTCGTCGCCCTTGTGGAGGATGTACGAGAGGGAGGTCGCGCCCTCGGTCAGCGGCACCTCGTAGACGGCGCCGTACGCGTCGACGCGGACCGGCATCAGCGGCTTGGACCAGTCGGTGGGCTGGGCGGCGCCGGTCCAGGTGTGGAGGCCCCAGCCGTCGTAGTTGCCGTCGGGCCGCTGGTAGTGGATGACGGCCTTGGTCTTGTCCTGCGGGGCCGGTGCCGGGTTCGTGTCGGACTGGCCGTCCTGGCCCTGCGTGATCCAGACCTCGCCGGTGCGGCCGAGGGTGATGCTCCGCTGGGGGCCGTCGGCGGCGCCGTCCTTCTCGACGGTGTACGCGACGGTGGACGCGCCTTCGGGGACCTTGACCCAGGCGAAAGCGCCGTGGGCGTCGCGGCCGGTGAAGGCGGCCTCCTGGCCGGCGGCCTTCAGCTGCCAGCCGTCGTAGTTCCCGTCCTCGCGCTGGTAGTGGACGACGGCGTACGTACGCTGGACGGCGACCGGCTTCTCGGGTGCGGGGACCTGTCCGGCGGTGGTCGTGGCGGTGGCGCTCGTGGTGCGGCCGGAGGAGTCGACGGCGACGGCCTTGTAGCGCAGGGCCGTGCCGGCGGCGGCGGTCACGTGCTGGGTGACCTTGTAGGGGGCGTGGTCGGCGGTGCCGAGGACCTGCCAGGGGCCGTTGCCGGTCTGGGCGGCGAAGACGACGCGGTTGAGGCCGCCGCCGGCGACGTCGGCGCCGATCTCGACGGTGCCGGTGGCGCCGGCGGCCGGGGCCTTCAGCGAGAGGGTGGGCTTCGCGGCCGGGGCCGGGAGCGGGGCGTCGGCCTTGAGGACGAGCGAGGAGAGCGCCGGGACGGTGACGGTGACGGTGCCGTCCTTCGCCGCGACGGCGCCCTGACCCCCGTACAGAGCACGGAAGGCGGCGGAGTCGACGGGGACGGTGACGGTCTTCTCGGTGGTGGCGCTGTTGGTGGCGACGAGGTACTCGGTCCGCGTCTTCGCGTCCGTACGGGAGAAGGCGTAGACGGAGCCCTCGGCGAGCCGCTCCTGCTGGACGCCGTCGCGGAGGGCCGGGTGGGCCTTGGTCAGGCGGGAGAGTTCGGCGACGGACGTGTAGACGGGGTGCTTCGTGTCGTACGCGTCGGTGGCGTGGGTGCGGTCGGTGCCGAGCTGGTCGTCGTCGAGGTAGTCGGCGGCCTGGGCGGCGAAGAGGGGCTGGCGGGCGTCCTTGTCGCCGCCGGCGCCGGTGAAGCCCTGCTCGTCGCCGGAGTAGATCACCGGGTTGCCGCGGGACAGGAACATCAGCTCGTTGGCGAGCCGGGCCCGGCGGAGCAGTTCGGCGTCGGAGGCATTCGGGTTGTCCTGCTTGAGGAAGGTGCCGATCCGGCCCATGTCGTGGTTGCCGAGGAAGGTCACCTGCTCGTAGGCGTTGGCCTTGTCGGTGGTGTACCGGTAGTCCTCGGCGAAGACCTTCGCGAGGCGGTCGGCGCCGGCGCCCTGGGAGGCGAAGGCGCGGGCCGCGTCCTGGAAGGGGAAGTCGAGGGTGGCGTCGAGGCGGCCCCGGGTGACGTACGGGGAGGTGACGGTGGTGTCGGCGGAGTAGACCTCGCCGAACATGAAGAAGTCCTCGCGGCCCCGCTTCTTGGCGTACGCGTCGAGGGCGGTGGCCCACTCGGTCCAGAAGTCCAGGTCGACGTGTTTCACGGTGTCGATGCGGAAGCCGTCGATCTTGAAGTCGCGGACCCACTTCTCGTAGATCTTCTTCATGCCCTCGACGACCTCGGGGCGCTCGGTCCACAGGTCGTCGAGTCCGACGAAGTCGCCGTACTCGGCGGACTCGCCGGCCCAGGTGGAGTCGCCGCGGTTGTGGTACATCGTGGGGTCGTTGAGCCAGGACGGGACCTTGGTGTTCGCCTTCTCGACGGGGGTGTACGGGAAGGAGCCGGTGTCGACCTTCCCGATGGCGTCCCGGTCGTCGAAGGGGCGGCCGTCCTTGTCGAGGTACGGGTAGGCGCCCTTGGGGCGGTAGCCGTACTTCTTCTCGGCGTAGTCGACGGTGTCGGCGGTGTGGTTGGTGATGACGTCGAAGAAGACCTTCATGCCCTTGGCGTGGGCGGCGGCGATCAGCCTCTCCAGGTCCTCGTTGGTCCCGAAGTGCGGGTCGACCTGGGTGAAGTCGGTGATCCAGTAGCCGTGGTAGCCGGCGGAGGCGTCCTTCCCCTCCCCCTGCACGGGCCGGTTCTTGAAGATCGGGGCCATCCAGATGGCGGTGGTCCCGAGGCCCTTGATGTAGTCGAGCCGCTGGGTCAGGCCCTTGAGGTCGCCGCCCTGGTAGAAGCCCTTGTCGGCCGGGTCGAAGCCGGTCTGCGTGCGGCTGCCGGTGAGGCCGCCGCGGTCGTTGGAGGTGTCGCCGTTGGCGAACCGGTCCGGCAGGACGAAGTAGAACTGCTCGCGGGTGAGGTCCTGGCGGGCGGGCTGGGCCGCGAGCGTCCGGTCGGAGGGCGGGGCGGGGGGCCGGGGCGCGGCGGCCGCGGGGACGGCGGGCACGAGGGCCGCGCACAGGGCGGCGGCGAGCGCGACCGCCGTTCTCTTCGGTGTCACGGAGGTGCTCCCTGGAGGAGGGACGGGGGTACGGGTGGGAGGGCCGCCCCACGTGGGGCGGCCCTGCAAGGAGAGGAAGGTCAGTTGCGGAAGGTGTCGTTCAGGACGATCTGGCCCGAGGCGGGGACGGTCGCGGTGCGGTTGGCACCGGACTCCCAGGTGACGTTTCCGGCGGCGTCCTTGCGGATGTACTTGTACTCGAAGGAGGTTCCGGCGGGCAGGCCGACGGTCAGCTTCCAGACGGGGTACGCGGCCGGGTCGAGCTTGAGGGCGGAGGCCGGGGCCCAGTTGCCGAGCTCGGCGCGGTTGCCGGTGACGTAGATGTTCTGGCCGACCGTGGTGGTGGCGTTGGCGTTGAAGGACGCGCCCGAGGTGGCGGGCGGCGTCGTCGGCGGCGTGGTCGGGTTCGTACCGGAGCCGCAGTTCGTCGCGTTCACGTGCAGGGCCACGGCCGTGTTGGCGGCGAGGGTGGCGGTGAACTGGCCGGACGCGTTCACCGTCACGGCGGTGTTCGACTGGACGTCGCAGTAGGAGCCGGGGGCGAGCCGCGTCTGGAAGGTGCGGGTGAGCGCCGAGGACTCGTGGTTGATGGCCACGTAGGCCTTGGTGCCGCGGCCGAACGCGATCGCGTTGTTGCCGTTGTCCCACCAGTCGGTGACGGACTGGCCGCGCGCCGCGTTGCGGAAGCCGACCATGGAGGAGATCTCGCGCCAGGCGTGCTGGCACTTCCAGCCGTCGGTGTAACAGGCGTTGACCTGGCCGCCGTTGGGCGGTCCGGCATCCTTGTCGGTCCACTCGTAGCCGGAGTGGACGTCCGGGGAGCCGTAGGGCCAGGCGAGCATGAAGACGGAGGCGAGGGTGTAGTTCGCGCCGTCCTTGTAGCTGAGGGTGTCGCCCCCGCGCTCGGTGTCGTGGTTGTCGACGAAGACGCCGGACTGCCCGGAGGGCATGTGGCCCCAGGCCTCGCCGAAGTTCTTCAGGTAGGAGAGCTTCTCGCCCTGGAGGACGCGCTTGAGGTCGCGGGCGTAGCGGAACTCCTGGACGTCTCCGGTGCCGAGGTACTCGCTCGGGGAGACGGCCTCGCCGGCGCCGAAGATGGCCTCCTGCTTCCAGTAGGCGTTGGGGTTCGTCAGCCGGGACTTGATGTTGGCGAGGTCGGCGGCCGGCATGTGCTTGGCGGCGTCGATGCGGAGGCCGTCGACGCCGAGCGAGAGCAGGTCGTTGAGGTAGCCGGCTATCTTGCCGCGGACGTGGTCCTCGCCCGTGTCGAGGTCGGGGAGCTGGACCAGTTCGCAGTTCTGGACGTTGCCGCGGTCCCCGTAGTTGGAGATCGAGGAGCGGCAGTCGTCCATGTCGGAGCCGGAGTAGAGGCCCGGGTAGTCGTACTTGGAGAACGAGGTCCCGCCCGTTCCCGTACCCGAGCCGTTCGCCATGTGGTTGATGACGGAGTCGGCCACGACCTTGACGCCGGCCGCGTGGCAGGTGTCGATCATGTTCTTGAAGGCGGCGCGGTCACCGAGACGTCCGGCGATCTTGTAGCTGACCGGCTGGTACGAGGTCCACCACTGGCCGCCCTGGAGGTGTTCCTGGGGCGGGGAGACCTGGACGTATCCGTATCCGGCGGGGCCGAGGCGCTCGGTGCACTCCCGGGCCACGGAGGCGAAGTTCCATTCGAACATCACCGCGGTGACGTCCTTCTCGCCGGGCGGGGTGGCCTGCGCGGGGGCGTTCACCGCGACGGCCGCAGCGGCTCCCGCCACGAGGGCGAGTGCAGCTGCCACGGTCCTTCTGGCCATGCTTCCTCCTGTACGACGTCGATGTCGCAAGAAGTTGCTGAAAATGTCAGCAACTGTTTTCAGCCGTGACCGTACGAGTGCCCCGACGCCCGGTCAACCCTCCGGACGCCCCCGCGGACCCCACAACGCAAGTTGTTACGAAAGGACTTGCGGCACCCTGCTGGGCGGCTGCGCGGTGGACCCGCGGACCACCAGCTCCGGCTGGAAGACGAACTCCGTGCGCTGCACGGGGTTCCCCTCGATCTCCTCCAGGAGCGCGCCGACCGCCGCCGTCGCCATCGCCTGCACCGGCTGCCGCACGGTGGAGAGCGGCGGGCTCGTGAAGGCGATGAGCGGCGAGTCGTCGAAGCCGACGACGGAGACGTCCCCGGGCACGTCGAGGCCCAGGGCGCGGACCGCGCGGATCACGCCGAGCGCCATCAGGTCGGAGCCGCAGACGATGCCGGTGCAGCCCTCGCGGAGCAGGATGTCGGCCGCCGCGTGCCCGCCCTCGACGCCGAACAGCGTGGGCCTGATGAAGCGTTCGGCCTCGGCCCGCTCGATGCCGAGGAGCTCGTACAGCTCGGCGGTGAAGCCCTCGGCCTTGCGGCGCGAGGGCACGTACCGGGTGGGGCCGATGGCGAGCCCGATCCGCTCGTGGCCCAGCTCGACCAGGTGCCGCACGGCCATGCGGGCGGCGGCCCGGTCGTCCGGGGAGACGAAGTTGGCGTCGATGTGCTCGTTGTAGCCGTTGATGAGGACGTACGGCACGCCCCGGTCCGTCAGCCGGGCGTAGCGGGCCGGGTCGGCGGAGGCGTCCGCGTGCAGCCCGGAGAGGAAGACGATGCCGGCCACCCCGCGCTCCACGAGCTGCTCGACGAGCTCGTCCTCGGTGGCGCCGCCGGGCATCTGCGTGCAGAGGACCGGGGTGTAGCCGTGGCCGGCGAGGACCTGCTCGACGACCTGCGCGAACGCCGGGAAGATCGGGTTGGTCAGCTCGGGCACGACGAGCCCGACGAGGCCCGCGCTGCGGCGTTTGAGCCGTACGGGGCGCTCGTAGCCGAGCACGTCGAGCGCGGCGAGCACCTTGTGCCGGGTCGCGCCGGCCACCCCCGCCTTGCCGTTGAGGACACGGCTGACGGTGGCCTCGCTGACGCCGGACTGGGCCGCGATGTCCGCGAGCCGCGGGCCGCCGTTTCCGGCGCCCCGCGGCAGGGGGATCGTCACACCGCCCACCAGACGGTGGTGTCGGCGGGCAGCTCCACCGTGTCTTCGTCGTCGACAGCGACGACTCGGATCTCCTCGTTGGAAAGGAGGAACCGGCCGGGCAGCGGGACGGAGATGGCCCGGCCGGTGGTGTTGGCGGTGCAGACGAAACCGTCGCGGCGGAAGGAGAGCACACCCTCGGGTGCCTCCAGCCACTCGACGTTCTCGCCCGCACCGAGTTCGGGGCGCTCGCGGCGCACGGCGAGCGCGCTGCGGTACAGCTCCAGGGTGGAGCCGGGGTCGCCGGTCTGCGCCTCGACGCTCAGCGCGCCCCAGGTCGCGGGCTGCGGCAGCCAGGAGCCGCCGGCGCCGAAGCCGTACGAGGAGCCCTCGGCGGTCCACGGGATCGGCACCCGGCAGCCGTCGCGGAAGCCGTCCTGGCCGCTGGCCCGCCAGAAGGACGGGTCCTGGCGGACCTCGTCGGGCAGGTCGGTGACGTCCGGCAGGCCGAGCTCCTCGCCCTGGTAGACGTAGGCCGAGCCGGGCAGGGCCAGCATCAGCAGGGTCGCGGCGCGCGCCCGGCGCAGGCCGAGCTCTCGGTCGCCGGCCTCGCGGAGCTGGGTGCCGAGGCCCGCCGGGTTGGCGAAGCGGGTGGCGTGCCGGGTGACGTCGTGGTTGGAGAGCACCCAGGTGGTGGGGGCGCCGACCGGGCGCATCGCGTCGAGCGAGGCGTCGATGACCGAGCGGAGCTCCGCCGCGTCCCAGTGGGTGCCCAGGTACTGGAAGTTGAAGGCCTGGTGCATCTCGTCGGGGCGCACGTAGTTCGCGGTGCGGTCGACGGTCGGGGTCCAGGCCTCGGCGACGAGGATGCGCTCCCCGTCGTACTCGGCGAGGATCTGCCGCCAGGTGCGGTAGATCTCGTGGACGCCGTCCTGGTCGAAGAAGGGCATGACGTCGTTGCCGAGCAGCTTCAGCTGGTCGTGGGCGCCGATGTCCGGCAGCCCGGAGGCCTTGACGAGGCCGTGGGCGACGTCGACCCGGAAGCCGTCGACGCCCATGTCGAGCCAGAAGCGCAGGATGGAGCGGAACTCGTCGCGTACGGCCGGGTGTTCCCAGTTGAAGTCGGGCTGCTCCGGGGCGAAGAGGTGGAGGTACCACTCGCCGGGGGTGCCGTCCGCGTCCTCGGTGCGGGTCCAGGCGGGGCCGCCGAAGATGGACTCCCAGTCGTTGGGCGGCAGCTCGCCGTTCTCGCCCTTGCCGGGGCGGAAGTGGTAGCGCTCGCGCAGCGGCGACCCCGGGCCCTCGCGCAGGGCCCGCTGGAACCACTCGTGCTGGTCGGAGGAGTGGTTGGGGACGAGGTCGACGATGATCCGGAGCCCCAGGTCGTGGGCCTCGCGGATCAGGGCGTCGGCGTCGAGGAGGGAGCCGAACATCGGGTCGATGGCCCGGTAGTCGGCGACGTCGTACCCGGCGTCGGCCTGCGGCGAGGCGTAGAACGGGGAGAGCCAGACGGCGTCGACGCCGAGTTCCTTGAGGTACGGCAGCCGGCTGCGGACACCCTCCAGGTCACCCATGCCGTCGCCGTTGCCGTCGGCGAAGCTGCGCGGGTAGACCTGGTAGATCACCGCTTCTCTCCACCAGCCCGTGTGCGTGCCGGTGGTGGGGACGTCGGCCGGGGTGGCGAGATGCTGGGTCATGTCTTCCCTGGGAGGTAAGGAGGTGTTTTCGGGCGGGGTGCTCAGGGCCGTCAGCCCTTGACGGCACCGGCGGACATGCCGGTGACGAGGTGCCGCTGGGCGAAGAGGAAGACCAGGGCGGCGGGGACGGCGATGAGCACGGAGGCCGCGGCCATCGGGCCCCACTGGGCGCCGTACTGGTTGACGAACTTCTGGAGTCCGCCGGCGAGCGTGAGGTTCTCGTCCCCGACCATGAACGCGGAGGCGTAGGCGACCTCGCCCCAGGCGGTGATGAAGGAGTAGAACGCGGTCACCGCGATGCCCGGCTTGGCGAGCGGCAGGATGAGCCGCCAGAAGGTGCCGAACGGGGTGAGTCCGTCGACGTAGCCCGACTCGTCGATCTCGCGCGGGATGGTGTCGAAGAAGCCCTTCATCATCCAGGCGCAGAACGGGACGGCGATGGTCAGGTACGTGATGACCAGGCCGACCGGCTGGTTGAGCAGGCCCATCGACGACATGATGTTGTAGATCGGCACGATCAGGACGGCGACCGGGAACATCTGCGTGATGAGCAGGGTCCACATCAGTCCGCGCTTGCCGGGGAAGCGGAAGCGGCTGACGGCGTAGCCCGTGGTGGCGGAGATGAAGACGCCGACGACGGTGGTGAGGGCGGCGACGAGCAGCGAGTTGCCGAACCAGGTGAGGAACGGCGTGTCCCTCAGGAGGTTCGTGTAGTTCTCGAGCGTCGTCTCCTTGAAGAAGTCCGTCGTGATCGCGAACTCGGCGGGCTTCAGGGAGGTCAGGAGCACCCACAGCACCGGGAAGACCGCGATCACGGAGGCCGTGATCAGCGTGAGGTGCAGGGCGACCGAGGCCAGCGGCGAGCGACGGCCGCGCAGCGGGGCGTTGGCCGGGGCCTGGGGCGCGGCACGGTGCGTGCCACGGGCGGTGGGGGTCGTGGTCGTCACCAGACTTCTCCCTGCTTGCGGAGGACTCGCCGGTAGACCGCGGCGAAGAGCATCAGGAGGACCAGGATCAGGACGCCCCAGGTGGACGACTGGGCGAAGTCCCGCGGGCTGACCTCGAAGGAGAACTTGTACGCCTGGGTGACGAGGATCTGGGTGGCCTCGCCGGGACCGCCCCGGGTGAGCAGGAAGATCACCGGGAACATGTTGAAGGTCCAGATGGTGGAGAGCAGGATCACCGTCGTCGACACCGAGCGGAGCCCGGGCATGGTGATGTGCCGGAAGCGCTGCCAGGCGTTGGCGCCGTCCATCTCGGCGGCCTCGTACATCTCGCCCGGGATGGACTGGAGCCCGCCGAGGAGGGCGACCATCATGAACGGGACGCCGAGCCAGACGTTGACGAGGATGACCGAGAACTTGGCCCACGTCGGGTCGTTCAGCCACGGGACGGCGTCGATGCCGCCGCCCGCGAGGAGCTTGTTGAGCAGGCCGTTGTCCTGGTTGTAGAGGAAGCGCCAGGCGAATACGGAGACGAAGCCGGGCACCGCCCACGGCAGGATCAGCAGCAGGCGGTACGCGGAGCGGCCGGCGATCTTGCGGTTGAGGATGTTGGCGAGGGCCAGACCGAGGGCGAAGGTCAGCGCGACGCAGGACACCGTCCACACCAGGGTCCAGCCCAGGGTGGAGAGGAACTGGTTGCCGGTCAGCGCCTCGGTGTAGTTGTCCAGGCCCACGAACTCGTAGGTGGCCGGGATCTCGTTGACACCGATCGACCGTGCGACGTTGCGCTCGTTGGCGTCCGTCAGCGACAGGTAGATGCCGCGGATCAGCGGGTAGCCGATGATCACGGCGATCACGACGATCACCGGGGCGACCATCGCCCAGGCGTACCAGTGGGTGGAGAGTGAGCGCTTCGCCGCGCCCCGCGGCTTACCAGTCCCGCGGCTCCGGCCGCGGGCGACACTGTCGCCCGCGGCCTTCGCCACCGACTGGCTGGGGGTGTCCACAGCCATCAGCCGGCCTGCCTTCCTTCCTCTTCCTGCTTCTTTCCTGCTACTTCCAGTCCTTCAGGAGCTTGCGGTAGGCGTCACCCGTCGCCTTGGCGCCCGCGTCCGGGGAGGTCTGGCCGGTGAGGACCTTGGTGTACTCGGTGACGAGCGGCGCGAAGAGGCTGCCGGTCTCCGGGATCCAGGGGCGCTCTACGGCCTTGTCGACGACCGGCTTGAAGAACGTGATCATCTCGTTGGTCGCGACGTCCGACTTGATGTAGACGGACTGACGGGTCGGGAGGAGGCTGAGCTCCTTGGCGACCGTCGCCTGCGTCTCGGCCGAGGTCATGTACTCGGCGAAGGCGTAGGACGCGTCGAGGTTCTTGGAGCCCGCGTAGACGGCGAGGTTGTGACCGCCCTGCGGGGCGCCCTGGCCGGCGGAGCCGGCCGGGACCGGGGCGATGCCCAGGTTGGCCTTGTCCTTGAACTCCTTGCCGGCGTAGGTGTCGGCGACGGCCCACGGGCCGTTGATCATCATGGCGACCTTGCCGTCCTTGAAGGCCGTCTGCATGTTGTTCCAGCCGTCGGTCGCGTCGGTCTTGGCGGCGCCGGAGTCGACCAGGTCCTTGACGACCTTGAAGCCCTTCACACCGGCGGCGTTGTCGACGGTGACCGTCTTCTTCTCGGCGTCGACGAGGTCGCCGCCCTCGCCGTAGAGGAAGGAGAGGAACCAGTAGGCGTCGTCGCCGCGCAGGTAGAGGCCGGGCTTGCCGGTCTTCTGCTTGATCTTGGCGGAGACGGTCTTCAGCTCGTCGATGGTCTTGGGGACCTCGACGCCGGCCTCCTTGAAGATCTTCTTGTTGTAGAAGATGCCCATGGAGTCGATGACCTGCGGGACGCCGTAGGTCTTGCCCTTGTACTGGGTCGAGGCGGCGGCCTGCTTGAGGAAGTCCTCGGAGTTCTTGAGGGCCGGGGTGCCGTCCAGCGGGGCGAGGTAGCCGAGGTCCGCGAACTCGGGGGTCCAGGCGACCTCGGAGCGGATGACGTCGGGCGCGCCGGAGCCGGACTGGGCCGCGTTCTTGAACTTGTTCTGCGCCTCACCGAAGGGCACGTTCACATACTTGACGGTGACCTTGGGGTGCTTCTTCTTGAAGTCCTCGGCGACCTTCTTGAAGACCTTGTCCTCGGAGCCGACCGTGGACGTGTCCCACCAGGTCACGGTGCCGGAGAGCTCGCCGGAGCCCTTCGAGCCGCCGCCGTTCGAACCGCTGTCACTACCGCACGCCGCCAGGGTCACGCCCAGGGCCGCGACCAGCGCGGTGGCCGCTATGCCACGCCGCATGTGAACTCCTTCAGTGATCCCGGGGAGACGAGGGGCTGGAACCTTCCTCATTGCGACCGCTCCCTCGCGGCGCTCCGGGTTGGCAGGAACGTAACAGGGATGAAAACGAGCCGAAAGAGCTTGCGTGAAATTTCTGCAAGACCCGGCGATCGTTACATCCGCGTGTCCCTAAGGTGTCCGAAGGGCTGGTTGACAGGGGCCGGAGCAGGCCACTTCCGGACAGAACGACCACAGGAGCGCTCATCAGCCCCAGGCGGCTGCTCCCGCAAGCCCTGCAAGAGCTTGCGAAATCCAGCGGAATCTCATGGAAGCTTGCCGAATCCCCTCCTACGGGCGTTCGGTGGGCAATACGCGCTGTGACCGGTACAGTCCATCCTCATGACCGCGCGGCTTGCCGACATCGCAACCCAGGCGGGGGTCAGTGAAGCCACAGTCAGCCGCGTGCTCAACGGCAAGCCCGGTGTGGCCACCGCCACCCGCGAGTCCGTGCTTGCCGCGCTCGACGTCCTCGGCTACGAGCGGCCCGTACGACTGCGTCAGCGCAGCGCCGGGCTCGTCGGCCTCATCACCCCCGAGCTGGACAACCCGATCTTCCCCGCGCTCGCGCAGGTCATCGGGCAGGCCCTGACCCGGCAGGGGTACACGCCGGTCCTCGCCGCCCAGACCCCCGGCGGGTCCACCGAGGACGAGCTCACCGACATGCTGGTGGAGCGCGGTGTCGCCGGCATCATCTTCGTCTCCGGACTGCACGCCGACACCACCGCCGACATGACGCGCTACGACCAGCTGCGCGGCAAGGGCGTCCCGTACGTCCTCCTCAACGGCTTCTCCCCCAAGGTCCAGGCGCCCTTCGTGTCGCCCGACGACCGGGCGGCGATGCGGCTCGCGGTGACGCACCTGGCCGCGCTCGGCCACACCCGGATCGGGCTCGCCGTGGGTCCCAAGCGGTTCGTGCCGGTGCTGCGCAAGATCGAGGGCTTCCAGAAGGGCATGGAGGAGCGGCTCGGTCTCGGCCCCGAGGAGTCCGAGGCGCTGATCCAGCACTCCCTCTACACCCTGGAGGGCGGGCAGGCGGCGGCCGGGGCGCTGATCTCCCGCGGCTGCACGGCGGTCGTGTGCGCGAGCGACATGATGGCGCTCGGCGCGATCCGGGCGGCCCGGCAGCAGGGACTGGACGTGCCCCGGGACGTCTCCGTCGTCGGTTTCGACGACTCCCCCCTCATAGCGTTCACGGATCCGCCGCTGACCACCATCCGCCAGCCCGTGCAGGCGATGGGACAGGCCGCGGTCCGCGCGCTGCTCGAAGAGGTCGGGGGCACCCCGGCACCGCACTCCGAGTTCGTCTTCATGCCTGAACTGGTCGTTCGCGGTTCGACCGCCTCGGCCCCGTCCCCCTCCTGAGGGACGCCCCTCGGGGTCGCGTGTCCTTCTTGAGGGGGACCGGGTGCGACCGGAACCCGACCGGGGGATGATCGGTCGAGGGGGCGGGATCTGGCAAACTCTCTGCCTATGGGTGAAACGACCGTGAAGAGTTTGGACGACCGGACGACCCCGTCGCCACCCACCGTGGCCGACGGCAGGTTCGCGCGCCTGCGCGCCCGCGTGCCGCGGCGTCCCACGATCTGGTTCGAGATCCTGCTCATCGCGGTGAGCTACTGGACCTACTCCCTCATCCGCAACGCGGTGCCGGAGCAGAAGACCCAGGCGCTCGAGAACGCCGACTGGATCCTGCGGGCCGAGGAGTCCCTCGGCCTCGCCTTCGAGCATGCCGTCAACCACGCCGTGAACTCGGTGACCTGGCTGATCGTCTCGATGAACTACTACTACGCCACGCTGCACTTCGTCGTGACCATCGGTGTGCTCGTGTGGCTGTACCGATGGCAGCCGGGCCGTTACGCGGCGTTCCGTACCGTCCTGTTCGCCACCACCGGTGTGGCACTGGTCGGTTACTACCTGTACCCGCTCGCGCCGCCGCGGCTCATGCCGGGCCAGAACTTCATCGACACGGTCCTCGTCCACGAGACGTGGGGCTCGATGGCCTCGGGCAACCTGAAGCACGTGTCGAACCAGTACGCGGCGATGCCGTCGATGCACATCGGCTGGTCGCTCTGGTGCGGCGTGACGATCTTCCTCCTGGCCAAGGCGCCCTGGGCGAAGATCCTGGGCCTGCTCTACCCGACGGTCACGCTCGTCGTGATCGTCGCGACCGCCAACCACTTCTGGCTGGACGCGGTCGGCGGCGTGATCTGCCTGGCCTTCGGCTTCCTCGTCTCGTACTTCTGGTACGGCTCCCGGCCACACCGGCTGCCCAAGCTGGTGGAACCGGCCGTGACCGTGGCCCGGGGCGGGCCGCGCCCCACGCCGACGGACGGGGACCGCGGGGCGGGCGAGGACACGGACGCGGAGCGTCCGGTCGGTTCCCGAAGATAACCGCACAGGCCGGTCAGTCAGCCGGTCGATCGATCGATCAGCCGTAGCCCTCTCGCCCGCGCGGGAGGGCTACGCCCCGTAGAAGAGCTCCTCGACGACGGCCCGGGCGCGGCGCGTGATGCGGCGGTAGTCGTCGACCATCTCGCCGACGTGGCCCGACTCGTACCCCAGGTACCGGCCGACCGCCGCGAGCTCGCGCGGGTCGGAGGGGAAGGTGTCGCCGGGGCGGCCGCGGACCAGCATCACCGCGTTGCGGACGCGGGTGGCGAGGACCCAGGCCTCGTCGAGGGTCTGCGCCTCCTCCGTCGGGATCAGGCCCGCCGCGTGCGCGGCCCGGAGGGCCTCGCGGGTGCGGGGCGTCCGTAGCCCCGGTTCCGCCCAGCCGTGCCGCATCTGGAGCAGCTGGACCGTCCACTCGACGTCGCTCAGGCCGCCGCGTCCCAGCTTGGCGTGGAGCGTCGGGTCGGCGCCGCGCGGCAGCCGCTCGGACTCCATCCGGGCCTTGAGGCGGCGGATCTCGCGGACCGCGTCCTCGCCGAGGCCCTCCGCGGGGTAGCGCAGCGGGTCGACGAGCTCGATGAACCGGTCGGCCAGCTCCCGGTCGCCCGCCATGGGCTCGGCCCGCAGCAGGGCCTGGCTCTCCCAGACGAGGGACCAGCGGCGGTAGTAGGCCTCGTACGACTTCAGGGTGCGGACCAGGGGGCCGCTCTTGCCCTCGGGCCTGAGGTCCGCGTCGATCAGCAGCGGCGGGTCGGCGGTGGGTAGCTGGAGCAGCCTCCGCATCTCGGCGACCACCCGGTTCGCGGCCCGGGCCGCCTCCTGCTCGTCGACGCCCTCGCGCGGCTCGTGCACGAACAGCACGTCGGCGTCGGAGCCGTACCCCAGCTCGTGGCCGCCGAAGCGGCCGACGCCGATGACAGCGAAGCGGGTCGGCAGCTCCTCGCCCCACTCGGCCCGCACGGCTGCCCGCAGGGCGCCGGCGATCGTCGCCGCGTTGAGGTCGGTGACGGCCTCCCCGACCCGGTCGACCAGGGCGCCGGGGTCGGGCTCGCGGGGGTTGTCCTCGGTGCCGTACGAGCCGATGAGATCGGCCGCTGTGGTACGGAACAGTTCCCTGCGGCGGACCCCGCGGGCCGCCGCGACGGCCTGTTCGGCGTCGTCCGCGCGGCCCACCGCCGCCAGGACCTCCTGCTCCAGGTGGTCCCGGTCGCGGGGCTTCAGGCCCTCCGGGTCGCCGAGGATCGCGACCGCCTCGGGGGCTCGCAGCAGCAGGTCGGGGGCGAGGCGGCCGGCGGAGAGCACCCGGGCGAGGTTCTCGGCGGCGGCGCCCTCGTCCCGGAGGAGCCGGAGGTACCAGGGGGTCTTGCCGAGGGCGTCCGAGACCTTGCGGAAGCCGAGGAGGCCGGCGTCCGGGTCGGCCGAGTCGGCGAACCAGCCGAGCAGCACGGGCAGCAGCGTCCGCTGGATCGCGGCCTTGCGGCTCACCCCGGAGGCGAGCGCCTCCAGATGGCGCAGGGCGGCGGCCGGGTCCTGGTAGCCGAGGGCTTCGAGGCGCTGTCCGGCCGCCTTCGGGCTGAGCCGGATCTCGCCGGGGGCGAGCTGGGCGACCGCGTCGAGCAGCGGCCGGTAGAAGAGCTTCTCGTGGAGGCGGCGGACGACGGAGGCGTGCCGCTTCCACTCCTTGTTGAGCGCGGCGACGGGGTCGGTGCGCAGGCCGAGGGAGCGGCCGAGGCGGCGCAGGTCGCCCTCGTCCTCGGGGACGAGGTGGGTGCGGCGCAGCCGGTAGAGCTGGATGCGGTGCTCCATGGCGCGCAGGAAGCGGTAGGCCTCGTCGAGCTGGGCCGCGTCCGCCCGGCCGACGTAGCCGCCGTCGGCGAGCGCGGCGAGCGCGTCCAGGGTCTTGCCGCTGTGGAGCGTGGCGTCGCTGCGGCCGTGCACGAGCTGGAGGAGCTGGACGGCGAACTCGACGTCCCGCAGGCCGCCGGGGCCGAGCTTGAGCTCGCGCTCGACCTGGGCGGCGGGGATGTTGTCGACGACCCGGCGGCGCATCTTCTGCACGTCGGGGACGAAGTTCTCGCGCTCGGCGGCCTGCCAGACGAGCGGGGAGACGGCGTCGATGTACAGCGCGCCGAGCTCCGGGTCGCCGGCGACCGCGCGGGCCTTCAGAAGGGCCTGGAACTCCCAGGTCTTCGCCCAGCGCTGGTAGTAGGCGAGGTGGGAGGAGAGGGTGCGGACGAGGGGGCCGTTGCGGCCCTCGGGGCGGAGGTTGGCGTCGACCGGCCAGATGGTGCCCTCGACGGTGGTCTCGGAGCAGATCCGCATGAGGTGCGAGGCGAGCCGGGTCGCGGCCTGGATCGCCTGGGCCTCGCCTCCTTCCCGGTCGCCGACCTCGTTGGCGGGCTCCCCCACGAAGATCACGTCCACGTCGGAGACGTAGTTGAGCTCGTGGCCGCCGCACTTGCCCATCGCGATCACGGAGAGCCGGCACTGGGCGGCGTCGGCGGGCGCGGCGGTACGGGCGATGGCGAGCGCGGCGCGCAGGGTCGCGGTCGCCAGGTCGGCGAGCTCGGCGGCCGTCTGGGCGACGTCGGTGGTGCCGCACACGTCACGGGCCGCTATGGCGAGCAGGCAGCGGCGGTAGGCGACCCGCAGCGAGACGGCGTCGGTGGCCTCGGCGAGGCCCCGCTCGAACTCGGCGACGCCCGGGTGCAGGTCGGCCGCCTCGTACGTGACGAGGGACTCCCAGTCGCGGGGGTGGCGGGCCAGGTGGTCGGCGAGCGCCTCGGAGGCGCCGAGCACCCCGAGGAGCCGGTCCCGGAAGGGCTTGGCGGAGAGCAGGGTGGCGGTGAGGGTCTGCCGCTCGGTCTCGGGCTGCGCCTCGACGAGCCGGACAAGGCCGCGGAGGGCGAGATCGGGGTCCGCGGTGGCACCGAGGGCGTCGAGGAGGACGGCGTCGCCGCGGAGGGCGGACAGCTCGGGTACGTCGAGGAGACGTTCGGCTCCCGAGGGATCGGTGAATCCGTGTCGCAGCAGACGGGAGAATGTACTGCTCCTGCGCCCCGGCACCGTCATCCGACCGCTCCCTCCAAGCACGTCCGAACCCGGGTCTCCCACGGTCGGGTCCGGGAGATCGAGCCTATCCGGATTGGGGGGCGGGGGCGCCCAGGCCTTCGGATCGAAGCGGATCACACGTGACATCTCGCACATTGGTCGCTTTTCGGTCCGGGTGAACCGTATTCCTTGAAAGTCCGTCTTGTTGTCCGTGCGCACCCGCACGCATGCCCGTCCGTCGCCGGCCACCCTTCCGGCCGTCCTGTTCGTCCTCCCTCCTGTGAAAGCGCGCCGCCACCGATGCCCGTCCGCCTCCCCCGCCGTCCCGCCGCCCCCTCCCGTCGCGGGCCCTCCCGCCGCAGGGTCGTCACGACGGCCCTGACGACCGTCCTGGTGGGCGGCACCTTCGCCGGTCTGCTGTCGGTGACGACGGCGCCGGGCTCCTCGGCGGCCGCGTCGGTCCCGGTGCCTCCGCGGGCGCCCGCGGAAACACCGGTGAAGGTCCGCGGTGTCGAGGCGCCGGCCACCGTCGACGGCGCGTCCGTGGTGCAGTTCGTGGCGCACCCCGACGACGACCTGTTCTTCATGAACCCGGACACCTCCCAGTCCATCCACTCCGGCAACCCCCTGACCTCCGTCTACCTGACCTCCGGCGAGTCGGACGGCGTCAACGCGCGCCCGCGCGACGCCGCCGGGGCGGCGCCCGACAAGGCGGGGTACGCCGAGGCCCGGCAGAACGGCATCCGTGCCGCGTACGCCGAGATGGCCACCGGCAGCCGCACCAGCCCCTGGGACCGGGTCGCGATCCCCACGGCCGGCGGTGCGACCGCGGAGCTGGACATCCTGCGGGCGAAGCCGCAGGTCAAGCTGGTGTGGTTGCAGATGCGCGAGGCCGGGGCGACCAACGGCGACCGCCCCGAGAGCCTCAACGGCCTGTGGCACGGCCGGATATCCGCGCTCGCCTCCCAGCGCGCCTCCGGCACCCCGGTCGCGGCGGACTTCACGTACACGAAGGAGCAGGTCGTCGCGACGGTGACCGGGGTCCTCGAGCGCTTCCGGCCCACCTTCGTACGGATGCAGGACCCGACCTCCGGCAAGGTCGCCGGCTCGGAGCGCTACCAGGACCATCAGGACCACCTGTACGGGGCGCGGTTCGTGCAGGCCGCGCTCGCCCGGTACGCGGAGGTCCCGGGGCACCCGCACGTCGGCGTGCAGAACTACCTCGGCTACCCGACCAGCGTCCTGCCGCACACCCTCGACCCCGTGACGGCGGGCGCGAAGCTGAAGACCCTGAAGACGTACGCGTGGCTGGACGGCGTCAACGACTGCGGGACGCTCGCGGGCTGCGGCGACCTGAAGGTGGCCGCGCGACCCGCGGGGCGGGGCTGGGCGCAGACGATCCGGTACGCCCGGGGCACCTCCACCTCCTGGGTGCAGCGCGACCGGGACGGCGGGCTGCACGCCTTCTCCGTCCTCGACGGGCGCCTCGCGACCTGGCGGAAGGCGGCGGGCGCGTCGGCCTGGCGGGGGCCGGTGCTGCTGCCCGGCGGCGGCCTGGACAGCGGGGTCACCTCCACCGTGCTGCGCGACGGCCGCCTGGCCGTCTTCGGCACCCGGACCACGATCGGCGCCCTCCCGTCGGACTACCGGCGCGAGGTGGTGACGGCCGAGCAGACCGCGGTGGGCGGCGGCTTCGGCCCGTGGCGCTCCCTCGGCACGCCCGAGCGGGACGACGCCCAGGGCACCTCCGACATCAGCGCGCCCGCCGTGACCGTGGGCCCCGACGGCCGGACGACGCTGGTCGTGCGGGACAGCGGTCACCTGCTCGCGGCGCGCGAGCGGGGCACGGACGGCGTGTGGGGTCCGTGGCGGACGCTCGGCGGCGCCGACGTGCACGGCGACCCCGTGGCGGCGACCGACGCGGCGGGCCGCGGCTTCGTCTTCGCGAGCACCCCGAACACCGTCCTGGCGTGGGCGGCGCAGCACCCCGGCGGCCCGCTGACGGGTCCGGTGCGCACGGGCCTGCCGCCGACGACGCTGGCGCTGAGCGCGAGCGCGGCGCCGGGCGGCGAGGGCGTACGGCTCTGGTTCCGCAAGCCGGCCTCGAACGACCTGCGGACCGCCGACTTCTCGGGCGCGGGCCTGATGTCCCCGATGCGGGAGCTGGCGGGCGGTGTCGCGGGCTTCGGCCCGGTCAGCGGGGCGATGGGCGGGTCCACCGGCGGTTCGGTGGGCGGGTCCAAGGGCAGTGCCTCGGTGGGCGGCGACGGCGTGCTCGCGGTCCGCTCCCGGACGGGCGTCCTGGCGACGGCCCCGCTGGCCCGCGGCGGGACACGGCCGACGTGGCGGCTGGAGCGGTTCCTGTTCCAGGGGGCGCCCGACGCGGGCACGGACGGGGTCGCGGCGATCGGCCTGGACGGCAGGCTGCACTGGACGCCCGCCGACCGATGAGTTCGGGCGGGCGGACCGGTCTCTCCTGTGTGGCACCCGCTGTGGGGCCACGGAGAAAGGACGGCCGGCCATGGACCCGCACACCGCACCCGACCCGCGCACCTCGCCCGACCCGCAGACGACGCTCGACTCCCGCTACAGCGACCCGAAGGCGGCCGCGCTGCCCTGGTCCGACGCGGCGGCCCGGCTCGCGGCGGCCGAGGTCTTCTGGCTGACGACGGTCCGCCCGGAGGGCCGCCCGCATGTCACCCCCCTCATCGCGGTCTGGTCGACGGGGGCGCTGCACTTCTGCACCGGTCCTGACGAGCGCAAGGCCCGCAACCTCGCGGAGAACCCGTCGGTGGTCCTCACCACCGGCTCGGGTGTCCTCGACGAGGGCCTCGACCTGGTGGTCGAGGGCGAGGCGGCGCGGGTGACGGACGAGGACCGGCTGCGGGCCCTCGCGGCGGCGTACGTGGAGAAGTACGGCCCGGATTGGCGGTTCGAGGTGCGGGACGGGGCGTTCGTGGGCGACGGTGGTACGGCCCTGGTGTTCGCGGTCGCGCCTCGTACGGTCTTCGGCTTCGCCAAGGGCGAGCCGTTCGGCCAGACCCGCTGGCGTTTCTGAGGAGTGCGGAGGAGTACGCGTGAACTGGACCCTGGAAGTCGTCCCCGTCCCCGTGACCGACATGGACCGGGCCAAGGAGTTCTACGGCGACAAGTGCGGCTTCACGGTCGACCTGGACGACGAGGTGGCGCCCGGCGTGCGGATCATCCAGGCGACGCCGCCGGGATCGCGCTGTTCGATCGCCCTGCTGAACGGCATGCCGGCGATGCCGGGCACGAAGGAGATGGCCCCCGGGACCCTGCACGGCCTCCAGATCTGTGTCACGGACATCGAGGCGGCGCGGAAGGAACTGGTCGGCCGGGGCGTCGACGTCTCGTCCGTGATGCACGTCGGAGCGACGGGCTGGGAGGACGGGAAGGGCGGCACCTGGAACTCGTTCATGACCTTCGAGGACCCGGACGGCAACGGCTGGGTCGTCCAGGAGGCCCCGTCGGAGCTGTCGGAACGCTGAGGTCGGCGACGGCCTGCGGGGTCCAGTGCCCGGCGGCGCCGGGGCAGCCGGCGAGATAGCCGGCGACCTCGTCGGGCCGCCACGCCCCGGTGCGCTGCAGCCCGGCGGCGAGGTGCCGGAGATAGGCGGCGGACGGCGGCCTCGGTTCGGACCGTTCGCCCTCCGCCGGAGCGGTGAAGGTGAGCACGGGCAGGCCCTCGCCCTCACCGTCCCCGGCAGCGCCGTCGAGGAACCCGCAGCAGACGAGGGTCTCGTACCGCCCCGGCCCGAGCGAGCAGCGCCCGGTGGCGAGGACCTCCGTGAGGTCGAGGTCGGTGCCGGGCGGCCGGTACATCTCCTGTGCGGCGATGTCGGAGAACTGCCCGGCGGTCAGCAGGTACGCGACGCCCCAGGCGGTGCCGTCCGCCGCCGGGTCGTAGAAGGCCCGGCCGCCGCCCCACACGGACGACTCGGTCGCGAAGTACACGCACCCCGGCAGCAGGAGGGCCACCGACGCCGCGGGCCCGCGCGGATCCCGGCACCCGGGAAACACCCGCGCGGCTCCGGGCGGCCGGCCGCCGGCGAGGTAGTACCCGAGGCGCTCGGCATGGGTGTTGGAGCCGTAGGCGGCGTACCAGACACGGAGAGGACCATCCGACACACCGTCAGACGCTAGCGCGGGTACCTCCCCTGGCTAGAACCCCAGAGAGAAGTGGCGCAGCGTGTCGTCCTCCGCCACGCAGGGCATCCCGGCGGCCTCCATCACGCGGTGGGAGTCGGGGTTGGAGATGTCGGCGTCCCCCTTCACCCCGGAGGCCCCGCCCTGCCGGGCCACCTCGATGAGCGCGCGCAGGGCCTCGGAGGCGTACCCCTTCCCGCGCACCCCGGGCACGAGCCCGTACCCGACGGTCGCGAACCCCACCTCGTCCGGCGGCCCGTGGAAGCCGATCCCCCCGACGACGACCCCGTCGAGCCGAATCTCGTAATGCCGGAACACCCCCGGATCACCGCGCTCGGCGACCCCCCGCAGAAACCCGGTGAGGGCCCGGACGTCCCCGTCCCGGGGATACCCCTCGGCCCACAGATCCCCGTCCCCGGGTTCCTGGGCGACGACCCGCTCGGCGGCGCCCACGGTCATCGGATACAACACAAGCCGCTCGGTGGCGACAGAACTGATCTTCACCGGGGCAGTGTGATCCGCTCCCCACCTGCGGGGCAACGCATTTCATTCCGGCAGCAGCCGCACCACTCCGACCGAGGCCGACTCGCCGGACGTGTGATGCGCACCGATCCGCCACCGCCCCGCCGGAACAGGGACGTCCGCCTGCTCAGGCATCCGTGTGTCACCGGGGTACGGCACCCCGAGATCGGCACCGGCCTCGGCCGAATCCATCAGCACGGCGGCCCCGTCCGTCTCCCAGACCCCGCACTCCTCCCACGGGATGTCGGGGGCGTCCAGCACGGCCTCCGCCTCGGCGACCAGCTCCTCCTCGGAGTCCGCCCCGATCCACCGCACGAACGCCCGCCGCTCGGGCAGGAACATCGTCATCGCGGGCTCGTCCCCCAGAACGAGCGCCCGCCCACCACCCGTCCCGACGTCGATCACCCCGGCCAACTCATCGACCCCGCAGGCCCGGTCGTAGTCGTCGGGCTCGTCCCCTTCCCCGACGATGATTCCTCCGTCCGTACACCCGCCCCACTCCCGCAGCACCGTCACCGGCACCACGACGAGAGGCCCGCCCATGGATGAGACCCAGTCCGTCATGCGCCGCAGTCTGCCACCGGCCTCTGACAGCGCTCCGGGGCGAGTGAGACGGCTCAGGGCCGACGGTTCGCGACCGTCGGCCCTGATCGTCAGTTCCAGGCTCTACCCGCTCTGACCTGTGCTTACAGCACCGGGAGGTTCTTGCGGAGTTCGAAGGCGGTGACCTCGCTCCGGTACTCCTCCCACTCCTGCTTCTTGTTGCGGAGGAAGAAGTCGAAGACGTGCTCGCCGAGGGTCTCCGCGACCAGTTCGCTCTTCTCCATCAGGGCGATCGCCTCGCCCAGGTTCTGCGGGAGCGGTTCGATGCCCATCGCTCGGCGTTCCGCGTCGGAGAGGGCCCAGACGTCGTCGTCGGCGCCGGCCGGGAGTTCGTAGCCCTCCTCGATGCCCTTGAGGCCGGCGGCGAGGAGGACCGCGTACGTCAGGTAGGGGTTGGCGCCCGAGTCGATGGAGCGGACCTCCACGCGGGACGAGCCCGTCTTGCCCGGCTTGTACATGGGGACGCGGATGAGGGCCGAGCGGTTGTTGTGGCCCCAGCAGATGTACGAGGGGGCCTCGCCGCCCGAGCCGGCCGTGCGGGAGGAGCCGCCCCAGATGCGCTTGTACGAGTTGACCCACTGGTTGGTGACCGCGGAGATCTCGCCGGCGTGCTTCAGGAGGCCCGCGATGAAGGAGCGGCCCACCTTGGAGAGCTGGTACTCGGCGCCCGACTCGTAGAAGGCGTTCCGGTCGCCCTCGAAGAGGGACAGGTGGGTGTGCATGCCCGAGCCGGGGTAGTCGGAGAACGGCTTCGGCATGAAGGTGGCCTGGACGCCCTGTTCGAGCGCCACCTGCTTCATGACCAGGCGGAAGGTCATGATGTTGTCGGCGGTGGAGAGGGCGTCCGCGTAGCGGAGGTCGATCTCCTGCTGGCCCGGCGCGCCCTCGTGGTGGGAGAACTCCACCGAGATGCCCATCGATTCGAGCATCGTGATCGCCTGGCGGCGGAAGTCCATGCCGACGTTCTGCGGGGTGTGGTCGAAGTAGCCCGAGTTGTCGGCCGGGGTGGGCCGGGTGCCGTCGAGCGGCTTGTCCTTCAGGAGGAAGAACTCGATCTCGGGGTGGGTGTAGAAGGTGAAGCCCAGGTCGGAGGTCTTCGCGAGGGCCCGCTTGAGGACGTAGCGCGGGTCGGCGAAGGACGGCGAGCCGTCGGGCATGAGGATGTCGCAGAACATCCGCGCCGTGCCCGGCGCCTCGGCGCGCCACGGCAGGATCTGGAACGTGCCCGGGTCCGGCTTGGCGATCATGTCCGATTCGTATACGCGGGCGAAGCCCTCGATCGCCGAGCCGTCGAAGCCGATGCCCTCGTCGAAGGCCTGCTCAAGCTCGGCCGGCGCCACGGCCACCGACTTCAGGAAGCCCAGCACATCGGTGAACCACAGGCGCACGAAGCGGATGTCGCGCTCCTCGAGCGTACGGAGCACGAATTCCTGCTGCTTGTCCATTTCCACACCCATCCTTGCTGGTCAGGCCGCCTGCTCCCACCGCCTCCGATACATCGGGGGGCACCTGAGCATCCCACCACATGGTTTCGCGCACGTTGCACACCCATAGTGCCTGCTCGGGTGTGACGCAGGTAACGGGACGGAGGGGCATGCGGGACGTTCGGGCGTTCGGCGGCATCGAGTGGTACCCCGTTCGGCCCACAGAGGGTCCGCGCCCACTACGATCTCCGCCCATGGGGGCCACGCGGCTCGTACGCCTGTTCCGACACGCGCGTCCCATGGCACTGGTGAGTGCCGTGGCGACGCTCCTCGCCGCGCTCTTCGTCTGTCTGGGCCCCGGCCCCGGGACCGATCCTCATCACGTGGCGGCGCCGGAGAACGAGGGCCCGCGGACGTCGGCGGTCGTGGCCGAGTACATCTGCCCGTACGACCGCGGCGGCTGCTCCCTCGTCCCCTCCCTCTCCCCCGCGGTGCTCAGCGCGCCTCCGCTCGACCCCCCGCTCCACGCGGAGGGCAGGCTCCCGCGCCTCGACCCGCCCTCCGGTGACGGCCCGGCCCGCCGCTCCGGCATCCGGCCGCGCGCGCCGGACCTGCACGTCCTTCAAGTTCTCCGGACATAGCGGCGGCGGGCCTCCCGCCCGTCCCCCGCGTGTCCCGCACCGAACTCGACCCCCCATCCCTGAAGAAGGACGACATCACCATGGCCGCCAACCGCTCCGCCAACGCCGACCGCCGCGCCCGAATAGAGGAGATGCGCCGCGCCGAGCAGTCCCGCGAGCGCCGCAACCGTCTGATCACCATCGGCGTCTCCGGAATCGTCGTCCTGGGTCTCGTCGGCTTCGGCACCTTCGTGCTGATGAAGAAGTCCGACGAGCAGGACGCTAAGGAGGCCGCCGCCAAGGCCCCCATCAAGAGCGAGCAGAGCTGGGACGCGAAGAAGCTCGGCCGCAACCACGTCGAGACCGCCGTGAAGTACGACATGAAGCCGCCGGTCGGCGGTGACCACCACCCGGTCTGGATGAACTGCGACGGCGTGGTCTACGACAAGGCGATCAACGACGTGAACGCCGTGCACTCGCTGGAGCACGGCGCCGTCTGGGTGACGTACAGCAAGAAGGCCGACAAGGCCGACGTGGAGAAGCTGGCCGCGAAGGTCGGCAAGACCAAGTACACGCTGATGAGCCCCGTGGACGACCAGTCCGGGGCGATCATGCTGTCCGCCTGGGGCAAGCAGGTCACCGTGGACAACGCCGCCGACCCGCGTATCGACGCCTTCTTCACGAAGTACGTCCAGGGCCCGCAGACCCCCGAGCCGGGCGCCGCCTGCACCGGCGGGGTCGGTCAGTGACCGGCGTGACCGAGGAGTCCTTCGATCGCGAGGAGGCGGAGTTCGCGGCCGGCGCGCGGCGCCGGGGCACGCGGACGCGGTGGGCGGCGGTCACCGCCGTCGCGCTCGCGCTGCTCTTCGCCGGTGGCGCCGTCACGGTCGCCTCGGCGGAGCGTGACGAGGCGCCGCGTGTCCCCGCCACCGACTCCGCGGACGCCGGCTTCGCCCGGGACATGGCCGTCCACCACCAGCAGGCCGTCGAGATGTCGTTCATCGTCCGGGACCGCACCAAGGACGAGTCGGTCCGCCGCCTCGCGTACGACATCGCCAACACCCAGGCCAACCAGCGGGGCATGATGCTCGGCTGGCTGGACATGTGGGGGCTGCCCAAGCTCCAGTCCGGCGTCGAGCCGATGGCCTGGATGGGCATGGGCGGTTCGGGCGACAGCGGTCCCTCGGACGGCGCGCTGATGCCCGGCATGGCGACCAACGCGCAGTTGGACGCCTTGCGCAAGGCCACCGGCCGGGAGGCCGAGGTCCTGTACCTGAAGCTCATGACCGAGCACCACAAGGGCGGGGTCCACATGGCCGAGGGCTGTGTGAGCAGGTGCGTCCCCGGCGTCGAGCGCGATCTCGCGCAGGGCATGGTCGAGGCGCAGCAGTCCGAGATCCTGCTGATGGCGGACATGCTGCGGAAGCGCGGGGCCTGATCTCCTGATCCCGCGAGGCCGTCCGGCCCCCGTGACCCGCTGCGGTCGCGGGGGCCGTGCCGTGCGCCGACAATGAGTGGGCTCGGGGACGTTCGTACGACGACGTTCGACGAAAGGTATGCGGCTCATGACCACGGCGAAGGACATCATGCACCCCGGGGCCCAGTGGATCCCGGCACACGAGACGCTCGACCGCGCCGCCCAGATGATGCGCAACCTCAACGTGGGCGCGCTGCCCATCGCCGACGAGAACGAGCGGCTCTGCGGCATCCTCACGGACCGTGACATCGTCATCGGCTGTGTGGCCATGGGCCACGATCCGTCGAAGATCACCTGCGGCGAGATGGCCAAGGGCACGCCACGCTGGGTCGAGGCGGGTGCCGACGTGGGCGCGGTGCTGGAGGAGATGCAGAGCCACCAGATCCGCCGGCTCCCCGTCATCGAGGGCAAGCGGCTCGTCGGCATGATCAGCGAGGCCGACCTGGCCCAGCATCTGTCGGACGAGCAGATCAAGGCGTTCTGTACGAGCGTCTACGCCGCCTCCTGACGCAGTACCGCCCGGGCCACCGCGTCCGGGCGGTCCAGCATGACCAGATGGCCCGACGGCACGACCGCCTCGTAGGAGGCGTCGAGCCGTCGGGCCAGCGCGCGTTGGCGGCGCTCCCAGCGGGCGGATCCTTCGGGGGCCGCGAGGACCGTGACGGGCAGGCCGGGCGGGAGGGGGAAGCGGTCCCGGAGGTCGAGGAGTTCGGCGGCGACGGCGCCGTAGTGGGCGTTCTCCAGGAGGGTGCCGCGCAGGACGCGCGAGGTGCGGTAGACACGGCGGACCAGGGCCGGGGACGCCGGGTCGCTGCGCACGGCCGCCCGGCGGACGGCCGGGCCGAGCGCGGCCGGGAGCCCGGCGGCGGAGAGCGCCCTGCCGAGGGCCCGGGAGACGGCGGCGGTGCGGGCGGGGCGGGGGTGTTCCTCCACCGAGGAGTCGACGAGGACGAGCCCGGCGGTACGGGTGGGGTGGAGGCGTGCGAAGGCCTCCGCGTGGAATCCGGCGATGGAGTGGCCGACGACGGTGACGGGGTCCCGGTGGCCGACGCCGAGCGCGTCGAGGAGCGACCCGATCCTGTCCGCCTCGCCCGCCGCCGTCGGCGGGGCGGAGGCGGGGGCGGAGAGGCCGTGGCCGGGGCGGTCGAAGCGGACGACCGTGCGGTACGGGGCGAGCAGCGGCACGACCCGGTCCCAGTCGAACCAGCTGAGGCCGAGACCGGCGCTCAGGACGCAGACGGGCCCCGCGCCCTCGACGGTCACGTGGTGGGCGACTCCCCCGATCCGTACGAAGGTCATCGCGGCCGCTCCCTGACGAGGGAGGCGGCGAGTACGGCGAGCCAGACGGCCACCAGGAGGACCTGGAGCCGCTGGCCGGCGCCGAGCGCCCACGTGCCCTTGCCGGCCTCGAAGGCGGCGACGGCCGCCAGGGTCCAGGCCGTGGCGGCGAGCTCCAGGACGACGAGGGCGGGGCCCGTGCGCGCGAGGGGGCGCCGGCGGCCGTAGCGGCGGGCGGCCACGGTCAGGGCGATCATCGCGGCGATGGCGCCGGTCACGGCGAGACTCGAACTGACGGCGTGGGCCGTATGGGTGGCGGGCACCAGGCCGGCGGTCTCGCGCGCCGCGCACTCCGGGTCGGCGGTGGGGGCGCAGCTGAGCGGGAGCCGCGAGTCGACGGCGGTGGCGGCGCCGAAGACGGCGAGCGCGATCCAGCCGCCCAGCGCCCAGCGCTCGTGAGGCCGGGGTCGTCGGGGGCTCCGGGACCCTCGGGGGCTGCGGGGTCCTCGGCTCGCGGCGAGCCCGGTCAGCGCGCCCGCGAGGACGAGGAGGCCGGCGACCAGGTCGGTGGCGCGGAAGAGGCCGCCGAGGGGCTGGTCGGCGGCGGCGAGTTCGGAGACGTATGTCCGGACCGGGTCGAGACCGGTCCGGACGAGGACTTCGAGGACCCAGGAGGTGTACGCGAGCGCGCCGAGGCCGAGGAGGACGGCTGCCGCTTTCGTCACCTTTCCGGGCATGATCGTTCGAACGTCAGGGTGTACCGGAAGGTTCCCGTCGTCATGGGCTCATGATCAGCAGGGCTCGGGCGGGGCGCATGTCGGGCCCGGGGCCGGGCCGGGGGGCTCCTTGCCGCTGCGCCGGGGCGTTTTCCGGGACATCGCGTCGGTGTGACGATTACACTGGCCGGGTGCCTCAACTACGCCTCGCCCTGAATCAGATCGACTCGACCGTCGGAGACATCGCCGGGAACTCCGAGGCGATCGTCCACTGGACCCGGCACGCCGCCGGACAGGGCGCGCATCTCGTCGCGTTCCCCGAGATGGCGCTGACCGGCTACCCCGTCGAGGACCTGGCCCTGCGGCCCTCCTTCGTCGAGGCCTCCCGGGACGCCCTGCGCGCCCTCGCCCGGCGGCTCGCGGCCGAGGGCTTCGGCGAGCTGCCGGTCGTCGTCGGCTACCTCGACCGCTCCGAGCGGGCCGAGCCGAAGCTCGGCCGGCCCGCCGGGTCGCCGGAGAACGCCGCCGCGGTGCTGTACCGCGGCGAGGTGGCGCTGCGCTTCGCCAAGCACCACCTGCCCAACTACGGCGTCTTCGACGAGTACCGCTACTTCGTCCAGGGCGACACCCTGCCGGTCGTCCGCGTCCACGGCGTCGACGTGGCCCTGGCGATCTGCGAGGACCTCTGGCAGGAGGGCGGCCGCGTCCCGGCGGCGCGCGCCGCGCGGGCCGGGCTGCTCCTGTCGGTCAACGCCTCGCCGTACGAGCGGAACAAGGACGACACGCGGCTCGAACTGGTCCGCAGGCGGGCCCGCGAGGCCGGCTGCGTCACCGCGTACCTGGCGTCGACGGGCGGTCAGGACGAGCTGGTCTTCGACGGCGACTCGATCGTCGTCGACGCGGCGGGCGAAGTGGTCGCGCGTGCCCCGCAGTTCGTCGAGGGCAGTGTGATCATCGACCTGGAGCTGCCGGCCGCCGAGCCGGACGCCCCTGAGGGCATCGTCGACGACGGACTGCGCATCGACCGGGTGGTGCTCTCCGAGAAGCCGCTCCCGGCATACGAGCCGGAGCTCGAGGGCGGGTACGCGCACCGGCTCGACGACGACGAGGAGATCTACTCGGCCCTGGTCGTGGGGCTGCGCGCGTACGTCGCGAAGAACGGTTTCCGCTCGGTCCTGATCGGCCTCTCCGGCGGCATCGACTCGGCGCTCGTCGCGGCGATCGCCTGCGACGCGGTCGGCGCGCGGAACGTGTACGGGGTGTCGATGCCGTCCAGGTACTCCTCCGACCACTCGCGCGGCGACGCCGCCGAACTGGCCCGCCGCACCGGCCTCAACTACCGCACGGTGTCGATCGAGCCGATGTTCGACGCGTACATGGCCTCGCTGGGACTCACCGGCCTCGCCGAGGAGAACCTGCAGTCCCGGCTGCGCGGCACGACGCTGATGGCCATCTCCAACCAGGAAGGGCACATCGTCCTCGCGCCGGGCAACAAGTCCGAGCTGGCGGTGGGCTACTCGACGCTGTACGGCGACTCCGTCGGCGCGTTCGGGCCCGTCAAGGACGTCTACAAGTCGACCGTCTTCCGGCTCGCGCGCTGGCGCAACCGGGCCGCCGAGGACCGCGGCATGACCCCGCCGATCCCGGAGAGCTCGATCACCAAGCCGCCCAGCGCCGAGCTGCGCCCGGGCCAGGTGGACACGGACTCGCTGCCGGACTACGACGTCCTCGACGGGATCCTCGCGCTGTACGTGGACGCGGACCGCGGCAAGGACGAGATCGTGGCGGCCGGCTTCGACGAGGAGGTCGTCGCGCGGACGCTGCGGATGGTGGACGCGGCGGAGTACAAGCGGCGCCAGTACCCGCCGGGCACCAAGATCTCGGCGAAGGGCTTCGGCAAGGACCGGCGGCTGCCGATCACGAACCGCTGGCGGGAGACGCCGTCCCCCTGACCTCCGGAACCGCCCGGTCCGCCCCGGTGGACTCCTGGGGGCTTCCCGCCACGACGCGGGAGGCCCCCTGCGCCGTACCGGCGCGGTCGAGCAGGCCCGCGACCGCCGCGACCGCGAGGCCGACGGCCGTGAGGCCCGCGCCGACGAGGGCCGGCGAGGTCCAGCCCCAGCCGGCGGCGACCGCGGCGCCGCCCGCCCAGGCGCCGCCGGCGTTGGCCAGGTTGAAGGCGGAGTGGTTGGAGGCGGAGGCGAGCGTCGGGGCGTCCTTGGCCTTCCGCATGACCAGCATCTGGAGCGGGGTGGTGGTCATGAAGCCGACCGCGCCGAGCACGACGACCGTGACGAGGGCCAGCCAGGGCACGTGGACGGTGAAGCGGAAGGCGACCAGGGCGAGGACTAGGGCGGCGAGCGAGCCGTACAGGGTCGGCCGGAGCGCCCGGTCCGTCAGCGGGCCCGCGGCGAGCGCCCCGCCCGTCATGCCGAGGCCGAAGAGGGCGAGGACGACGGTGACGGTGGACTCGCCGAAGCCCATCACCTCGGTGGTCATCGAGGCGAGGTACGAGTAGACCGCGAAGACGCCCGCGAATCCGAAGACGGCGGTGAGCAGGCCGAGCAGCACCTGCGGACGGCCGAGGGCGCGCACCTCGCGGCCGAGGCCCTGCCGCTCGTCCAGGGGCACGTACGGGACGAGGCGGGCGAGCGCGGCCATGGCGAGCAGCCCGATGACGGTGACGACGAGGAAGGTGGCCCGCCAGCCGAGGTGCTGGCCGAGCAGGGTCGCGGCCGGTACGCCGAGGATGTTCGCGACGGTGAGGCCCAGGAACATCGTGGCCACCGCCCGCGCCTGCCGGTCCTCGCTCACGAGTCGGGCGGCGACGACCGCGCCGACGCCGAAGAAGGCGCCGTGCGGGAGCCCGGCGAGGACCCGGCCGGCGACGAGCCAGCCGAAGCCGGGGGCGAGCGCGGAGGCGAGGTTGCCGACGACGAACAGGGCCATCAGCAGGAGCAGCATCCGCTTGCGCGGGATCCGGGAGCCGAGGGCGGTGAGCAGCGGGGCGCCGACGACGACGCCGATCGCGTACGCCGAGACGAGGTACCCGGCGGTGGGGACCGAGGTGCCGAGGTCGTCGGCGACGTTGGGCAGGAGGCCCATCATCACGAACTCGGTCGTGCCGATGCCGAAGGCGGAGACGGCGAGCGCGAGCAGCGCCAGGGGCATGGGGAGAGCCTTTCCAGAAGATAGTTCTTCGTCGGAACAAAGACTCTCAGGTGGTTTCTTCCCTCTGGCTTCCGGGGGATGAAGGGAAGGTTTCGCCCCTTCGTCCATCCCCTCGGGCGGTCAGAGCTTCACGCGGGCCGCGATCGGGAGGTGGTCGCTCTTCGTCTCCGGCAGCGCCCAGGACGACACGGGCTCGACGCCCTTCACCATGATCTGGTCGATCCGGGCCATCGGGAACGACGCCGGCCAGCTGAAGCCGAAGCCGTCGCCCGCGGCGCCCTGGGTGGAGCGCAGCTGCGAGGTGACGGCGTTGAGCGAGCGGTCGTTCATGGTGCCGTTGAGGTCGCCGAGGAGGACGATCCGCTCGTGCCGGTCGCGGGAGATGGCCTCGCCGAGCGCGTTGGCGCTGTTGTCGCGCTGGTTGGCGGTGAAGCCGGCGTTGAGCTTGACCCGGACGGACGGCAGGTGGGCGACGTACACCGCGACCTCGCCCTTGGGCGTCACGACGTCGGCGCGCATGGCGCGGGTCCACCCCATCCGGATGTCGACGGGCTGCGCGGCGCGCAGGGGCAGCTTGCTCCAGAGGCCGACCGTGCCCTGGACGGAGTGGTGCGGGTACGCCTCGGCGAGGCCGCGCTCGTACGTCGGGACCATGTCGCCCTTGAGCTCCTCCAGGGCCAGCACGTCGGCGCCGGACCCGGCGAGCTCGCGGGCGGTGCCCTCGGGGTCCGGGTTGTCGGCGTTCACGTTGTGCGTGGCGACGGTGAGGTCGCCGCCGGGGACGGACTTGTCGGCGACGAGTCCGCCGAAGAGGTTGAGCCAGACCACCGCCGGCAGGAGCAGGGCGATCAGGGCGGTGGCGGAGCGGCGCACCAGGGCGAGGACGAGGAACAGGGGGACGAAGAGGCCCAGCCACGGCAGGAACGTCTCGGTCAGGCTGCCGAGGTTGCCGATGGTGTTGGGGATCTCGGCGTGGAACACCATCAGGAGGGTCAGTGCCACCGCCGCGGCGGCGATCAGGATGCCGCGGCGCCAGATGCCGCGGTCGCGCCGCAGGCCGTCGAGGGCGGTCCGGAACCGGGATCCGGAACCGGGGCGCCCGTTCCCGCCACCGCCGTGCTCGGTCTCCGTCATGTCCACCCGCGCCATCGCACTGTCCTTAACTCTGCCTTGCCGTCTTGCGTGACCCGGTGCCGACACTAGGCGATCCCGGGTCCGTCGTACTCCCCCAGGGACGAGTGCGGGTGCGTGGCGGGTTCCTGCAGGTGGCGCGGGCGGGAGGCCTGTGACAGAACGCGCACATTCGTGGGGATCGGGTGCGGGTCGGGGGCGGGTCCGGTGCGGGCGCCGGTCGGGATCAGGTGCGGGGCCGCAGGCCTTCCAGGACGGTGTCGACGATCCGCTCGGCGAGGCCCGGCTCCAGGGTGCCGCCGGGGCGGATGACGGTGCGGATGAGCAGGGGGCCGGTGAAGAGGTCGCTGACGAGCTCGACGTCGAGGTCGGCGCGGATCTCGCCCCGCTCCATCCCGCGCCGCACCGCGTCCAGGCCGAGGCGGCGGCGCGGCTCGATCACCGTGTGGTGGTAGGCGTCCCACAGCTTCGGATAGAGCTGCATCTGCGAGAACACGTTGTGGAGGAGGGCGGAGGTCCGCTTGGCGAGGCCCCGCTGGCGGATCGACTCCAGGAGCGCGACGAAGTCGTCCCGGACCGAGGTGCCGGGCAGCACCGGGTCCGGGAGCTCCACGGAGCGGAGCAGCTCGACGAAGAGCTCCTCCTTGCCGGGCCAGCGCCGGTAGATGGTGGCCTTGCCGACGCCGGCGGTGCGGGCGAGCTTCTCGATGGACAGCTCGGCGAGCGGGGTGCCGGCCTCCAGGAGCTCGATGGCCGCGTCGAAGATCGCCTGCTCCGCGGCCTCGCTCCGCGGCCGTCCGCGCCGTGCCGGACCGGGCTCACCGGCGGGCGCGGGCCCGGCCCCGTCGTCCTGGGGTTCCGGGATTCCGCCGTCCTGCAGCGACACGTGCGCTCCGCCTCTCCTCCGGTGGCCGGCCGTCGGCCTATCGACGGGCCGATTCTCCCGCCTCGGCACCGGGCGCGGGTACGGAGCCCCGCCGGGCGGCACCTCCCGGAGCGGGATCGTCCGCCGCGACACCGGCACGGGAACCGGAACCGGAACCGGAACCGGCCGGGGCGGCGCCCGGGGCCTGCGCCGTCGCCTGCGGCGTACGGCCCGGGAGGAAGGCGGCCACCACGGCCGCGCCGATCAGGGCGATCACCGCGGAGGCGACCGCCGTGACGTGCATGGCGTCGAGGAAGGCGTCGTACGCGGGGGCCACGAGGTCCCGGCCGGCCGGGCCGAGCCTCGAAGCGACCGCGAGCGTCGCCTCGATGGACTCGCCCGCCGTGTCGCGCAGGGCCTCGGGGACGCCACCGAGGTGTCCCTCGATCTCCCCGCGGTACACGGAGGAGAGCACCGAGCCGAGGACGGCCACGCCCATCGCGCCGCCGACCTGCCGGAAGGTGTTGTTGATCGCCGAGCCGGAGCCCGCCTTCTCGCGGGGCAGCGCCTGCATGATCGCGACCGTGACCGGCGGCATGATGTGCGCCATTCCGGCGCCCTGGAGGAAGAAGACGACCTCCAGCGCCCAGACCGGTGTCGAGGCGTCGAAGAGGGCGAAGGCGGCGAGGCCCGCGGCGACGAGCAGCATGCCGGCGGTGCACACGGCCTTGGCGCCGAAGCGGTCCACGACGAGCCGGGCCCGGGGCGCGAACACCATCTGGGCGATGGCGAGCGGCAGGATGAGCAGCCCGGACTGCAGCGCGCTGTAGCCGCGGACGCTCTGCAGGTAGAAGGCGGAGAAGAAGGTCACGCCCATGAGCGCGAAGAAGACCAGTGCGATGGCGGCGACGGCCGCCGAGAACGCGGGCCGCTTGAAGTAGCTCATGTCGATGGCCGGGTGGTCGCTGCGCCGCTCGTGGAGGACGAAGAGGACGAGGACCGCGAGGCCGCCGAGGGCCGGGGCGAGGACGGTGAGGTCGGTGAAGCTCGCGAGCTCGCCGCCGCGGATGATCCCGTACACGAGGAGGACGAGTCCGAGGACGGAGAGCAGCACGCCGGGTATGTCGATCCGGCCCGGCTTCGGGTCCCGGGAGTCGGGGACGAGCCAGATCATGAGGGCGAGGGCCAGGAGCACCACGGGCACGTTGACGAGGAAGATCGATCCCCACCAGAAGTGTTCGAGGAGGACGCCGCCGGTGATGGGTCCGATCGCGATGGCGAGGCCGACGCTGCCGGCCCAGATGCCGATGGCCTTGGGCTGCTCGTCCCGCTCGAAGACGTTCATGAGGACGGCGAGGGTCGCGGGCATGACGAACGCGGCGCCGAGGCCCATGACGGCCCGGTAGGCGATGAGCTCGCCCGGGGAGCCGGAGAAGGCGGCGAGGGCGGAGCCGATGCCGAAGACGGTGATGCCGAAGAGCAGCACCTTCTTCCGGCCGAGGCGGTCGCCGAGCAGGCCGGAGGTGAAGAGGAGCCCGGCGAAGACGAGCGTGTAGGAGTTGATCGACCACTCCAGCTCGCTCTGGGTGGCGCCGATGCCGGTGGGCGCGGGGGCGGCGATCGTCCTGACCGCGACGTTCAGGATCGAGTTGTCGAGGACGACGATCAGCAGGCTGAGCATGAGGACGCCGAGGACGGCCCAGCGGCGGCGGTGGACGGCCTCGGGGACTCGGGGCGGGGCGAGGGCAGGGGACGGCTGCGACATGCCGACCACCCTAGCCCCATTTCGATACGAGACCGTCTCGTATCGAAAGACATGACGGAGGCTTTACGTTGCGCGGGTGTGAACAGCACCACTCCGGCCCACTTCCCCGCCCGCCCGGCTAAGTGCCACCATGGATGTGGTCCGGGGACGCCGTCAGGGCGCCTCGAGATGACGAAGGAGCCGTTTCCATGACGCTTCAGGCTGCCCAGAAACCGCCCGCCGACAGCAGCAAGGCGCTGTACGGCGGCAAGGGCACGCGCCGCATCACCGTCCACGACATCGCCGCCGCCAAGGCCCGCGGCGAGAAGTGGCCCATGCTCACCGCCTACGACGCGATGACCGCCTCCGTCTTCGACGAGGCCGGCATCCCCGTGATCCTCGTCGGCGACTCGATGGGCAACTGTCACCTCGGCTACGAGACCACCGTGCCGGTCACGATGGACGAGATGACGTTCCTCTCCGCCGCCGTCGTCCGGGGCACGCAGCGCGCCCTCGTCGTCGGCGACCTCCCCTTCGGCTCGTACCAGGAAGGGCCCGTCCAGGCCCTGCGCAACGCCACCCGGCTGATCAAGGACGCCGGGGTCCACGCGGTCAAGCTGGAGGGCGGCGAGCGCTCCCTGGCCCAGACCGAGCTGCTGGTCCAGGCCGGCATCCCCGTCATGTCCCACCTCGGCCTCACGCCGCAGTCCGTCAACACCATGGGCTACCGGGTGCAGGGCCGTACCGACGAGGCCGCCCACCGGCTGCTCAGCGACGCCAAGGCGGCGCAGGACGCGGGCGCCTTCGCGGTCGTCCTCGAACTCGTACCGGCCGAGCTGGCCGCCGAGGTCACCCGCTCGCTGCACATCCCGACCATCGGCATCGGCGCGGGCGCCGGCACCGACGCGCAGGTCCTCGTCTGGACCGACATGGCCGGTCTGACCGGCGGCAAGGTCCCGCGCTTCACCAAGCAGTACGCCAACCTCCGCGAGACGCTCGGCGACGCCGCGCGCGCCTTCGCGGAGGACGTCTCCGGCGGGGCGTTCCCCGCCGAGGAGCACACCTTCCACTAGTTCACGGACTCCCCTCACGGAGAGTCCCCCGGAGCCACTGCGGCACCTCCGACAGCCCGCCGACATCCCCCATCGGCGGGCTGTCGGTCGTCTGTCGGGGGATTGTCGGTGGCGGCTGGTGTAGTGGCTGCCATGACGCGATCACACACCAACGCCGTCGAGGTCCGGGGCCTCGTGAAGCACTTCGGCGCGACGAAGGCCCTCGACGGGGTCGACCTGGACGTCCGGGAGGGCACCGTCCTCGGGGTCCTCGGGCCGAACGGCGCCGGGAAGACCACCCTCGTCCGCTGCCTGTCCACCCTCCTCGTCCCGGACGCCGGGACCGCCACCGTCGCCGGGTACGACGTGGTGAAGCACCCCCGCCAGCTGCGCCGCACCATAGGCCTCACCGGTCAGTACGCCTCGGTCGACGAGAAGCTCTCCGGCTGGGAGAACCTCTACATGATCGGGCGGCTGCTCGACCTCTCCCGCGCCGACGCCCGCCGCCGGTCCGACGAGATGCTGGAGCGCTTCTCGCTCACCGACGCCGCCAAGCGGCCCGCGATGAACTACTCGGGCGGTATGCGCCGCCGGCTCGACCTCGCCGCCTCGATGATCGGACAGCCCTCCGTCCTCTACCTGGACGAGCCGACGACCGGTCTCGACCCGCGCACCCGCAACGAGGTGTGGGACGAGGTGCAGCGGATGGTCTCCGAGGGCGTCACCGTCCTGCTGACCACGCAGTACATGGAGGAGGCGGAGCAGCTCGCGAGCGAGCTGACCGTCGTCGACAAGGGCAAGGTCATCGCCAAGGGCGGGGTCGACGAGCTCAAGGCGAAGGTCGGCGGCCGGACCCTGAAGATCCGCCCGGTCGACCCGGACCAGCTGCCCGCCATGGCCGCCGCGCTCCGCGAGACCGGTCTCGACGGCGTCGCCGGTTCGACCGTCGTGCCCGACGAGGGCGCGCTGTACGTGCCGATCCTCACCGACCAGCAGCTGACCGCCGTCGTGGCGCTGCTCGGCGCGCGCGGCTTCGGCATCGCGCACATCGGGACCCATCTGCCCAGTCTGGACGAGGTGTTCCTCGCGATCACCGGTCAGAAGACCGCCGAGTCCGACGCGATCAGCGAGGAGGTCGCCGCCGCATGAGCACGACCACTGTCACCAAGTCCCCCGTCGACGCACCTCGGACGGCGCCCGCGCGCCCCGCGCCGACCGCCGAGGGGCGCATCGGGCTCCGGGCCAACCTCCGCCACATCGGCGCGCTGGTCCGCCGCAACGCCCTCCAGATCAAGCAGGACCCGGAGTCGATGTTCGACGCCGTGATGATGCCGATCATCTTCATCCTGCTGTTCGTGTACGTCTTCGGCGGCGCCATCTCGGGCAAGGGCAACAACGACGTCTACGTCAACTACGTGACGCCCGGCCTGATGGCGATGATGGGCATGAACATCGCCATGGCCGTCGGTGTGGGCATCAACGACGACTTCAAGAAGGGGGTCATGGACCGGTTCCGGACGATGCCGATCGCCCGGTCCTCCGTCCTGATCGCCAAGATCGTCGTCGAGGTCGGCCGGATGCTGATCGCCACCGCGATCCTGCTCGGCATGGGCTTCCTGCTCGGCCTGGAGATCCACACCTCGTTCCTCCACCTCCTCGCCGCCATCGGTCTGTCGATGGTCTTCGGAGCGTCGCTGATGTGGATCTTCATCCTGCTCGGGCTCAGCCTCAAGACGGCCCAGGCCGTCCAGGGCATGGCCATGCTCGTCCTGATGCCGCTCCAGTTCGGCTCCTCGATCTTCGCCCCGACGACGTCGATGCCCGGCTGGCTGGAGACCTTCACCGACTACAACCCGCTGTCGAACCTCGCCGACGCCGCCCGCAACCTGATCAACGGCGGTCCGGTCGCCCACTCGGTGTGGATGACCCTCGGCTGGGCCGTGGTGATCACGGTCGTGACGGCGCCGCTCGCGGTGACCAAGTTCCGCAAGAAGACCTGAGTCCGGCACGGGGGACACGGGGGAACACGGGGGTCAGGACTCGGCGCGCTCACTGATCGCGTCGGCGGCGCTGCCGAGCAGGGCGGCGGTCTCTTCCAGGGAGAGACCGTCGCCTTCGGCGTGCGCCGCGGCGAACTCGGCCTCGCCGAGGACGGACCGGGCCAGCTCCGTGGCCGCGGCCAGGTTCTCCTGCTCCAGCGGCGGCGGCAGGTGGCCGGGCGGGAGGATGCTCTCCCGGGCCCCGAGGAGCGTCGCCGCGAGCCGCGCGGAGGGGCCGCCGAGTCCGGCGAGCGCCCAGGCCGCGACGACCACGTGCACCGCCGGCATCTGTGGCGCGACCATCATCGACAGCGCGCCCAGGGAGCGCTCGTACGCCTCCACGGCGAGGGCGAGCGCGCAGGCGTACCGTCCGTCGAGGACGTCCAGCCAGCCCAGGCTGCCGAGCGTGAAGCCCTCGAAGATGGAGAGGGTCTCGGAGCCGAACTCCCCCCGCAGCGCGTGCAGGTGCTCGCGGGCCTCGGCGGTGCGACCGCTGCGGCCGAGCGCCAGGGCGAGGAAGATGCGTCCGCCGAGCAGGGGTTCGTGGCCCCAGCCGTGGCCGCCGCCCACGATCTCGCGCAGGATCGCCTCGCCCTCGTCGAGCCGCCCCGTCTCGACGAGCGTCCCGGCGTACCGGGCCCGCAACAGCGCCATCTGCGACTGGGCGCCGATCCGTTCCGCGTAGCCGATGGCGGCGGCGAAGTCCTCGGCCGCGCCCTCGAAATCGAGCTGCCGCTCGCGGGCCTCGGCCCGCGCGGAGAGCGCCTCCGCCGCGCCCCAGGCATCGTCGAGACGGGCGAAGATCTCCAGGCTCTCGTCGGCGTTGCCGATCGCCTCGTCGGCCCGGTCGGCCCGGTTGGCGAACATGTTGGCGCGCATCTGGAGGGCGTTGGCGAGCTCCCAGTCGTAGCCGTGGCGGCGGCAGGCCGCCACGGTCGTGTCGAGGATCTCGCGGAGCCGGCCGGCCTCTCCCATGATGAGGACCGCGAAGACGGCGAAGGAGCCGGGCAGCCGACAGGTCTGCGGCAGCCCGGGCTCGTAGACCGCGGTCATCTCGCGGAGCCTGTGCACGCCCCCGGAGCTGGTCCAGCGTCCGGTCTCGTGGTCCATGTTGAGCAGCTCGACCAGCCGCACCCCGCGCCGGGCCTCCCAGCGCTGCTCCTCGGAGAGCGGCGGCGGCGTGGCCGTGCACGGCTCGTGCAGGGGGACGACGGGGGCGGCGGGCGGCGTGAACGGGTCGGGCCCGAGCTCGGCGGCGGCCCGGGCCCAGTGCAGGGCGTCGGTGCGCAGGTCGCGCATCTGCCAGTACCAGAGCAGGGAGTGGACGAGGACGAGCGCCTCGTCCTCGTCGCGGGCGGCGACGGCCCGGCGCAGGGCGGTGCGGAAGTTGCCGTACTCGGTCCCGAACCGGGCGATGGCGGCGACCTGTCCGGAGCCGCGGAGGTCGGGGTCGGTACGGCGGGCGAGCTCCCGGTAGTACGTGAGGTGGCGCCGCTCGGTCGCGACCCGCTCGCCGGCCTCGTCGAGGCGCTCCCCCGCGTACTCGGCGACCGTCTCCAGGAGGCGGTAGCGCATGCCGGTGTCGCCGGGGGCGGAGACGACGAGGGACTTGTCGACGAGGGAGCCGAGCACGTCGAGGACGGCGGAGGCGTCGAGGACGACGGGGGCGGCGAGGACGGCGGGCGGCCCGGCTTCAGCCGGTCCGGGTCCGGCTCCGGCCGGTCCGGGTCCGGCGCACACCGCCTCCGCCGCCTCCAGGTCGTTGCCGCCGGTGAAGACCGACAGGCGGCGCAGGACGGCCCGTTCGGGCTCGTCGAGGAGGTCCCAGGACCAGTCGACGACGGCGCGCAGGGTCTGCTGGCGGGGCAGTACGGTCCGGGCGCCCGAGGTCAGCAGCCGGAAGCGGTCGTCGAGGCGGTCCGCGATCTGGCCCAAAGTCAGCATCCGCAGCCGGGCCGCGGCCAGCTCGATCGCCAGCGGCAGCCCGTCCAGGCGGCGGACGATCTCGGCCGCGGCCTCCGGGTCCTCCTCCGTCCCGAACCCGGGGCGGGCCGCCGCGCCCCGCTCGCCCAGCAGCCGCAACGCCATCCCCGCCGGCAGCGGCCCCAGCGGACGCAGCTCCTCCCCCGGCACGCCCAGCGGCTCCCGGCTCGTCGTCAGGACCCGCAGTCCGGGGCAGCGGGCGAGGAGGGTCTCGGCCAGCTCGGCGGCGGCCGCGACGAGGTGCTCGCAGTTGTCGAGGAGGAGCAGCATCCGCCGCCCCGCGCAGTGCTCGACGAGCCGGCCGAGCGGGTCGCCCCCGCCGCGCAGCTCCTCGGCTCCCGCGCCGCGCAGCACGGTCTCCCGGGCGCCGACGGCCGCGAGCACGGCCTCGGGGACGGCCTCCGGGTCGGTGACGGCGGCGAGCTCGGCCACCCACACGCCGTCGGGCCAGGCCTCGGCCCCACGCTCGGCGGCCTCCTGCGAGAGCCGGGTCTTCCCGGCGCCGCCGGGCCCGAGCAGGGTGACGAGCCGGGCCGTCCTCAGGGACCCCTGGAGGGCGGCGATGTCCTCGTCCCGGCCGACGAAGCTGGTGAGCCGGGCCCGGAGGTTGCCGCGCACGGGCGGCTCGGTCTCGGCCGTCCGCGCGGGCGGTGCCGGGGCGAGCAGTTCGGCGTGGAGGGCGCGCAGTGCCGGGGAGGGGTCGGTGCCGAGGCGGTTGGCGAGGGCGCGGCGGACCGACTCGTACGCGGCGAGCGCCTCGGCCGCGCGGCCGGTGTCCCGCAGGGCCCGGATGCGGAGGGCCTGGAGGGGCTCGTCGAGCGGGTGGGCGGCGCTGAGGGCGGTCAGTTCGGGCAAGGCGGCGGCCGCCTCGCCCAGGGCCAGGGCGGCGCCGAGCCGGGCCCGGCGGGCGTCGAGGCGGCGGGCCTCCCAGCGGGTGGCCTCCGCCTCCCGGTCCGGCAGGTCGGCGAGGGCGGGCCCGCGCCAGAGGCCGAGGGCCTCGTCGAGGAGCGCGGCGGACCGTACGGCGTCCCCGTCGGAGAGCGCGGCCACTCCCTCGGCGGCGAGCCGTTCGAAGCGGTGGGCGTCGATGTCCTCGGGCCGGGCGTCGAGCCGGTAGCCGCCGTCGGCCGAGATCACCGCGGTACGGCCGAGGGCCCGGCGCAGCCGTCCGACGAGGGCCTGGAGTGCGGCGACGGCGTCGGCGGGCGGCTCGTCGCCGTACCAGACCTCGTCGACGAGGTCCGGCACGGGCACGGTGCGCCCGGCCCGCAGGGCGAGGACGGTCAGCAGCGCGCGCACGCGCGGACCGCCGACGGTCACGTCGGCGCCGTCGGGCGTACGGGCGAGGGTCGGGCCGAGCAGGGAGTAACGCACCCGCCCATTCTCCGTGAGGAGCCTCCCGTCCCCGGTACCAGGGCACGCGGGGCGGGAACGGCCCGGGCGCCCGGCCCGAGGGGCGGAAGCGGGCCGGGGCGCCCGGACCGCACGCCGGCCCCGGCATCCGGCCCCGGCATCCGGGTCCGGAACCAGGCCGGGACCCGGTACGTTTCCCGCACAGCAGCCCTCCGGCACCCGGGAGTCCCCGCGATGAGCACGGCCACCACTCGGCGTCACGAACGGCGGATCAGTCCCGTCTTCCTGGCGATCCTCGCCGTCATGGCCGTCACCGGCTGGGCGGTGTGGACGGACTTCGCCGCCTCGCCGGGTCTGGCGGTGTTCCTCTTCGTGACCTCGGCGTGGGTGGTGTCGCTCTGCCTCCACGAGTACGCGCACGCCCGCACCGCCCTGCACGGCGGGGACATCACGGTCGGGGCCAAGGGCTATCTGACCCTGAACCCGCTGGCGTACACGCACGCCTGGCTGAGCATCATCCTGCCGGTGCTGTTCGTGATCATGGGCGGGATCGGTCTGCCGGGCGGGGCGGTCTTCATCGAGCAGGGCCGGATCAAGGGGCGCTGGAAGCACAGCCTGATCTCGGCGGCGGGCCCGCTGGCGAACGTCCTGTTCGCGCTGGTCTGCACGGCGCCGTTCTGGCTGGACGCGCTGGACGGCGTGCCCGTGACCTTCCGGTACGCGCTGGCGTTCCTGGCGTTCCTCCAGGTCACGGCCGCGCTCCTGAACCTGCTGCCGGTGCCGGGCCTCGACGGTTACGGGATCGTGGAGCCCTGGCTGTCGTACAAGCTGAAGCGGCAGATCGAGCCGTACGCGCCGTACGGCTTCTTCATCGTGATCGCGCTGCTGTTCGTGCCGGCGGTCAACGGCGCCTTCTTCGACGCGATCGACGCGCTGATGCGGGCCCTCGGGGTGGCGGAGGAGAGCCGGTACTGCGGTTCGCAGCTGTTCCGGTTCTGGCAGGAGACGCCGGAGTTCTGCCAGGTCTAGGTCCTGTCCGACCCTGATCCGCCGGACAGGGCCTAGGGCCTAGGCCTCCTGCGCGGCGGCCTGCTTCTCGATCTTCGCGCGGCGGATGTAGTACCACGCCATGTTGGAGGAGAGGCCCGCCAGGAGGACCCAGATCACGCCCAGGAAGCTGCCCTGGACGAAGGAGACGACGGCCGCGGCGACGGCCAGGGCGCAGACCACGAGGGCGTAGAGGGCGAGGCGGGGCATGGGGGACGGCTCCTGTCCGGGTACGGCTGCTGGTGCCCGTCCAGTGTCCCCCATGCCCGCCACCCGTCCTTCCCTAGGGGCGGTGGCCCGGGCTCAGACGTCGGTGACCCGGAGTCCCGCGTGGGCCTTGTAGCGGCGGTTGACCGAGATCAGGTTCGCGACGAGCGACTCGACCTGGTGGGCGTTGCGCAGGCGGCCGGCGAAGACCCCTCGCATGCCCGGGATGCGGCCGGCGAGGGCCTGGACGAGCTCGACGTCGGCGCGCTCCTCGCCGAGGACCATCACGTCCGTGTCGATCTCCTCGATGGACGTGTCCTGGAGGAGCACGGCGGAGAGGTGGTGGAAGGCGGCCGCCACCCGGGAGTCCGGGAGGAGCGCGGCGGCCTGCTCGGCGGCGGAGCCCTCCTCGGGCTTCAGGGCGTAGGCGCCCTTCTTGTCGAAGCCGAGCGGGTTGACGCAGTCCACGACGAGCTTGCCCGTGAGCTCCTCGCGCAGGGACTCCAGGGTCTTGGCGTGCCCGTCCCACGGCACCGCGATGATCACGATGTCGCTGCGGCGGGCGCACTCGGCGTTGTCGGCGCCCTCGACGCCGTGGCCGAGTTCCTCGGCGACGGCCTGCGCGCGGTCGGCGGCCCGGGAGCCGAGGATCACCTTCTGTCCGGCCTTGGCGAGCCGGTAGGCGAGGCCGCGGCCCTGCTCGCCGGTGCCGCCGAGGACGCCGACGACGAGCCCGGAGACGTCGGGGAGGTCCCACGGGTCCTTGGGGGCGGCCTTGGGGGCGGCGGTGGAGTCGGTGGAGGCAGTCGAGGAAGTCATGGCCCCGACATTACCGACCGGTCGGGCCGCCGGGGTCCGTCCCGTGCGGGTGGAACCGACCACAACCGGCCACACGCGGGGCGCCGCTGGGGCAGGATGCCACCCCATGGATGCCGTACGGGTCGCGTTGCTGCGGGAAGTGCTCGCCGGGACGGAGTGGCCGGGGGCGGCCCGCCGTTTCGCGGGGGCGCTCCGGTCCTCGGTCGTGCCGCACCGGGGCGGGCTGCTGCTCGTCGGCACGGAGGAGTACGAGCCCTGGCACCTGGCGGCGCACCTCGTCGACGAGGCGGCCTGGTCGGGGCTCCCTGAGCTGGCGCCCACGCTCGTACGGCACCGGGCGCGGCCCGACGATCCGGCGCATCTGGCGGTCGGGCTCGGCCGTCTGACGGCGGCGGGGCGCGGGACGACGCTGCTGATGGTGGTGCCGGAGCGCCTGGACGCGGGGCTGCTCCAGCGGGTCCACGACGCCCGGCGGGCCGGGGCGACGGTGCTGTCGCTCGACGGCGGCGACGCGGAGGTGCGGGGGCTCGCCCACGAGACGCTCACGGTGGCGGAGGGGGCGGAGGTCGACCTGGACACGGTGCAGCACCTGGTGAGCGCGGCGGCCGGCGAGAACAGCCTGCCGTCCCCGCGCGGGAGCCGCCGCTTCCGGGACCGGCTCTCCGACCTCGCCGACCGCCTGACGGCGCCGCCGCCGGCCCGCTGGTAGGCGCGGGTCCCGGCGGCCCGCCCCCGGCTCCCTACTCTCCGCTCCCCGCCGACCGGCCTGCACGGCCCGCCGACCGGCTTGTGCGGCCCGCTGACCGGCTTATTCGGTTGCCCCGGGCGTCCTTCGGCCGGAACATGGCCCCTCGTGTCCTCCGCCTCTTCCCGCACTTCCACGCTCGCCGCCAAGATCTCCGCCCTGCTGCCCGATCTGGCGCCCTGGCGTACGTCCCGTGACTTCCGGCTCCTGTGGAGCCAGGGGCTCGTGACCTACTTCGCCAGCGCGATGGCGATGATCGCCCTGCCGCTCCAGATCAAGGAGCTGACCAACTCGCCGCTCGCGGTCGGGGCGATGGGCGCGGTCGAGCTGGTGCCGCTGGTCGTCTTCGGGCTGTACGGCGGCGCGCTCGCCGACGCCGTGGACCGGCGGAAGGTGATCGTGGGGACGGAGGCGGGGCTCGGCGTGCTCGCCCTGCTCCTGCTGCTCAACGCCCTGCTGCCGGAGCCGATGCTGTGGCCGCTGTACGTGGTCGCGGCCGGTGTCTCCGCCCTCGCGGGGCTCCAGCGTCCCGCGCTCGACTCGCTGCTCGCCCGGATCGTGCCGCACGAGCACCAGACCGCCGCCGCGGCCCTCAACTCGCTGCGCTGGCAGATCGGCTCGATCGCGGGCCCCTCGGTCGCGGGACTCGTCGTCGCGTTCGCGGGTCACGCCCCGGCCTATGCGGTGACGATCGTCGGCTTCGCGGCATCGGTGCTGATGTGCCGCCGTCTCTCCCCCGCGCCGCCCGCGCACGACGCGGAGAAGCCCTCGCTGCGGGGCATCGCGGAGGGCGCGCGGTACGCCTGGTCGCGGCCGGTGCTGCTCGGCACGTACGCGATCGACCTCGCGGCGATGTTCTTCGCCTTCCCGAACACGATCTTCCCGTTCCTCGCGGACGAGCTGGACGCCGACTGGTCGCTCGGCCTGATGTACGCGGCCGGCTCGGTCGGCTCGCTCGTGCTCGGGCTGACCAGCGGCTGGACGTCGAAGGTCCGGCGGCACGGGCTGCTCGTGGTCGGGGGCGCGGCCGGCTGGGGTCTGGCCATCGCGGCGGCCGGCTGGTTCGGGAACATCTGGCTGGTCCTGCTCTGCCTGGCCTTCGCGGGCGCCGGCGACATGCTGAGCGGTCTCGGCCGGTCCACGATCTGGAACCAGACGATCCCGGAGGAGCTGCGCGGGCGGCTCGCCGGCATCGAGGTGCTCTCCTACAGCGTCGGCCCGCAGCTGGGCCAGGTCCGGGCGGGTGTGATGGCCGGGTGGACCGGCACCAGGGCGGCCGTCTGGTCGGGCGGTGTGGCCTGTGTCGCCTCGGTGGGGCTGCTCTGCCTGGCGCTGCCGAAGCTGCTCACGTACGACTCCGAGACGGACGAGGACTCGCTGCGCCGCAAGGCCCAGCAGGAGGCCCTCACCCGGGAGGAGGCCGTCGCCCGGGCGTCCCAGGGGTCGGCCGGCACCGTCTGAACCGGTCCCGGCCACCCCCTGGGGTCACGCCTCGGGGTTCTGGTCCGGGCTCTTGCCCTCGTGCCAGCGCGGGTCCGTCTCCCACTCCAGGTTCCGCTCGCGGGCGGTCTCCATGGCGTGGGAGGCCTCCTCACGGCTGGTGTACGGGCCGAATCGGTTCTTCGCCGGACACTCCGGACCCTCCTCGACCTTCTTGTGCTCCAGGCAGTAGTACCACTCGCCCGGTTTGCCCGCCGTGCGCTTCTTGAACAGGGCCATCGTCGTCGGCTCCTTCCTCCGAGACCATGCTGCCCCAGACGCGGTCGTTAGACTCGCTGACATGTCTGGCCAGTCGCTTCTCGTTCCGGGGGAGCTCTCCCCCCACCGCTCCGTCCCGGGCTCCATCCGCCGCCCCGAGTACGTCGGGAAGCCCGCCCCGGCCCCGTACAGCGGGCCCGAGGTGCAGGATTCCGACACCATCGAGCGGATGCGGATCGCCGGCCGCATCGCCGCACAGGCGATGGAGGAGGCCGCCAAGCACATCGCTCCGGGTGTCACCACCGACGAGCTCGACCGGGTCGCCCACGAGTACATGTGCGACCACGGCGCCTACCCCTCGACCCTCGGCTACCGCGGGTTCCCGAAGTCGCTGTGCGCCTCGATCAACGAGGTCATCTGCCACGGCATCCCGGACTCCACGGTGCTGCGGGACGGCGACATCGTGAACCTGGACGTCACGGCGTACATCAACGGCGTCCACGGCGACAACAACGCCACCTACCTCTGCGGCGACGTCGACGAGGAGTCGCGACTGCTCGTCGAGCGGACCCGGGAGTCCCTGAACCGGGCCATCAAGGCCGTCCGGCCGGGCCGTCAGATCAACATCATCGGGCGGGTCATCGAGTCGTACGCCAAGCGCTTCGGTTACGGGGTCGTGCGCGACTTCACCGGGCACGGCATCAACTCGTCGTTCCACTCCGGCCTGATCGTCCCGCACTACGACTCCCCCCACCACACCACCGAGATCAAGACCGGCATGACCTTCACGATCGAGCCGATGCTGACGCTGGGCACCCACGACTACGACATGTGGGACGACGGCTGGACCGTGGTGACCAAGGACCGGAAGCGGACCGCGCAGTTCGAGCACACGCTCGTCGTGACCGAGAACGGGGCCGAGATCCTGACGTTGCCCTGAGCCCTCGAACGGGTACGTCTTTACCGACAGGACGTCGGGAACCAGTTGACTTAGGTAAGCCTAAGTTGGCAGTATCTGCACTGGTTCCCGTCCCATCGGTCCCGGAGGCACGCCTTGGACACGCCCTTCTCCACGCTCATCCGTACGGCCTCGCACGAGCAGCACACGGAGGCGGAGACCTCGTCCTTCATGGGCGACCTCCTGGGCGGACGCCTGGCCGTCGACGCCTACGCCCGCTACACGGAGCAGCTGTGGTTCGTGTACCGCGCCCTGGAGGAGGGTGCGGAGGCGCTGCGCGAGGACCCGGTCGCCGGGCCGTTCATACAGGCCGAGCTGTTCCGCACGGCCGCCCTGGAGCAGGACCTCGCCCATCTGCGGGGCCCCGACTGGCGTGCCGGGGTCTCCCCGCTGCCCGCCACCGTCGCGTACGCCGAGCGGGTCGCGGAGTGCGCCCGTGACTGGCCCGCCGGTTACGTGGCCCACCACTACACGCGCTACCTGGGCGACCTGTCGGGCGGCCAGATCATCCGCGACAAGGCGGAGCGGACCTGGGGCTTCGCGCGCAAGGGCGACGGCGTGCGCTTCTACGTCTTCGAGGAGATCGGCAACCCGGCCGCGTTCAAGCGGACCTACCGGGAGCTGCTCGACGGGGTGAACGCCGACGACCTGGAGAAGCAGCGGATCGTCGACGAGTGCAAGCGCGCCTTCGACTTCAACAGCGCGGTCTTCCACCAGCTGGGGGGCGAGTTCCCGCTGAGCGCGTGAGCGTCCGGACCCCGCGCCCGGGGCCCGTGCGCTCGGGCCCCGCGCTCGGAGCGTGAGCGTCCGGGACGCGCGCTCAGAGCATGAAGGTCCTCTCCAGGCGGACTCGTCCGCCCAACTCCACGATGCCGTCAGGGCCGGGGGCGGTGAGCAGCTGCGACCCCCGGCCCTGAGTGATGTTCAGGGCGCGTCCCAGCTCCGCCGTCAGGAGCAGCGCCGCCGCGCCGGTCGCCTCGTCCTCGTCGATGCCGTCACCGCGCCCCGGGAAGCCCCGCGCCCTGACCCGGCCCGCGGCCTCCTCCTGCCAGGCCCAGGCGTAGATCCACTCACCGGGCTCGGGCACCTCCAGCGCGTCCACCTCGGCGGCGGAGCCGTACTGCCGCAGGGTCCGCGGCGGCGCCCACTCGGCGCGCGCCTCGATCCAGGTGAACTCCCCGTCCCCGCGCACCCACACCTCGCCCGCCGGCGGGACGATGACCTCCAGGTCGAGCAGCCAGGCGGCGCCGACGAGGGGGTATCCGGCGAACGGCAGCCGCGTCCCGGGGGTGTAGATGTCGACGATCCCGCGCTCCGGGTCGTCCACGAACACCGTCTCGCTGAAGCCCAGTTCCTTGGCGAGGGCCTGCCGGGAGGCCTCGTCGGGGTAGTAGCGGGGATCCCGTACGACTCCGAGGGCGTTGCCCTGGCGGCCGTCGCCCGCACAGAAGACCCGGAGGACGTCGATGTCGGTGGTGGCGGTCGTGTTCATGGCGGAATTCAACCACTCGGCCCCAGCGGGCAGGGCCGCACCCGGGAATCGGGTGCGGCCCTGCCTGTTGAGGGGGGTGGCGGTGGAGGGGGGTCGCTCAGGACTCCGTGGTGCGGCGGCGGACGGTGATGACGACGGCCGCGCCCGCGCCGGCGATCAGGCCGGAGGCGGCGAGGAGGAGGCCGGTCGGGGTGCCCGAGCCGGTGGCGGCGAGGGCGCCGGAGCCGCCGACCGAACCGGAGCCGCCGACGGTGCCCGCGCCCCCGGCCGTGCCCGCGCCGCCGACGGTTCCCGCACCGCCCGTGGTGGACGAGCCGCCGGCCGAACCCGAGCCGCCCGTGGTGCCGGAGCCGCCCGTCGTGGAGGAGCCGCCGGAGGTCGAGGGCAGCGAGGCGCCCTTGTCGGCCGCGAGGGTCACGGTCACCGGGTCCATGGCGGTGCCCGCGGGGTAGCCGCCCTGGCCGCCCGGGGCCGAGAACGTCGCGGAGCCGGCCGCCGTCAGCTTCGCCGGGATGTCGGCGAGGGTGACGAGCCCCTTGTCCACGGTCCAGTCGGCCTTGGACAGGTCCAGGTCGACCAGGGCCACGTCGTCCCGCTTGCCCACCGCACTGGTGACGTCGGCGGTCAGGGTGCCGGTGGTGCCGGTCGCCTCGACCTTCAGGTCGGTGACGGTCCAGTCGATGCCGTGCGCGGCGCAGACGAAGGCGAGCCTGCCGGAGAAGGCGGCCTCGGCCTTGCGGGCGTCGGCGTCGAGGTCGGCCTTGACGAAGCCGAAGTCGTAGGCGGAGCCCCGCTTCACGGCCCCGCCGGAGGCGGTGACGGAGCCGCCGCACATCTCGCCGACGTACCGCTGCCAGCTCTGCTTCACACCCCAGGTGAGCCGGCCGTCGACCACGCCGGACGGGTCGGTCGGCGGCTGCGTCGTGGGGGCGGTGGTCGTCGGCGCCGGGGAGGTCGGGGCCGTGGTGGTGGGGGCCGGGGACGTCGGGGCGGTGGTGGTCGGAGCAGGGGACGTCGGGGCCGTGGTGGTGGGCGCGGGAGACGTCGGAGCCGTGGTCGGCGGCGTGACGGGCGGGGTGGTCGGGGGCTCGGTGGTCGGCGGCGGGGTCGTCGGCGGAGTAGTCGTCGGCCGGGCGCCCGCCTTCATGGTGAGCGTGGCCGCGTCGAGTTCGTCGCCCTCCTTGTAGAAGCCGCCGAAGGCCGCGGCGCCGTCCTTCGTCAGCTTCGCCGGTATGTCCTTGAACACCATGGCGCCGCCCGCGCCCTGGGACGGCCGGACGCGGCTCATGTCGAGCGCCGCGAAGGCGATGTCGTCGCGGGTGCTGACGGTGCCGTCCTTCTCCTTGGTGACGACGTCCGCGAGGATCTCGCCGGTCGGCGCGGCCGAGCCCTTCGTCGTCAGCCTGACGTCCGAGATCCGGATGTCGAGGGCGCCCGAGTGGGCCTCGAAACGGACGCCGCCCTTGAAGGAGTTGGCGGTGGCGTGCGTGCCCGTGTCGTAGGTGCCGGTGCCCTCGACGAAGGTGAACACGCCGTTGCCGGAGGCCTGCTTCGCGCCGCCTTCGAGCGTGGTCTTCCCGTGCGCGAAGGGCTGCGCCAGGTAGGTACGGAAGGACTGCTTGATGCCCCAGTCCAGGGTGCCGTCGCTCAGCGCCATCGGGGGCGGGGCGTCGGCCGCCGAGGCGGGCAGGGCCAGGGCGACGGCACCCGTGCCGAGGGCGGCTGCCGTGGCGACGGCGGCGGCCAGGGTGACGGATCGGCGCAAGGGGGTGGCCATGTCGGGGGTTCTCCTAGGTGGTGCGGGGGGGGGAGGGAAGCCGAGGGGCGCGGGGGGTCAGGCCTCGGGGGTGCCGGTACGGCGGCGGCGTACGGCGACGAGGACCGCGAGCGCGGCGGCGAGGAGCACGCCCGCACCGATCGCGGCGTACATGCCGGTGGAGGTCGCCGGGGCGGGGGCGGCGGCCGGGGCGGCCGGGCCGGATCCCTTCGCCGGGGCGGCGGACGGTGTGGCCTCGCTGCCGAGGTCCGGGAGCGCGGGCAGCTTCGCCGTCGCGTCGACGGTGACGGCCAGCGACACGGGGTCCATCGCGGTCCCCGCCCTGTACATCCCGCCGAAGGCCTTGGCGCCGCCCTCGGTGAGGGTGGCGGGGGCCTCGGTGACGGCGGCGAGGCCGTTCTTCGGGGCGAAGTCCTCGGCGGTGAAGGTGACGAGGGGCACGGCCTTCGTGGTCGTCCCGCCGCTGGTGACGTCGGCGCTGAGCGTGCCCTTGCCGCCGGTCACCTTCGCGGCGACCCCGGCGAGTGTGAGGTCGAGATGGGCGCCGGTGAAGCGGACGCTGCCCGCGAAGGCCGCGTCGAGGGTCTGTTTCCGCGCGTCGTACGTGCCCTTGCCGGCCGGGAAGCGGAAGAGCGCGCCGCCGTCCTGGGCGCCGCCGGCGAGGGTCCACTTCCCCTGGGCGATGGCCCCGGTGACGTACTCGCGGAAGGTCCGACGGACACCCCAGTCGACAGCGGCGGTCCTGAGGGCGCCGGTGCTCGCGGGCGCGGTGGGGGAACTCGCCGTGGGCGACGGGCTCGTGGGGGGCGTCGTCGTCGGTTCGGTGGCGGGCGGTGTGGCCGGCGCGGTGGTCGGCGCGGTCCGCTGCGGGGTCCGGACGTCGACCGTGAGGCTGACGGGGTCGAGCTGGGTGCCCGCCGGGTAGTAGCCGGCGAAGGCCGTGGCGCCCTGCGCGGTGAGCGTGGCGGGCACGCCGCCGAGGGCGACGGGGCTGCCGCCGCCGCGCATGTCGATGCCGCCGAGGGCCAGGGTGGCCAGCGGCACCTGGGCCGTGACGCTCACGCGTCCGCTGCCCTTGGCCTTGCTCGCCATGTCGGCGTAGAGGGTGCCGCGGCCGCCCTGGACGACGACCCGGGGGCGGCTGATGGTGAGGTCGAGCTCGTTCGTGCCGTCCGCCTTGCGGTGGCCCGTGAAGCGGACGCCGCCGGAGAAGGCGGCTTCGAAGGCGCCGGTCCCGGGGTCGTACGAGCCCTGCGCGGAGTGGAAGCGGAACTGGCCGGTGCCGACCGTGGCGGCGCCGCCGGCGAGGCCCCAACTGCCCTGCGCGATGGGCCCGGTGACGTAGCTCTGGAAGGAGGACCTGATGCCCCAGTCGAGTCGCCCGCCCTGGACCGTGCGGCTCTCCGCGTAGGCGGGCGGGGCCGGGATCAGGGCGGCGAGCAGGGCCGCGAAGAGGCCCACGGCGAGCGCGCGGGCGGGTCTGGACAGCAGCATGGGACCCCTTCCAGGGGGCGTCGCGGGCTAGCAAGTAAGGCAAGGCTAACCTAAGCTGAATCGCGCTTCGGCCGGAACCCCTCCGGTCCGGACGCGGCAGACGGAACGAACGACAGGACGGTGTCCGGTGCGCAGAACTCGCCTCGCGGGAGCGCTGACAGCAGTGCTCGCCCTCGCCCTCATGGCGACCGGCTGCGGTGACGGAGGCGGAAGCGGAACCGGCGGTGCGCCCGCCGCCGAGGCCTCCACCGCCCCCGACCGGGTCGAGCCGCTCGCCGCCCCGGGCGCGCCCCGACTGCCCGTCACCGTCCCCTCGGCGGACGGGCGCACGGTCACCGTCACCTCGACCGAGCGGATCGTCCCGCTCAGCGGCTCCCTCAGCGAGCTCGTCTTCACCCTCGGCCTCGGCGGGAAGGTCGTCGCCCGCGACATCACCGCCACCTTCGAACAGGCCGCGGACCTCCCGGTGGTGACCCGCGCCCATGACGTCTCCGCCGAGAGCGTGCTCTCGCTGCGGCCCACCCTCGTCCTCGCCGAGTCCGCCACCGGGCCGGCCGAGGCCGTCGCCCAGATCCGGGACGCGGGCATCCCTCTCGTCGTCGTGAAGCCCGCCAAGGAGCTCGCGGACGTCGGCACCCGCATCGACGCGGTCGCCGCCGCCCTCGGCGTACGCGACTCGGGGACCGCGCTCAAGGAACGCACCCGGGAGCGGATCGACGCCGTACGGAAGGACGTCCCGGCCCACGCGGAGAAGCCCCGGGTCGCCTTCCTCTACGTCCGCGGCTCCGCCGCCGTCTATCTGCTCGGCGGCGCCGAGTCCGGCGCGAGCTCCCTGCTCGAAGCGGCCGGAGCGGTCGACGCGGGCAAGGAGTCCGGCCTGACCAAAGACTTCACCCCGCTCACCAGCGAGGCCCTCGCGCAGGCCGCGCCCGACGCGATCCTCGTCATGCGCAAGGGACTCGACTCGGTCGGCGGGGTCGACGGCCTGGTGAAGCTCCCGGGCGTCGCCCAGACACCGGCGGGCGCCGACCGGCGGGTCGTCTCCGTCGACGACGGCGTCCTCCTCAACTACGGCCCGCGCACCGACCAGGTCCTGAGGTCCCTGGTCCGCCAGATGTACGGGGAGCGGAAGTGACGGCGCTCCCGGAGGCCCCGACCACGCCGGAACCCCCGGCGACGGATCCCTCAACGACGAAAGCCCCGGCGGCCGAACCCCCGGCGACGGAACCGCCCGCCCCGCGGCGCGGCCGGTCCGCCGTGCTCACCCTCTCCCTCCTCGCCGCCCTGCTCCTCCTCTCCCTCCTCTCCGCCGGGATCGGCGCGTACGAGATCCCGCTCGGTGACGTCCTCGCCTCCGTCCAGCACCGGATCGGGCTCGGCGGCCACGCCCTCGACCGCACGGCCGAGAGCGTCCTGTGGAACATCCGGCTCCCCCGGGTCGTCCTCGCCGTCCTCGTCGGCGCCTCGCTCGGCTGCGCGGGCGCCCTCATGCAGGGCGTGTTCGGCAACCCGCTGGCCGAGCCGGGGGTCATCGGCATCTCGGCGGGCGCGGCCGTCGGTGCGGTCGGCGCCATCGCGCTCGGGCTCACCTTCCTCGGGAACTGGACGGTGACCGTCTGCGCCTTCGTCGCCGGTCTGGCGACGGTGCTGCTCGTGTACGCGATGTCCCGCTCGGGCGGCCGTACGGAGGTGGTGACCCTGATCCTCACCGGGATCGCGGTGAACGCCTTCGCGGGCGCGCTGATCGGCCTCTTCCTCTTCTTCGCCGACAACGCGCAGATCACCCAGATCACCTTCTGGCAGCTCGGCTCGCTCGCCCAGGCGACCTGGCCCAAGGTCCTCGCCGTGCTGCCCTGCGCGCTCCTCGGTCTGGCCGTCGCCCCCTTCCACTCCCGCAGGCTCGACCTGCTCGCGCTCGGCGAACGGCCCGCCCGGCACCTGGGCGTGGACGTGGAGCGGCTGCGGGTCGCACTGATCCTGGTGGTGGCGCTGCTCACCGCGGCCGCGGTGGCGGTCGCCGGGATCATCACCTTCGTCGGTCTGCTCGTCCCGCACCTGCTGCGGATGGCGAACGGCCCCGGCCACCGCTTCCTGGTGCCGGGCAGCGCGCTGGGCGGCGCGGTCGTCCTCGCGGCCGGCGATCTGGCGGCCCGCACGGTCGCGGCCCCGGCCGAACTCCCCCTGGGCGTCCTCACCGCCCTCCTCGGCAGCCCGTTCTTCTTCTGGCTGCTCCGCAGGACCCGTCGCAGGCAAGGTGGTTGGGCATGACATCGGCAGTTCTCCTCCGCAGGCTGCTCCCGCACCGGCGCGCCCGGACGCTCCCCTCCCCCGCCGCGCCCGGCGAGCTCGTCGCCAAGGCGGTCGGGCTGCGGGTCGCGCTCGGCGGCCGGGCGGTGCTCGACGGCGTCGGGATCGGGGTGCGGGCCGGGGAGGTCCTGGCCCTGGTGGGGCCCAACGGCGCCGGTAAGTCGACGCTGCTCGCCGCGCTCGCCGCCGATCTCGCCCCGAGCGCCGGGGAGGTACGGATCGGGGGGCGGCCCGCCGGCGACTGGTCGGCCGGTGAACTCGCCCTGCGCCGGGCGGTGCTGCCGCAGGCCGCCGCGCTCACCTTCCCCTTCCCTGTCGCCGAGGTCGTACGGATGGGCCGGGCGCCCTGGGCGGGCACCGAGCGGGAGGACGAGGACGAGGCGGCGGTCGCGGCCGCGATGGCGGCGACCGAGGTCGAGGCCTTCGCCGGGCGGCCGTTCTCCGCGCTGTCGGGCGGCGAGCGGGCCCGGGTCGCGCTGGCCCGGGTCCTGGCCCAGCGGACCGGGCTCCTGCTGCTCGACGAGCCGACCGCCGCGCTCGACCTGCGCCACCAGGAACTGGTGCTCCGGGTCTGCCGGGAGCGCGCGGCGGCCGGGGACGCGGTGGTGGTCGTGCTGCACGACCTGGGGCTCGCCGCCGCCCACGCGGACCGGGTCGCGGTGCTGCACGGCGGTCGGATCGAGGCGGCGGGCCCGCCCTCCGAGGTGTTCGATGCTCACGTGCTGAGCCGGGTCTACCGGCAGCCGGTGGAGGTCTTCCCGCACCCGCGGACCGGGGTCCCCCTCGTCGTACCGGTCCGGCCCGGTCCGCACCGGCGTCCGGCGTCGCCCCCACTCCCCGAAAGGGACAATTCACCCTCCTTGACCGGTCCTTGACCCCGCCATGAGAGCCCCATGGAGAGCCTGTGACCCGCCCGTGTCCGGCCCGGCGGAGCTGAGAGCTGAATCACGGAACGGGTGGGTATGGCTGAGGTAAGCCTCGGTTAAGTTAGGTCCGCCTCACCCATGTCCCCGCTTTCCTGGAGTCCCCATGCGAGCCGTCCGCTTCTCCGTCGTCACCGCCGCCGCGACCGCGGCCGCCCTGACCGCCGTCACGGGCTGCGCCGAGAAGAGCGACGCCAAGGGGGCGGACGGCGCGGTCACCGTGATCGCCAAGGACGACTCCTGCGAGGTGTCGAAGAAGGAGTTCCCGGCCGGGCACGTGACGCTCGCCGTCGAGAACCGCGGCTCCAAGGTCACCGAGGTCTACGTCCTCCACCCGGACGACCGGATCGTCACCGAGCGCGAGAACATCGGCCCCGGCACCAAGGCCACGATCACCGCCGAGATCAAGGCCGGCGACTACACGATCGCCTGCAAGCCCGGCATGGTCGGCGACGGCATCCGCCAGCAGGTCAAGCTCACCGGCGCCGGCGCCGCGAGCGCCAAGCGCTCCCCGGAGATGGACGCCGCCGTCGCCGCCTACCGCCAGTACGTCCAGGCGCAGGCCGACGCGACCCTCCCCAAGGTGAAGGTCTTCACCGACGCCGTCCGCGCCGGGAACATCGAGGCCGCGAAGAAGGCCTACGCCGAGTCCCGCATCGGCTGGGAGCGCACCGAGCCCGTCGCCGAGTCCTTCGGTGACATCGACCCCAAGGTCGACGTCCGCGAGGACGGCCTGGAGGAGGGCCAGGACCCGGCGAAGGACTGGACCGGCTGGCACCGCCTGGAGAAGGCGCTCTGGAAGGACAAGAAGCTCGGCGCCGCCGAGAAGCAGCTCGCGGACACCCTGGACAAGGACCTCGCGGACTGGGTGAAGCGGGTCGGCAAGGCCGAGATCACCCCGACCTCGATGGCCAACGGCGCCAAGGAGCTCCTGGACGAGGTCGCCACCGGCAAGGTCACCGGCGAGGAGGAGCGCTACTCCCACACCGACCTCGTCGACTTCAAGGCGAACGTCGAGGGCGCGCAGAAGTCCTTCGACCTGCTCAAGCCGGTCGCCACGAAGAACGACCCGAAGCTGGTCGCCGAGCTGGACAAGCAGTTCGCCTCGCTGAACGCCCTGCTCGACAAGTACCGCGCGGACAAGAACAGCTACGTCTTCACCTCCTACGAGAAGGTCGGTCCGCCGGCGCGCAAGGAGCTCTCGGACGGCGTCAACGCGCTGGCCGAGCCGCTCTCCAAGCTCGCCGCCGCCGTCGTCAAGTAACGGTCGAGAGAGCGGGGACGCGGGCATGTCCGAGGAGAACCAGGAGCAGACGGCGGGGGCCGCGCCCTCCCGCCGCAAGGTCATCGGCTGGGGCGGGGCGGGGCTCGCGCTCGGCGCCGCCGCGGCGGGCGGCGCCGTGGCACTGGCCGGGGACGGCGAGGGCACCGCGCCCGTCGCCGACACCGGCGCCGCCGTGCCCTTCCACGGCCCGCACCAGGCCGGCATCGCCACCGCCGTGCAGGACCGGTTGCACTTCGCCGCCTTCGACGTGAAGACGAAGGACCGTGCGGAGCTCGTCCAGCTCCTCAAGGACTGGACGCGGGCCGCCGAGCGGATGACGGCCGGCGCCGAGGTCGGCGAGGGCGCGTACGGCGGTCTGCCGGAGGCGCCGCCGGACGACACCGGCGAGGCCCTCGGCCTCAAGCCCTCCCGTCTCACCCTCACGATCGGCTTCGGCCCCACGCTCTTCGACGGGCGTTTCGGGCTGAAGGACAAGCGGCCCGGGGCCTTGGTGGAGCTGCCCAAGTTCCCGGGCGACAACCTGGATCCGGCGCGCAGCGGCGGCGACCTCTGCGTGCAGGCCTGCGCGGACGACCCGCAGGTCGCCGTGCACGCCATCCGGAACCTCGCGCGGATCGGTTTCGGCAAGGTCGCGGTGCGCTGGTCGCAGCTGGGCTTCGGCAAGACGTCCTCGACGACCCCGGACGCCCAGACCCCGCGCAACCTCTTCGGTTTCAAGGACGGCACCCGCAACATCGCGGGCACCGAGACCGAGCGGCTCGCGAAGCACGTGTGGGTCTCCGGCAAGGACGCGGCGGGTGCCGCGGCCTGGATGGACGGCGGTTCGTATCTCGTCGCCCGTCGCATCCGCATGAACGTCGAGACCTGGGACCGCACCCCGCTCGGCGAGCAGGAGGACATCTTCGGCCGGGACAAGCGCGAGGGCGCGCCGGTCGGCAAGGCCAAGGAGCACGACGAGCCGTTCCTGAAGGCGATGAAGCCGGACTCGCACGTCCGGCTCGCGCACCCGGACACCAACGGCGGGGCGACGATCCTGCGGCGCGGCTACTCCTTCACGGACGGCACGGACGGCCTCGGCCGCCTGGACGCGGGCCTGTTCTTCCTGGCGTACCAGAAGGACGTCCGGACCGGCTTCATCCCGGTGCAGACCTCGCTCGGCCGCGCCGACGCCCTCAACGAATACATCCAGCACGTGGGTTCGGCGCTGTTCGCGGTCCCGCCGGGCGTCCGGGACAAGGACGACTGGTGGGGCCGGGCGCTGTTCTCCTGACGGAGCTGACGGAGAAGGAGCACCGACGTGTTCGGTAACTATCTGATCGGCCTGCGCGAGGGCCTGGAGGCCAGCCTCGTCGTCTGCATCCTCATCGCGTACCTGGTGAAGACCGGGCGCAGGGACGCGCTGAAGCCGATCTGGATCGGCATCGGCGTGGCCGTGGGTGTGGCGCTGGCCTTCGGCGCGGGCCTCGAGTTCGGCTCCCAGGAGCTGACCTTCGAGGCGCAGGAGCTGCTGGGCGGCTCGCTGTCCATCGTCGCGGTCGTCCTGGTGACCTGGATGGTCTTCTGGATGCGGCGGACGGCCCGGCACCTCAAGGCCGAGCTGCACGGCAAGCTGGACGCGGCCCTGCAGATGGGCACGGGCGCGCTGGTCGCCACCGCCTTCCTGGCGGTGGGCCGCGAGGGCCTGGAGACGGCGCTCTTCGTGTGGGCGTCGGTGCGGGCCTCGTCGGACGGCACGTACGAGCCGCTGGCCGGGGTCGTCCTCGGGCTCGTCACGGCGGTGGTCCTCGGCTGGCTGTTCTACCGGGGCGCGCTGCGGATCAACCTGGCGAAGTTCTTCACCTGGACCGGCGGGATGCTGGTCGTGGTGGCGGCGGGCGTCCTCGCGTACGGCGTGCACGACCTCCAGGAGGCGCGCTTCCTGGACGGCCTCGCGAACAAGGCCTTCGACGTCTCGGCGACGATCCCGCCGGACAGCTGGTACGGCACGCTCCTCAAGGGCGTCTTCAACTTCCAGCCGGACCCGACGGTCCTTCAGGTCACGGTGTGGGCGCTGTATCTGGTCCCGACGCTCGCGCTGTTCCTCGCCCCGATAGGGTCGGGTCCGTCCGTGCGGGTGGAGAAGCAGAAGGCGACCGATGAGAAGGCTGAGGCTGAGGCGAGCGCCGAGACGACCGGTTGAGCGTCTCGCGGCACGACCGGTGAGGGCGCTGGCGGCCACCGCCGCGGCGACCGTGCTGGCGCTGACCGCGAGCGGCTGCGTGACGGTCCACGGCGAGACGGCGCTGCTTCCGGCGGTGACGAAGGACGAGGCCGCGCAGGCCCTCGCCGATTTCACCGCCGCCTACAACCGGGCCGACAAGGCCCATGACCCCGCCCTGGACGCGGGCCGGGTGACCGGTCCGCTCGGGGCGATCAACCAGGCGGGGCTGCGCTCGCGGGCGGTCACGAACCCCGGCGGCAACCCGAACCACCAGCCCCTCGAACTGACCGACGCGCGGTTCGTCGTGCCCCGCAAGGCCGGCTGGCCGCGCTGGTTCCTCGCGGACACCGACTCGAACCGGGACGTCGACCAGGGCCGCGCCGACCAGCGCTGGGTCCTCGCCTTCGTGCGCAACGGGCCCCAGCAGCTGTGGGAGGTCGCCCACCTGGTGGTCCTCAGCCCGCAGGCGGTGCCCGAGTTCGCCGAGGAGGAGGGGTACGCGGTGCCGGTCGCCGCGGACAGCGACGCCTTCGCCGTCGCGCCCGAGGACCTCGGGGCGCAGTACGTGGCGTATCTGCAGGACGGGAAGCCGGGGCCGTACACGGCGGGCCCGCACACCTCGCTGTGGCGCGAGGAGCGGCAGAAGGGCGCGAAGCGGCCGGGGCTCGCGACCCAGTACATCGACCGCGTCGCGGACCAGGGGGACTTCGCCCCGCTGGGGCTGCGGACGAAGGACGGCGGCGCGTTCGTCTTCTTCGCGACCCGGTACTTCGAACGGCAGACGGCGGCGGCGGGCTACCGGCCGAAGGTCGGCCCGGACATCAAGGCGCTGCTGACCGGCGACGTGAAGAACACCGTCACCAAGGAGTGGGTGTCGGACCAGGTGGTCCTGGTGAAACCGGCGGGCACGGACCGGGACGGGGTCACGGTCGCGGGCCGGCTCCAGGGCGTGGTCGGCGCGGTGGGCTCGTAAGAACCCCTCAGCGGGTCAGCAGAACCTTCAGCGGGTCAGCGGCCAGGCGATCTCGTGGGCGGTGTGCTCGCCGTCGCCCTCGGCCTGCCGCTCGGCCGCGTGGCGCGCGCAGGCGTCGGTGAGGGTCTCCAGGAGGTTCAGCGGGTCCGGCAGCGGGTGCTCGGGGCCGCGGACCCAGGCGACCACGGGAGGGGCGTCCTCGTCACCGGGCAGCCGGGCCGGCGGTACGAGGACGTAGCTGCCGCGGCAGTGCCAGCGCAGCCCCGGGTGCTCGTCCATCGTCTCCGGGTGGCAGTCGAGCTCACAGGGCCACCACTCGTCCTCGTCCTCGGGGGTGCCGCGGGTGGCGGTGAAGAAGAGCATGCGCCCGCCGACCGTGTCGACTTCGGCGGACTCGGCGACCGGCCCCACCTCGACGCCCTCGGCGAGCAGGCGCTCCAGGGCGGCGCGGCCGGCGGCCAGCGGGACGTCGAGGACGTCGTGGACCATTCCGGTGGCGGTGACGAAGTTCGCCTCGGGCTCGTTCCGCGCCCAGCGCTCGATCTGGGCGCGGTCGGTGGTCGACTGGGTCTGCCACGCGAAGGAGACGGGGTGCCGGGCGGGGGTGGGACAGCCGATCCGCTCACAGGAACAGCTGTAGCCGACGGGATACGCGGCGGGGGCCAGGGGCAGCCCGGCGGCGGCGGTGGCCAGGAGCAGCTTCTCGCGGTCGTTCTCTTCGTCGGCCGCGGTGCGTTTCGGGCGCCTGCGCAGCCACTGTGCGAGTTTGCTCTCCGTGCCGCGGTAGCGGCCGATACCGTCGCCCATCTATCCCCTCACAGCTCATGCTCGCCTGTTCGGCTCTGCCCATGGTCCCACCATCCTGCGCCCCGGGTGACCGGAGTGTGAAAGCGGGGTGCGGAAACGGGGTGCGCGGCGCGCCGGACAGGGTGGGGCGCGGAACCACCCGAACGGTCCACAGCGCGGGACGCGCGCAGGGCGGACCATGGGTCCACCGATCTTCGGTTCTTCCGTCCGCCCGTTCGTGAGGAGCCCTCTTTGCGCCCCACTCCGCGCACGTCCTCGCCCCGCCGTTACCTGATGTGCCCACCCACGCACTTCTCGGTGACGTATTCGATCAATCCCTGGATGGACCCCACGAAACCGGTCGACCTGCCGCTGGCCCTCGCCCAGTGGGAGGACCTGCGCGACCGCTACCGCGCGCTCGGCCACACCGTGGAGCTCCTGACGCCCGATCCGGCGCTGCCGGACATGGTCTTCGCGGCGAACGGCGCCACCGTCGTCGACGGCCGGGTCCTCGGCGCGAGGTTCGCCCATGCCGAGCGGTCCGACGAGGCCGCCGCGCACCTGTCCTGGTTCCGCAGGAACGGTTGGCCTGACGAAGCGGTCCGGCTCCCGGAGCACGTCAACGAGGGCGAGGGCGACTTCGCCGTCACCGCCTCGTGGATCCTCGCGGGGCGCGGTTTCCGCTCCAGCCCGCTCGCCCACGGGGAGGCGCAGGAGTTCTTCGGCCGGCCCGTGATCGGGCTCGAGCTGGTGGACCCGCGCTACTACCACCTGGACACGGCGCTGTGCGTCCTGGACGACGCCCGGGACGAGGTCATGTACTACCCGGCCGCCTTCTCACCGGGCAGCCGCGCGGTACTGGCCCGGCTCTTCCCGGACGCGCTGATCGCGACGGAGGAGGACGCGGCGGCGCTGGGGCTCAACGCGGTGAGCGACGGTCTGCACGTGCTGCTGCCGCAGGCGGCGGTGGGCCTCTTCGAGCCGCTGCGGCAGCGGGGCTTCGAGCCGGTCGGGATGGACCTCGGCGAGCTCCTCAAGGGCGGCGGCAGCGTGAAGTGCTGCACGCAGGAGCTCAGGCCCTAGCCGAATCGATCCGTCGCCGAAGCAGGCGCTAGGCGTCCTGCTCCGGCGGCCAGGAGTCGCCCCACTCGGTGTCGCGGGCCTGCTTGTACAGGGGCCCGTGGCGCTTGGTGACCATCTCCCGGGCAAGCCCGTCGGAGCCGCAGAGTTCGAGCTGGACCAGGCCCTTGCGGATCTGCGGCCTGCGGGTGACGCGGGAGACCGTGGGGGTCACCGGGAAGCGGGTGGCGGCGACGTAGCTGTACTTCTCGTCCTCGTACGGCAGGGAGCCGCCCTTGACCTGGCGGTGCAGCGAGGAGCGGCTCACGCGGGCCGAGAAGTGGCACCAGTCGGTGCCGGGCACGATGGGGCAGGCCCCGCTGTGCGGGCAGGGCGCGGCGACGGTGAATCCGGCGTCGATCAGCAGGGTGCGGGCGGCGATGATCCGCTCGTAGCCGTCGGGGGTGCCGGGCTCGACGATGACGACCGCCTGCGCGGCGCGCGCCGCCTCGGTCACGAGTGCCGTGCGGTCGGCCTCGGTCAGTTCCTTGAGTACGTACGAGACGGTGACGAGGTCGGTGTCCGCGAGCCGCAGTGCGGTGCCGATCCGTTCGCGCCGCCACTCGGCGTCGAGGGCGCCGGCCGCCAGCTCGCGGCCGAGCGCGAGAGCGGGCTCGGCCCAGTCGAGGACGGTGGTCCGGGGCGGCGCCTCCTCCCAGGCCTCGGCGACGGCCCAGCTCGCCGCGCCGGTGCCGCCGCCGACGTCGGTGTGCGTGGCCGGCGCCCAGTCGGGCGCGGCCTCCCGCAGGGCGTCGAGGACGCCCCGTACCGCCTCGAAGGTCGCCGGCATCCGGTACGCGGCGTACGCGGCGACGTCGGAGCGGTCGCGCAGCACGGGGGCGTCCGTCGGGGTGGTGCCCCGGTAGTTGGCGATCAGCCGCTCGACGGCGCGGGCCGCCTGGGTGGGCGGCAGTCCGGCGAGGAGCCCGGCGAGGGCGGCGCGCAGGGACTCGGCGGAGGGCGGGGAGGCGGGGGCGTTCACCGCGACATTCTAAGTGGCCGTGCCCCGGGCCCCGGCCGCCCGGAAGCGCTGGTCACGACCGTCCGGGCGGGGCACCGGAGTTGGTCGACGCCCTGCCGATGATGTTGAGTGCTCATGCCAAGTTTTGGCTGATATTCGATCGACCGAGGAGTTCATGTGAAGGCTGTCGTACGGGGGGCTGCCGTGGCAGCGGTGCTGGTGCTGGCGCTGACGGGATGCGAGGAGAGCATCCCGGCCGCCGGGAGCGAGAAGGCGCCCGGCGTTCCCGGGGAGGTGCAACCGAACGCGCCGAAGGCCGTCCCGCTGGACTCGACGGGGCTGATGAACGCGCTGCCGGTCGAGTCCGAGGTGAGCGACGTCTTCACCGGGGGCGATCCCTTCGCGGGCCAGGGGCCCGAGGCCGTCGACCACTGCGCCAAGGAGGCGGGGATGGCGTGCACCGGTCTCATCGCCATCGGGGGCAAGGACATGGAGGCCCGGGGCGGCTCGGACGGGACGCGCGTGGAGTTCAGGCTCTACTCCTTCGGGACGGAGGAGCAGGCGGGCGCCGTCATGAAGGGTCTGGCCGCCGCGAAGCTGAAGTCCTCCGCCGAGTACGGAGAGCCGGCGAAGCCGGTGACCTTGGTCACCGTCGCCGACGAGACCGTGGCTTCCGCTGACGACAGCTCCGCCGACGTGGTCCTGCGCATCGGCACCGTCGTCGCGCACATCGACGCGAACGACACCGAGACCGCCGGCCTGGAGCACGCCTCGAACGTCCAGGTCGAGCGGGTCAGGATGGTCGCGGCGGGCAGGACGCCGGGGTACTGACCCGCCGGGCACCCCCCAGGGGGTGCCCTGTCGGTCAGGCTCCCGTCGCCCCGCTCGACCGCCACGGGCGGCACAGGCCCAGGAAGCAGGCGAGGGACAGGGCGGCGCAGGTGAGCTGGACGACCGCCATCGGGACGGCCGTGTGCTCGCCCGCGATGCCGACGAGCGGGGAGGCGACGGCGCCGATGAGGAACGAGGAGGTGCCGAGGAGCGCGGAGGCGGAGCCGGCGGCGTGCGGGGTGCGCATCAGCGCCTGGGCGTTGGTGTTCGGCAGGGCCAGGCCCATCGCGGACATGAGGACGAACAGTCCGGCGGCGACGGGCACGAGCCCGACCTCGCCGAAGACGCCGGTCGTCATGAGGACCAGGGCGAGCGAGGCGAGCAGGATGGTCCCGATGCCCCAGCCGAGCGCCTTGTCGAGGCTGACGCGGCCGACGAGGAGCTTGCCGTTGATCTGGCCCACGACGACGAGGCCGATCGAGTTGACGCCGAAGAGCAGGCTGAAGGTCTGCGGCGAGGCCCCGTAGATCTCCTGGACGACGTACGGCGAGGCCGAGATGTACGCGAAGAGGGCGGCGAAGGCGAGCCCGCCGGTCAGCATGTAGCCGGCGAAGACCCGGTCGGCGAGGAGTCCGCGCATGGTGCGCAGGGCGTCGCCGACGCCGCCCTCGTGGCGCCGCTCGGGCGGCAGCGTCTCACCGAGGAAGCGCCAGACGACGAGGGTCAGCAGGACGCCGATCACGGTGAGGACGTAGAAGACGCCCCGCCAGTCGGTGATCCGCAGGATCTGGCCGCCGATGAGCGGCGCGACGATCGGGGCGACGCCGGAGATCAGCATCAGCGTGGAGAAGAAGCGGGCCATCTCGACGCCGTCGTAGAGGTCGCGGACGACGGCGCGGGCGATGACGATGCCGGCGGCGCCCGCGAGGCCCTGGAGCAGCCGGAAGCCGATGAGCAGTTCGGCGGTGGGCGCGAGGGCGCAGACGGCGGTGGCGAGGACGTAGACGACCATGCCGGCGAGGAGCGGCCGGCGGCGGCCCCACTTGTCGCTCATGGGGCCGACGACGAGCTGGCCGAGGGCCATGCCGGCGAGGCAGGCGGTGAGCGTGAGCTGGACGGTGGCGGCCGGTGCGTGGAGCGCGCCGGTGACCTCCGGCAGCGCCGGCAGGTACATGTCCATGGAGAGCGGGGGCAGGGCGGTGAGTCCGCCCAGGACGAGGGTGACGAGCAGCCCCACGCGCCGGGCGGCGGTGACGGGACCCGCCGGGGCGACCGGGGTGCTCTCGGTTATGTGCCCTTGTGTTGTTTTCTGGCCGCTCTCCGGCATCGACTGCTCCATTTCGTTGAATCCTTGCCTATGCTCTCAGCTCGAACGGCATGGTCGAGACCTCTGTGGGACGGGTGGGGACATGGGTGACACGGTGCGCTGGGGGATCCTGGCGACGGGCGGCATAGCGGAGCGGTTCACGACGGACCTCCTGACGCTCGACGGCGCCGAGGTCGTGGCGGTGGCGTCCCGCACGGAGGCGTCCGCGAAGACCTTCGCGGACCGCTTCGGGATCCCGCGCGCGTACGGGGAGTGGGCGGGGCTCTTCGCCGACGAGGACGTCGACGTCGTGTACGTGGCCACGCCGCACCACGCTCACCGGGAGGCGGCCGGGCTCGCCCTGGAGGCGGGAAAGGCGGTGCTCTGCGAGAAGGCTCTCACGCTCAACGCCCGCGAGGCGGAGGAATTGGTCACCCTCTCCCGGGACCGCGGCCTCTTCCTGATGGAGGCCATGTGGATGTACTGCAACCCGCTCGTCCGGCGGCTCGCCGAGCTCGTGCGGGACGGGGCGGTCGGCGAGGTCAGGACCGTCCAGGCGGACTTCGGGCTCCAGGGGCCCTTCGCCGCCGACCACCGGCTGCGGGACCCGGCGGTGGGCGGCGGGGCGCTGCTCGACCTCGGGGTGTACCCGGTGTCGTTCGCGCAGCTGCTGCTCGGTGAGCCGGACTCGGTCCAGGCGCACGCGCTGATCTCGCCGGAGGGCGTCGACCTGAACACGGGGATGCTGCTGGGCTGGGACTCGGGCGCCTCGGCGCTGCTGTCCTGCTCGCTCGTCGCGGACACCCCGCTGACGGCGGCCGTGACGGGCACGCTCGGCCGGATCGAGGTGCCGCGCGGCTTCTTCTTCCCCGAGCGGTTCACGCTGCACCGCGACGGCCGGGAGCCGGAGGAGTTCCTGGCGGGCGACGACCCGCACTCCTTCCGGCACGAGGCCGCCGAGGTGATGCGCTGCCTGCGGGCGGGCGCGACGGAGTCGCCGCTCGTGCCGCTGGAGGGTTCGCTCGCGGTCATGCGGACGCTCGACGCCGTACGGGAACGCGTCGGCGTCCGCTATCCCTCCGAGGTGGCGCCTACGCGGGCGTGAGGCCCGGGTTGCCCGCCTCGGTGACGTACGAGGCGGCAGTGGTGACGGGGGCGCCCGGGGTCGTGACGTACGGGACCGTACGGAAGTCGGCGCGGGCGCTGTCCGCGGCGAGCGTGACCGTCACATAGCCGCGCCGCCCGTTGTAGAACCTCATGTGCGGGTTGGCCTGGGTGAGCTTGTCGTAGTTGGCCGGCCGGTCGGCGCCGTCCTTGCCGCTGCTGATCGAGGTGGCGACGATCTCGGTGCCGACGGTCCGGGAGGCCGGGTCGCGGAAGTCGGCCTTGAGGTCGAGGCCGTAGCCGACGTGGACGTCCCCGGTGAGCACCATGAGGTTCTCGACCCCGGCGGCCTCGGCCCCCGCGAGGATCCGCTGCCGGGAGGCGGGGTAGCCGTCCCAGGAGTCCATGGAGAGCTTGAAGTCGGCGGTGGAGCGGTCGCGGCGCTCGGCGAACACGACCTGCTGCGGCAGGACGTTCCAGCGGGCGGCCCGGGAGCCGCGCCAGCCGTCGAGCAGCCAGCGCTCCTGCGCGGCGCCGGTCATCGTGCGGGCCGGGTCCTCGGACTGGGGCCCCGGGACCTGCCAGCCGTCCCCGTACGCCTGGTCCGAGCGGTACTGGCGGGTGTCGAGGATGTCGAACTGGGCGAGGCTCCCGAACCGCAGCCGGCGGTAGAGCCGCATATCGGGGCCCTCCGGCTGCTGGGGGCGGCGCAGCGGCTGGTGCTCCCAGTACGCGCGGTAGGCGGCGGCGCGTCGGAGCAGGAACTCCTCCGGCGGGACGTCGTTCTCGGGGGTGCCGCCCGCGTAGTTGTTCTCGGTCTCGTGGTCGTCCCAGGTGACGACGAAGGGGTGGGCGGCGTGCGCGGCGCGCAGGTCGGGGTCCGACTTGTAGAGGCCGTACCGCAGCCGGTAGTCCTCCAGGGTGACGGTCTCGCGGTTGAGGACGGCCGGGAGGGTGCGGTCGGTGTAGGCGCGGGCGCCGCCCGTGGCGTTGACGGCGTACTCGTACAGGTAGTCACCGAGGTGGAAGACGACGTCGACGTCCTCCTGGGCGAGGTGGCGGTAGGCCGTGAAGTACCCGTCGTGGTACGCCTGGCAGGAGACGGCGGCCAGCTTGAGGCCGGAGTTCCGGGCGCCGGCGGACGGGGCGGTGCGGGTGCGGCCGACGGGGCTCGTCCAGTCGCCGACGCGGAAGCGGTAGAAGAAGACGTGGCCGGGGTCGAGGTGCTCGACCTCGACGTGGACGGCGTGCCGGAACTCCGGGTGCGCGGTGACCCGGCCGCGCCGGACGGTCCGGGTGAAGCGCTCGTCGCGGGCGAGCTCCCAGTGGACGGAGACACGGGAGGCGGGCAGGCCGCCGTCGGGCTCGAAGGGGCGGGGCGCGAGCCTGGTCCAGAGCAGCACGGAGCCGGGCAGCGGGTCACCGGACGCCACCCCCAGGGTGAACGGGTCCTCGGTGACGCGCCGGCCGTCGAGCTCGGCGGCGGCCGCGGCGCCGGCGGCGGGCAGCTGGGTGGCGAAGGCGAGCGCGGCGGCCGCCCCGGTGACGGTGAGGAACCGGCGCCGGCCGAAGTGACGTGCTGCGGCGCGGAGTTCCTCGGAATGACCTGATGTGTGGCCGTGTACGTGGTCCATGTGCCCCTCCCCGGACGGATGTTGCGCTTCCGCCATTCGAGGAGGACGGGACGACGTCACGTTGTCGGGTACAGAACATCCACGTGTCGGACGGATGAGTTCATGGGGCACGCGTCTCGCGTACGCTGCGCGCCCATGAGCATCGCAGTGGTGACGGGAGCGGGATCGGGCATCGGCCGGAGCGTGGCGCTGGCCCTGGCGGAGGCGGGCTGGTCGGTGGCCCTGGCCGGCCGCAGGGCCACGGCTCTCGAGGAGACGGCCGCCGCCCTGCCGTCCGGCGACTTCCTGACGGTCCCGACGGACGTGACCTCCGCGGAGGAGGTCGCGGCGCTCTTCGCCGCGGTGCGCGACCGGTACGGCCGCGTCGACCTGCTGTTCAACAACGCCGGTACGTTCGCGGGCGGCGGCGTCCCCGTCGAGGACCTGGACCCGGAGACCTGGCGCGCGGTCGTCGACGTCAACCTGACGGGCGCGTTCCTCTGCGCCCAGGCGGCCTTCCGGGCCATGAAGGAACAGGAGCCGCAGGGCGGCCGCATCATCAACAACGGCTCGATCTCCGCGCACGTGCCGCGCCCGCACTCGATCGCCTACACGGCGACGAAGCACGCGATGACGGGCCTCACGAAGTCGCTGTCGCTCGACGGGCGCCCGTACCGGATCGCCTGCGGCCAGCTCGACATCGGCAACGCGGCGACCGAGATGACGGCCCGCATGCAGACCGGCATCCTCCAGGCCAACGGGCAGCTTGCGGCGGAGCCGGTGATGGACGCGGCGGACGTGGCGGCGACGGTGGTGCACATGGCGGCGCTGCCGCTGGAGGCGAACGTCCAGTTCGCGACGGTCATGGCGACGGCGATGCCGTACATCGGCCGGGGCTAGCCCCGGCCGATGGCCTCGGGGGTTACGCCTGGCCGGTCTCGAAGCGGGAGATCTTCCCGTCGTCGACGGTGAACTGCCACTTGGTCCGCATGGAGCCCCAGGTGTCGTTGCGGTAGTCGGCGACGAGAACGCGCCCGCCGTCCGACTCGGACTCGACGTCCATGTGCCCGCGCGAGCCGAAGACCTCCCGGTCGAGCCACTCCTGGAGATTGCGCTCGGAACCGTCGTCGGACATGGTCGCGTCGGGGGTCATGGCCTCTGTGAGGGCCGTCTGGTCGTTGGCGTTGAGGGCCGTGACGAAGGCACGCACGGCGGGGTCTGAGAGCTGGTCCACGGGGATCGTCATGCCCTAGCCGTACACCCGTCGCCCCGTGTGTCCCGGCGATCACGGCCGTACGCGGGCCGGGGATCGCCCGTACGCACCTGCGTGTTCACTGGCCCGCGCCGACTCCGTGCGGGCAGGATCGGGACAACTGCCGCACTCAGCACAGGAGGCTCGATGTCGGACATGGTCAAGGTCGTCAGGCTGTACGCGAAGGAAGCCCCTGTCGGGGTCCTGGACGGGCGCCTGGTGGGCCTGCTCGTGCAGCAGGAGCAGGCCGCGGAGTGGGCGGTCGGCCCGGCGGACGACGGGTTCCGGTTCACCGTGAAGGGCACCGAGGAGACCGTCGTCGCGGAGGGCAGCGACCGCGCCCCGGTCGCCGTCCGGCCCGACGACTCCCCCGCCTCCGTCTGGCGCCTCCAGCGGATCGACGAGGACGGTGCCGTCACGATCACCGCCCTCGACGAACTCCGGGACGGGATCTACGCCATCGACCAGAACGGCCTCGCGCTCGGCCGCGACCTCTTCGAGGACCGCTCGCTGCTCCCCAAGCGCGTCTTCGTCCGGACGGACGACCGCGACCCGCAGTGGAGGATCGAGGTCCTCGTCTGAGACGTCCCGGCCGAGGACCCCGCCGGCCTCGGAAGTCGTCGGTTTCAGGCCCAGGTGATGAGGCGCTTCGGCTGCT
>NZ_BJMN01000053.1 GCF_006539185.1 Streptomyces gardneri
AACAGCCGAAGCGCCTCATCACCTGGGCCTGACAGCAGGCGGGTTCGCCCGTTTCACGTGAAACATCCGGTGGTGGCAGCAGCCGCCACCGGATGTTTGGGTTGAGGGCATGGACATCCACCTCGAACCACCGCACGGCGCCGGGCCTCTGGGCATCGGCATGACAGTCGACGAGGCCGTGGCGGTCGTGGAGCCCTGGGGTGGGTCCCGGGTGCGCACCTGGTCGAAGCGCGTCCTGGTGACGGTCCTGACGTCCTGCGACCTGGTGGGGGTAGAGGCGCTCCTGGAGGACGGGAACGCGGTCACAGCCGTCGAGCTGTGGTGCCCGGGCGAAGGGAAGGAGACCTCCACGCGCGTACTCCTCGACGGCGCCGACGTGTTCCGTACCTCCGCCGACGAGCTGCTGCGGGGTCTCGAAGAGCGGGGCCTCCCGGTGCACGACGCCGACGGCGAGGACCCGTTCGTCCCCGGCCTCTCGCTCGGCTTCACCCGCCGCACCTCCCAGGAGGTCAAGCGGACCGAGAGCGGTCTGCCCGTGTGCTTCACCTCCGTCCTCGTCGGCGGCGCGGACTACTACGCCCATCGGCTCTAGAGCCGGCACTCTCCCTCGTCCACGATGCGGACGGGGGGATCTGTTGCACCTCTGTTGTATCTATGCTGTGCGCATGCCATCCGCTCCCGCCAAGCAGGCCCCCGCTGCCGACCGCGTCTACATGCACGTCAAGCAGGCCGTACTCGACCGGCGGTACGAGGGAGGCACCCTCCTCACCGAGGGCGAACTCGCCCAGGCCGTCGGGGTGTCCAGGACCCCCGTCCGCGAGGCGCTGCTCAAGCTGGAGATGGAAGGGCTGCTCAAGCTCTACCCGAAGAAGGGCGCCCTCGTCCTGGCCGTCTCCGCCCAGGAGATCGCCGACGTCGTCGAGACCCGGCTGCTCGTCGAGGAGTTCGCGGTCCGCCGGGCCGTGCCCGCGTCCGCCGCGCTGATCGAGCGGCTCGAAGAGCTCCTGGAGGAGCAGAAGCGGCGCGCGGAGGCCGGGGACCTCGCCGAGGTCGCGATCACCGACCGCTGCTTCCACGCCGAGATCGTCCGCCACGCCGGCAACCAGATCCTCTCCCGCCTCTACGACCAGCTCCGCGACCGCCAGCTCCGCATGGGCGTCGCCGTGATGCAGTCCCAGCCGGACCGGATCGCCAAGAACATCACCGAACACGCCGAGATCCTCGACCGGATCCGCGCCGGCGACGTGGAGGGCGCGGCCCACTGCGTCCGCCAGCACCTCAGCTGGGTCAAGGTCCTGGTCCGGGGTGAGGACCGGTGAGCAGGTCCTACGGCTCCGCCGTCACCCTCCCCGGCGACCCTCCCGGCGGCCGCCGGGCCGCCCTCGTCTGGGGCGTCGGTGTCGCCGTCTACTTCGTCGCCGTCATCTTCCGCACGTCCCTGGGCGTCGCCGGACTCGACGCCGCCGACCGCTTCGACGTCAACGCCTCCGCGCTCTCGACCTTCTCCATACTCCAGCTGCTCGTCTACGCGGGCATGCAGATACCCGTCGGGCTCATGGTCGACCGGCTCGGCACCAAGAAGGTCCTGGTCATCGGGGTCCTGCTCTTCACCCTCGGCCAGCTGGGCTTCGCGCTCTCGCCCACCTACGGCACGGCGCTCGCCTCCCGCGCGCTCCTCGGCTGCGGCGACGCCATGACCTTCATCAGCGTCCTGCGGCTCGGCAGCCGCTGGTTCCCCGCCCGGCGCGGCCCGCTCATCGGCCAGGTCGCCGCCCTCTTCGGCATGGCCGGCAACCTCGTCTCGACCGTCTTCATCGCCCGCGCCCTGCACGGCCTCGGCTGGACGACCACCTTCGTCGGCAGCTCGCTCGCGGGTGTCCTCGTCCTCGTCCTGCTGCTGCTCTTCCTCAAGGACCACCCCGAGGGGTACGAGCCCGAGCCCGCCCAGCACGCCGGCGCCGCGTTCGTACGCCGCCAGATCGCCCAGTCGTGGCGGGAGCCCGGCACCCGCCTCGGGATGTGGGTCCACTTCACGACCCAGTTCCCTGCCATGGTGTTCCTGCTGCTGTGGGGGCTGCCGTACCTCGTCGAGGCGCAGGGGCTGTCCCGCGGCACGGCGGGCGAGCTGCTGACCCTGGTCGTGCTCTCGAACATGGTCGTCGGCCTCGCCTACGGGCAGATCATCGCCCGCCACCACAAGGCCCGGGCCCCGCTCGCCCTCGGTACGGTCGCGGCCACCGCACTCCTGTGGGGGACCACCCTCGCGTACCCCGGCGACCACGCCCCGATGTGGCTGCTGATCACCCTCTGCCTGGTCCTCGGGGCCTGCGGACCGGCCTCGATGATCGGCTTCGACTTCGCGCGCCCGGCCAATCCGCCGGAGCGTCAGGGCACCGCCTCGGGCATCGTCAACATGGGTGGTTTCGTCGCCTCGATGACGACGCTGCTCGCCGTCGGCGTGCTGCTCGACGCGACCGGAGGCAACTACCGGATCGCGTTCTCGTCGGTCTTCGTCCTGGAGGCGGTCGGCGTCGTGCAGATCCTGCGCCTCAAGGCCCGCACCCACCGCAGGGAACGGGAACGGCTCGTCGCGAGCCGCGTGGAGGCCGTGCACGTACCGGCCTGAGCATCAGCGGGGCGTCACCGGATCAGCGGGACGTCACCGCATCGGATGGGCGTCATCGCATCAGCGGGACGTTTCCGCATCAGCGGGGCGTCACCGCGAAGTTGTCGAGGATCGCCCGCGCCAGGCCCTCGTCGCCCTCCGTCTTGATCCGGTCGGCGACGTCGGCCGGCCGGACGCGGCCGCAGGCGAGCCGTACGAACGTCTCCCAGTCCGTCGCGAGCGTCACCGCCGGGCCCAGCGAGGGCGCGCCGTCGACCGAGCCCCGGCCGTCCGCGTCGACCCGCACGGTCCGCAGGAACTCCACCGGGCCGGTCACGTCGAGCACCACCGCCGAGGAGGCGGGCGCCCCGGCGTCCTTGGCGACGACCTTCGGGAGCGCCTCCAGGAGCACGTCCCGCGTGACGTGCGCGCCGGCCGAGTCCAGGTTGCCCGGCACGCCGAGCGCGGTCCGCAGGTCCTGCTCGTGCACCCACACGTCGAAGGCGCGCATCCGGTAGGCCAGTTCCAGGGACTGCTCGGCGCCGAGGGGGGCGCGGATCTGGTGCTCGGGGGAGCGGTTCTCGTTGCGGAGCTGCCGGGCCCGGCGGATCAGGATGTACTCCAGCTCCGAGGTCATCTCCGGCGCGGTGTGGTGCCGCCGCACATCGACCTGGACTTCCATGTAGCGGGCGAAGTCGCTGCGTACGTGGTACAGATCGCGCGGCAGGGAGTGGATCGGGCGCGGGTCGCCGAGCATCTCCGTCTCCATGCCGATGACATGGGAGACGATGTCCCGAACCGACCAGCCGATGCACGGAGTAGGCCGGTTCCACTCGCCCTCCACAAGCGGCTGCACCAGCTCGGCTATCGCCTCGATGGAGTGGGTCCAGGCGTCGGCGTAGTTCTGGAGGCTGGGATGGACGGTCACGGGACCCCTCGGCGGTTCTTCGGTGCGCGGGCTGAAAACACGACTGGGTGGGAGGCTCGGACGCTAAGTTACGCTGCCCGAAGGCACCCCGGCAGTGCTTTCGTGTGACGATCGTAGGCCGGTGTTGACGGCTCGAATGCCAGGACGGTGGTAGTGTGCGCGCCTCGCTGATCCAGATCGCGGTAGACCCGGACGAACCGGTCGACGACCGACGGGCCCGCGTGGCCCGTCTCGTACGGGAGGAATCCGGCCACGCCGACCTTGTCGTCCTGCCGGAACTGTGGACCGTCGGCGCCTTCGCGTCCGACCTCTTCGCCGCCGAGTCCGAGCCGCTGAACGGCCCCACCCACCGGGTGATGGCGGAGGCCGCGCGGGACGCCGGGGTCTGGCTGCACGCCGGCTCCTTCGTCGAGGCGGAGGGCGGCGCCCTCTACAACACCTCGCTGGTCCTCTCCCCCGACGGCGAACTCGCCGCCTCCTACCGCAAGATCCACCGCTTCGGCTTCGACAAGGGCGAGGCGGTGCTGATGGCCGCCGGGGAGGACCTGGTCACCGTCGACCTGCCGCACCTCACGCTCGGCGTCGGCACCTGCTACGACCTGCGCTTCCCCGAGCTCTTCCGCGGCCTCGTCGACGCGGGCGCCCAGGCCTTCGTCGTCCCGGCCGGCTGGCCCGCGCTCCGCCGCGGGCACTGGACGCTCCTCGCCCGGGCGCGGGCGGTCGAGAACCAGGCGTACGTCCTCGCCTGCGGCACCGCCGGCACCCACGCGGGCGTCGAACAGGCCGGGCACTCGATCGTCGTCGACCCGTGGGGCGAGGTCCTCGCGGAGGCGGGCCCGGACGAGGAGATCCTGCGGGTCGTCCTCGACCCGGCGAAGGTGACGACGACGCGCGAGCAGTTCCCGGCGCTCAAGGACCGGGTCCTGGGCGTCACGGCACCGCCCGCGCGCCGCGGCTGACGCCTGGGCCTGGGGGCGGGCGGCTCGGGCGGATGGGTGGTTGAGGCTCGGCGGCCGGCTCTCGGTGCCTGACGCCGGGCGGCTGAAGTCGGAGGCGGGCGCGCTGCGCGTCCGCCTCTAGTACTGGCTCTCCGCCCAGAACTGCGTGATGCGGGAGAAGCCCGCGCGGACCGCCCCGCCCCGGGTGAGCGCCGCGCGGTCCACCCCCGCGAAGATCAGCGCCAGGGACAGGTCCGCCGCCGCCGCGCGGCCCGCCACCGTCACGTCCAGCTGCCGTCGCTTTCCGCGTACGGACACGGTGACGCCCGGGTCCTCGGCGTCCGCCTCCCGGGTGAGCATCCAGGAGCGCCGGTTCACGGCCCACAGCCGGTATCGGTCACCGCCGTACCGCAGGTTCAGCCCCCGCTGCCTGGCGGTCGCGCCGAAACGATTCCGCGACACGTACACATGGGCGTCGCCGACGCGGAGGGTCGCGCGGTTCAGGGTCGGCAGCCGGACCACGTCCGTGTGGATGCCCCGCGCCTCGTACGAGGCCGGCGGGACCAGCCCGCCCCGCAGCTCCGACATCACCACCTCCGGCACCGTCCGGCGCAGCGGCGCTTCCACCGTGATCTCGCCGAACTCGACGGACGCGCCCTGCCAGCCGGCCTTCCGCTCGTACCCCTTGCCCTCGCGCCATGGGCGCAGCGTGAACGGCGTGACGGTGGTGTGCATGGCGCCCCCTCGGCCTCGTGCGTGCTCTTCAGACGACGATCGCATGGAGCGACGCGCGCTCCGGATCCGGGCCCGGAGCGTACTCCGCCCAGGCCGCCGCCAGCCTCCGTACCGCCTCCGTCAGGACCTCGGGCGGAGCGAGGAAGTGGAGCCTGAGGTGGCGGAGACTGCCGCCGAGGGCGTCGGCCGTGGCGCCCGGGAGGACGGCGACCCCGTGCCGGAGGGCGAGTTGGGCGAAGGAGACGCCGTCGCCGTGCGGGAGCCGTACCCACAGCGTCTGGCCGCCCGTCGTCGGCGCGCAGGACCAGGAGGGCAGCCGCCGGGCGAGCTCGGCCCTGAGGTGGTCGTGGCCCGCGCGCACCGCCGCGGTCCGGGCGGCGAGGACGGGGGCGAAGTCGTCGAGGAGGCGGATCGCGACCAGTTGGGACGGGAGGTCGCTGCCCAGGTCGTGGAGGGCCTTGAGCCGGGCGAGCCGGGCGATCAGCGGCGCCGGACCCCGCACCCAGCCGATCCGCAGCCCGCCCCACACCACCTTGCTCAGCGAGCCGACGGAGATCACCTCGCCGTACGCGGCGGACGGGACGCCGGAGGACGGGACCCCGGCCGGTGTCGTCGTCGCGTCCGCGTCGAAGGCCAGGTCGGCGAGGACCTCGTCGTCGACGAGCGGCACGCCCAGCGCGTTCGCCGCCTCGACGAGCCGGCGGGCGGCGAGCGGCGGGAGGACGGTCCCGGTCGGGTTCTGGAAGCGGGGCACGACATAGGCGAGGGCCGGACGGTGACGCTCCATCACCCGCACCGCCTCCGCCACGTCCACACCGTCGGGACCCACCGCCACCGGCAGCGGTACGGCCGCCGCCTCCCGGAAGAGATCGAGCGCCCCCGGATACGTCGGCGCCTCCACCAGCACCCCGTCGCCGGGCGCGAGCAGCAGCCGGGTGAGCAGCGAGAGCCCCTGCTGGGCGCCGGTGGTGACCAGGATCCGCTCCGGACCGGTCGGCACACCCCGCGCCTCGTACCGCGCGGCGACCGCCGCCCGCAGCGCCCCGAGCCCGGCCGGGTGGTAGCCGAGGTCCGCGTCCGGCAGGACGAGGGAGTTGTACGCCTCCGCCAGCTCGGGCGGCGGCTGCGAGGGCGCGGCGCAGCTCAGCAGGATCACGTCGTCGGGCGACTCCAGGAGATGCAGGAAGAGCGGGTTGGATGTCTCGGTCACCCGGGGCCGTTCCGGCGCGAGAGCCGCCCGGGCGACCCGGGTGCCGCTGCCCTGGCGCCGTACGAGCCGCCCCTCCTGACGGAGCGTGTCGTAGGCGGCGACGACCGTCGTACGGCCCACGGCGAGGGCCGCCGCGAGCCGCCGGTCCGGGGGCAGCGCGGCGCCGGGCGGCAGCGCCCCCTCGTCGATCAGGCGGCGCAGCCGGGCGGCGAGCAGGAGGTAGAGCGGGCCGCGCCCGGCGGACCAGCGGCCGAGCCGGGCGACCAGCGCGTCGATCGTGTGCGGGGAGAGGCTGATTGGCTCCATTGCCGAACCAATCTGCCGGGATTGGACCTGGGAAGGCAAACGCCCGGTCCGGAGACTGTCCGCATGAGCCACGCCGACTCCGCTTCCGCGCCCGCCGATTCCGCTCCCACGCCCGTCCCCGCCGCAACGTCTGCGCACCCCGAGGCGATCCGGCCCGAGATCCGCCCCGAGACCCTCGCCGTGCACCCGCCGCACGTCGAGATCACCGGCAGCAGGCCGCTCGGCGTCCCGCTCCACCAGGGCCACGTCTTCGCCTTCGACTCGGCCGACGCCCTCGCCGAGGCCTTCACCTCCCCCGACGCGTTCATGTACAGCCGGCACGGCAACCCCACCGTCCGCACCCTGGAGGACGCCGTGGCCCGCCTCGAAGGCGGGGCCGCCGGACTCTCCTTCGCCTCCGGCATGGGCGCGATCAGCGGCATCCTCCACGCCCTGCTCGGCAGCGGAGGCCATGTCATCGCCCAGACCTGCCTGTACGGCGGTACGTACGCGGTCCTCACCGACCTCGCCACGCGCTGGGGCGTCGACGTCACCTACGTCTCCGGCACGGACCCGGAGGAGGTCCGGGAGGCCCTGCGCCCCGAGACCCGGCTCCTCTACCTGGAGACCATCGCCAACCCGACCACCCGCGTCTCCGACCTGCCCGCGCTCGCCGCCGTCGCGGGCGAGGCCGGGGTGCCGGTCGTCGTCGACAACACCTTCGCCTCCCCGCTGCTCTGCCGGCCCCTCCACCACGGCGCCGACATCGTCGTCCACTCCGCGACCAAGTACCTCGCGGGCCACGCGGACGTCCTCGGCGGCATGGCCGTCTTCAAGGACCCCGAGCTCCACCGCAGTGTCCGCCGCCACACGGTCGAACAGGGCGCGTCCACCGACCCGTTCGCGGCCTGGCTCACCCTGCGCGGCATGCAGACCCTGTCGCTGCGCATCGCGCGCCAGTGCGCGAACGCCGCCGAGCTCGGCGCCCGGCTCGCCGCGCACCCGGCGGTCGCGGCCGTCCGGCACCCCGCGCTCGCGAGCCACCCGGACCGGGAGATCGCCGAGCGGCTGCTGCCGGACGGGGGCGGCGGGGTGATCTCGGTCGATCTCGCGGGCGGCCGGGAGGCGGGCCGGATCTTCGTCGAGGCGGTGCGCGTGGCGTCGCTGAGCGTCTCCCTGGGCGACGTGAAGACCCTGGTCATGCACCCGGCCTCCACCTCGCACCACCAGCTCGACGCGGAGGCCCTGGCGGCGGCGGGCATCGGCCCGGGCACGGTCAGGATCTCGGTCGGCATCGAGCACGTCGAGGACCTGTGGACGGACCTGGAGCAGGCCTTGGAGCAGGCCCTGGCGAAGGCCGGGTAGCGGGCGGGTCCCCCGCCGGCCGACCGGTTGGTTCAGCCCTCGCGCTCCCGCTCGGCCATCCGGATCACGCACACGGCCACGGCGACGAGCAGGGCCGCGTCCGCGTCCTCACGGACCACGTTCACGGCGTACGTCTCGCGGACGTGGAACCACTGGCGGGAGATGTGGGCCAGGAGTTCGCCGTCGTACTCGACGGTGAACTCCCGGTCCAGGATCCGCCCGCTGACGTCCAGTTCGGTGCCCTCGACGAGGGTCACCCGGTAGTGGTTGCGCAGGAGCGAGAGCCGCTTGCGGCGGATGCTCGCGAGGGGCTGCCCGTCCCGCTCGATCGTCATCGAGTCCCGCAGGCTGAACACCTTCTGGCGCAGGGTGATCAGCACCTGCCCGTCAGGACCCTTCAGCTCCAGGGTGTCGCGCAGCCGCATGGCCTTGCCGTCGACGAGGAAGGCGTGGCGGCCCTGCTCGTCCTCGATCCAGTAGTCGTCGCCGATCGCGAAGATCTTGTCCCGTACGAGGTATTTCACGCGGATATGCCTGCCCCAAAGCTTTGTTTCTCACGCGGTGGATCTCACGCGCCGAAGTAGCGGACGAAGGCGTCCGGAGTCGCGCCGAGCATCTCGCCGAAGGGCGAGTTCAACTGATGGATCAGCAGCACCGTGAACGCGATGAACCCGGACAGGCCCATCACCATCACCACATGGGTCGTGCTCTTCTTGATCCCGAAGAGGAACATGAACGCCAGCGTCAGCGCGCCGCCGATGAGGAGACCCGTCCACAGCACCGGGGAGAGCCGCTCCTGCGCCGCCGCCTCCCGGCCGCGCCGGGCGTCGTCGACGTAACCGAGCTGGGCGAGCACCTCCTGGGCCGCGATGTGCTCGGACACCTTGTCGGAGTCGGACACCTCGCTCGCGCGCCTCAGCTGTTCGAGCAGCGTCCAGCCGGAGGTGTCGAGGGGCTCGCGGGCGGCCATCGCCGGCCACTCGACGTCGACGACGTGGTTCGCGTACGAACGGGCCGTGTCGCGCAGCGGCTGCCGCCGGTCGGCGGGGAGCGCGTCCGCGAGCAGATACGTCTGGTGCAGGGCGCTCGCCTCGGCCTGGACGTGGTCGGCCGCGGAGGAGCGGGTGTCCCAGACGGAGACCAGGCAGAGGCCGAGGACGACGGCGTAGAGGACCGACACCATCATGGCGATGTACTCGGCGACGTCCTCGCGGGGTTCCTCGTCCTCGCCGACCGGGAAGAGCCTGGTCTTGACGACGACGGCGAGGGCCGCGACGAACGCGACGCCGAGGACGACGACCAGCGTCTCGAAGAGGGCCACGGTCAGCCCCGCCGGTTGCCGAGGAGCGCGGCGGCGATGGCCGCGGGGATCAGGAGCAGCAGCAGGATGATCACGATCCCGAGCTCACTCGCCTCCCGGCCGCGGCGCCGCAGCCGCCCGAGGAAACCTTCGTTGTCGAGGCCGGCGGCGCGGCGGGCGGAGGGCGGCGCGGTGCCGTCGGACCGCTGCTCGGCGGCGAGGGCGGATGATGCGAGGGAGTCGGAAGGGACGGCGAGGGCGGCGGCCGGGGGCGGCGGGGCCGGTGCCGGAGGGAGTACGGGAACCCCCTCGGCAGCGACACCAGGAGCCACTCCGGCAGCCCCAGCAGGCGCAGCAAGAGCAGCGGGAGCACCGGCAGCCCCAGCAGGAGCAGCAGGAGCACCGGCAGCCCCAGCCCCAGCCCCACCCACAGCCCCAACGGCCCCAGGCACACCCACAGCCCCCGCTGCCCCAGTCGCACCCACAACCTCAGCCGCCCCCCTGGGCACCCCGACACCCCCGGAAGCAGCAGGCCTCCCAGGCGCCCCACCGCTCCCCGCTGCCGCCTTCGGCTTCACCGGAACCGCCGACGTCGGGGTGCTCGCGCGTGACGGGAGGGTGAAGACGGCCGAGGACCGGGCGGTGAGGACGGGCGCGGGGAGGCGCTCGCCGCGGGGCCCGTAGGTGGTGATCCGGTCGCTGCCGGAGGCGACCCCGGTGCTCCGGTGGGTGCCCGGGGACCGCCGTACGACGGCCGTGCAGCGGGCCGAGGCACCGGGCGCGAGGACGGCGACGGCCCCGCCGCCCGCCCCGCAGTCGGTGGCACCGGGCGCGAGGCCGAGACCAGGGTCGCCGATCCGTACCGCGTGGAGCGGCCGGTTGCCGTGGTTGGTCACGGTGTACGCGACGGTGGCCGACCCCCACGCCACCGCGAGGCTCCGCCCGCTCCGTCCCGGGGCGGAGACGGTGACGCGTTCGGTGAGGCGGAGGCCGCCGGCGACCCCGACGTATCCGGTGCGGGCGGTCGCGGCGAGCCGGCGCTGCAGGGACGGGATGTCGCCCTCCACGCGCGCGGTGGCCCGGCGCACCCCGCCGACCGCCCGGAACCGGGCGACGCACTCCAGCTCCCCGAGCGCGGCGAGCGTGCGCCCGGGGCAGCGCACGGCCCCGGCGGGCACGGCCGGATCGACGACCCGGACCCCGTACAGATGGGCCTCCCCGCTGTTCACGAGGCGATACCGCTTCACGACCTGCGCCCCGACACGTACGGTCGGCGGCCGCAGCCCGCTGTGCCCCCGCCCGTTCACGGTCACGGTCATCCGCAACGCCCCGTCCCCGGCCCCACCTGCCCAGGCCGCGGGCAGCAGCCCGGGAAGGGCAAGACAGGGCAGGACGAGCAGCCCCACCAAGAGCCCACCGCTCACCCGATGGCGGTAATAGTCCGATGATCTGCTCGCGCGCTCGGCCATGCCCGCCATGCTGACCAGCCCCGCGCCCGACTCCACCCCCGGACACGCACCCCCGCCCCACCCGGCTCTCACTTTCCACCCGTACGGCACCCTTGACCCATGACCGACTCCGCGCCCGCACCCGCGCCCCGCCGTGCCCGTGTCCGCGCCCCCGAGCTGATCGGCAAGGGCGGCTGGCTGAACACGGGAGGAGACGACCTCACCCTCGCCGACCTGCGAGGGAAGATCGTTCTGCTCGATTTCTGGACCTTCTGCTGTGTGAATTGCCTGCACGTCCTCGACGAGCTGCGTGATCTGGAGGAGAAGCACCGCGACACCCTCGTCATCGTCGGTGTGCACTCGCCGAAGTTCGTGCACGAGGCCGAGCATCAGGCCGTCGTCGATGCCGTCGAGCGGTACGAGGTGCATCACCCCGTGCTCGACGACCCGGAGCTCGCGACCTGGAAGCAGTACGCCGTCCGGGCCTGGCCGACGCTCGTCGTGATCGACCCCGAGGGGTACGTCGTCGCCCAGCACGCCGGTGAGGGGCATGCCAACGCGATCCGGACGCTCGTCGAGGAGCTGGAGGCCGAGCACGAGGCCAAGGGGACGCTGCGGCGCGGGGACGGGCCGTACGTGGCGCCGGAGCCGGTCGCCACCGATCTGCGCTTCCCCGGCAAGGCGGTCCTGCTGCCGTCCGGGAACCTCCTCGTCTCCGACACCACCCGGCACCAGCTCGTCGAGCTGGCCGCGGACGGCGAGACCGTCGTGCGGCGGATCGGCGAAGGCGTGTTCCGGGAGCCCCAGGGCCTCGCGCTGCTGCCCGACAGCAAGGTCGTCGTCGCCGACACCGTCAACCACGCCCTGCGCGTCTTCGACCCGGAGACCGGTGCCATCGAGCTCGTCGCCGGCACCGGGAAGCAGTGGTGGCAGGGGTCCCCGACCTCCGGGCCCGCCCTGGAGGTCGACCTGTCCTCGCCGTGGGACGTCGCCTGGTGGCAGGGCAAGGTGTGGATCGCCATGGCCGGCGTCCACCAGCTCTGGACGTACGACCCCGCGAGCGGGACCGTCGAGGTCGCCGCCGGGACGACGAACGAGGGACTCCTCGACGGCCCGGCCGCCGAGGCATGGTTCGCGCAGCCGTCCGGGCTCGCCGCCACCGAGGACCGGCTGTGGATCGCCGACTCCGAGACCAGCGCCGTCCGCTGGATCGAGCGGGACGGCGACGGGTACGCCGTGCACACTGCCGTCGGCACCGGGCTCTTCGACTTCGGCCACCGGGACGGCGAGGCCGGTCAGGCCCTGCTCCAGCACCCGCTCGGCGTGACCGCCCTCCCCGACGGCTCGGTCGCCGTCAGCGACACGTACAACCACGCCCTGCGCCGCTTCGACCCGGCCACCGGCGAGGTCAGCACCCTCGCGACCGATCTCCGCGAGCCCAGCGGCGCGGTCCTCGTCGACGGCGACATCGTGGTCGTCGAGTCCGCCCGGCACCGGCTGACCCGGCTGCGCCTCCCCGAGGAGGCCGTCCAGGTCGAGGCGGTCGCCCACCGCACCCGGCGCGAGGCGACCGAGGTCGCCCCCGGCCGGCTCCGCCTCGACATCGTCTTCCAGGCCCCGACCGGGCAGAAGCTGGACGAGCGGTACGGCCCGTCGACCCGCCTCCTGGTCTCCTCGACCCCGCCGGAGCTGCTGCTCGGCGGCGGGGGCACCGGGACCGATCTCTTCCGTGAGCTGGATCTCGACCCGGAGATCACCGAAGGCGTGCTGCACGTCTCCGCGATGGCCGCCTCCTGCGACGACGACCCGGCCAACGAGTACCCGGCCTGTCACGTCCACCAGCAGGACTGGGGCGTCCCGGTGAAGGTCACGGAGACGGGTGTCGCCCGGCTGCCGTTGATCCTCGCCGGTATGGACGAGACGGTCTGATCGGCCGGATGTCTGGTCGAGCAGACGCCTGATCAACCAGGCGGCCCTGATCGACCGGACACTCCCTAGCGGACGAGTCCCTGGTTCCTGGACGGGCGCCCCGCGGCCCCGTCCAGGCACCCGGCCACCCAGGCCGCCGGGTCGTGGGCGGCCCGGGCGCCGCCCAGCCCCTGCCGTTCCATGAGCGCGCACTCCCCGGTGAGCAGGGACTTCGTGCGGGTGCCGTCGACGTCGTACCCGCGGATGCGGGAGGCCTGGACGAAGCCGCCCTCGTAGGCGATGTCCGTGGCCCACGGCGGCCGGTCGTTGTACGTGCCGATCAACAGCCCCGCCGCCGTCGCGGCGAGCGCGACGGCGGCGGTGAGTCCTGCGGCGAACTTCCCCCGGGAGGGGCCCTCATGACGATGCATGGGGACGACGCTGCCAGGCGGGACCTTTCGCGGATGTTTCGCTGAGCTCGGCTGTTCAGCGGAGCTCGGCTGCTTCGCGAGCTCAGCCCTCCAGGAAGGCGACCAGCGCGTTCGCGAGGAGGTACGGGTCGTCGGCGCCGCAGAGTTCGCGGGCGCTGTGCATCGACAGGCAGGCGATGCCGATGTCGAACGTGGTGATGCCGTGGCGGGCGGCGGTGATCGGACCGATCGTCGTACCGCAGGGCATGTCGTTGTTGGAGACGAACGACTGCCACGGCACGCCGGCCTTCTCGCAGGCGGCGGCGAACACGGCCCGGCCGACGCCGTCGGTGGCGTAGCGCTGGTTGACGTTGACCTTGAGGATCGGGCCGCCGTTGGGGCGCGGGTGGTGCGTCGGGTCGTGGCGCTCCGCGTAGTTGGGGTGGACGGCGTGGCCGACGTCGGAGGACAGGCAGATCGAGGCGGCGAGGGCGCGGGCGCGGTCCTCGTAGGAGCCGCCGCGGGCGTAGACCGAGCGCTCAAGGACGTTGCCGAGGAGGGGGCCCTGGGCGCCGGTGTCGGCCTCGGAGCCGTTCTCCTCGTGGTCGAAGGCGGCGAGGACGGGGATGTACTCCAGGTCCTCGCGACCCGCGACGGCGGAGAGGGCGGCGACGGCCGCGTGCACCGAGATCAGGTTGTCCATGCGCGGTCCGGCGAGGAGTTCGCGGTCGCGGCCCAGGTAGGCGGGGGCCTCGATGGCGCTGACCATGAGGTCCCAGCCGGTGACGTCCTCGGCGTCGACGCCCGCCTCTTCGGCGACGAAGGCGATCAGGTCGCCCTCGTGGACGTCGCCGAGGCCCCAGATGGGCTGCATGTGGCGCTGGCGCTCCAGCTTCATGCCGTCGTTGACGCCGCGGTCGAGGTGGACGGCGAGCTGCGGCACGCGCAGCAGGGGCCGGTCGATGTTCACCAGGTGCTGGGACCCGTCGCGCAGCGTGAGCCGGCCGGCGAGGCCGAGGTCGCGGTCGAGCCAGCTGTTGAGCAGCGGGCCGCCGTAGATCTCGACGGCGACCTGTCGCCAGCCGCGCGCGCCCATGTCGGGCTGCGGCTTGACGCGCAGGTTGGGGGAGTCGGTGTGTGCGCCGACGATCCGGTACGGGGTGTGCGGGGTGGCGCCCTCCGGGACGTACCAGGCGATGATCGCGCCCCCGCGGACGAGGTACTTCCCGCCCTTCGTCCCGTCCCAGGCCGCGGTCTCCTCGACGCGCCGGAAGCCTGCCTTCTCCAGCCGCTCGGCGGCGGTCGCGACGGCGTGGTACGGCGTCGGCGAGGCAGTCAGGAAGGACATGAGGTCGTCGGTGTGGCCGCGGTCGAAGGGGCCGGCGGTGGGACGGGAGGCTGCGCTGCTCATGGGTTCACCTTACGCAGGGACCGGAATGCGACGTGGGGGCCCCGGAATCCGGGCCGGGGACGGCGGAACGACCCGCCCCGGGGAAGCCGGATCAGGCAGCCCCGGGAAGGCGGAACGATCCGCCCAGGGAAGCGGAACGGCCCGCCCCCCTCCCCGGGGACGGGCCGTTCCGTTTGGACGTGGGGCGTTCCTCAGAACGCGGCCTCGTCCAGGTCCATCACCGAGTTGTCGACGGCCTCGGCGAGCGCGCGCTCGGCGGAGACGCCCGGCAGGATGTTGGCGGCGAAGAACTTCGCGGCCGCGATCTTGCCCTGGTAGAAGGCGACGTCCTTGCCGGTGGCGCCGGCGGCGAGCTTCTCGGCGGCGACGGCCGCGCCCTTGAGCAGCAGGTAGCCGACGACGACGTCGCCGGAGGCGAGCAGCAGGCGGGTGGTGTTCAGGCCGACCTTGTAGATGTTCCGGACGTCCTCGCCGGTGGCGGTGAGGTCGGTGATCATCGTGCCGACGATGGCCTCCAGGTCGACGGCGGCCTTGGCGAGCGCGTCACGGGCGCCGGCCAGGTCGTCGCCGCCGGTGCCGACCGCGAGGAACTTCTTGATCTCCTCGGAGAGGGCGTTCAGGGACGCGCCCTGGTCGCGGACGATCTTCCGGAAGAAGAAGTCCTGGCCCTGGATGGCCGTGGTGCCCTCGTAGAGGGTGTCGATCTTGGCGTCCCGGATGTACTGCTCGATCGGGTACTCCTGGAGGAAGCCGGAGCCGCCGAAGGTCTGGAGCGACTGCGCGAGCTGCTCGTAGCCCTTCTCGGAGCCGTATCCCTTGACGATCGGGAGCAGCAGGTCGTTCAGGCCGTGGAGCGCCTTGATGTCCTCGCCGGCCGCTTCCTTGATCGCGATCTCGTCCTGCACGGAGGCCGTGTAGAGGACGAGGGAGCGCATGCCCTCGGCGTACGCCTTCTGCGTCATCAGCGAGCGGCGGACGTCGGGGTGGTGCGTGATGGTGACCTTGGGGGCGGCCTTGTCCATGAAGTTGGCCAGGTCGGTGCCCTGGACGCGCTCCTTGGCGTACTCCAGGGCGTTGAGGTAGCCCGTGGAGAGGGTGGAGATCGCCTTCGTGCCGACCATCATGCGGGCGAACTCGATGATGAGGAACATCTGGCGGATGCCCTCGTGCTTGTCGCCGATGAGCCAGCCCTTGGCGGGGTGCTGGTCGCCGAAGGTCATCTCGCACGTGTTGGAGGCCTTGAGGCCCATCTTGTGCTCGACGTTGGTGGCGTAGACGCCGTTGCGCTCGCCCAGCTCGCCGGTCTCCCAGTCGAACTCGTACTTCGGGACGAGGAAGAGGGAGAGGCCCTTGGTGCCGGGGCCGGCACCCTCGGGGCGGGCGAGGACGTAGTGGAGGATGTTCTCCTCCATGTCGTGCTCACCGGAGGTGATGAAGCGCTTCACGCCCTCGATGTGCCAGGAGCCGTCCTCCTGCTGCACGGCCTTCGTACGGCCGGCGCCGACGTCCGAGCCGGCGTCGGGCTCGGTGAGGACCATGGTGGAGCCCCAGCGCTTCTCGACCGCGATCTGCGCGACCTTCTTCTGCGCCTCGTTGCCCTCGTTGTAGAGGACGCCGGCGAAGGCCGGGCCGGAGGAGTACATCCAGACGGCCGGGTTCGAGCCGAGGAGCAGCTCGGCGTAGGCCCAGACGAGGGAGCGCGGGGAGGTCGTGCCGCCGATGCCCTCGGGGATGCCGAGGCGCCAGTACTCCGAGTCCATGAAGGCCTTGTAGGACTTCTTGAAGGAGGCCGGCACGGGGGCGGTGTTGGTCTCGGGGTCGAAGACCGGCGGGTTGCGGTCGGCGTCGGCGAAGGACTCCGCGAGCTCGTTCTCGGCGAGACGGCGGATCTCGTCGAGGATGCTCTTGGCGGTCTCGACGTCCATCTCCTCGAACGGACCGGTGCCGTACACCTTGTCGCGGCCGAGCACCTCGAAGAGGTTGAACTCGATGTCGCGGAGATTCGACTTGTAGTGCCCCATGGCGACGGCTCCGTTAAGACTCGGGGAGGCAGGTTCTTCTTACACGTACCAGCGAGTAGCAACACGCTCTCTCCGATGATGCTACCCACCGGTAATAAGAAGCAACCCCTATCCGGTCATCTGTGACGTCAATCGCTGTCCCTGTGGGGGTGGCGTGCTCGATAGGCTGGGCCCCATGTACGGCTACGAGCAGAATCCGGGTGCCCAGCAGCAGTACGCGCCACCGCCCCAGCAGCAGTACGCCCAGCCGCAGGCCGACATGCAGGGTGGGATGCAGGGCGGCATGCAGGGCGGCGGGTACGCGCAGCAGCAGCAGGCCCCGCTCTATCCGGAGCCCTCGCCTCCGTCTCTCGCCGACGCCGTCCGCGCCTTCACGACCGGGACCCTCGCCCCCGAGGACTTCCAGCAGATCTTCGCGACGTCGAAGGTCTACTGCCCGCGCGGCGACAACCCCGGCTTCCTGGCCCTGCACAACACCCAGCAGCCGGTGATCCCGATGTTCACCACGCTCAAGGAGCTGCGGCGGTACGCGGGCAAGGAGTCGAAGTACTTCGTCATCACCGGCGCCGAGGTGATCGACCTGCTGCCGACCGGCTACGGCTTCGTCCTCGACATGGAGGGCGACCACCGCATGGTCTTCGACGCCAAGGCCGTGGAGCAGATGGTCGACTACGCGATGCGCAGGATGTACGGCTGACCGACGCTGGTACGTGTGGGGGCGCCCGGGAGGAATTCCTCCCGGGCGTTCCGCGTTCCTGGTGGCAAGAAGTTCATTGTTCAACTAAAGTGGATGTACAAGGTCGCACCCAAGGAGGTCCGGTCATGCCCGCTGTGACTGTCGAGAACCCGCTCACCCTGCCGCGCGTCGCCGCCCCGGCCGATGCCGTCTCCCGCCCCGTGCTCGCCGTCACCACGGCCCCGCAGGGCTTCGAGGGCGAGGGTTTCCCGGTCCGCCGGGCCTTCGCCGGAATCAACTACCAGTACCTCGACCCGTTCATCATGATGGACCAGATGGGCGAGGTGGAGTACGCCCCCGGCGAGCCCAAGGGCACGCCCTGGCACCCCCACCGAGGCTTCGAGACCGTCACCTACATCATCGACGGGATCTTCGACCACCAGGACTCCAACGGCGGTGGCGGCACCATCACCAACGGAGACACCCAGTGGATGACAGCAGGTAGCGGGCTGCTTCATATCGAGGCACCGCCGGAGTCCCTCGTCGTCAGCGGCGGTCTCTTCCACGGCCTCCAGCTGTGGGTGAACCTCCCCGCCGCCGACAAGATGATGGCCCCCCGCTACCAGGACATCCGCGGCGGCCAGGTCCAGCTGCTCACCTCCCCCGACGGCGGTGCGCTGCTCCGCGTCATCGCGGGCGAGCTCGACGGCCACGAGGGCCCCGGTGTCACCCACACCCCGATCACGATGATCCACGCCACCCTGCGGCCCGGCGCCGAGATCAGCCTGCCGTGGCGCGAGGACTTCAACGGCCTCGCGTACGTCATGGCCGGCCGCGGCACCGTCGGCGCCGACCGCCGGCCCGTCCACACCGGGCAGACCGCCGTCTTCGGCACGGGCGGCGCGCTCACGATCCGCGCGGACGAGAAGCAGGACGGCCACACCCCGGACCTGGAGGTCGTGCTCCTCGGCGGACAGCCGATCCGCGAGCCCATGGCGCACTACGGCCCGTTCGTCATGAACACCCAGGCCGAACTCCGCCAGGCCTTCGAGGACTTCCAGGCGGGCCGCCTCGGCACGATCCCGGCGGTTCACGGGATGGGCGAGTAACGAGGGGTACGAGTCGGGCGACGCGTACGGGTCGGGCGACGCGTACGAGCCGTCCGCGGCGTACGGAGCGGATGCGGCGAAGGCGGCGTGCGGAGCGTGCTGACGGGCGCTGACGGGGTGTCACCCGTACGGCCGTCAGCGCGCGACGACACGCCGACGGGCGTGGTCCGGTGGACAGGTGCAGACGACCGGAGCGCCGCTCCTTCCCGACCCCGCCCGTCGCTTCGCCGCCTGGTGCGTCGTCCTGCTGCTGGCCGCGGCGCTCGCCGCCCTCGGCATCTGGCTGTGCATCGTCTTCCAGACCGCCGTCACCCCCGTCCTCCTCGCGATCCTCGGCACCGCCCTCCTCCGCCCGCTCTACCGCCGCCTGCTCCGGCTGAAGGTGCGGAAGGCGCTCGCCGCCGCGCTCACCGTCGCCGCCGTCGTCGCGGTCGTCGGCGGCGCCACGTACATCGTCGTCCTCGCGCTCATCGAGACCGGCGACCAGATCGTCGCCTCGCTGCGGCAGGCCGCCACCGACATCGCCGAGCACTTCGGAGCGGCCGGGGCCTCCCTCGACGACCTCGCCAAGAACGCCGAGGGGCTCCTCAAGCGGTTCGGCGGCACCGCCGCCTCCGGGGTGATCAGCGGGCTCAGCGTCGTCGCCGAGATGATGGCCACCGCCGTCCTCGCCCTGCTCCTGATCTTCTTCTTCCTGAAGGACTCCGACCGGGCCATGGGCGCCCTGCGCTCCCTCGCCCCCCGCGACACCGCCGACACCGTGGAGGCCATGGCCCGCCGGGCCTTCGAGGCCGTCGAGGGGTACATGCGCGGCACGACCTTCGTCGCCCTCGTCGACGGGGTCATCATCGGCATCGGACTGCTCGTCCTCGACGTGCCCGGCGCGGTGGGACTCGCCGCGCTCGTCTTCGTCACCGCCTACATCCCGTACCTCGGCGCCTTCCTGTCCGGCGCCGTCGCCGTCCTCGTCGCCCTCGCCGACCGGGGCTTCGTCATCGCGCTGTGGGTGCTCGGCATCGTCCTCGCCGTCCAGGTCCTGGAGGGGAACGTCCTCCAGCCCTTCGTCCAGAGCAAGACCGTGCAGATGCACCCGGCCGCGGTCCTGCTCGCGATCACGGCGGGCGCGTCCGTCGCGGGCATCCTGGGCATGCTGCTCGCCGTACCGCTGACGGCCGCCGCGACCGGCGTCCTCGGCGAGCTGCGTTCGCGGTACGGGGCGCCGCGCCGCGCGGCGAGCAGTCCTGAGGCCCCGGAGTCCTGAGCCCCGGAGTCCTCGGACCCGAAGAGAGGGAGGCCCCTCCTGCCCCTCCTACGCGGCCGCCATCCCGCCCGGCTCGAAGGAGGCGAGCAGCTGTTCCAGGGCCACCTGGTCGGGTCCCACGAACGGGTCGGAGTCGGGGGCGAGCGCGATCGTCTCCAGCATCCGGTCGGTCATCCGCACGGCCGGCGGCAGATGCGTGCACAGCACGATCTCCGGGTTCATCTCCCGCAGCGGAGCGATCGTCGCCCGGTACTTCTCCGCGTCCACGATGTGCACCCACGGGCTGTCGATCGTCGCCCACAGCAGCTGCGCGCCCCGCAGCTCCTCCGGCTTGAGGTCGCTCGCGTGCCCGCTCTCCGCGATCTCCACGCTCGGCATGGGGCCGCCGAAGCAGTCGGAGCTGAAGCAGATCCGGGTCCTGTCGTCGTAGAAGCCGACGGTCGCGGGGTTGTCGAAGAGCGGCGGCCGGAAGGCGTGCAGGGTGCGGTCGCCGACGTCGAGGGACTGGCCCGGGTTGAGGAAGTACACGCGGTTCATGGGCAGGGGCCGCTCGGTCGTCATGATGCCCGCGCCGACGAAGGTGGTGATCACGCGCGCGTGCGGGGCGGCGTCGAGCAGGTCGAAGATCCCGCCCGTGTGGTCGCGGTCGGGGTGGGTGAGCCAGATCCAGCGCACGTCGGCCGGGTCCATGACCTCGCCGAGCGAGGCGACGAAGTCGCGGTCCTCGACGGAGAGGCCGGTGTCGACGACGACCGGTTCGGCGGCGGTCAGGACGAAGGCGTTGGCGGGGATGTAGCCGACCCCCGGGGCTTCGAGACTGTCGGCGATCACGGTGGTGTCGCTGCCGACCTTGTGGGTGTCCATGGCGTGCTCCGTGGTCCCCCCGGCGGCCGTACGACACCAGTCTGCGCCGCACGGCGGGGCCGCGCGCGCCGGGCTCCGGGACGGGCGGGCTGCCCGGGAGGTGCCCCAGAAGGTCCCGGGAGGTTCCTCAGAAGGTCCCGGGTGTCCCTCGGAAGGTCCCGGGAGGGCCGTCAGAAGGTGCTGGGCGGCAGCGGCAGGGGCAGCCCGGGCAGGCCGTCGATGCTCTGCGCGATGTGGTCCTTCTTGGCGAAGTACGCGCTCAGCGAGGCGTCGTCCTCGCGCGCGAAGCGCTTGCCGTGCAGGTCGCGGTCCTCGTCGTACGACATGAAGGGCACCCCGTATCCGCAGGAGTCGCGGACGAGTTCGGCCGTCACCACGATGATCGCGCGCAGCCCGTGCAGGCTCGGGTCGATGTCCGGGAAGTGCGCGAGCAGTTCCGGGAAGCGCGGGTCGTCACGGAAGACGGGCTCGCCCCGGCCGTGCACCCGGACGATGTTGGGCGGTCCCTGGAAGGCGCACCACATCACCGTGATCCGGCCGTTCTCGCGCAGGTGCGCGACGGTCTCGGCGGTGCTGCCGGCGAAGTCGAGGTAGGCGATGCGCTGCTCGTCGAGCACCGCGAAGGAGCCCTTGAGGCCCTTGGGGGAGAGGTTGACCGTGCCGTCGCCGTCCAGCGGGGCCGTCGCGGTGAAGAAGATCGGCTGCTGCTCTATGAAGGTGCGCAGGCGGCCGTCGATGCGTTCGTAAGTCTTTCCTATGCCTAAGGATTATGTTCCTTGATCCTTCGCCTGTCTAACGACCGAGTCCCGGAAGCCCCGCAGCCGTCGGCTCGTTCAGTTCGAACCAGATCGACTTGCCCTCGCCCCGCGGGGCAAAGCCCCACGCGTCCGCCAGCATCTCCATCAGCAGCAGACCGCGGCCGCTCGACGCCATCTCGCCCGGGTGCCGCTTGTGCGGCAGCTCGTCGCTCTGGTCGGAGACCTCGACCCGCAGCCGCCGCGACCGCTCGCCGCACGCGACCTCGGCGATCAGGAGCGCGTCGCCGTCCGTGTGGACGAGGACGTTCGTGACCATCTCGGAGACCATCAGGACCGCCGAGTCGAGCTGGTCCTCGTCCGTCCAGTCGTGCAGCAGCTGGCGCAGCTGCTCGCGGGCCTCGGCGATCCGCTCCGGCTCCGCCTGGGCGATCGTCATCAGGGTGCGGCGCGGCGCCTCCACCGCCGGACCCGCGGGCCGCCGGGAGAGCAGCAGGACCGCGATGTCGTCCTCGCGGCGGTCGGCGAGCGGCCCCGTCGTGTGGTGCGAGCCGGGGCCGTGGACGGCCTCGACGAGGGTGTCGGCGAGCTGCTCCAGGTCCTCGCCGTCATGGGACTCCAGGAGCTCCTTGACCCGGTCCCAGCCGCTGTCCAGGTCGTGCCCGCCGGTCTCCAGGAGGCCGTCGGTGCAGATCATCAGGGTCTCGCCGGGCTCCAGGGCGAGCCGGGTCGTGGGGTAGTCGGTGTCGGGTTCGATGCCGAGCGGCAGGCCGCCGGCCGTGGGCCTCAGGAGAACCGTTCCGTCGTTCATCCGTACCGCCGGGTCCGGATGCCCCGCCCGCGCGATGTCGACCGTGCCCGTCTCCAGGTCGACCTCCAGATAGAGGCAGGTCGCGAAGCGCGGGCCGCCGTTCTCCGTGTCCTCGCCGTCGGTGACGCCGTACAGGAAGCGCGAGGCGCGCGAGAGCACCGCGTCCGGCCGGTGGCCCTCGGAGGCGTACGCGCGCAGGGCGATCCGCAGCTGCCCCATCAGGCCCGCCGCCCGCACGTCATGGCCCTGGACGTCGCCGATGACCAGGGCGATGCGCCCGGAGCCGCGCCCGCCGGTGCGGGTGGTGCCGCCGGGCAGCCGGATCATGTCGTACCAGTCGCCGCCGACCTGCAGCCCGCCGCCGGTCGGCACGTACCGTGCGGCGACCTGGATGCCGGGGATGCCGGGTCCGAGGACCGGCATCATCGTCCGCTGGAGCCCGAGCGACAGCTCGCGCTCCGACTCGGCCACGCCGGCGCGCGCGAGGGCCTGCGCGAGCATCCGCGCGACCGTCGTGAGCACCGAGCGCTCGTCGGGCGTGAAGGCGACCGGGTGCTTGAAGGCGGCCATCCAGGCGCCCATCGTGCGCCCGGCGACGACGAGCGGCACGAAGGCCCAGGAGCGGCGGCCGAAGCGCTGGGCGAGCGGCCAGGTCATGGGGTAGCGGCGCAGGTACTCGTCGGGTGTCGGCAGATAGATCGCGCGCCCGGTCCGTACGACCTCGGCCGCCGGGTAGTCGGTGTCCATGCCCATCGACGAGAACGGTCCCTCGTCGCCCTGGCTGTGCCCGTGGTGGCCGATGACGGTCAGCCGGTCGCCGGCCACGCCGAAGACGGCGAGCCCGTCCGGCGAGAAGCCCGGCATGGACAGGGAGGCCGCCACCCGCAGCACCTCGGCCGTCGAGCGGGCCTCGGCGAGGGCTCGTCCCGCGTCGAGCAGGAAGGCCTCGCGGGAGCGGCGCCAGTCGCCGGTGATCGGGGTGTGCGCGGCGGTCCCGGGCTGCTGCTCGGCGACCTCCTGGAGGGTGCCGACGAGCTGGTAGTCGTTGCCCTCGATGAGCGGCTTGGACCTGCTGCGTACGGTACGGATCACCCGGCCGCGCTCGTCCATGATCCGCAGCCGGGCCTCGGCGAGGGTGCCTTCCGCGACGGCCAGGTTGACGACCCCGTCGATCTCGTTCCAGTCGACCGGGTGAAATCGGGACCGTACGGCCGCCTCGGTGAGCCGCACCGACTCGGCGGGCAGCCCGAGCAGCCGGGCCGCCTCGGCGTCGAGCGAGACGATCCCGGACGCGTTGTCCCAGCGCCACAGGCCGGTCGCGATCGCGGCCAGGACGTCCTCGGTGCGCATTGCCCCACTTTATGAATATCGGACAGCAGGTCGCCACTGAGAGTATTCGAAAAGGGATCATGGGGCGGCCGGTACTCTGGGTGGGTCTGCCCGCGTGTCCTGTGACATCTGTGACAGGGGCCACAGGGTGGCGACCCATCACCCAAGACCCCGAAGACTGGATGAACGACGATGCATCGGTACAGGTCCCACACCTGCGGCGAGCTCCGCGCCTCTGACGTCGGCACCGACGTCCGGCTGAGCGGCTGGCTGCACAATCGTCGAGACCTGGGCGGCATCCTCTTCATCGATCTGCGCGACCACTACGGCATCACGCAGCTCGTCGCCCGCCCCGGCACCGCCGCGGCCGAGGTCCTCGACAAGCTGACGAAGGAGACCGTCGTCCGCGTCGACGGCAAGGTCGTCTCGCGTGGCGCGGAGAACGTCAACCCCGAGCTCCCCACCGGCGACATCGAGATCGAGGCCGCCACGGTCGAGGTCCTGGGCGCGGCCAAGCAGATCCCCTTCACCGTCAACACCGACGACGGCGTGAACGAGGAGCGGCGCCTGGAGTACCGCTTCCTCGACCTGCGCCGCGAGCGCATGCACCGCAACATCATGCTGCGCTCCGCCGTCATCGCCTCCATCCGCTCCAAGATGGTGGCCCTCGGCTTCAACGAGATGGCGACCCCGATCCTCGCCGCGACCTCCCCCGAGGGCGCCCGCGACTTCGTCGTCCCGTCCCGTCTGAACCCGGGCAAGTTCTACGCGCTGCCGCAGGCGCCCCAGCAGTTCAAGCAGCTGCTGATGATCTCCGGCTTCGACCGCTACTTCCAGATCGCGCCCTGCTTCCGCGACGAGGACGCCCGCGCGGACCGCTCGCCGGGCGAGTTCTACCAGCTCGACGTCGAGATGAGCTTCGTCGAGCAGGAAGACGTCTTCCAGCCGATCGAGAAGCTGATGACGGAGATCTTCGAGGAGTTCGGCGGCGGCCGCCACGTCACCTCGCCGTTCCCCCGCATCCCCTTCCGCGAGTCGATGCTCAAGTACGGCAACGACAAGCCCGACCTGCGCACGGCCCTCGAACTCGTCGACATCTCCGACGTCTTCGAGGCGTCCGAGTTCAAGGCCTTCGCCGGCAAGCACGTCCGCGCGCTCGCCGTCCCGAACACGGGCGACCAGCCCCGCAAGTTCTTCGACGCGCTCGGCGACTTCGCGGTCTCCCTCGGCGCGAAGGGCCTGGCCTGGGTCCGCGTAGGCGAGGGCAACGCTCTTACGGGCCCGATCGCCAAGTTCCTGACCGAGGAGAACATCAAGGTCCTCACCGAGCGCCTCGGCCTGGAGCCGGGCCACGCGATCTTCTTCGGCGCGGGCGAGTTCGACGAGGTCTCCAAGATCATGGGCCCGGTCCGGGTCGAGGCCGCCAAGCGCGCCGGCCAGTTCGAGGAGAACGTCTTCCGCTTCGCGTGGATCGTGGACTTCCCGATGTACGAGCGGGACGAGGAGACCGGCAAGATCGACTTCTCGCACAACCCGTTCTCCATGCCGCAGGGCGGCATCGAGGCCCTGGAGACCCAGGACCCGCTGGACGTCCTCGGCTGGCAGTACGACATCGTCTGCAACGGCATCGAGCTGTCCTCGGGCGCGATCCGTAACCACGAGCCCGAGATCATGTTCAAGGCCTTCGAGATCGCGGGCTACTCGCGCGAGACGGTCGAGCACGAGTTCGCGGGCATGCTCCGCGCCTTCGAGTACGGCGCCCCGCCGCACGGCGGCATCGCCCCGGGCGTCGACCGCATCGTCATGCTCCTCGCGGACGAGCCCAACATCCGCGAGACGATCGCCTTCCCGCTCAACGGCAACGCCCAGGACCTCCTGATGGGCGCCCCGACCGAGCTGGACGAGACCCGCCTGCGCGAGCTGAACATCCAGCTCCGCAAGCCGGTCGAGAAGGCCGCCCCGAAGCCGGCCGAAGACCGCCCGGTGACGGACGCGGTCCACCCGGACGCGGCGCGGTAAGCACTGACGTTCTGTCACTGAAGGGGCCCGGAACCGTACGACGGTTCCGGGCCCCTTCGGTATCCGCGGCGGAGTTCAGCCGATTCGCTCCTGGAGCCCTCGAAGACGACTCGCGAGGCCGGGTGCGGCCCCCTTGTCACACGACAGGGCAACCGAGAGCCTGCTGAGCGTCACGCCCTCGGGAAGGGCACTCTCGGCGGATTCGATGGTCAGGACATGGTGATCCGGCGAAAGTCACTGGAGGTTGCGAAGGCGATCGTAAAAAGCATTCCAATTCCACTCGAAGTAGTCGGTGAATTTCAAAAGTCCCCAAACTGCGGGAATGTCGATATGCGATTGAGTACCCCGTTTTCGTGCAACGGGAGCATCTCGGTGTGCTACGACATTTCCTCGTTGATCGAAACCAGTACGGACCCCTCATTCAGGCCGGCGAACGGGCGGCCGGACAGGTGCACTCTGGCGTTGTGCGGGGGGTCGAAGAAGTCCACCTGGCGATTGTATCGATCAATTTGATCCAGGGTGAATCGGCTGCCGGAACGTCCTGATTCTTCCCCCTCTACGAGAAACATCTGTCCGACTCGCGCGATGCCACCGATACAGCGGACGATGCAGACGCCGCCATGGGTGTTTTCCTGCTCGATCGAGTAGATCTGTAGCCTGCTATTGTCCGGCATGTCTATATGCCTCCTGGATGAATCTGGCCACCTGGTCGGTGGTCAGCTTTGGTATGTCGAATCTGAGCGCGTCAGTGATGTCACCGTAACTGTTGATCTTTGGGATGTGGATGTCCATTCCTGCGAGTATGTCTCTCGCGACACTTGAGGGGATCGTCGCTCCGGCGCGTCTGGCGAGTTCGCCTGCAGGGAGCCCTACGGCGACCTCTGCCTCTGGTGGAATGAATCCGCGTTCCGTGGGAATCCCGTCCAAGGCGCTTCGCGGTATGAGGTGCACCACGGCGTCGCCGTACTGCTCCGAGTGTCGAGCGAATGCCGTTGCGACACCGGGGTCGGTCGACGTGGGGGTGAACCCTGATGCCGCCGTACCGTCGCTCGCGCCGAATCCTGAGGTCGTGCCGCGGAAGAGGTGCTCTTCGTCCGGGCACGGCCCCAGCCCTAGCGGGTCGCTCCACGTGTGGGGATTGTAGACATACGTCGCTGGGTTATCCGCCGGAGCCAGGCCCAGAGGGTCCTGAGAAAGATAGCGGGCCGATTCCGGGTCGTAGTAGCGGAAGTGGTTGTAGTGGAGGCCGGATTCCGGGTCGAAGTACTGGCCCGGGAAGCGGAGGGGGGTGTAGGCCGTGGCCGACTTGTTCCAGGTGGTGGTGCCCCAGAGGGTCGTGCGCGTGTGCCAGGCCAGTTCGCCTGATTCGTCGACCAGCTCCGTCGGGGTGCCGATCAGGTCCGTGACGATGGCGAAGAAGCGGTCGTCCGTGGAGTCCGGGTCCGTGCGGCGTTCCGTCTGGGCCAGGGGGCGTAGGCCCGCGTGGTCCCAGGTCAGGGTGATCGCGGCTGTCGTCTGTTCGCAGAGGGTGGTGCCGTCCCAGGTGAAGTGGACCGTTTCGGAAGGCGATTGTTTGGATATTCGACGGCCCAGGGGGTCGTACGTGTATCGCCAGACCGTGCCGTCCGGGGTCGTCACCGCGGTGAGGCGGTCTTCCGCGTCCCATTCGTAGCGCCAGGTGTCCGGCTTGCGGGAGAGGCGGGTCTTCTGGCGCAGGACGATGCGGCCCTGGGCGTCGTGTTCGTAGCGGACGGACCCCGCGTGGGAGATCCGGGTGCCTTGGTAGGCGCGTGTGCCCGTTGCCGAGTGGGACGGGTGGGTGGACGGCCAGGACGCTTGTGTTTGGTTGCCGGCCTCGTCGTAGGCGTACTGCTCTGTCCAGTCGCGGGCGTGGACCGCCGTGACGCGGCCCGTTGCGTCCAGGTCGTAGCTGCGGGCGCCGGAGAGTTCGTCGGTGATGCCGACGAGACCGCCGTCCGCGCGGTACGTGTACGCGCGGTGCTGGAGCCTGTGCCCCGAGCCGCCCGTGACCTGCTGCGCCGCGAGGCGCCCCATCGGGTCGAACGACGAGGTCACAGCCGCGAAGTCGCCTATGTGCCGCGTCGTCTCACGGCCGACGGCGTCGTAGGTGAAGGCCAGCGTCCGGCCCGAGGACGTCAGTTCCGTACGGCGGCCCGCCGCGTCGTACGACCACGTGCTCGTCGCACCGCCCGGCGTCGTCCTGCCCGTTCGCCGCCCCACCGTGTCGTGGGTGAAGGAGAGCGTGCGGCCGTTGACCGTCTCGGAGACGAGGCGGCCGTAGCGGTCCCGAAGGCGTTCCAGCGTCGCGTCCGGGCTCGTCGCCGTCGCCAGTTGGTCGAAGACGTCGAACTCGTACGTGCTGACGGCCCCTTCGGCGTCCTTGCGGACGATCCGGCCCAGGTCGTCACGGTCGAACCGGACCGTCTGGCCGAGCCCGTTCGTGCGGGACGTCAGACGGGCCGCCGCGTCGTACGCGTAGCTCAGCGTCCGGCCGTCGAAGTCCGTCTCCGTGACCAGTCGGCCCGCCGGGTCGTAGGCGTAGTCCCACGTCAGGCCTTGCGGGTCGATCACCCGCGTCAGGCGCAGGTTCGTGTCATGGGAGAACTCGTAGCGGACGCCGTCAGGGCCCGTGCGGGACGTCAGCAGGTCGAAGTCGGTGTACGTGAAGTGGGTCGTACTGCCGCCCGCGTCCGTGTGGCTGAGGCAGTTGCCCTCGCCGTCGTACATCCAGGACTCCACCGTGCCGTCGGGCGCGGTCCGCCGGGACGGCCGGCCCTCGACCGTCCACTCCAGGCGGGTGGTCGCGCCCAGGGGGTCGGTGATCCGGGTCGTACGGCCGAAGGCGTCGTGTTCGTAGCGGGTGGTAGCGCCCAGCGGATCGGTGATTTCGGTGGGCAGGCCGCGGTCGTCCAGGACCAGGCGGGTGGTGGCGCCTTGCGGGCCCGTCACCGACGTGAGCCGGCCCGACTCGTCGTACGCGAACTCCGTCCTGGTCCCGGAAGGGTCCGTCACCGACGTGCGGTTGCCGCGCTCGTCGAAGGTCTGGAGGGTGACGTTGCCGTCCGTGCCGACGATGCGGACAGGGAGGCCGAGGTCGTCGTACTCCGCCCGCCCCCGCCTTCCGTCAGGGCGTTCGATCTCCGTCACTCGGCCCTGCTCGTCGTGGACGGAGCGGCTCTCGTGGCCCAGCGGGTCCGTCCGCGACAGCAGGCGGTGGTGGCGGTCGTACGCGAAGCGGGTGACCGCGCCCAGTGCGTCGATCTCGGCGACGACCTGGGCGCGCTCGTTGATCAGGTGGCGCGAGGTGTTCCCCAGGCCGTCGGTGAGGGTGGTGACGCGGAGCCCGGTCGCCGGGTCGACGTCGTCCCAGGTGAAGGTGGTTTCGAGGTGTCCGTTCGTGCCCGACTGGTAGGTGCAGCGGTCCTGGTCGTCGTAGACGTAGTCGAAGCGGCTGCCGTTGGTGTCGGTCCATGAGGTGATGCGGCCTTGTTCGTCGCAGCCGAATCGCAGGGGGCGGTCGGAGGAGCCGGTGACCTCGGTCAGATGGCCGTCCGTGTAGCCGTAGCGCAGGATCTCCTGGTCGGAGCCTTCTCCCGTCGCCCCCGCGAGGTGGAGGGCCGTCACCCGGCCTTCGCTCGTCGTGAGCTTCAGGTGGTAGCCGCCGTGGTGGACGATCGACGTCGGAGCGGCCCCCTCGTCGTACTCGAAGGCGATCCAGCGGCCGTTGCGGTCGTCGATCTGGACCAGGAGTGCGAGCCCGTCGCCATGGTCGGTGAAGTGCCTGACCGTGCCGGTGTCGGGGTCGGTGATCGTGTAGCCGTCCTCGACCCGGTCCAGCGGCCACTGCCGGCCGTGGGTGGGCATGACCGGGACCCCGGGAGCAGGGTGGGGATACGCGAGGAGGCTGCCCTCGTCACAGCTGAAGACGACGCCTTCCGCGTCGATCTCCAGCCTCTGGTCCACCGTCGACGACCACGTGGGGCCGAACCAGCGCCCCGAGCGCCGCGAGGAGTCGAAGCCGCGCCGGAAGACGAGAGGAAGCGAGCCGGGCAGGGCGATGTCGGTCTGCGGCAGCAGCATCCGGCCCGTGGCGATGTCGATGGGATCCCGCTCGCACCGCGTCTCTTTGCCCGTCTTGCACGTGCTGGGCGGGTTCTTCTCCTGGTCCTCTCGGCTGCCGTCCGGCTTCTTTCCGTCGGGCAGGTGCTTGGTGCCGTTCAGGCCGACGCGGAGGCCGGTGCGGAGGGCGCCCGCGCCCTTCGTGCCGAGCAGTTCGGGGAGCAGCCGGCCGATGAACTCCGACGGGTCGCCCTTCGCCGCGTCCCAGGCGTTCTTCAGTGCCCTGTCCGGGTTCGCCACGGTGGACACGAGACCCGAGAGCGTCATGCTGACGCCCTTGTAGTAATCCGCCGGGTGGGTCAGGTTGTACGCGTCGACCGGGTTGACCGAGCGGACGAAGTTGATGAGCCCCGCCGTGCCCTTGACGACACCACCGCCGACGTGGGCCAGCTCGAAGCTCGTCCCCAGGCTGTAGTCCGTCAGCTCGAGCATGGCCCTCTCGCGGCCCGTCGGCATCTTCGGCGCGTGGGCGAGCGCGGCGCCGACCGCCGCTTTCGCGGTCTCCCCGGCCTCGTTGCGGGCCTTCCGCGCGTCGTTCAGGATCTCCTGGGCGCGCTGACGCTTGGCCGTGCCGGGGTCGGAGAAGGTCCCGGGATCGGGCAGCGGGCTGTCTCCGGTGCGGGCCGCGTTGTAGGCATCGACCTTCTTGTTGTACGTGACGACCGCCGCTTTGGAGTCCTGGTCGCCCTCCTTGAACAGGGCTATCGCCTCCCGCGCCTTGCCCTGCGCGCTCACGACCGCCTGGGAGTACGACTCCAGCGCCTTGGCCGCGTTCTCCATCGCGTCGGCCGCGTGCAGCCAGTCGGTCGGCAGGGTCCGGAACTTCTCCCGGAACGCCTCGGCCGCCTCGCCCTTCCAGTGACCCGAGTCCAGCTGTCTCATACCGCTGCCGACCAGGTCGAACGCCCGCTGGAAGTCCCGCAGGTTCTTCACTGCCGCGGCGATCTTCTCGGGCTTGCCGTGTACGAGCTCGTCGGCGTCCTCGGTCTGCCCGAGCTGCTGTTCCCCGACCTCCGCGCCGAGCGAGGAGGCGGCCCCGTCACCCCAGTCCTCGACCGCGTCCGCCCAGTCGCGCGCGCCCAGGCTCTCCAGGCCCTGGCCGGTCTTGTCGGTGACGTAGTCGATGCCCTCGCCGAGGCCCTGCTTGCCCCTGTCGACGGCGTCACCGACCTTGTCGATGCCCTTGTCGACCAGCCCGCCCCAGTCCACCATCAGCGGTTCTCCCCCCAACGCGGCTGCTCGGCCTGCTCGATGGTGGCCTGGTCGGGATCGAGCTTGTCCTTGAGTGCCTCGTCCATCGCGTCCCGCCGCTCGGAGTCCAGCACGCCCGAGCGCTCCAGCCCGTCGAGCATCGAGTCCTCGACGTCGTACGCCGTGTTCTTCCAGTCCTGCTTGACGTCCCTGTGGGCCTCGGAGAACGACTCCGGACTCCAGTCGGCGTCGTCCCACCTCTGCTGGTCGCGGACGGTCTCCCAGCTCATCTTCTTGACCTCGTCCTCGGACAGGTGCGGGTTGCCGTTGAGGGAGTTCACACCGATCTTGATCGAGTCCTTGATGTACTGCTCCTGCTCCGCGAACGAGCCCGCGGACAGGCCGACCGCCAGCGCGAACCCGTTCCCCTGCTGGGTCAGCGCACGGACACCCCACTCCCACCGCTCGCAGAAGGCCTCGAACGCCGAGGTCAGGCCCCCATGCCCCAACTCAAGGCCCGACAGGGCGAGATCGGAGAACCCGCGCCCCGTCGAGGCCTCGCCGGTCATGCCGAGCTCCTTCAGCTCGGCATGGGCCAGGTCGATGCCCTTCGCTATCGCCGCGAGCGCCGCCGCCGGCGCCGCGAGGTCAGGCTCGTTCCCGCTCATCGTGTCCCCGTCCCCCTGTTTCCCCGATGTCCACCGCCACCTCGTCCGGGACGATCCCAGCCACCGGCGGGAACACCATCCCGTCCGCGCTGCCCGCGTCCAGAGCGACCCCGCCAGGACCGGGCAGCATCGGCACCATCACGTCGAGGAGCCGCGCACCCAGAACCGTCCGGTACGCCCACTCCCGCCCCGCGTCCCCCCGCGCGACAGCGAACCGCGCCAGCGCCTCGTCGTCCGAGAACGCGCAGATCCACCGGACCCCGTTGAAGTCGGCCGTCCACAGGCTCCCGGCCTCGTCGAACGGCACCAGGACCGCCGTACGCCGGAACTCCCCCAGCAAACGCGCAAACTCCCGTCGAGCCACCGCGACGTCATCGGCCGGTTTCGGTGGAGCAGGTGGAGCAGGCGGAGTCGGCGGATTGGGCGGAGCCAGCGGAGTCGATGTGGCTCGCTCGACCGGTGCATCCGCCAACTCGGCGAGCCTCGACACCTGGTGAGGCGTGGGTATGTCGTCCCCGTTGTCCTTCACTCACGCATGCTGTCATGCGGCCGTTCACATGAGCAACGAACTGGGGTGCGAACCCGTCAGGTCGGGCAGGTCGCGTCTCCTGCGGGCGTACACGTTCCGCAGGTACCCGGTTCGGGGCCCCGGTAGGCGCGGTCGCAGGTGTCGCAGTTCTGGAGGGGGTGTCTGGTCGGCCGGTGGAAGGGTGGCAGGGGTGGGAGCTGGGCCGTCAGGCGGTGGGCCAGGAGTGCGGCCGGGCGGTGGAGGGGGTCCTGCGGGAGGTTCGTCGTCAGGGCGCGGTGGACGGCCTCGGGGGTGAGGTCGCGCTCCAGCCAGGCCGCGACGCCCGGGACGAGGTGCTCCGCGTCCGTGGCGGAGATCAGGAGTCGGGCGTCCTCGCGGCGGAGGCCGGAGAGGACCTTTAGGGCCGTCTGGAGGAGATCCGGGGCGGGGTAGGCGGGCTGCGGTACGGCGGGGAGGGCTCGGCGGCGGGGTGGTTTGTCCGGGGCCCGCCGGGGCTGGGGCGGGCTTGGTTCGTCCTCGCCGGCTGCCCGGCCCGGCTGGTTGCAGGAGACCGTACGGGTGACCATCCGGCCCCCGTCCGTGCGTACCCGGGTGCGCCGCAGGTAGCCGTGGGCCTCCAGCTCGCGCAGGGCGTTGGCGATCCGGGTCCTTCCCTCGGGGAAGCGGTCGGCGAGGGTGTCGATGTCGACCTGGGCGCCGGTCGGGAGCGACTGGATGTGGACGGCCAGCCCGATGGCGACGAGAGACAGGTCCTCGTGCTGAGCCAGGTGGTTGCCGACCACCGTGAAGCGGGTGGTGTGGCGGGCGTTGTCGTGGACGACGCCGCCGTAGCGCCTGCGAGTACTCCTGGAGGAGTGGTTTTTCCCGTCGTTACGGGACTGGGCGTGCGGGCGCACGCTAGTGTTTTGGGTACCCATCGGGAAGGCTTCTTCTTCCTCGTGGTCAGGCCCTCGCATTGGGATTGCCGTCCCGGCGGGGGCCGACGTGTGTCTGCGGTCATATGCCAGCCGAGCTGAGCGTAAAGCAGGCAACCCGGGTGGAATCCAGCCGAGTTGGGGTTCTTCACCCTCATGAGTGAGCGTGTGCCCGGGGCGGGAGGGGCGGGGCTTGGTCCGGGTTCTTTCTCTCTGTGGTCGTCCTTTGGGAGACCGTCCGCCTCACCGAAGCCCGCATTTCCGGGGTTCGGTGGATGCATCTTCTTCGCAGGTCAGGGGCGTGGCAGGTCGAGTTCTGCCCATACGGTCTTCCTCGGTACGGGACCGAGCCCGACACCCCACCGGTCTGCCAGCGCCTCGACGAGGAGCAGCCCGCGTCCGGAGTCGCCCTCGGGGTAGGTGGGTTGGAGGCGTGGGAGGTTCTCGCCTCGTGTGTCCGTCACCTCGATGCGCAGGACGTCGTCGTGGGTGACGAGCGCCAGTCGGAAGCTTCGGCCGGCGATTCGGCCGTGCGTCGCCGCGTTCGTGGCGAGTTCGGCGACGACTTGGGTGGCCGCCTCCGTCACGCCGTACGGCACCTCGTGATCCCGCATCCACTCGGCGGCGAGTAGGCGCGCGAGTCGGGCCCCGCGTGGCGTGGGGGACAGCAGGATGCTGAAGTGGCGTGTGGGTGAGTGGAGTTGATCCGCGTTCTTCTGGTTCACAGCGTCGAGCCTCGTCGTCGCCGACTAGCGTGAACAGTGACGACGTCGATGCGTAGGGTGACTGTCCGGAGCTTGTCCACTGCTGTCCGGGCTGTCCGGAGCCCTCCCGGCGCTACGAAGGGGCGAGGGAAGGGTGCGGGTATGTCGGTGGACGGTGGGGCGCAGCGGCTCAAGACCGAGGCGGACGAGCCGGGGTGGGAGGTCGACCCGGACGACGACTGGGGTGTGGCCGTAGTTGCCACTGTGGGGCGGCAGTTGAGGCTGCGGAGGGAGGCGGTGGGGATGCGTGCCGCCGAGCTCGGGGCGGCCACCGGGTATGGCGAGGACCTCATCTACAAGATCGAGAGCGGGAAGCGGATCCCGCGACCTGAGTTCCTGGACAAGGCGGACGAGGTGTTGGGGGCGAGGGGTCTGCTCTCGGCCATGAAGGAGGACGTGGCGAAGGTCCGCTACCCGAAGAAGGTGCGGGATCTGGCGGACGTCGAGGCGAAGGCCGTAGAGATCGGTGCGTACGTATGCAACAGCATCAGTGGGTTGTTGCAGACGCCGGAACATGCTCGTGCCGCATTCGAGTCACGGCAACCTCCCTACCCGCAGGCCGAGGTGGAGCGGCTGGTGGCTGCTCGGGTGGCCCGGCAGTCCGTCTTCGAGCGGGACCCGGCGCCTTCGCTCGGCTTCGTGCTGGAAGAGGCACTGCTGCGACGGCCGCTGGGAGGCACAATGGTGTGGCGAGGACAGCTCGAACGTCTTCTGGAGGTGGGCCGGTTGCGTAACGTCACGCTTCAGGTGATGCCGACGCACGTAGAGGTCCATCCCGGTCTGGACGGCAAGATCGAGCTGCTGAAGTTCGTGGACGGCACTGCGACGGGACGCTCCGACGGTGCGTTCAACGGTCGTCCCGTCACGGACCCGAGGCAGGTACACATCCTTGAGCTGCGGTATGGCACGATCCGGGCTCAGGCTCTCCCGCCCCGGGAGTCGCTGGCCTTCATTGAGCAACTGCTGGGAGAGACATGATCCGCAAGTCCTCTACCGGGGACGCCTCCGAACTGGCGTGGTTCAAGAGCAGCTACAGCGACGGCAACGAGGGCGATTCCTGCATCGAGGTCGCCACCACCCCCGCCACCGTTCACGTCCGCGACTCCAAGAACCTCGGCGGTCCCCAGCTCGCGCTGACGCCCGCCGCCTGGGCGGGCTTCGTCTCGTACGCCGTCCGCCACTGACCTACACGGGGCCGTGGGCTCAACCGGTGTGGGTCACCACGGCGTCGATGAGCTCCGGCCAGAGTTCTCGGGGGCGGTCGTGGCCCATGTCGGGGACCAGCAGGAGTTCGGCACCCGGCACGAGCTCCGCCGTGCGCCTTCCGCCGCTGGGGTCGATCAGTGTGTCGTCCAGGCCGTGGATCACCAGCGTCGGGACCCGCAGTTCGCGCAGGGCCTCCGCGCGTGAACCGCTGAGGATCATCGCGGCGAGCTGTCGGCCGAGTCCCGCCGGGTGGTACGAGCGGTCGTAGCTTGCGGCGGCCAGCTCCCGCAGTGCTGCGCCGTCGCCGTAGCGGCGGGAGGCCCACACCAGTTCCCGCTCCGCCGCCGCGACGTATCCGTCGCGGTCCGCGGGCTTCGGGGTGGCCATGACCGCCTGCGCCTCCGGGCTGGACCGGCCGTATGCGTTCTCGCCGGTCGAGGACATCAACGACGTCAGGCTCAGTACCCGCTCCGGGGAGGAGAGGGCCATCGTCTGGGCGATCATTCCGCCCATCGAGCTGCCGACCACGTGGGCGCGTTCGATGCCGAGCGCGGTGAGCAGGGCGAGGCCGTCGTCGGCCATGTCGTGAAGCCGGTAGGGGGCCATTGCGAGGGCGGCGGGAATGTCGCCCGCGCTGACGGTGGCGATGAACTCGGCCACGTCGACGGGGTGATCGTCGAACTTGGTGGACAGCCCGCAGTCACGGTTGTCGTAGCGGATCACGTAGCGGCCGCGATCCGCCAGCGCCCGGCAGAAGTCCTCGTGCCAGGCGAGCATCTGCGCACCGAAACCCATCACGAGCAGGACGGGTGGGTCCCCGGGGTCGCCGAAGCTCTCGTACGCGATGGACACCTCGGGGGACACGGCAGTGATCGGCATACAGGGAGCCTGTCATGGCCGGCCAGGGCGCGTCCCCGGATATCCGGTGCGTCCGCTGTGCGTTCACCTTCAATTCAATGCAACGGATGGTGTGTGGGTGTTGCATCGCGATTCAAGGTCGTTGCAACGAAATGTGTGCGCTGAGCTGGGAGTATGTAGATGGGATGCAACGGGTGTGTTGCGTGGCGAGTGAATGCGCCGTAGCGTTTGCGTTGTCGGAAACAAGGAATCGCCTCAGGAGAACATCATGCAGAACTTCGCCACCACCGCCCCGATCGCCGTCGTCCTGGACGTCCCGGCCGGCCACATCCGCTTCATCGCCGCCGACCGCGCCGACACCAACGTCGAGGTCCTCCCCGCGAACGCCGGGAACAGCAACGACGTGAAGGCGGCCGAGCGGGTCTCCGTCGCCTACGCCGACGGTGTCCTGCGGATCGAGGCCGCCGAGGCCAAGAGCCGGATCCTGGGCAACTCCGGGGCAGTCGAGGTCACCGTCCAGCTGCCGGCCGGTTCCCGTGTCGAGGCGAAGACGGCCGCCGCCGACTTCCGGAGTGTCGGACGGCTGGGTGACGTGACCTTCGAGGGCGCGCAGGGCGCGGTCAAGCTCGACGAGACCGCCGCCGCGCGTCTGACCCTCCAGGCCGGCGACATCGCGGTCGGACGCCTGGGCGGCCCGGCGGAGATCAGCACGCAGAAGGGTGACCTCCGGATCGCCGAGGCCCTGCGCGGGACCGTCGCGCTGAGCACCCAGGCCGGCGACATCTCGATCGGTGCCGGCCGCGGTGTCTCCGCCACCCTCGACGCCGGCACCGGCCTGGGCCGGATCACCAACACCCTCCAGAACAGCGAGGGCGCCACCGCCGGCCTGAACATCCACGCCACCACCGCCTACGGCGACATCACCGCCCGCACCCTCTGACCCCGCCCCGGACCGTCAGGCCGGGCGATCCGGGAAAGACATCGCGCGGCCTGTCACACATCCCGTTCGGGCTCCGTCAGTGCTGTGTCCGGCTCGGTCGAGGCGGACACGGGAGAGGCTGAAGGAGCCGTCGCGATGTTCACCGAGATGTCCACCACCGCAGTCGTCGTCACCGCCGTCGCCGCCTTCATGGCCGGGTTCTCCGCCGCGGCGATCTTCTTCAGGGCCGCGTTCGTCGTCGAGCCCCTCGCCCAGTACGGCGTGCCGCAGTCCTGGTGGAACCGGCTCGGGGCCGCCAAGGCCGCCGGGGCCGCCGGGCTCGTCGTCGGGTTCTTCGTGCCGGTCATCGGGACCCTCGCCGCGATCGGGCTGATCCTGTACTTCGCGGGTGCCGTGATCACGATCGTCCGCGCCCGTTCGTACGGACACGTGCCCTTCCCGCTCGTCTACATGGCCCCCGCCGTCGCCGCCCTCGCTCTGACCTGGTGACCCGCAAGGGAAAGGCCGCCACCCCCGTGAGCAGGGGTGGCGGCCTTTGCCGTACGTCAGACGACGTCAGTCCTTCTTCGGCTCCTCCAGGCGCGGGAACAGCACCGCACCCTTCGTCACCGTCGCGCCCGCCGGGAGCCGGCCCCACGTCGCGGAGGACTGGACCGGCTGCGCGGCCAGCGCGCCCAGGGACGCCTCGGCGCCCAGCGAGTCCCACAGCGCCTGCGAGGTCTCCGGCATGATCGGGTTGAGGAGGACGGCGACGGCGCGGAGCGACTCGGCGGCCGTGTAGAGGATGGTCGCGAGGCGGGCCTTGCCCTCCTCGGACTCGTCCTTCGCGACCTTCCAGGGCTCCTGCTCCGTGATGTAGCCGTTGACCTGCTTCACGAAGTCGAAGATCGCCAGGATGCCGGCCTGGAAGTCCAGCTCCTCGCCGATCTTCGCGTCGGCCGTCGCGACCGCCTTGGCCAGACCGTCCTGGATCGCCTTCTCCGCGTCACCGTCGGCCGCCGAGGCCGGCAGCTCGCCGCCGAAGTACTTGCCGACCATCGCCGCCACGCGCGAGGCGAGGTTGCCGTAGTCGTTCGCCAGCTCGGACGTGTACCGGGCGGTGAAGTCCTCCCACGAGAACGAACCGTCCTGGCCGAACGCGATCGCCCGCAGGAAGTACCAGCGGTACGCGTCCACGCCGAAGTGCGAGGTCAGGTCCTGCGGCTTGATACCGGTCAGGTTCGACTTCGACATCTTCTCGCCGCCGACCATCAGCCAGCCGTTGGCCGCGACCCGGCCGGGGACCGGCAGTCCCTGCGCCATCAGCATCGCCGGCCAGATCACCGCGTGGAAGCGCAGGATGTCCTTGCCGATGAGGTGGACGTTCGCCGGGAAGGTCTCTTCGAACTTCTCCGGGTTCTCGTTGTAGCCGACGGCCGTCGCGTAGTTCAGGAGCGCGTCGATCCACACGTAGATGACGTGCTTCTCGTCCCACGGCACCGGGACGCCCCAGTCGAAGGTCGAGCGCGAGATGGAGAGGTCCTCCAGGCCCTGCTTGACGAAGTTCACGACCTCGTTGCGGGCCGACTCCGGCTGGATGAAGCCCGGGTTCGCCTCGTAGAACTCCAGGAGCTTCGGGCCGTACTCGCTCAGCTTGAAGAAGTAGTTCTCCTCCTTGAGGATCTCCACCGGCTTCTTGTGGACGGCGCACAGCTTGGTGCCGTCCTCCGCCTCGATGAGGTCGCCGGGGAGCTTGTACTCCTCACAGCCCACGCAGTACGGGCCTTCGTACCCGCCCTTGTAGATCTCGTCCTTGTCGTACAGGTCCTGCACGAACTCCTGCACGCGGTCGGTGTGACGCTTCTGCGTGGTGCGGATGAAGTCGTCGTTCGCGATGTTCAGGTGCTCCCAGAGGGGCTTCCACGCCTCTTCCACGAGCTTGTCGCACCAGGCCTGGGGCGTGACGTCGTTCGCCTCGGCCGTGCGCATGATCTTCTGACCGTGCTCGTCCGTGCCGGTGAGGAACCACACCTTCTCGCCGCGCTGACGGTGCCAGCGCGTGAGCACGTCGCCTGCGACGGTCGTGTAGGCGTGGCCCAGGTGAGGAGCGTCGTTGACGTAGTAAATGGGGGTCGTGACGTAGAACGCCTTCGCCCCCTGCTTCTCGGATCCAGTGGCCGCCATGGTCGAAATCCTAACGGTCGTACGAAGATCCACTCACATCCATAAAACCCGGGCCGGGGCGGTGGCCGCCCGGAGACCGGGCCGGTGGCGGGCGCGGGGTGCGCGGTGGGGAAGATGGACGGCATGCGTGTACTCGTCGCCGAGGACGAGCGGGACCTCGCCCGGCTCGTCGCCGTCGGCCTCCGCCGGGCCGGATTCGCCGTCGACACCGCCCACGGCGGCGACGAGGCCCTGGACCTCCTCGACCTCCATCCGTACGACGTCCTCGTCCTCGACCGCGACCTGCCCCGCGTCCACGGCGACGAGGTCGCCCGGCGGCTCGTCGCCGCAGGATCGCCGACCCGGATCCTCATGCTGACCGCCGCCACGGCCGTCGAGGACCGCGTCGGAGGCCTCGACCTCGGCGCCGACGACTACCTCGGCAAGCCCTTCGAGTTCCCCGAGCTCGTCTCCCGCGTCCGGGCCCTGCGGCGGCGCCCCGCCCGGCCCGCGCTCCCCCCGCTCCTGGAGCGGTACGGGCTCCGCCTCGACGCCGTCCGGCGGACCGCCGCCCGCGACGGGCGGGACCTGGACCTCTCCCCGAAGGAGTTCTCCGTCCTCCAGATCCTCCTGGAGGCCGACGGGGCGACCGTCTCCGCCGAGGAGCTCCTCGACCGCGCCTGGGACGCCCACGCCGACCCCTTCACCGGGGCCGTACGGGTCTGCATGAGCAAGCTGCGGGCCAAGCTGGGCGAGCCGGGGCTCATCCGGACCGTGCAAGGAGTGGGGTACCGGCTGTGAACGAGGGTCTGCTCGGTGCCGGCTCCACCATCCGGACCCGGATCGCGCTCGTCTACGGGGGTGCCTTCCTGGTCCTCGGCGCGGTGCTGCTGCTCGTGGTGAACCTGCTCGTCCTCGCCGGGACGGCCTGGGCGACCGACGCGATCGTGTCCCGCGCCGACGGCGTCGCGGTCGTGGAGGCGGACCGGCTGGGCGACGACATCAGGCTCGCGGCCGGCGAACAGATGCTCATGTGGTCCTGCCTCGCCCTGCTCGCGACCGCCTGCTGCGCCGTCGTCGTGGGCTGGTGGACCGCGGGGCGCGTCCTGCGGCCCGTCCACGAGATGACCGCCCGCGCCCGCGACCTCTCCGAACACACCCCGCACGTGGGCGGCGCCCCCGACGGCGTCTGGGGGCGGATCGCCGTCAGCGGGCCCGACGACGAGCTCAAGGAACTCGGCGACACCTTCGACGCCCTGCTCGGACGCCTGGAGGCGGCCTTCGACAGCCAGCGCCGCTTCATCGCCAACGCCTCCCACGAACTGCGCACTCCCCTCGCCACCCAGCGCGTCGCCATCCAGGTCGGCCTCGACGACGACTGCGACGTACGGGACGTGCTGCTCGACGCGAACCGGCGCAGCGAACGGCTCATCGACGGTCTGCTGCTGCTCGCCCGCAGCGAGCGGGGGCTCTCCGAACGGGAGGACGTGCCGCTCGGAGAGGTCGTCGCGGAGGAGTGCGGGGACGTGGGTGGGGAGGTGGACGTGGTCGTGGTCGTGGTGGCCGGTGGTGGGGTCGTGCGGGGCAGCCGGGTGCTGCTCGCGCAGCTCGTACGCAACCTCGTCGCGAACGCCGTCGCCTACAACGTGCCCGGGGGCAAGGTCGACGTCCGGGTGGACGGTGGCGTCCTGACCGTCACCAACACCGGGCCGGTCGTCCCCGCCCAGGACGTCGACGGGCTCTTCGAACCCTTCCGGCGGGGCGAGGGACGGGACCGTACGGGGCCCGGCGCGGGGCTCGGCCTCTCCCTCGTACGGTCGATCGCCGCGGCCCACGGCGGGACCGTACGAGCGGTCGCGCGGGACGCGGCGGAGGGCGGCGGTCTGGTGGTGACGGTGACCCTGCCGGGCCCCGCCACCCCCTAGCTTTCTCGACCTAGTTTTCTCGACTCACCGTCGGCGGGCGTGCAGTACGTGGGCCTCCAGGGGGAGCGGGCTGTGGCCGACGAGTTCGAGGCCGGCGTCGGCGAGCAGCAGGGCGTACGCGGCGGCCGTGCGCTCCCGGCCTCCCGTGTTGCACATCATGTGGAGGTCCCACGCGGTCGCCAGCGACGGCGAGGAGTCCGCGGGCAGCAGCCGCTCCACGATCAGCAGGTCCGCCCCCGGCGGCATCGCCGCCGCGCAGTGGCGCAGGATCGTCCGGCACTGCTCGTCGTCCCAGTCGTGCAGGACCCGGGAGAGGACGTACACGTCCCCGTCCGCCGGTACGTCCGCGAAGTCACCGGTCACGAAGTCGCACCGCTCCGCGACCGCCCCGAGCCGGCCCCGCGCCGCCTCGACCACATGGGCCCGTTCGAGGAGGACCCCCCGCAGGGACGGGTGCGCGGCGAGCAGACGGCCGAGCAGTTCCCCGGTGCCGCCGGCGATGTCGACGACGGTACGTCCGCCGGGAGCGGCGGCCGCGGCCGTGACGACCGGGTGCGCCGGCAGCGGGTCGAACATCGGGGCGCTCGCCGCCATGGACCGGTCGAACCGGGCGGCCAGCTCCGGATCGCGCGCGAAGTGGTCGAAGTGGTTCTCGCCGTAGCGGTCCTCGAACCCCGGCTCCCCCGTCCGCACGGTGTGGGCGAGCCGCGCGAAGGACTCGTAGAACGGCCCCCCGTACATCAGCGCCAGCGGCCGCATCGACGCCCTGGCGTCCTCGCGCAGCAGCAGCCCCGCCTCCGTCAGCCGGAACGTGCCCCGCTCGCGGGGCTCCTCCGCCACCACACCCACCATCGCCAGGTACCGCAGCAGCGTCGCCAGGTTCTCCGGCCGCGCCCCCACCGCCCGCGCCAGCTCCTCGGCCCCCCGCGCGGTGCTCGTGCTCATCGCCTCCGGCAGCCGCAGCTCCGCGCACGCCGCCAGCGCCTGCGTCGTCCAGGCGCCCGACAGCAGACGAAGCAGCGTTTCCGCCGGATGCGACGCCCGGGGGCCGTCGAGGTGCTCCGCCAGCACGTCCCTGTGGTCACCCCGCGCGTACAGCTCCACCCGCCGGTAGGGCGTCTTCGTCTCGTCGGGTGCGGCGAAGTAGAAGACGGTCCCGTCCTCGTGCGGGTTGTACCCGCCCCCGTCCGCCACCGCCCCGTGCCGGAGGAAGCCCGCCCGCAGCCCGCGCAGCACCAGGGGGTCCGGCCGCTCGACGTCGAAGGCCAGATGCGCCTCCCGGTCCACCGTCCGCTCCTCGGCGGCGACGGCCGCGAGCTCCGAACCTTCCGGGACGGTCAGCGCGAACACCTCCACCGCCCGCTCCTCGCCGTCCGGCCCGGGTACCGCCGGCCGGAGGATCCGCACGTCCAGCTCCCCGGCCCCCAGCCCGTGCCGTGCCGCCAGCCGCTCCCGTACCACCACGCTCGGCTGCGCCAGGCCGTCCGCGGACAGCCCGGAGGCGGCCAGCTCCGCCCGCAGGGTCCGCTCGTCGGGAGGGAAGACGAGCAGAGCGGCGTGCGCGAACCGGCACCGCTCGGTCATCGCCCGCAACTCGGGCCCGTCGAGCCCGGGCAGCACGCGCGCCAGCAGGTCGGAGGTCTCCTGCTCCCGGACGAAGCCGGCGGCGTCACGCAGTCGTGCGACATCGCCGGGGCCGTCCGCGGCGGGTTTTTTCGGGTGGCCGGCGGCGGGGGTCGGGATGGTGGCAGGAGGCGGGGTGGTGGTCGCCATGGGGGGCATCCTTCGGGGAGGGGACAGGTGAGTTCGGGCAGGGAGGAGAGAGCCTCGGCCTTGGGGCCGGGCTCGGGAGGGAGGGGGAGGGGGGAAGGGTGTGGCGGGGCGCCGTTCGAGGCAGGGCGGGCGGGGCCGGGCCGGGTGGTGCCGGGGGTCGGGTGCCCGGTGCCGGGTGGATTCGGGCCGGGGACGGGGCCCGTGGGGTCGTGCCGGACGCGGCCTACCCGGTCGGCGGGCTCAGGGCACGACGAACAGGACTCGGTCCCGGTTCGCCGTCGTCGGCGGGTCGGTCAGACGCCGACGTAGTTCTCGGCGAACCAGTCCTGCTGGGTACGGGAGCTCCGCAGCGCCTTCAGACGGGCCCGCCTCAGCCCCTCCTGGAAGGGCGAGGTGCTTCCGTCGGGACCGGGCACGCGGTGGAGGAGCTGGATCATCCAGTGCGAGAACTCCTGGGCACGCCAGATGTGTTCGAGGCACCGCTCCGAGTACCGGTCGAGCCCCTCGGCGTCGCCGTGCAGCAGGTCGTCGGCGAGGGCGCGGGCGAGGATGTCGGCCTCCAGCACCGCCAGGTTGGCTCCCTTGGCGGCGGACGGGCTGATCAGGCTCGCGGCGTCACCGACGAGGAACAACGCGCCGTGGCGCAGCGGTTCGAGGACGTCCGACTCGAAGTCGACGACCGCGCGCTGGATGATCCGTCCCCGCCGCAGCGGCCCGAACTCCTCGGCCCGCATCCGCAGGTCGAGTTCGTCCCACACCCGCTCCTCGGACCAGTCGTCCACCTCGGTGCCGCGCGTGCACTGGAGGTAGTACCGGGTGACCTCGGGCGAACGGGCCATGTGCCCGGCGAACCCCCGTGGGTGCGTGGCGTATCCGACGGCGTCGAGACTCGGAGGCGCCTCGGCCAGCAGCCCGAGCCACGAGACCCCGTGGTCACGATGGCGGCGCCGCACCGCGCCGGGCGGCAGCGCGCGCCGGCCCGCCCCGTGCCGTCCGTCGCAGGCGGCGACGTACCTTGCCCGCCAGTGCGCGGACCGCCCGTCCGCATCCCGCACGGTCACGGAGGGCCGCGGTCCTTCGACGCCGGTCACGTCGAGCACCTCGGTGTCGAAGTGAATCCGCCCGCCGGCCCCGAGGAAGAGCCCGACGAGATCGGTGACCAGCTCGTGCTGCGGATAGACGGTGTGCGGCTCGCCCTTGCCGAGCAGGCGGTAGTCGAGGCGGAAGCGCCCGTCCTCGGTACGGAACTCGCAGACGCTGTGCTCCTGCCCGCGCTTGCGCAGCCCCTCGTCGAGGCCGTGCCGGGCGAGCAGCGCCGCGGTGTGCGGGGCGAGGAAACCGGCCCGCGCCCGCTGCTGCACGTGCTCCCGGCTCGCACGCTCCAGGACGACACAGTCGATGCCGCTGCGGAGGAGGAGGTTTCCGAGCATCAGCCCGGCGGGCCCCGCGCCGAGGATCACGACCTCGGCGGAACCAGCCATCTCCGTTGTCGGAAAAGAGCTTTGACTTTCTGTCACGGAAGTGGATCTTAGGGGGTGGTGAAACTCCACGGCTGCTGAATATCACCCGAATGCCGCACAGAAAGAGAAAAGGATTCTGCTGCGGAAGGGCGCCCGGAGGAGCCCCGGATCCCCCCGAGGTCGGGTCGCGGTCGGGTCGAGATCGGGTCGAGGTCAGGACGAGCGTGACGCCCCCGCTCAGGCCGACGGGCCGGGCCCGGGAGAATCCCGGACCCGGCCCGCGCCGTGAAACACACCGTCTGATCGGCTGTACGCGCCCTCTCCGGGCCTCAGAACTCCAGGCCCGCGAGCAGGCCGCGGTAGAAGGCGGCATGCGCGGTCTCGACCGGCGTCACGCCCGCGAAGAACGTGGCGGTACGGGGAGTGCCGTCGAGCTTCCGGACGAAGTCGAAGGCCTTGTTGTCCTCCTCGCCCCAGGCCACGAACCGCCAGTGCAGCGGGCGGCCCTCCGCCTCGGCCAGCGCCTGCGTCGCGGCCGTCTTCGACTCGGGCGCACCGTCGGTCTGGAAGACGACCAGGGCGGGGCGCGTCGGGTCGGCCTTCTCGTGGTGGGCGAGGACCTCCTCCACCGCACGGTGGTAGTTGGTGCGGCCCAGGCGGCCGAGCGTGCCGTTGATCTCCTCGACGCGGGTGGGCGTGAGGTCGGCGGGGGCGAGCTCGACGGTGCCGTCGATGTCCGTGGAGAAGAACACGGTCGTGACGGTGGCGTCCTCGTCCAGGTGCGCGGCGAGGGCCACGGTCTGCTCCGCGAGACGCTGCACGGAGCCGTCCTTGAAGTACCCGCGCATCGACCCGGACCGGTCCACCACGAGGTACACGGCGGCCCGCGCCCCGGTGAGCCCCTGCTTCTTGAGCGCGGCCCCGGCGGCCTTGTAAGCGTCGGCGAGGTGCGGGGCGGCGGCCTTCAGCTGGGCGAGGGGGAGGGCGGGCGCGGCGTCGGCGTCCGCGTCCGTGTCCCCGTCCGAGTCGGCTTCGCCGACGCCCGCCTCCGGCTCCACCGGGGCAACGTCCTGCTCCTCCGGAGCGGCAGCGGCGACGGCCACGACCACCTCGGTCTCGACCTCGACCTCGGCCTCCGGCTCCGCCGGAGCGGCAGCGGCCACCTCAAGCTCCGCTTCGGACTCCTGCGGAGCGGTCTCGGACACCGCAGCGTCGTCCGTGGCGACCGCGTCGGCCTCCGGCCCAGTGGCCGTGGCCTCCGGCTCCGCCGCGTCCGCCCGCTCCTCCGGAGCGTCAACGCCCGCGGCTTCGCCGACGTGCGCCTCGGCGGCGACAACCTCGGCCTCGGCCGGGCTCACGTCGTCGGCCGCGACGACCGCCGCGGGTTCCGCTTCCTGCTCCTGCGGAGCGACTTCGGCCGCCGCCGCGCTGGCGGACGGGGTCGCGTCGTCCGCGTCCGCGTCAGCGGACTCGGCCTCTGCGGCCGGCGTCTCCGCTTCCGGCTCCACTTCCCGCTCCTGCGGAGCGGCCTCGGACGCGGCAGCGTCCTCCGTGGCGGCGGCCGCTTCCGGCTCCGCCGGAGTGGCCGGGGTCGTGTCGACCGCCGTCGCCGCCTCGGGCTCCGCCTGGTCGGCCTCGGCCTCGGCCTCAAGCGGCGCAGCCGGCTCGGTGGCTTCGGTCTCGACCGTGGCGGCGGGCGTCTCGGCCTCCGCCTCAGCCTCCGGCGCCTCGACCGCCTTCGCCTCGGTGGTCGCCTCCGCTTCGGCCTCGGGCGCCTCGACGGCCGCAGTCTCCGTCGCTTCGGCCTCGACCGCCTCGACGGCCGCAGTCTCAGTCTCCGTCGTCTCCGCCGTGACCGCCGCGTCCGTCGTCTCCGTCGCTTCCACGGCCTGCGCCGTGTCCACCACGTCCGACGCGTTCACCGTCTCCGACGTCTCCGACGTCTCCGACGTCTCCCCGCTCCGTGCCTTCGGCACCTGCGGGTTGTCGAACGACGCCGCTACCAGGTCGTCCGCCGCGCGGCGGGCCTCGGCTTCCTTCGTGTCCGGGGACGTCGAGGGGGAGGCGTCCGTGGACGAGGCCTCACGCGTCTGGGCCGGGACGGAGGTCGCCGGGGTGTCCTCGCGGTCCCGGCCGAATACCTTGCGCAGCATGCTCCGAATACCCATGGGCGAACCCTTTCGCATGAGTGGGTGCAGTGTGAATGTCCGTACTGGGCGTTTCGGGACGTTCATCCCTGGCCAGGGCGGACACGTAAGGTTAGCGGCCACCCCCTACCTCCTCCGTGACCCGGTCGCCTCCGGTTGCCGCGCATTCATTCGGCGTTCACTCCGGCGCCGCCCCTGTGCAGATGTGCGCACATAGCGTCGCCGCCGAAGGATTCCCGACACCATGTCGGCGCAGTGTGCGCCGGAGGAGGACGAAGTGCGCAAACTGCTGCCGCTCCTGAGCACGAACCCCCACGGAGGCGGCCGTTCCGCTCTCACCTGCCGGTTCCGGTGTGGTGACGCCTGCTTCCACGAGGTGCCCAACACGAGCGACAACGAGTACGTCGGCGACGTCATAGCCGGTGTGCTCTCCCGCCGGTCGGCCCTCCGCGCGGCCGCCGTCGTGACCGTCGCCTCCGCCGCCGGTGGCGCCGTCGTCCTCGGTGGTGCCCCCGAGGCCGTCGCGCGACCGGGCAAGCCCGGTTCCGGCAAGGTCGACGGCGCTCGCGGCCTCCGCTTCGCCGCCGTCGCGCCCAACACCGCCGACCAGGTCACCGTCCCCGCCGGCTACGCCCAGAACGTGGTCATCCGCTGGGGCGAGCCCATCCTCCGCGGCACACCCGCCTTCGACTCCGAGAAGCAGACGGCGAAGGCCCAGGCCGGCCAGTTCGGCTACAACAACGACTTCCTCTCCCTGCTGCCGCTGCGCGGTGAGCACCACCGGCAGGTCCTCGTCGCCAACCACGAGTACACCGACGAGGTGCTCATGTTCCGGGGTTACGACTCCGAGAACCCGACCCGCGAGCAGGTCGAGATCGCCTGGGCCGCGCACGGCCTCTCGGTCGTCGTCGTCCAGGAGGAGCACCGCTCCGGCAAGCTGACGCCCGTCACCCGTCACCACCTGAACCGGCGTCTGCACACCACCAGCGAGTTCGAGCTGACCGGCCCCGCCGCCGGCAGCGACCTGGTGAAGACCTCCGTCGACCCCGAGGGCCGTATCGTCCTCGGCACGCTCAACAACTGCGCCGGCGGTACCACCCCGTGGGGCACCACACTCCACGGCGAGGAGAACTTCAACCAGTACTTCGCCTTCGGCAGCTCCGCCACCGACAAGCGCTACGGCGTCGGGACCGGCGCCTCCGAGCGCAAGTGGGAGCGGTTCGACAAGCGCTTCGACCTCCGCCAGGAGCCCAACGAGGTGCACCGTCAGGGCTGGGTCGTCGAGCTCGACCCGTACGACCCCGACTCCACGCCCCGCAAGCGCACCGCGCTCGGCCGCTTCAAGCACGAGGCCGCGCAGCCCCGTCTCACCGAGGACGGCCGTCCGGTCGTCTACATGGGCGACGACGAGCGCTTCGACTACTTCTACAAGTTCGTCTCCAGCAAGCGGATGAAGAAGGGGGGCTCGCGGGCCGCCCGTGAGCACAACCTCACGCTTCTCGACGAGGGCACCCTCTACGTCGCCAAGCTGACCGGCGACTCCCCGGCCGCCGAGATCGACGGCACGGGCAAGCTGCCCAACGACGGCGAGTTCGACGGCAGCGGTCAGTGGATCCCGCTCGCCACCGCCTCCGCCGACGGCGCCGTCTCGCACGTCCCCGGCCTGACCGCCGACGAGGTGTTCGTCTTCACCCGTCTCGCCGGTGACAAGGTCGGTGCGACGAAGATGGACCGCCCCGAGGACGTCGAGCCGTCCCCGCGCAGCGGCCGTGTCTACGTCGCGCTCACCAACAACTCCAACCGCGGCAAGGGCACCAACCCGGGCGCCGACGAGGCCAACCCGCGCAACCTCAACAAGCACGGGCAGATCCTGGAGCTCGCCGAGCACTGGGACGACCCGGCCTCCGACGGGTTCGCCTGGCGGCTCTTCCTCGTCGCCGGCGACCCGAACGACCCCGCCACCTACTTCGCCGGCTTCCCGAAGGAGAAGGTCTCCCCGATCTCCTGCCCGGACAACGTGGCCTTCGACCCGCACGGCAACCTGTGGATCTCCACCGACGGCAACCAGCTCGGCTCGCACGACGGCCTGTTCGGTGTCGCCACGCAGGGCGAGCGGCGCGGTGAGCTGAAGCAGTTCCTGACCGTGCCGAAGGGCGCCGAGACCTGCGGCCCGATCATCCAGGACCGCCGCGTCCTGGTCTCGGTGCAGCACCCGGGCGAGCTCGACGGCGCCTCCGTCGAGAACCCGAAGTCGGAGTGGCCCGACGGACCCGGCAAGATCGTCCGTCCGTCGGTCGTCTCCGTCTGGCGTACGGACGGCCGCGACATCGGCGTCTGAGGACAGTGACCCGGGGGTGGAGTGAGGGGCTCTCTCACTCCACCCCCAGGCCCTCCCTGAATCTGGTGAACTGCTCCTCCGGGTCCCCCGTGTACGCCCACGGCACCCAGGCCGCCCGCACACCCAGCATCCCCAGCAACTCCCTGGCGATCTCCACCTGGCCCGCGTAACACGCCGCATGCGCGAGGAAGTTGAGGTCTCCCACCTCCTCCGGTGCCACCGGGCGCTGGGGGTCCCTGCCGCCGATCCACCGCGCGTACGTGCGGCGCAGCTCCGTCACCGCGAGCTCGTGCTTCCAGTGCTGGTCGAAGCCCCGCACCGGGCCCCGTCCGAGTGCCCCGTCCGCGATGTACCGGTACTCCTCGACCCTGGCCACCTGCACGAGTACGGGCAGCGGGGAGCCGGGCGGCGCCACGCCCGCCGCGTCGCGCGCGAAGTCGTACATGCTGCCGTGCGTGCCGTGCCACCGCGCCGACCAGTAGCGCAGCACCTGGATGTGCCCCTCGGTGTTGTACGGGTCCCGGCGGCGCAACTCGTCGAACCAGTGCCGAAGTTCGCGGCGCGCCACCCCGCCCTCGTACAGCCTCGCCACCGAGAGCAGCGACACCCACGGCATGGGGTCGGCCGGTGCCGCCTCCGCCGCGCCCCGGCAGGCGTCGACCGCGGCGTCGATCCGGCCCCGCTCGACGGCGGCGCCCCGGCCGGCCGCGATCGCCGCGTCGAAGACCCGGACGACCTCGGTCGCCGCCCGCAGCACGGCGGCGTCCGGGTTGCGGGGCTCGGCCGCACGCCAGGTCTCGACCGTGGAGCTGCCGGCGGCGGCATGCGAGAGGAGCCGCAGCCGGTGCGTGCGGCGCGTCCAGTCGTCGCCCGTGGCGGCGAGCAGGTCGCGGACCCCCTGCCAGCGGCCGATGACGATGTCGTGCCGCGCCTCCGTGAGCGCGCGGTCGCCGAAGTCCGGGTCGAAGTCGGGCGCGAAGCGCTCCGCTCGCGCCTGGCGCGCCGAGCGTGCGGAGCGGCGGCGTACGACGGCCATGGGGCCTCCTTCGGTTCGGCTGCCGATGGGTGGTGCTGTTGCTCTGCTACATCTCGTGCGTGATCTCGTACGTCATCAGATGTCGTCGGTTCAGGAGTTGGTTCAGGGGTTGTTTCTGAGGGCGGTTCGGAAGTCGGGTCAGAAGTCTGTGGCGTAGCTCTTGTCCCGGGCGCTTCCGCGGGGGCGTGGTGTCGACGGGCCCGAGTCCTCCGTGGCCGCCAGCGCGCGGACGGCGTCCAGGCGGGCCGGGCGGTAGTAGTCGCTGCCCTTGCGCCAGTACACGAGCAGCGGGACGACGCCGACGAGCAGTCCGCCGAGGCCGATGGTGAGGGCCGTGGTCGAGAGCTCGCCCAGGGACTCGACGAAGCACCAGAGCATGAAGCCGGAGCCGAGCAGCGGCCACAGGCCGCCGAGGATCAGGTTCCGTACGGAGCGCAGCAGGAGCGACTTGTACGCGACGACCGCGGCGATGCCCGCGAGGCCGTAGTAGAAGGCGATCTGGAGGCCGATCGCGGCGACGGCGTCGCTGAGGATCCGCTGGACGGACTCGGCGGCCGCGGCGGCGGCGAACATGAGGAGCGCGGCGCCGCCGACGGCGGTGATCGCGACCCACGGGGTGTTCCAGCGACGGTGCACGGTGCCGAGCGCGGCGGGCAGGGTCCGGTCGCGGCCCATCGCGAAGAGGGAGCGGGTGACCTGGAGGAGGGTGGTCTCCAGGGTGGCGACGGTCGAGAGGACGACGGCCACGACGAGGAGTTTCCCGCCGACGCCCGGCCAGATCTCCTGGCCGAGGACGGCGAGGACGTTGGGCCCCGCGGTGCGGATCTCCTCGGTGGTCAGCAGGACGTTCACGGCGACGGTGAAGGCCTCGAAGAGGACGAAGACGAAGCCGACGCCGACGAGCGCGGCGAGTCCCGCCGTGCGGCGGCTGTTCCGGGTCTCCTCGCTGAGGTTGCTGGTGACGTCCCAGCCCCAGTAGTAGAAGGCGGCGATGAGGGCGCCGGCGGCGAAGCCCTGGGTGCCGTCGAACTGGTCGAGGCCGAACCAGGACCAGTCGAAGGCGGTCGCGTGGCCCCGGTGCAGGACGGCGGCGAGGACGAAGCCGATGAGGATCAGCATCTCGACGCCCGACATGACGAGTTGGGCCCGCACGGTCAGCCGGGCGCCGCCCAGGACGACGAGCAGCATGATCAGGAACCAGCCGGCGCCGACGGCCGCCGCGAGCGGGGTGTGGTTCGCGAGGTCCGGGTCGATCAGGGAGAGCGTGAGGGCACCGGCGGGCAGGGAGCCGGCCACCATGAAGACGGTGGCGGCGAAGACGAGGGCCCAGCCGGAGAGGAAGCCGAGGAAGGGGTGGAGGGTGCGGCCCACCCAGGAGTAGCCGGCGCCGGCGTTGACGTCGATGCGGCCGAGGCGGGCGTAGGCGAGGACGATGCCGAACATCGGTATCGCGCAGTAGAGCAGGGCGGCGGGTCCGGCGAAGCCGACCGCGCCGAAGAGGACGGCGGTGGTCGCGGCGAGCGAGTAGGCGGGCGCGCTGCCCGCCACGGCCATCACGATCGTGTCGAACGTGCCGAGGACATTGGGCTGGAGCCCTCTGCTGTGGGTGGTGCGCATGGCGGAGTCCTCGGGGCGCGGGGGGTGAGGCAGGGCGAAGTGGTCCGCCCGTCGGGCCGGTTGTGCGACACGGCGGGGCGCGGGGGAGTTGCGGTGGGGCACGGTGGAGCGGGGTGGGGCCGGGGCGAACCAGGTGGATCTGGGTGGATCGTGGGGAGTTGATGGGGATCGCTGTGGATAGCTGTGGATCTCGGGCGTTCTTCGGTGCTCGGCGAATCTCGGGGAATCGAGCGCATCGTAGTCGCCCGGATGGCGTTCGGTAACGGCAGTGGGGAGGGTTCCGTTCCGTGACCGCCGGTAAGTCCGTCCGTACGCCCCTCGGGCGAGGTTTACCGCAGGTCGGGACCGGCGATGGCGCGGGCCGCGCGGACCTCCTGGCGGAGGGGTGCGAGGACTCCGCTCTCGTCGCCGGGCAGCTCCGCGCGGACCTCCACGAGCGTCTCCGAGGAGCGCAGTCCCTCGGACAGCCCGCGCAACTCGCGCTCCACGGCGGCGACCTCGGAGGGGTCCGGGTCCGGGGCTCCGTGGTCGACGCGGATCCGGGCCGCGGTCGTCGCGTCGATGATCCGCTCGACGGCGACGACGAGCGGCCACCAGGCGGCGGCCCGGGTGCCGGTGGGCGGCGGTTCGGTCAGCGCGCGCTGGAACTCGGAGCGGACGGTCGACAGGTCCCGGTAGAGCTTCCGCCGGGCCCGGTGCCGCTCGGTCGCATGGTTCCGCGGCCGGGTGGGGGCGAAGGCGCTCTCCACGTACGCGGCGGTGTCGGCGACGGCGTCCGCGAGGCGGTCCCCGATGCGGGTGTGCCAGGACTCGGGCCAGAGGAGGTAGCCGGCGACCAGGGCGATCGCGCAGCCGATGAGCGAGTCGTAGAGGCGGGGCAGGACCAGGTCGAAGCCCTGCTGGTTGAGGGTGTCGGAGAGCAGCAGGATGACGGGGGTGATGGCCGCGGTCTGGAAGGCGTACCCCTTGGCGGAGAAGGCCGGGATGAGGGCCGCGAGCACCATCATCACGGGCACGTCCCACCAGCCTCTCGGGACTTCGGCGAGGACGAGGGCGGCGAGGACGAGGCCGGCGACGGTGCCGAAGGCGCGGAGTACGGCCCGGGAGAAGACCGAGCCGAAGTCGGGCTTCATGACGAAGGTGACGGTGAGCGCGACCCAGTACGAGCGGGGGACGGCGATCAGCGAGACGAGGGCCTGGGCGAGGCCGATGCAGAGCGCGAGGCGCAGCCCGTACCGCCAGGACGCCTCGGAGAGCATCACGTCGCGGGAGACCCGGCGGACCCGGACGCGGAGGGCGGCGGGGCGGCCGAGCCGGTCGTCGACGTTGTAGGGGTCGGGGTCGGCTTTGTGTACGACGGCCGCCGCGTGGCGCAGGGCGTGGTCGACGGCCTTCTCGGCGGGCCGTTCGGGGGTCGGCAGGTCGAGTACGGGTGTCCCGGTGCGGCCTTCCTCGACGGCGTCGGCGAGTTCGCGTACGGCGGCGGGGATCGCGGCGGGCAGCGGGCCGACGAGCCGGGCGCGGAGGTGGGCGGCGGGGGCGGCTTCGAGGAGGGGGACGAGGACGTTGAGCTGGGAGAGCAGTCTGACCTGGTGGGGTGCGCGGCCGTGTTGGCGGGCGCGGCGGGCGAGGAGCAGGTCGTAGGACTGGTTGAGGGAGGCGGTGACGGCCTGCCGTTGCTCGTCGTAGGCGGTGGTGGTTCCGGTGGCCTCGTACAGCTCGGCGACGGCCCGGTAGGTGGCGGCGACGGCGGCGCGTTCGGGGGCGGCGCGGCGCAGGGGCCAGCCGAGGAGGGTGAGGAGGAGGACGAAGAGACCGCCGAGGCCGAGGAGGAGGGGTGCCTTCCACCAGGGGTCCGGCATGGGGAGGCCCGCGCCGACCACGCAGTTGAGGAGGAGCAGGAGGCCCGATACGGAGGCGACGGCGCCGATCGACGAGATCATCCCGGAGACGAGCGCGACGAGGGTGAGGACGGCGACGGCGAGCCAGCCGTGGCCGAAGACGAGGGTGCCGAGGGTGACGCCGAGGGCGCCGAAGAGCTGCGGCACGGCGATGTTGTAGATCCGCATCCGGTAGGCGTCGGCGGTGTCGCCGATGACGCCGGAGAGGGCGCCCATGGAGACGAGGGCGCCGTAGGCGGGCTGCCCGGCGGCGAGTCCGACGGCGAGCGGCGCGGAGAGCGCGACGGACGCGCGGACGACGGCGGCCCAGGGGATGGGGGTGGGGGCGGGCCGGAGCCCGGCCGTGAGCCAGGTGGGCGGGGAGAGCCGTACGGGCCGAGCGGGGCGTGCCATGCCCTCCAACTTACGTCGCGCGGCACGCGGGACGGGCTCCCGGCGGCGTGGTCAGGCCGCGCGGCAGAGGTCGGTGCGGCCGGCCGGGGGTGACGTGCGCGGCGCGGTGCGGGCCGCGGTCGGGTGTGCGGGCCGGGGGATGCGGGCGGTGCGGGAGGCGGTCGCGGTGCGAGTCGTGAGCGTCGTCGGGGGCGTGGTGGTGGTCGCGGCCGTCGCCGCGGTCCGGGGCGTGGTCGGGGTCGGGGCCGCGGTGCGGATCGGGGCCGGGGCCGCGGTGCGGATCGTGGTCGTGGCCCGCGAGCGGTTTCGGGCGAAGACGACCAGGCGCAGCACCGCGAACCGCGCCGCACCGGCCAGTGCCGAGGCGGTCAGGTAGACGGCCTGTTCGAGCGTCGCGCTCGGTGCCGTCACCAGTTGCTGGAGGAGCAGCATCGCGCCGCAGGTCACCACGTACGCGGCGGCCGCGGAACCGGCCGACTGCGTGTGCTGGCGCCAGGTGGCGCGCCCGCCGGCGCCGAAGGTGAAGCGGGCGTGCAGTTCGGTGGAGAGGAGCGTGGAGGCCACGGCTGTCAGGGCGTTGGCCAGGAGCCAGGGGATCCAGGAGGCGAGGCCCGTCACGGCGAAGCTGGAGGCGATCCCCACCCCGCCGCCGCAGAGCACGAAGCGGGCGAACGCGGTGAGGGCGCCGGGTGTCGCGTGCCGCCGGCTCTGTGCTGTCTCCATGATCCGACCCCGACCCCTCCGCTGGCTCACTCCGCGACATGCGCACCCGCCCGCCCGTGGGCAGCGGGGTGTGCATCACCGATGACGCCATCATGGCACACGCATGGCGCCATGGCGAGCCATATGTGGCGTCAATGGCGCCATGAGTGGCGCCATGGAGTGGCAGGGTTCCTCATCCTGGGGTCGGCGGCTGGAGCGGCGCACGTGTCGTGCTCGACCGCCCCCTGCACTTTGTGGTGGGGAAGCGCGGTCAGTTGCGGTAGGACTCGACCTCCGCGGCCGGGCGGAGGGCGGCCGTGTCCGGGTCCTCGCCGAACTCGCTCTTCGCGCGGCGCTGGCGCAGCAGGTCCCAGCACTGGTCGAGCCTGACCTCCAGGTCGGCGAGGCGGGCGCGCTCCTCCGGGAGGAGGCCGCCCGTGCGCTGCCGCAGCGCGCGTTCCTCCTCGACGAGGGCGCTGATGTCGTCCAGGATCTCCTCGTTGTCCATGTTTTCAGCGTGGCCGATCAGCGCTCTCCGCGCAGGTCGAGATCGGTGAGGACGGCCCGGTGGTCGGAGCCGTCGATGTCGAGGAAGCGGATGCTCCGGACGCTGAAGTCCTCGCTGACCAGGACGTGGTCGATCTGGACGAACAACGGCAGGGGGCCTTCCGCGGGCCAGGTGGGGGTGCGGCTGACGCGCGCGAGCCGGGCGGCGTCCTGGAGGCGGCCGGCTTCGAGGATCGCGCGGAAGGCGGCGTGGTCCTGGGAGGCGTTGAAGTCCCCGGCGAGCAGCAGCGGCTCGGGGCGCCGGGCGGCGGCCTCGTCCTCGATCCGGCCGAGCTCCTGCTTCCACGGGCCGATGTGGCCCGGCAGCGGCGGCATCGGGTGGGCGAGTTGGAGCCGTACGGACTTCCCGGCGATCTTCGTCGTGGCGCCCGGCATGCCCATCACCGCCGGGACGACCCGCTCGTCGGTGAGCGGGTAGGCGCTGAGGAGGACGGAGCCGGCGGAGCCCTCGGCGTCGACCGAGGCGTGGTGAGGGAGTTCGGCGGCGAAGGCCGTGGTCAGGGCGTGTCCGCACGCGCGGTCGCATTCGGAGGCGAAGACGATCTGGGGGCGCTCGCGCCGGATGGTGTCGACCAGCGCTTCGGTGCCCTGGCCGAACTCGACGTTGGCGGCGAGCACCCGGACCTGGGCCAGCGGCAGCCCGTACGCGGTGACGAGCTGCGGCATGTAGGGCAGGGAGCTCCAGCCGACCGCGCCGAGGACGAGGACGGCGAGGACGGTGAGCGTCCGGCGCCGGGCGACGGCGGCCAGGAGCAGCCCGAGCCCGGCGGGCACGGCCAGCCAGGGCAGCATCGAGAGCAGCTGCGGTACGGGGGTGATCCCGTCGGTGTCGAGGAAGCGGCAGGCGCTGATCAGCGCGGGCACGGTCAGGAGCAGCCCCGCGGCCCAGGCGGTGAGGCGGTGCCTGGGCCGCAGGGGCGGCGTTTCGGGGGCCGCAGAGGCAGCCGCTCTCATCACGGGTGCGGCGATGACGCCAGGTGCTCGGTCCACGCCTTTCAGTGTCGCAAAGCCTGTGCGATCTCCGCGGTCGTGGTGCCCGAGAGCGTCCGATTGCTGCGTGCCGTACCCGACTTGGAGGCTCCGGGCTCGACGCCGTTGATGTTCAGGACGACCGCGTCGAGGAGATTCCCGCTGTCGTCACGGAAGTTGACCATGATCGTGTAGTCGGCGTTCTTGTCCTTGGGGTTGGTCGCGGTGATCTCGGCGACCGTGCGGTCCCCGTCGGTGCTCGTCCCGCCGGCCTTCACGTCGGCCGTGGCGTTCACGCCGTCCTTGACCTCGTCCATCTTCTCCTGGGCCGCCGAGGCGACGGCGGCCGTGGCGGAGGAGACGATCTCGCCGGCCTTGTCCGTGACGGTGTCGCAGCCGGTGGAGGTGAGGGCGAGGGCGGTCGCGGCGGCGAGGGAGAGCGCGATTCCGGTGGCTCTCGTGGGTCTCGTGGGTCTCGTGGCTCTCGTGGGTCCGGTGCGGCTCATGGGCGGCCGCCTCAGAACTTCTCGTGCGTGCCGTAGGCGTCGTCCGTGGCCAGCGCCCAGATCACGAAGATCGAGATGGCCATGGAGAAGAGCGCCCACCACGGCTGGTACGGCAGGAAGAGGAACTGGAAGAGGACGTTGAGGGAGGCCAGTGCGATACCGGCGACCCGTCCCCACTCGGCGCCCTTGAGGATGCCGTAGCCGGCGATGGCGAGGATGACGCCGAGGATCAGATGGATCCAGCCCCAGGTCGTGAGGTTGAACTTGAAGACGTAGTCGCCGACCCGGGTGTAGACGTCGTCCTCGGCGATGCCGGCGATGCCCTGGAAGACGTCCATGAATCCGGTGACCAGCATGAGGACACCGGCGAACAGGGTGCCGCCGGAGGCCCAGGCGCCGGAGGTGCTCGGCTTGCGGGGTGCGGTGTTCTGGCTCATGACCCCATCGTCGGAGTGTTCGTACGATTCCGAACTTTCAGCTGAGCCGAACGAGTGAGCGGAGGTAGGAGTCGAGTACGGCGTCGAACTCCTCGGGCTGCTCCAGGTTGGGCAGGTGCGCGGCCCGTTCGATCACGGCGAGCGTGGAGTCGGGCAGCAGCGCGTGCATCTCCTCCGCGTCCTCGACCGGGGTGTACGTGTCGTCCCGGCCGACCACGACGAGCGCGGGGACGGCGACGGTGGTGAGCGACTCGCGGTAGTCGGGCCGCTCGGCCCGGCCGCGCAGCGCGGCGGCGGCGCCGACCGGGTCGGTCGCGCACATCATGCGGTGGACGTGCGGCGCGGCATGGGTGTTGTACGGGGCGACCATCCGGTCCAGGACCTCGTCGGCGTACCCCTGCATCCCCTCCTTGAGCAGCCGGTCGGCCATGGCGTTCCGCGCGGCCTTGCCCTCCTCGGTCTCGGCGGCGGGGAAGGTGTCGGCGAGGACGAGGCCCCGGACGCGCTCGGGGTGGCGGCGGTGGAGCTCCATGGCGATCTGGCCGCCCATGGAGAGGCCCGCGACGACGGCCTGTTCGATCCCCAGGTCGTCGAGGAGGTCGACGAGGTCCTCGGCGAAGTCGCCGAGGCCGGTGATCTCGGTCAAGGCCGTCGCGCCGAGCGGGGTGATGCCGTAGCCGCGCAGGTCGGGGGCGATCACCCGGTGCGTGAGCGAGAAGCGGTCGATCTGGGGCTGCCACATGGTGTGGTCGAAGGGGTGGCCGTGGACGAGGAGGAGCGCGGGGCCGCTGCCCCGGTCCTCGAAGTAGAGGCGGGTGGCGAGGTTGTCGGTGTAGCGCATGACGGCAGGCTAGGCAGCGGCGATTGCTCGGTGCAATGAGATCTTTGCTCTCGGTGCAATCGATGCAAGCGATGCAATCGGTGAATCGAGGGAATCGAGGGAGGGCCGGCATGGAGGAGTACCGGAGGATCGCGGACCGGGTCGAGGCGGCCGTACGGGACGGGCGGCTGACGCCGGGTGACCGGCTGCCGCCGCAGCGGGTGTTCGCCCGCCGCCACCGGATCGCGAACTCGACGGCCATCCGGGTCTACGGCGAGCTGGCCCGCCGGGGCCTGGCCGTCGGAGAGGTCGGGCGCGGCACCTTCGTGCGGGCCGCGCCACCGCTGCCGGGGCCCGCGCTCGCCGAGGCGACCGGGGCCGCTCCCGTCGACCTCCAGCTCAACTACCCGGTCGCCGAAGGGCAGTCGGAGCTGATGGCCCGCGCGCTCGCGGCGCTCGCCCGGCCCGACGTCCTGGCCGAGGCCGTCTCGGGTCCGGCCGCCGCGACCGGGACCCCGGAGGCCCGGGAGGCGGCGGTGTCCGTCCTCGCCCGGCCCGGCTGGGCGCCGGACCCCGAGGGCCTCCTCTTCGCGGGGAACGGCCGCCAGGCCATCGCCGCCGCGCTCTCCGCGCTCGTCCCGCCCGGCGGCCGGCTGGGCGTCGAGGCGCTCACGTATCCGCTGGTCAAAGCGGTGGCCGAACGGCTCGGCATCCGGCTGGTGCCGCTCGCCCTCGACGAAGACGGGATACGGCCGGAGGCGCTCGCGGCCACCCACCGGGCCACACCGCTGGCCGCGGTCTACCTCCAGCCGACCCTGCACAACCCGCTCTCCACGACCATGAGCGAGCCCCGGCGGTCCGAACTGGCCGAGCTGCTGCGCCACCTGGACCTGACGGCGGTCGAGGACACGACCTGGGCGTTCCTCGCACCGGGCGCCGCGCCCCCGCCGCTCGCCGCCTTCGCCCCCGAGCGGGTGCTGCTCGTGGACAGCCTGTCCAAGCGGCTCGCCCCCGGGCTGACCGTCGGCTATCTCGTCGTCCCCGGGCGGCTGCGGGCGACGGTGGCGGAGGCGCTGCGGTACGGGGCCTGGACGGCGGGCGGGCTCGCGCTCGCGGCGGCCACCCGCTGGGCCGGGGACGGCACGGTCGCCGAGGCCGTCGCGGCCAAGCGCGCGGACACGGCGGCCCGGCACGCCCTGGTCCGGCGGCGGCTCGACGGATACGCGGTCCGGACCTCCCCGCACGCCTATTACTGCTGGTGGGAGCTGCCCGCGCCCTGGCGGGCGGAGACCTTCACTGCGGCGGCGGCCGGGCGCGCGGGTGTGGCGGTCACCCCCGGCAGCGCCTTCGCGGTCGGCCCGGGCACGGCCCCGGACGCGATCCGGGTGGGCCTCGCGTCACCGCCCCGCGCGGTCCTGGACGGGGCGCTCGCCCGTCTCGCGGCGCTGGCCGCCGAAGAGGCCTGACACGCGCGGATGCCGCGAGGGCGACACCGGCGGCGCCCGCGCCGGCCAGGGGCTCGGTCCGTCCTTGCCTTCCCTATTCAGGACATGTAAAGTCCAGGATCATGAGGATGAGCGAAGGTGTGGAGTGGGCGCTGCACAGCTGCCTGAACCTGGCCTGGATCGGTTCGGAGCGGGCGGTCACCGCCGCGCGCCTCGCGGCCTATCACGAGCTGCCGGCCCCGTACCTGACCAAGCAGCTCCAGGCGCTCGCCCGGGCCGGGATCGTCACCTCGGTCTCCGGGCCGAAGGGTGGCTTCCGGCTGGCGCGCGGCCTGGACCGGATCACGCTCATGGATGTCGTCGCCGCCGTCGAAGGCCCTGAAGAGGCCTTCCGCTGCGCCGAGATCCGGCAGCAGGGGCCGGGGGCCGGGCCGGCGGGGTCGTATGCCGCCGAGTGCGCCATCGCCGGTGCCATGGGGCGGGCCGAACTGGCCTGGCGGCGCGAGCTCATGGCCCAGACCCTGGACGACGTCCGGGAGCGGGCGGAGCTCCAGGCGCCGGCCGCGCCCGACCGGATCCGCCACTGGTTCGCCAACGTCTGACACGACCGCCCTCCCTCCGGGGTGGGTATCCGGAGGAGGTTATTCTGGATGTTAGATATCCAGATTGAAGAGGTTGAAGAGCGTGATCTTGGCATCGCGCGCCGACCGTCCGGGCGGCCCGCCGTCGCCGCCGTCACGCTCGGCATCTTCACGGTCATGACCGCCGAACTCCTGCCGGTCGGACTGCTCACCCCGGCCGCCGCCGACCTGTCCGTCACCGAGGGCGCCGCGGCCCTCATGGTGACCGTGCCCGGCCTCGTCGCGGCCGTCGCCGCGCCCCTCGTCACGGTCCGCGCGGCCGGCGCCGACCGCCGGACGCTCCTCGTCGCGCTCATGCTCCTCGCGGCCGTCGCCAACCTCGTGTCGGCGGTCGCCGGACACCTCGCGGTCGTCCTCGCAGCCCGCGTCCTCCTCGGTCTCGCCATCGGCGGCTTCTGGGCCCTCGCCGGAGGTCTCGCGCCCCGGCTCGTGGCCCCCGCCGCCGTGGGACGGGCCACCGCCGTGGTCTTCGGCGGAGTCTCGGCCGCCTCGGTCCTCGGCGTCCCCGCCGCCACCGTCGTCGCCGAACGGATCGGCTGGCGCTGGGCGTTCACCGCCACCGGCCTCCTCTCCCTGCTCGCCGCAGCGGCCCTCCTGACCCTGCTGCCCCGCCTCCCCGGACGGGGCCCCGGAGCACCCACGGCACGAGGCACGGGGCTCGGCGCACTGGCCGCACTCGCCGCGCTGCCCCGCCGCAACCGCCGCGTCCGCGCCGGGCTGCTGCTCACCCTCGCGCTCGTGACCGGCCACTTCCTCGCGTACTCCTTCGTCCGCCCGCTGCTCACCGACCACGCCCGGGCCCCCGAAGCGCTCCTCGGCGCGCTGCTCCTCGGCTACGGCCTCGCGGGCGTCGCCGGGAACTTCCTCGCCGGCTCCCGGGCGGCCCGCTCCCCCCGCCGTACGCTCGCGGTCATCGCCGCCGCCCTCGGCACCGTCCTGCTCCTCCTCGCCCTCACCACCACTCCCGCGGCCGGTGCCGGGCTGCTGCTCCTGTGGGGGCTCGCCTACGGCGGGGTCTCGGTCGCGCTCCAGTCCTGGTTCATGGCGGCCGCCCCCGACGACGTCGAGGCCGCCACCGGCCTCAACGTCAGCGTCTTCTGCCTCGCCATCGCCCTCGGCGCCCTCCTCGGCGGGCTGCTGACCGACGCGTACGACCTCACCGCGGTGCTCCTCGCGGGCGCCGCGCTCACCCTGGCCGCCGTCCCGGTGGCCGCCCTCTCCGGAAGGAACGATCACTCATGAGCCAGACCCCCGTCACCGACCACACCGCCCACGCCGACCAGCGCGTCATCACCAACCCCGCCACGCTGCACGACCCCACCCCCTTCGGCTACAGCCACGCCGTCTCCGCGCCCGGCGAGCTCGTCTTCGTCGGCGGCCAGTACGCCTCCGACGCCACCGGCGCCCCCGTCCCCGGGGACTTCGCCGCCCAGGTCGAGCTCTCCCTCACCAACCTGCGGCTCGCCCTGGAGGGCGTCGGCCTCGGCCTCGCCCACGTCGTCCGCCTCGGCTCGTACGTCGTCGAGCACGACCTCGCCAAGCTGGAGGTCCTCGGCAAGGCCCTGCACGCGCACTTCGGCGAGCGGCTGCCCGCGCAGACCCTCAGCGGGGTCGCGGCGCTCGCCCTGCCGGGCATGCTCTTCGAGATCGACGCCGTCGCGGTGCGGCCGGCCGGCTGATCCACTTGCGGGGCGCCGGGCGCGGGTGTGCCCTGGAGGGTGCGGGACACCCAGGGGGCAGAGCCTGGGGGCGAGACGAAGGAGCTCCAGCCATGGCCGCACACGCAGCGGTACCGGCCCGGCGCCGGGCGAGCAGTACCAGCCGCGGGATGCCCGTCTGGGCGATGCCCGTCGCGCTCGGTGTGATCTACGGTTTCTACGCGGCGTTCATCCAGAAGTCCGGCGCCCCGGTCACCTGGGGACTGTTCTGGCTCGGACTGGTCTCGGCGATCGTCTTCGGCGGGGCGGTGTACGCGATCCACCGCTACGGCCGCACCCTGCCGCGCGAGCTCCACGCGGCGGCCTGGGGCGGCCTCGCGGGCATCGCGGTCGGCTTCCTCTACAGCCTGTCCGACGTGAGCATCCTGTCGGCGACGATCCTCGGCCTGATCGTCGGGGCGGGCGTCACCGCCGGCGCCTTCTACCTCTACTACACCCACGAGGACGCCGAGGGCCGCCCGGCGCCGTACTGACGCACCGAGCCAGAACCAGAGCCCGAACCAGAGCCAGAGCCCGCGGCCCGGGTCCGGCGCCGGTAGTACGAGGCCGCCACGGCGGCGACGAGCACCGGCCAGGCCAGCAGGGGCGCGTAGCAGGCGATCAGCAGGGCCTCCTGTGCCGGGGAGGCGGGGATGCCGGGTCCGAGGTCCGCGTACGAGGCGTACACACCCCACCCGGCGATGGCGCACAGCCCCGCCACCCCGGCGAAGGCTGCGGCCGTCGCGGCGGCCGGGTTCACGCGGCGCCCGCCGAGGAAGGGCATCCACCGGGGGAAGACCTCGCCCCAGGAACGGACGAGCCCCAGGGTGAGGAAGGCGAGCAGCTCGGAGACGACGCTGAGGGAGACGACGTACGCGGACACCCAGAAGCCCATCGCGCCGAGCTCGGCGTCCTGCGTGACCGGGAGCCCCGCGACGAGCGCGAGGCGCCACAGCCCCGACGGGAGGGTGACGAGCGGTACGGCGTGGGCGGCGAGGGCGGCCCAACGGGGCACGTCGGGCGGGGCCTTGATCTTCGTCATGCGTCCAGCGTCCCGCCGGGCCCCGGGGCGGGACGTCGCCCCGGGGGCGGGTCCGCCTCCGCCGCGCGGGGGAGGGGCGCTCGTCCGACGTGGCGATCGGTGCCGGTGCGACGGAGACTGGGAGAAGCGCTCTCTTTCCGACAGCAGCACGGAAAGGTCCCGTACTCCCGTCATCCCGGAGGAACGGCATGACCACCGACCTCGCCATCGAGACCGAGGGCCTGGTCAAGGTCTTCGGTACGAACCGCGCCGTCGACGGCATCGACCTGCGCGTCCCCGCCGGCACCGTCTACGGCGTCCTCGGCCCCAACGGCGCCGGCAAGACCACCGCCGTCAGGATGCTCGCCACCCTCCTCCGCCCCGACGGCGGCCGGGCCAGCGTCTTCGGCAGGGACGTCGTCAGGGAAGCCGACGCGGTGCGCGGCCGGGTCAGCCTCACCGGCCAGTACGCCTCCGTCGACGAGGACCTCACCGGCACCGAGAACCTCGTCCTGCTCGCCAGACTCCTCGGCCACACCCGCCCCGACGCCCGCGCGCGCTCCGGGGAGCTGCTCGCCGCGTTCGGGCTGGCGGAGGCGGCGGACAAGCAGGTCAAGAACTACTCGGGCGGCATGCGGCGCCGTATCGACATCGCCGCGTCCATCCTCAACACCCCCGACCTGTTGTTCCTCGACGAACCGACGACCGGGCTCGACCCGCGCAGCCGCAACCAGGTCTGGGACATCGTCCGCGCGGTCGTCGCCCAGGGCACCACGGTCCTCCTCACCACCCAGTACCTGGACGAGGCGGACCAGCTGGCGGCCCGTATCGCCGTCATCGACCACGGCAAGGTGATCGCCGAGGGCACCAAGGGCGAGCTGAAGGCCTCCGTCGGCTCGGGTGCGGTGCACGTACGGCTCCGGGACCCCGAGCAGCGCCCGGAGGCCGAGCGGGTCCTGCGGAGCGCCCTGAACGCCACGGTCCAGCTCGACCCGGACCCGGTCGCGCTCACCGCGACCGTCGACGGCCACGGCACGGACCTGGGCGCCGCCGAACAGGCGGCCCGCGCCCTGGCCGAGCTGTCGCGGGCCGGGATCACGGTCGACAACTTCGCCCTGGGGCAGCCCAGTCTCGACGAGGTCTTCCTCGCCCTCACCGACCGGAAGGGAACGACGGCATGACCACCGTCACCACAGGAAAGGACCCGCAGTCGACCGAGGCCCTCGACTTCGTCGCGCCGAAGGCGGACGAACTCGCGGCGCTCTTCGTGGGCCGGTCCCGTCCGCCGCGCCCCAGTGCGCTCTCCGCGTCGCTGACCTTCGGCTGGCGGGCCATGCTCAAGATCAAGCACGTGCCGGAGCAGCTCTTCGACGTGACGGCGTTCCCGATCATGATGGTGCTGATGTACACGTACCTCTTCGGGGGCGCGCTGGCCGGCTCGGTCTCGGAGTACGTCCAGTTCCTGCTGCCGGGCATCCTCGTGATGAGCGTCGTGATGATCACGATGTACACGGGCGTCTCGGTCAACACCGACATCGAGAAGGGCGTCTTCGACCGCTTCAGGACCCTGCCGATCTGGCGACCCGCGCCGATGGTCGGCTACCTCCTCGGAGACGTCGTCCGCTATCTGATCGCCTCGGCGGTCATGCTCACGGTCGGCGTGATCATCGGCTACCGGCCGGACGGCGGGATCGTCGGCATCCTGCTCGGTGTCGCGCTGCTGATGGTGTTCTCGTTCGCGTTCTCGTGGATCTGGACGATGTTCGGCCTGCTGCTGCGCAGCGAGAAGTCCGTCATGGGCGTCTCGATGATGGTGATCTTCCCGCTCACCTTCCTCTCCAACGTCTTCGTCGACCCGAAGACGATGCCGGGCTGGCTCCAGGCCTTCGTGAACAACAACCCCGTGACCCATCTGGCGACGGCGGTACGCGAGTTGATGGCGGGCCGGTGGCCGGGCACGGACATCGTCTGGGTGCTGGGCTGGTCGGCGCTGTTCGTGCTGGTCTTCGGCTGGGTCACGATGAGGCTGTACAACCGCAAGTAGGGGCCGGCGGGCGGGGTGGTTGACCTTCCCCGCGGGGGAAGGCCCAGCATCGGCGGTGCCGGAGGCCGATGGGGCGTCCGGTACGGGGAGGTGGCACGCCGGTGGAACGGCTCATGACGATCGGGGAGTTCGCCCGCGCGTCCCGGCTCTCCGCCAAGGCGTTGCGCCGCTACGACGAGCTCGGCCTGCTGACACCCGCCCGCGTCGACGCGTACAGCGGCTACCGCTACTACGCCGGGGCGCAGGTGGAGCGGGCGCGCCTGGTGGCCTGGCTGCGGCGGATCGGGATGCCGCTCGCCGAGGTCAGGGACGTGTGCGTGCTGCACGGTACGGACCCGGGGGCGGCGGCCCGCACGGTCCGCGCCTACTGGGCACGGGTCGAGGCGGAGACGGCGGCGCGGCGGGATCTGGCGGCCTCCCTGGCAGACCGGTTGGGAGGACCCACGGACATGACGACGACGATGACGACGACGTACGCACGGCCGTACGGCCTGCTCTCCGCCGCGCTCTCGGAGCGCGGGCGGGTGCGGGAGACCAACCAGGACCGGGTGCACGCCGGTCCGCGACTGCTCGCCGTCGCGGACGGCTACGGGGCGGCGGGGGACCGGGCGGCGTCGGCCGCGCTCGCGGAGATCGAGGGGGTGCGGGCTCCGGATCGGGTCGGGGACCTGCTCAACGCGCTGGAGGACGCCGTCCGTCGTGCGGACACGGCGGTCGGGGCGGCGGCGCCCGGATCGGGGACGACCCTGACGGCGGGGGTGTGGACGGGCGACCGGTTCGCGCTCGCGCACGTCGGGGACGGGCGGGCGTATCTGCTGCGGGACGGGGAGCTCACGCGCCTCACCCGGGACCACACCGTCGTCCAGGAGCGGGTCGAGGCCGGTGAGCTCGACTCGGCGGAGGCTGCGGCGCACCCGGACCGGGCGCTGCTCCTGAGGGCCCTCGACGGGGCCGGGAGCGGCCCCGTCGCGGATCTGGGGCTGTACGAGGGGAGGCCGGGCGACCGCTGGCTGTTGTGCACGGACGGGCTTTCGGCGGTGGTGCCGGAAGCGGAGATCCGTGGCGTGCTCGCGGCGGGTTCCGGGCCCGCCGACACGGTCCGGGCGCTCGTCGACCTGGCGCTGGTGGACGCCGAAGGGCGGGGCGGCCCGGACAACGTGTCGTGCGTGGTGGCGGACGTGGTGCCGGACAGGGCCTAGGAGGCCGTGCGCGGGGTCGTCTGCTGGACGGCCCAGCGGTTGCCGTCGGGGTCGGCGAAGTAGACGAAGGAGCCCCAGGGCTGGTCGTCGATCGGGCTGACCTCGATGCCGCGGGCGGTGAGGTCGGCGTGCGCCTCCTCGATGTCGGTGACGACGACCTGCATGTTGTCGAGGGAGCCCGGGGCCATCTCGGTGATGCCCTTGCCGAAGGCGATCGAGCAGGCCGAGCCGGGCGGGGTCATCTGGACGAAGCGGATGGCGTCGCTGACGGGGACGTCGTGGTCGGCGTGGAAGCCGACCCGCTCGTAGAAGGCCTTGGCCCGGTCGACGTCGCTGACGGGGACGCCGATCAGTTCCAGCTTGATGTCCATGGCGGTCACGCTCCTCGGACGACGACGACGGGGCAGGGGGAGTGCTGGGTGACGTGGGACGAGACCGAGCCCAGGACCGCCGCCTTGAAGCCGCTGTAGCCGCGGTCGCCGACGACCAGCAGACTCGCGCCCCGCGCCGCGTCGAGCAGGGCCTGCGGGGCGTTGCCGCCGACCACCGTGCGGGTGGTCGCGGCGGCGACCCGCGGGTCGAGGGCCTTGTCCAGGGACTCGTCCAGGATCTGCTTGGCGAGCCGCTCGGGGTCGAACTCCGGTGGCACGCCCGGCATCAGCGTCGCCCACGAGGCCGGGTACTCCCAGCTGATCAGTGCCTGGAGGGAGCCCCCGGTCAGGGCGGCCTGCGCGGCCGCCCACTTCAGCGCCTTCAGGGAAGGCTCCGATCCGTCCACACCCACCACGATCCTGCCGCCGGCCATCGCCGACCTCCGTTCGTTGTCGGGAACCTCGGGAACCTTGGGAACCTCAGGAACCTCAGGAACCTCAGGAACCTCAGGAACCTCAGGAACCTCAGGAACCAAGGCAAAGCTCCCTCACAACGTAACAAAGAGGTCAATCCAGGCGCAGGTCGGCCAACTGCTTCTCGAAGGGGACGATCTCGTCTTCGTCGGTCCGCCGGGACGGCCGGGCCGCGACCGTGTCCGCGAACTCGTTCCCGGCCCGGGTGATCCGGGAGGGCAGCCCTTCGGTGTACTCGTCGCCGCCCGTGCCCCAGTCCTCCGAGGCCGCGTAGACGGCGGTCGGGACGACGTGGGCCCGCAGGTAGGCGAAGAGCGGGCGCAGGGCGTGGTCCAGGACGAGGGAGTGGCGGGCGGTGCCGCCGGTCGCGCCGACGAGGACGGGGGTGCCGGTCAGCGCCGACGGGTCGATCAGGTCGAAGAACGACTTGAAGAGACCGCTGTACGAGGCGGTGAAGACCGGGGTCACCGCGATGACCCCGTCCGCGCCCGTCACCGTGTCGATCGCCTCCTGGAGCTTCTCCGAGGGGAAGCCGGTGACGAAGTTCTTCGCGATGTCCACGGCCAGGTCGCGCAGTTCGACGACCTGGACGTCGACCGCGTACTCCTGCTCGGCGAGCCGGTAGCGGGCCGCCTGGAGCAGCCGGTCGGCGAGCAGCCGGGTGGAGGACGGCGCGCTGAGTCCCGCGGACACGGCGACCAGCTTCAACGTCTGCATGGCGTCAGACCTCCAGCTTCTTCTGTACGGACGGGTGGAGCGGGGCGGTCTCCGGCACGCCGGCCGGGCGCAGGCTCGCGAACTCCTTGCGCAGCACCGGGACGACCTCCTCGCCGAGGATGTCGAGCTGCTCCAGGACCGTCTTGAGGGGCAGTCCGGCGTGGTCGACGAGGAACAGCTGGCGCTGGTAGTCGCCCACGTAGTCGCGGAAGGACAGGGTGCGCTCGATGACCTCCTGCGGCGAGCCGACGGTCAGCGGGGTCTCCCGGGAGAACTCCTCCAGGGACGGGCCGTGGCCGTAGACGGGCGCGTTGTCGAAGTACGGGCGGAACTCCCGTACGGCGTCCTGGGAGTTCTTGCGCATGAAGATCTGGCCGCCGAGGCCGACGATCGCCTGCTCGGGGGTGCCGTGGCCGTAGTGCGCGTACCGCTGCCGGTAGAGGCGGACCATCTTCTCGGTGTGCTGCTTGGGCCAGAAGATGTGGTTCGCGAAGAAGCCGTCGCCGTAGTACGCGGCCTGCTCGGCGATCTCGGGGGAGCGGATGGAGCCGTGCCAGACGAACGGCGGTATGCCGTCGAGCGGGCGCGGGGTGGAGGTGAAGCCCTGGAGGGCCGTGCGGAACTTGCCCTCCCAGTCGACGATGTCCTCCCTCCACAGCTTGTGGAGGAGCGCGTAGTTCTCGATGGCGAGCGGGATGCCCTGGCGGATGTCCTGTCCGAACCACGGGTAGACCGGCCCGGTGTTGCCGCGGCCCATCATCAGGTCCACCCGGCCGTCGGCGAGGTGCTGGAGGGTCGCGTAGTCCTCGGCGATCTTCACCGGGTCGTTGGTGGTGATGAGGGTCGTGGACGTGGACAGGATCAGGTTCTCGGTGCGGGCGGCGATGTGGCCGAGGAGGGTGGTGGGGGAGGAGGGGACGAAGGGCGGGTTGTGGTGCTCGCCGGTGGCGAAGACGTCGAGGCCGACCTCCTCCGCCTTGAGCGCGATGGCGACGGTGTCCTTGATCCGCTCGTGCTCGGTCGGGGTACGGCCGGTGGTGGGGTCGGTCGTCACGTCGCCGACGGTGAAGATCCCGAACTGCATCGTGCTCACCTCTCGCGTTCCTGCTGTGTCCGTTGTGTTAGTTGAACCTTAAATCATCTCGTCCAACGGTGCCACCCTCCGAGGTATTCCGGCCCGTCCGCGGCCCGTCCACGACCGGTCCACGGCCCGTACCCTGGACCGCATGACAGAGGAGAAGACGTACGACAACGAGCGCTGGAAGGAGCGGGGCGTCATGCTCCGCGTCTTCGTCTACGTCTTCGCGACCCACGCCTTCGCGGGCTTCGTCTGGCTCCTCTTCTACGTCGGCCAGAACGCCCAGAAGTGACCCAGCGGTAGGCCCCCCGAGGGCTCACGTAAAGTCGCCGACGTGAACGCTGCGATATCGGTCGTCGGAATCGGCGCGGATGGCTGGGACGGGCTCCCCGAGAGCTCCCGCCGCGTCCTGCGCGCCGCCGAGGTCCTGATCGGCGCCCCGCGCCAGCTCGACCTCCTCTCCGCCGACGAGTGCCCCGGCGAGCGGATCGCCTGGCCCTCCCCCCTCCGGCCCGCCGTCCCCGGACTGCTCGCCGCGCACGAGGGGCGCGCGATCGCCGTCCTCGCCAGCGGCGACCCGTCCTTCTACGGCATCGCCCGCACGCTCGCGGAGACCGCCGGGGCCGACCGCCTGCACGTCCACCCGCACCCCTCCTCCGTCTCGTACGCCTGCGCCCGCCTCGGCTGGCCCCTGGAGGCCGTCGAGACCGTCTCCCTCGTCGCCAGGCCGCTCGCCGCGCTCTCCGCCGCCCTCCACCCCGGCCGCCGGCTCCTCGTCCTCGGCGAAGGACCCGGCACCCCCGCCGAGGTCGCCGCGCTGCTGCGCCGCACCGGCTGGGGCGGCACCCGCATCCGCGTCCTCGAACAGCTCGGCGGGCCCGCCGAGCGGCTCCTCGACGCGACCGCCGCCGACTGGCCGTACGAGCGGACCGACGCCCTCCACGTCCTCGCCCTCGACTGCGTACGCGACCCGGGCACGCTCCGGCTCGGCGCCGCGCCCGGTCTCCCGGACGAGGCGTACGAGCACGACGGGCAGCTCACCAAGCGGTACGTCCGCGCCGCCACGCTCGCCGCGCTCGCCCCCGCCCCGGGCGAACTCCTCTGGGACATCGGCGGCGGATCCGGCTCCATCGGCATCGAATGGATGCGGACCCACCGCGATTGCCGGGCCGTCGCCGTGGAGAAGTCCCCGGAGCGGGCCGCCCGCATCACCCGCAACGCCGACACCCTCGGCGTCCCCGCCCTCCGCGTCGTCACGGGCCCGGCCCCGGCCTCCCTCGACGGGCTCCCGACGCCCCACGCGATCTTCATCGGCGGCGGCCTCACCGCCCCCGGCCTCCTCGACGCCTGCTGGGACGCGCTCCCCGCCGGCGGCCGGCTCGTCGCCAACACCGTGACCCTCGAATCCGAGGCGCTGCTCGCCGACCGCTACCGCCGCCACGGCGGCGAACTGATCCGGCTCGCGGTCTCCGCCGCCGTCCCCGTCGGCGGCTTCACCGGCTGGCGCCAGGCGATGCCCGTCACCCAGTGGTCCGTGACCAAGGGGTCCGTAACCAAGGAAGAGGAAGCATGACCGTCTACTTCATCGGCGCGGGCCCGGGCGCGGCCGACCTGATCACCGTGCGCGGCGCCCGGACCCTCGCGAAGTGCGGGGTCTGCCTCTACGCCGGCTCGCTCGTCCCCACGGAGCTGCTCGCCGAGTGCCCGCCGGACGCGAAGCTGATCGACACGGCCCAGCTCGACCTGGACCGGATCGTCGCCGAGATCGCCGCCGCCCACGAGGCCGGCCAGGACGTGGCCCGTCTCCACTCCGGCGACCCGTCGGTCTTCAGCGCGGTGGCGGAGCAGATGCGGCGGCTCGACGCGCTGGACATCCCGTACGAGGTCGTGCCGGGCGTCCCGGCGTTCGCCGCGGCGGCGGCCGCGCTCAAGCGGGAGCTGACCGTGCCGACCGTCGGCCAGACGGTCATCCTCACCCGGATCGCCCAGCAGGCCACCCCGATGCCCGAGGGCGAGGACCTCGCGACGCTCGGCCGCAGCGGCGCCCTGCTCGTCCTCCACCTGGGCGCCCGCTACGTCGACCGGATCGTCTCCGAGCTGGTCCCCCACTACGGCGCGGACTGCCCGGCCGCCGTCGTCGCGATGGCCAGCCGCCCGGACGAGCTGGTCCTGCGGGGCACCCTCGACGACATCGCGGAGCAGGTGAAGTCGGCCGGGATCACGAAGACGGCCGTCATCATCGTGGGCCGCACGCTCGCGGCCTCGGAGTTCCGCGACAGCCACCTCTACGACCCGGCGCGGGAGCGGCACGTCTGCTGAGCCGTTCGCTGAGCCGTTCGCGTCACGGGACACGCGGCGGGGCCCCGGGGAGTCCGATCCCCGGGGCCCC
>NZ_BJMN01000054.1 GCF_006539185.1 Streptomyces gardneri
GGTCGCTTCCCTCGGATCACCTCGCGTCCCCAGGGCCCGTGGGCGACACCCGCCCACGGGCAGGGCTCATGGCGTGTGCAGGCGTACGGCCAGGGCGGCGATGTCGTCGTCCAGGCTGCCTCTGCTGTAGCTGAGGAGGTCGTGGTGCAGGGCCGTGAGCAGATCACGGGGAGGTGTGGGGGGCTGTCGGCGCATCCAAGCTGTCAACGGGAAGAACTCACCGTCCCGGGCACGGGTCTCGGCGATCCCGTCCGTATAGAGGAGGAGGAGCTCGCCGGGAGCGAAGTCGAAGGCGTCCGCGCGGTACTGGTCGCCGAGCAGTTCCGCGAGGCTGAGCAAGGGCGAGGGGACGGACGGCTCGAGGATGCGTACGTTCTTGAGGCTGTGGATCAGGGGCGGGGGGTGTCCGCAGTTCACGATGGTGATGCGGCTGCCTTGATGCGGGATCTCGACGAGCAGCGCGGTGGCGAAGCGTTCCATCGGTGCCTCGGGTGGATGGGCGGCGTTGTGCCGGGCACAGCTGGCGTCGAGCCTGCGGGCGACGTCGGCCATGGAGGCCTCGCCGTGTGCCGCCTCCCGGAAGGCGTTGACGATCGCCGCGGCCGCCCCCACTGCCGGCAGGCCTTTGCCCCGTACGTCTCCGATGAGCAGGCGTACGCCGTACGGAGTATCGACGACCTCGTAGAAGTCCCCGCCGATGCGGGCTTCCGCGGCGGCCGCGAGGTACAGCGATTCGATCTCGACGTTCCGGAAACGGTGCGGCAGGGGCCGCAGCACCACCTGCTGGGCCGCGTCGGCGACGAGCCGTACCTGAAAGAGCGTGCGCTCCCGTTGAAGCCGGACATGGCTTCCGTACGCGGCGGCCACGGTCACCGCGATGATCCCCCCGCACGTCCACCACGTCCCGAGATCGGGGAAGACGAGACTGAGGCCGATCATCAGAAGGAGGCAGACGGTCCCGAGGAGGACGGTCGGGAGGACCGGCCACATGGAGGCGGCCAGAGCCGGCGCCGCGGGCAGGAGGCGGCTGAAGGCCATCTCCGGCGGGGTGGCGTAGGCCAGGCTGGCGATCACGACGGTCAGAATCACCGGCGACAGCCGCACGAGCCTGCCGTAGCCGTGGCTCCGACGGAGCCGCGGCTGTCCGGACTCGATCATGAATCCCAGCGTATCCGCGTGGGGCCCGCTCAGCGACGTGACGAGTGGGCTCCGCGTGGGGCTGAGCATGCCTGCCGGCTTGCGAGGACGCGACCGCCTGATGTGTCAGTGACTCTTAGGGACGGAAGGTCACGCACGGTGTCATCGCGTGCATCACTGCTGTAGGTCCTGGCGACGCTTCCCGGGTGCGATGCGAGCCGAGGGTGGCGACACTGGTGTCATGGCACACAAGGTATCTCTGGAGGGCGGACCGGAAGACCTCCCTGAGCGGACCGTGACGGTCGAGACTCCCGGCGAGGACGTGAAGATCCTGCATCGAGGCGGATACGAACACTTCAGGGAGACCCCACGCCGACACGACACCACGGAGGGCACCCTTCGGGTGTACGAGTGGTGGGAACGTACGGAGATCGCCGAGTAGGCACACCGCGCCCTGGGCATGCGACCGCGGCCCACGAGAAACGGCAACCGCCGCTCACGCGAAAACGCCCGGCCGGGAAGCCCCGGCCGAGCGATTCGCACACACCGCGGGGCGTCAGCCCTGCGCCTGGAACGTCACCTCACTCACGTCCCAGAGGAACTCTCCGCCCAGCGGGTTCTCCGGCCATTCGGCACGGAAGCTCCGGACGAGGAACTCCACCATCCCGCAGTCGTAGCGGCTCCACAGCATGTCGTTGCGGTGGTAGACCACGACGGGCCACTTGGCGGGATCGTCGTCCGACGCGTCCCAGCACAGCATGTCCGCGGTGGCGGAGACCCCCCAGGTGATCAGCACCGGAGAGGTGCCCTCCAGCTCGGGTGTCTTCTCCTCCGTCTCCCAGTCGGCCTCGGCGTTCGCCGTCTCGATCACCATGCCGTCCCGCGGCGCCTGTTCCAGCGGCACCTTGGGCTCCGGCCTGCCGATCGACAGGTAGTTCTGCACCGCGCCGGCCCCGTAGACCTCCATGAAGTGCCGGAAGTCGTCGGGGAACGGCTTGCCCCATGACGAGGCGATGGCGGCCCAGTCGACCGTCGAGTCCCCGTCCTTCGGCGGCGGCATCAGCCGTCGCAGGGCGTCCAGGTCGGTCGGCTCACTCATCGGTGCCTCGTTCCGTGTCCGTGCGGTCGGCTCCGGTGGCCGTCATGGGGTGCCCCCCGTGGGTACCGGCGAACCGCCGCTGCTCTGTGTGCCGAGATTGTCTCCCGTGCTGAGTGTGTTCGGGATGAACACCTGGAAGTTGATTCCGACCGAACCGTCCGGATTCACGCCGTACGCCGACATGTCATAGCCGGTCGGCACCGTCCTGTTGCCTTCGTAGCGGGGAGACACGGTGTACATGACGTCCTGGCCCGCCATCACTGCGGTGTAGACCTGCAGTTCGTACGCCCTCATGTGCTCTTCGCCCTGCGTGGAGCCGATCTGCTTGGCGTTGGCACCGCGAGCGCACGGGGAGAGGTTCGCCAGGACTCCCTTGCCCGCCAGCTTGTTGCCGATGAGGTGACAGGCGTTGACGTTCTTCTGCGCGTCGAGCCCCTTGCCCTTGGCGTAGTCCTGCGCCCACTCGTATCCGGGCGGGTTGGAACCCACGCCGGTTCCCTTGTTCTTGTTCAGGTACTCCTTGGTCAGGCAGGCCTCGGCGGCCGTGGCCCGGTTGCCGTTGGCCGCGTCCCGCTCGCCGTACTGGATCCAGCCCTCGCCGCAACCGGACTTGTCGTCGTCGTCGTTGTCGGGCTCGGGCTGGGGCCGCGGAAGGCGCCGCGGGTCCGGTGCGGGCTCGTCGTCGGTGTCGTCCCTGGAGCGGGAGGCCTCCTCGATCCGGTCCCGGACCTCGCTGGCGACGTACGCGACGGCCGCGACGACGACGATGATGGCGACCGTCACCACGACCGCGGCGACGAAGGCCGCGGCGACCGCCGGGATCGCGAGGGCGAACCAGTGGCCGTCGATCTCGACGTTGCTGATCGGGTTGCCGCCGGTGAAGGAGTAACGGTTGCCGGTGAAGGGATCGCTGCCCAGCCCCATGTCGGCCAGGGCCCCGTTGTACATGTCCCGGCTGGTGAAGCGGTTCAGCCCCGGGTCGTAGTCACGGAAGCCCATGTCGTACGTGCCGGACCCGGCGTCCCACCGCTTGGCGCTGTAGCGGTAGGAGTTGTACTCCTCCTTCGTCGGGTCGGAGGCGTCCGGCTTGTCGATGCCGGTGAACTCCGACGCGTCCTCGTTGCCGTAGGCCGTGTAGCCGTAGGTGGCCTTGGTGTCGCCGCTGCCGTCGGTCAGCGTCTCGACGTCCGTGTGGCTGTTGTAGCCGTAGTAGGCGTCCTCGGTCGTCCCGTTCTCGTTGTGCTTGACCTGCGACAGCCGCTGGCCCCACGGGCTGTACTGGTAGGACTTGGTGAGCTTGCCGGCCACCTCCTCGGTCAGTACCTCCTGGGAGAGGCCGAGGTAGCGGTAGTCGGTGGTCTTGCCGTCCGCGGTCTTCGACGAGGTGCGGTCGAGCGGGTCGAAGGTGTACGTCGTCGACTTCATCGCGCCGGTGCCGTCCCGCTGCTGGGACTCCACGACGTGGTCGAAGCCGTCGTAGATGCTGCGCGAGACGATCTGCCCGTCCTGGGACGTCGACTCCTGACGACCCAGCGGGTCGTAGTTGAAGGAGGTGACGGATCCCGCGGTGGTCGACGTCTGGAGCCGGTTGCGGTCGTACCGGAAGTCCGTGGCGGTGCCGCCGACGTTCTGCTGGACGACGTTGGCGTTGTCGTCGTGGACGTACGTCTCCGTGGCGGCGCCGTTGCCGGTCTTCACCGACTTGGCGATCCGGTCGACCGGGTCGTAGGTGTACGCGGTGGTGGACTCGAGGTACGCCGCGTGGTTGTCGGCGTTCATCTTCTTCGCCGCGTCCTGCGCCTTGTTGCCGTTGGCGTCGTAGGCGTAGGTGTGCGAGGCGACGAGCGTGCCGTCGGCCTTCTTCTCCGCGCTGGTCCTGACCGCGCCGTCGAGGAAGTAGTCGAGGTCGACGGTGTTGCCGTTGTCCTTGGTCTCCCGCAGCGACTCACCGCGGTCGGTGTAGGTGTACGAGGTGACCTTGGGGTCGGTGTCCGTGGGCGAGGTGCCCACCGAGACCGTCCTGACCTTCTCCCGCAGGTCGTAGGTGTACTTCGAGTACTGGTCGGGGTGGGTGATGCTCTCGGGCTGGTCGTTGGCGTCGTAGGTGTAGGCCGTGCTGGTCTTCTGCTGGCCGGCCAGGGTCTCGGTGATCCCGGACACCCGGTTCAGACCGGTGTAGGAGATCGTGTACGTGTCGACCTTGGCACCGGACGACAGGTCGTCGATCAGCGAGAGGTTGTCGTTCAGGTCGTAGGCGTAGCGGAAGTGGTGCTTCTCCGCGTCGATGTCGCCGGTGAGGTCGCGCACCAGCTTGACCCCGTCGGCCACGACCTTGCCGTCGGCGGCCTGGAACAGCTCCAGCTTCGCCGCGTTGCCCTGGGTGAAGTCGTATGTGCCGAGGCTGACCCAGGTGCCCGCCGCGGTGGACTGGTCGACCGTGCGGTCGGTGCTGCCGGCGGTGTGGGTGACCTTGTACTTCGCGGTCTTGCTGGCGCCCGCGACCTGCGGGAACTTCACGTACGCGGTGTACTTGCCGTTCTTCGGGATGTTCAGCGTCCAGGAGTACGCGTCCGTCCCGGCGCCGGTCGCGTGCACACGGTGGTCGAAGCCCTGCTGCCCGGTGAGGTTCGCCGTGGTCCAGGTACCGGTGGAACCGGTGTGCTGGACGTCGGAGTTGTCGACGAGCGGCACCGCGGTGCCGACCGGCACGCCGTCGTCGGTCTTCTCCTTCAGCTTGCCGTTCGGGTAGTAGCTCCAGCCCATGGTGCGGCTGACGGACTCACCGGCGGAGCTGAGCGTCCTGGAGGTCTGCAGCCCCAGGTCGTCGTACTCGTAACTCGTCCGGATGTCCCACGGGTCGGTGGAGCTCCTGGTCCAGCCGTTGTCGTAGTAGGTGAACTCGGTGTCGTTGCGGACCGTCTGGCCCTCCGAGGGCGGCTGCGAGGTCCGGGTGACGCGGCCGGCCGCGTCGTAGAACGTCTGCGTGTAGACGTTCGGGTCGTTGTAGCGGGCGTCCGACGGGTCGTACGGCAGGTACTGCTTGACCGGCCGGTTCAGCTCGTCGTACTCGGTCCGACTGGTGAAGTCGTCGGCGTTCGCGGTCTCCGTGCCGCGCGGGGTGACGACCCGGGTGGCGTTGCCGACCTGGTCGAACTCGTAGCGGGTGGTGCGGTACGTGATGTCGCCGCCGGAGCCCGAGTGCGGAACCCTCTGCTCGGTCTTGCGGCCCCGCTCGTCGTAGCCGGAGTAGGTGGTGTTGCCGTCGGGGTCCGTGTCGGCGACGACCAGCGCGTCCTTGTCGTAGGCGCGGCGCGTCACGTTGCCCAGCGGGTCGGTGACCGAGGTGACCCGGTGCTCCAGGTCGTAGGCCATCTTCGACGAGAAGTCGTCGGGGTCGGCCGTCCGGTTCTTCTTCGGGTCGACGACCTTGACGTTGTTGCCCACCTCGTCGTACGTGTACGTGATCTTCTCGCCGAGGGCGTTGACCACGGAGGCGAGCTGGTAGATCTCGTCGTAGTTCTGGGTGGTGGTGTAGTCGTCCGGGATTCCGGGCGTGGCCACGCCCTTCGGCTCGGTCGTGGTCTTCAGGTGGCCGGTCTTGTCGTAGGTGTAGACCGTCCGGCGCAGCGGCGCGGTCGGCGTGTCCTGCGGTGAACTGGCCTCGGTGAGCTGGTCGGCCGCGTCGTAGTCCGCCGTGGAGACGGCACCGGTGGGCGCGATCGCCTTGGTGACGTTGTCGTTGGCGTCGTAGTCGGGTGCCGGGACGGTGATCAGGTCGCCCGCGGCCTGGTCCCTCGGGGCCGTCCTGACCAGCGGCCGGCCGTACGTGTCGTACGTCTGCGTGATGCGGTGGCCCAGCGGGTCGGTGGTCCTGGTGACCTTGCCGCGTACGTCGTACTCGTAGCCCATGCTGTTGCCGAGGGCGTTCGTGATCTTCGCCGGGTAACCGGTCGGCGTGAACTCGCTGTTGACCGTGGAGTGGCCGTTGGCGTCGGTGGCCTTGGTGAGCCGGCCGTGGGCGTCGTACTCGTACGTGGTGGTGTAGTCGCCCGCGGCGGGCGTCGCGACGCCCTTCGGGTCGGTGACCGTCTTCAGGTTGCCGAAGGCGTCATAGCCGAACTGCCAGGCGCGGCCCTCCGGCGACGTCTTGCGGTACAGGTCGGAGGAGTAGCCGTCCAGCCGCTTGACGTACTCGAACTTCTGGGCGTCGGCGGGGTACTTGCCGGGCGCGCAGTCGCTCTGCGGCGGGACCCCGCCCTTGTTGTGCTCCGCGGTGCGCTTCCACAGCGGGTAGCCGGTGAGCGGGTCGTAGCAGTACGCGGTGACGGCGCCGTTGTTCTCCTCCATGTACGTGACGTTGTTGTCCGCGTCCCACGCCAGCTTCGTCTGCTGCGACTTGGCGTTGACGGACCGCACCGGACGCCCGAAGTCGTCGGTGACGTACGTGGCGTCGTGGCCCTCGGCGTCGGTGACCACGGTGGAGGTGAAGCGGGTGTCGGCCGTGTCCGCGGCGTACGCGAACCGCGTGGCGCCGCCGATGCGGTCGGTGATGGACTGGGTCCACCAGTGGTACTTCGGGTCGTCGCCCTCGCTCGGGTAGTAGTAGTCGAGAGCGGTGGCGTTGCCGCGCGGGTCGGTGATGCGGACCAGCTTGACGTTCTTGTTGCCCTGCTCGGCGTCGTACGTGAAGCCGAAGACCTTCGGCTGGGACGAGCCCGCGCCGTCGGTCAACTTGGTGAGCAGCCCCTTGTCGGAGTACTCGAAGGTCAGCTTGCGGCCCGAGATGTCGGTGATCGACTTCAGGTGGTCGACGATCTTCGGGCTGTTGGTGTCGGCCTTGGTGTAGTAGGTGGCGGTGAGCGTCTGCCGCCCGGCGGGGTCGGTGATGTACGTGAGGAACTTCGTCGGCTTGTTGTTCGACTTGCGTTCCTCGTACGTGAACGTCTGGGTGTTGCCGTTCTTGTCGACGACGGACGTCTGGTAGCCGTCACAGCCGAACAGGAACCGGGTGCCGTCCGGACGCGTGAGGGTCCAGGCGTCCGGGATCGGGTCCTTCGCCGGGGTGCAGTCGAGACCCGGCTTGGCCGACAGCCGGAAGTGGACGCCGGCCGGTGCCTTCCACGAGCCGTCAGCCTGTACCCGGAAGACGTGGGTGGTGCCGTCCCCGTCGGGCAGCCGGACCTCCCGCGGGTTCGGGTTCGGGTGGAAGTCCAGCGGGGCGCCGAGCCGGATCGGCCCCGCGGCCTGCACGGACCAGCCGTGACCGGCGACGGTGTCCGAGGTGTCCTGGGTGTTGTAGGCGAAGCGGACGAAGGTGTTCAGACCGCGGCCCGGGTTGCTGAGGGCGTTGTACTGCCAGACGGTGTTCCCGACGGCGGTGTTGTTCATCAGCGATGAACCGGCGCCGGTGTTCTTGCCGTTGTACGAGGAGAACTTCTCCAGGCCGAGCTGGTCGGAGGTCGGGTCCTCGACGGTGACGTTCAGCCGGAGCCCGGCCGGACCGCCCGTCCCGGACAGCCAGGTGCCCGCCGCCGTGTCCCGGACGTCCCAGGTGAGGACGTACTCGGTGCGCTTGCTGCCGGAGCCGGAGTTGACGGGTGCGCGGAGCCGGCCCTGCAGGGTGACCGAGTCACCGGGCAGCAGATCGGCGGGCAGGGCCGTCTGGAGCTGGTTGCCGCCGGTCGTGGCGTCCGTGCCGTCCGGGAGCGCCCACCGATAGCTCAGGGCGTGGGTGCCGGCCTTCCAGACGGACGTGGTGGTGTTGGTGAGGGTGAACTCGACGGTGTGGTCGCTGTTCGGGGTGATCCGGGCCGGGGTCTGCGGCGCGTAGTACGTCGACTCGGTCGTCGAGTCGATGTACGTGACGGCGATCCTGGGCCGCAGGCGCTGCTCGGCGCCCTCGGAGGACAGGAACAGGGTCCGCTCCTGCTGCGCGGCCTCGTCGGCCATCTTGAGGACCACGCCCTGCTGGGACGACGGAGTCGTCACCCAGGACTGCGCGAGCGAGGTGACCGTCCAGTCGTGCCGCGACGGGTCGTTCGTCTTGGCCCCGGTGTCACCCGCGACCGCGCCGAAGTCACCGCCCGCGGCCGCCCAGTTCGTGGCCGCGTCAGCCTTGACCCAGGTCGCGCCCGCCTCGTCGAAGTCGCGCGTCAGCGGCCGGAGTTCGTAGACCGCACCGGCGGTGTCCGTGGTGGTCTGGGTGCTCCACAGGCGCACCTTGGCTTCGAGGACGCGCGCGGTGGTGGGGATGCCCAGGGTCGGGAACTTCAGCACGGCGCGGGTGTCGCCGTAGGTGGCGGAATTGTTGCCGACGCTGAGCCAGTTCTTCGGCCCGCCGTCGTCGATCGTGTCGTGGAGCGACGTGGGCCGGGCGGAGGACAGGGTGGTGTCCTGCGTCGCGTCGAGCACCTTCGTCGTCCGGCCCGCCTTCGGCAGCCGCACGAGCCTGCTGGGTGCGGTGAGGACCTGCCCGTCCTTCGTCTTGACCGCGACGACGTAGTAGTACGCGCGGCCGAACGGGTCGGGGTCGTCGGCCTTCGTCGGCACGGCGCTCGTGTCGGTGAACGAGGTCGTCGTGGACGCGACGGGCGCGACGAGGGTGGCGGCCGACGGGGTGAAGGCCTGGTTGACGGAGCGGTGGACCTGGTACTCGGCGATGTCGTCGCCGGTTCCGATGGGGTCCGGGTCCTGGTACGCCGACCAGTTCAGCTCCGCGCCGGTGTCGTGGATGGTGGTCGGGGCGGCGAGGTCGACGCCCTGACGCCCGAAGGTCATGACGAGGCGCGGGTAGTGGGCGGTCTCGCCGCCGTACCCGTACTCGCTGCCCTCGTAACGGGGGCCGCCCTTGGGGCCGTTGGCGGACTCGTCCCCGGCCTTGATGACGAAGCCGTTGTTCGCGTACGTCCCGTTGATCCACTGCTGGACCGTCTTGGTCACCGGGAAGGAGTGCCAGGTGTTCAGCTCGCCCGGCTTCTTGGTGACCACACCGCCCTTGGTGAACCGGACGGCGTCCGCGATCACCGACGTGCTCGTCGAGGCCGGACCGTCACCCAGGGCGATCTTGCCGAGCGTGCCCGCCTTGAACGGGTGGGAGCCCAGCGTCTTCCAGACCCCGGCCGTGCCGGCCTGCTGGTCGACCGTGTACGCCTTCGACCCGCCGTCGTACGTGACGGTGTACGGCGCGTTGGTCGCGCGGTCCGAGGCCGGGACGTAGTGCGCCTCGACCTGGTAGGTGCCGTCCTCGGGGAGGTTCGGCTGCCAGGTGTACGTGCCACCCGCGACCGAGTCCTTGTTGTACAGGTAGTCCTGGTTCACCGCGTACTGCGTGAACGCGGTGTTGCCCGAAGCCGGCCAGGCGCCGACGGCGGCGGTCCGTCCGGCGTCGCCGTCGTCCACCACGACCGACGTGCCCGACAGCTCGCCCGTGAGCGCGCTCGCGCTGTTCCAGGTGGCCTTGTCCTCGGTCCACGCCTGCGTGGCGCGGTGCGCCTCCAGCTGGACCTCGGTGTCACCGGTGGTGTGGGTCTGGTCGTAGTACAGCTTCAGATCGGCCGAGTCGAGCGTGGTGCCGGCCGGGACGCCGGTCAGCGGGAACCGCAGCAGCGCACGCGACGCGCCGGTGCTGGTGTTGCCGACCGACAGCCGCCAGTTCTCGTCGTAGTTGTCGCCCGGACCGTCCGAGGAGATCATCACGTCCTGCGCCGTGCTCGGCGTCGGCGCGATCGAGATCGTCGGGTCGATCGTGACCGGGTACTGCCGCTCCGGCGCGGCGAGCCACTTGGCGTCCGGCGTGACCGTCAGCTTCCAGCCCTTGCCCGCCCGGACGAGCTTCTGCTCGACGGCGGAGCTGTGCCCGGTGCCGTACGGCGAGGAGGCGTCCTTCCTCGCGTCCGTCATGAACGCGGCCGGAACGACGAGGACCGGATCCGCGCCCTCGCCGTAGAACCGGATCGAGCCGTCCTTGCCGGCCTTCGGCGTCAGCCCGCCCGCGTCCAGCGTGAACGTGAACGTCACCGGGCCGGCCGGCCGGGCGTCCAGGACGATGTTCTCCTTCACCCGCCCCGGACCGACCTGGTACGTCAGGTCCGCGCCGGCCACGGCGTCCTTGTACGTGACGGTGTCGCCCTTGGCGGTGGGGGCGAGCGCGCCCGCGCCCTCCAGGCCCAGGGTCACCGCGTGACCGTTGCTGGCCTCGAAGCGCAGCAGCTTCGCCGCGTCGGCGCCGAAGGACGTACGTGCGACGTTCGTCGTGTTGGTGAAGGCGAAGCCCCCGGACCCGGCCGCCGTGACCGTCGGGTCGATGTCCTTCCACGACTTCCCCGACCGGTACGCCGTCGGCTCCGCCGACACCTCGGCCTGCACGCGCCCGTCGGACAGCTTCCAGTACCGGGCGTGCGGTGTGCGACGGTCCGTCAGTTCCGCGACGCGCTGCGGCTTTACGGCCGCCTTGCCCGGCGGCAGCTTCTCCCGGCTCGGCAGCACCGGGGAGCCGCCGGTCGACGGCAGTTCCGGCCCGCCCTCGTCCGCGTCCTCGTCTTGTGCTAACCAGCCGGCGAAAGTATCGGCAATACCCTTGCCGTCATCGGTCGAAACCGGTGCGGCATAGGCGACTTGTGGAATCATGGTGCCGACGACCGCCGAAACCACGAGGCAGGCTATCGCCGGCCCGTATCTCGCTTTCACGCCATTCCCCTCTTCGATGGACCCGGAATCGATCGAAGCGCCCCAACGCATGGCAAACCAGGCCGCGTTCACCACAGGGGAAAGCGGCCTCGCTGGAGCTTCGATCGCGGGCGGGGGGATTCTTCATCATGGAACTGATGCGAAGTCAACTGTGAACTCATTAAGGGCATTTCGCTGACCGGCCGTTGGTGATTGGGGCCGCCTTGCCCGACATTTCCGTTGCCTGGCGTCCGTCGAATCCGGTGGTGTATAACCCCATCCGATTCCTCGACGGAAGGTGCTGCCATGCCGACGCCCGAAGAACCGAAGCGACGCATCGACCGCAGTGATCGCGGCGGCGTAGCCGTCGCCGCGGTTCTGCTACTCGTATGCGGCGCGTTCGTCACCTACGGATTCCTCAACACCGAAACCGAGGACGAGGCCGCGGGCCAGCGCGCCGCGACGCCCACCGCCGAGGCGACCTACGAGGTGACCTACGAGGTGCTCGGCGAGGGCGCGGCCGATGTCACCTACCGGGGAGCCGGCGACGAGGCGCACGTCGTCACGCGTGTCGGCCTGCCCTGGCGGAAGACCGTGAGCGTTCCGCTCGGCGCCGCGCCGATCGTCGACGTCACCCTCGGCGAGAAGGGCGGCACGGCCAGCTGCACCCTGGCCGTACGCGGCAAACACGTCCAACGCGCCACCGCCACCGGCGCCTTCGGCCGCACCACGTGCGGCGGCGAAGCCCCCGCCACCGAAGCGTCCGCCGTCCCTCAGTGAGGACGGTTCGGTTCCCCGGAGGCGCGACGGGGGAGGGATCGCGGTCCCGCCCCGTCACGTACGGGCGGCGCGAACGATCAGGCGAGCGCGGGCGCCCGCGTGAACCGTCTGCGTGCAGGGACGCAACTGTCCGAAGCGGACGCTGGCGCGAGCGCCGGCTCCTCGTCGCCGCGCAGCAGGGCGATCAGCGAGGCCCTGGCGCGGGCGATGCGTGAGCGGACCGTGCCGACGGGACAGCCGATGGCCTGGGCGGCCTCGGCGTACGGCAGGCCCAGGAGCTGGGTGAGGACGAAGGCGTCCTTCCGCTCGGCCGGGATGGCGGCCAGGAGCTCGGCGAGCGCGACGCCGTCCTCGAAGCCGGGAAGCCCCTGGGACTGGGTGTGCTCGGCCTCCGCCTGCCAGTCGTCGCGGTCGGACAGGCGCGGGCGTGCGGCCGCGTGCCGCAGGCTGTCGACCACCGTACGGCGGGCTATCGACAGCAGCCAGGTACGGGCCGAGGAACGCCCCTGGAATCGGGGCAGTGCGGCCAGCGCGCGCAGGAAGACCTCCTGGGTGAGGTCGTCGGCCGCCTGGCGGTCGGCGCTGAGGTAGGCGACGTACCGCCAGACGTCGCGGTGCAGGGCGCGTACGAAGAGGTCGGCCTTGGCCGGGTCGCCGTCCCGGGCGGCCAGCGCGAGCCGTGTCGTCGCCGCATCGGTGTCGGCGTCCGGAGTGTGCGCGGAGCGGGAGGTTCTCGGCGCATGCCGAGGGAGGGTGTCGTGGGCAGGAGTCATCGCCACAAGTCCTTACGAGGCAAAGGGAATCCGGTCGGGCGCGGATGAGGGCAGCGCCGTGCCGGTGACTGGTACGGCCGGCCGCGACCGAGCGGAAGCGGCATGACCGAAGCCCGAGGGACGGAACGGAGCCGTCGAGCTCGGGGAGCCGGCTGTCAGCGGACAGCGAGTGCCTGGGGAGGACCTCGGGAGATGTGCGAATGGGCGAGCAGGAGCTGCCTTGGGGCGCGTTCGTCACCGGCCCGCACCGGCCGGAAGCGAGGGAGGTCTCGTTCGACCGGGGCGACGGACGCGAGCAGCGGAATCAGGGGGCGGAAGAGCCGCAGGGACGCGGCACGAAGGAGCCGGAACGCCGCCCGTTCGCCGTAGGCCATCCACAGTCCGCTGAGGAGAGCGGCCAAGAGGTGGGCCGAGATCATGCCCAACGACGACGGCATCTCCGTCATGTCGTGCCCGACCGGCGCGTCGGAGATCATGCCGACGGGCGAGGCCAGGTCCCCGTGGCCCATGGCGGCGTGCGACATGTGCGCGTGTGTCGCATGCATGTCGTCCATCGGCATCGATGTCGGCAACGTCTGCGGCGCCGTCGGCTGGGACCACGAGAAGGCCGTGTGGAGCGCGCTCTGCACGACCACGCTCGCTGCGGTGACGGCGAGGAGGCCGCGCTCACGGCTCGCGAGGACCCAGGTGGCCGCCACGGTGGCGGCGAAGGCAAGGGAGAGCGTCCAGGCGGGCACGCCCTGCCCCGACATCAGGATGTGGCCGGTGGCAGCGAACAGCACGCAGACGGCCGCGAACGTCGCGGCCCGCACTCCTCGCGAACATCGGCCTGGTGTCATGGCGCGCCCATCCTTGCACCCCTCCCCGGGGGGTGTGAGCCGGTACGGCCTTGCCGGGGCCGCCCCCTCGACCTGTCGGGACATGAGTACGCGACTGTGACGGGTCCCACAAGAGCACCTCGGGAACTTCCGGCACAGTCGCGACGACTCCTCTCAGGCGAAGGCGAAGGCGAAGGCTATGGCGTTCGGTTCGATCGCCGAACAGGGGAGGGGATACGCGGTGAGGACCGCAGGTACGGCGGCGGAGGCGTCTGCCGACACCGGAAAGGGGCAGGCCCGCGGGCTGACCGTGCTCCTGACGACGGCCATGGCCTTCTCGATGATGCAGCTCTTCCTCCTCGGAGCGCTGGGCCCCCGTCTCGTCGACCGACTCGGTGTCTCGGAGACCGTGCTGGGCCTGACCACCACGGTGGGCTTCGGTACGGCAGCCGTCCTCTCGCCCGTAGGCGGCCGGATCGTCGACCGCATCGGCCCCCGCCGGGCCCTCGTGACCCTGCTGGCCCTCTCGGCGGTGGCACTGGGCCTCATCGGTGCCGCGCCCGGCTCCGGCCTGCTGCTCGTGGCCGTCGCGCTGGGCGGCCTGCCCCAGGCGCTTGCCAACCCGGCGACGAACAAGGCGATTCTGGCGTCCGTACCGGCGTCGAGGAGGGGCACGGTCACCGGCACCAAGCAGTCCGGCGTCCAGCTGGGGGCCTTCGTGGCCGGGCTGCCCCTCGCCGTGGCCGCGAGCGCGATCGGCTGGCGGGGCGCGGTCTGGGTGGCCGCCGGCGCGGCGCTCCTCGCGGCCCTGTGGGCCTGGCGCGCGCTGCCGGCCGACGCGTCACCGCCGCCCAAGGGGGCCGTGAGCGGTCCGACATCCTCCAGCCCCGGTGGCCCCGTGGCGTGGCTCGCCGCCTTCTCGCTCTTCCTCGGCGCGGGCATCGCCTCCGTCAACACCTACCTCGCCCTGTTCGGCTCCCGACACCTCGGCATGGGGCCCACGGTGGCGGGTGCGCTGGTCGCCGTCCTCGGTGTCGCCGGGATCGCCGGCCGCGTCGGCTGGTCCCGGGCCGCCACGCCCGGCCGGGCCCCGTGGCTGCCAGGCCTCCTCGCGGGAGGAGCGGTGGGCGCGGCTGTGCTTCTGGCCGCCGCCGTCCGCGTCGACCCGCTGGTCTGGGTGGCGGCCGTGGCGGTCGGGGTGTTCGCCGTGTCCGGCAACGCCGTCTCGATGGTCCTGGTGATGCAGCGCTCCGCCCCGGGCCGCGCCGGCCAGGACTCCGCTCTGGTCGCCGCCGGCTTCTTCGCCGGATTCGCCGTGGGCCCGCCCCTGTTCGGGCTCCTGGCGGAGCGCGGGCGATACGGGGAGGGCTGGGTCCTTGTCGCGGGGGAGTTCGCCGTCGCGGGTGTCGTTGCGCTCGCCTGGGCGGTACGGGACCGCCGGACGCGTGCGGACGGTCCGCGATGACCGCCATGGGCTGGGCCGACGAAGCATTCGGCCTCGTGCTTGGCCGCGTGGGGGAGACCGCGGAGCAGGTGGGTGGCCGCTTTCCCTTGTACGCCGAGCCGGCCGACGGTCGCTGGACGACCACAGGGCGCGGATCGTGGACGGGCGGTTTCTGGGCGGGTCTTCTGTGGCTGCGGGCCGGCCACACGGGGAGCGACAAGGACCGCACGACGGCTGCCGCCGTCACCGCCCGGCTCGCCCCCTGGGCCGAAGCGGACACCGCGACCCGCGGCCTGATCCTCTGGTACGGCACGGCCCTGGCCGCCGGGGACACGGCGGCACAAGCCCTCCGGGAGCGCGCGGCGAAGGCCGCTGCCGGCGCCTTCGACCCGGAATTGGGGCTCGTCCCGTGGGGCGCGGCCCTCGGCGGCGCACGGCTGCGGGCTCGTACGGACGGCATCCCCGGTCTCGTACCCCTGCTGGCCTCCGCCGGGCCCGAGGGGCAGGCGGCGGCCGCCGCTCACCTGCACCGCCACCTGGACTTGTGCCTGCCCCGCGAGGGTGCTGGGCGGCCCCGCCCGGCATGGCGCTGGGACGAGACGCGCGGCTGGACGGCCGAAGCCGATCCCGCTCCCGGCTGGACCCGGGGCGAGGCGTGGCTCCTCCTGGCCGTCGCGGACGCCCTGCTGCTCGCGGATGCCCCGTCCTGGCGCACGGACCGGCTGACCCGGGCGGCCGAACTCCTCCTCGCGGAGTGCGCGATGCTCGTCGGCCCGCTCGTCCCGCCGACGGATGCCCACCAGGCCGACAGCCCGCTCGACACCTCCGCCGCCGCCATCACCGCGGTCGCCCTCCAGAAGCTTGCGCTCGTCCCCGGGACCGCGTGGTCGAGAGCGTGCGCGTCCCGTGCGGAGGCCGTCCTGCACCGGCTCGCGCACGACCATCTCACCCGGCCGGGCGGGGCCCGACCGGCGGGCATGCTCCTCGACGGCTGCTACGACGCGCACAGCGGAACGGCCGTCCGCCACGAACTCGTCTGGGGCGACTTCTTCATGGCCCTCGGCCTGGCCGCCCTCCTCGGCCGCGTAGACCTCAGACGGGTGTGACGGCAGAGCCCTGACGGCTCCGCAGGACGCGCCGGGCCACGGCGGACACGTGCTGCTCGTCAGGACCGTCGAGGATCCGGGCCATACGTCCCGTACGGAACAGCGCCGGCAGGGGCGTGTCCGGGCCGAGCCCGGCCGCGCCGAAGACCTGGACGGCCCGGTCCGCGACGTCCTGGAGCGTGCGGGCCGACGCCGTCTTCGCCAGGCCGACCTCCACATGGGCGTCGCGTCCGTCCGCCACCAGCGCCATCGCCTCGTACACGAGCGGCCGTGCCGTCCTCAGCGCCAACAAGGCTTCGAAGACGTGCTGTTGGACGAGCTGGTGGTTCGCGAGCGGTCCCCGCGTGCCCTGACGCGCCGCGGCGCGGTCGCAGAGGAGGTCGAAGGCCCGCTGGGCCTGGCCGAGCCACCTCAACGCTCGTAGCGTGCGGCCCAGTTGGAGACGCTCGCCCGCGACGACCAGGGCCTGTCCGGTGTCGCCGACGAGGTGATCCTCGTCGACCTCGACACCGTCGAACTCGATCTCGTACTGTCCGGTCGCGCCCAGGATCGGCAGCTCGCGCACGATCCGGAACCCTGGGGACTCGGTCGGCACGAGGAGGAGGGACAGACCGGTGCGGTCTCCGGCCGATCCGCTCGTGCGGGCGAGCACGGTCACGAGGTCCGCGTCGCCCGCGTTCGACACGAACCACTTCCGGCCGGTGACGCGCCAGCCGCCGCCGGACCGTCGCTCGGCCCGGGTCGCTGTGAGCGAAGGCACGGTCCCGGGCGTGTCCGGCTCCGTCATCGCGTAGCAGGTACGGAGATCGCCGGAGACCAGGCGCGGCAGGTACTCCGTGCCCACCCGTGCGGATCCATGACGGGACAGCATGGTCACGTCGAGCAGAGGCGCCGATCCGAGAGCCACGGGACCGTGATCACTGGCACCTTCGGCCTCGGCGATCGCCGCGTACGCACTCAAGGTCAGCCCACCGCCCCCCAGTTCGGCCGGCAGGGGGAGCGCCCACAGGCCGGACTCACGGGCCTCCCCGCGCAGTCGCTCCCGAAGGACTCGGGCGGTCGGACCACCGGCATCGAGATCCGGCTCGGCGGGGAAGACGCGCTCGCGGACGAACGCGGAGACCTTCTTGAGCAGCAGGTCGGCATCCGCTGCGCCGTGATCCATTACGTCATGGTCCGTCACTGTTTTCCTCCGTCTCGGGAACTCGACAGAACACGCGTCCGACTGCCTGCCCGTGGAAGTGGTCGGGCGTACCCGCTCCCCAGTTCCCGTGACCGTGAATTCCCCGTGACCGTGAAGTCCCCGTGCGACGGCCATCACCGCCGCGCCAGGAGAGGAGAGCCATGGCGTCATCAGCGACCGCGCACACCGCGGTCCGCCGTCCGCTCGACACAGCCCGTCCGCTCGACGCACTGCGTTGTGACATCGGTGGCCCCGAGGCCCTGACCCGCGTCGTCTCCGACCATCTGAGGCGGCTCGGGGCGACGGCCCGGGACGACGGCCCGGGGGCCATCACGATCGGCGGCGGCGGGTTCGAGCCCGTCACGGCCCGTACCGCCTGGGGATCGGCCGGCTCCGGGATCGAGGACGAGGCGACCGCCCAGGCCGTCACCGGCGTGATGGCCGTCCACGGCCGCCGCCACGGGAGCCCGCGAGGCCTCGGCGTCGACTATCTGGCCACCGCCACGGGTGTGCTCACCGTCCAGGGTCTGCTCGCCGGGCTCATCGGACAGGCCCGGGGCGGTTCGCCGGCCCGCGTATGCACGACGACGGCCGACCGAGCCGGGCTGCTCACCGTGTCCCAGTACCTCGCCGCGGCCGGAGCCGACGAGCCGGAAGCCGTCGAACCCGCGCCGGGCGGGCCGCCGTTCATCTCCGCCGACGGCGTCCTGTTCGAAGCGGAGACGCTCGACCCGGGTGCCTGGGCGGCGTTCTGGCGCGCCCTGGAAGCTCCCGCCGACGCGATACGAGCGGGCTGGCGGCCCTTCCAGTTCCGGTACGCCACCGCTTGCGCGCCCTTCCCCGTCGACCTGCACGACGTGACCCGTCGCCACACCTGGGCACGGATCCGACAGGCCGCCGCGCTGTCGGGAGCCGAGGTGTGCCGACTGCGTACGCTCGCCGAACGGGCCGGCGAGGACGACGGAGCCGATCCGTGGACCCTGCGCGCGCTGGGTCCGGGCCACCCGGCGACCACCACGGCCGCCACAGCGGACCGGCCGCTGGCCGGCCTGACCGTCCTGGAGGCGGGCCGCCGCATCCAGGCACCTCTCGCGGCCCATCTGCTGGGCCTGCTCGGGGCCCGCGTGATCCGGGTCGAGCCGCCGGGTGGTGATCCGCTCCGGGGCATGCCGCCCGCCTGCGACGGGATCTCCGCCCGCTGGCTCGCGCTCAACCGGGGCAAGGAGGCGGTGGAGATCGACATCAAGGCGCCCGGTGACCGCGGGCGCCTGCGCGAACTCGTGGCCGAAGCCGACGTGTTCGTCCACAACTGGGCCCCGGGCAAGGCCGCCGAACTCGAACTCGACGCCGAGCACCTGACCGCCGTGAACCCGTCCCTCGTCTACGCCTACACAGGCGGCTGGGCCGACCGGCTCGACGACGCCCCCATGGGCACCGACTTCATGGTGCAGGCCCGCACCGGTGTCGGGGAGGCCGTCCACCCCGCCGGTGAACCGCCCGTACCGTCCCTCATGACACTCCTCGACGTCCTGGGCGGCCTGCACGGCACCGAGGCCGTCCTCGCCGGCCTCCTCCTGCGCGAGCGCACGGGCCACGGCGTACGCGTCGACTCCTCGCTGCTCGGAGCGGCCGACACCCTCCTCGCCCCCGCCCTGCGACAGGCCGCTGCCGGCACCGATCCCCGGCGCCCCGCCGGATTCCGGCACCCGCTCCGGACCTCAGACGGCTGGATCGCGCCCAGCGACACCAGCGCGGCAGCCGCCGCGGCGGACGACGTCTCAGGCATGTGCACCGAGGACGCCCTGGACCAGCTGCGCGGCCACGGCCTGACGGCCACCGCCGTCACCACCGACCTGTCCGCACTCCACCACGACCCGCGCCTGTCCGGCGAGATCAGCCGGGACGCGCACGGTGCCCCCGCCGTTCCCGACCCCTGGAGCTTCGCGTGACCGTCACCCTGACCGATCTTCTGCCCGCCGAACTCCGCCGCTCCTGGGTGATGGACGGCACCTGCCCCGACCTCGACCTCTACAGCCTCTACCGGGCGAGACAGATCGCCGACCTGCACCGCACCGCCGTGATCGATGACAAAGGAAAGCTCTGCTACACGGCCCTCGACCGCAAGGTCCGATGTCTTGCCGAGGGCCTGCGCGGGGTCGGCATCGGCGCCGGGGACGTCGTCGCCGTCCAGCTCCCCAACAACCGCAACGCCGTCATCGCGGATCTCGCCCTCGCCGCACTGGGCGCCGTCGCCCTCCCCTTCCCGGTCGGGCGCGGAGCCGGGGAGGCCGAGTGCCTCCTGCGCCGCGCGGAGGCGGTGGCCGTCATCGCCGCGATCGAACACCGCGGCCAGAACCACGCCACCGACCTCCAGGCCCTCGCCCCGGCGCTGCCCGCCCTGCGCCACGTGATCGCCGCAGGACGCGGCACCGCCCCTGACGGAACGATTCCGCTGGCGCAGCTGCTGAGGACCGACCCCACCGGATTCGTGCCTGCCCGACCCGATCCCGACAGTGCCGCACGCATCCTCGTCTCCTCCGGCTCCGAGGCGGAGCCGAAGATGGTGGCGTACTCCCACAACGCCCTGGCCGGCGGCCGCGGCAACTTCCTCGCCTCCCTCATGCCCGACGGAACCCCGCCCCGCTGCCTCTTCCTCGTCCCGCTCGGCTCCGCCTTCGGGTCGAACGGCACGGCCGTCACGCTCGCCCGGCACGGCGGCACCCTCGTCCTCCTCGACCACTTCACGCCCGAGGCCGCGCTCGCCGCCGTGAGGGAACACGGGCCCACCCACATCCTCGGCGTGCCCACCATGATCCGGATGATGCTGGAGGCCCTGGAGAAGACGGACGGTCCGCTGCCCGCCCCCACCGCGCTCGTCCTGGGCGGCGCGCCCCTCGACGAAGCCACCGCTTCGGCGGCGGCCGAGGCGTTCGGCTGCCCGGTCGTCAACCTCTACGGGTCGGCGGACGGCGTCAACTGCCACACGGGGCTGGGGCATTCCGTGCCGCCCACCGACCGCTCGGGTGTCGTCGCCGGTCGCCCCGATCCCCGGGTCGCCGATATCCGCATCGCCGACCCCGACACGCACGAGCGGCTGCCCGACGGGCGGATCGGGGAGATCGTCTCGCGCGGACCGATGACCCCGCTCCGGTACGTCGCCTCCCCCGACCTCGACGCCCGCTACCGCACTCCGGAGGGCTGGGTCCGGACGGGCGACCTCGGCTTCCTCGACGGGGAGGGCGTCCTGCATGTCGTCGGGCGGCTGAAGGACATCGTGATACGCGGCGGCGCCAACATCAGCCCCGCCGAGGTCGAGCGCGAACTCGTCTCCCATCCGCAGGTGCGGGACGCCGTCTGCGTCGGGGTGCCGGACCCGCTGATGGGGGAGCGGCTCGCCGCCTGCCTGGTGGGCAAGGGCTCCGAGGTCCCGACGCTGACGGAGCTCGGGGCGTACCTGGAGGAGGGCGGACTCGACCGGCACAAGCACCCCGAGCACCTGCTCGTGCTGCCCGAACTGCCGCTCACCGCCGCCGGAAAGCCCGATCGCGCCGCGCTGCGGCGCCGGATCGTCGAGCGGGGAGCCGCCCTCGTCGAGGCGTGACGGCATGCAGGTGGGGAGGGCCGCCGACGGCGACCCTCCCCACCCGCATGTGGCCCGGGCTCAGCCCATGGCCTTCTTCAACTGGGCTGCCGCGTTGCGGTACACGGCGAGGAGATCCAGGTCCTCGCCCGGGTAGTTGACGATCGCGACCTGCTCGGCGCCCGAGTCGGGCAGCACCGTGCCCGTCGACATGTGCGCGTTGTCGAGGACGAACGCGGGCTTCTTCGCCGAGAGCGAGGCGAGCTGGGCGGGCGTGACCGGCTCGGGGCCGTACGTGCCGACCGTCGTGGCGCCCGCGAGTCCGGCCGCCCAGCCGGTGAACATCTGGGTGACGACAGCGGGGCTCTTCCCGCCCGGCCAGGCGGCCTCGAGCTCTCCGTTGAGCTTCGTGACCTCGCCGTCGAGCCGGGTCTTCCACTGCGCGGCGGTGTCCTTCGTACCGAACAGGCCACCCAGGCGCACGACCTCGGCGCCGGCCTTCGCCGGGTCGTTGTCGAGGCTCACCTCGACCAGCTTCGCCTTCGAACCGGCCGCCTCCTTGATCTTCGCGGCGTAGGGCTCGAACGGCGCGTAGAGCACGAAGTCGGCCTTCGCGACGGCGGCCAGGTCCGACGGCTTCGGGTCGTAGTCGGGGGCGTGGTGCACCGACTGCGGCACGATCACCGTGATGTCCTCCGCCCCGGCGGCCTTGGCGAAGGCACCCTCCCAGGTGGTCGTCACGACCACCACCGGCTTGTGGTTCTTGCCGTCGGTCGTACCGGAGGAGGCGGCGTCCTCGCCGCCGCACCCGGTGAGCAGCGGCAGGGCCGCGCTCAGTGCGACGAGGGAAGCGATGCGGGCGTGACGGACGCGGGTGCGCGCCATGAGCTGGTTCTCCGTTCAGGGATGAGATGAGCGGCGAGGACCACGGTCCCCGCCGTCAGGACGAGGACCGGGCCCGGAGGCCAGTCCAGCCACAGGGCCAGGAGGAAACCCGTCGCGTTGACGGCGACGCCGATGCCGACCGTCCACAGGGTGATCGACCACAGGGAGCGGCCGAGGCGGCGGGCGGCCAGTGCCGGCAGCAGGGTCAGGGCGTCGACGAGGAGTGCGCCGGTGAGCTTGATGGCCCCGGCGACCGAGACGGCGACGAGTACGAGAAGCGCGGTGGTGAGGAAGCGGACGGGTACGCCCGAGCACTGGGCGAGCTCGCGGTCGTACAGCAGCAGCGCGACGTCACGGCGCCGCCACCAGAACAGCGTCGGCACGGTCACGGCGAGCGCGCCGAGCACCACGAGGTCGGCGGTGCCGACCGAGAGGATCGAACCCCAGAGGAGGGCGAAGGCGCCCGAGGCGTTGACGCCGGAGACGGCGAGGAGGAGCAGCGCGGCGGCGATGGCGAGGCTCATCAGCAGGCCCATCGCCCCCGACAGGCCGGCCGGTGTCCGAGCCAGCGGGGCGACGCCCGCACCCGACAGGGCACAGGCCACGAGGGCACACGACATCGGATCGAGCCCGGTCAGAAGGCCGATGGCGATGCCCAGCAGTGCCACGTGCATCATCGCGAACCGCACCGGCATGATGTCGAGCCCGACGATCACCACTCCGATCACCGGCAGCCCGACGGCCGCCAGGAGCAGGGCCGCCCCTGCCCGCTGCACGGGCACGAGCTGGAGCATGGCGCCGAGATCGGCGGCCGCGAGCGCGTTCACCGCACCTCCCGCAGTCGCCCGGCGGCCATCTCCAGGACCCGGTCGCACCGCTCCGCCAGCGCCCGGTCGTGGGTCACGACCACGAGCGTGACCGGTAACGCGGTGAGCACGTCGGCCGCCTCCTCCTGCCCCTCGAAGTCGAGGGCGGCGGTCGGCTCGTCGGCGAGGAGCACCTGTGCGCCCGCCGCGACACAACCGATCGCCCGAGCCAGATACATCCGCTGCAACTGCCCACCGGACAAGGTGTCCACGGGCCTTGCGGCCAGGGCACCGACCCCGAGCCGTTCCGCGGCCTCAGCGGCCTCGGCCGGCGCCCCACCGCTCGCCAGGAGCTCGTCCCCGCGCAGCGGGAACCGTCCGGCAGCGGGCTTCTGCGGAATCCAGGCACAGGACCGGCGCCGCCACGCCCACTCGGCGGCCGAGCGCGCTCCGCGCCCGCCGACCTCGATGGTGCCGCTCACCTGCCGGTGCAGCCCCAGGACCGCGCGCAGCAGCGTCGTCTTCCCGGACCCGTTCGTCCCGGTCAGCGCGATCCGCTCGCCGGCGGCGATCTCCAGATCCACCCCCGCCACGGCTTCGTTGCGGCCGTGCCGGCAGGCGACTCCGCGCATGCGTATGTCCAGTCCGCCCATCCTCTGCCTTTCGCCGCTGCCGTGCTGGTGCGGTGAAGGAGTCGTACGGGGGAGGCGTCGAGTTCCCGCGCCGTGGCGGGAACTCCGGACCTGCGCGGGCCGACGTCCTCTCCGGTCGCCACCCCGAGAACAGGAGCACCGCATGAACCGCAGGCAGTTACTCTGCGCCACCACCGCCCTCGGCGCCACGGGCGCCCTCGCGGGCACCACCGCCGTCCCCGCGTCCGCCGCCGAGCCGACCGGACCCGACGGACCGCTGCGCGTCCACGTCGTGATGTTCGACGGCGTCGAGGAACTCGACTTCGCCGCCCCGTACGAGGTCTTCTCCGCGTCCGGCTTCTTCACCCCGCGCCCGGTCGAGGTCCGCTACGTCTCGGCCACCCGCGCCCGATCGGTCACCGCCGCCTACGGCACGACTGTCCGCGGCCTCCATCCCTGGGCCCCCGACGAAGCGGACCTGCTCGTCGTCCCGGGCGGCGGCTACGCCCGCCGCGACAGCCCCGGGGTCTGGGCCGAACTCGACCGCGGCACCCTGCCCCGCGCCCTCGCGGCAGCCCCCCGCCCCGGTCTCACGATCGCCGCCCTCTGCACCGGCGTCATGCTCCTCTCCGCCGCCGGCCTCACCAAGGGCCGCCCGTGCACCACCCACCACAAGGCCAGGCCCGACCTCCAACAGCAGGGCGGTCTGCTGAAGAACGCCCGCGTCGTCGACGACGGCGACCTCGTCACCGCCGGCGGTGTCACCTCCGGCCTCGAACTCGCCCTCTGGCTCACCCGCCGCGAGCTCGGCCCGGACACGGCCAACAGCCTGGAGAACATGCTGGAGTACGAGGCACGGGGCACGGTGTGGACGTCGGCGCCGGCCGGCTGAGACGCTTTCGGCCGCTGCTGTCGACGCCCACCACCGGAGCCGTCCGTCAGAACCGGACCGTCCAGCTGACCGTGGACCTCATCGTCCGGGCGACGGCGCGGTCCCGCACCGAGGGCGAACGGTCCTCGGCGGTGAGGGACAGCTTGTGCGTCCGAAGGTCGAGCAGCCGCAGGGTCAGGTCGGACACGCGTACGTCGGTGCGGCCCGCGAGGGACTTCAACTCCCGCCCGTCCAGATACCAGCGGATCGTGAGCTGACGCCCGTCCGCCCCCGTGAGCCGGGGTACGAGGGCTTTGGCGGTGTCGCCCCTGCGGAGTGTGCGATCGGTGGCCGTGACGGGGGAGGCGATGCGCGCCTCGCGGTAGAAGCCGGCGATCATCGCCTCCGCTCCGGGCAGGTTGAAGGGCTTGCCGAGGGTGCGCATCAGGGAGTTCTCGGTGGGGCGCCGCAGCCCGGCGACGTAGTAGCCGCCGCCCTCGTACGCGCCGACGGTGCCGCCGTCGGGCGACTGCTCACCGAGCCAGCGGTGCCACTTGGCGCCCTGGTCGGCCAGCTCGTCGGAGGTGAAGGTGGTGATGTTGGAGTCGGCAGGCTCGGGGCCCTCGTACCGCTCGTAGCCGGGGTAGTCGGCGTAGAAGTACTCGTCGGCGAGCTTGCCCAGGGAATGGCCGGTCTCGTGGATCGCGACCTGGCCGGACTTCTCGTTGCCCGCCGAGGCCGTGGAAATGCCCTCGTAGCCGAGGGTCTCGCTGCGCTCGTTGTAGCCCGCGCCGCCGTACTTGGTGCTGTTGGCGAGGACGAGCACCAGGTCGGCCTCGGGGGCCTTCGCCACGTAACCGTCGACCTTGTCCTGGTCGATGCAGAGCAGCCGCTCGATGCCGTCGCACCAGAAGTACGAGCCGAGGGCCGTGTCCCGGAGGGTGTCGGCGGAGGGGTCGCCGGAGACGCCGGACTGGTTCGAGACGGCGTCGACCGTCCAGACGTTGAAGAGGTTGCGGTAGGTGGTGTACGGCTCGACGGCCGTCAGCTCGGCCCATTTCTGCTGGGCGTCGGCGTGGAAGCGGGGCAGCTCGGCGACGGTGTAGCCGTCTCCCACGACGACGATGTCGAGCCGGTCGCCGGTGGGGCCGTTGTCGACCATCTTGGCGACCTCGCCGTCGGCGACCACCTCGGTCACCGACAGGCGGGAGGCCGGCTGGTTCCGGCCCTCCGACGGCACCTGCGTGTGGCCGGATCCGGCGAGCGTCCCGTGTTCCGGCCCGGGTATCTCGACCTCGACTCCGGCCGTGGGGGGTGCCGTCGGGTCCGCGGCGGCGCTGCCGGGTGCGGCGGCGAGAACGGCCGCGAGGGCGACGGCCACTCCGGCGGCCATGGCTCCGCGTCGTGCTGAACGCATGAAGTCAGCTCCTTGTCAGGCGAGTTAAGTCAGTTAGTAAATGTGCTGAACAAGTCGCTTAACATAGGGGGAAGGCGAGGGGTGCGCAATGCCTGCCGCTTCTGGATACTGGGGAATTCACGAACCAGGGGGTCCGCATGGACGAGCCGGCCGCGATCGGCCACCGAGTACAGCGGCTTCGCACGCAACGCGGGCTGACACAGCGACAGTTGGCCGAGCCTTCGTACACCCCCGCGTACGTCTCGACGCTGGAGTCGGGCAAGGTCAGGCCCTCGGAGACCGCACTGCGCTTCCTTGCGGAGCAGCTCGGTACGTCCTACGAGGAACTGGCCACCGGCCGCCCCGCGCACCTCGCCACCGAGCTGCGGCTCGCCCTCACCGACGCTCACCAGCAGCTGGCCACCGGGACGGCGGACGAGGCCGCCCTGCGCTACCGCCGGCTCCTCGCCGACGCGGAGCACCTCGGACTCGTTCCCGAGCAGGCCGAAGCGCTGCTCGGGCTCGGCGACTGTGCCCTGGAGACCGGCGAACTGGTCGACGCGGGCCACCACTTCCAGGCCGCCGAGCGGCTCCTCGCCGAGGAGCCGCTGCCCCGCCGCGCACGCGCGATCCGGGGCCGTGCCGTCGCACACCTCCTGGCCGGGGAGCTGCGCTACGCCTGCTACCTCCTCGAATCCACCATCGACGAGCTCGGTGCGAGCGGCCTGGCCGACCCCGAGGCGCTGGTCATCCTGTACGCCGCCGTGATCGGCCCGTACATCGACATGGGTGCGCACGCCCGTGCCGCGCACGCCGCCGAGCTCGCCCTGGCGCTGGCTCCGCAGGTCGGCGATCCGGCGCTGGTGGCGGGCATGCACCGGCAGGTGGCTCGCACCTTCCTCGCCGAGGGGCGCACGGCCGACGCCGATGCCTCACTGGCCAAGGCGCAGGCGATCTACCAGCAGCTGAGCCTGGGCACCGATCTCGCGCACTGTCACTGGATGCGCGGCTACGTCCAGGCTCAGAACGGCGAACTGGCAGCAGCTGAAAAGGAGTTGCGTGCCGCCCGGGACATGCTGAACGCCAGACGTGCGGCGCTGTTCACCGCGCAGGTGGAGGTCGAGCTGGCCGATGTCCTCCGGCGGCTCGGACGGCACGGCGAGGCGTCGGATCTGCTCTCCGCCTTTCTTGAGCTGGGTGACCGGCACGGCGCGGTGCACGCGGGGGGTGCACACCGGCTGCTCGGGCTCATCGCCGAGGAGCGGGGGGACAGCGAGACCGCCGAGGAGCACTACGTCAAGGCGCTGGGGCTGCTGGAGCGCAGCGGCGCGAGCGGCGACCTCGCCGATCTGTGCCGACTGCTGGGCGACCTCCTGCGCCGCGGCGGCCGCACCGAGGCCGCGCTGGACGCGTACCGCACGGGGCTGGGCCATCGGTCGCTCCCCGGCACGACGACGCTCGGGCCGGCCCCGACGGCAACGGCGTTCCCGCGGCACTGAACGAGCAGCCGACGTCACGAGGGTGATGTGACGCGGCTCACGGGAACCCGGAGGCGGGCCGGTCCAGTGCAGATCATGAACGACAACTCGAAGCACTCTCCCTCGTCCGTCCCGTCCGCCCCCGCCCGCACGGCGACGCGCCGGTCCGTACTGCGCGGGCTCGGCGTCGCGACGGCCGCGGGCACCGCCGCGGTCTGCCTCCCGGCTGCCATGGCCCAAGCCGCGCCCGCCGGGCGGCGGACGCCCGGCGCCTCCGGCACGTACACGCTGACCCTCGTCCACCTGGGCCGCGACGGCGCGCCGACCACCGGCTACCGCACCCTGCTGACCGCGCTGTCCGGGCCCGACGCCGGCAGCGGTCGGGAGCTGAAGGAATCGCCCAGCACCGTCACCGTCCAGGTGCCCGCCGGGCGTTACCTGCTCGACTCCACCATCTCCACCAGGCCGGTGGGGGAGGAGAACTGGGGGAACGACTGGCTCGTGCAGCCCCGGCTGGACGTCGACCGCGACATGACCCTCGTGCTCGACGCGCGGGTCGCGCGCCCCGTGGACATCCGGCCGCCGGTCGCCGACGCCACGTTCGAGCAGGCCGGGGCGTTCGCCAAGGTCACGTACGAGGGGGTCACCGGGTTCGTGAACCTGATGACGAGGTCGCTGGACCTGCGTGTGGCGCACCTGGGGCCGGACACCGAGCGCGGGGCCGTGCGGACCTGGGTGGACTCGTACTGGAGCCGGCCGGGCGGCGTCTGCGCCCTCGGCTACACCTTCCAGGGCGAGCGGGCGCTGACCGGTCTGGTCCGGCACCCGGCGCCCGGCGACCTGGCCACGCTCGTGGTGCGCGCGGGGGTGCCCGCGTCCGGCGGGGGAACGGCCCTCGTCGAGTTCTCACCGTCGGAAGGCGCCTCCCCGGCGCTGGGGCTGCCCGTGCCGTCGGGGGGCACCGGGACGTTCCTCCTCACGCCCGAGCGCGGCAACTGGGACCTCGTGTACGGCGCGCAGCCCGAATCGGAGGGGCCCGCCAACAACTACTTCGTCCTCGGGCGCTCGTTCACGCCCGGCTCCACCACGGTGCGCACCTTCGACACCCCGGTCTTCGGCCCGGCCCTGGACTCCTCACCCGGCGCCCGGCCCGTCGCGCAGCGCAACGGCGACACCCTGGACCTGACGGTGCCCCTGCTCGCCGACGGCGACGGCCACACGCCGTCCTCACCCCTGTTCACCGCGTCGACCGTCACGCTGCACCGCAACGGCACGCTGGTCGCGACCCGCCGCGGCGAGAAGCCGGGGCACGCCTCGTTCACGGTGCCGGCGGGGCGGGCCGCCTACCGGCTGACGGCGAGCGCGACGCGGCCGCGCGGGAGCGTCACAGCGGCGTGGACGTTCACCTCCGCCGCGACGACCACCGCCACCGACCTCCCGCTGAGCGCCGTACGCTTCGGCCCCGACCTCGCGCTCGACGGCACCGCCCCGGCGCACACCACGAGCCGGGTGGCGGTGACGGTGGAGGGCGCGGCCCGGCAGTCGGGCGTGCGGTCGCTGACCGTGTCCGTTTCGACGGACCGAGGCGCCACCTGGAAGCAAGCGGCGGTGACCGGCGGACGGATCACGGTGACGACGCCGGCGCCCGGCAAGGCGGTGTCGCTGCGCGCGGCGCTGACGGACGCGCACGGCAACACCCTCACCCAGACCCACATCGACGCGTACGTCACGCGGGCCGCAACCGGGTCGCGCTGACGTCGGCCAGGAGCAGCCGGGCGAGGGCGGCGGCCGGCCGTTTGCGCCACACGGCGTCGCCGGTGAGGACGGCACCGACGACGCCCTGACGCGGGGTGGGGTCCGCCCCACCCCGCGCGGCAGGTCCAAGTCCAGGGGGCCGCAGGGGTGTCATGGCCGTGGGCGGGGTGGCCGGTCGGCTGAGCGTGACCGGACACCTCGGTCGTGACTGTCGGTCAGGCCCGCGGGGCGCGCGGCTCCATCCGGAAGTCGAAGCCGAGGGTGCCCGGGTCGAGCGCGGTCGCGCCGCCGTCGACGGTGAGCACAGCGCCGTTCACGAACGAGGCGGCGGGCGACAGCAGCCAGGCGATGGCCTCCGCGACCTCTTCCGGCTCACCGGGCCGCCCGGCGGGCAGGACCCGGGTCACCTCCTCGTACGCCGCTTCCAGACCGTTCCCGCCCAGGCCCGCCTCCTCGGCGAACCGGTTCATTCGGCGGTCGGCCATGTCGGTGCGCACCCAGCTCGGGCACACGGTGTTGGCGCGCAGCCCCGCGCCGCCGTAGTCGACCGCGAGTGAGCGGCACAACTGGAGCAACGCCGCTTTGGAGGTGGCGTAGGCGGCGTTCCCGACGCCGTTGCGCAGGGCGGACACCGAGGCCACCGCGACCACCGCGCCGCGGGCGTCGAGCAGGTGCGGGAGTGCGGCGCGCAGCAGCAGGAAGGGACCGGTGAGGTTGGTCCGCATGACCTCGTCCCAGTCCTCCAGGGTCACCTCGCCCACCCCGCCGCCCCGCCCGATGCCGGCGTTGAGCACCAGACCGTCGAGCCGCCCGTACGTGCCGACCACCGTCTCGACGAGCGCGGCCACCGCGGCGGGGTCCCCGATGTCCGACGGTACGGGCAGCGCCCCGGTCTCCTCGGCGACCAGCCGCAGGGGCTCGGGGCGTCGCCCGGACACCGCCACCTTGTGTCCCGCCCGGGCCAGTGACTGCGCGGTCGCGGCCCCGATCCCCGTTCCGCCCCCGGTCACCAGGTACACGCGCTCGTCCGCCATGTCCGCCGCCTCTCCCATGTCTTGTCCGCCGTCTCCCGCCCCGGTGATCTTAGGCGCGCGACGCTTCGGGGCCGGGCGGGACGAGTGGCCGCACGGACGACAGGATGCGCCGGCGATTCGCGTACCTCTCCATTTCGTCCATGCTCCGCTTCGGCGCCGCTTTGGACACCACGGAGGAATCTACGCGCATCAATCTCGGTATCGATGTAGCGGAAAACACCACAGGGAAAGGCCCTGGTTGGAGCTATGGCCACAACTGTTCGCCAGGGCGCGAAATACGCACCCGGTCAGGAGAGAATTCCGGACGCACTGTCCAAAAAAGATCCAGAGGAAAAGATCCGTGCGACGAAGACTCTTCGGCATGACCGCCTCGCTGGCCGCATTCGGGCTATTGGGTTCCCTCGTCACGGCCTGCAGCGACTCCGGGAGTGACGGGACGACGCTGCGGCTGGTGGTCCCCGAGTACGGCGACAGCCCCGCGACCAGTTCCAAGGCGTACTGGGACAAGCTGTCCGTCGCCTTCAGCGCCGCCAACCCGGGCAAAACGGTCGAGGTGACGATCTACCCGTGGGCGGACGTCGACCGCGAGGTGACGCGCATGGTCGCGGAGGACAACGCCCCCGACGTGGCTCTGATGGGTGCGTACTCCGACTTCGCCGCGCAAGACCGGCTTTACGCCGCCAGCGAGGTGATGTCGATCAGAACGGAGTCGAACTTCCTGCCGCCGCTCGCGGAGGCGGGCTCGATCCGCCACAGTCTCTACGGTCTGCCTTTCGTGGCCAGCAGCCGGCTGCTCTTCTACAACCAGGAGCTGTTCGACAAGTCCGGAGCGGAGCCGCCGAAGACCTGGTCGGACCTGAAGGACGCAGCCGAGGCGCTGAAGAACGAGGGCGTGCTTTACCCGTACGCGCTGCCGCTCGGCCCCGAGGAGGCGCACGCGGAAGCGCTGATCTGGGAACTGAGCAACGGCGGCGGCTATACCGACAGCAGCGGCCACTACGACCTCGCGTCCGAGCGGAACACGCAGACGTTCCGCTGGATCAAGGACAACCTGGTCGCACCTGCCCTGACCGGACCGGTCCCGCCGGCCCAGCTCAACCGACAGGACGCCTTCGCCGCCTTCCTGCGCGGCGACGTCGGCATGGTCAACGGCTATCCCTCGCTGCTGCACAAGGCGAGAGCGAAGGGCATGAAGGTCGGCACGCTGCGCATGCCGGTGTCGGACACGCTCGACGAGGGGAAGACCCCGCCGGTGGCGGGCGTCGCCGACTGGATGATGGCCTTCAAGCGCGAGGGCAATCGCGAACTGGTGGGCTCGTTCCTGAACTTCGTCTACGAGGACAAGAACCTCATCGAGTTCGCCGACCGCTACAAGCTGCTGCCGTCCACGGTGACCGCCAACCAGGCATCCCAGGACGCGGCGGCCGACCCCAGTGCCGAGCAGTTCCTGAGCGCACTGCGCACTGCCGAGCTCTACCCGGTCAACGACCCTTCCTGGCTCCAGGTCAGCAACACCATCAAGCTGAACATCGGCAAGGCCGTCGCCCCGTCCACCGAGCCGAAGACCGTGCTGGAGAGCATCGCGCGGCAGGCCAAGGAGGCGTCGAACCAAACGTAGCCGCCCCCGGAACCTGCGGGGACGGCCGATCCCCCTCTCCGCCGATTCCTGCCCCGGGATACACTGCTCCGCCCATCCCGACCGGAGGTCGTTTCAGTGTTCCCCGCACGGGTACTTGCCGGTGCCTCGTTGGCTCTGGTGACGCTCGCCCTGTCCGGCTGCTCTTCCCTCTTGTGCACCGACTCGACGGCGGAGCGCGGTGAGGCGGGTGTCAGAGTGCAGGTCGAGAACTCGTACGGGCAGCTTCTCGGCGTCACCGCCGAGGTCGTCGACTGGCGCCTGGAGCCCCACCCGCAAGTGCCGTCCGAAGGCGACCGGGTCCACTTCCGCTACCGCTTCGTCGCCGCTGACGAGAGATCCGGCCCCGCGGTGGACGCCTGCGCGGTCGACAAGGAGCGCAAGGCATTGGGGTGTCAGACGGTCTATTCGTCCCAGGCGTTCGGACCGGATGGTCCCCTCTCGGGCGACGACTGGCTCGCCGTCGAGCACCCTGAGCAGGTTGCCGGAGTGCTGTTCATCCCCAATGACCAGTCCTACGACGGACGAACCTGCGAAGCGGACATCAAGGACGGCGGCGGGACCCATCCTCCGGAAACACCCAGCAGGGGAGACCAGTTGTGAGCCGAATCCGACTTGACGGACTAGGTTCCGGTCGGGGAGCGGCCGTACAACCATGAACGGCCTTCGGAAGTCATGTGGTCGGGGCGCACAGATGCCTCGATCATAGATTTCGGAAGGAATCCCCTTGAACACCTCAGCCCTGCCGGCCGGCGCCTCGCCGGCGCCGTCACGTTCGCTCTTGCGGTGACGGCCGGCACGGCGGCGACGACCGCGACCGCGCTCGCCGAGCCGCGGGCGGTGACCGCAGCCGCGTCGGAGCAGGGGGCGGAACTCTTCGCCCTCGGCGTCGACGAGATGCTGTACAGCTCGGGAGCGAACGGCTTCGTGACCGCCGCCCTGACCGCCGACGGTACGGACCTCACGTTCCGGTGGCGCCGGTCCGCGGACGGGGCCGCGACTCCCCTGACCTGGCCCCGCGACCAGGGCGGCAGTCCCCTTGCGGACTCCGGCAGCGATCGCGTCGCCGTGCAGACGGGCAGGACCGCGTACCGGATCCTGGACATGGCGGGCGGCGCGCCCGTCGACATCGACACCAGCTCCGTAGGCCCGAGCGCGGATCTCTGGCAGCTGGCGGGGGACACGCTCGCGCTCGTCCGGTGGGGCGGGTCCATGCGCGACAGCCTGCACCTTGTCTCCAAGCCCGCCGGCACGGTCGTGCACCGCCAGGTGCGGGGCCTGCCTGCCGACGCAGACATCCTGAGGGTCGAGACGTCCCCCGCCGGCGTCCTCGTCGTCCGGTACGAGGGCACGGTCGGCGGCACCAAGGGGCGGCGTCTGGCCGTCGTGGACCTTGCGGGCGCGCAGGTCGTCGAGGACCGGGCCGTGCCCGGCTTCTACCCCAACTCCGGTATCGCGGTCTCGGCCACCCACCTGGCCTGGTCCGTGGCGGACTCCGAGGGCAACGTCACCCTGGTGACGGCCCGCCGCGGCACGACGGAGTCGACGCGGCACACGACCTTCCGGGTCAACGGCGACTATGCGCCGGTCTCCCTGCTGGGGGACTGGGCCGTGTACGAAGGCTCCAGGAGGGACCTCTCGGCCGTCTCCCTCAAGGACGGCACGACCGTCACCGGTCTCCTCGGCAAGGCAGGGGAACTGTCCGGGGCGGGCGACGGTCTGCTGGCGCAGGGCACGACGGCGGAGCGCGGCGCCGGCGTGTACCGGATCGGTCTCGGCGCGGACGGCCGGCCCGCCCCCACCCTCCTCGCGACCGAAGGTGCCAGGACGCCGGTCACCGTCGCGGACCAGCAGGTGCCCGCCACGGCCGGCTTCGCCACGGCCGGGTCGAAGGCGGTGCTCCGGTGGCGGCTCGGCCGGGGCGATGTGGTGGTGAGTCTCCAGCTGACCCACAAGGCGACGGGCAAGACCTGGGCCGGCGGCAGCCAGAGGCTCCTGGGGGCGGACACCGAGGCCGTCTTCTCCTGGGACGGGACCTTCTCCAACGGGACCGCCGCCCACAACGGCGCATACACGTGGAAGTTGGTCGTCTCGCCCCTCAATGGCTTCGGCGGTCGGGTCGAGCGGACCGGCACGCTGACGGTCGCCAGTGGCAGCGCACCGCACGACTACTCCGACACCGGCACCCCCACGCTGCTCGTGCGCGACGTGACGGGCCACCTCTCCTCGTACGACGTCCGGCAGTTCGTGGCGAAGCCGACGGGGGAGTGGGAGCGGACCGAGCGCGGCGGCGGCTGGAACGTGTACGACCGGCTGCTGTCCACCGGGAACATCGACGCGACCCCGTACGCGGACGTCGTCGCCCGCGACAGGTCCGGTGTCCTGTGGCTCTACTCCGGCAAGGGCCGCTCCTTCGCCGCGCCGGTCCGGATCGGCGGCGGCTGGAACACGTACGACCTCCTCACCGGCCCCGGAAACCTCGGCGGCGCGGCAGTGGGCGACCTCCTCGCCCGTGACCGCGACGGTGTCCTGTGGCTGTACCTCGGCAAGGGCGACGGTACGTTCGCGCCCCGGACGCGGGTCGGCGGCGACTGGGGTGCCTACGACCGGATCGTCAACATCGGTGACGTCGACCGGGACGGGCGTGCCGACCTGATCGCCGAGAGCGGCACCGAAGACTATGCCCTCCTCACCGTCTACAAGGGCACCGGCGACTGGAAGGCCCCCTTCCGCACCGGCACGGCTCTCAGCACCGGCGCCCCGTACGCGTACGGCGTCCGTCCCGCCATCTTCTGATCCCAACCTCTCTCTAGGAACCTCGTGAAGCAGCAGTACGGCACCACCCGCCGCTTCGCCGTCGCTGTCGCCGTCACCCTCGCGGTGACCGGCGGCGGCCCGGCCGTCCCGGCGTTCGCCATGCCCCCCGCGGCGGCGCCCGCCGCCTCCGACGCCCCACGGGACGCGATCTCCGTGCCGCCCGGCACGGTCGCCCTTTCCGGCGGACCCACCGGCTACCTCACCCGCCACAAGGAGGGCGAGACCGAGGTCTACACGTGGACGCGGTACGCGGACGGGGTCCGGACCCGGCTGCCGGGCGGGAAGTACGAGGCGGACCCGGGCACGGACACCGTCGTCCGCATCGACGGCACGACCCGCACGTTCCTCGACATGGCGACGGGCGAGGAGCTGGTCTCGTACGACCTCGCCGCGCACGGCGAGACCGGTGACATCGTCTCCGTCGCGTACCGGGGGACCACGCTCGTCGTGGAACGACAGGTGGACGGGAAATGGGAGGTCCACCTGATCGACAAGGACGACCGGGGCCAGGACGTGGAACGGAAGGTGACCGGCCTGCCGGATACCTGGTGGTGGCGCGGTGAGCAGAACTCGGACCCGAGCACGCTGATGCTCCGTGGCTTCGTGAGCCCGGACGGGACGGGGGGACAGAACCTGGCCTTCGTGGACCTCGCCACGGCCTCGGTGACGGCGACCCACGCCGTCCTGAACGCCGCGAACTGGATCACCCCTGTCGCCGGCTCCCGGACCCGCGCGGTGTGGCAGGAGAGGGACGCCACCGGGAAGACGGTCCTGGCGGTGGCCCGGCGTGACTCCCCCGAGGTCGCCCGCACCACCTGGGCGAGGGAGGCGAGAGGGAATCCGCTGGCCTTCGGAGTCACGGACGACTGGGTCGTGTACGGCAACTCCTGGGCCTTCGGTGCCTGGAACGCCGAGGGACTGCGCGACCTGACCGCCCGTTCGCTGACGACGGACGAGACCTTCCCGCTCCTCGCGCACGCCACCTCCGTCGTCCAGGCCGCCGACGGCGGTCTGATCGCGACCGGCGGCACGGTCGAGCACGGCGAGGGGGTGTACCGGATCACGCCCGGCGCGAACGGCGGCCGGCCGGCCGTGTCCGTTCTGGCGACCACCGGCGTCCCGACCGCCCTCACCGCACGGTCCGAGCCCCAGGCGCCGTCCGGCGTGGTCGACCTCGACGCGGCGGACGGGAAGGTGCCGTTCAGCTGGACGCTCGACAGGCCCGGCGCTCTCGTCACCCTCAAGGTGGTCCACACGGCCTCGCGTGCGACCGGCACCCTCAGGACCTGGCAGGAACCGGGGGGACCGAGCGAGTTCCGGCTCGACTGGGACGGGTTCCTTAGCAAGTTCCCGGCCTACGCGGGCGCGTACACGTGGACGATGACGGCCGAGCCCCGCAACGGCATCGGTCCGGCCGTCGAGCGCACCGGCTCGTTCGTCGTCGCCCCGCGCGCACCGAGCCGGCACGACTTCGACGGCAACGGCTCGCCCGACGTCTTCGGCCGCTCCTCGCTCGGCTTCCTGTACCTGTACGACGTGGGCCAGCTCCGGCAGCTGACGCACGACGAACCGGCGCGGCGGACCCTCATCGGCGGCGGCTGGAACGCGTACGACCAGATCGTCCGCCGCAGCACGGGACTCGTCGCCCGTGACAAGGACGGCGTCCTCTGGTCGTACGAGGGCAAGGGCGGCGGCACCCTCACCCCCCGCAAGCGCGTCGGCGGAGGCTGGAACGTCTACGCCAAGCTCACCAGCGGCTCCGACCTCACCGGCGACGGCCGCGACGACCTCGTCGCGACCGACAGGGCGGGCGTCCTCTGGCTCCATCCGGCCAGGGCCGACGGCACTTTCGCCGCACGCAGGAAGGTCGGCGGCGGCTGGGGCGTCTACCACCAGATCGCCGCCACCGGGAACATCGGCGGCGCCGCCGCCAGTGACGTCGTCGCCCGCGACAAGGACGGTGTCCTCTGGCTCTACCTCGGCAAGGGCGACGGCACGTTCGCGCCCCGGTCGAAGATCGGCGGTGGCTGGCGCAATCTCAGGGTCATCGGCGCGGGTGACGTCGACGGCGACGGCAAGAACGATCTGGTCTCCGTCAACTGGGCGGACTACAGCCCCACCTACCTGGGCATCCGCCGGGGAACGGACCAGTGGAAGACCCCGTTCGAGGCTGTCTTGAGCCCCAGCGGCCAGTTCCTGGACGTACCCCCGCTGTTCTGACTCCGGCCCCCGGGCCCCCCGGCGGTCGGCAGGACGAGGAGGCCGCGACCTGCCTGGGGGGCCGTCGGCCGTCGGCCGCGTCTGAGAGGACTCGCGTTGACGGCGGGACGGCGTCGCATGCGCGTGAGGTGGCGTCAGAACCCTTGCAGGACATGAGAATTGCCGACGGTTCCAAGCGTTCGCGCGCCCCCTGCGCACAACCCTGCACCAGGCTCGCGCGCTCGCCCGAAGGGGCGGGGGAGGGCCGCGAAAACGCACGTCGGGGCGCAATCGCCCGATCGGTGATTCTTCTCCTCCGCACGGAGTAGAAGGCCTTGTCGCGCCGTGTGCCGACGTGCGTCCCTATGTCCTGCCGCCAGGCGGAGCCGCACAGTCGCTCCGCGGTCCGCCGCGGCGCGAAAGGACGCGTTGCATGGGTGCCATCCAGGACCGGGCCATGGCCCGGCTCGCCGATCCGGTCTTACTCGGCGCGCTGCTCGAACCCCGGGCCCGGTTTCTCGTCGAGCGGACCCATGAGCTGGAGCACGAGCGGATCGACTCGGTGGCTGCGCTGCGGGTCCGGAAGGTCACGGCCCAGTGGCCGGTCTTCCCGCTCGACGCCCGCCGGGGCACCTGGAGTCAGGTCGTCCCGGGCACGACCCTGTCCGACTTCCGCTGGGAGGGCGAGACGGCCGACCCGGTGTGGATCGACGTGCTCGCCGAGCTGGAGATCGACATCGTCGCCGAGACCGACCCCGGCGGCCTCGACTCCCTCGTGGTCAAGGCCGTCGACGCGTACGACACCCTCGACGAGTTCCGCGACCAGTTCCGCTTCCTGGACCTGGACGCGTTCATGCGCAGCCATGGCCTCGTCACCGTGGAGGACCTGCGCGAGTCCGGCGAGTACCTCCGTACCGAGGTGAAGTTGCGCCGGCCGCCCGTCTTCGACCCGGGGCACCCCGCCAACCGGCGGACCGTCGCCGTGGACGCCGCCGTGGTCGTCGGCGCCACCGACGACGTCGCGGGAGCGGTACGGGCGGCCCGGCTGGTCGCCGCCGCGGCCCGTGACCGTCCGCTGCCGCCGGGGTCCTTCGGGGTGCGCGTCGCGCCGTACGCGCTCGTCGCCGCCTTCCCCGCCCCCGTACCGCTGCCGCCGCCCGCCGAGCCGGGGCTCACCCGGGCGCAGATCGAGAGTCTGCTGGAGGGCGCGGGCATGGCGGCGGTGTTCCTGACCTGACGCGACCGCCGCCCACAAGGCCCGTCCGGGCCACCGGCCGGCGAGCCCGAACACCGTCCCCGTTCCGGAAGGAAGCAGGTCCCATGCCCGACACTCCCGTCCGCTACGTCCGCGTCAAGACCGGGGGCGTCCCCTTCGCCCCCGCCGTCCGCGCCTATGGCAACGTCGGCATCATCGGCGTCGCGACCCCGCCGGCCAACCCGCCCTCGGACTTCCTCCCGGCCAATGTCCCCACGCTGTTCACCGACGTCAACGAGGCCCGCAGGATCGCCGCCGGGCCCCTCGGCGACGCCATCGCGACGGCCCTCGTCCAGGAGCCGGGACCCAGCGAGGTCTGGGGCGTACGGCTCGCCCAGGCCAACACCTACGACGACGCGCTCGCCAAGATGGGCACCGTCAACGTGCAGCTGGTCCTCTTCGCCGGCACCGCACTGTCCGTCAGCACCCCGACGGGCGGCCAGCCGACGCCCACCCCCGCCATCGTGAAGCTGGCCGAGCACGTTGACGCCCCTGTGGCCGACGGCATGGAGCGCATCGGCGTCGCGATGCTCGCCAAGGGCGCAGCCGACCCCGCCGTGGTGGTCGGCAGCCTTGTCAGCGAGCGCATGGTGTACGTGGCGCACAAGAGCAACGAGGACGTCGCCGCGGCCGTCGCCGGCACCATCGCGGGCTACGAGCCGCACGTCTCGCTGCTCCTGAAGAAAGTCAAGGTGAGTTCCGAGCCGTTCTCCGCCCAGGAACTCGTCAAGCTGAACGGCTCCGAGGGCGCGGACACCGGCGGCCCCGCCGGCCAGGGCGTCAACTGGCTCGTCGACCCTCCGCTCATCCCGGGCGCCGGGGTCTATCTCGGCGAGGGCTACACGGGCAGCCCCGGAGACAAGAAGTACATCGACATCGTCCGCACCGTCGACGACATCACGTTCCGGCTCAAGGCCCGGCTCATCGGCACCATCGGCAACCTCCGGATCAGCCGCTCCGGCCTGCGCGGACTCGTCGCCGAGATGGAGACCGTCCTCGAACCCCTGCGCAGGGCCGAGGTCATCGAGGAGTACGAGATCGTCGTCCCCATCCTCGCCCTGCTCGACAAGCCGCAGCGCACCCCTGTCGAGGACCGGCTCGTCCAGGACGCGCAGACCGAGCGCGCCGCCGAGGCCATGGTGCGGGTCGACTACGCGGGAGCGATCCACCGCATCAACATCACGCTCAAGTTCGACTAAGGAGCCGCCCCATGTCCGACTGGAACACCCGGCTGGAAGTGAAACTCGCCGGCCGGACGATCTCGCCGATCACCAACTTCTCCCCGTCGTTCAACGTGCCCCACACGGTGATCCACAGCCTGGAGGCGGACGGCGTCGGTTATGTGCGCCAGCCCTTCACCTTCACCTTCACCCTGACCATCCCCGCCATCGCGTCGGCCGTCGCCGACCTCACCGAACTCGCGGTCAACGGAGGCGAGTTCGCCATCGCGGTCGCCGAGAAGAAGGGGAACGACTGGGCGTTCTCCTCGCTCAAGTTCAGCCGCTGCGTGGTCAGCGCCGCCCAGCCCAGCAACATCACCGTCGACGGCGTCCCCCAGGCCACCTTCACCTGCATGGCCCTCAACGTCGGTGTGGAGGACTGACCATGACGTCCGATGACGATCACGCCCTGCCGTCCGCCGCCGGTGACCGGGTCGAGCGCACCGGGATCGCCCTCGTCCACGAGGGCGAGTACATCGTGCCCGCCCCCGGCAGCGAGGCCGTGGTGTCCCACCGGAGCGACGCCGGCCAGGTCGTGCACTACCACTTCCCCGTGGAGGTGGAGGTGGTCGGCGCCCTCCAGGAGCACCACGTCCGGCGGATCGCCGCCCACGTCTTCGAGGAACTCGACCGTGAACTCGGCAGCCGGGGGTAGCCGGTGGCGGACAAGGTGCTCGTCGGCACGATCCCCCTGCTGTACGTGCAGAGCATCACCATGACCGAGGGGTACCGGGTCGAACGGATCCTGGGCAGCAGGTTCTCCCAGGCCACCCAGCCGTCCACGAAGACCCTGACCATCGAGGCGGTGCTGCTCGGCCCGGACCGGTTCGCGACGAAGAAGGCCCTGGAGGTACTCGCGCTCACCTCGCGGGCGCTGCTCTCCGCCGCGGGCCCGACCCTCGCCGCCACCGGCATCCCCGTCGTCTGCGGGCTCACGCTCAGCCTCGACATGCAGATCACCGACCTGCGCTTCGCGCAGAGCGTGCAGAAACGGGACGCCTTCGACCTGTCCATGACCCTCCAGTACGTGCCCCGCTCCAGCCTGAGCGCGCTGGCCGGCGAGATCGCCGACATGGCGCTCGCCGCCGGGAGCGCCGGCGTCCCCTCCGTACCCGCCCCCGGAGCCGTACCCCGCTCACCCGGCCCGCCGCTCTTCTGAGCCCGGGCACCCGGATGCGCCCCCAACCGGATGCGCCCCCAACCGGATGCGCCCCCAACCGGATGCGCCCCCAACCGGATGAGCGCCGCCACCCGGATGTGCCGCGCCACCCCGATGAGCCCCAGCACCCCGGAAAACGCCGTCCCCGCCCCGTCCCGAGAGGAGGCCCGATGCAGGCGAGTCTGCCCGTCGACGCCGACGAAGGCTTTCCGCAGTCCTTCCGGCTGCGCTTCGGCGAGCACGTCTACCGGATCGAGCTGTACGTCAACGCGGCCGAGGAGACGGTCGAGGAGACGGCGGCCGCGGGCGGCGTCCTCGACCTGCTCGGCGGAGGCCCGTTCCTCGTGGTCGCCGTGGCCCGCGAGGAGCCCGGCGGACTCGTCCCGCTGCTGCGCCGCAAGGCCGTCCGCGACCTGCCCTGCCCGGCCGGCGAACTCCGGCTCGTCTTCCGGGAGGCCCTCGTCGACGTCCGCAACCTCAACGGCACCGGCAGCTACGGCTCGAAGGTCCTCGCGGGGGTGTCCGCCCCATGAGCTTCGCCATCCGCTACAGCCTCACCCTCGCCGAGGAGGAGACCTCCGGCGGGCCCGCCGGCCTCCTCGGCACCGTCGCCGAGGCGGCGGGCCCCCTCTCGGCACTCGCCGGTCTCACCACCCTGCCGCTGAACGTCTCCAACGACGTCCTCGGCGGCTCCCTCGTCCTCGACGCCGACATCACCGTCACCATGGGCGAAGGGGCCGTCGCGAGCACCTTCGAGGCCGTCCTGGTCAACCTGCCCGCCGAGACGGTCAGGACGCTGCGCGCCGCCCTCGCCCGCCGGCCGCTCTCGGCCACCGTCCGGCTCGGCTACTTCGACGACCGGAGCGTCGGCCGTCACCCCGTCATGGCCGGCCGCGTCGTCAAACTCGCCTCCTGGGTCGCCGAGGACGGCCTCAGCAGGGTCCGGCTCACCGGCCAGGACGCCGGCGGCTACGCCCTGCGCATGACCTCCGCGAGCGTCCACCGCGCCGAGGCCGCCAACGCCCTGGACTTCGCCCACAAGGTCGTGACGGCCGCCGGGCTCACCCTCGCCAAGGGCTCCGCGCTGACCACGGAGCTCACCGACCACACCGTACGCAACCCCACCGCCCTCGACGCGCTGCGCGAGCTCGCCCACACCGCCGGCGCCCCCGTCGTCATCCGCGACCGGTGCGTCCTCATCGGCCCCGCCGTCGGCACCGACGACCCCGCCCCGGTCGCCTTCGACCCGGACGTCAACCTCGTCGCGTACGGCGAGACGCAGGGCGAGGAGACCCTCGTGGTGGCACCCGGCGAGGAGCGCCCGCCGACCCGTACCTCGATGAACGTGACCGTCCTCGGCCACCCCGATCTGCGGGTCGGCCAGGTCGTCACGCTCCGCCGCATCCAGGACGCCCCCGCCGGACCACTGCGCGTCAACCGGCTCGTGCACCGCTTCGGCGTCCGCACCGGCTACGTGTGCGAGGTCCAGCTCGTCGCCGCGGCCGCCGGCGAGTTCGTCGAGGCCGTCGACGGGGCCCGGGGCTTCACCGACCGGCTGGACGCCGGCGCCGAACGCGCCCTGCTCGCCCGCCCCTCCGTCGACGTCGGCGAGGTCAGCTCCTACCGGGCCGCGGGCCACCAGGTCTCCCTCCGCTACGGGCAGTCCCCGCCGCCCTCCATGAGCCTGCCCAGCGTCACCGGCCCGGTCGGCGACGACGTCCTGCTCGACAAACCCGTCGCGGCGCCCTTCGCGTTCGGGCCGTGCGGGCTCATGACCCCCGTCTACCCCGGCATGCGGGCCCTGCTCGCCCACAACCGCAACCTCGTCAACGACGCCGCCGTCGTCGGCTGGCTCTGGCCCCGCACCCCCGGCGCCCGGGCGCCCGCGCCCGAACCCGGCGACTACTGGCTCGCCCTGCCCACCGGCACCGGCTCCGACGGGCAGCCCACCGGCCCCGGCGTCAACGACCTCACCGACGCCAAGGGCGGCCGGATCATCCAGGCCCGCGGCCTGCACATCCTCGTCGGCACGCCGAAGCTCCCGCAGGTCGGCACCCGGCCCACCCCGCCCGACGACGACTCGGTCACCATCGAGCACCACACCGGCACCACCATCGAGATCGACCCCGAGGGTGCCGTCACCGTCCGCACGAAGGGAAGCGGGATCAAGCTGACCAACGGGACCGTGAGCCTGTCCCTCGACGGCGCCTCGGTACAGGTGACGTGATGCCCGAAGTCCTCACCACCGCCTCCGTCCTGAAGTGCGCCCACGGCGCCCCCGTCCTCGCCACCGCCTCGCAGAGCGCGCTCACCGTCGACGGCGCCCCCGCCCTGCTCGTCACCGACCTGCTCGCCGCGACCGTCCCCGCCTGCCCCAACACCGACGTCAGCAAGGGGCAGGCGCCCTGCGTCAAGGTCACCGCGGTCGGCGTCGGGGCCAGCCGCCTGCTGAAGGTCAGCGGCACACCCGTCGCCCTCGCCACCGCGAAGGGCGCCACCCAGGCCGTCCCCGTCCTCCCCTTCGCCTGGCAGGTCGAGGACCCGGGCCAGACCCTGCTCCGTACGGACTGAGGAGCCGCCAGCCCATGCCCAGCCCCGATCCGCTCGAACCCCTCGGCCACAGCCTGCTCCTCGACGACGGCGACCTCGTCGTCCGCGGCGGCGGGCTCGCCGAGGTCCGCGGCCTCGCCAACCTCGTCCAGGCACTGACCCTGCGCCTGCTCACCCCGTACGGCAGCGACCGCTGCGACCACCGCTACGGGCTCAGCGCCGGGGCCGCCTTCACCCACCCCGGCGGCACCCGCGTCCTCAAGGACCTGCTGCGCCTGGAGATCGTCCGCACCCTGGCCGCCGACCCACGGGTGCGGGAGGTCGCCGAGGTCACGTTCACCGAGGACCCCGCCGTCCGGGTCCTGACCGTCCGGGTCCTCGTCGAGGCCCTCGACGGCCGGACCACCGCCCTGACCGCCGAAGTGGAGGTGTGAACCATGGCGTACGGCGTGACCCCCGACGGCTTCGTCCTCAAAGGCCTCGACGTGATCCTCGCCGAGAGCAAGGCCCGCACCAGGGCCGCCCTCGGTGCCGATGTCGACCTGTCGCCCACCAGCCCCCTCGGCAAGATCCTGGAAGTGGTCGCCCAGGAGGACGCCGAACTGTGGAAGCGGATGGAGGCCCTCTACTACGGGCAGTTCACCGCCACCGCCGACGGCGCCGCCCTCGAACTCCTCGGCGACGACGCGGGACTCGCCCGCCACGCCGCCCGCCGGGCCGGAACCGTCGCGCTCACCCTGACCGGCGGCGTCCCCGGCCGGACCTACGTGGTGCCGGAGGCGACCGTCCTGCTCGGCGACGGCGACCCCGCCCGGGCCTTCGCCACCACCGCCCCCGTCGAACTGACCGCCGCCGCCCCCGCCCGTACCGTACGGGTCCTCGCCGTCGACCCCGGGGAGGCCCCGGTCGCCGCCGGAACCGTCGACGACGTGCACCCGGCGCACCGCGCCCAGTACCTCGCCGACTGGCCGCCCGCCGCCCTCGTCGTCACCAACCCGGCACCCTTCGGCGAGCTGATCCCCGAGGACGACGACGCCTACCGGGCCAGGATCATCGCCCTCCCGCGCGCCCTGTGGACCGTGGAGAGCGTCCGCCAGGCCGCCCTGGGCGTGCCCGACGTCCTCGACGCCCGGGTCACCGACCCGCTCGGCGGCATCGACGTCTCCCAGGCCTACTTCGGCGGCTTCGACTTCGGCGGCCGCACCTTCAGCGACGAACGCCGGGTCGGCGAGCCCTACTTCGCCGAGGTCGCCGTCGCCCACCGGGGCCTGCGCCCCTGGCGCACCCTGCCCGCCCCCGGATCCGTGACCGGCGTGTACGAGCTCGTCGAGGCGGCCGTGGAACGCGTCCGGCCCATCGGCGTGCACGTCAACATCCTCGAGGCGGACCACATCGACGTCGCCGTCCGCGCCGAGATCGTCATCGCCGCCGGCTTCGACGGCCCCACCGTCATCGCCCGCATCCGGGCCCGCCTCACCGCCGACATCGGCCGGCTCCGGCTCGGCGACGACGTCCTCTACGCCCGCGTGATGTGCGCCCTCGCCGACCAGCCCGGCGTCGACGACGTCCGCAGGCTCCATCTGCGGCGCTGCCCGCCCGCCTTCGGCCGCTTCGGCTTCGGCGGCGTCGCCTACCAGCTCGGCACCGTCGAGGCCGCCGTCGGAGAGTCCCTCGCCATGGGCCCCACCGAGATGGCCGTCTTCGCCGCCGACGCCGCCCTCAGCAGCATCGAGGTGGTCGGCCGATGAGCACCTCCACCGCCCAGGCCGCCCCGGCCGTCGCGCCCGACCCGCCCCGGCTCGCCGCCGCCGACATGGCCGCGCGGCTCACCGCGCCCTTCGCCCGCGGCGCCGACCGGCTGCCGCTCGTGGTGCGGGGCACGGCAGTCGACCCGTACGACTTCCAGCTGCACACCGCCCAGTTCGGCGTCACCCCCCGGCCGCTGTACATCCTCCAGGCCCGCAAGGACGTCCCTGCCGCGACCACCGTCACCTTCGGCGTACGGGGCGGCCCGGCACTCTCACTGCCCCTGCCCGACGGGCTCACCGCGGGCACCTCCGTCCCGCTGCCCGACGGCACCGGCATCCTCACGGGCATCCAGTCCGGACTCGCCGGCGGCCAGGAGGAGTGGTGGCGGCTCACCGCCCTCCTCGGCACCATGGGCCGGCTGCTGTGGGCCGTCGGCTGGGAACGCGACCACCTGCGCCGACAGCTCGCCCGCACCGCCGCCCAGCGTTCCCTCGCCCACGCCTACGGCGCCCACCTCGACCGCAACGGCGCGGGCCTCGGCGTCGTCCGCGCCCCCGGCGAGACCGACGGGGCCTACCGCCGCCGCCTGACCGTCGCCCGCCGCTGGACCCTGCCCACCCCCGCCGGCCTCACCGCCGCCCTCAACGACGCGGTCGGCCCCATCGACGGCGTCGCCGACCCCCTCGTCCTCGACGACACCGACGCCGAACTCCGCCGCGGCCTGCTGCCGCTGAGGGTCGCCCCCCTCGACCTGCCGCCCGGCCAGAGCGTCGACCTGCTCGGCACCGTCGGAACCGACCTGCCCAGGCCCCCCGTCGAGGAGGTCTTCCACCCCGGCCTCCTGGTCACCCTGTCCCCCTTCGCCGCCGTACACCGGCCCCTCCCCGGCACCCCCGAACCCCTCCTCGTCCAGCCCGTCGTCGCCGCCGCGATCGCCCGGCTCAACCTCTTCGCCTCGCTGTCCGTCGTGCACGCCGGATACGACCCGAGGGCCGCCGACGCCCGCGCCACCGGCCGCGCCGTCCTCCTCAGCCACGACACCATCCCCAGCCAACGGATCGCCGCCCTCGCCCACTGGTCCGGATTCGACCTGGTCACCCACCGCACGGACGGACTGGTCTACGCCGAGTGCGCCCCCGGCGAACTCCTCGGCATGGACACCGGCGACGGCGTCCTCCCCGTCGACGGGACGCTCACCCTCACCCTCCGGCCCCTCGTGCCGCCCCCCGGCTCCCTCGTCCGCTGGTACGTGCTGCGCCGCGGCGCGGGCCGCGGCGAACTCGTCGGACCCACCGAAGGGGCCTCCGTCGTCCTGCGCGGCAAGGCGGCCGGCCGGGTCGTCGTCGTTGCAGAACTCCGCCTCGCCGACCTCACGGCCTCCGCGACCCGCGAGCTCGTCGTCCGTCCCGTCACCCTCGCCGACAACACGGCGATCGGCGCCGACGGCACCCTCGACCCGGACCCGCCACGGCCCATGCCGCCCGGCGAGGGCCTCCATCCCGCCTTCCTCGTGCGCCACGACGACCCCGCCCACGCCGAGTACGGAACCGACGCGGAGACCCGTCGGATGCGCCGAGAGGTCGCCGAACACCTCGACGGGCTTCTCTCCCTCGTGCCTCCGGGGACCACCGGCAAACTTGCCGTCCGCAGAGACCTGAGCGCGACGGCGGGCCAACTCGCCAAGGAGGCACGCGAACTGCGCCTCAGCCACCCGGGCCTGCCCCTGGGAACGCTCGGCGCGCTCGCCCACCGGGCCGGCTTCAGCTACGTCCGCGTCGCCGGGGGAGTCGTGACGGTCGCCCAGGAGCACCAGGACCCGGTCAGGGTCACCGCACCCGGGATCTTCCGCGACGTCCTGCCGATCGGCACCACCGTGCCCCTCACCGTGACTCCCTCGCCCGCCGAGATCGGCGCGGCCGGAGTGCTCGGCTGGTCCACCGGCGACGGCGCCGCCGCCCTCCTGACCACCGCCCCCGGCACGATGTCCGTACGCGGCGAACACGGCGGCCCCGCCTGGGTGCAGGCCTCCTACCGGATGGGCGACAGAACCGGCGCCTACCAGTTCACGGTCCGGCTCCGCCCCGAACTCGCCGGCCACACCCTGCCGCCCGCCACCCGAGCCCTGATCATCCGCCTCCTCGAAGACCTGCGCCCGCTGGGCGTCGAGGTCGTCACCCGTCTCCTGCCCGGAGGGAATCCGTGACCGACATCAACTTCAGCCCCACCTTCAAACACGTGGCGTGGGTGGACAACCGCGACCGCGTGGCCGCGAGCGGCCAGAACGGCTTCAACGTGCGCTTCGACTCGATCCAGAAGGACCTGGAGAACCTGTCGTCGGTGGTGCGGCAGATCGACGCGGGGCTGAAGGCGGTGGGACAGCGGCCGACGGTGAAGAGGCTGCTGTCGCTGCCTCCGGCGTTCGCGCCCGTGCAGAGCAGGACGCCGTGGGTGCTCCAATCGAACGGCGTTGCAGTCCGGACGAGCGCGAACGACACGGACCTCGGGGGAGTCCTGGCCGTCGCGCCCCCCGACGGCGTCCAGCTGCTCACCCTCCGGGCCACCGGCACGAACGCCGGCAACGGCAGCCTGCAGGTCACCCTCTTCCGCAGCTCGCTCACCGTCACCGGCCCGCCCGAGCCGATCGCCCAGGTGCAGTGCTCCGGTGGCCCCTTCGGCGATCCCCAGCCGATCCAACCCGACAAGGCCCGGGTCGACATGTCCCGGTTCAGCTACTTCGTCGGGGCGAGTCTCGTCGACGCCACCCCAGGTGGCGCCGTCTTCATCACCAGCGTCCAGCTCTCCTACAACGTCGACTGAACGGAGCTCTCATGCCGGGCAACCTCTACATCCCCGTGGAAGCCACGGACGACGGGACGCAGCGCCCGTATCCCGCCAACGCGCCCACACCGCCGTGGCTCGGGCAGAACTTGCGGTTCACCTACAACGGGGTGCCGGACACCAAGGCGTACATCGGCAAGAAGAACAACATCGTGATCGGCGTGAAGAACAAGGGCGACCAGCCCATGGACAACGTCACGGTCCAGGCGTACGTGTTCGCGGCCGGCTTCGGGTTCGGCTACCCGGGATACGCGGCCTTCAGGTGCGACGTCGACCAGCCGATTCAGACCGTCGGAGCGCACAGCATGGCCACCTTCGTCATGAAGGAGCCCTGGGAGCCCGTTGACACCGACGGGGCGCCCGACAAGCACTACTGCATCCTGGCCAATGTCTACCAGGTGGGAGGTGAGGGCAAGCTGCTGGATTACCAGGACGAGCACGCCGTGCTCGACGTCGATCACAACCAGCACCACGGCCAGTGCAACATCGTCGTGGTGCCCGCACCGCCCCCGCCGCCCGGCGGCGGGGGCACCACCTCCAAGGTGCCCACGACGACCTTCCCGCCCCGGGGCGGGAACTCCGAGTACATGGTGCGCGCCGAACCCGTCACGACGAAGCCCGAGGAGAGCCAGCTCTCCCTCCTCAGGGTCCGTCCCGGCGTCGCACCGGGTGGCGGTGACACGGCTCTCGGGGGTCTCAGCCTGATGACCTCCAAGGGGCCCGTCCCCATCACCCTCGGCACCGGGACACCCGGCTTCGACCTTCGGTCGGAACTCATTCCGGGACTTGACACGCTCTTCCGGTTCCCCGAGGGCCCACGCGACGCGATTCCCACCGACATCGAGGTCCGGCTCCCCGAGGGCGCCCCGCTCGGCAGCCTGCACGTCTTCGACGTCGGCCTCCGGACCGAGCGGGGCGACCTCGCCGGTTCCGGGCTCCGCGTGATGATCCTGGTCACCGAGTAGCCGCGGCCGCATCCCCTTGGAGATCCACGTCCACGTGCCGGTGAGGATCACCCTCACCGGCGAGCCCGGCCCCGATGAGTTGGCCGCGCTCACCCGGCGGCTCACCGCGCTCGTCGCCGGGCGGCTCGCGCGGGCCGAGCGGGAGATCGGGCGCGGGCACCGGGCGGCAGTGTGGGCCGACGGGGCCGGGGTGCGGGAGGTCCACGAGGCGGGGCGGGACGTGGACGGCGGGTATGCGCTGCCCTCGTACGCCGCCGCCGGGCGTTCCACCAAGGTGCCCGTGCGCGGCAAGGAGCCCTGGACCGTCGTCGGCACCGCGCGGGCGCGGATCGAGGTCGGGTCGTACCTCGGGTACGTGGAGGAGGTGCTGGGGCAGCCGTTCCCGGAGGCCGTGCTGTACCGCTCGCTCCGCGGCGCGGTCCGTGACGTGGACGTCTGGCTGGTGCGGCTCAACAAGGCCTACGCACCGCACACGTTGGGGGAGGAGCTCGTGGTCCGGAGCTCCGCGCGGGAGAAGGGGAGGCAGACCGTGCCGGCCTGGGCGGTCGCCGGGTCGGACGACTCGCTGTACCGCCTCACCGCGGCCGACGAGAGCGGGACGATCGCCGCCCGCATCCCGGGCGTGCCCCCGGGGCATGTCGTCTTCACCGCCATGCGGCTGCCGCGCGTCGACATCGGCGACGTCGCCGCGCTCGGTCCCGGCCTCGTGGTCGGCATGACCGTGCGCGAGGCCGGGTTCTGTGTCGACGCGTTCGTGTTCGAGCGGGCCACCGGCATCCCCTGGAGCCGGTACGCCGAGGAGTACGCACGCGAGACCGTCACCGTCCGGGTCCAGCCGGCCGTTCTGCGCCCCACCTCGAACCCGGTGCGTACAGCGGCCGGCATCGAGCGGGAAGCCCTCTTCCTGCTGCTCGACCGGTACGCGGGCGACCACCCCGCGGGCCGCGAACCCGCCGCCCAGCTCTTCGTCGCCGAAGGGGGCGTCTTTCCCGGGGTGCCCGGAGCGGCGCTGCGGCACCTCGAATGGCCCGCGGAGGAGGGCGAGAGGGTGCTCTACTGCCGGGCCTCGCTCGACCTCGCCCCGGAGACCCTCGACGCCGCGTACTTCCGCCCGACGGCCCGGCGGATGGCCGCCGGCCTCGTGCCGCTGATCGGCGAGGACGGCTTCGCCGCAGCCCTCGGCGCGCTGCTCGACGAGACCGAGCAGCACGCGCGTGGACGGGTCGGCAGCCTCTTCGGGTACGTGCTGGAGAGCATCGGACGGCACGGAAAACTGGCGGAGTTCTTCGACGCCGCCGATGCCACTCGCCGGTTCGCCCTGCGGCTTCGGCTGCTCCAGCAGTGCGAGAGCAGCCCGTACGCGCAGCACGAGCGGGTCCGCGCCCTGCGCGCCGCCCTCGGACAGGAGCGCGCGGCCACCACTGCCCACGCCTACACGGTCGGCGGCCCCGGGCAGGGGGCCGTACGGCTCGACCGGCGATCGGACGGGACGGTGCTCGCCGGAGAGCTCCTCGGGCGCGTCGACTTCCTCTATCAGAAGAGCACCACCGTCATGCGGCCCAAGCCGGGCCGGGCCGAGGCGTGGCGCGCCGAACTCCTCGCCCAGCGGCAGCGGATGGTCGAGGAGATCCTCTCCGGACGCGATCAACGCGTGTACGGGGAGGGTGAGTTCGCAGCCGAGGCCGTCGCGCGGGCCGCGCAGGCCGCCCGGATCACCGCCGACGACTTCGAGGAGGTCGAGGTCGAGTTCGGCATCCGGCTCCTGGAGGTGCTCGCCATCCAGGAGCAGGGGCTGCCCTCGTACGCGGTGCGGTTCGAGATCGTCTCGCGCGTCGCCGGCCACGGCGAGCAGTGGGGGCGCGCGGCGGGACCCGTGCTCGAACCGGTCGGCGAGTTCGAGGCCCGGCTCGTCCAGTGGCGGCTCGGCCGGGCCGGGGAGGCCTACCGGATCGCCGGCTTCGCCGTGCTCGCCATCGGTGGCCTCGCCCTCGCCTGGGAGGCGGGCGTCGTCGCCTCCCTCGTCCGACTGGGCGGCGGACTGCGCGCGGTGGGCTTCGGCATCGGCGTCTCGGAGGGCATCCACCTGGTCAAGGTCCTTCTCCACAAGGAGGAGGCCACCGTCGGCGGCTTCGTCATGGCCGCCGTCGACGGCTATCTCGGTGCCGTCGGCTACAAGATCGGCAGCGGGCTCGGCGGCCTGGCCGGGGACCGCATCGGTACCGCCACCCTGCGCACCCGGATCGCCTCCTGGATCGCGGGCAAACTCGTCACCGGCGTGGCAGGCGGCTCCGCCGCGGCGGCCCTGGCGGCCTTCGCTCACGACATCGTCGACGGACGATGGTCGGGCATCGACACATATGTGGCCAGGATGGAGTTCGGCGCGGTCGTCGGAATCGTCGGCGCCTTCACCGTGGACCCGCTCCTGCACGGACTCCTCACCCGGGCCGGGCCGACCCTGGTCAAGGCCGCCCTGCTCACCCGCCTCCTCGGCGGCGAGGGCGTCACGGCCGAACGCTGGGCCGAGGCCATGGCCCTGACCCGGCGGCGGATGGAACAGACCTTGGGCCAGAGCTTGCCGGCGGCGGAGGCGAGGGCCTGGACGCGAGCGCTCGGCGAGCGCGTCGACGAGGCGGCGGAAGGGCTCGCCCACGCGCAGGCGCGCCCGAGAGGCACCGCGTCGCGCGTCCCCGCGCGCATCGAGCAGGGGCACGAGGCACCCACGCCCGCACCCGCACCCGCGCCGATCACGGCCGCCCCGGCGGCCGCGCGGCCCGGTCCGGCCTCCGCGTGGCCGAGCTGGGCGCAGCTGAAACAGGCCTCGCTCACCGACCGGGAAGCGGCCCTGGACCGACGGTGGTACGAGACGGCGCGCCCCGAAGTGCTGCGCGCCCACGCGGCCCACGACCCCGTGGCCCAGGAGTTCCTGGACGAGCAGGGGAGCGTCCCCAAGCGCCCCTACCAGCCCGAGCGCCCCACCGACCCCGCCGTACAGCAGCAACTGCGCCAGGACCTGGGGGCGGCGCGCGCCGCCGTCGAGGCCGAGCGGCGGCGGCTGGAGGCGGCAGGGCTGCGCGAACCGTCCGCCCGTGAGCCCGCCGGATTCGAGGAGCGCGTCACCCTGGCCGGAGAACAGGAGGTGCCGCCGACCGCGAAGGCCGCCGCAGGGTACGAGGGCACGGTCGCCGTCGCCCGCTCCGACATCCCCGCCCTCGCCGGGGAGCTGTTCACCGGCGGCTCACCCCGCGCCCTCGGCTCGTACGACCCCGGCCACGCCATCAGGCCGCCGGACAACGTCGTCGTCCCGCAGGCCCACGGGCATGCCGAGCAGGATCTCGGCCAACAGCTCGACGCCCGTCTGGCCCGGCTGACCGAGGCCGAACGGGCCGCCGCTCGCGGCCGTACCGTCTACATCAGGGTCGACCAGGAGGTCTGCTCCATCTGCGCCTCCGCACTGGGCGGCGGGACGCGCGCCGGGGTGCTCTCCCGGCTCAGCGCCCGACACCCCGACATCGTCTTCGAGGTCACCGCCGACGACGTCAGCACGGTCTACCTCATCGTCGGCGGAAGGAGGGTGCGGTGAGCATCGGCCGTCCCGAGCGCCACTTCCACCTGCCCGAGACCATCGCCCGGCCCGAGGGGCTCTCTACGGACACGGCCCGGCTACTGGAGGCCGCAGTCCGGCAGGCCCTCGCCGACGCGGTACGGGCGGCCGACGGACAGATCTCGGAAACACCCGCACCGACAGCTCACGGCGGGGCCCGCGCCGAGACGGAGGAGACGTCCGGGGACGGCTACCGGGTCCCCAGCTACGACAACGCGGGCCGCCCGGTCACCGTGCGGCTCCGTCGCGCTCCCCGGTGGGGCACGGCCGGGCCCGCGGGCGGCCTCGGCATCGGGCCGGGTGCCGGGGCTCGCGGGCGCAACCTTGGCGGTGGCGCCCGCACCACGCCGGAGCTCCGGAGCACCCATGCGGCGCCAGCCGCACCCGAGCGGCCTTGGACGCCCGAACGGCTCGCGGCCCTGCGGACCCGCATGGGTCACGAGTACCACCGCGCGCTGCTCGGCCGGCTCGACGCCGACAGCCTCGTTATCGGCTCGACCGGAATCCGGCTCCTCCCCGCGTTCGGCGGCACCGACCGGGAGCGGACGGTCGCCGCCCGGCTCGGCGCCGGGGCCTTCTACCTCGAATTCATCGGGCACGATCGGGTCGGCCTGGCCGCCGTGGGGGAGCTCGGCGGGGGCTACATCGTGCACCGCGTCACCGCCGACGGGCGCCTCCACGAGACCGGCCTCCGCGTTGTCACCCGGGGTACCGACCCCGTGCCGGCCGGCATCCTCGCGTACACCGGCGACCTCACGACGATCCGCGAGGTCACGATCGTCGGCCGCCGGCCCCGCAACCCGCGCGCCGTGGCCGCCGGCATCGCCGACGTCCTGCACCACCTCACTGGGGCCCCCGGCGTCGCGGCGGCCACCCTCAAGGGATTCCTCCGTGACCTTGACGACGACGAAGTCATGGCCTGTTTCGAGGAGTTGCGCAAGCTCGGCCGCCTCGGCGAGACCCTGGCCCTGGTCCGTGTCCACGCGGTCCGTGCGTACCTCAAGGAACGGCACGTGCCGTGGTCTTACATCTTCGGCAACTGGGAGCCCAACCGGTCCGACGCCACCGCCGTGTTCAGCGGCGTGCTATGGGGAGCGGGCGAGAGCTTCGGCGCCGTCGTGGACCTGATCAGCACGCTCGGCTCCGCCGACGCACGCGACGAGATCTGGAAAGCGGCCGTCGCTGCCGTGCAGCACCCGCTGATCACCGGGCAGGAAGAGCTGCGGGTACTGCGCGACACCTTCTGGGAACGTCTTGAGCGGCTGGAGTTCTTCGACGCGGGCCGCTTCCTCGGCCAGCTGGTGGTGGCCGTCATGACCCTGCCCGAGGCCGTCCGCGCGCTGCCCAAGCTGGCCGGGAGCGCCGTCCGTGCCGTCGCCGCCTTCAACCGGATCGGGGTGGCCGTCCTCGACCGGATCGGGCTCACCCTGAGGGACGTGGTCCGCTTCCTGCTCACGGAGCACCGCGTCAAGGTCACCGACACCGGGATCACCTTGATCATGAGCGGCGACGACATCCTCGTCGCGGGCCCGAAGGTGAACGGCACCGCGGCGCTCGCGCACGGCGAGATCCTCCAGGCGATCAAGGACAGCACCGACCTCACCCCCCACTTCTTCTCCGACGCCGAGGTCGACGCCTGGCTGAAGCAGGCCGAAGAACTCCTCAAGGAGCCGTCGGTGAAGCCCCGCGCCGCCGCGGGGGCGACCGCGGCCGGTGAGGCCGTGCTGACCGTGGAGGCGCTTGAGGACCTCGTCGGCGCGGCCATCGCCGAGCTCGCCGAGGTTCCCGGCAGCGCCACCCTGAACAACAGCGCGCGCGGCACCAAGCTGCACCAAATCTTCAGCCGCCTGGTCCAGGAGCAGTTCCCGCACAGCGGACTGCACCTCGTCAGCGAGACCAGTCTCCGCGCCTTCGCGAGGCTCCCCGCCGAGGTCCTCGACCTGCCGATCGAGGAGTACGTCCGGCGGACCCCGGGCCTGATGGCCTACGAGCGCGAACTGCGCCCGCTGTTCAAGAACCCCGAGACCGGCGAAGTCCGGCTGATCGGCGGCCTCAAGCCCGACCTCGTGGTCCGCGCCCCGGGCCAGCTGGTGGTGTTCGACCTGACGAGCGTCGGGGTGGGCAAGCACCTGGCCAAGGACATCCTCTACACCCACCTGCTGCACGAGTCGGGAGAGATCGCCCGGGTCGGCGAGACGTACTGGCGCCACTTCGGCAAGACCACGGCCGAGATCGAGACGCTCTACCCGAGGGCGATGCGGGCCGCCCGCAAGCGGGCTCGGCTCGTGCAGTACCTCATGGCCGTGCACGAGGCCAAGAAGGGCACCCAGTGATCCTCCGCGACCACGGCCGTGGTCACACCCGGTCGACCTTCGACGGAGCGAGCAGCGGACCGTCCACCATCTCCCACAGCGGCACGGCCACGTTGCCGATCCGGTAGCGGCCGCCGAGTGGAACCCGTGAGCGCGGTGGTCGATTCTCTTCGGATCGCCCCAAGGCCAACCGCACTGTTAGCGTTGGCGCTTGATCGAGGGGGGCGGAGACAGCATGACATCGACCATGTTTCGCATCGGTGGGGATCTAGAGGTAGGGCGGCTCGGGTTCGGAGCCATGCGGTTGCCGACGGAGCAGGGTCCCGCTCGCGAGGCTTCTCTCGCGGTCGCCCGGCGAGCCGTCGAACTGGGTGTCACGCTCATCGACACAGCCCACATGTACGGCTGGGGAGCCAATGAGGAGCTCCTCGCCGAGGCCTTGTACCCCTACGCGAAGGGGCTGCTCGTCACCACCAAGGTCGGTGTCGCACGATCGGACTCCTCGGCCGGGTGGAAGCACGACGCACGGCCGGACGTCCTGCGCGGTCAGGTCGAACACGCCCTCCGTCGGCTGCGCGTCGAGCGGATCGAGCTGCTCCAGCTGCACCGCATCGATCCGGAGGTGGACCTGGCAGATCAGCTAGGGGCGCTGCGGGAACTCCAGACCGAGGGCAAGGTCGGACGGATCGGACTCTCCGAGGTCACCGTCACGGAACTGAAGCAAGCGCGGGAGATCATCGACGTCGCGAGCGTGCAGAACCGGTACAGCCTGCTCGACCGAGAGCATGAGCCGGTGCTCACCGCGTGCGAAGCGGCGGGGATCGCGTTCCTGCCGTGGCGGCCGGTCGCCGCAGCGGCGTCGGACGCGTCCGCCGAGATCGCCGCCGTGGCGGCCGATCTCGATGCCACCCCGGCACAGGTCTCGCTCGCCTGGCTCCTGCACCGCTCTCCGGTCATTCTCCCGATCCCCGGCACCGCGCGAATCGCCCACCTGGAGGAGAATCTCGCCGCGAACCACCTCCACCTGGCCCAGGCCCACCTCGACCGCCTCGACCGCTTGGCCGAGTAGCCTTCGCGAGACTCCCCTCCAAGCGCGCAGCGACGATCGACCGAGGAATCCCACGCCGGCCCCGACGCCTCAGCGGTGTTCGTCCGGCCGCGCACCCACAGCGGGGTCTGGGGCGGCCGGGGCCGGACGGGCACGGGGGCGGATTACCGCTTCGCCGATGCCTGCGCGGGATCGGGGGGCGTGGGGTGCGGCGCTGGACCCGTGGCCGGCGGCGTACGTGCCGGACGGCGCCGTGCCGGGTTTCCGTCTCCTGCCGGAGGGGACGCTCCGGCAGGAGGATCGGGGGCCCGCGGTGTGCGGGCCGGTGGGGGACGGTGCTACTTGATGCCGAGCTCGGCGCACTTGGCGGCGAGCTCCTTCGTGCAGATGTCGCCGGCCTTGTAGATGCCGTCCTTGATCACCGTGGACTGGATGTTGGTCTTGTCGACGACCACCGGGTCGAGCAGGCTCGACGGAACTCCGTTGGTTTCCCTCTGGGCGAGGATCGGTACACCCAGCAGCAGGTCGACCGAGAACTCGGCGGCCTTCGGGGCCAGATCCATCGGGCTCTTGTAGATGGTGAAGGTCTGGGTGCCGGCGACGATCCGCTGGATGCCCGCGACCTCGGCGTCCTGGCCACCGACCGGGATGCCCTTGATGCCGGCGTTCTCCAGGGAGGTGACGATACCGCCCGCCATGCCGTCGTTGGCCGAGTAGACGGCGCCGATCTTGCCCTTGCCGACGGAGGAGATCGCGGCGGACATCTTCTCGCCGGCGACCTTCGGGTCCCACTCGCCGGACGCCTCGTAGGCGATCTTGCCGACCGTGCCCTCGAGAGCGATGTGGGCGCCTTGCTTGAAGAGCGCGGCGTTCGGGTCCTTCTCGTCGCCGTTGATCATGACGATCTGGGCGGTGGCCGCCTTGGCGCCGAGGGCAGCGATGAGGGCCTCGCCCTGGAGCTCGCCGACCTTGTAGTTGTCGTGGCTGACGTAGGCGTCCGCGCCCTCGATCGCGCGGTCGTACGCGACGACCTTGACGCCCTTGTCCTGCGCCGGCTTGACCCAACCGGCGGCCTTCGCCGAGTCGACCGGGTCGATGGCGATGACCTTCACGCCGTCGGCAACGAGCTGGTCGAACTGCTGCTTCTGCTTCACGACGTCGGAGGCGGCGTTGTTGTACACGACCTCGCAATGCCGGCAGGCGTCCTTGACGGCCTTTTCGAACTGCGGCTTGTCCAGGGCCTCGTACCGCGCGGTCTTGTTCTCGGGCAGGAGCAGGCCGATCTTCGTCGAGCTGCGCTTTTCCTCGCTGTCGCCACCGGCCTTGCCGCAGGCGGAGAGGGCGAGGGCCATCGAGACCGCGGCCGTGCCTATGACGGCGCGACGGGTCATTGCGTTCATGTGGGGTGCCTCCCTGACGAGACCGCATCTCTGCGGCCGAGGTGTCACGAAGTCAACTCGGTCACCATATTGTCGTCAAGAAGTAAACGTTTAACGAGATGGCAACAAGGGGTGCTGTCTAGTAATTGAACACAGGGCGTGTCAGGCCGCTGGAATCGCGGCCAGTGGACCCACCCCGGCGACCGGGCGTCCAATGAACACGGTCAAAAGGTCGCGGGCAAGGTCGCTGATCGGACACACGCCAGGCGAGGGCTCGATCGTCCGGTCCCCGGAATCAGGGGAATTGTTCGGTGATCGCGTCCACGATCCGATCCGGTGCGTCTTCCTGGACGAAGTGCCTCGCTTGGCGGAGTTCGACGACGCTCAGTTCGGTGAAGGAGGAGCGAATGCGCGGGATGCACGCCTTCGGCCGGAACACCATGTCCCGCATGCCCCAGACCGCCAGAGTCGGTTTGTCGCCGAGGAGGGCGGGGACCTCTTGGGCGAGTTCCTCCAGCAGGGGCCGTGCGGCGCGGATCTCCCCGGGCATGACCGCGAGGCCGTGTCGGGCTTCCTTCGTGGGTTGCGCCATGCGGTAGTGGTCGGCTTCGGCCGCCGTCAGAGCGGGACCGGTCCTGCCGAGCAGGAACTTCTCTACGAGAAAGTTCTGTTCGAGGATGCGCCGTTGCATGGGGCGGCTGCTCATGATCGCGCTGAACGCCCGGTTCGCCAGCGGGTCGATCGGCCAGAACGCCGTGTTGCCCAACACGATCCCCCTAACGCGGTCCGCCCGCGCGGTGGCCGCACCGAGACCGATGGGGCCACCCCAGTCCTGCCCCATCAGGACGAATCCGTCGAGGCGTAGATGGTCGATCAGCTCACCCATGACCGCCGTGTGTTCCGAGACCGTGTAGCCGAAGCCGGCCGGGCGCTCGGACAGACCGAATCCGAGGTGGTCGACAGCGATGCAGCGGTATCGGTCACGCAGGCCCTTCACGATATGGCGGTAGAGGAAACTCCAGGTGGGAGAGCCGTGGCAGAAGACGATCGGCGGTCCTGACCCCTCGTCGATGTAGTGGACCCGACCTGCGGAAGAGTCGAACCATCGTGATGCGAAGGGGTACAGGTCCGGATCGGGGACGAAGTCGATCATCATGCGCTCTCCTCCAGCTCGGTTTGGTGCCCTGCCGGTGCGACCCCACAGTGCTACTACAGGTGTAGAGCGAGTGGCGACTTTCCTGCGTGAGACGCTCCACACACGTGCCGAGTGGCCGCTCTGCCCCTGCTGGTCAAGCCCGGTCAGTGAGAAACGCGGTGTCACTGCAGGCAGCCCGGCACCTAGCCTGTGGCGCATGCATCAGCCCCGAAGGCGCGACCGCCGACCGGCTCGCCGCGCGCGGCCGGAACCGATCCAGCGCCAGGCGTTCCGACTCAGGGCCGTGGATGTCGATGTGGTCCTGGTCGGCTACTTCTCCGCGAAGCAGAAGGACTTCGAAACGCTCATGGCGTCGGCAGCCATAGATCTGGCCACCCGCGGCGCTCGGGTGGTCGTGCAGATCGTGCAACGACGAGGCGTTTCGGACGGCGGGGTCCAGAAGATGGGGCTGGCCTACTCCTCGCGGACTCTGCTGAGCTACGGAAAAGTCCGCGAGGTAGCTCAAGCCTGTGACCAGGCCAACGCTGAAGCAGTGATCTTCGTTTCCTCCTTGACCGAGCGCCAGCAGCGCACGCTGACGGAGATGCTCGGCCGCCCCGCTGTGAGTCTTTCCGACATCCTTGCTGCCGACTGACCAGGTCACAGCCACGCCGACGCCCTGGTCGCTCACACCCTCACCGAGGCCCCGGCGAGCAACAGGCGTGGCGGCAGGCTCGTCAGCTCACATCGACGCTTCTCCGAACCTTGAGGCGCAGGCGCGGAGCTTGCCGCGCCGCACCCTCCCGGAGTGCCGACACGCGCCGTACGAGCCGGTCGACGCACGTCGCGTAGCCGATTCCGAAGAGCAGGGACACGGCAAGGGCGAGGGGTTCCGACACGTCGTCGACGAGCGGGAAGACCTGCCAGTGCGTCAGGTAGATGGCCAGGGAGCTGCCCGCGAGCAGGCCGGCCACCTGGTTGACTCGATGGACGCTCGGCAGTGTGGGGAACCACACCAGCAGACAGAAGCCGAGCATGACGAACAGCTCCCGGCGCGGCTCGTCGGGGAAGAAGCCGGGGACCGCGGTGAGGGCGGCCGCCGTGACCAGCAGCCGGTGCGGCACGGTGCGGGAGCGGGCAGCCGCCCAGCCGAGGGCGAAGAGCCAGAACACGGTGACCGCGTCGGTGATCTGGGCGCGGTCCGGCAGGCCTACGAGTTCGTAGCGGGTGAGCATTCCGAGCCCGGCCAGGACCACCGGCAGTCCGTACGGGAAGCGGCGATCCAGGCGGTGGACGGCAGGGACGGCGAGGAGAGCCGTCATGGCCAGCAGGATGTAGACGAGGGCCTCGACGAACCAGAGGTGGATACCGGTTCCCATGACCTCCGGCCAGAGCGCGTTGTGGAGGAGGAGCACGTTGGACAGGTCGTAGTCGTCGCTGATGAGAAGGGCGAAGGCGGTCCAGGCCATGGTGGGGACGGCGATCCGAGCGATGCTGCGGGCCGAGCGGCGCGTCCGTTCGCGCCGGTCGGGCGAGGAGAGCAGGAAGCGGGCGAAGTTGAACCCGGCGACGGCGAGCAGCAGATGGGCTCCGCCGCGGATGTCGAAGAGCCGTACGTGGGAGCCGACGACGCAGACGATGGCCACCGCGCGCAGCAGGACGCTCGTCTCCACGCTACGACGCCACCGACCCCGCGCGCGGGGGGTCGTCGCGCGGCGCTCCAGTTCGCGAAGGGGCGTCGTGTGCCAGTGGGGTGGCAGCATGCCGAGGCGTCGTTCGAGGTGGAGGGACATCTCGACGTACGACAGTGAGTCGCCACCGAGTGAGACGAAGGTGCTGTCGGGCGTCACATCCGTGCGGTCCAGGATCCGTGCGTAGAGCGCGCGCAGATCGCCCTGGTCGCCGTCATCGGCGATCGGTGGCTGTTCGGAGGGGTCGGAAGGGCGGCTCAGGGCGCGTACGGCCCGGTAGTCGGGCTTGCCCGTGGCCAGACGCGGGAGTTCTGACAGCAGGTGGACGCGGACGGCGCGGGCGGGCAGGCCGAAGGCGTCCGCCACCCGTCTTCGGATCCGTCGCTCGTCCCATCCTGGTGTGCGGACGACGGCAAGGGTGATGTGCTCGTCGTCGCCCGAGCACAGGACGTCCAGGCCGTGGCGTGCGAGCAGGGCCTCGATCTGCTGGGGGTCGACGCGCAGGCCGAGGATCTTCAGGAAGCGGCTGCGTCGCCCGACGATCTCGTACAGGCCGTCCTCGGTGCGGCGGGCGAGGTCGCCCGTGCGCAGGGCGTCGGTCGTGCGGCCGAGCGCGAGGTCGTCGGGGGTGCGGGCGTATCCGAGCATCACGTTCGGGCCGGTGTAGACGAGTTCGCCCACCCCGCCGGACGTCTCCTCGACCGGTTCCAGGCGGAACGATCCGCCGGGGACCGGGACGCCGATCGCCGTCGGGTGCTCGGCCGCCAGCGAGGGAGGCAGGTAGGCCATGCGGGCGGTCGCCTCCGTCTGGCCGTACATGACGAACAGGTCCCAGCCGCGCCGTCGTCCCAGCGTCGCGTAGTGCGCGACCCGTTCGGGCGCGAGCCGCCCGCCCGCTTGGGTGACGTACCGCAGTCGGGGGAGCTCCATGTCGGCGAAACCGACCCGGTCGAGCAGGTCGAAGGTGTACGGAACCCCCGCGAGGGCGGTGCCGCCGGCGGACCTGAAGAGATCCCAGAAGCAGGCGTCGGCGACCGAGAGGCCGGTGAGGACGACTCCGGCGCCGCGGAGCAGGTGACTGTGGATCACGGACAGGCCGTAGCAGTAGTGCATCGGCAGAGTGGTGGCCGCCCGGTCGGTGTCGCGGATGTCGAGGTACGTGGCGATCGACTCGGCGTTCGCCTGGAGGTTCTCGTACGAGAGCCGGACCAGCTTGGGGGAGCCGGTGGAGCCCGAGGTGCTGAGCAGCAGGGCGAGGTCGGGGTGGAGCGTGTGCGCGGAGGCGGCACGCCGCTCCTCGATGCGCCACTCGTCGCCGGGCTCCGGATGGATCACGACGTCGGGGTCGTACGCGGAGGTCAGCGCGGCCACCGCTTCGGGGTGGTCGCCCGGCACGAGCAGGACCGGGTGGCCTGCCGCGAGGGCGGCCAGATGGACGACGAGTGCCCCGACGGTGTTGGCTCCTGGCAGCAGGACCAGGCGGCGCCGCGGGCCGAGGCGCAGCGCGGTCTCGGCGACCCGCTCGGACAGTTCGCGGTACGAGAGGGTGCCCTCGGCGGTCACCAGGGCGGTCCGGTCACCGTGGAGCGCGAGGTCGCCGGCGAGCGGGAGGGCGCTGGCGAGCGGGAGGTCGTGGCCGCCGACGGGCGGGGCGGGGAGGAGCGTCACGGGCGCATCGTAGGTAAGCCTTTCCTTATCGAGAAGAGGCGGGGATGGTTCCGGATGTCCATTCGCGGCCGTGTCGTTATCAAAGCCTGTCTTGACTCTTAGGTTAGCTTTACCTTATCAATGCCGTATTCACAGATTCTCTTGATAGAGACGGCAGGAAGGCCCCCACCTCTATGCGTCGCCCCTTGGCCCGCGCGCTCACCGCGATCGCTGCGGCCGTCCTGCTCACCCCGGCGCTCGCCGCGTGCGGCAGCGACGAACCGGCTGACCTCGTCATCTACTCCGGCCGCAACGAGAATCTCGTGAAGCCGCTCATCGAGAAGCTGGAGAAGCACCTCGGGGCCAACGTCGAGGTCAGGTACGGCGACAGCGCCGAGCTCTCCGCCCAGCTGATGGAGGAGGGCGACAAGACCGAGGCGGGTCTCTTCCTCTCCCAGGACGCGGGCGCCCTCGGCGCGCTCTCCAAGGAGAAGCGCCTCGCTCCGCTCCCCGGCGCCACCCTCGACAAGGTCGACCCCGCCTACCGCGGATCCAACGGCGACTGGACCGGTGTCAGCGGTCGTGTCCGCGTCCTCGGGTACCACCCCGACCAGGTCCCCACCCCGCCGAACAGCGTGCACGAACTGGTGAAGCCCGAGTGGAAGGGCAAGATCGGCTTCGTCCCGACCAACGCCTCCTTCCAGGCCTTCGTGACCGGCATGCGGGTCCTCGAAGGCGACGACGCCGCCCGCACCTGGCTCAAGGGCCTCAAGGCCAACGAGCCCAAGGCGTACGAGAACAACCTCAAGGTCCTGGAAGCCGTCGACAAGGGCGAGGTCTCCCTCGGCCTGCTCAACCACTACTACTGGTTCGAGCAGGTCGCCGAGAAGGGCGCCGACAAGATCAAGGCCAAGATCCACTACCTGCCCAAGGGCGACCCCGGAGGCCTCGTCAACGTCGCCGGCGTCGGCATCCTCAAGGGCGCCGACGACAAGCAGGCGGCGTACGCCCAGAAGGCCGTCGACTACCTCCTCTCCGCCGAGGCCCAGACCTACTTCGCCCAGGAGACCAAGGAGTACCCGCTGGCCGCCGACGTGAAGACGGCCGAGGGCGTCCCGCCGCTGGAGACCCTCCAGCCGCCCAAGATCGACCTCGGCCGGCTCGACTCCCTCAAGGAGACCCTGGCCATGCTCCAAGACGTCGGGCTCGTCTGACGTGGCCTCGCCGGACGCCCCCGTCCGGCCCGAGAGCGCCCCCCGCCCGGAAGGTGCCACGGCACCCTCCGGGCGGCGGCGCGCCTCGGCCCGGCCTCCTTGGATCCTGACGGTGCCGGCCACTGCCGCCGCACTGCTCGCCGTACTGCCGCTCGGCTACCTCGCCGTCCGCGCCCTCGAACGGGGCCCCGCCTACGCCTGGGACGTCGTCGCGGACGAGCGCACCGGCGAACTGCTCCTGAACAGCCTCGGCCTGACGGCCGTCGTCGTGACCGCCTGCCTGCTCATCGGCGTCTCCCTCGCCTGGCTCACGGTCCGCACCGCGCTGCCCGCCGCCCGCGCCTGGTCCGTCCTCGTCACCCTGCCGCTGGCCGTGCCCAGTTACGTCACCGCCTACGCCTGGCTGTCCGCCGCGCCCTCCCTCGCCGGATTCACCGGCTCGGCGATCGCCCTCACCCTGGTCAGCTTCCCGTACGTGTACCTGCCCGTCGCCGCCGCGCTGCGCGGCACCGACCCCGGGCACGAGGAGGTGGCGCGCTCCCTCGGGAAGGGACCCTTCCGAACCTTCCTGCGCGTCACCCTGCCCCAGCTGCGGCCCGCCGCGGCCGGCGGCGGTCTGCTTGTCGCGCTGTACGTGCTCTCCGACTTCGGTGCCGTCTCCCTCATGCGGTACGACACCTTCACCCGAGGCATCTACACCTCCTACCGGGCCAGCTTCGACCGCACCCCGGCCGCCGCGCTCAGCGCCGTCCTCGTCCTCATGACCGTGCTGCTCGTCGCCGCCGAGACCCGCACCCGAGGCCGCGCCGGCTACGCCCGCGGCGGCATAGGGACCGCGCGACGGGCCGTACCCGCCGCCCTGGGGCGATTCAAGCCCCTCGCGCTCACCTGGTGCGGCGCGATCGTCGCCCTCGCCGTCGCCTTCCCGCTCGCCACCCTCGGCTACTGGCTCGCCGTCGGCACCTCCGCCACCTGGGACCCGGCCACGCTGACGACCACCGCGCTGACCACCCTCGGTCTGGCCGCCGCGGGCGCCGCGCTCACCGCCCTGCTCGCCCTGCCGGTCGGCGTCATCGCCGCCCGCCACCGCGGCCGCTTCGCCCAGCTCCTCGAACAGGCCGCGTACGCGGGCCACGCCGTCCCCGGCATCACCGTCGCCCTGGCACTCGTCTTCCTCGCCGTCCGCTACGCCCGCCCGCTCTACCAGGAGACACCGCTCCTCGTCTGCGCCTACGCGGTGCTCTTCCTGCCCGTCGCGGTGGCCGCCACCCGGGCGGCCGTCCTCCAGGCGCCGCCCGTCCTGGACGACGTCGCCCGCTCCCTCGGGCGCACACCGCTCGGTGTGCTGCGGGAGGTCACGCTGCCGCTCGCCGCTCCGGGCGTCGCGGCCGGCGCAGCCCTCACCTTCGTCGTCTGCATGAAGGAACTCCCCGCCACGCTGCTGCTGCGCCCCACCGGCATGGACACCCTGGCGACCCGGCTGTGGACCGAGACCGGCACAGGCTCCTTCGCCGCGGCCGCTCCCTACGCCGCCGCGCTCATCCTGCTGGCAGCCGTCCCCTCGTACCTCCTCGGAAGGCACCGCACATGAACGAGCTCCGGGTCAGTGGCCTGGTCAAGGCGTACGGACCGGAGGCCCGGGTCCTCGACGGGCTCGACCTCGACGTCCCCGGCGGCGCCCTCGCCGCCGTGCTGGGCCCGTCCGGCTGCGGCAAGACCACCCTGCTGCGGGTGATCGCCGGCTTCCTGAAGGCGGACGCCGGCACGGTGACCGTCGCCGGCCGGCTCCTCGGCGGCCCCGGTGTCCACCTGCCGCCCGAGCGGCGGCGCATCGGGATCGTCCCCCAGGAAGGCGCGCTCTTCCCCCACCTGAGCGTGGCCCGGAACATCGCCTTCGGACTCACCGGCCTCGACCGCGCGGCCAAGCGCGCCCGCGTGGCGGAGATGCTCGACCTCGTGGGCCTGCCCGGCTACGGCGACCGCATGCCGCACGAGCTCTCCGGCGGCCAGCAGCAGCGCGTGGCCCTGGCCCGCGCGCTCGCCCCGCAACCCCATCTCGTCCTGCTCGACGAGCCGTTCAGCGCCCTCGACAGCGGACTCCGTGGCGCCGTACGGGCGGAGGTCCGCGCCGTGCTGCGGCAGAGCGGCGCGACCGGACTGCTCGTGACGCACGATCAGCAGGAGGCGCTCTCCACCGCCGATGTCGTCGCCGTCCTGCGCGAGGGCCGAGTGGCCCAGTGCGCCACCCCGGAGGAGCTCTACCACCGGCCGTCCGACCCGTGGCTGGCCTCGTTCGTCGGGGACGCCGTCCTGGTCCCCGGCACCGCCGAAAAGGGCGTCGCCACGACAGCACTGGGGCGGATCCCGCTCGCCGTCGTCCCGGCGGGCCGCCGAGAGGGCCTGGTGCTGCTGAGGCCCGAGCAACTCCAGCTGGCGCAGCCGGGCGGCCCCGACGCCGAAGGCGTCGTGACCGATGTGCGCTTCTTCGGCCACGACGCCCTGATCGCGGTGAGCGTCGACGGCCTGGAACGCCCCGTCGACATCCGCACCCCCACTCCGCTGTCGGTGACACCGGGCCAGCGCGTCGGCGTACGCCTCACCGGCGAGGCCACCCTGCACCCCGGCGCCTGATCGAAGTCGGCCGCCAACCGCATCATCGGCCACCTCGGACCGGCGCTCGCGCTCCAGCGCCGTCAGCGGTTCCGTAAGGACAGCTCTCAGTCGGTTGGCTGTGTATGTGAGCGGGTGCTGAACGGGCCTTCGTCGGCGAAGGCGTGGGCGGCGAAGCGTTGACCCATGCGGCGGTATGCGGCGGCGGAGGGGTGCAGGCCGTCGGGGAGGTCGTCCACATCGGCTGGGCCGAGCAGTTCGCGTCCGTCAAGGTGGTACAAGTGAGGGTCGCGTGCTTGCCGGACTGCCACGATTCTTGCCAGTTCGTCACGGACTACCTGCAGTGACAACGCCCCACGGGTGAGGTCGGACTGGTCGCCCAGCGCCGTGATCTTCCCGTCCCGGCCCATTGCGGTCGGGCCTGGGTGTGCGTCGAGTGCCGGGCAGCTCACCGGGGAGATCACCAGCAGCGGGGTGTCGGGGTGGCCGTCCCGGATCGTGTCCAGGAATCCGTGCACCGCCGGGCCGAACGTCCGCAGTCGGAAGGTGGCCAGGGCCACGATGTTGATGCCTGTCTTCAGGCTGATCAGGTCGGCGGGCATGTCGCGGATCGTCCGGGCGACGTAGGGGTCCAGCATGTCGTTGCCCGGCTGGCTGAGGTTGGTCACCTCCACGCCCCCGAGCGAGGCGGCCACCACGGGCCAGGTGCCGGTGGGGCCGTCGGCTTCGAGACAGTGGCTGATGGAGCTTCCGTGGTGGACCCAGCGGGGCCGGCCGTCGGGCAGGGGCGCCAGAACCTCGCCGTCGGCGCGGAGTGCCACCAGCTCGGTGGGTGTCTGTTGCGGTAGCCACAGCTCGATGTTCTTCATGCCGGTCGGCAGCCCGGCGAAGCGTGCCGTTCCCGGCTTTCCCGGTATCAGTCGCTGCGCGGCCCCGGGACCCGCCATCCGCACCACATGGCCCAGCGGCGCTCGTCGGCGCCCGGCAAGAGCGCCGTCCACCGTCAGTTCCAGCATCCCGGTCGGCCGGGGCCGGGGGTCGGTGTCGAGCTGCCCCGTGGAGGTGAGGACCTCGAACTCGAGCACCCGTGCATCGGTGCGGAACGCCAGCCGCACCCCTGAGGGCATCACGGTTCCCCCGTAGACCGACGGGTCCTGGTACTGCTCCTTGGTCCACGCCGGCAAGCGGCGTGGCATCACCCCCGTCGGCGTCTTCTCCAGGTCCAACGCACCCCGTACCTCCACCGGCCCGCCCACCAACGGATACTCCCGCATCTCCACTGTCACCGCTCCTCAACTCTGACCCGTCCGGCCGAGTAGGTGCTCAGCCGGAGCCATCGGGCCTCATCCCAGAACCTAAGGCCTGTCTGCCAATTGCCGTCGGTTCGTCCCCGCCCGGCCCGCACGCTCGACGCACGCACCGGAAGATGCCTTGATCCGACGCGCATATTCGGACACCCCTAGGGCTTCCAGGCGCGGATCTCCCAGCCGGCGATCGGCGTGCAGGGCTCGACTCCGTGGAACCCTCCCTCCCCTGAGCCTGGGACCCGCGGTTGTCGACGTAGGCCCGCCCCCCCTCCGTCCCGTCGTCGTGGCCGGCCTCCACACGGTTCGTAACCGGCAGATCACGCGTCCTCGAGTGGTTGGCACTCCTGCTGAGTGCCGGTCCGTGCGGTGTCCGGGTGGGACGGATTCCAGAGCCGATCGGCTTCGCCCCGGGTGACATGGTCTTCATAGATCCGCACCTTGTGCCGCATCACTTCCAGGGTGTCCTGCAGCTCGCGGATCTGCGTCTCCACATGGCTTTCGTGTCGACGCAGCAGTTCAAGGCGTGCTCGTTGCCCGGGCCCTGACGGACCAGGTCGATGTACTACCGGATCATCACCAGGGGCATGCCGGAGGAGCGTAGCTTCGTGCAGATGGCCAGCCACTCCAGGTCTTCTTCGTGGTAGATCCGGCGGCCGTTGGACAGCCGGCGCACCGGGTTGGCGAACAGGCCCTCCCGCTCGTAGAACCGCAGCGCGTGCACGCTCAGCCCACTGCGTTGTGCCACCTCACCGATGCTCAGGTCCATGAGCGCCCCTTCCCTCACACAACTGTTGATCTAGACCCGACTCTCGGTTCTAGCGTCGACCCATCGAGCTATCGGGCTATCGGAACAGGGGAGAGCATGAGCGTTTGGTTTGTCACTGGGGCATCGCGTGGGCTGGGTGCGGAGATCACCCGGGAGGCGCTGGACAGAGGGCACAGCGTGATCGCTACGGCGAGGGATGCGTCAGTGGTGCTTCGGGCGTACCCGCAAGAGCCGGACAGATTGCCGGCGGTGAACGCGGACGTGACCGTACCGGAGCAGCTGATGGCTGCGGTGGAGGCCGGCCTGGCGAAGTTCGACCGGATCGACATCGTGGTCAACAACGCCGGTTACGGCCTCATCGGCGCGGTCGAGGAGATCTCCGACCAGGCCGCCAGGGCACTGTTCGACGTCAACGTCTTCGGTGTGCTCAACACCTTGCGGGCGACGCTGCCGACGTTGCGCGCCCAGCGTTCCGGACACGTTGTGAACATTGGCTCCGTGGGCGGCTTCGTCACCGCTCCGGCGGCGGGCTTGTACGGCGCGTCGAAGTTCGCCCTCGAGGGCGTCTCCGAGGCGCTGCACGGAGAGCTGGCCCCGCTCGGCGTCCGCGTCACGATCGTGGAGCCGGGCGGGTTTCGCACGGACTTCCTCAGCAGCCTGAGCATGCGGGTCGAACCGGCCTCCATCGACGACTACGTCGCCGGCGCGGGGCCAGTACGCGAGGCCTTGGCCGGATACGACGGCCGCCAGCCCGGCGATCCGGCGAAGGCGGCGAAAGCCATTGTCGACATCACACAGGTCGCCGATCCGCCGCTGCGCCTGCAGCTGGGCGCGGACGCGATCGAGCGCGTCGAGGCGAAGCTGGATCTGGTACGACGCGAACTCGACCAATGGCGCCACGTAGCCCTCTCCACCGGAACCTGACCGGAGCGGCCACCCCCGCTTACCGTGGGTGCCGCTGCGAACGCGTGCTCACCGTCGATCCGGGTCGGTGTCGCTTCCCGCTCCAAGCCCGGCAGGACTGCTCCACCGGCGTGAACGTCCTGGGGGGCGTCGGGAGGGGTGAGTGTGCAGGGATCAACGGCCGCGTGCGGAGGCCCCGCATGGTTCAGTCGAGCCCCCCGCACTCCTCGCCCGAGCTCCTGCAGCGCCGGGACCAACTCGCATCGTGGGGGAAGGTGTCGCGCCCCAAGAGAAGCATGCTCGAATTTGATGGCGATGGCAGGGCCGCCCCGTGGGCGACGTCGTGCGTGTCGCCTTGTGTCATCGCGCGTTGGATGCGTGTCAACGAGGATTGATCGGATTTCCGTGCTCCGGAAGCGTGCGTCTTGCCGGAACGGCAAAAGCAATTGCCCGGTTCTGTGGGGGAGTTGCAGCCTGATTCGACTGAAGGCGATCGACACCGAGAGGTTGCGCGATGACTACCGATAGAGGCGCCGGGCCCGCATGGGGCTTTGGTGATCAGGTCCGGGTCAACAACCGCGTTCACCACGTTGGTTCTGGCGAGCTGGACGGCTACGCCGCCATCAGTGGAGGCACGGTCGGCTCGAAGAGGCTCTGGATGGGCCTTGTGGAGAATCCGCCGCTGAGCTCGACGGACAACCATCATCATGGCGACTCGGAGGCGGGGATCTACGTGGTCAGCGGTCATCCTGTGTTCGTCTATCACGACGGCACACAGGAGGTACGACTCGCCGCCAACCCCGGAGATTTCTTCCTCGTTCCTCCGTTCGTCCCGCACAGAGAAGAGAACCCCGACCCGAATGAGCCTGCGGTCGTCGTGATCGCTCGGACCACCCAGGAGCCGATCAAGGTCTCCGTGCCCGAGCTGTACCAGCTTCGCGAGACGGACACACAGTCGAGCCGGTCGACGCCGTAGGTCCGGTACGCAGGCGAGCCGATCCCGTCGCCATGCATGAGGTGCGGGGGATCGGCTCGACCAGCGTTCGAAGACGAGCGGCTGCTGCTCCCGACCCTACGACGAGAGCCCGGCCTTGCCCGGAGCCGCAGAAGCCGCTGCTGTGTAGAACGGGCCTCCGCTGGCGACGAAGGTCCACGGTTTGCCCCCGTCACGTGCGTCCCGCATACGCCTTGAACAGCACCGTGACGCCCTGCTCGGCCAGCGCCTCCAACACGCGCACCACGTCAAGGAGGTGCTGGCGTTCTACGACTTCCCCGCCGAGCACTGGATCCACCTGCGCACCACAAACCCCATCGAGTCCACCTTCGCCACTGTCCGGCTCCGCACGAAGGTGACCAAGGGCGACGGCAGCGCGGTCGCCGCCCTCGCCATGGTCTTCAAGCTCGTCGAGTCCGCCCAGCAGCGGTGGCGGGCCGTCAAGGCACTCCACCTCGTCGCCCTCGTCCGCGCCCCGGATCCCGCTTCGAACGAGGACACCTCGTCGAACGCCCCGAAGCTCACGCGGCTGACACCTCAACCGATCCAGTGTCCGTGCCGACGATTAGTGTTCGTCAGCATGCGCGAGTTGGGAGGGGCAGTCATGGCTGAGGATCCGATCGACCTGATCCGCCTGGAGGGGGATGGCAATAGCGTCATTCTCCGGATCGCGGGGAAGGAGGAGCGGAAGCGTCCCACCGAGGCCGACTCCCTGGTCGGGGAGTTCCTGGTCGATACGCCCTTCATCCGTGGCGCCCTCAAGACCTGGGTCTTCTCCGAGGACCTGTGGCAGTGGCAGCAGGCCCTGGACTCGCTCGACGCAGGACAGGACATCGCCTGGCGCGAGGGGAAACGCGCTCCGTGGCTGTTCATCGAACTTGACGAGGACGATGACCGGTGCCAGGTCACGATCAAGGACAGGTCAATGTCCATGACGACGGTGACGGTCACCGTCCCACAGGCCGATGCCTGGTTCGACGACGCATACCGACGCCTTGACTTGGTCTGGGAGACCTGGCCCATGACCGACTGACCCATGGCCAACGAAGGAGATCGCCAGTCTCATTGGGTTAGGGGCTCGCCATGGCTTGATCCACAGGTCTTGACTATTGCTCTTCAGACTGTCGTCCCCTGACACTCCCTGGGTAGATCACCCACACGGCCCAAATGTGAGGCGAGTCGAAAGCGTTCCAGTGGGGCCAAGAGACACCGCCGAAACAGCGGCCATCCCGGCCGTGCTCTCGCTCCTGCCGAGGGTGTCAGTGCGGCGTGGGAGAGTCCTTCGCATGACGATGCCAGAGGGCTTTGAGCGAGTGCTGACTGAGATCGTCGCACGCGACATGTTCGACGCTCTTGTCATCAGGACCGGCTTCAGCGACGACGAGTCGTGGAACGCGCTGGTCGGGGAGCTGTACCGGCCGTGGGGGCCGGCCGATGAGTTTCCCGCAACGGTCCAAGCGGTGGATGCGCCTGACTGGTCGGGAGCGACAGCTGATGAGGTTCTTGCCGCAGTGGACGAAGACGAGTATCTGAGCGTCGTCTTCCTTGCCGACTGCCACACGATGCAGTCGCCGGCGCGGGCGCTGCTGGCTCTGACGAAGATCTGGGAGGACGAGGGCGACCTCGACCCTGTCTACTACCAGGAGCTCATCGAGTCGCCGGAGCCCCGGGAGTTCCGAGCCGCGCCCGCCACAGTACATGCGGTCCATGCGAACCTGACGCTCGGCAACATGGGCTTCGCCGAGTTCGCCGCGGCCGCGTCCGCGGAGCCTGATCAGGTCCTGCGCCCCATCTGACCGGCAGAGCGGGAAGCCCGCGGGACGGTCATGGCGCGTGTCGGCTCAGCGCGTG
>NZ_BJMN01000055.1 GCF_006539185.1 Streptomyces gardneri
CCCGCGGCGAGCTGCTCGTCGTGTGCCAGTCGGGCGCCCGCTCGGCCGGCGCCCGCACCCGGCTCGCCGCGCACGGCATCGCGGCGATCGACCTCGCGGGCGGTACGAGTGGCTGAGCGGCCCGCGGGCACGACCTGGACCGCCCGGCGGGCGCCCCGGCGAAGCCGGTCTGGGCGATGGACCGCCAGGTCAGGCTCGTGGCCGGCGCGCTCGTCCTGCTCGGCCTCGCGCTGGGCCTCCTCGTCCACCCCGCGTTCCAGCTGCTCTCGGCGGGCATCGCGGGCGGACTCGTCTTCTCGGCGCTCACGAACACCTGCGGCATGGCGCTGATGCTCGGGAAGCTCCCGTACAACCGCGGGGGCGCGGCCGGGGGAGGCGCGAGCCTGGACGCGACGCTCGCGCGCCTGCGCAACGCTCAGGGCGCGTAGCGGCGGAGGAACATCTCGACCCCGTCGGTGACGAGCCGCTCGCTCAGGTCCTCGGCGAGCTCCGTCCCGTACTGCTCGAAGACCATCTGCGGGAAGACGAGCAGCGAGTAGAGCTGGAGCACCGCGACCTCCAGGTCGGGAATCTCCAGCAGGCCCCGGTCGGCGAGGGTGCGCAGCGCGTCCGCGACGGCGGGGTGGTGGCCGGCCGGGCCGTGGGCGCGCCAGGCGCGGCCCAGCTCGGGGAAGCGGTGGAGTTCGGTGGCGACGAGGGTGCGCAGCGCGCGGCCCTCTTCGTCGGCGCGTACGGCCCGGGCCCAGGCGTGGCCGGCGTCGGTGAGGGCGGCGCGCAGGTCCTCCGCGTCGGCGAGGCGGGAGAGGTCCGGGCCCTCGGGGCCCTGGTGCAGGGGTTCGTCGAGAGCGCCCGCGACGACGGCGGTGAAGAGCGCTTCCTTGCTGCCGAAGTGGTTGTAGACGGTGACCTTGGAGACGCCCGCCTCGGCGGCGATGGCGTCCATGCCGACGCCGAAGCCGTCGCGGAGGAAGAGGTCGCGGGCGGCCCGCACGACGGCCTGCCGCTTGCGGGCGGCACGGGCTCCGCCGGGCGCGGGCTTGGGGGCGGCGGGCTGCGCGTTCATACCCGAACGGTACCAAGCCAACTGTACCGTTGAGTTCAACTGTACTGTGCCGTACAGTTCAGTTATGCCCACCGACACTGCCGTACCGACCCCTGCCCCCACGCATCCACGCCGCTGGACGGCCCTGGCGCTGATCTGCGCGGCCCAGTTCATGCTGATCCTCGACGTCACCGTCGTGAACGTCGCCCTGCCGACCCTCTCCGCCGACCTCGACCTCGGCCGCACGGCCCTGACCTGGGTCGTCACCGCGTACACCCTCTGCTTCGGCGGGCTCATGCTCCTCGGCGGCCGGCTCGCCGACGCCCTGGGCGCCCGACGCGTCCTCCTGGCCGGGCTCGTGCTCTTCACCATGGCGTCCCTCGTCTGCGGCCTCGCCCCGAACGCCCCCGTGCTGCTCGCCGGCCGCGTCGCCCAGGGCGTGGGCGCCGCGCTCCTCTCACCGGCCGCGCTCGCCCTCGTCACGACCGCCTTCCACGGCGCCGAACGGGCCAAGGCCCTCGGAGCATGGGCGGCGATCGGCGGCACCGGCTCGGCCGTCGGAGTCCTCCTCGGCGGAGCCCTCACCGAAGGCCCGGGCTGGCCCTGGATCTTCTACGTCAACGTCCCGGTGGGCCTGGCCCTGCTCGCCGCGCTCCCGAAGGTCCTGCCGGACGACCGGCGGCCGCGGCGCACGGGCGGCGGTCGGCTGGACGCCCCCGGCGCACTCCTCGTCACCACCGCCACGGGCGCGCTCGTCTACGGCCTCGTCCAGGCGGGCGACTCGGGCTGGGCCTCCGCCGCGACCCTGCTGCCCCTGCTCGGCGCGCTCGCGCTCTACGGGACCTTCGCCGCGGTCGAGCGGGCGAGCAGCGCCCCGCTGATGGACCTCGGGATGCTGAGGCGGCGCCCGGTCGTCGCGGGCTCCCTCCTCATGCTGGTCGCGACCGCGCTCCTGATCTCGTTCTTCTTCCTGGGCTCGATGCAGCTCCAGCACGTCCACGGCCTCGGAGCCCTCCGCACCGGCCTCCTCTTCCTCCCGATCGCCCTCACGACCGCGATCGGCGCCCACCTCGGCTCGCGCCTCGTGACGACGAGGGGCCCGCGCGCCTGCGCCACCGGCGGCCTGGCCCTCGCGGCCCTCGGCTGCCTGCCGCTGACCGTCCTCACCCCGGGCGCCAACCCCTGGGCCACCCTCCTGCCGGCCCTGGCCACGGCGTCCTTCGGCCTCGGCGCGGTCTTCGTCGCGGCGACGACGACCGCCCTGGGCCTGATCACCCCGCACGAGGCCGGCCTCGCCTCGGGCATCGTGAACACCTTCCACGAGGTGGGCGGCTCGATCGGCGTGGCCGCCGTCTCCACCCTCGCCCTCACCACCACGACGGGCTCCATCGCGGGATTCACGACGGCCTTCACGCTCTGCACGGCCACAGCCGCCACAGCGGCCCTGACGGCCCCCTTCCTCATCCCCCGAGGCACCCCCCGCCCGACGGGCGGCCCCCACGGGGTGCACTGAGGACGGGCGTGGGGGCCGGGGGCCTCAGCGAGCTCCTGAAGCGTCGGCGGCGGTCCTGCCACGGGAGGTCCGCCGCTGCTCGAACTGGCCCACGTGCGCCACGACCGAGGCGTAGAAACGGTCGACGGCCTCGTCGATGCTGCGGATGAACCCCGACTCCGTACCGCCCCGGCTGCCGCCCATGCCCTTGAAGAGCGACAGCCTGAAGCCGGTGATGGCCGCGCCGTCCTTGGGCAGCAGGTCGCCGGGCTCCGGGCGCAGCCGCTCCAGGGTTCCGCGGGTCCCGCTCCGCCCCTCCACGAGGGTCTCCACGTGCAGGTCGGCGGGGGCTTCGTCCAGGACCCGCAAGAGCCGCTTCGCGACCGAGAGCGGGTAGGCGCCCTCCGGGGCGGGGACGTCGATGGAGGTACGGATCTTCCCGGTGCGGAGGTCCGCAGTGATGGCCAGGATGCTCTGCGCGCCGTCGACACGCAGCTCGGCGGCGAGCTTCCCTTCCTCGCAGAGCCGGTCGGCGAGTTCCGTACGCCGTGACTTCGGGTCGGTGCCCCGCTTCGCCCGCTGCACCGGCAGCGCCTTCTGCCCGAGCTCGCCGCCCAGCCGCAGACAGACCTGGCGGATCAGCCGCTCCCAGCTCTCCACGACCTCCACGGCACGCGGGTCGCCCTGGCACAGGGTCTCGGAGTCGATGCCGTTGCGCACGGGCACCCACGACGGCCCCATGTTCTGGAAGCCGTGACAACCGGAGTTCTCGTGCTGGAGGTAGTGGAGCAGTTCCTGCAGGAGCCAGGCGTGGGCGGCGTTGCCGACACCTTCGTGACGGATCAGCAGCTGCGCCTGATGGGCCACCTCGGCCCATGAGAGGTGCCAGAGCGAGACCTTGTGCTTGCGCCGTCCGTCGGTCTTCACGTCGACGAGCGGACTTCCCTCCAGGGCCACGTCGTTGGAGAGGGTGATGACGGCCTCGTATCCCCGCCTGGCGGCGATGTCCATGTAGTTCTGGACCTGCTCGGACTTCAGCGGGTTGCCGTTGGTCTTGGTCTCCACGAGCGCGGTCCAGAGCTTCCCGGCTCGTTCCACCCGGATGACGCCGTCCGGGCGCTTCGGGGTGTCGCCGTGGGGGAGGGAGACCTCGGTGAACGTCTGCATCCGGCCCGAGGGGGCTCCGAAACCCGCGGTGAGCCGACGGCCGAATTCCGGCACCTCCGCCATCACGGAGAGGAGCACCGAGGTCGCGCGCACCTCGCGCTCCCGATCGCTCTTGTAGGAGGGGACCGGGAAGAGCCGGGCGGGCTTCCAGGAGTCGTTCTCCGCCAGGGACTTCTTCGTGGCCTTGGGGAGAGTGACCTTCTTCTTGGCCGTACGCGTGCCCCGGCGCCGGGCGGGTTCGGGCTTCCCGCCGGGCGGGGTGGGGCCGTCCGCGACGCGGTCGGAGGAGGAGGTGGCCTGAGCGGGAAGAGCGACGGCACCGGAGTCGGCAGGGGGAGCCTGAGGAGCGAGAGCCGGACGGCCACCAGTGCCCGTACTCGTACCCGCTTCCGCGCCAGTATCCGCTTCCGTACTCGTACCCGCGTCGTCGCTCTCGGCGGCCTCATCGCTCTCGTCGTCCTCGACGACGGTGATGCCGAAGTCGGTGGCGAGACCGGTGAGACCGGTCTCGTAGCCCTGACCCACGGCGCGGAACTTCCATTCGTCGTTCCGTCGGTACAGCTCGCCGAAGATGAAGGCCGTCTCGACGGTGGCGTCCGTGATGGAGAAACCGAGGAGGGCCTCGCCCGAGCGGTCGGTGACCGCCATGCGCAGGTCGTCCAGATCGCCGAAGCGGGCGCCGCCGTACTGGCTCGCGGCCACCACGATCGTGACGACGTCGGAGGGGATCGCCGTGAGGTCGAGGCTGATCCTGTCCTCGCTGCCGTTCTCCGTCGGGACCTTGCCCAGCAGCTGCACGCTGCCGTCATCGGCGGCGGGGTGGTTGTAGAAGTAGAAGTCGGTGTCCCCGCGCACCTTGCCGCTGCCGTCGAGGAGCAGTACGGAGACGTCCGCGTCGCCGTCGCCGGACGCGCTGCTCCAACTCAGGCTGACGATCACCGCCCCGGCGTCCTCGCTGAGAGCGGTCAGCCCGATGTTGGCTCCCTTGGCCATCTCCTGCATGCGTCCCCCCGGACCCCTCGCGATGTGATGTACGCCTCAGGGGAACCGTAGCGTCCGCAACAGACGGTCGGGGAGGCAATGTGAAAGTTGGACGAAAGGCGTGGGCCGAGCCCCGAGAGATCCCCCTGCAGAGGGAGCGCTCGGGGCCGTTGCCTGGTCCCTGCTCGGTCCTGACGGCTCCGGACTCAGTCCTGCCTCGGACCCCGCTCGTCGACCGGCCGGATCACCACCGCGTACTCCGGGGAGCCGGCCGGGGCCGGGCAGCGGGCGACCTGGGCGGCGATCTCCGTGACGCGGTCCAGGGAGGCGCAGTCGAGGAGCCAGTAGCCGGCGAGGACCTCCTTGGTCTCCGCGTACGGCCCGTCCGTGATCACCGCCTTGCCGTCGCCGTCCACCGTCACGAGGCGGGTCGTGGACGGGGCGGCGAGGCCCTGGCCGTCGAGCATCTCGCCGTTGGCGGTCAGCTCGGTGTTGATCGCGTTCATGTGGTCGAACATCGTCTTGAGGTCCGCCTTGTTCCAGGCGGGGCTCCCGGCGGAACCGCGGCCCACCATCGCCTCGTAGTCGACCTGAGAGCCCTGCACCATCACCAGGTACTTCATGACGTCCTCCTCACATCCGTGTCCGGTTCTGCCTTTCGCAGGAGAGTCGGAGCCGGTGGGCGGTTCTCGACACCGCGCGGGCATCGGCCGGAAAAACGGGAGAAATCACCCGACCGCCCCATGATTCCGGAGTGGACGTATTCAGCTTCTCCGCCGCCTTCATCGCCTTCTTCTCCGTCGTCGGCCCCCCGAAGGTCCTCCTCGCCTTCGGCGGCCTCGCCCAGATCCACCCCGTCGGCCAGCTCCGCACCATCGCGCTCATCTCCTCGGGCGCGGCCGTCATCGTCGGCCTGATCACCGGCATCACGGCCCCCTGGCTCCTCGACCTCTTCCACATCAGCACGCCGGCCCTCCAGCTCGCGGGCGGCGTCATCTTCTTCCTCTACGCCGTCGGGCTCGTCCTCGGCCTCCACCTCGGCTCCGACAGCCCCCACCAGGACGCGCCCGACCTGGTCAGCGGAGTGCGCGAGCTGCTCATGCCGTACGTCGTGAGCCCGCTCGCCATGACGGCGGTCCTGGTCGAGGCCGCCGCCCGTGACTCCTTCAGCTGGCGCTCGACGGTCGTCGGCGCGTACGTGTCCGTCATCGCCCTCGACCTCGTCTGCGTCCTGCTCCTCGCCAATCTCCTGCACCGCACCCACCACACCACCATCGAGCTCCTCGGCCGCCTCCTGGGCCTGCTGCTCGCCGCGGTCGGCGTCGACCTCGTCCTCGACGGCCTCTACGACCTGGGAGTCCCCGGCCTCGGCGAGCGCCACTAGGGCTTCCTCCCCGGTGCCCGCCGATCAGGGTGCGGCAAGCTCCCGTTCCAGCGGGGTGCGGAACCGGGGCGTCACCCGTACGTCCCCCACCCACCCCGCCAGCCGCGCCGCCTCCGCCCCGATCGCCCGCTCCGCCTCCCCGCCCACGTCGGCCAGGAGCCGGTGGACGATCCCGCCGTCCGGCCGCTGCGCCCAGACCCCGACGATCCGGCCGTCCCACCACACCGTCGGCGCGATGTTCCCGCTGCGGTCGTACAGCGCGGCCCGGTGCCCGGGGTCCTGGTACCAGTCCCGGCCCTGCCAGCCCATCGCCGTCGGGTCGAGCGCGGGCAGCAGCGCGGCCCACGGCTCCGGCGCCGGTACGGGGTCGAGGTCGTCCGGCAGGACGAAGCCCGTCCCGGCGGCCAGGGTCACCGCCGTCGCCCCGACCGCGGCGAGCGCCGCGCGCACCTCCGTGACCTTCCACCCCGTCCACCACTTCAGGTCCGCCTCGGTCGCCGGCCCGCAGGCCGCCAGCCAGCGCCCGAGCAGCTCGGCCCGCGCCTCGGCCGCCGGCACGGCCGGGTGCTCCTCGGCGAGCGCCCAGCGGAACCGGCTCGACGTCCACGTCCCCTGCGGCCGCCCCCGGACGATCCGCCCCTCCATGCCGAGGGCCCGCAGCACCCGGCTCGCGACGGACTGGACACCCTCCTGGCGGGTGTCCGGCCCGTACACGTACGTCTCCCGCAACCTCGGTACGGCCGCGCCGAGTTCGGCCCCGGTCGCCTCCCCGCGTACGGCCAGCTCGGCGAGGACCAGCCGCTCGGTCTCCCTGAGCCAGGCCTCGTCGAAGGAGCTTCCCGCCGCCAAGTGCCTGAGCAGCGCGGTGCGTTCGCGGACGGCGGCGGGACGGGTCGTCGAGGACTGCACGTCGGGCGCGAGGGAGGACGGGACGACGAAGACCGTGTGCCGCATGCCGTGCATCCGGACCAGGGACCGTTCCTCGTACAGCGCCCGCTCGACCGCCGCGACCGGCCCGGCGTCACCCGCCAGCCGCGCCCCCACCGCGAGGAACACGCTCGCCGGGTCCGTCCCGTGCAGCGCCACCAGGGACCCCCCGACCTCCTCGGCCGTCACCGCCCGCGCGACCCCGGCCAGCCGGTGCCGCACGGCGAGCCGGGCCCGGCGCTCGCCGTCGCCGATCGTTCTCGTACGCGTCTCACTCATGCGGCCAGCATGGATTCAGGCGCGACCGGAATCGAGCAGTTCACCACAGCGAGCCGCAAGCTAGGCGCCCCCCGACCCCGACCCCGACCCCGACCCCGACCCCGTTCTCGACCCCGATCATCCCGTTCCCGGCCGCGTGCCACCCCTCAACCCGCCGCGCGTTCCTCCAAAGGCCGTCGCCGCAGGGCCGGTTCGGTGAGCGCGCGCGGGCGCCAGACGCCGTCCGGCGGGTAGAGGTTCGTCCCCGGCGGCACGATCGCGTCGATCCGGTCGAGGACCTCGTCCGTGAGGACCACCGGCGCACCCTTCAGCAACCCCTCCAGCTGCTCCATCGTGCGCGGCCCGAGGATCACGGACGTCACCGCCGGATGCGCGGTCACGAAGGCGATCGCCAGCTCGGGCAGGCTGCACCCGATCTCGTCGGCCAGCGCGACGAGCTCCTCGACGGCGTCGAGCTTGGCGGCGTTGACGGGGAGCGAAGGGTCGAAGCGGTGCGGGGTGAGCGCGGCCCGCCCGCTGGTCAGGTCGATCGGCGCGCCCTTGCGGTACCGGCCGGTGAGGAAGCCGGACGCGAGCGGGCTCCAGGTCAGCACGCCCATCCCGTACCGCTGGGCCACGGGCAGCACGGACGCCTCCACGCCCCGCGCGAGCAGCGAGTAGGGCGGCTGCTCGGAGCGGAAGCGGCGCAGCCCGCGCCGATCGGCGACGGCGTGCGCCTCGACGATCTCCTCGGCGGGGAAGGTGGAGCAGCCGAACGCCCGGATCTTGCCCTGCGTGACGAGGTCGCCGAGGACGTCGAGGGTCTCCTCGATGTCGGTACGGGGGTCGGGCCGGTGGACCTGGTAGAGGTCGATCCAGTCGGTCCCGAGCCGCCGCAGACTGTTCTCGACGGCGAGGGTGATCCAACGCCGCGACAGGCCGCCCTTGTTGGGGCCTTCGCCGCCCATCGGGAAGTACACCTTCGTCGCGAGGACGGTCGACTCGCGGCGCCGGGAGTCGCGCAGCGCCTTGCCGACGATCTCCTCGGACTCGCCGGCCGAGTACATGTCGGCGGTGTCCACGAAGTTGATGCCCTGGTCGAGGGCGGCATGGATGATCCGTACGGAGTCCTCGTGATCCGGATTGCCGACGGCACCGAACATCATGGTGCCGAGGCAGTAGGTGCTGACGTCGATCCCGGTCCCGCCGAGTGTGCGATAGCGCATGCGCGCACTGTAGGAATTGGAGTGCACTCCAAGGCAAGGGCGACGATCAACGCCCCCACCTGGGGTTCACCCCAGGAAGGCCATGACCAGCGAGTGCAGGACCTCGGGCCGCTCCAGATGCGTGTCGTGCCCGGTGCCGGGGACGCTGACGCCGTGCAGTCCGGGCCGTAGCCGGGCCATCTCGGCGTACTCCTCGGCGCTGATGATCCCGCCCTGCGTGCCCTGCCCGAGGACGGCGAGGACGGGGCAGGTGATCGCCGCCCATTCGTCCCAGAAGGCGCGGCGGGCGTTGTCGTCGAGCGACCGGACCATGACGTCGGCGTCGAAGCGGGGCCACAGGCCGTCGCCGCGCTGCTCGAGCCCACTCGCCCATCCCTCCCCGACGGGCTGCTTGCCGCCGCCGAGGTACGCGACGGCCGCCTCCCGCGTGGGGAAGGGCACCGGCCAGTCGGCGAACCACTCCGCGATGCCCGCCTGGACGCCGGGGTTCGACCCGCCGGGCCCGGCCTCGACGAGGACGAGTGCGCGGGGCAGCTCGGGGTGGGCGGCGGCGGTGAGCAGAGCGGTATGACCACCGAGTGACTGCCCCATCAGCACGGGCCGCCGGAGCCCGAGTTCCGTCACCACGGCGACGACATCGGCGACGTACGCGGCGCGTGAGACGTCCTCGGGCCGCCGCTCGCTGCGTCCGTGCCCGCGCTGGTCGAGCGCGAGGACGCGGTGTCCGGCGTCCCGCAGGGCGCGGGCGGTCACGTCCCATTCCCCGGCGTGCCCGGCGAGCCCGTGGAGGAGCAGGACGTCGGCCCCGGCGCCACCCCAGTCACGACAGGAGAGCCGCACGCCGTCGGTCGCCACCACGACCCGCTCGACCGGCTCGACCGCCTCGACCGGCTCGGCCCGGGAGGAACACAGAGAATCAGTCACCCAGGAATCCTCCCCGAAGCCCCCGACCACACCACAACCCCACCCCCAACCTCTCCTACGGGTTGAGGAGCTGATCGGCGACGGCGGTGCGGGCGTAGAGGACGGAGCGCCCGCTGCGGTGGGCGGTGACCAGGCCGGCGTTCCGCAGGGCGATGAGGTGCTGGGAGACGCCGGCGGCGGACAGACCGCAGTGCGTGGCGAGCTGGGTGGTGGAGGCCGGGGTGTCGAGCTCGGTGAGGAGCAGGGTGCGGGAGCGCCCGAGGACGGCGGCGACGGCGTCCGTGGCGGCGGTCGTACGGGGTTCCCACAGGGTGCCGATTCCCCGGGCGGGGTAGGCGAGTTGGGGCGGATCGGGGTGGACGGACCGGGTGAGGACCTTGGGCCAGGCGAAGGCGGAGGGGATGAGCAGCAGCCCGGAGCCGCCCTGGTCGCGGGTGAGCGCGCAGTGGCGGCGTACGAGCCGCAGGGTGCCGTCGTCCCACCGTACGGTCTCGTGGAGCTCGCTCAGGACCCGGGCCGAACCGTGCTCGGCGACCTGGCGGGCGCGGTGGAAGACGTCGGCCTCCAGGAGCTTCTGGATGCGGGCCCAGTAGGGCGCGAGGGCGAGCTCCCAGTAGGTGTCGATCTCGTCGGCGACCTTGCGGAGGGCCGCTTCGGGAGCCTCGTGCAGCAGTCGGCGGCGGGGTCCGTCGCCGCCCTCGACGGCGAGGCGCCGGAGGTCGTCGCGTACCTGGTCGGGAGGGGTGCGGCGGATGGCGTCGAGCTCGGCGTCGAGGGTGGGGAAGGGCCCGGTGGGGGTGGGGTTGAGGAAGTCGGCGAGGTAGCCGTGGGCGGGGACGAGGGCGGCGAGCCAGCCGCGGTCGAGCCCGGCCCGGACGAGACGGGGGCGGACCTGGGCGGCCCAGCGCCGGTGGGGGGAGGTGCCGGTGGTGTCGGGGTGCCGGGAGAGCAGGCGGAAGCTGGTGACGACCTCCCACATGGGGGAGACGGCGAAGCGGGTCTGGGCGAGGTCGGCGGCGGAGAAACGGAGCCCGGATTCCATGGAGTTACCGTCCTGGTCGGCGCGACACGGCGATTGGATTCGTCCTGAGCTTAATCATTGGAGAGGGAGACAGGGGCACCCACAGACTCCCCCCATGCCCTCCTCCTTCCGCGGTCTCCCGCCCGTCGTCTGGACGATCTTCGCCGGAACGATCGTCAACCGCCTCGGCTACCTCGTCACGCCGTTCCTGGTCTTCTTCCTCGCCTCGCGCGGAGTGACCGGCACCGACACCTCGTACGTCCTCGGCGCCCTCGGCGCGGGCAACCTCATCGGCCCCGCCGTCGGCGGCATCCTCGCCGACCGCATCGGTCGCCGCCCGACGATGCTGATCGGCCTGATCGGCGCGGCGGCGGCGCAGGGAGCGCTGTTCCTGGCTCCCGGGGTGTGGACGATGGCGGCGGCGTCGCTGCTGATCAGCACGGCGGGCAGCACGGTGTCACCGGCGGCGTACGCGCTGCTGGCCGACGCGGTGGACAGCGAACGCCGGCAGCGCGCGTACGCCCTCTTCGGCTGGGGCGTGAACATCGGCACCGCGGTGGCGGGCGTCCTGGGCGGCTACCTGGCGGCCCACGGCTACTGGCTGCTGTTCGCGGTGGATGCGGGTTCGATGCTGCTGTACGCGGGGGTGGTGGCGACGCGCCTCAAGGAACCGGCCCGCGCGACGACCAAGGAGAAGGACGGACTCGGCTACGGAGTCGTCCTCCGGGACCGCCTCGCCCTGCTCCTCCTCCCGCTCTTCGGCATCCAGCTCTTCGTGTACTCGCTGACCGAGGTCGCCCTGCCGCTCGCGGTCCGCGACAGCGGCCTCTCCCCGGCGGTGTACGGGGCGATGGCGGCGGTCAACGCGGTCCTGGTGGTCGGCCTCCAGCCCTTCGTGACCGCCCGGCTGGCCAAGCTGCCGCAGCTCGCGGTGCAGAGCGCGGGCAGTGCCCTGATCGCGGTGGGCGTGGCGCTCACGGGCCTGGCGGACGGGATCGTCGGCTACACGGTGTCGGTCGTGGTCTGGTCGCTGGGCGAGGTGGTGGTCGCCGGCATCGCCGCGGGCGTCGTCGCCAACCTCGCCCCGGCACACGCCCGGGGCCGCTACCAGGGCGCCTTCAGCTGGACGTGGGGCGTGGCCCGCTTCGCGGCCCTCACGGTCGGTGTGGCCGCGTACACGACGCTGGGCGCGGGCGTCCTGTGGTGGACGGCGCTGCTGGCGGGCTCGGCGGCCTCGGCGGCGACCCTGGCCCTGGTACGGAGAGTCCACCGCCGCACGGCCGCCCACGAACTGGCGGCCTGAGCCGCACGGCCGACGCCCGAGTCCCCCTACTTACCCTCGGCGAGGGTATGGGCGACGAGGGCATTGGCATGCCCGTGCCCGAGCCCGTGCTCGGACTTGAGCCAGGAGACGAGCTCCATGTGCTTGGTGAGCGGCGAGGAACGGATGAGCTCCTGCCACTCGGAGACCGGCCGCCCGTACTTCTTCTCGATGGAGGGGAAGTAGCTGGCGGGACCCTTGGGGACGTTCTCGGACACGAAGCTCTCCTCGCAGACGGGGACGACACGACAACAACATCACCACCTATGACTCCCCGTCCACGGAGAACTCATCGCGCTCCTCAGAATCAATCCCGCCGAATGTGCTCGGGGTCGATGTGCCGCCGGACCATGGGTACGGAGGCGAGGGCGGCGGCGATCAGCACGCCCAGGGCACAGGCGAAGAGCAGCGGCAGCCCCTCCCAGTCCCAGTGGATCGCGCCGCCCCCGGTGATCAGATAGCTGGACTCGGCGAGCCACCCGGTGACGATCGCCGCCCCCAACCCCACGACCAACGGCAACCCGACCTGCACGACCTGCACCACCCGCAACGTCCCGGCCCGAGCCCCCAACAAGGCGAGCGCGGTCACCTGCCCCCGCCGCTCCATGGCCCGATCGGCCACGGACACCACAAACGCGGCAACCCCGATGACCAGCCCCAGCACCATCCCGACGGCGAGCAGACTCCGAATCACGGTGAGCTGCGCGAGCGAATCGATCACGATCCCGACGGGATCGACGGCCGCGGTGGGCGCAATGGCCCCGACACCGTCGAGGACGGCACGGATGGTGGCGGGGTCGGCGTCGCTGACGAGAGTGAGGGTGCCGGACGAGTCCGCCAGATTCGCAGGGACGAGGGAGGGGGGTACGAGCAGGGCGCTGGTTTGAAAGACGGACGGTTGGTATGCCCTCATGTCGATGCGCTCATGGGGAACGGTGATAACGATCTTTCGTCCGTCGCGCGTTTCGAAGGGGAATCGGTCACCAGGCTGGGGGTCCTCCGGGTACGCCGAGTTGGCTTCGTACAACTGCATGGTCCTGCCGTCGACACAGCCTGTGGCCCGCTGAGTTGTTGCGGTGAGTTGGGCGCAGGTGGCGACCAACAGGTCGACGTGTCGCCATAGGTCGTCGCTCGGCGAATTCCATGAGCTGTAAGCAATCACCTGCACTCGCACGCCAGGGATTTGTGCGAGCTGCTGCCTTTGCTGGGGAGTAACGTCGCTGAGGCTGATCTTGTACTCCTGAACTGGCGCTGTCCGTCGACTGACTTGGTCCAGTTCGACGAGCACTCCTTGAGTGAGCGAGGCCCCGAATACCAGCAGTACGAGACCGGTGACCACGCGCAACGATGCCCCCGGATCGACCTCCGTACGCCGCATCGCCAACGCCACCGGCAGTGATTTCGCCACTCTGGCCAGCCGCCGCGCAATCCATGCCGTGATCGGCGCCAAACCGAAGACGAGTCCCGCACCGGTCAACAACACGGCGCCGGGTACGAGCACGGAACTGGCGGAACCCCCGGACGGGTCCCGCCCCAGCACACTGAGCACGCAGTACCCGCCGATGACCCCGAGTCCCGGGACCAGCAGCAACGTCCCGTACACCCTTGGAGGCTTGCGCTCGCCAGTACGTCTGACGCTGATCGGCGACAACGCGGCTCGCCGCGCACTGAACTGCCCCACGACCCACGCGAGGGCAGGACACCCGAGCAGACATACAGCAATCGTCGGCCATGAGGGTCGTCCATCCGGTGGGTACCAGCGCAGCCCGGGCAACCCGACGCGCGCCATGACCTCGTTGACCCCGAGATACCCGACGAGTCCGAGAACGGCCCCAACGAACGCAGCGACCACGCTCTCCCCGGCGTTGACTCGCAGCGTGTCTTTCACGCTGAGCCCGACGAGCCGAAGGGCGGCCAGTCGGCGGGCCCTGGACTCGCCGGAGAGGCGGGCGCAGACGGAGAGGAAGGTGACTAGAGGGAGCAGCACGATGCAACCGAGGGTGAAGCGCAGGATGTCGAGAGTCGACGGGTCGACGATCTGTCGCCAGGACCGGCCGATGCCGAAGCCACCGAGCGATTCTGCTCCGATCAGCTCGGCCGGAGTCGTGCCGATGTACGCGTACAGGTCGTCGGAGTCACCCAGCCCCTTCGGCGCAATCGTGCCGATTACGCGCCCAGGGACAAGGCCGGCTGCCCTCGGATTGGCTGCCAGGATCTCCACCAGCTTCGGCGAAACGATCGCTTCGCCGGCCTCGGGAAGTTTGTCGATACCCGGTGGGACCTTTGTCGGCCCCGGGCTCGTGCGAGCGACGAATACGCGATGAAATGGCTGCGACCCGTACGGATCCCGGAACTCGCGATAGACGACGTTGCTGTCGCCTGGGCGTGGCTCCCGAGCGTGCGTGCGGGCGTCATGAGCGGTGAGGATCGACGGAATCGTGAGCACTGCGGCCAGGCAGGCCACTCCGAGTGCGGATCCGAGTGCCATCAAAAGGAAGCGAACCCGCCCCCTGCGCCCACTGCCCCATAGCAGGCGGAGCCCGAGGAGAAACGCGTTCACACCACCACCCGCTGGCTCAGGAGGCCATCCGACATCGTGTACTGCGTATCGGCCTTGGCAGCGACATCGGCGTCGTGCGTGACGATGACCACGGCCGTTTTCTGTCTCCGCGCCAGTTGGAGGAACTCCTCCAACACGGCAGTGGCATTGGCGCTGTCGAGGGCCCCGGTCGGCTCATCCGCGAACACGACGTCCGGACGGTGCACCAGGGCTCGTGCCACTGCCACGCGCTGACTCTGTCCACCCGACAACTTCGAAGTCCTGCGCCGGAGCAGGTCGCCCATTCCGAGCCTGCCCAGCACCTGTCCCGCCATCGCATGAGCATGCGTCTTGCTGATCCCGGCAAGCCGGAGGGGAAGGGCAGCGTTCTCCTCCACGGTCAGCTCCGGCAGCAGCTCCCCGTACTGGAACACGAACCCCAAACGAGTACGGCGCAGGGCGCTCAGCTCGCCGTCGGGCAATGAGGAGAGTTGGACCCCGTCGAAGGTCACTGTGCCGCAGGAGGGGGGAAGAACCCCAGCGAGGCAGTAGAGCAGAGACGACTTACCTGACCCGCTGCTGCCCATGATGGCGGCCACTTCGCCGCGCTTGAGCGTGAAATCGGCACCGCTGACTGCCTGATGCGTGCCGTAAGAAAGATCCACGCCCACGGCGCGGAGGATGACGTCCATCGTGGTGTGCTCCCTACAGATTGGGAGCCGCACACCGGCGGCTCCCAGAGCTGTCGACTATCGGCGCGAGAACAGTCGCTCCGGGGAGCAGTTGTCCGGTCGCAAGGAGCCACGGTCACGGCACACCTGCAGCCGCACTTCCTTTGTCTTCAGAACCGCGCCGTCGAAGAAGACCTCGTCGACCTTGACGTTCTTTCGCTGGACGCCCTTGATACGGCCCCAGGGGTAGCCCTCAACCCTCGTGCGGAGGTAGACGTTGTGGCCGTCTCCGTGGCTGGTGTCCCTCAGCTCACCCTTCATGTGGAGTCCACTCGGTACCTTGCTCGCGGGCTGCCACTGGTACGTGCCGACGAAAGCGACGCCTGGGTCCGTCATGACGAACGTGTGCTCCGAGTCCGCCACCGCCACCCCCATCCCCCCGAAGAACAGCCCCGCAGCCACCACTGCAGTCGCCAACTTCCTCATCGATAACCCCTGTCTGGTCGAACCGACTGGTCATCACAGAAAGTATCGGCATCACTACACACTGATGGTCGCAGGAACGTCCCTCCCTCCCAGCACCCCCCTAACCGGTGAACGAACCCCGCCCTGGGGTCACCAGTACCTCCCCTTGCCTCCGTCTATCAGCGATGCCGAGGCAAACCTCGAAGCCCCGCCCAACCGGGCGGGGCTTCGGCTGAAGTCCCTGGCCGGGGTGCGGCCTGGGGCGTTCTGTGTGGGCGATGCCGGCGGCTTAGGTCGGCATCCGGCTCGGCGCCGTGAACTCGGGTCAGCTCGCGAAGACTTCGCGGAGCTTGGCCTCCTTCTCGGTGTCCAGGTTGGACTGGATCAGCTCCGCGTGGCCGTTCGGGAAGGCGTCCTTCACGCGGTCGACCACCGCGTCGGCAGAGAGCAGAAAGAGTGCCGAACTGCCCGGCGTCACCTTCGACTTGACCGAGTCGATGAAGTCGTCGTCGATGCCGACATCCGCCATCTTGCCGCCGAGCGCACCGGCCGCCGCGCCCACGGCCGCGCCGAGCAGCGGCATGAAGAAGAGGAGGCCGAAGAGCATGCCCCAGAACGTGCCGGAGAGGGCGCCGGCGCCGGTGAGGTTGTTCAGCTGCTTCGTCTTCGGCTTGCTCGCTTCCGCCGGCCAGCTGACGGTGGCCGCGTCGATGACCTTGATCAGCTGCTGCTTCTGCAGCTGGAGCAGGGTGTCCTCCACGGTTCCGGCACCCTCGGGCGCATCGAATTTCCACACGGTCAACGTGGCCACGTCCAGCCTCCAGAAGCTCGCCCGACGGCGATCGGCAACAGGTAGCCCTCAGTAAATGCGGTGATCACGAATGGCGCATCTCGGATATCTCGGGCATCTCGGCAAGGAGAGGGGAGAGGGGAGAGGGGCGCCGGGCGTGCGCGCGCTCCTCGTAGGAGTGATCACCGGTGCGCCTGCGTGAAGGGGTGTGGCGCCGTCGCCAGGGTGGCGCGCATGCACCTTTCCTTCCCCCCTCCCTCCTCCCTGCTCGTGCGCCGGGCGTTGCTCCCCTTCGTGGCCGCGGTCGCGCTGCTGGGGACCGCCGGCACCTCCGTGGTCACGGCGGCCGAGTCGTGCGGATCGATCATCACGGCCCCGCTCGCGCGGCCCGTCTCCGCCGACGACCCCTGTCCCAGCGCGGACCCGGTCGTGTGCCGGATCCGCGTCCTGCCGATGGACGAGAAGGTCGAGGCCCAGCGGACGCGGATGCAGTACCACGGGCTCCTGGAGGACATGCACCGCACCGAGGCCAACATGCGCGAGGCGGGCTTCACCGACGAGGAGATCGCCAGGGAGCTGGTCGACATGCGGAACCAGGCGAAGGAGATCACCCGCGCGGGCATGAGCCCGGAGGAGGTTCGCATCCTGGAGGAGCGGAACCTCGCCAAGTACGGCAACCCCCTCGGCCCGACCGCCGATCAGCTGTACGCCAAGTACGGCTCCTGGCAGAAGGTCATCGACGCCTCGATGCGTACGAGCTACGCCGTCGACCGTGAGCTCAGCCTGGAGTACCGCCCCTGCCCCGTGTAGTGCGGAGGAGGAACGGAAGAAGGGCCCCACCGGAAAAGGTGGGGCCCTTCGGCATGCTCAGGAGGCGTCGACCCCGGCGTCGACCCCGGCTCCGGTCCCGGCCTCAGCCCCGGCCTCGTCACCGGCTCCGTTTCCGTCCCACGTCCCGGCCCCGGCCTCATCGCCGGACGGGGTGACCCACTCGACGAGCTGGATGACGACACCGTTGGGGTCGGTCAGCTGGAAGAGGCGCTCGCCCCACGGCTCCTCGCGCAGCGGCATCGTGATCGGGGCGCCCGCCGCCCGCAGTCGGGCCTCGTGTGCGGCGAGGTCGCTGACGGTGAGGGCCAGGATCAGGCCGCCCGCCCGCTGGTCGCGCTGCTCGGCGGGGAGGACTTCGGTGCCCTGGCGAAGCAGCACGATGTCGACGGCGGCGTCGTCACGGGTCAGGGAGGCGAAGCCGTCGGCGGCCATGGCGACCTGGTAGCCGAGGTGGGTGGTGAGGAACTCCTGCGACGCGGTCACGTCGGCGACGGTGAGGGAGAGGGTGGAGGTGGTGACGTTCAGGGTGACTCCTCGAAGAGAACTTTACGACGGACGTAACTTTACGCACGGCCTTCGAAGTTCGTCAAGGGTAATTTTGCTACGAGGGTAAGATTCTTCGCATGGGTATCGAGAGCATGGGACTCCGTGAGTCCAAGAAGCAGGAGACCAGGCAGCTGATCTCCGACCACGCCACGCGACTGTTCATGGCGCAGGGCTTCGAGCAGACGACGATCGCCGAGATCGCGACCGCGGCCCGCGTGGCCAAGAAGACGGTCACCAACTACTTCCCGCGCAAGGAGGACCTGGCCCTCGACCATCACGAGCAGTTCACCGCGAGCCTGGCCACCGCGGTCGCGGGCCGCGCGGAGGGCGAGTCGCCGCTGGCCGCCCTGCGCCGGGAGTTCACCGCCGCCCTCGACGCGCGCGACCCCGTCGCGGGCTTCGCCGGCCCCGACTTCGCCCGCATGGTCGCCGACAGCCCCACCCTCACCGCCCGCCTGCGCGACCTGCACGACCAGCGCGAGGAGGCCCTGGCCGTCGCCCTCGCGGAGACCGCTGCCGCCATCGAGGCCTCGTCCATCGCCCCCCGCGCGGCCGCCGCGCTCCTGGGGGCGGCGCACCGGCTGCTGTTCCGGCGGATCCAGGAACTCACCCTGGCCGGCCGGCCCAACGACGTGATCGCCGCCACCCTGGCCCCGGAGGCGGCTCACGTCTTCGACCTCCTGGAGGGAGCCCTCGGCGACTCCCCGACCGCGACAGCGTGACGGGGAGAGGAGGGAGGCGAGACGCCAGAGGGCCGGACCGCTGGTGCGGTCCGGCCCTCTGAGGCTGCCGTGCCGTGGTGGGCACTGCAGGTTCTACAGCTTGCTCATCTTTGTGTACGGGCTCAGGATCCGCTCTTGCAGCGAGCCGAAATCGACAAGTGCTGCGACTCCGTCCTCGATGCCGATCACTCGGCCGAGGCCGTACATGTCGTGTGTGACCTGGTCGCCCACGGTGAACTCCTTGGGCGGAGGGGCGACCGGGGCCTTGAAGGGGCTGGTCGGCAGGTGGCGCTTCGGCGCGGGAGGCTTTGTCATTGCCCCCAGTATGCGCCCGCGGGGCTCCGACTGCGGCTGTCGTCCGCCGGAGAATGCTCCGGAACCCGTGACGGGGGAACGCCAGAGGGCCGGACCGCTTACGCGATCCGGCCCTCTGAGCTGGCGGAGGATACGAGATTCGAACTCGTGAGGGGTTGCCCCCAACACGCTTTCCAAGCGTGCGCCCTAGGCCTCTAGGCGAATCCTCCGCTCGGAACATTACATGACCGAGGAGGGTGCTCGCGAACTCGATTCGATCACTCGATTCGATCCGGGGTCCGGTGGAGGTCGGGCAGGGGTTTCGAGGAGGGGAGCGTGAGGAGAGCGGGAGAGGAGCGGGAGGAGATCGGGAGGGGAGCGGGAGAGGAGCGGGAGGAGATCGGGAGGGGAGCGGGGAGGTGTGGGCGGGGGCGCGAGGAGGCGTGGGAGGAGGGGGCGACGGGGTGCGGGGGAGGAGGGCGAGGGGGCATGGGGAGGGGAGTGAAGCGGTGTGAGGAAGGGCGCGAGGGGGTGTGGGTTCTGGGGCTGCTGGGATCGGGTACGCTGGGCGGAGCCCCTCACGCGGCGCTATCTGACTGAACTCCCCCAGGGCCGGAAGGCAGCAAGGGTAGGTTGGCTCTGGCGGGTGCGTGGGGGGCGCTTGCGTTCTCCCGCAGGGTGGATCCGAGCGGGTGGATCCGGCGGAGTGCGAGCGGTCGTGCGGCAGGTCCCGTCCGGTGGTTTTTCCCGGGTTGTCGGTGGGCGCCTATAACCTCGTATACGTGTCGTCTCTCGCGCTGTACCGCCGCTATCGCCCCGAGTCCTTCGCCGAGGTCATCGGGCAGGAGCATGTCACCGACCCGTTGCAGCAGGCCCTGCGGAACAACCGGGTCAATCACGCGTACCTGTTCAGCGGGCCCCGCGGCTGTGGCAAGACGACCAGTGCGCGCATTCTGGCGCGGTGTCTGAACTGCGAGCAGGGGCCCACGCCGACGCCCTGCGGCGAGTGTCAGTCCTGCCGCGACCTCGCGCGGAACGGGCCGGGTTCGATCGACGTCATCGAGATCGACGCCGCGTCCCACGGTGGTGTGGACGACGCCCGTGACCTGCGGGAGAAGGCCTTCTTCGGGCCCGCCTCCAGCCGGTACAAGATCTACATCATCGACGAGGCGCACATGGTCACCTCGGCGGGCTTCAACGCCCTCCTGAAGGTGGTCGAGGAGCCGCCGGAGCACCTCAAGTTCATCTTCGCCACGACCGAGCCCGAGAAGGTCATCGGGACCATCCGCTCGCGGACCCACCACTACCCCTTCCGGCTCGTGCCGCCCGGCACCCTGCGGGACTACCTGGGCGAGGTCTGCGGCCGCGAGGGCGCCCTCGTCGAGGACGGCGTGCTGCCGCTCGTCGTGCGCGCCGGCGCCGGGTCCGTCCGTGACTCGATGTCCGTGATGGACCAGCTGCTCGCCGGCGCCGCCGACGACGGTGTGACGTACGCCATGGCGACCTCTCTCCTCGGTTATACGGACGGGTCCCTGCTCGACTCCGTCGTGGACTCCTTCGCGTCCGGTGACGGCGCCGCCGCGTTCGAGGTCGTCGACCGGGTCATCGAGGGCGGCAACGACCCTCGCCGGTTCGTCGCGGATCTGCTGGAGCGGCTGCGCGATCTCGTGATCCTCGCCGCCGTGCCGGACGCCGCCGAGAAGGGGCTCATCGACGCGCCGGTCGACGTCATCGAGCGCATGCAGGCGCAGGCGTCCGTGTTCGGTGCCGCCGAGCTCAGCAGGGCCGCCGACCTCGTCAACGCCGGGCTGACCGAGATGCGCGGTGCCACCTCGCCCCGGCTCCAGCTGGAGCTGATCTGCGCGCGCGTGCTGCTGCCCGCCGCCTTCGACGACGAGCGTTCGTTCCAGGCGCGCCTCGACCGGCTGGAGCGCGGGGTCGCCGCCGGGGCCGGGCCCTCGCCCGTCTTCACGCCCGCGCCGCCCACGCCCGCCATGGCGTACGTGCCCGGGCCCGAGGCCCACACCCCGATGGCCCCGCCCCCGCTCCCGCCGGCCCCGGCCCCCGTGCAGCAGCCCCAGGCCGCGCCCGTTGCCCCGCCGGTCGCCCCCGCGGCCCCCGCCGCTCCCGTGCAGGACCAGCCCCCCGCCGCCCGGCCCGGTGCATGGCCCGGGGCCGCCGCCCCCGGCAGCGGCGCGCCCGGCGCCTGGCCCGGCGCGGCGGCCCCGGCGGCCCCGGCCGCTCAGGCGCAGGCCCCGGCCGCCGCCGCCCCCGTACAGGCACAGCCCGCGCCGCAGGCCCCGGCTCCCGCCACCGGCGGAGGCGGGGACACCGCGCAGGTGCGGAACCTCTGGCCGCAGATCCTCGACGCCGTCAAGAACCGGCGCCGCTTCACCTGGATCCTGCTCAGCCAGAACGCGCAGGTGGCCGGCTTCGACGGCACCACCCTCCAGCTCGGCTTCCTCAACGCCGGCGCCCGCGACAACTTCGCGAGCAGCGGCAGCGAGGAGGTCCTGAAGCAGGCCCTCTCCGAGCAGTTCAACGTGCAGTGGCGGGTCGAGGCGATCATCGACCCCTCGGGCGGCGCCTCCCCGCCGCCCGCCGCGGTCAACTTCGGCGGCGGCCGCCCGCAGGCCCCCGCCCCCGCGCCCGCCTTCCAGCAGGCCCCGCCGCCCCCGCCCGTACAGGCGCAGTCCGCCCCGGCGGGCGGCTTCCCGCAGGCGGCCGCCCCCGCCCCGGCGCAGGCCCCCGCGCCCGCGTACACGCCGCCCGCGCCGCAGACCGTGGCGCCCGAGGACGACGTGCCGGAGGAGGACGACCCCGACCTCGTCGACTCCGCGCTCTCCGGTCACGACCTGATCGTGCGCGAGCTCGGAGCCACCGTTGTGGAGGAATACACGAACGACTAGGACCGTCTCGCTCGGTGGCCCGCACAAGGGGCATCCCGGCCAGCGGGCTACCCTGGCTGGCGTGAAGGTCCTCGTCATCGGCGGCGGCGCCCGCGAACACGCCCTGTGCCGCTCTCTCTCCCTCGATCCCGACGTCACCGCTCTGCACTGCGCGCCCGGCAACGCCGGAATCGCGGAGGTCGCCGAGCTGCACCCCGTCGACCAGCTGGACGGCGAAGCCGTCGCGCGCCTCGCCACCGAGCTCGGCGCCGAACTGGTCGTCATCGGCCCGGAGGCCCCGCTGGTCGCCGGTGTCGCCGACGCCGTCCGCGCGGCCGGCATCCCCGCCTTCGGCCCGTCGCGGGAAGCGGCGCAGCTGGAGGGCTCCAAGGCGTTCGCCAAGGACGTCATGGCCGGCGCCGGGGTGCCCACCGCCCGCAGCTACGTCTGCACCACCCCCGAGGAGATCGACGAGGCGCTCGACGCCTTCGGCGCTCCGTACGTCGTCAAGGACGACGGCCTCGCCGCCGGCAAGGGCGTCGTGGTCACCGAAGACGTCGAGCAGGCCCGCGCACACGCCCTGGCCTGCGACCGCGTCGTCATCGAGGAGTTCCTCGACGGCCCCGAGGTCTCCCTCTTCGCGATCACCGACGGCGTCACCGTCCTCCCGCTCCGGCCCGCGCAGGACTTCAAGCGCGCGCTCGACGGCGACGAGGGCCCGAACACCGGCGGCATGGGTGCCTACTCGCCGCTGCCCTGGGCCGACCCCAAGCTCGTCGACGAGGTCATGGAGAGCGTCCTCCAGCCCACGGTCGACGAACTGCGCCGCCGCGGCACGCCGTTCTCCGGCCTGCTGTACGCGGGTCTGGCGATCACCAGCCGCGGTGTCCGGGTCATCGAGTTCAACGCGCGCTTCGGCGACCCCGAGACCCAGGTGGTCCTGGCCCGGCTGAAGACGCCGCTCGCCGGCGTCCTGCTGAACTCCGCCAACGGCACCCTGGACGACCAGGCGCCGCTGAGCTGGAGCGACGAGGCCGCCGTCACCGTGGTCGTCGCCTCCCACAACTACCCGGAGACCCCGCGCACCGGCGACCCCATCGAGGGCCTGGCCGAGATCGCGGAGAAGGACGCCCCGCACGCGTACGTCCTCCACGCGGGGACGAAGCGGGACGGCGACGCGATCGTGAGCGCGGGCGGCCGGGTCCTCTCGGTCACCGCCACCGGAACGGACCTGGCGCAGGCCCGCGAGCGCGCGTACGCGGCGGTCGGCCGTATCCGGCTCGACGGCTCGCAGCACCGCACGGACATCGCGCGGAAGGCCGCCGAGGCCTGACCCGGCACGGCGATCCGCCGTACTTTCGTGAGGCCGTGCGGTTCACCGCACGGCCTCACGAGCGCCATCACCTTTACCCAAAGCCATTCGTTCGAGTGACGGCTCGGCCATCCGGATGACGGCCGCCACCGCCCCAACTAGGGTGCGGCGGAGGCGTTCCGGCACTTGGCCCACCTGCATTGCGATGTCGGTGACGGGTGCCACAGTGGGGGAGTGAGCAACACCGCCACAGGCAGTCCCGACATGGGCAGGAGGGGGTGATGTACGGCGTGTCCGGTACCGGCGCCGTTGTCGGCGAGGAGTGGGGTGCGCGCGCCGCGCGCTCCCGGGCACTCGCCGTCCTCCGTGTCCGAGGCAGGGCCCTCGGCCTCGCCGTGCTCCCCGCCGCCGTGGCCGTCGTCCTGTACGCGGGCGGGGCCACCGGCCACTTCACCGGGGCCGGCTGGGACACCGCCCGCTGGGTCGTGACCGTCCTCGCGATCCTCGTCCTCCTCGCCGCCACGGCCGTCGCCCTCGTCGTCGCCCGCGCCCGGCCGGCCGCCACACCCACCGTGGAGCTCTCCGAGACCGCGGCCCCCGATCTGTACCGGCTCGTGCGGGACCTCGCCGACCGGCTCGACGTCCCGGCGCCCTCCGCGATAGCCCTGACGCCGGACTGCGACAGCTGGCTGGAGGACCGCACCCACCGGGCCCACCGCTCGCTCCGGACCGCGCCCGACGGCGACGACGCCCCCGTCCTCGTCATAGGCTCGCCCTTCCTCTGGTGGATGCGGGTCGCCGAACTGCGCGCGGTACTCGCCCCCGTCGTCGCCGGTACGGGACCGGCCGCCCACCCCGACATAGCCGCCGCCCGCCGCTTCGTCCGCGGTCTCGACGCCGCCGTCGCCGTCCCCGAGACCCCCGGGCTCGACCCCTTCCGCAGACTGGGCGCCCATGGCGTCGGGCGGGTCGCCCGCGTCCTGCTGCGCGCCTGCCGCGGGCACGCGGGCGAGATGGAGCGAGGCGTCGCCGCCGCCGGTTCGGAGCGCGCGCAGACCGTGGACTACGGCGTACGGATCGTCGCCCAGGAGCAGGTCGGCCTGGCCTACGCGGGCTGGGACCGGCTCCTGACCCGGGTCGCGCTGCCCGCCTGGCGCATGGGCCGCTGGCCCGCCAAGCTCGACGCGGGCGTGGTCTCCGCGCTGACCGAGCTCTCCCGCCGCGACCGGCTCGCGGACGGCTTCTCCTCCCGGCTCGGCGAGCGCCCGGCCTGCGACCTCCTGGAGGAGCCGGGCGCGGTGGACGAGGCGACCTCGCTGCTCGCGGCCCGCCTCTTCCACGGCGGCCCGGCCGAGGCCGGCCCCGACTGGTCCCCGGTGGAGTGGAGCCAGTACCCGGAGGAGGTCGTCGACCGGAAGTGGCGTACGGACGCGGCCCGGCTCCACGAGGTCCTCGACCGGCTGGGTGTCGCCGACTCGACCGCCGGATCCCCGTCCGCCTCCGGCGGCCCGACGCTGACCCGTGTGATGGCCCACCTGTCCACCACACCGCCGGCCCCGAGCACCGACACCCCCGACCCCGAGGGCCGCCGAGCCTCCCAGGACCCGCAGGACCCGCACGACTCCGAGGAAGTCTCCGAGGGGGTCTCCGAGGAAGCGGTCGAGGAAACCTCCGGAGAAGCCGCCGCCCCCGCCGAGTTCTCCGACTCTCCCGGCGATGGCCTCGACGATCGCCTCGACGACGTTCTCGACGACGAGCCGCACGCCAACCCCGCCGCCGACGCCCTCGCCGCCGCGCTCAGCGCGCTCCTCGCGCGTGAGGAGGCAGCCCGGGAGGCCCGCGCGGCCCAGGCGGCGAAGACGGCGCGGACGGCGGCGCCCGCCCCGGGCGGTACGAGCCCGCACGTCGCCGTCAGCGGTCCCGACGGGCCCCTGCCGCTCTTCCCGCTCCAGCCGCCCCGGACCGGCCGCGACCTGCTCGCCGACCATGTGACCGCGATGGTCTGCTGCGCGGCCGTCGACACCGCGGAGGCCATCCCCGGCCTCGACTGGCTCGACGGGCCCGCCCTGCTCGTCGGCGGCGAGCGCACGGTGGACCTCGGCCCCCGCGTCCTCGCCCTCGTCGAGGACGGCGACCCGGAGCCCCTGCGCGCCTGGCTCGCCCGCACCGGAGTCCGCCCGGAGAAGCCCGTGCGCCTGGTCTGAACGCCCCAGGAACGCCCCAGGAACGCCCCAGGAACGCCCCAGGAACGCCCCAGGGACGCGCCCGGACGGTGGTCCCGGACAGGCCCCCCCCGTGACACGCCCCGGACACGCCCCCGGACCCGCCCCCGAAGCCCCCGGTCCCGGAGCCTCGGCTTCCACTCTCGTCAATTCACGACGAACGGTGACGGAGTGCGTGCGTTATGTGATGTGCTGGAGACCGTCACTGACAAAGGCAAGAACCAGAGGCACTGACCAGCCGACCGGGGGAGTCGAGGGAGGGGCGCAGCATGGGGGCCGAGCAGATCAGGCGGTGGGAGTCCGGCGCGCTGGCGCACGCCGTGAGCGATCCCTTCGGACAGGGCCCGCTGCCCTGGCTCCGCGGTTCGGAGAACTACTTCGACGACACGGGCCAGATGGTCCCCTGGTACGCGGACGAGATCCTGGCCCGCGGTGGCGGCGGCGGTCCGCGCACGGCCGACGACGTCAAGCGCCAGATCAAGGGCTTCGCCTCGACCGGGGCCGTGGCGCCGGGCGAGTCGATCGACTTCCACATCACCGTGGACCCGCCGCAGCAGTTCCTCGTCGACGTCTACCGGATCGGCCACTACGGCGGCGACGGCGCCGCGAAGATCACCACGAGCCCGCGGCTCTCGGGGATCGTCCAGCCCGCCCCGCTCACCGCCGACCGCACGGTCTCCTGCCACCACTGGTGGCAGTCCTGGCGGCTCCAGGTCCCGACGTACTGGTCGATCGGCGCGTACGTCGCGGTCCTCACCACCGCCGACGGCTACCGCTCGCACATCCCCTTCACGGTCCGCGACAGCCACCCGGCGGACCTCCTCCTCGTCCTCCCGGACGTGACCTGGCAGGCGTACAACCTCTACCCGGAGGACGGCCGCACCGGCGCCAGCCTCTATCACGCCTGGGACGAGGAGGGCCGGCTGCTCGGCGAGGAGGACGCGGCCGTCACCGTCTCCTTCGACCGCCCCTACGCGGGCGCGGGACTGCCGCTGCACGTCGGCCACGCCTACGACTTCATCCGCTGGGCCGAGCGGTACGGCTACGACCTCGCCTACGCGGAGACCCGCGACCTGCACGCGGGCCGGGTCGACCCCAGCCGCTACCGGGGCCTGGTCTTCCCGGGCCACGACGAGTACTGGTCGGCACCGATGCGCAGGACCGCCGAACTCGCCCGGGACCAGGGCACGTCCCTCGTCTTCCTCTCCGCCAACACCATGTACTGGCAGGTGGAGCTGGGCCCGTCCCCGTCGGGGGTGCCGGACCGTCTCCTCACCTGCCGCAAGCGGCGCGGCCCCGGCCGCCCCGCCCTCTGGCGCGAGGTCGACCGGCCCGAGCAGCGGCTCCTCGGCATCCAGTACGCGGGCCGGGTGCCCGAACCGCACCCGATGGTCGTACGGAACGCCGAGCATTGGCTCTGGGAGGCCACCGGAGCGGGCGACGGCGACGAGCTCCCCGGCATGGTCGCGGGCGAGGCCGACCGCTACTTCCCGCGCACCGCGCTCCCCGAGCACCAGGGCCGCATCCTGCTGGCCCACTCGCCCTACCAGGACGGCGACGGCGCGGTGCGCCACCAGGAGACCTCGCTCTACAGGGCGCCGTCCGGCGCCTGGGTCTTCGCCTCCGGCACCTTCGCCTGGTCTCCGGCGCTCGACCGGCCGGGCCATGTCGACGCCCGGGTCCAGCGCGCCACCGCGAACCTCCTCGACCGGATCTGCAAGAGGGACTGAGGGGCCGCCGCGGGCCCGGACGCCGTACCCGTGTCTCCGCGCGAGCGAACGTGCGAGAGAATCGGACACGCTCCTGGATCAACCTACGCGGAGGAACCGTGTCCGGATTCGTAGAAAAGCCCGAGCCTGTGCAGGTCCCGGGCCTCACCCATCTCCACACGGGCAAGGTCCGCGACCTGTACCGGAACGAGGCGGGCGACCTCGTCATGGTGGCGAGCGACCGTATTTCCGCGTACGACTGGGTCCTGCCGACCGAGATCCCCGACAAGGGCCGGGTCCTCACCCAGCTCTCGCTGTGGTGGTTCGACCGGCTCTCCGACCTGGTCCCGCACCACGTCCTCTCCACCGAGCTCCCGGCCGGCGCCCCCGCCGACTGGGCGGGCCGCACCCTCGTCTGCAAGTCGCTGAACATGGTGCAGGTCGAGTGCGTCGCCCGCGGCTACCTCACGGGCTCCGGCCTCATCGAGTACGACGAGTCCCGCACGGTCTGCGGCGTCCCGCTCCCCGAGGGCCTCACCGACGGCTCCGAGCTGCCCGCCCCGATCTTCACCCCGGCCACCAAGGCCGCGGTCGGCGACCACGACGAGAACGTCTCCTTCGAGGAGGTCGCCCGCCAGGTCGGCACCGAGACGGCCGAGCTGCTGCGCCGGACGACCCTCGCGGTGTACTCCAGGGCCCTGGACATCGCCCGCGAGCGAGGGCTCATCCTGGCCGACACCAAGTTCGAGTTCGGCTTCGAGAGCACCCCGGACGGCGACCGTCTCGTTCTCGCCGACGAGGTCCTCACCCCGGACTCCTCGCGCTTCTGGCCGGCCGACCAGTGGCAGCCGGGCCGCGCCCAGCCCTCGTACGACAAGCAGTTCGTGCGGAACTGGCTGACGTCCCCGGCCTCGGGCTGGGACCGCAAGAGCGAGACGCCCCCGCCGCCGCTCCCGCAGGAGATCGTCGACGCGACGCGCGCCAAGTACCTGGAGGCGTACGAGCTGCTGACCGGCAAGCCCTGGTCGGACACCTTCTAGGAGCCCAAGGGCACGAGAAAGCCCCCCGGTCGATCCGACCGGGGGGCTTCTTCATGGAGCGGACGACGAGATTCGAACTCGCGACCCTCACCTTGGCAAGGTGATGCTCTACCAACTGAGCCACGTCCGCATGCGCCGTAGCGCGGGGCTAACTATACCCAACCTTTCGCCTGGGCGAGACGCACCGCCGTGTGACGGTTCTCGGCACCGAGCTTCGCGGCGGCTGAGGAGAGGTAGTTCCGGACGGTTCCGGGGGAGAGCGAGGCGCGCCGGGCGATCTCCGTGACGGGTGCTCCGTCGGCGGAGAGTTCGAGGACCTCGGCCTCCCGGGCGGTCAGCGGGGAGTCGCCGGCGGCGATGGCGTCGGACGCCAACTCCGGGTCCACATAACGGTTTCCGGCGTGCACGGTACGAATGATCTCGGCGAGCCGCTGGGCGCTGACGGTCTTCGGGACGAAGCCCCGGACGCCGGCGGAGAGGGCCCGCTTGAGGTGCCCGGGACGGCCGTGACCGGTCACGATCATGGTGCGGCAGCCGGGCAGTTCGTCCCGCAGGACCGTGGCGACCGTCACACCGTCCGCGCCCGGCATCTGCAGATCGAGCACGGCGACGTCGGGTCGGTGGGCGCGGGCCATGGCGAGCGCCTCGGGGCCGGTCGCGGCCTCGGCGACGACGACGAGGTCGTCCTCCAGGCCGAGCAGCGCGGCGAGCGCGCCGCGGATCAGATGCTCGTCGTCGGCGAGCAGTACGCGCACAGGAGCAGCAGCAGGGGCGGGAGCCGGATCGGGGACGGGGGCGGTCATCGGTCCACCCCCGAACGGGACATACGGGGTGTACGGGGCACGGGGATCCGGGCCGCCACCCGGAACGTCCCGCCGCCGCCCGGACCCGCCTCCAGGGTCCCGCCGACCGCCGCGAGTCGTTCCCGAAGCCCCGCGAGCCCCGAACCACCGCCGGAGCCGAGCCCGGAGCCGAGCCCCGAACCGCCCCGCGTACCGGCCCCGGTCGTCTGTCCCGCCCCGTCGTTCTCCACGGTCAGCAGCACCTCGTTCTCCTCCTCGCGGACGGAGATCGCGCAGCGCCGCGCGTCCCCGTGCCGCAGTACGTTCGTCGTGGTCTCGCGGACCACCCACCCGAGCGCCGACTGCACCTCGTCGGGCAGGGCGAGCCCGGCCGAGCCGAAGGGCGAGGCGATGGCGCAGTCGATCCCGGCCGCGTCGAGGACGCCCCGGGCGCCCTCCAGTTCCACCCGCAGGTCCGCCTCGCGGTAGCCGCGTACGACGTCCCGGACCTCGCGCTGGGACTCCCGGGCGATGCGCTGCACCTCGATCATCTGGTCGACGGCCTCGGGGCGTTCGCGCCGGGCGAGCTGGACGGCGAGCTCGCTCTTGAGGGCGATCACGGACAGGTTCCGGCCGATGACGTCGTGCAGGTCGCGGCCGAAGCGGAGCCGTTCCTCGGCGACCGCGAGCCGGGCCTTCAGGTCGCGGGAGCGCTCCAGCTCCCAGACGATCTTCATCAGCCAGGCGGAGAATCCGCAGGCGGCGACGAGGCCGTAGCCGCCGAAGAGGATCGCGATCCCGGAGCCGATGCCCTCGGCCGGGTGGAGGCCCACCGCCATGATCGCGCCGCCGGTCGCGAGCGCGGTGGCCGGGACGACGTACAGCATGCGCCGCGGCCGGCGCACGCAGAGCACGATGCCGCCCAGGGAGAAGGCGACGAGGCCGGTGACGACGGCGGTGGCGACCGCGGGGTCTTCGAGCACCCCCGTGGCCCGCAGCGCGATCACGGTCAGCGCACCGCCCGCCGTCAGGGCGGTCTGCGCGGTCGCGAGCCGGACCGGCCGGTCGCGCCGGTCCAGGGCCCAGTCCAGGGCGCGCGAGGAGAGCACGGCGTTCAGCACGGCGTGGGCGCAGACGAGCAGCACCAGCGCGAGGGTGAGGGGGAGGCCCACCGGGTCGTCGTCGGGTTCCGAGAACGGCACAAGGCCGATCGAAGCGATCTCGATCACCACGAAGAAGTGGAAGCTCCACCGTGTGTACAGCTCCACCTTGGCCGCACTGCCGCGCCGGCTCCACCACCCCGTCAGCCTGGACACGCGCCCGGCCTCCCTTCCCGTCCCCCGCCTACCTGCGGGGTTCCCAGCGGAACCACTTCCGGACAGCAAACACGGTGAGGACGCCCCAGGCCAGCGTGGTGAGCGCGGCGGTCATGAGGTCCTTGGTGTCGCCGACGCCGAGCCACCCGGCCCGGACGAACTCCATGACCCCGCTGAACGGCAGCAGTTGGGTGAGGCTCGCGACCAGGTCGGGAAGGAGGTCGCGGGGGACCATCAGCCCCGAGCCCATGGCGGAGATCAGGAAGAACGGCAGGGTGGTGAGGCCCGCGCTCTCGACGTTCCGTGTGATGGCGGTGGTCGCGGCGGCCAGTCCGGCGAGCAGCAGGACCGCGGCGAGCAGGCCGAGCACGAGCAGGTCGGGGCGGCGCGGTGCGGGTACGTCGAGGACGAGGGCGCCGCCGACGGACAGGACGACGCACTGGACGAGGGCGATGGCGGCGGAGGGGAGCGCGGCGCCGCCGAGGATCTCCAGATCGGTCGCCTCGCCGGTGCGCAGCCGCTTGAGGACGAGCTCCTCGCGGCGGGCCACGAGGGCGGAGACGAGACCCATGTAGACGACGAGGACGAGGACCATGCCCGTCCCGCCGATGAGGGTGGTGCCCGCCATGCCGCCGGGCAGCTCGTCCGGGCTCATCTGCCCGAGCGAGGACCGCAGCACGAGGATCATCAGCAGCGGCATCAGGAGGGCGATGAAGAGGTTGTTCTTGTTGCGCCCGAGGAGGGTGAGTTCGGCCCGTCCGAGCGAGGTCATCCGGCGTGCGGTCGCGTTCATCGGAGGCTCTCCAGGTCCGCCGCCAGGTCCCCGTTCAGGTCCTGGTCCAGGGCGTCGGTGCGGGAGGCGATCTCCAGGAACGCCTCTTCGAGGGTGGCCGAGCGGGCGTCGAGCCCGTCGAGCCGTACGCCGGCCTCGCGGGCCCAGCCGAGGAGTTCGCCGAGCGCGTCCTGCAGCTCGTGCGTACGGATCTCCACGCGCCGGCCGTCGGCGGCGGCCTTCAGGGAGAGCGGCAGGCGGGCGGGTGCGACTCCCTCGGGGAGGGTGAAGCGGATGCGGGCGGGCCGGGCGGCGGTGACCTCGTCCGGGGTGCCGGTGAGCACGATCCGGCCCTGGTGCATGATCGCGAGCCGGTCGGCCAGGGACTCGGCCTCCTCCAGGTAGTGCGTGGTGAGGAGCACGGTCGTCCCCTCGTCGCGCAGTCTCCGCACCAGGTTCCAGGTGTCGCGCCGTCCTTCGGCGTCGAGTCCGGTGGTCGGCTCGTCGAGGAAGAGGACCTCGGGGCGGCCGAGCAGCGCGAGGGCGAGGTCGAGACGCCGCCGTTCGCCGCCGGAGAGCTGCTTGATGCGGACCCGGTGGCGGGAGCCGAGGCCGACGGCCTCCAGCGCCTCGCCCGTGGGCCGGGCGCCGGTGGTGCAGCCTGCCCACATCCGTACGGTCTCGGCCACGGTCAGGTCGCTGGGGAAGCCGCCCTCCTGGAGCATGACCCCGATGCGGGGGCGGACGGCGGCCCGTTCGCGGTACGGGTCGTGGCCGAGGACGCGGGCGGTTCCGGCGCTGGGTGCGGCGAGGCCCTCCAGGAGTTCGACCGTGGAGGTCTTGCCGGCGCCGTTGGTGCCGAGGAGGGCGAAGATCTCGCCGTGGGGGACGGTGAAGGAGATGCCGCGCACGGCCTCGAAGCCGCCGGAGTAGCCGCGGCGCAGGCCTTCCGCTTCGATCGCGTTGGTCATGTGTCCAGACTCCCGGCGTCCGGGGCCGTCCGGCAGTGCGCGCTGTCATCGCCGTTTCTGACAAATGTCATGGCGTCAGGCGGGGCGGCCCCGGACGGCGGAGGCGGACACGACGAAGGCCCCGGTTCCAGAGAACCGGGGCCTTCGACTTCCTGAGCGGACGACGAGATTCGAACTCGCGACCCTCACCTTGGCAAGGTGATGCTCTACCAACTGAGCCACGTCCGCATGCCCCCGACCGACTTTCATCGGGCGGTGCGAGCACCACTCTACCTGATGCACCGGAGTGCTCGGTAATGCGATGCAGAGCGGGTGACAGGAATTGCACACTGCGCCTTCCCCCTGGAAGGGGGATGTTCTACTACTGAACTACACCCGCACGCTGCGTGAGGTTCGGCCCTGCGGCCTTGCCCCTCGGCGTGTTCCAGACTCTAGCGGATCATGGGGGGTGCAATGCAAATCGGCTCGGCCCGGCTCGCGTCGGCCCGGCTCGCGGAGGCTCAGCTCGCGGCGTGGAACGCCTCGTAGACCTTCTTCGGGATGCGGCCCCGGGCGGGCACGTCCATCTTGTTGGACTGGGCCCAGGCGCGGACCGCCGCCGGGTCGGGCGCGAGCGCGGTGCGGGTGTAGGTCTCGGTCCCGCCCTTCAGGCCGCCGGCGCCCTTCGCGCCTCCCGGTCCGCCCTTCGCGCCCGCCGACTGCTTGCGGCCGGCGGCGAGGTAGGGGGCGAGGGTCTTGCGGAGTTTCTTTGCATTGGCAGCATTCAGGTCGATCTCGTACATCTTCCCGTCGAGGCCGAACGCGACCGTCTCAGCAGCTTCTCCGCCGTCGATGTCATCGGAGAGAGTGACCACCACACGCTGAGCCACGGATATCGGTCCTTTCCTGCGGCCGCCGGGGTCGGAACGACGCTTGTGACGTCTCTGACGTGCGACGATGCCGACTGTTCGGCTGTGCCGGGACAATGCTTCTTTCCTATGGATTCCTTTGTACAGCGGTAGGCATCGCATTGTGAAGCCCCGGCAATTGTTTCAGCGTGTCCCAGTGGATTGAGGTCCGCAATATTTCGCTGGAATTTTGCGCGCGAGTGTGCGTGCGGGGGTGGGCGGCGTTCGCTGTCCGTTCGCGGTCCGTTCATGGGTCTTTGGGGATCTCTTTGTAGGATCCTTCAGATCTCTACCCGCGTAGAATTTGGAGGCAGGTACGCTGAGGGAACCGCCCACGCAACACACCACCGGGAGTGCCAGTGGCACGCGTCGTAGTCGACGTCATGCTCAAGCCGGAGATTCTGGACCCTCAGGGGCAGGCGGTGCAGCGTGCACTGCCCCGCCTGGGATTCGCCGGAATCGCCGACGTCCGTCAGGGGAAGCGCTTCGAACTGGAGGTGGAGGGACCGGTCGACGACGCCGCCCTCGCCCGCATCCATGAGATGGCCGAAACCTTCCTTGCCAACACCGTGATCGAAGACTTCGTCGTGAAGGTCGAGTCGTGACCGCACGCATCGGCGTCGTCACGTTCCCCGGAACTCTCGACGACCAGGACGCGCTTCGCGCCGCCCGCCTCGCGGGCGCCGAGCCCGTCTCGCTCTGGCACCGCGACAAGGACCTCAAGCAGGTCGACGCCGTGGTTCTCGCCGGCGGTTTCTCCTACGGCGACTACCTGCGGGCCGGAGCCATCTCCCGCTTCTCGCCGGTGATGGAGAGCATCATCGAGCAGGCCAAGGCGGGCATGCCCGTCCTCGGCATCTGCAACGGCTTCCAGATCCTCACCGAGGCCCATCTGCTGCCGGGCGCGATGCTGCGCAACAACCACCTCCACTTCATCTGCCGCGACCAGAAGCTGCGGGTGGAGAACGCGGAGACCGCCTGGACGTCCGACTACGAGCGGGGCCAGGAGATCGAGGTCCCGCTCAAGAACATGGACGGCCGGTACGTCGCCGACGAGCGCACGCTCGACGAGCTGGAGGCCGAGGGGCGGGTGGCCTTCCGCTACCTGGACATGAACCCCAACGGCTCGCTGCGCGACATCGCGGGCATCACCAATGCCGCGGGCAACGTGGTCGGCCTCATGCCGCACCCGGAGCACGCCGTCGAGCCGCTGGTCGGCACCGGCAAGACGGACGGCCTCGGTTTCTTCACCTCGATCCTCAAGAAGCTGGTCAACGCCTGATGAGCCTCGACACCGTCAAGCACGCGAGCGAGACGCCGGACAGCGAGCAGCCCTGGAAGGAGCTCGGCCTCAAGGAGGACGAGTACGCGCGCATCCGCGAGATCCTGGGCCGCCGTCCCACCGGCGCCGAGCTCGCCATGTACTCCGTCATGTGGTCCGAGCACTGCTCCTACAAGAGCAGCAAGGTCCACCTGAAGCAGTTCGGCGAGAAGGTCCCGGAGAACGACGCCATGCTCGTCGGCATCGGCGAGAACGCCGGCGTCGTCGACGTGGGCCAGGGGTACGCGGTCACCTTCAAGGTCGAGTCGCACAACCACCCCTCGTACATCGAGCCCTACCAGGGCGCGGCCACCGGCGTCGGCGGCATCGTCCGCGACATCCTCGCCATGGGTGCCCGCCCGGTCGCGGTCGTCGACCCGCTGCGCTTCGGCGCGGCCGACCACCCCGACACCAAGCGCGTGCTGCCCGGTGTCGTCGCCGGCATCGGCGGCTACGGCAACTGCCTGGGCCTGCCGAACATCGGTGGCGAGGTCGTCTTCGACTCCTGCTACCAGGGCAACCCGCTGGTCAACGCCGGCTGCATCGGCGTCATGAAGCACGAGGACATCCACCTCGCCAAGGCCTCCGGCCCGGGCAACAAGGTCATCCTCTACGGCGCCCGCACGGGCGGCGACGGCATCGGCGGCGTCTCGGTCCTCGCGTCCGAGACCTTCGACGACACCAAGCCCACCAAGCGCCCCGCCGTCCAGGTCGGCGACCCCTTCCAGGAGAAGCTCCTCATCGAGTGCACCCTGGAGATCTTCAAGGAGAAGCTGGTCGCGGGCATCCAGGACCTCGGCGGCGCCGGGCTCTCCTGCGCCACGTCCGAGCTGGCCTCCGCGGGCTCCGGCGGCATGCACGTCGACCTCGAGAAGGTCCACCTGCGCGACGCGACGCTCTCGCCCGAGGAAATCCTCATGAGCGAGTCGCAGGAGCGCATGTGCGCGATCGTCGAGCCGCAGCACGTCGACCGCTTCCTGGAGATCTGCGAGAAGTGGGACGTCATCGCGGTCGTCATCGGTGAGGTGACGGACGGCGAGCGCCTGGAGATCTTCTGGCACGGCGAGCAGATCGTCGACGTGCCGCCGCGCTCCGTCGCCCACGAGGGCCCGACCTACCACCGGCCGTTCGCGCGCCCGGACTGGCAGGACGCGCTCCAGGCCGACGACGCCGGCAAGCTGCCCCGGCCGCAGGACGGCGCCGAGCTGAAGGACCAGGTCCTGAAGCTCGTCTCCTCGCCGAACCAGGCCTCGAAGTCCTGGATCACGGACCAGTACGACCGGTTCGTGCAGGGCAACACGGTCCTGGCGCAGCCCGAGGACGCGGGCATGGTCCGTATCGACGAGGAGACCAACCTCGGCGTGGCCATGGCGACCGACGGCAACGGCCGGTACGCGAAGCTCGACCCGTACACGGGCGCGCAGCTCGCCCTTGCGGAGGCGTACCGCAACGTCGCCGCTTCCGGTGCGAAGCCGCTGGCCATCTCGGACTGCCTGAACTTCGGTTCGCCCGAGGACCCGGCCGTGATGTGGCAGTTCGCCGAGGCCACCCGTGGTCTCGCGGACGGCTGCCTCCAGCTCGGCACCCCGGTCACCGGTGGCAACGTCTCCCTGTACAACCAGACGGGCGAGACCGCGATCCACCCGACGCCGGTCGTGGCCGTGCTCGGTGTGATCGACGACGTCAACCGCCGTACGCCGATCGCCTTCGCGGAAGAGGGCCAGCTCCTCTACCTGCTCGGCGACACGCGCGAGGAGTTCGGCGGCTCGGCCTGGTCCGAGGTCATCCACCAGCACCTCGGCGGCATGCCGCCGGCGGTGGACCTCGACCGCGAGAAGCTGCTCGGCGAGATCCTGATCTCGGCCTCCCGTGACGGCATGATCGACGCGGCGCACGACCTGTCCGACGGCGGTCTCGTGCAGGCGGTCGTCGAGTCCTGCCTGCGCGGCGGGAACGGCGCGCGCCTGGTCGTCCCGGAGGGCCTGGACGCCTTCACCTTCCTCTTCAGCGAGTCGGCGGGCCGTGCGGTCGTCGCCGTCCCGCGCAGCGAGGAGCTCCGCTTCACCGACATGTGCGGTGCGCGGGGTCTGCCGGCGACCCGGATCGGTGTCGTCGACGGGGACGCGGTCGACGTCCAGGGCGAGTTCGCGCTCTCCCTGGAGGAGCTGCGCACGGCCCACGAGGCGACGATCCCGGGCCTGCTGGCCTGATCCGACGGATCCGACGCTCTGCGAGAGAGCCCCCGCCCCTTCCGGGCGGGGGCTTTCGCGTTGTCCGCTTGCACGAGATTACGTAATTACGTAATCTCCGAGGAATGGAGCTGGAAGAGCGGGTGGCCGAGCTGGAACGGCGCATGGCCGCCCTTGAGGGTGCCGAGCGCCCCGTACCCGAGGCCGTCGACGCCACCTTCTGGGCCCTGGAGGGCTTCAAGGCGGAGCTCGCCGAGGCCGGGGAGCGGGGCGCCGACGGCGGTGTGCTGTTCACGGGGTCGGTCCGACTGCCGACCGACGAGCGGTACGAGTGGCAGTTCGGCGCGCTCACCGAGCGGCTGCTCGACGAGGAGTGGGCCGCGACCGCCGACTCCTTCGCCGCGCTCGGCCATCCCGTACGGCTCCGGCTGCTGCGGGAGATCCTCGGCGGCCGCCGTACCGCCGCCGAGCTGGCGGAGTCGGAGGAGATCGGCACGACCGGCCAGATCTACCACCACCTGAAGCAGCTGACCGGCGCCGGCTGGCTCCACACCACGGGCCGCGGCCGCTACGAGGTCCCCGGGGCCCGGGTCGTCCCGCTCCTGGTGATGCTCACCGCCGCCCGCCCGTAGCAAAGCGCACCCAGGGGGAACGTCCATGCTTTCGCGTAAGTCCGTACTGCTGCTCCACCGCGTGCTCTGGCTGCTGTTCGCCGGGCAGGCGCTCGTCTCGGTGGCGGTCGACCCGCCGTATCCGTACTGGGCGGGCTGGCTGCCGGCGCTCGCCGGCGCCGCTCTCGGCATCGGCCTCGTCGTCACCGGCCGCCGCCGGATCGCCGCGGGGCCGCGCGCGACGGTCGAGGTGGGCCCGCCCGTCGCCGGCCGCTGGTCCGCGATGAACAGCCCGGCCGACCGGACGCCGAGCCACGGCACGCACCAGTACGGCCAGACGTACGCCATCGACATCGTGGCGGAGGACGAGGAGCGCCCGCGCCCCGCCTTCGCCCCGCTCTGGCCCCTCGTCCGCCGCAACCAGCACTTCCCGGCCTTCGACGCGCCCCTGCTCGCCGTCGCCGACGCGACCGTCGTGCACGCCGAGGACGGCCAGCGCGACCACCTCAGCCGCAACTCCCTGCCCGCGGTGCTCTATCTGATGCTGATCGAGTCCGCCGTCCGCGTCCTCGCGGGCGCCCGCCGGGTGACCGGCAACCACCTGGTCCTCGACCTCGGCGACGGTACGTACGCGATGTACGCGCACCTGCGGCGCGGCTCGCTCGCCGTCCGCGCGGGCGACCGGGTCGTCGCCGGCCAGGAACTCGCCCGGTGCGGCAACTCCGGCAACTCCACCGAGCCCCACGTCCACTTCCAGCTGATGGACGGCCCGGACCTGGAGACGGCCCGGGGCGTTCCGTTCACCTGGCGCGGCGTCGGCGTACCGGCGAACGGCGAGACGTTCACGGCGCCGGGCCACGCGGCGGCCCCGGCCGGGGAGGCGCCGGGCTACGCGGCGGCCTGACCCCAGAAGGCGTCGGACTGCTCGATGTCCTCGACGCACTCGTCGATGTCGGTGATCTTGCCGCCCATGATCGTGAAGATCAGCGCGCCCTTCATCTCGATGCCCCGGTCGCCCCGCTCGGCGAAGAAGGTGTTCGCCGCGACGGCGTGGCCGCGGCCGTCGATGCTGATGCTGTCCATCTGGACCTGCATCTTGCCGTTGGTGAGCTCGAACATCTTTCCGTACATGGCGAGGATGTTGTCGCGGCCCTTGAAGTGCCCGGATATCTGGCTGCTGCCGGGCGAGTGGTGCGTACAGTCCGCCGTCATCAGGGTGCCGACGGTCTCCATGTCTCCTTGGGTCCACGCCTCGAAGCCCCGGCGGACCAGAGCGATGTCAGGGTGCTCGGTCATGGCCGCTCGACCCCTCTCGTACGCGTTGAGGTGTGTGCGGGAAGCCCTCCCGCTTCCCTCCAGTCTCCGGCTACCCTCGCCCCCATGCCACCGGCCAAGAAGCGCACCCGCAGCTACGACTCCGCCAAGACCCGGGCCGCCGTCCTCGCCCAGTTCGGGAACGTACGGGACGGGGTCGCGGCCCTGACGCCCGAGCAGCTGGACGCGCCGACGCGGCTGGGGGAGTGGACCGTGCGGGAGCTCGCGGCCCACGTGACGATGGCCCTGGGCGCGGTCGCCCGGCACCTCGGGGAGCCCGAGCCCGCCCGGCAGGAACTGGCCCTGGTCGACTGGCCCATGGCCACGGTCACGGCCGCCGCGCGGATCGACACGGACACCCGGGCGATCGACACGAGCGACCTTCCCGGGCTGTACGAGCGGACGGCCGCCCTGTACGAGGAGCGGGTCGCGGAGGCCGCCGACGGACGGCTGGTCGGGGCCCGGCTCGGCGCCATGACCCTCGCCGACTTCCTGGTCACCCGGGCCCTCGAACTGGTCGTCCACACCGACGACCTGAACGCGGCGACCGGCGCCGGCATCCCGTACGACCGCCAGGCCCTCGCCGCCTGCGTCCGGCTGCTCGCCGACGCCCTCGCGACGAAGGCCCCCGGCGGCGCCGTCGAGGTGCGGATCCCGCCGTACGCGGTCGTGCAGTGCGTGGAGGGCCCCCGGCACACCCGGGGCACTCCGCCCAACGTCGTCGAGACGGACCCGCTGACCTGGATCAGGCTCGCGACGGGCCGCGCGGAGTGGGCGGTGGAGAAGGAGGCCGCCCACGTCAGCGCGAGCGGCGAACGCGCTGACCTGTCCGCCGTCCTGCCGGTCCTCTCCTAGGCGATCTCTCCCGGGCGACCTCGCGGAACCGGACGGCGGGCCCGCCCGTCCCATCTCCATGCCGAAGCCACGAGCCCTCGCCGCCCTGGTCCCCCTCCTGCTCCTCGCGGCCACCGCCACCGCCTGCGGTACGGACCCGGGCCCCGGCGCCGGCCAGGCCGGGACCGTCGCCCCCGCCCTGCCCGTCAGCGGTACGCACTGGTCGATCAAGGCCGTGACGGTCGACGGGCGCAGGTCCACCGCCCCCGCCGACGCGCGCGTCGAGTTCAAGGAGGACGGCCGCGCCCAGGGGAACACCGGCTGCAACCACTTCGGCGCCACCGTCGCGGTGAACGGCGACACCCTCACCGTCACCCAGAACGAGATCACCGAGATCGGCTGCCCCGGTGACCGGGATCGCTTCGAGAAGGAGCTGATCACGGCCTTCTCGGGTGCGCTCAAGGGCACAATCAAGGGGGAGCGGTTCACCCTCGCCTCGGCCGACGGCCGGAACGGCCTCGAACTGACCTCGGAGCCGGGCGCCCCGCTGCGCGGCACTACCTGGCACATCGACTCGCTCGTCTCCGGCGCGACGGTCAGCTCCCTGCCCCCCGGCAGCGGCGGCAAGGCGCGGATCGTCCTCGGTGAGGACGGCCGGGTCACCGGCAACCTGGGCTGCAACAACTTCTCCGCGACCGCCCGGGTCGACGGCACCACCCTCACCGTCGAGGGGCCGGCGGCGACCACCCGCATGCGGTGCGCGAGCCCGGAGATGGAGCTGGAGACGAAGCTGTACGAGCTCCTCGACGGCCCGCTCACCTACCGCCTCGACCACCGGACGCTGACCCTCACCGACCCCTCGGGCGAGGGCCTCACGGCCACGGTGGCGGGGTAGCACCCTCGAAAGAAGGTGCACTCCGTCACATCGCGGGGGACCTCGATGGCTGGTACGAGCGTCTGCTCATCGAGGTCCCGGGGCGGGAATCCCTTCCCGCGCCTGCTTCGTAGGCCTCTCCAAGCCCGAGATGATCATTTCGTGCGATCCCACGAGTGGCGCAGTCGCCGCTTTTCTTCAATTCGGACCAGTGGTCGAGCCCGACTACACTCGGAAACGTGCCACGTGGTGACGGTCGACTCAATCACGACTTGCTCCCCGGAGAGAAAGGCCCTCAGGACGCTTGTGGCGTCTTCGGTGTCTGGGCTCCGGGTGAAGAGGTCGCAAAGCTCACGTACTTCGGGCTCTACGCCCTCCAGCATCGGGGCCAGGAATCCGCGGGTATCGCGGTTAGCAACGGCTCCCAGATCCTCGTCTTCAAGGACATGGGCCTCGTGTCCCAGGTCTTCGACGAGACCTCTCTCGGCTCCCTCCAAGGTCATATCGCGGTCGGTCACGCCCGCTACTCGACCACCGGGGCGTCCGTGTGGGAGAACGCGCAGCCGACGTTCAGGGCGACCGCCCACGGCTCGATCGCGCTCGGCCACAACGGCAACCTGGTGAACACGGCGCAGCTCGCCGAGATGGTCGCCGACCTGCCCAAGAAGGAAGGCCGCAGCACCCGCGTCGCGGCCACCAACGACACCGACCTGCTCACGGCGCTCCTCGCCGCGCAGGTCGACGACGAGGGCACGCCGCTCACCATCGAGGAAGGTGCCGCCAAGGTCCTTCCCGATGTCCGGGGCGCCTTCTCCCTCGTCTTCATGGACGAGCACACGCTCTACGCGGCCCGTGACCCGCAGGGCATCCGCCCGCTGGTCCTCGGCCGTCTGGAGCGCGGCTGGGTCGTCGCGTCCGAGTCCGCCGCCCTCGACATCTGCGGTGCCAGCTACGTCCGCGAGGTCGAGCCGGGCGAGATGATCGCGATCGACGAGAACGGCATCCGTACCTCGCGATTCGCGGAAGCGAAGCCCAAGGGCTGTGTCTTCGAGTACGTGTACCTGGCTCGCCCCGACACCGACATCGCCGGGCGGAACGTCTACCTCTCCCGTGTGGAGATGGGCCGCCGCCTCGCGAAGGAGGCGCCGGTCGAGGCCGACCTGGTGATAGCGACACCGGAGTCGGGCACCCCGGCCGCCATCGGCTACGCCGAGGCCTCGGGCATCCCCTTCGGCGCGGGCCTGGTGAAGAACGCCTACGTCGGGCGCACCTTCATCCAGCCCTCCCAGACCATCCGCCAGCTCGGCATCCGGCTGAAGCTGAACCCGCTCAAGGAAGTCATCAAGGGCAAGCGCCTGGTGGTCGTCGACGACTCGATCGTCCGCGGCAACACCCAGCGCGCGCTCGTCCGGATGCTCCGCGAGGCCGGCGCGGCCGAGATCCACATCCGGATCTCCTCGCCGCCGGTGAAGTGGCCCTGCTTCTTCGGCATCGACTTCGCCACCCGTGCGGAGCTGATCGCCAACGGCATGTCGATCGACGAGATCGGCAAGTCGCTCGGGGCGGACTCGCTCTCGTACATCTCCCTGGAGGGGATGATCGAGGCGACCACCATCCAGAAGCCGAACCTCTGCCGTGCCTGCTTCGACGGCGAGTACCCGATGGAGCTTCCGGACCCCGAGCTCCTCGGCAAGCAGCTCCTGGAGACCGAGCTGGCCGCGGGACCGGCCGCCACCGCGGCCTCCGACGCCCTGCGCCGCCCGTAAGACCCCGCTGCACACCCCGCAGTACGACACGAAAGTTCTTCAGCATGTCTGAGTCCACCAGTGCCGGAAGCGGCGCCAGCTACGCGAGCGCGGGCGTCGACATCGAGGCGGGCGACCGCGCCGTCGAGCTCATGAAGGAGTGGGTGAAGAAGACCCAGCGCCCCGAGGTCCTCGGTGGCCTCGGCGGTTTCGCCGGTCTCTTCGACGCCTCCGCCCTCAAGCGCTACGAGCGCCCGCTGCTCGCCTCGGCGACCGACGGCGTCGGCACGAAGGTCGACATCGCCCGCCAGATGGGCGTGTACGACACGATCGGCCACGACCTGGTCGCGATGGTCATGGACGACATCGTCGTCTGCGGCGCCGAGCCGCTCTTCATGACCGACTACATCTGCGTCGGCAAGGTCCACCCGGAGCGGGTCGCCGCCATCGTCAAGGGCATCGCCGAGGGCTGTGTCCTCGCCGGCTGCGCCCTGGTCGGCGGCGAGACCGCGGAGCACCCGGGCCTCCTCGGCCCGGACGACTTCGACGTCGCCGGCGCCGGCACGGGTGTCGTGGAGTACGACCGGCTCCTCGGCGCCGATCGCATCCGTACGGGGGACGCGGTCATCGCCATGGCCTCCTCGGGTCTTCACTCCAACGGGTACTCGCTCGTCCGGCACGTGGTCTTCGACCGCGCCGGCATGACCCTGGACCAGCAGGTCGAGGAGCTGGGCCGGACCCTCGGCGAGGAGCTCCTGGAGCCCACCAAGATCTACTCGCTGGACTGCCTGGCCCTCACCCGGACCACGGACGTCCACGCGTACAGCCACATCACCGGCGGCGGTCTCGCAGCCAACCTGGCCCGGGTGATCCCGGACGGCCTGCACGCCACGGTCGACCGCTCCACCTGGACCCCCGGCGCGATCTTCGACCTGGTCGGCAAGGCCGGTCAGGTGGAGCGCCTGGAGCTGGAGAAGACGCTGAACATGGGCGTCGGCATGATGGCCGTCGTGCCGGCCGACTCCGTGGACGCGGCCCTGACGACCCTCGCGGACCGCGGGGTCGAGTCCTGGGTCGCGGGCGAGATCACCGAGCGCGGCGCGCACACGACCGGCGCGGAGCTGGTCGGGGACTACGCGAAGTAGGACAAGCGGGAGCGGCCCGGCAGCACCCCTCAGGGGGGCGCTGCCGGGCCGTTCTCGTTACGGTCTCCCCGTCCGCGTACCCACAGAGGCGTACGCGGACAGCACGGAAACCCGTGCCGGGTATACCGGAACGGGTTTCGGTGATTCAGAAGGTCAAGCGCGACGTGGGGACGACGGACCGGACTCGTCGTCCTCGTCCTCGTCCTCGTCGTCGTAAAGAGACGCGTACTGCGCGTACGGGTCGTCTTCCTCGTCGTCGTCCTCGAACGGCTCGCCATTCGGCGGCTGGTTCGAAGTCGAAGCGCCCAGCTCATTGGCCAGACGCGACAGGTCAGTCCCGCCGCTGCTGTACTTCAGCTGGCGGGCGACCTTGGTCTGCTTGGCCTTTGCCCGGCCGCGCCCCATGGCTCGACCCCCTCGGTGACGGGGCTCGATGGCCCCAGAGTCTTGACACGCGTTCATGATTCGGAACGGACTCTCGAAAGAGAGACCGGCCCGTAGGGCTTCAACGGTACCTGTTTCCTCGGCTCTACGGTACGCCGTGCGCATCACATACCTCGGTACAGAACCTTCGAGGCGCCCTTTCCTCGCTGGTCAATCGCGATTTTAACCTCTTCTTGAGGGTCGACCCGCCGGGAGGGGTGAGCGATGTCTCTCCCGGTGCCCCCCGCGGCGGGCCGATCCTCCGCGAGCCCGGACGGGGCTCAGCCCCGTCGGGCCTCCGCCATCCGCTGCTCGGCGATGCGGTCGGCCGCGGCGGCCGGCGGAATGCCGTCCGCGTTCGCACGTGCGAATATGGCCAGCGTGGTGTCGAAGATCTTCGTGGCCTTCGCCTTGCAGCGGTCGAAGTCGAAGCCGTGCAGCTCGTCGGCGACCTGGATCACGCCACCGGCGTTGACCACGTAGTCGGGCGCGTAGAGGATCCCGCGGTCCGACAGGTCCTTCTCGACACCGGGGTGCGCGAGCTGGTTGTTGGCCGCGCCGCAGACGATCTTCGCGGTGAGGACGGGCACGGTCTCGTCGTTCAGGGCGCCGCCGAGCGCGCAGGGCGCGTAGACGTCCAGGCCCTCGACACGGATCAGCGCGTCCGTGTCGGCGACGACGGTGACCTGCGGGTGCTTGTCGGTGATCCGGCGGACCGACTCCTCGCGCACATCGGTGATCACGACATCGGCGCCGTCCTCCAGGAGGTGCTCGACGAGGTAGTGGCCGACCTTGCCGACGCCCGCGACGCCGACCTTGCGGCCGCGCAGCGTCGGGTCGCCCCACAGGGTCTGCGCGGAGGCGCGCATGCCCTGGAAGACGCCGAAGGCGGTGAGGACCGAGGAGTCGCCGGCGCCGCCGTTCTCGGGGGAGCGGCCGGTGGTCCACCGGTTCTCGCGGGCGACGACGTCCATGTCGGCGACGTAGGTGCCGACGTCGCAGGCCGTGACGTAGCGGCCGCCGAGGGACGCCACCATGCGCCCGTAGGCGAGCAGCAGCTCGTCGGTCTTGATCTTCTCCGGGTCCCCGATGATGACGGCCTTGCCGCCGCCGTGGTCGAGGCCGGCCATGGCGTTCTTGTACGACATGCCGCGCGAGAGGTTGAGCGCGTCGGCGATCGCCTCGGCCTCGGTGGCGTACGGGTAGAAGCGAGTTCCGCCGAGGGCCGGGCCCAGGGCGGTGGAGTGGATGGCGATGACGGCCTTGAGGCCGGTGGCGCGGTCCTGGCAGAGCACGACTTGCTCGTGGCCACCCTGCTCCGAGTGGAACAAGGTGTGCAGCACGTCTGCGGGAACGACAGGAACGCCGGTCACATCGGTCACGGTGGTGACTCCCAAGTACGAAGCGGCGGTTGGCGGCCCTCCCTATGGGTGGGGGAGGACCAGTTCGGCAAGAGAGTAAGTCCTACCTGTGCGTAGATCGGCAGCAGTGCTCAGGATCACCCTCTGTCCTCCGGGATCATCCCCTCCCGGAGTACCTCCGTGGAAGGATTCGCGGCATGTCGGTCGCCTCCTCGGTCCTCGTCCCTTACGCGTCCTATCTGCGGGTGTACGAGCCGCTGGCAGCGTTTCCGGAGCCCGAGCGGAGCCACTGGGCGCGGTACGCGCGCCGGCCGCGCACCCCCGGGGCGCAGGAGGAGCTGCGGCGCTCGCTCGCCGACCTGCTGCCGACGCCTCCGGTGCCGGTGCCGGTCCAGGAGAGCGGGGAGGCCTTCGTCGCACATCTGGACGGGGTGGTGGTGATCTGCCCGTGGCGGACCCGGCTGCGGAGCTGGCTGGCCGTCGAGGAACTGGTGGCCGACGGGTACCCGGAGCCGGTGCTGGACGCGATGCTGCCGCCGGTCGTGCGGTCGCAGATCGCCGGTGACTACGAGCGCTGGCTGAGCGGGAACCCGGACGCGCGGCCGTGGATCCGTACGGCGGTCTGGCAGGTGCCGCTGCGCTGGTTCGCGCTCTTCGGGGACGAGGACCGGCGGTACGAGCCGGGGGTGCCGGCCGCCGAGGGGGGCACGGAGCCGGGCCGGGCGCCGGTGCTGCTCTACCGGACGACGATGGCGCAGGCGCGGCGGCGGCTGGCCCGGGCGCTGCGGGCCCTGCGGGAGTCGATCGAGGACGGCCCGATGACGGAGGGCCTGGTCGACGTGGGCCGGTGGCTGGAGGAGTTCCATCCGCGGGCGCTCGTGGAGCTGGACTTCGGGGGCCTGGTGCACGCGGTCGCGGAGGAGTGGCTGGCAGCGGAGCGCTCGGCGGCGGAGATGGCGGAGGGGATCGCGGCGCTGCGCGCGGGGGACGGCGAGCGGGCCGGAGAGGTGTACGGGCGGCTGGCGGAGCGCTGGCGGGTCGTCAGGGACCTGCGGGGCGCGAACTGACATCAGTCGGGCATCTTCGTCAGGTCGCCATCGACAAGACATGTCCGGCTGAGGTAAATGATCTTCATGCATCCGGACCCCTCGGCTCCGGGTGTCTCTCGGCGCACTTTTCGCGCCGGGGTCTTTCGGCACGTGGGTGACGAGGACGTTGGTCCCGATCCGGGCCTTTGGCTCAAGCGTGACGGACAGCACTTAACGCACCCTTGCGTCCATCACCCACCCTCGTGCCAAAATAGGACAAGGAGTCCGGGGAGGGTTCCTTCCGTCCAAGTTCGGGCGGAACGCTCAGCATTGCACTCTATGGGGGGTCTGAGGACTCCTGATCGCCCTGTGACTGATCGTCACAGGCGCGTGACTGTCCGTTATGGCATGGTCCATCGACTTCCGCCGCTGATGAACACCTGCGAGGGCAATTCCATCGGTTTGGCCGACGTGGCTGGACGGATGGTGTAGTTGTAGTGCCGAGGACAAGCCGTTCGTCCTATAACCGACTCGACCCGCTTCTGCCATTTCGGGCAACGCGGGTCAAGGTGCAGAATTTAGAGGAAAGAACCGAGATTGGTTCGGTTCTCCCGAGGAGGCCGCTCATGACCGCTCGCACCCCTGATGCCGAGCCGCTGCTGACCCCTGCCGAGGTTGCCACGATGTTCCGTGTGGACCCGAAGACGGTGACCCGTTGGGCGAAGGCGGGCAAGCTCACGTCCATCCGCACGCTGGGTGGGCACCGCCGTTACCGCGAGGCCGAGGTTCGCGCACTGCTCGCGGGTATTCCGCAGCAGCGCAGCGAGGCCTGAGGCTCGCTCAACACCCCGCAGCACCCCGTAGCACCGGGCCTGTCCGGATCCCCCAATCCGGTCGCCCACCCCTAGTACTGCCGACGGATTCCTGCCCCAACAGGCCTTCGTCAACGATCGCGCTGGACTCCGCCGGGTCTGGCGCGATCTTTTTTGTGCCCGGCGCCACTCGGCGAACGGTGGTGCAATTGCACATATTAAATCGGGCCGGTGTAGGAGGGGTGTAAGTGAAGGGGTTCCAGAAACTCTTTCGGTGACTCCCGTCACACCGGCGAAGTCTTGCCAATCACCAGCCTGCCATCCGCGGGAACGCTTCCAACCCGCCGTTGGTCATGGGTCGGTGGGACTTTCGTCCTCCTCCGGCTCCTCGGGCTCGGGAAGCTCCATGACGAGCCGCAGGAGGCGATGGCAGACCACGCAGCGGTCCGTGAGGTGTCCGTACCGGGAAGCGGCCGCCAGATGGGCGCGCAGCAGCGCGCGCGTGTCGTGTCGTGCCGCTGACGCCGCGGCCATGCGCGACCACCTCCGGTGGGGGAGGACCCGACTCCCTGAGTCCGGGGTACCGGCGGCCGCCCCGCGCCGTCAATACACGGGGCTGCAACACTCAGGAACACGACGAAGGCCCGCATCTCACGATGCGGGCCTTCGGTGAAGCGAACCTGACGGGACTTGAACCCGCGACCTCCACCTTGACAGGGTGGCGAGCTAACCAACTGCTCCACAGGTCCTTGCTGGCAGCCCCTCGTAAGTGGCTGCGAGGAACACTGTACAGCAGGTCAGGGGGTGCGGTCGAACCCGTCGGCGGCGGCTGCCCCGCTAGGGGGCGGCCGCGTCGATCGCCTTCACGATCCGCTTGTCCGAGACCGGGTACGCCGTGCCCAGGGCGTGCGCGAAATAGCTCACCCGCAGCTCCTCGATCATCCAGCGGATGTCGGTCACCTCGGTCGGCACCGGGCGGCCCTTCGGGAGCTGTTCGAGCAGCCACGCGTACTCGTCGAGCATCTCGTGGACCTTCTCCATACGGGTGGTGTCCCGCTGGACGCCGGTCGCCATCTGCTGGAGCCGCCGGTCCACCGCCACCAGGTAGCGCATCAGGTCCGGCAGCCGCTTGAGCCCCGTTCGGGTGACGAAGCCCGCCGGCACCAGCCAGGCCAGCTGCTCGCGCACGTCCGTGAGGTTGTTGATCAGGGCCAGGCTGTTCGTCGACTTCAGCCGGCGCTGGCAGGCCTGCCAGGCCGCCAGGATCTGCTGGACCTGGCCCACCGTCCGGACCGTCGTGTCCACGAGGTCCGCGCGGACCTTGTCGTACAGCTTCCGGAAGGACTCCTCGTCCCAGGCCGGGCCGCCGTGGTCGGCGATCAGCCTGTCCGCCGCGGCGGTGGCGCAGTCGTCGAAGAGGGCCTGTATCGAGCCGTGCGGGTTCGAGGACAGGGCCAGCTTCTGCTGGTTGGTCAGCTTGTCCGAGGCGAACTTCGCCGGGTTCACCGGGATGTTCAGCATGATCAGCTTCCGGGTGCCCCGCCACATCGCCTGCGCCTGCTCGGCCTCCGTGTCGAAGAGCCGCACGGCCACGCTGTCGCCCTCGTCCACGAGCGCCGGGTACGCCTTGACCGGCTGGCCGGCCCGCCGGGTCTCGAAGACCTTCGTGAGGGTGCCGATCGTCCAGTCCTTGAGGCCCGTGCGCTCCAGGGAGGGCCCGGAGCCGTCCGGGCCGCCCGTGGCCGCCGCGGCGGCCTGCGAGAGGGCCTTACGGGCCTTGGGGCGCAGCTGGAGCCGCAGCGTCTCCAGGTCCTTGTCCTCGGCCAGCTTGCGGCGCCGCTCGTCGACGATCCGGAAGGTCACCTTGAGGTGCTCGGGCACCTTCGCCCAGTCGAAGTCCTCGGCGGTGACCGGGACGCCGACCATCCGCTGGAGCTCACGGGCGAGCGCGCCCGCCAGCGGCTCCTGGACGGGGACGACGGCGTCGAGGAAGCGGGTCGCGAAGTTCGGTGCCGGGACGTAGTGGCGGCGGATCGGCTTCGGCAGGGAGCGGATCAGCTCCGTGACGACCTCCGCGCGCAGGCCCGGGATCTGCCACTCGAAGCCCTCGTCCGTCACCTGGTTGAGCACCTGGAGCGGTACGTGGACGGTCACGCCGTCCGCGTCCGCGCCCGGCTCGAACTGGTACGTCACGCGGAACTTCAGCGGGCCCTGCCGCCACGAGTCCGGGTAGTCGTCCTTGGTGACCGCCCCGGCCTTCTCGTTGATGAGCATCTCGCGCTCGAAGTCGAGGAACTCCGGTTCCTCATGGCGCTTGTGCTTCCACCAGGAGTCGAAGTGGGCGCCCGACACGACGTGTTCGGGGACGCGCTTGTCGTAGAAGTCGAAGAGCGTCTCGTCGTCGACGAGGATGTCCCGGCGCCGGGCCCGGTGCTCCAGCTCCTCGACCTCGGTGAGGAGCTTGCGGTTGTCCGCGAAGAACTTGTGGTGGGTGCGCCAGTCGCCCTCGACCAGCGCGTTCCGGATGAACAGGTCGCGGGAGATCTCCGGGTCGATCCGGCCGTAGTTCACCTTGCGGTCGGCGACGATCGGCACGCCGTACAGCGTCACCTTCTCGAAGGCCATCACGGCCGCCTGGTCCTTCTCCCAGTGCGGCTCGCTGTACGTCTTCTTCACGAGGTGCTCGGCGAGCGGCTCGATCCACTCGGGCTCGATCCGGGCGTTGACCCGGGCCCAGAGCCGCGAGGTCTCGACCAGCTCGGCCGACATGACGAACCGCGGGGGCTTCTTGAAGAGCGCGGAGCCCGGGAAGATCGCGAACTTGGCGTTCCGCGCGCCGATGTACTCGCCCCGGCCGCTCTCGCGGCGCGAGCCGTCCTTCGCACCGCTCCCGCTGCCGTCCTTGGACTCCTTCACGTCCTTCAGACCGATGTGGGAGAGCAGGCCGGAGAGGAGGGAGACGTGCACGGACTGCTCCGGCGCGTCCTCCTCGTTGAGGTGGATCCCCATCTGCTTGGCGACCGTGCGCAGCTGGCTGTAGATGTCCTGCCACTCGCGGATGCGCAGGAAGTTCAGGTACTCCTGCTTGCACATCCGGCGGAAGGAGCTGGACCCGCGCTCCTTCTGCTGCTCGCGGACGTACCGCCACAGGTTGAGGAAGGCGAGGAAGTCGCTCGTCTCGTCCTTGAAGCGGGCGTGCTGCTGGTCGGCCTGCGCCTGCTTCTCGGACGGCCGCTCGCGCGGGTCCTGGATGGAGAGCGCGGCCGCGATCACCATGACCTCGCGGACACAGCCGTTCTTGTCGGCCTCCAGGACCATCCGGGCGAGCCGGGGGTCCACGGGCAGCTGGGAGAGCTTCCGCCCCTGCTGGGTGAGCCTCTTCTTCGGGTCCTTCTCGTTCGGGTCGATCGCCCCGAGCTCCTGGAGGAGCTGCACGCCGTCCCGGATGTTGCGGTGGTCCGGCGGGTCGATGAAGGGGAACTTCTCGATGTCGCCGAGGCCGGCGGCGGTCATCTGGAGGATGACGGAGGCCAGGTTCGTCCGGAGGATCTCGGCGTCCGTGAACTCCGGACGGGTCAGGAAGTCGTCCTCCGAGTACAGCCGGATGCAGATGCCGTCGGACGTACGGCCGCAGCGGCCCTTGCGCTGGTTGGCGCTGGCCTGGCTGACCGGCTCGATCGGCAGACGCTGGACCTTGGTGCGGTGCGAGTAGCGCGAGATGCGGGCCGTGCCCGGGTCGATCACGTACTTGATGCCGGGGACGGTCAGCGAGGTCTCGGCGACGTTCGTCGCGAGGACGACCCGGCGGCCGGAGTGGGCCTGGAAGACGCGGTGCTGCTCGGCGTGCGACAGCCGCGCGTAGAGCGGGAGGATCTCGGTGTTGAAGAGCCTCTTCTTGGTGAGCGCGTCCGCGGTGTCGCGGATCTCGCGCTCTCCCGAGAGGAAGACCAGGACATCGCCGGGACCCTCCTTCTGGAGCTCGTCGACGGCGTCGCAGATCGCGGTGATCTGGTCCCGGTCCGACTCCTCGCTGTCCTCTTCGAGGAGCGGGCGGTAGCGGACCTCGACCGGGTACGTACGGCCGCTGACCTCGACGATCGGGGCCTCGCCGAAGTGGCGGGAGAAGCGCTCCGGGTCGATCGTCGCGGAGGTGATGACGACCTTGAGGTCGGGGCGCTTCGGCAGCAGCTGGGCCAGATAGCCGAGCAGGAAGTCGATGTTGAGGGACCGCTCGTGGGCCTCGTCGATGATGATCGTGTCGTAGGCGCGCAGCTCGCGGTCCGTCTGGATCTCGGCGAGCAGGATGCCGTCCGTCATCAGCTTCACGAAGGTCGCGTCGGGGTTCACCTGGTCGGTGAAGCGGACCTTCCAGCCGACGGCCTCGCCCAGCGGGGTCCTCAGCTCCTCGGCCACGCGCTCGGCGACCGTGCGGGCGGCGATCCGGCGGGGCTGCGTGTGCCCGATCATGCCCCGGACGCCCCGGCCGAGCTCCATGCAGATCTTCGGGATCTGGGTGGTCTTGCCCGACCCCGTCTCACCGGCGACGATCACGACCTGGTGGTCGCGTATCGCCTCCAGGATCTCGTCCTTCTTCTGCGAGACGGGCAGCTGCTCGGGATACGTGATCGCGGGCACACGGGCGGCGCGCCCGTCGACGCGCTCCTTGGCCTTGGCCGCCTCGGCGGCGATCTCGTCCAGGACGGCCTCACGGGCCTCGGGCTTACGGATGCGGCGGGCGCCTTCGAGACGACGGCCGAGCCGGTGGGAGTCCCGCAGCGAGACCTCGGCCAGGACGGACTGGAGGGCGGCGAAGGAAGTAGACATACGGATCCCAGGATCGCACCTGCGGACGAGAAGCGGCGAACCGATTTCCGGGTGGGGGTGCGTACTATTTCGGGCACGTCGACCGGACCCGAGAGGTATCGCATGTTCCGCACCACCCGCGCCCTGGCGGCCCTCGCCGCGCTGGCGGGTCTGGTGCTGGGTCTGCTGGTGTGCGGGACGGTGACGAGCACCTCCCCCGCGCCGCGCGCGGACCGGGCCGTGGCGGGCCCCGTCGGGCCGGCTGCCGCCGTCGCCGTGCTGGGTGCCGTCGTGCCGGGCTGCGACCCGGGCCACGCCGCCGAGGCCGGGGCCTCGGGCCCCGTCGTACCGCCGCGCGCCGCCGGCTTCGCGGAGCTGCTGCCCGCCCTTGCCGCCGACCGGACGCCGACCTCGGCCCGGCACGGGGAGCCGGACGGGCGGGGGACCGCGCCGGGACGGGAGCCGCCCGAGCGCGTGGCGCCGTCACCGGTGGAGCTGTCGACCCTGATGAGGGTGTAGACGGACGGCCGCACTCCGCCGTCCGTCCCCTTTCCTTCTCCTTTCCTCCTCAGGAGCGCTTCCGCATGTCCAAGTCCAAGCCGATCGCGATCGTCTCCGGGGTCGCGGCCGCCGCCGTACTGCTCGGCGTCGTCTCCTACACCGCCACCGCACCGTCCGCCGGCGGCGCCGGCGGCTCGTCCGCCGTCGCCGAGGTCTCCGCCGACCCGTCCGCCGGCGTCTACCCCGAGCTGGAGGCGTACGCCCGCCGCGACGCCGCCGACAAGCTCGCCCTGGGCCGGGCCGACGCGCCCGTGGTCCTCATCGAGTACGCCGACTTCAAGTGCGGCTACTGCGGGAAGTTCGCCCGGGACACCGAGCCGGTCCTCGTGAAGAAGTACGTCGACGAGGGCGTCCTGCGCATCGAGTGGCGGAACTTCCCGATCTTCGGCGAGGAGTCGGAGGCCGTCGCCCGCGCGTCCTGGGCGGCCGGGCAGCAGGGCCGGTTCTGGGAGTTCCACAAGGCCGCGTACGCCGAGGGGGCCAAGGAGAAGGGCTTCGGGAAGGACCGGCTCGCGGCCCTCGCGAAGGAGGCCGGCGTCCCCGACGCGGCCCGCTTCGCCAAGGACACCGACGGCGCGGCGGCCCGTGCGGCGGTCAAGAAGGACCAGGAGCAGGGGTACGCGCTCGGCGCGACCTCCACCCCGTCCTTCCTCGTCAACGGCCGCCCGATCGCGGGCGCGCAGCCCCTGAAGACCTTCACCGAGGCCATCGACGCGGCGGCGAAGAGCGCCGCCGCGAAGGACAAGCGGTGACCTCCGGCATCGGGTACTTCGCCGCGTTCCTCGGCGGTCTGCTCGCCCTCCTCAGCCCGTGCAGCGCCCTGCTCCTGCCCGCCTTCTTCGCGTACTCGATCGACACGCGCGCGAAGCTGGTGGCCAGGACCGGCATCCTCTACGCGGGCCTGGCGACCACCCTCGTCCCCCTGGGTGCGGCCGGTTCCTTCGCGGGCCGGTTCTTCTACGGCAACCGCGACCTCCTGGTGACCGTCGGCGGCTGGCTGATCATCGGGCTCGGCGTCCTCCAGCTCCTCGGCCTGGGCTTCGCCTCCCGCCGCATCGCCGAGGCGAGCGGCCGGATCCGGCCCACGTCGGCGCTCTCCGTCTACGCCCTCGGCCTGGTCTACGGCCTCGCGGGCTTCTGCGCGGGCCCGATCCTGGGCAGCGTCCTGACGGTGGCGGCGCTGAGCGGCAGCCCGGCGTACGGCGGACTGCTCCTCGCCGTGTACGCGCTGGGCATGGCCGTCCCGCTCTTCGTCCTCGCGCTGCTCTGGGAGAGGTACGACCTGGGCCGGCGGCGCTGGCTGCGCGGCCGGCCGCTCCGGGTCGGCCCCCTCACGCTCCACTCGACCTCGCTGCTCTCGGGTCTGTTCTTCATCGCCCTCGGCACGCTCTTCCTCGTCTTCGACGGGACGACCGCGCTGCCGGGGCTGCTCTCGGTGGACGAGTCGTTCGCCGTGGAGGAGCGGGTGGCCGGGCTGGGGCGCGCGGTGCCGGACTGGGCACTGCTCGTCGCCGTGGTGGCCGTGGTGGCGGTGGTACTCGCGCTGCGGGGCCGGCGGGGGAGCCGTACGCGGGAGCGCGAGGAGGCGTGACCGTACACGGGGAAGGGGCGCGGGCCCCTTCCCCGTATCGCCCTCTTTCTGTTTCACGTGGAACGAAGAAGGGCCCCGTTCTTTCGAACGGGGCCCTTCTCTTTGTGGCTGGGGCCGGGGTCGAACCGGCGACCTATCGCTTTTCAGGCGATCGCTCGTACCAACTGAGCTACCCAGCCACGAAGCTGTTTCCAGCTTCAGCGACTCTGACGGGACTTGAACCCGCGACCTCCACCTTGACAGGGTGGCGAGCTAACCAACTGCTCCACAGAGCCTTGCGTTGTGCGAGCACTAGTCTCGCACACGTTTACTGCGTACCCCCAACGGGATTCGAACCCGTGCTACCGCCTTGAAAGGGCGGCGTCCTGGGCCACTAGACGATGAGGGCTAAGGGCCCCGCCGGGGCGCTTCGCAGCGCGTCGGGGACGTGAGAAGCATATGGGATGTCGGCCGCTATCGCCAAAACGGTTTCCGCGGACCCCCGGCGAGTCGCTCTGACGGGGGGACAATGGGCCCGTGCTGGAGATGACGCGCGAGGAGTTCGAGGAACTTGTCGCCGAGGCCCTGGACCGGATCCCACCGGAACTCGCCCGGCTGATGGACAACGTCGCGGTGTTCGTGGAGGACGAGCCCGCTCCGGACGATCCCGAGCTGCTCGGGCTGTACGAGGGGACGCCGCTGACCGAGCGCGGCGAGTGGTACGCCGGGGTGCTGCCGGACCGGATCACGATCTACCGGGGGCCGACGCTGCGGATGTGCGAGTCGCGTGAGGACGTGGTCGCGGAGACCGAGATCACGGTGGTGCACGAGATCGCCCACCACTTCGGCATCGACGACGAGCGGCTGCACGCGCTGGGCTACGGCTGAGCCGAGGCGTGTCCCTTGCGGCGTCAAGGGAGTTGGGCAGGGCAACGCGTTCCGTCCCTGCCTGTTGTGTCCTGGAGGTGCCCCCGTGCGCCATTTGCCCGCCCGTTTGCCCGCCCGCGTGCGATGGGTCGCCGCCGCGCTGGCCGTCGCGGCCTGTGCCGGTCTGAGCGGCTGTATGAGTGTGAGTGACGAGGGGGCGAAGCCGACGCCCGGCGCGTCCGGGGGGAAGCGCGGTGTGGCGGCCGAGGCCGACGGCGGCGCCGGGCTCCAGGACGGCGGCGGCGGCTCCTGGAACGGGAGCTCCGAGAAGGGCGGGCCCGAAGCGGACGGCGGCGGCGGGAAGTCCCCGGTGCCGAGCGGTTCGCCGACGGGCACCACGAAGCCCTCGCCGGGCGCGGCACTGCCCTCGCTGGGCGCGGTCGGCGCCGGGGGCTCCACGAAGCCCGGGGAGGCGGGTGGCGGAGCCGGTGGCGCCGCAGGCGGCGGTCAGGGCTCGGGCGGGGGCCCTGTCGACGGCGGGAGCGGCGGCGCCGGCGGGAACGGCGGGAGCGGGGGCAGCGGCGGGAACGGCGGCGACGGGGGCAGCGGCGGCGGTGACGGCGGCGCGGGGAGCGGTGACAACGGCGGCGGGGCCGGTGGTCCCGGTGGTGGCGGGGTGACGCCGACGCCCGAGCCGACGCCGAACCCGACCGAGCCTCCGACGCCGGAGCCGACCACGGAGCCCACCCCGGAACCGACGCCGGAGCCGACCTCGAATCCGACCGATCCGCCGACCCCGGGACCCGAGACCCAGCTGGGTGCGATGCGGGCGGCGGACGGGCCCGGAGCCCCTTCGGAGCCGGCCGCATCACCGCAGGTCGGGCCGGTGTGACGGAGCCCGGTTTGCCATAGGTGGGGGAGGGTGCGTATGGTGGTAGATCGTTTGATCCCATTGCCCGGCGCCGACACAGAAGAGCGCCGTGTGGCGCGTACTCTCCCTAGCCGTGGCTGACCGCATTGAGGCGGTCGATTTGCGAATTCACGGAGTTGACGGGCGCGTGCCGAGACTCCGGAAGGTTTCGCATTTCGCATGTCCATTTTCAGTTCTGACCACACCGTCATGCCCGAGAACGACGAGATCGTCGAGGCCGTAGTGGCCACCGAGACCGTCGAGGCGGTCGTCATCGAGGCCGACGACATCATCGACGCCGTCGAGATCGACGCCATCGAGAACGACGCGGACGACTCCGACGAGGAGCCCGCCGAGCCCACCATCACCTTCGGCGACCTCGGTCTGCCCGAGGGCGTCGTGCGCAAGCTCGCGCAGAACGGCGTGACGACCCCCTTCCCGATCCAGGCGGCGACCATCCCGGACGCCCTGGCCGGCAAGGACATCCTCGGCCGTGGCCGTACCGGCTCCGGCAAGACCCTCTCCTTCGGTCTGCCGCTGCTGGCCGGTCTGGCCGGCGGCCACACCGACAAGAAGAAGCCCCGCGGCATCATCCTCACGCCGACCCGTGAGCTCGCGATGCAGGTCGCGGACGCCCTCCAGCCCTACGGCGACGTGCTCGGCCTCAAGATGAAGGTCGTCTGCGGCGGTACGTCCATGGGCAACCAGATCTACGCCCTGGAGCGCGGTGTCGACGTCCTCGTCGCCACCCCGGGCCGTCTCCGCGACATCATCAACCGCGGCGCCTGCTCCCTGGAGAACGTGAAGATCGCGGTCCTCGACGAGGCCGACCAGATGGCCGACCTGGGCTTCCTGCCCGAGGTCACCGAGCTGCTCGACCAGATCCCCGGCGGCGGCCAGCGCATGCTCTTCTCCGCCACCATGGAGAACGAGATCGGCACCCTGGTCAAGCGCTACCTGACCGACCCCGTCACGCACGAGGTCGACAGCGCCCAGGGCAACGTCACGACCATGACCCACCACGTCCTCGTCGTGAAGCCGAAGGACAAGGCGCCGGTCACCGCCGCCATCGCCGCCCGCAAGGGCCGCACCATCATCTTCGTCCGCACCCAGCTCGGCGCGGACCGCATCGCCGAGCAGCTGTGCGACGCCGGTGTGAAGGCCGACGCGCTGCACGGCGGCATGACGCAGGGCGCCCGTACCCGCGTCCTCGAGGACTTCAAGAAGGGCTACGTCAACGCGCTCGTCGCGACCGACGTCGCCGCCCGAGGCATCCACGTCGACGGCATCGACCTGGTCCTCAACGTGGACCCGGCCGGCGACCACAAGGACTACCTGCACCGCTCGGGCCGTACCGCCCGTGCCGGCCGCTCCGGTGTCGTGGTCTCCCTGGCCCTGCCGCACCAGCGCCGTCAGATCTTCCGTCTGATGGAGGACGCGGGCGTCGACGCCTCGCGCCACATGGTCGGCGGCGCCGGCGCGTTCGACCCCGAGGTCGCGGAGATCACGGGCGCCCGTTCGCTGACCGAGGTCCAGGCCGACTCGGCGAACAACTCGGCCAAGCAGGCCGAGCGCGAGGTCGTCGACCTGACCAAGCAGCTGGAGCGCCTGCAGCTCCGCGCCGTCGAGCTCCGCGAGGAGGCCGACCGTCTGGTGGCCCGCGCCGCCCGTGAGCGTGGCGAGGACCCGGAGGCCGCTGTCGCCGAGGTGACCGAGGCCGCCGAGGCCGAGGTCGCTGCCGCCGCCGTCGAGGCCGAGCGTGCCGCTCGCGCCGAGGAGCAGCGTCGTGAGGAGCGCCCGGCGTTCCGCGACGACCGCGGCAACTACGAGCGCCGTGACCGTGGCGGCGACCGCGGTGGCGACCGTGGCGGCTTCCGCCGCGACGACCGTCCGTCCGGTGGCTTCCGCCGCGACAACGACCGTCCGTCCTCGGGTGGTTTCCGTCGTGACGACCGCCCGTCGGGTGGCTTCAACCGTGACGACCGCGGTGGCGACCGTGGTGGCTTCCGCCGCGACAACGACCGTCCGTCCTCGGGTGGTTTCCGTCGTGACGACCGCCCGTCCGGTGGCTTCAACCGTGACGACCGTGGCGGCCGCTCCTTCGAGCGTCGCGACAACGACCGTCCGGCCGGCGGCCACCGCGGCAGCGACCGTCCGTTCAACCGCGACCGTCGCGACGACCGCCCCGCCGGCGGCTTCCGCTCCGGTGGCAGCGGCGACCGCCCGTTCGGTCGTCGTGACGACCACCGCGGCACCGGTTCGACCGGTTCGACCGGCGGCTCCTTCGCCCGCCGCGACGACAAGCCGCGCTGGAAGCGCAACGGCTGAGTCCGCGTAACACGCTGAGCAGGGCCCGTACGAGCACTTCGGTGCTGGTACGGGCCCTGTCCCGTTTCACCTCCCCTTTCACCGTCCCGTATCGCCCTCTCGGACCGCCGTTCGACCGGATACGCTCAGCCGATCATCAGGTTGCCCTTGGGGAGGGACCTCTCTTTGTCTCGTTTCGCCCGCGTGCGGCGCCCCCGCGCGCGTATCGCCGTCCTCGCCACCACACTGCTCGCCTCGGCCGTCGGCCTCTCGCCCGCCGTGGTCGCCGAGGCGTCGCCGATCGTCGGCATCGACCAGCTCGACATCGCAGAGAACTGGCGGGTCGTGCCCCGGCAGGTGACCGTCACCGCGGTCGGCCCCACGGGCTACGTGCACGAGACGGAGGACCCCGACGGGTCCCTCGGCGGGCAGCTGGAGTGGACGGACTTCACCGACCCCGCGAAGAGCGTGTCGCTGGGATACGGGACGCAGGCGGCCCTGCCCTTCGCCGGGTCCGGCACCGGCGGGCGCTACCTGTACGTCCAGCGAGGCGTCGGCGTCCACGCCGTCCGCGACCTGGAGACCGGCACCGAGCAGTCGCTCGACATGCCGAGCGACGCGAGCTACCGGGGGCTGCTCGGCGACAGGCTGCTCTTCCAGCAGTACGCCTCCGCCGGGGACTCCTCCACGACCACCGGCTACTACCTGGTGAGCGCGGCCGACCCGAACGGGGCCCGCACGCCCGTCACCGGCTGGCCCGAGGGCGCCGGACTGCACCACGCGCGGCTCGCGGCCGGCGACGGCTCCGTCGCCGTGCTCCGCTTCGGCAGGTCCGGCGACCCGGCCGCCGACGGCTACTCCGACCTCGGCGTCGTCGACCTGGGCACCGGGCAGATGACCGTGATCCCGGCCGCCACCCCGGCAGGGAGCGCGCTCGTCGCGCCGGTGGCCGTGAGCCCCGACCGGATCGCCTGGATCGACACCGACCGCACCGTCCACGTGCGGCAGCGCGCGGCCCTGACCGGCGCCGAGCAGACGATCGTCCTCCCCGAAGGCCTGAGCACCGCTCGTGTCGCCCTCGTCGGCGGCTGGGTCCTCGCCCTGGGCGAGGCCTCCGGAGCCGACGCCGCCCTGAAGCGGCGGCTCGTCGCGCTGCACCCAGACGGGCGGACGAAGACCCTCCTGGAGAAGGCCGAGGCGGAGCTCACCCAGATCGCGGGCGGGGGCGCGGCCGTCGTCGGCGGTATGTCCTCCTCGGACTGGTCCGTCTTCAAGGCCGTCCCGGCGAAGGACGGCGGCGCGCCGCTCCTGGAGAAGCTGAGCCGCGTGGAGCCGCTGCCCGCCGAGGTGCGCTCGCTCGCCCTCGGCGCGGGCCGGCTCTCCACGCTGGAGCTGGACACCAGGATGGGCAGCGGCTTCTACGCACGGACGCCGCTGCCGGTCGGGCCGGTGCACACCGGTCATCCGCAGCCGCTGTGGGCGGGCGCAGAGACGAAGCGGCTGAAGAGCAGCACGCCGCTCTTCGACAGCGGTGACGGCCGTACGGTCTATCTGGCCCACGACGACTCCAAGCCGCTTGAGGTCACCGCCCGTACGTCCGAAGGTCAGGTGCGCCGGGTGTCCACCGGCGAGACGGACGGACGGATCGTCGACGTCTTCGGCCGGCGGGCGGTCTTCCAGGGCGGCGGCAAGACGCTCGTCGTGGACCTCGACGCGCAGAACGCCGTCAGCAACCAGGTGTCCACGGCGCCGGCGGCCCTCTGGGGCGACACGCTGTACAGGGGCACGGCGACCGCGGGCGAGGTGACGCGGACCGACCTGGCCACCGGCAAGGACCTCGGCAAGGTCACGACCGGGACGGCGTGCGTCCCGACGGAGCTCCAGGCGTCCGCCGGACGCTGGCTGTACTGGTCGTGCGGGCGGACCCAGCAGGGAGTGGTCGACCTCAGGACGAACACGAAGCTGCGGTTGGCTTCGGAGATGTCCGTCGACACCCTGCTGGGCGACGGCTACGTCGTCGACCGGGACGCCGACGCGTACCTCCGGCTCACCGACCTCACCAAGGTCACCAACGGCAAGCCCGCGGTGCGCAGGCTCGTCGACTCCGCGCCCGTGCGCGGCGCCCGTCGCGAGTACTGGACCGTGGACCGCTTCGGCGGGGCCGTCGCCTACAAGGACGCCCAGAGCCGCGTCCACGTCGTCTGGCCCGGCGTCCCCACGTCCGGGCTCACCGCCGCCTCGTCGAAGGTGCCGGCGAGCATGCGGATCCAGGACGGCTGGAAGGCGTACTGGACGCTGTCCAAGCCCTCGTCGTACTGGCAGCTGACGGTGCGCGACCCGCACTCCGGGGACCCGATCCGCGCCTACGGGGGCGGCGAGACCCGGAGCCGAATCGACGTCTCCTGGGACGGCAGGACGGCGGCGGGGAAGCCCGTCGCGAACGGCCGGTACACGTGGCACCTGCAGGCGAACACGGCGGACGGGCAGGGCAGCGACCTGTCGGTGACCGGCACGGTCACGGTCTCCGGCGGCCAGCCCGCCTGGCGTGACATGGCCGGGAACGACACGCAGGGCGATCTCCTGGTGATGGACACGGCGGGTCTCGTGTCGATGTACCGGGGCACCGGGTACAGCGGTCTGTCGGCGCGGATCGCGGGCACCAGCGCGAAGTTCCCGACGGCGTCCCTCCTGGTGCCGTTCGGCGACGTGAACGCCGACGGGTGCGCGGACGTGCTGGTGCGCGTCGGCGACCAGCTGCGGGCCTACCGGCCGGGGTGCGGGAAGGTGGTGTCGGCGTCCTCGCCGTACACGACGATCGGCTCGGGCTGGGGTCAGTACGACGTCCTGACGTCCTCCGGCGACGCGAACGGTGACGGGTTCACCGATCTGATCGCGCGCCAGACGTCGACGGGCGACATGTACTTCTACGCCGGCACGGCCGACCACCGGGTGAAGCCCCGGGTCCGGATCGGCACGAACTGGAAGCTGTACAAGAAGGTCGTCGGTGCCGGCGACCTCAACGGCGACGGGCGCGGCGACCTGCTCGGCGTGGACGCGGCGGGCGTGCTGTGGCGGTACTACGGCACGGCGACCGGCGGCGTGACCGCGCGCGTGAGGGTCGGCAGCGGCTGGGGCGCCTACACCTCCCTGGTGGGGGTAGGCGACATCTCCGGCGACGGCTGCGCGGACCTGGTCGCCCGTGACACGGCGGGCCGGCTCTACGACTACGACAGCACCTGCCGTGGCCCGTACGGCTCGCGCATGCTGATCGGCGGCGGCTGGAACGCCTTCAAGAGCCTCCACTGACCTGACGGATGCCCGAGGGGAGGCGCGGCACGTGCCGCGCCTCGTGTCGGATACCCGATCGGTTCCGGGGGGCTCTCGGGCTATGCTGCTCGGGTGTGCTTGTGCACGGGCCGTTAGCTCAATTGGCAGAGCAGTGGACTTTTAATCCATTGGTTGTGGGTTCGAGTCCCACACGGCCTACCGAAGGCCTCACCGAAGGACCCTCGTCGACCTGAGTCGGCGAGGGTCCTTTCGTTTCCCTGTCTCCCAGGGCGGGGTGTCAGATCACCGGGCGCCCGGCGCGCAGGAGTTCGCGGCCCTGGAGTTCGTTGGCCTCGCGCCAGGCCTGCACGCGGTGCGGGGTGATGCGGAACCAGCGGTACGGGGTCGACTCGGCGCGCGGGTCGAAGCCGGTGCGCTCGGCGAAGCGGTCGCCCTGCTCCCGCGGCAGCGCGTCGATCTCCAGGACCTCGACGGTGCCGTCGATCATCGACACGTCGCGGGTGTGGCCGAGGCCCAGGCGGACGCGCCGGGTCGCGGCCATGTTCCGGCCGGTCGGGCTGTTCGCCGGGGTGGAGACGAGCACGGCCTCGCCGTCCCGGTCGAAGGAGAGCGGTACGAGGTACGGCACGCCGTCCGGTGAGGCGGTGGCCACCCAGACGTCGACGTCGTGGGCGAGCCGCTGCTCGGTGTCGTGGCGGCGCTGGGCGCGGGAGCGGGGGGCGGCGGCGGTGGTGGTCATCGGCCGGGCTCAGTTGTCCTGGATGAGGCCGAGGTCGTTGCCGTCGGCGTCGACGACGGTGGCGACGAGCCGGCCGCCGCCGACGTCCTTCGGCGCGTCCTTCACGGTGGCGCCCGCGGCGGTCACCTCGGCGATCTTCGCCTCGATGTCCGGCACGTGCCAGTAGGCGAGCGAGGAGGTCAGGCCCTGCGGGCCGCCGCCCGGCAGCAGCCCGATGTGCTGGCCGGCGGCCTCGAACGCGACGTAGTAGGGCTCGTCGATCTGCGGCTCGACGCCGAGGAGGGCGGCGTACACGGCCTTGGCCTTCGCCAGGTCGGACACGGGGTGGAGAACGGTCTTGATGCCCTGGGTGGTGGAAGAACCGGTCATGGTGGTCGCTCCTGTGGGTCGTGTCGTTCGGTGCGTCGTTCGGTGTGGTTCCACTCTCCGTCAGCGGGGCTCCGGCCGCCTCCGTGGTGACCACGGAACGCACCACGGAACGCACCACGGAGTCCGGTACGGAGTCCGGCACGGAAAGCCCGCGGAAGGCGCCCCGCACCGGCCGATAATGAGCCGGTGTCGACTCCAGTGATCTCCTCCCGGGAAGCCGAGGTGCTCGCGCTCCTCGGGGAGCACCTCAGCAACGCGGAGATCTCCGCGCAGTTGTTCATCTCCGTACGGACCGTCGAATCGCACGTCTCCTCGCTGCTCCGCAAGCTGGCGGTGCCGGACCGGCGGGCGCTCTCCCGGCGCGCGGCCGAGTCGGCCCGGGAGGCGGCTCCCGTCGACATGCCGGTGCCCGTCCTGCCCGCGCCGCTGACGGCGTTCGTCGGCCGGGTGCGGGAGCGCGGGGAACTGATGGAGGCGCTGAAGGCGTACCGCCAGGTCACCGCGGTCGGCCCGGGCGGCGTCGGGAAGACCCGGCTCGCGCTGGCCGTCGCCGCGGAGCTGGCCGCCGACTTCGCCGACGGGGTGTGGTTCGTCGACCTGGCGCCCGTCACCGATCCGGGCCGGGTGGGCGCGGCCGTCGCGGCGGCCGTCGGGGTGGGCGAGCAGCCCGGGCGCGGTGTCGACGAGTCGGTGTTCGCCGCACTGGCGGACCGTCAGGCGCTGCTGGTCTGGGACAACTGCGAGCAGATACGCGACGGGGTCGCGCCCTTCCTCGAGCGGCTGCTCGCGGCCTGCCCGCGCGTACGGGTGCTCGTGACGAGCCGGGCGCGGCTGATGGTGCCGTTCGAGCGGGTCTTCCCCGTGCCGCCGCTGTCGCGGGCCGGGGGCGGGGACTCGGAGGCCGTGGAGCTCTTCCTGGAGCGGGCGGCGGCGGTCGGTCTGCCGTCGCCGGATCCGGCGGTACGCGACACGGTCGTGGCCCTCTGCGAGCGGCTCGACGGCATGGCCCTGGCCATCGAGCTGGCGGCGGCGCGCTGGCCCACGCTCGGTCTCGACGGTCTCGTCGCCGGGCTCTCCGACCAGTTGAGGATCCTGGCCGGCGGGCCGCGCGCCGCCGACCGGCACCGGTCGGTGCGGGCGGTCCTCGACTGGAGCCACGACCTGCTGGAACCGGCGGACCGGGCGCTGCTGCGCCGGGTGTCGGTCTTCGTGCTGCCGTTCACCGCCGATGCGGCGGCGGAGGTCGCGGGCTTTGCCCCGCTGGACCCCGGCGCAGCCGCGGACGGGCTCGGCCGGCTGGCCGAGCAGAGCCTGCTCACCGTGACGCCGTCCGCCGCCGGCACCCGCTACCAGGCCCTGGAGACCATCCGGCAGTACGGCGCCGAACGGCTCGCCGAGGCCGACGAGTCGGCGGTCGTCCGTACGCGCCACGTGGGGTGGTGCCTGGCCGGGGCGACGGGGCTCCTGGACGCCGGCGGCCCGGACTGGCGCGCTCGCTTCGACGCCGTGGCCGAGGACCTCAGGGTCGGCCTCGCCTGGGCCGCCGAGCGGTCGGAGCTCCGCGCGGACGCCCACCGGCTCGCCCTGTCCCTGGCGGAGTCGGCCTTCACCCGCAACCTGCTGGGCGAGGCGCAGGAGCGGTACGAGCAGGCCGCCGTGCTCGCCGGTGCGGATGACCACGCGGAGGCGGGGGAGTCCCTGCGGCTCGCCGCCGCGGTGGCCGGGTGCCGCCGGCTGGGCGACGACATGTTCCGCCTGCACCGGGCCGCCGGGGAAGCCGCCCGCCGGGCCGGCGACCTCCCGGGAACGGCCCGCGACCTGGCGACCGCCGCGACGGTCGCGTACCGCTTCTCCAGCGAGTTCACGCACATCCCGTCGCCGGAGGAGGCGAAGGCCCTCCTTGCGGAGGCCCGGGAGTTGTCGGGGGCGGGTGACCTGGAGGTCGGGGTCGGGGACGGGGGCGCGGATGGAGGCGGGACCGCGGAACGGGGCGCCGTTGGCGCGGGCCGTCCGACGGGCGCGGTCCTCCCGGCCGTCGGGGCCGGCGTCCCGGCTACTGCCGGCGGCGCGCCCGGTGCTGCCGGTGCCGGTGCGGTGACCGCCCCCGGCCCTGCCCCCGCCACTGCCGGCGGCGCGCCCGGTGCTGCCGTGCCTGCCGGTGCCGTGCCCGCCCGCGGCCTTGCCCCTGCCCCTGCCGTGCCCGCCCCCGCCCCCGGCCCTGTCCCCGCCCCCGCCCCTGCCCTCGCCCCCACCCCCCTCGCCGTCGCCGCCGTCGCGCTCGCCGAGGCCGCCGTCGTCGCCGACGCCTTCGGTGCCGTCCAGGGGGAGACGGACAACACCGTGGAGGAGACGATCGCCCTCGCCGAGCGGGCCGTCGCGCTCGGCCGGCTCGCGGGTGACCCCGTGGCGGAGTCCGCCGCCCTCGACGCGCTCTCCGGCGCCCGGAGCTGGGCCGGTGACACCTTCGCCGCCGCGGCCGCCGCGCGCCGCCGGATCGACCTGCTGGCTCCCCTGCCGCCGGCCCCCGCCCGTACCCACGAGCTCCTCGACGCCCTCGCCATGGCCTCGGGAACCGCCCTCGGCGCGGGCCGGCTGGCGGAGGCCCGCCGGTGGGGCGGGGAGCTCGCCGGGCATCCGCTCCTCGCCGAGGTGGGCCACCACGCCACGTCCTGGCTGCTGGTCGCCGACGCGTTCGCCGGCCGGGTCGACGAGGTGCTCACCGGCAGCGGGCGGTTCCTCGACGCCTGGGAGCGCAGCGGCCGCCAGCAGTCGTTCTCCCTCGGCCCGGCGGCCGCCTCGGTCGCCATGGTCCACGGCCTGCGCGGCGACCTCGCCGCCCGGGCGGAGTGGCTCGCGATCGTCGACCGCGCGGGCACCTCGGAGGAGTACCGCCACGGCTACGGCGCGATCCTCGACGCCATGGTCCTGCTCCACGACGGGGACGCCGCCGCGGCCCTGGACCGGGTCGCTCCCGAGCCGGAGCAGGTCTGGAAGTGGGTCACCTGGATCTGGCTGCACTGGTACGTGGCCCTCAGGGCCGAGGCCTCCGTGCTCGCCGGGCACCCGGACGCCCGGGCCCGGACGGCCGCCGCCCGGTCGGTGGTCGCCGGCAACCCCGTCGCCGCCGCCCAGCTGGACCGGGCCGAGGCACTGCTCGACGGCGGCGACCCGCCGCGACTCCTCGCCGCGGCGAGGGCCTTCGACGCGGCCGGCAGCCGCTACCAGGCGGCCCGCACCCTGCTCCTCGCCGGGGACGAGCACGCCGCCACCGGCCGCGCCGCTCTCGCCGGGCTGGGCCTGGGCACGGGGCCGGGCAACCTTCCGGGTCCCGGCCCGCGTCCGTGAGGGCGTACCCCTCACAGATCGAAGATCTTTTTCCTCCGAACGGGCCGTGCCGGGGCGCGGGGTGAGGGACCGTGGGGGAATGTGGGACACGGAGTACGGACGTACGGAGGTGGCGCCGGTGACGGCGAGCGGTTCGGGTGATCCGGCGGGGGCGGCCCGGCGGCTGGCCCGTTGTGCGCTGGCGGCGGCGGCCGCCGCGATCGTGGCGCTCCTGACCGCGCTGACGGGCGGGCTGCTGATCCTGCTGGCCGGGCTCGTGGGGTTCGCCGCCGCGGCCATGGGCCTCTGGTGGTTCCTCGCCCACCGCGGGCTGCCGCGCGTGGCCGGCGCGGTGGTCGCCGTGGGTGCGCCGATCGGCGTCCTCGTCCTCTTCATCGTCGGCGGCGTCTGGGGCAACGCGCTGGTGGCCCTCGCGCTCTGGGGCGTGGCGCTCGGCTGCGCGCGGACCGCGCTGCGCCGCCCCGACCGGGAGTGGGAAGCGGTGATGCGGGGCACCCCCGCCGCCCGTCCCCGGCGACCGGTCCTGATCATGAACCCGAAGTCCGGGGGCGGGAAGGTCGGCCGCTTCGGGCTCGTCGCGCGCGCGGAGGCCCTGGGCGCCAAGGTCGTCCTGCTGGACCCGTCCGTGCAGACCGACGTCACCGCGCTCGCCCGGAAGGCCGTGGCCGACGGCGCCGACCTCCTCGGCGTGGCCGGCGGCGACGGCACCCAGGCGCTGGTCGCCGCGGTGGCCGCCGAGCACGACCTGCCGTTCCTCGTCGTCTCGGCGGGCACCCGCAACCACTTCGCCATGGACCTCGGCCTCGACCGCACCGACCCGGCGAACTGCCTGAACGCGCTGACCGACGGCGAGGAGCTCCGGGTCGACCTCGGTTGGGTCGACGGGCGCCCCTTCGTCAACACCGTCTCCTTCGGGGTGTACGCGGACGTCGTCCAGCGCCCCGAGTACCGCGACGCGAAGGCCGAGACCGCGGTCGAGGTCCTGCCCGACCTGCTCAAGGGCGGCGAGGGCCCGCGCCTCGACGCGACCGTCGACGCCCTCCGGCTCCCGGCGCAGCAGGCGCTCCTCGTCAGCAACAACCCCTATTCCGCGCCCGACCCCTTCGGCGTCTCCTCCGCCCACCGGCCGCGCCTCGACAGGGGCGAGCTCGGGGTGATCGGCATCCGGGTGGACGGCGCCGCGCAGGCCGCCGAGCTGGCCGTCCGGGGAACCCAGGCGGCGGGCCTGAACGTTCTGACGGCTCGTAGGGTCGAAATCGTGGGGAGTCCGGGAAACTCCCACGGCACCGCCACCCCCGGCACCATCTCGGTCGCCGTGGACGGCGAGGCGCTGACCCTGCCCACCCCGGTCGTGTGCACGCTCCGCCCCGGTGCGCTGCGGGTCCTCGTGCCCCGCGACCGGCCGGGGGTCGTGCCTCCCCTGCCGCCGCTCGACTGGCGGCGGATCACCAAGCTCGCCTTCCACACCCCTCGTACCCCCTGAACCTCCCGAAGGAGCGGCGCATGACGGACATGACAGCGGAGGCGGCGGAGCCCGAGACCATCCGGGCGGTCCTGCGCGACGTCCGGGCCGTCGACGGCGCCGTGTACGCCGCCGTCGCCGCCACGCCCACGCCCACGCTCGACACGGCGCTGCGCCGCCTCTCCACCGCGGCGAACCACTCCAAGATCTCGTTCGCCGTCGCCGCCGCGCTCGCCCTCGTCCCCGGCCGGCCCCGCCGGGCCGCGCTCGCGGGCGCCGGGGCGATCGCCGTGGCCTCGGCCTCGGCCAATCTGCTGGGCAAGCGGCTCGTCCGCAGGCAGCGGCCGGACCGGGAGGCGGCCCGGGTGGCCGTGAGCCGGCACGTCCCGATGCCCGACTCGGCCTCGTTCCCGTCCGGGCACACCGCGTCGGCGGTCGCCTTCGCCGCTGCCGTGGGCTCGGTGCTGCCCGGTGCGGGCGTGCCCCTCGGGGCCCTGGCGGGGGCCGTGGGCTACTCCCGGGTGCACACCGGAGTGCACTACCCGGGTGACGTCGCCGCGGGCGCGGTGCTCGGCGTCGCGAGCGCGGCCGTCTCCCTGGCGGTCGTGAGCTGGGCGACCGCCAAGGAGACGTGACGGGACTCAGAACGTCGCGCGGGCCAGGTCCTCGTCCGAGAGGCCGAGCGCGGCGAGCCGCTCCGGGTCCGCCAGGATCTCCAGGCCGACGATCCGGTCCCCGGCGATCGTGAACGACATGAGCACGGACGGGCGGCCGTCCACGACCGCGACGAACGCGGGCGAGCCGTTGGCCGTGACCGGGAGCGCCGCCTGCCGGAACTTCGCGTACATGAGCGCCTGCGCGATGACGGCCTCGGCGCCCCGCACCACCTTGGAGGCGGCCGCCAGGACCTTGCCGCCGTCCGCCCGCAGCACCACGTCGGGGTCGAGGACCGCGAGCAGGCCCTCGAAGTCGCCGCCGTTCGCGGCGGCCAGGAAGGCGTCGGCGATCTCCCGCTGGCGCCGGGCGTCCGGGCCCGGGGCGGGGGTGGCGTCCTGGACCCGGCGGCGTGCCCGGCTGGCGAGCTGGCGGGTCGCGGCCGGGGTGCGGTCCACGATCCGCGCGATCTCGTCGAAGGAGACGGCGAACATGTCGTGCAGGACGAACGCGAGCCGCTCCGCCGGCGACAGCGTCTCCAGGACCACGAGGAGCGCGAGGCCGACGGACTCGGTGAGCTCCGCCGTGTGCTCGGGGTTCGTGGCGTCGAGGACGGTGACGACCGGGTCGGGGACGAAGTACTCCAGCGGGTCCTCGCGGCGCGAGCCGCGGGAGCGCAGCATGTCGAGGCAGACGCGGCCGACGACCGTGGTCAGCCAGCCACTGAGGTTCTCCACCGCGCTGACGTCGGCGCGGCTGAGCTTGAACCAGGCCTCCTGTACGGCGTCCTCCGCCTCGCTCAGCGAGCCGAGCATCCGGTAGGCCACGGCCCGCAGATGCCCGCGGTCGGCGTCGAACCGCCGGGCCAGCTCCTCCTTGGAGTGGCCGCGCCCGCCCGTGGAGTGGCCGCGCTCGCCCTGGGAATGACCGCGCCCGCCCGCCGGCCCGTCGTCTGTCAGCGCGTCGCCCGCCGGCCCGTCACCGTTCAGCCGGTCGTCGATCGGCCCGTCGTCGTTCAGCTCGCCGTTCACTCGTCGATCTCCCCCTTCGCCTCCGTCATGCCTTCATGACGGATGGAACCCTGCCGATGTGACACGAACCGCGGCGGCCGAGCGGGCAGAACGGTCTCGTTGCGTGAGATCCCCGCCGCCCCGTGGTGAACGCCAGGGATTCCCCGGTCGACGCCCCCGACCGCCGGGGATCCGTACTTCAGCACGATGATCTTCGTCCGTAGATTGATCACCATGACGACGACAACGACGCAGGTCAACCCCGTGCTCCGCACCCCGCCGGCCTCTCCCGCGGCCGCTGCCGCCTACTTCTCCGCCAGCCTGGCCTTCCACGCCGACGTCTCCGATGTGGCCTCCGCGCTGGCCACCGCGACCGCCGAGGGCACGGACCCGGGCTTCGTCGTGATCGACTCGCGCTCCACCGCCTCCTGGGACCAGGGCCACGTCCCCGGCGCGCTCCACCTGCCGACCGCGCTCATCCCCGAGCAGGCCGAGCAGCTGCTCGACAAGTCCGTCCCGGTCGTCACGTACTGCTGGGGCCCCGGCTGCAACGGCGCCACGCGCGCCGCGCTGGCCCTCGCCGAGCTGGGCTTCCAGGTGAAGGAGATGCTCGGCGGCTTCGAGTACTGGGTGCGCGAGGGCTTCGCCTACGAGACCTGGGAAGGGCCCGCGGAGAAGGCCGCGGACCCGCTCACGGCGCCCGTGGACTCCGATGACTGCGGCTGCTGAGAAACCGATTTCACGATTGCGCCGGTCATGAC
>NZ_BJMN01000056.1 GCF_006539185.1 Streptomyces gardneri
GGCGGGGGCGTCCGCCGCCCCCGGAGCGCCCGCCTCTTCCGGGCCACCCGCCTCTCCCGGCTCTCCCGCCTCGCCCGCTGAGGCGGGCGGCGGCCCGGGCGGCGGGGCCGGCTCCCCCGGCGCCGCGGGCATCGCCGTCGCCGTGTCCGCGCAGAGCCCCGGCGCGGGCCGCGGCCCCGAGGGCGCCGCGCGGCGCGAGGGCGAGCGGCTGCGGTTCGTCGGGGCCGCGACCCGGCGGATCGCGCGCGGGCTCGACCTCGACGAGATCGTGCTCGGCCTGTGCCGGGCGACCGTGCCCACCTTCTCCGACGAGATCCTGGTCTACCTGCGCGATCCGCTGCCGGTGGGCGACGAGCGCCCGGTGGCGCCCTTCGTCCTACGGCTGCGCCGCACCGACCGGCTCCGGTTAAGCGAACTGGAGGGCGAGGAGCTCGTCCTCGTACCCGATCCGGATCCGACCCCCGCGGCCGAACTCTGCGAGGTGCGGTCCGGTGGGGCGCTCGCCGAGGTACTGCGCGGCGTGCGGCCGGTCTTCGGCGACTCCGCCGCCGCCAAGACCGCGCTGGCCGAGCTCCTCGGCCCCGAGCATCCGCTGCCCGGCGGGCTGCGGGCGGTCCTCGCCCCGCTGCGCGGCCGGCGCCGGGTGATCGGCGCCGCCGTCTTCCTGCGCCGCCCCGAGCGGGCCGGTTTTGAGCCGAACGACCTGCTCGTCGCGGCGCAGCTGGCGACGCACACGGCGCTCGGCATCGACAAGGCCGTCCTGTACGGCCGGGAGGCGTACATCGCGGACGAGCTCCAGCGGACGATGCTGCCGGACTCCCTCCCGCAGCCGACCGGTGTCCGGCTCGCCTCGCGCTACCTCCCGGCCGCGGAGACGGCCCGGGTCGGCGGCGACTGGTACGACGCGATCCCGCTGCCCGGCAGCCGGGTCGCGCTGGTCGTCGGCGACGTCATGGGCCACTCGATGACCTCGGCGGCGATCATGGGGCAGCTGCGGACCACCGCGCAGACCCTGGCCGGGCTCGACCTGCCGCCGCAGGAGGTCCTGCACCACCTGGACGAGCAGGCGCAGCGGCTCGGCGAGAACCGGATGGCCACCTGTATGTACGCGGTGTACGACCCGGTCTCGCACCGGATCACCGTGGCCAACGCCGGGCATCCGCCGCCGATACTGCTCCACCTCGGCGGGCGCGCCGAGGTGCTGCGGGTGCCGCCCGGCGCCCCGATCGGGGTCGGCGGCGTCGACTTCGAGGCGGTCGAGCTGGACGCCCCTGCGGGCGCGACGCTGCTGCTGTACACGGACGGTCTGGTGGAGTCCCGGCTGCGGGACGTCTGGACCGGGATCGAGCAGCTGCGGGAGCGTCTGGCGGCGACCGCGCAGCTGACGGGCCCGGACCACTCGCCGCCTCTTGAGGCGCTGTGCGACGACGTCCTGGACATGCTGGGTCCGGGCGACCGGGACGACGACATCGCGCTGCTCGCGGCCCGTTTCGAAGGGATCGCGCCGAGCGACGTGGCGTACTGGTTCCTGGAGCCGGAGGACGCGGCCCCCGGCCGCGCCCGGCGGCTCGCCCGGCGGGCGCTCGCCCGCTGGGACCTGGAGGAGCTGACGGACTCGGTCGAGCTGCTGATCAGCGAGGTCGTGACGAACGCCGTGCGGTACGCGGAGCGGCCGGTGACCCTGCGGCTCCTCCGGACGGACGTGCTCCGCTGCGAGGTCGGCGACGACTCGCCGCAGCTGCCCCGGCAGCGGCGGGCGCGGGACACGGACGAGGGCGGTCGCGGTCTGTTCCTGGTGAACCGGCTGGCCAGGCGGTGGGGGGCGACCCGGCTGTCGGGCGGCAAGGTCGTCTGGTTCGAACTGGCCACGCGCGGCTGAGCATCCCTGAAGACGACATGACGGTGGCCGGACCCCGCGGGGTCCGGCCACCGTCATGTCATGCCGTCCTCACGCCCTCGCCGTCACCGGCCCGGGCGCTGCGTGCCGCTGTTGCCCGTCTGCCCCTCTTCCGGGTCCGGGTCCGGCGGCTGGACGGTCGTCGGACCGGTCGTCGGCGGCTCGGTCGTCGGCGGCGGCGTGGTCGGATCCTGGGTCGGCGGCGTGGTGACGGGGTCGCGCGTCGGCTCCGGCGGCGTGGTGACGGGGTCGCGCGTCGGCTCCGGCGGCGTGGTGCCCGTGGAGGTCGGCGGGGGCGTCGGGTCCGGGGACTCGGTGGTCGGCTCCTCGGTCGGCTCCTCCGACGTCTCGGAGGTCCCGGTGGGCTCCGGGTCCGGCTCGTAGGTGGCCGTGTTGTCGGTCTCCAGGTCGAACTCGGCGTCGGAGCCGCCGCCGAGTGCGCTGGTGGTGTAGTCGCCCCAGATCTGCGCGGGGGTGCGGCCACCGTTGGCGCGGCCCTCGTTGATGGTGTTGGTCAGGGTGACCTGGTTGCCCTTGGTGTCCTCGCCGAAGAGGCCGACGGCGGTGACGAGTTCGGGGGTGTAGCCCACGAACCAGGCGGAACGGTTGTTCTCGGAGGTGCCGGTCTTGCCCGCGGCCTGGTAGTCGCCGGCGGCGCGGAAGCCGGAGCCGCTCTGCACGACGCCCTGCATGGCCTTGGTGACGGTGTCGGCGGCCTCGCGGCTGATGACCTGGCTGCCGATCGCGTCCGCGGGCTCCAGCTTGCGGTCCTTGTGCGTGGCGGCCTTCACCAGGGTCGGGGTGACCCGCTTGCCGTGGTTGTCGAGCGTGGCGTACACGCCGGCCATGTCCATGGTCGAGGCGCCCATGGTGCCGAGGGACATGGCGGGGGTCTCGCCGAAGTCCTGGCCGTCCTTCATGCCGAGGGCGAGGGCGGTCTTCTTGGTCTTGGCCGGGGTGACGTCGACGATCATCTGGGCGAAGACCGAGTTGATGGACTTGTTGGTGGCCTTCTGGACGGTGACGGGGCCGTAGCTGTAGTCGTCCTCGTTCTCGGGCGCGAAGTCGATGTCGCTGCCGACGACCTTCCGCTGGCTGTTGCCGTCGTAGATCGTGCCGAGACCTATGGTCTGCCCGTCCTGGGTCTCCGCCATGTTGTCGAGGGCGGAGGCGAGGACGATCGGCTTGAACGTCGAGGCGGGCTGGTAGTCGCGGCGGGTCGCGTTGGACATCCAGTGCTGGGTGGCGCCGACGCCGCCGTACATGGCGACGACCGCGCCGCTCTTCGGGTCGACGGAGGTGGCGCCGGCCTGGACGGTGGCCTGCTTCTTGTCGCCCTTGCGGTCGAGCTTGGCCTCCAGCTGCCGGTCGACGGCCTTGACGAGGTCCTTCTGCTTCTTCTCGTCGATGTTGAGGGTGATCGTCCAGCCGCCGGCCTTGATGTCCTCCTCGCTGATGCCCTGGCGCATCAGCTCCTGGTTGGCGGCCTCGACGATGTAGCCGGTCTGGCCCTCCATGCCGGGGGCGGGCTTGGGCTTCTGCGGCACGGGGAACTTCATGCCGGCGCGCTCGGTCTGCGAGAGCCAGTCCTCGCCGACCATGTTGTCGAGGACGTAGTTCCAGCGCTCCTCGACGAGCTTGCGGCCGGTGGCACTGGCGGAGGTCCAGTCGTACTGGTTGGGCGCCTGGAGCAGCGAGGCGAGGTAGGCGCCCTGGGCGGTGGTGAGCTGGGTGGCGTCGACGCCGTAGTACGCACGGGCGGCGGCCTGGATGCCGTAGGCGCTGCGCCCGTAGTAGCTCGTGTTCATGTACCCGGCGAGGATCTCGCCCTTGCTCGTCTCCTGGTCGACCTTGACGGCGATGACCATTTCCTTGAGCTTGCGCGTCGCCGTCTGGTCCTGGCTCAGGTAGAAGTTCTTGACGTACTGCTGGGTGATGGTCGAACCACCCTGCTTGCCCTGGCCGGTGAGGGTCGACCAGGCGGCGCGCGTGGTGCCCTTGATGTCGACGCCGTTGTCCCGGTAGAAGCTCTTGTTCTCGGCGGCGACGAAGGCCTTCTGGACCTTCTCGGGGATCTTCTCCAGGCCGACGATCTCGCGGTTGATCTGGCCGGTGCGGGCGAGGATCTTGCCGTTGGCGTACTTGTAGATGTTGCTCTGCATGGTCGCCTCGGCGTTGGCCGTCGGCACGGGGACCAGGAGGTAGACGACGTACAGGGCGCCCATGGCCAGCAGGCAGAACACGAAGAAGGTGCCCAGGAGCTTCTTCCAGGAGAAGAAGCGGCGTATGCCGCGTCTCTTCGCCTTGCTCTTGTCCGGTCGGCCCATGGGTCCTGTCGCTCCAGTCGTCGTGTGTCTCGGCGCCTCGGCTGTCCGGCGTCCACCTCGGATCAGCTCAGCAAGCTAACACCGACGATGCAGACAAAGGGCAACCGATCACGCCTTTTCCGGACGTGAGAATCAGCACCCACCCCCAGAGGAACCGACGCTCGAAAGAGCCCGATGGTTGCCTCTTCGAGCCCTCCGAACCGGGCGCGCCCCAGGGGTCCCGCTCCCCGCCAGGTCACTATGCACACCGCGTATACACCCCGTGTACAGTGACGCGCATGTCCATCGGTCACGCCCTCCTGGGGCTCCTGGAATCCGGACCGCGCCACGGCTACGACCTCAAGCGCGCCTTCGACGAGCGATTCGGCCACGACCGGCCCCTGCACTACGGCCAGGTCTACTCGACCATGTCCAGGCTCCTGAAGAACGGCCTGGTCGTCGTCGACGGCATCGAGGCGGGCGGCGGGCCCGAGCGGAAGCGGTACGCGATCACCGATGCCGGCATCACCGATGTCGCCGCGTGGCTCGCGACCCCCGAGAAGCCCGAGCCGTACCTCCAGTCCACGCTCTACACCAAGGTCGTCCTGGCGCTGCTCACCGGCCGCGGAGCCGCCGAGCTCCTCGACACCCAGCGTTCCGAGCACCTGCGGCTGATGCGCGAGCTCACCCGGCGCAAGAAGGACGGCGACCTCGCCGACCAGCTCATCTGCGACCACGCCCTCTTCCACCTGGAAGCGGATCTGCGCTGGCTGGAACTGACCGCCGCCCGCCTCGACCGGCTCGCCGAGGAGCTCCACCGATGAACACCGCCCCCCAGGACCCCCGGGTCCCGCTCCTCCGGGCCATCGGCCTCGACAAGGCGTACGGCTCCACGCCGGCGCTCGCGGGCGCCGACTTCTCCCTGCGCGCCGGCGAGGTCGTCGCCGTCATGGGCCCCTCCGGCTCCGGCAAGTCCACGCTGCTGCACTGCCTGGCCGGAATCGTGCGCCCCGACGCGGGCACGATCACCTACGACGGACGCGAGCTCACCGCGCTCTCCGACACCGCGCGCAGCGCCCTGCGCCGCACCGACTTCGGCTTCGTCTTCCAGTTCGGCCAGCTCGTCCCCGAGCTGACCTGCGTCGAGAACGTCGCCCTCCCGCTCCGCCTGAACGGCGAGAAGAGGAAGTCCGCCGAGGCCAGGGCCGTCGAGTGGCTGGCCCGTCTGGAGGTCGACGACACCGCGGCCAAGCGCCCCGGCGAGATATCCGGCGGCCAGGGGCAGCGCGTCGCCGTCGCCCGCGCGCTCGTCACCTCCCCGCGGGTGATCTTCGCCGACGAACCGACCGGCGCGCTCGACTCCCTCAACGGCGAACGGGTCATGCGCCTGCTCACCGACGCCTCCCGGGACACCGGCGCCGCCGTCGTCCTCGTCACCCACGAGGCCCGGGTCGCCGCGTACTCCGACCGCGAGATCGTCGTACGGGACGGGTCCGTCCGGGACGCGGAGTGGGCGGTATGAGCCTCGCCACCTGGACCCGCGACCTGGCGCTCGGTGCCCGGTTCGCGGTCACCGGCGGCCGCCCCGGCCTCCTCCGCACCCTGCTGACCGCGACCGGCGTCGGCTTCGGCGTGGCCCTGCTGCTCCTCGCGGTCTCCCTGCCCAACATGCTCTTCCAGCGGGAGGTACGGGAGGCCGTCCGCGCCGTCGACGGCAGCGAACAGATCGACTCCCCCCGGGCCGACTCCTTCCTCCACCTCGGCCGGACGACGACCTACCGGGACGACGTCGTCACCGGACTCCTGGTGACCCCCGAGGGCGACGCGCCGCCGGTACCGCCGGGCACCGCCGAGCTGCCGGCCGCCGGCGAGATGGCCGTCTCCCCGGCGCTCAGCGAGCTGCTCGACTCCCCCGAGGGCGCCCTCCTCAAGGAGCGGATCCCGTACAAGGTCACCGGAACGATCGGACCGGCCGGCCTGATCGGTCCGAGCGAGCTGCGGTACGTCGCCCGGGTCGACTTCCTCACCACCGAGAACTTCGACGGGCGTGGCACGCGCTACGGCTGGTCGGTTCCCGAGGAACCGATGAACGCCTTCCTCGTCCTCCTCGTCATCGTCGCCTGCGTCGTCCTGCTCCTGCCGGTGCTCGTCTTCATCGCGACCGCCGTCCGCTTCGGCGGCGAGCAGCGCGACCGGCGGCTCGCGGCGCTGCGGCTCGTCGGCGCGGACATCGCGATGACCCGCCGGATCGCGGCCGGCGAGTCCCTCGCGGGCGCGCTGTTCGGCCTCCTGGTGGGCCTCGGACTCTTCGCCGTGGCACGGCAGTTCGCGGGCGCCTTCACCATCTGGGACGTCAACGCCTTCCCCTCCGACGTCGTGCCGCTGCCCGCGCTCGCCGTGATCGTCCTCGCCTCGGTCCCGGTCGCCTCGGTCGTGGTCACGCTGTTCGCGCTGCGCGGGGTGGCGATCGAGCCGCTCGGTGTCGTCCGCGTCTCCACGCCCCGGCGCCGCAGGCTGTGGTGGCGGCTGCTGCTCCTGGCGGCCGGCGCGGCCCTGCTCGTCCCGCTCATGGGCGAGGTCCAGGTGACCGAGACCCGCATCGACAGCACGGGCGTCGTCGCCGGCACCACCCTCGCCCTGATCGGCCTCACCACGCTCCTGCCCTGGCTCGTCGAGGCCTTCGTGAAGCGGCTCCACTCGGGTCCCGTGGCCTGGCAACTGGCCGTCCGCAGGCTCCAGCTGAGCAGCGGCACCGCGGCCCGCGCGGTCAGCGGCATCGTCGTCGCGGCCACCGGCGCGATCGCACTCCAGATGCTCTTCCAGGCCATGGAGCGCGACTTCACCGAGCTGACGGGCCAGGACACGTCCCGCGCCCAGATCGCGGTCGGCGCCGACGCGAGGAACGCCGACGAGGCCCGCGGGATGATCGACCGCATCGCGCGGACCGAAGGCGTCGCCGGTGTCATCGGCGTCATCGAGTCGCGCGTCTGGCGGCCCGGCCCCCTGAAGGGGTCCGAGGAGTGGGCCCCGACGACCTCGCTCAGGATCGGCGACTGCGCCTCCCTCGGGCAGTTCGCCACGCTCCCCTCCTGCAAGGACGGCGACGTCTTCGTCTTCCTCGCGCACGGCGCACAGGGCAACCCGGACGACGCCCAGGTCACCGGCGCCGCGCGGCCCGGGGCCACGGTCGTCCTGCGCGACCCGCACCCGCACCCGAGCGCCCCGAAGCCCCCGAAGGGCACGCCGCTGCCGCAGTGGCGCATCCCCGCCACGGCCCGGATCGTGGACTCCCGCCCGGACCCGACGGGCATGTACCAGTACGGCGTCCTCGCCACCCCGTCGGCGATCGACGCCGGGCTCGTCGACGAGCCCGACGCGCAGGCCCTGGTCCGGCTCGACCCGGCCGTGCCGGACGCCGCCGACCACGTACGGAACACGGCGGCGGGCATCGACCCGACGTCCTGGGTCCGCGACCTGAAGGACATCCAGCGGGACGCCGCCTTCTCCAGCGTCCGCACCGGCATCCTGGTCGGCTCCACCCTGACGATGCTCCTGGTGGCGGCCTCGCTCCTGGTCTCGACCCTGGAGCAGCTCAAGGACCGCAAGCGGCTGCTCTCCTCGCTCGTCGCCTTCGGCACCCGCCGCTCGACCCTGAGCTGGTCGGTCCTGTGGCAGACGGCGGTCCCGATCGTCCTCGGTCTCGTCCTCGCCGTGGCGGGCGGGCTCGGCCTCGGGGTCGTCCTGCTGAAGATGGGCGGACAACAGGTCCAGGACTGGTGGGCCTTCCTGCCCGTCGTCGGGATCGGGCTCGCGCTCATCGCGGCCGTGACGCTCCTGAGCATGCCGGTCCTGTGGCGGCTGATGCGGGCGGACGGGCTGCGCACGGAGTAGCCCGTCGAGCGGATGTACGCCGGGTGGGCGCGGGCACCTGGAGCCGGGGGGCTCCGGGAACCCGCGCCCACCCGGCGTACAGGCGTCGGAAAGCCGGCCCGCCACCCGTCCGGCTCGCCCGCGGGAGGTCAGGAACCGCCGTCCACCACCCGCACCGGAAGCCCCCTCATCGCGCCGCGCAGCTCCTGCGCCAGCTCCTCGAACTCGGCGTGCCTGGCCGCCCCGGTCCGCATCGCGAGGGCGATCCTCCGCGAGGGCGCAGGTTCCGTGAAGAGCCCCGTCCACAGGGCGCTGTTACGGGCGGTCTCCACCGTCACGGCGGTGCGCGGCAGCAGGGTCACCCCGAGGCCGCCGGCCACCAGCTGGACCAGGGTGGAGAGCCCGGCGGCGGTGGTGGTGACCTCGGCGCCGTCGGTGCGGCCGGCCTCGCGGCAGATGTCGAGGGCCTGGTCACGCAGGCAGTGCCCCTCGTCAAGGAGCAGCAGCCGCAGCTCCTTGAGGGCCTCGCGCGGGATGTCGTCCCGCCCGGCCAGCGCATGCCCCTGCGGGGTGACGAGCACGAAGTCCTCGTCGAAGAGGGGCAGTTCGGTGACGCCGGGCACACCGAGCGGGACCGCGAGCAGCAGCAGGTCGAGCCGCCCGGCCGCGAGCCCCTCCAGCAGGGAGGAGGTCTGCTCCTCGTGGACCTGGAGGTCCAGGTCCGGGTAGCGCCGGTGGACAAGCCGCAGGACGGTGGGCAGCAGGTACGGGGCGACGGTCGGGATCACCCCGAGCCGCAGCACCCCGGTGAACGGCGCCTGGGCCGCCTCCGCCTCCTCCAGAAGCTCGGCGACCGCGTCGAGGACGGCCCGCGCGCGCACCGCGAGCCGCTCCCCGGCGGGCGAGAGCAGCACCTTCCGCGTCGTACGCTCGAGGAGCTGGACACCGAGTGCCTCTTCGAGAGCCGAAACCGCGCCCGAGAGCGCGGGCTGGCTCATGCCGATGGCCGCGGCCGCATCGCGGAAGTGCAGATGCTCGGCGACCGCGGCAAAGGCTCTGAGCTGCGAAAGGCTCGGCTGCTTGCCTCGGTGCGGGCTGTACGGCGGGGTGTACGGGGACGCCACTGATAACCACCTTCGATCAACACGACCCACTCTAGCTATTTCACTGATCAATGCACTCCGTGCCATGCTGTGAACACGTCCAACCCCCACGGAAGACCTCAAAAGGGACCCTTCCCGTTTCGCAAGGAGAGCGCGTGCTCACTGTCGGTGACAAGTTCCCCACCTACGACCTGACCGCCTGCGTGTCGCTGGAGAGCGGCAAGGAGTTCGAGCAGATCGACCACAAGGCCTACGAGGGCAAGTGGCGCGTGGTGTTCTTCTGGCCGAAGGACTTCACCTTCGTCTGCCCCACCGAGATCGCCGCGTTCGGCAAGCTGAACGACGAGTTCGCGGACCGCGACGCCCAGATCCTCGGCGTCTCCGGCGACTCCGAGTTCGTGCACCACGCCTGGCGCAAGGACCACGCCGACCTGCGTGACCTGCCCTTCCCGATGCTCGCCGACTCGAAGCACGAGCTCATGAGCGACTGCGGCGTCCGGGGCGAGGACGGCTTCGCCCAGCGCGCCGTCTTCATCGTGGACCCGAACAACGAGATCCAGTTCACCATGGTGACCGCCGGCTCCGTCGGCCGTAACCCCAAGGAGGTCCTGCGGGTGCTCGACGCCCTGCAGACCGACGAGCTGTGCCCGTGCAACTGGAACAAGGGCGAGGGCACCCTCGACGCCGCCGCGCTCCTCTCCGGCGAGTAAGGGCGAGTGATCTGAGATGGCTCTCGACGAACTCAAGTCCGCCATACCGGACTTCGCCAAGGACCTGAAGCTGAACCTCGGTTCGGTCATCGGCAACAGCGAGCTCCCGCAGCAGCAGCTCTGGGGCACCGTGCTCGCCTGCGCGATCGCCTCGCGCTCGCCGAAGGTCCTCAAGGAGCTGGAGCCCGAGGCCCAGGCCAACCTGAAGCCCGAGGCGTACCAGGCCGCCAAGTCCGCCGCCGCGATCATGGCGATGAACAACGTCTTCTACCGGACCCGGCACCTGCTGTCGGACCCCGAGTACGGGACGATGCGCGCCGGTCTGCGGATGAACGTCATCGGCAAGCCGGGCGTCGACAAGGTCGACTTCGAGCTCTGGTCGCTGGCCGTCTCCGCGATCAACGGCTGCGGCCAGTGCCTCGACTCGCACGAGCAGGTCCTGCGCCAGGCCGGTGTCGACCGCGAGACGATCCAGGAGGCCGTGAAGATCGCCGCGGTCATCCAGGCGGTCGGCGTCACCCTCGACGCGGAAGCGGTCCTCGCCGAGTAGGGCGTGACCGTCGCACGAACCGTCGTACGAGAAGGGCCCCGGGGCACGAAGCCCCGGGGCCCTTCCGTCGTCCCCGGACGGGTCACTTCTTGAGCGCCGCCATGAGGGCGAGCATGTCCTGGGCCAGCGGGACCTCGACCCCGGAGAGGTCGACCTGCTTGGTCTGGCGGGTCGGTTCGTCCGTGTCCTCGTTCCAGCCGGACGTCTCGTGGAAGCTGATCGAGATCTCCACCTGGCCGTCGAGCACGCGTAGCTCGGCCCCCATGTTGTCGTAGACGCTCAGATAGGCCTTCTCCCCCAGCCCCTCGTACGGCTCGACCTCGCCGTAGCGCCGCGCCAGGGCGTCGAACTCGGGCCCGGGGTCGGTCACCAGATGGCGGGTGTACGTGACGTCCCCGCTGTAGCCGGTCTCGGGGGGCCCGAACATCAGCGAGCACTGCGCTATCTCCAGCACCCGAGGCTCGGCCCCCTCCGCGCCGCCGACCGACCCGCTGTCGACGCCGGAGTCCGATCCGCCCTGGGAGCTGCTGTCCCATCCGCTGTCGATCGACCGCTTTCCCAGGACTCCGACGAGCCCCTTGAGCTCCGCCGCCTCGCAGAGGCTCGCCGTGCTCTTGTACCCACGCATGTCCAGCCCCTGGTCCTGGCTCTTCTCGTACGCGTAGAGCCCGCCGGCCCACACCGCCGATGCCACGACCGCGCCGCCGAGCGCCCACAGCCAGGGGCGACGGGCCCGGGGCGGGCCCGGCGGGCCGGGTGGCGGGGTCTCGGTGAGGACCTCGGAGACGACGAAGCCCTCCCCACCGACGAGTTCCGGCTCGGATATCACGTGTGCTGCTCCCCCTTGACGGCCACCGAGCCCGGTGCCGGGGTCGGTGCCACTGCGAACGCGGTCGCGCCGCGCGGTTCCGGTGTGCTGCGCAAGGCCTGTTCGGTGCTGTACGCGCGCAGGTAGCCGACCACCGTGTTGGAGACGGCCACCAGCGGGACGGCGACCACGGCTCCGCCGATGCCCGCGGTCAGACCGCCGGCCGCGACCGCCAGGACGACGGCCAGCGGGTGGACCCGAACCGCCCGGCCGAGGATGAACGGCTGGAGCACATGGCCCTCGATCTGCTGCACGGCGAGGACGACGACGAGCACCATGAGCGCGGTGAACAGGCCGTTGGTGACGAGGGCGACGACGACCGCGAGGGCACCGGAGATCACCGCGCCGACCAGCGGGATGAAGGCGAACAGGAAGATGAAGACGGCGAGCGGCACGGCCATCGGCACGTCGAGGAAGTAGAGGCCGAGGCCGATGAAGACCGCGTCGATCAGGGCGACGAGCACCGTGCCGCGCACATAGGCGGTGAGGGTGCGCCAGGCGCGCGGTCCCGCGCCGGCGACGCCGGGCCGGGCCTGGGCGGGGACGAGCTTGAGCGTCCACTCCCAGACCTTCTTCCCGTCGTAGAGCAGGAAGAGCGTCGAGAACATGGCGAGCAGGATGCCGGTGATCGTCTCGACGACGACCGTGACGCCCTGGAGTCCGACCTGGGTGATCTGCTCGGCGTTGGTCCCGACGGAGTCGCTGAGGTTCTTCGCGATCCCGTTGATCTGCTGCTCGGTCACGTGGAAGGGGCTGTTGAGCAGCCCGCGCTTGAGCTCCTCGATGCCGTCCTTGACCTGGTCGGACAGGTTGTCGATGTTGTCCATGACCTGCCAGACCACGAACCAGCCGACGAGGCCCATCACGACGAAGCCGGACACGGCGGTGACGGCGGTCGCGAGTCCGCGCGGCAGGCCCATGGTGCGGAGCCGGGCGACGGTGGGCTGGAGCAGGGCGGTGACGAGCAGCGCGGCGACGAAGGCGAGGACGACGAGCTGGACGGAGCTGATCACCTTCATCAGCACCCAGAGCGTGCCCGCGAAGACGAGGAGCCGCCAACTCGCCTCCGCCGCCACGCGCATGCCCCAGGGGATCGCGGCGGCGGGGTCAGGGCGGGCCGCGACGGCGGGCGCGTACGAGGGAGGAGCCGGTACGGAGCGTCCCGTTCCGTCCTCCTCGTCGGCCGTCGGGACCGGGGTCGCCGGAGCGGCCGCCGGGAGGGGCGGGGCGGTGTCGGCGTCCGAGGGGGCGGGCCACTCGGGTACGGGGGCGGTCGCGTCCTCACGCGGAGCGGACGCGGTCGCGTCCCCACGCCCGGACTCGCTCTCGTACGGCGGCCCGAGCGGATCCTCGCGCTCCGCCTCGGCCCTGCGCTCGTCCAGGCGTTCGCCCATGCGGCTCAGGCCCTCACCCAGCCGCGCCAGCCATCCCGGCAGTCTCGACATCGCTTCCTCTTCCCCCCGCTCGTTTTCGCAACCTACACGCAAGAGCCCCTCACCGTAGGACGGTGAGGGGCTCCACGAGGTTGAGCACGCCGGTACTAGTACCAGCGGTTGGCCTGCCAGAACGACCAGGCGCCACAGGGGCTGCCGTAGCGGCTGTCCATGTAGCTGAGGCCCCACTTGATCTGGGTCGCGGGGTTGGTCTGCCAGTCGGCGCCGGCCGAGGACATCTTGCTGCCCGGCAGGGCCTGCACGAGACCGTAGGCGCCCGAAGACGGGTTGACCGCGCGGTAGTTCCAGGTGGACTCGTGGTTCACGATGTTGCTGAAGCACTGGAACTGCGAGGCCGGGATCATCTGGCGGGCCATCGCCTTGACCTCGGCGACGGAGTAGGAGCCCTGCGCGGAGAAGCTGGAGGCGTCGCGTACCGCGGAACGGCTGGCGCGCTCGGCCTCTTCCTTCTCGCGCTCCTTGCGCTCCTCCTCGGCCTTGGCCTCGGCGGCAGCCTTGTCGGCGGCCTCCTTCTTGGCCTCGGCGTCCTTGGCGGCGCGGAGCCGGGCGTTCTCCTCCGCGGTCTTCTTCGCGGTGGCGTCGGCGGCCGCGGCCTGGACGTCGGCCTGCTCCGAGAGCGAGGAGACCTGTACCTGGGCCTGCTCACCTGCGGGGATGTCCGCCAGCAGCGTCGTGTCGGCCGCGGTGGCCTCGAAGTTGTCATCCGAAGCCTGCGCGACGTTGCCCGAGGCAACGCCGACGACGGCGCCGACGGTGGTGACCGCAGTGGCCGAAGCCACCGCGAATCCCCGGACCGAGATCCGGCTCACACGGTTTCCTTCCAGCATCGCTCGCACAGGTGACCACGCGGGCGAAATCGTGCCCCTGGCGCTGGTCTCCGACGTACTGGGTCACTGAAGACACGGGCCCGTGGTGCTGTGGGCGGCATACGGCTGACGGCTGTTGAGTTGTTCATGGGGTGTGCGCCACTGAGGGTGCACGTGTGCCGTATGCGGGGCCTGACGGAAGCAAGACTTTGCCGGACGGCGACACCGCAAGGCAATTCTGCGTTGCGTGTGAAAGCTCACACCTCGGTGGACGCAGGTGTTTTCGGAGATACAGCGGACAGAAGTGCGCCGCCCGGCTAAGCTCCTGTGCTTTGCCGGGCGGCGCCAACTGCCGTACGCGTACAGAGGCGTACGAAACGGGTCAGATCTGACCGTCCTCCAGCATCTCGGTGACGAGCGCGGCGATCTGGGAGCGCTCGGAGCGGGTGAGGGTGACGTGGGCGAAGAGCGGATGCCCCTTCAGTTTCTCGACCACGGCGACGACTCCGTCGTACCGGCCGACCCGGAGGTTGTCGCGCTGGGCGACGTCATGGGTCAGCACGACCCGCGAATTCGCCCCGATCCGGGACAGAACGGTCAACAGGACGTTCCGCTCCAGGGACTGGGCCTCGTCCACGATGACGAAGGCGTCGTGGAGGGAGCGGCCCCGGATGTGGGTGAGCGGCAGGACCTCCAGCATCCCGCGCCCCAGCACCTCCTCGATGACCTCGCGGCTCGCGACCGAGGACAGCGTGTCGAAGACCGCCTGAGCCCAGGGGCTCATCTTCTCCGCCTCGCTGCCCGGCAGGTAGCCGAGCTCCTGGCCGCCGACCGCGTACAGCGGACGGAAGACCATCACCTTCTGGTGCTGCCGGCGCTCCAGGACCGCCTCCAGGCCCGCGCAGAGCGCGAGCGCGGACTTGCCCGTACCGGCCCGGCCGCCCATCGAGATGATGCCGACGTCCGGGTCGAGGAGCAGATCGAGCGCGATCCGCTGCTCGGCGCTGCGGCCGTGGAGCCCGAAGGCCTCCCGGTCGCCGCGGACCAGCTTCACGTTCCCCTCGGCGGTGACCCGGCCGAGTGCCTTGCCGCGCTCGGACTGGAGCACCAGGCCCGTGTGGACCGGGAGCTCGGCGGCCTCCGGGACGTACAGCGTGCTCTGCTCGAAGAGCAGGTCCACCTGCTCGCCGGAGAGGGCGAGCTCGGTCATCCCGGTCCAGCCGTTGGCGTCCGTGATGGCGAGCTCGGCGCGGTACTCCTCGGCGAGAAGACCGACCGAGGAGGCCTTGATGCGCAGCGGCAGGTCCTTGGAGACGACCGTGACGTCGTACCCCTCCGCCTGGAGGTTGCGCGCGACCGCGAGGATCCGTGAGTCGTTGTCCCCCAACCTGTAGCCGGCGGGCAGGATGCCGGGGTCGGAATGGTTGAGTTCGACACGCAGGGTGCCGCCCAGCTCCCCGACGGGGAGAGGGGCGTCGAGGCGTCCGAACCTGACCCGGAAGTCGTCCAGCAGGCGCAGGGCCTGCCGGGCGAAGTAGCCGAGCTCGGGGTGATGCCGCTTGGCCTCCAACTCGGTGACCACGACGATCGGGAGCACCACTTCGTGCTCGTCGAACCGGGACACGGCGTTGGGGTCGGCCAGCAGGACGCTGGTGTCGAGAACATAGGTGCGCCGGTCGTTAAGGCGGCGCTTCGTGCTGGTCACCACGGAAGGACAGACCCCCTCTGAAGACCCCATAGAGGTCGGGGCGCGACGGAACCGGTGTCGCTGCGGAATGGGACCGGGCTCAGGCCTCGATGCGCGGGCCGAACCACGGCCCTCCGCTTCTCCCGTACGTGTCCCGCACGGTCGTCCTGGTGCAAGGGGCCTCCCGGGTGGCGGTCTCCGTGCCGCTCACTTCACCAGGGATATGCCCTCGAACCACCTCTGCCATGCCATGGCATATGACGACGTGTTCGTGAACACGAGGTGATCGGTTCCGACCGGGTCTGTCAGGTGCCGTAACGCCGGTGCCGGGCCGCGTAGTCGCGCAGGGCCCGCAGGAAGTCGACCTTGCGGAAGGCCGGCCAGTGCACTTCACAGAAGTAGTACTCGGAATGGGCGCTCTGCCACAGCATGAATCCGGACAGCCGCTGCTCGCCACTCGTACGGATCACCAGGTCCGGGTCGGGCTGACCGCGCGTGTAGAGGTGCTCCGAGATGTGCTCCACGTCGACGATCTCGGCGAGCTCCTCGAAGCTCGTCCCCCGCTCCGCGTGCTCCAGGAGCAGCGAGCGGACCGCGTCCGCGATCTCCTGGCGGCCGCCGTAGCCCACCGCCACGTTCACCAGTATTCCGGTGTTGGTGTGGGTGGCCTGCTCGGCCTCCTTCAGCACCGACTGGGTACGGGCGGGCAGCAGGTCCATCGTGCCGACGTGGTTGACCCGCCAGCGGCCGTCGGCGGCGAGCGCACGCACGGCGTTCTCGATGATGCCGAGCAGCGGGATCAGCTGCTCCTCGGGCCGGTTCAGGTTGTCCGTGGACAGCATCCAGAGCGTGACGACCTCGACGTCCGTCTCGGCGCACCAGCCGAGCAGCTCCTGGATCTTGTCCGCGCCCGCCTTGTGCCCCTGCTCGGGGGTCCCGCCGGACGCCTTGGCCCAGCGCCGGTTCCCGTCGAGGATGACCCCGATGTGCTTGGGCACCTGGGCATGGTCGAGGCGGCCTTCCACCCGGCGTGCGTAGAGCCCGTACACCAGGTCGCGCAGGTTCACTGTTCTTTACCTCTCCATGCAGCGGCGGGTCCGCCCGGCAGCGGCGGTCCGCAAGCCGCCACACTACTGCGCACGGGCGACAGGCTCCCAGCCCGGGACTGTCACAAGTCCGTGATAAGCAGAGATACGTGACTGATTCCCCCCTGTACCGCGCCTCCGCGGACCGCTACGACACCATGGAGTACCGCCGCACGGGCCGCAGCGGTCTGAAGCTCCCGGCTGTGTCCCTCGGCCTCTGGCACAACTTCGGCGACGACAAGGCGCTCGACACCCAGCGCGCGATCCTGCGCCGCGCGTTCGACCTCGGCGTGACCCACTTCGACCTGGCGAACAACTACGGGCCGCCGCCCGGCTCCGCCGAGCTGAACTTCGGCAAGCTCTTCGCCCAGGACTTCGCGCCCTACCGCGACGAGCTGATCATCTCGACCAAGGCCGGCTACGAGATGCACCCCGGCCCGTACGGCGAGTGGGGCTCCCGCAAGTACCTGCTGTCCTCGCTCGACGCCTCCCTGAACCGGATGGGCCTCGACTACGTCGACATCTTCTACTCGCACCGCTTCGACCCGCACACCCCGCTGGAGGAGACGATGGGGGCCCTGGCCTCCGCCGTCCAGCAGGGCAAGGCGCTGTACGTCGGCGTCTCCTCGTACAACAGCGAGCAGACCGCCGAGGCCGCCCGGATCCTCCAGGAGATGGGTGTCCGGCCGCTCATCCACCAGCCCTCGTACTCGATGATCAACCGCTGGACCGAGGAGGACGGCCTCCTCGACACGCTGGAGGACGCCGGCATGGGCTGCATCTCCTTCGTGCCGCTGGCGCAGGGGCTGCTCACCAACAAGTACCTGAAGGGCATCCCGGAGGGCTCGCGGGCCACCCAGGGCAAGTCCCTCGACCCGAACCTGCTCTCCGACGAGGTGCTGCGGCGTCTGCGCGGCCTCGCGGGCATCGCGGAGCGGCGCGGTCAGTCGCTGGCGCAGCTCGCGCTGGCGTGGGTGCTGCGCGACGAGCGGATGACCTCGGCGCTGATCGGCGCGTCCAGCGTCGCCCAGCTGGAGGAGAACGTGGCCGCGCTCGCGGGTGCGCCGCTGACGGCCGAGGAGCTGAAGGAGATCGACTCGTTCGCGGTCGACACCGCCGGAACGAACATCTGGGCCGGCCGGGGCTGACGCCTCTCCTGTGACCCCGGGAAAAGAAAAACGGGCCGGTCCGTGGGGGGGGATACGGACCGGCCCGAGGGGGGGTTTCCACCATAACCCTTCGATAGTCGTGCTGCGCGCCACGTGCGCGGAACTCATCGCACGGGATGCGGTGGATCCCAGTCCGCACAAGGGCTGTGAGGCCGTGTGGCGGGTTTGCGCCCCGGCGTGGCGGCGGGGTTCCGTCCCTCCGAAGAGGGACCGGCCGGCAGAGGCGCGGCGTTGACGGGAAGGCCTGTCACGGGAGCGCGCTGAACGCCCCGAGGAGCAGCCCGAGCAGGGCGCCCACCAGCATGAACGGGCCGAAGGGAATCGCCGAGGAGCGGTCCGCGCGGCGCAGCAGGACGAGCCCGAGGCCGTAGACGGCGCCGAGGAGGAAGCCCGCGAAGGCCCCGGCGAAGAGGACGCCCCAGCCGTACCAGCCGAGGGCGGCGCCCAGCGGGAGCGCGAGTTTGACGTCGCCGAAGCCGAGGCCGGCCGGGTTGACCACGTACAGCACGAGATAGGACCCGCCGAGGGCGAGCGCGCCGAGGAGTGCGTGGAGCCAGGAGCCCGCGTCGTACGGCAGGAGCTCGGCGGCGCCGAGGAGCAGCGGGACGGCGGCGGCGAGCGGCAGGGTGAGCCCGTCGGGGAGCCGGTGGACGCGGGCGTCGACGCAGGCGAGGAGGACGGCGAAGGGCGCGCCGAGCAGCCAGACCGCCAGCTCGGGCCGGGGCCCGCCGGTGGCGGCGGCGAGCGCGGCGCAGGCGAGGGCGGTGAGGAGCGGCGCGGCGAGCGGGGTCGGGGTGGTCGCGCAGTCCTGCCGCCCGGGCCCGCCGAGCCAGCCGCGCGCGGGTCCCGCGAGCGGGTGCCCGGCGGGGCAGCGGTCCCGCCACGGCTCCTCGGCGGGCACGGCCAGCCGGTACGCGGCGCGCGGGACGAGCAGCCCGACGGCGGCCCCCCACAGGGCGGCGGCGACGATCAGCGTGACGACGTACACGGAGCTGACCCTAGGCGGCGATGCCGCTACGGTCTGGCGCATGGGGAAATGGGAGGACGGGCCGGGGACCCTGGCGGTGGCGGCTCTGGAGCTTCCGCTGGAGGTGGCGGCCTCGTACCGGGCGCGGCGGCGGGGGCTGCTGGGCCGGGACGGGATCGCGGGGGCGCTGCTGATCACGCGGACGAACAGCGTGCACACCTTCGGCATGCGGTTCGCGATCGACGTGGCCTATCTGGACCGCTCGCTCCGGGTGCTGTCGGTGGTGACGATGCGGCCGGGGCGCCTCGGCATGGTCAGGCCGCGCGGCCGGCACGTCCTGGAGGCGGAGGCGGGCGCGATGACGGGGTGGGGTCTGCGGCCGGGTGCCCGGGTGATCGTCACGGCGGGCCCGAACCGAGCAGGGTGAAGGCCCCGTAGGCGGCGGAGGCGAGCGCGAGTCCGGCGAGGACGGGCACGGCGGCACGCGTGCGCAGGCGCGCGAGGGCGACGGCGGGCGGGAGCAGCAGCCCGAACGCGGGCATCATCAGACGCGGCCGGGACCCGAAGTACGCGGCGCCGACGAGCGAGACGAGGACGACGCCGATCGTGTAGACGAGCAGCGGGAGCGGCTGCTTCTGCCGTACGCAGAGGGCGACGAGCCAGCCGAGCAGCCCGAGCGCCGCGCACAGCCCGAGGGCGGCGGGCCAGGGCAGGCCGGCGATGAAGCGGGCGAGGGCGACACCGCCGTCGATGGAGTTGCCCCAGGCGGCCTGGACGTCGAAGTAGGCGGTGAGGCTCTTCTCGCGGATCCCGACGTAGGCGATGTACGCGAACCAGCCCAGCGGCGCGATCAGCACTCCGGCGACCGTCCGGAGGGGCAGCCTCCGATCCCGTACGAGGGTGACGAGGGCCGTGATCCCGAGGGCGGCGATCAGCGCGACGGCGGTCGGCCGGGTGAGACCCGCGGCGGTGCACAGGGCGCCGGCCAGGATCCACCGCCCGCGCAGGACGGCGTACAGCGACCAGGCGGCGAAGGCCGTGAACAGCGTCTCGGTGTACGCCATCGACTGGACGAACGCGGTCGGGTACACGCCCCAGAGGACGGCGAGCAGCACGCCGGCGCGCTCCCCCGCGAAGTGGGCGCCGCACTTGTAGATGCCGACGGCGGCGGCGAGCCCGGCCGACCAGGACACGACAAGACCGGCGGTCGCGGCGTCGACGGGGAGGACGGCGGACAGGCCCCGCTCCAGGGCGGGGAGGAGGGGGAAGAAGGCCAGGTCGGAGTGGACGTCGCCGTTCGGCAGGGTGACCTCGTACCCGTATCCGTGCTCGGCGACGCGGACGTACCAGACGGAGTCCCAGCGCCCCTTGAGCCGGTGCAGCCCGTCCTTGCCGGTCGCGGCGGCGGCGATGGCGAGGACGGCGAGTCCGATGACGCGGGTGAGGACGTAGCCGCCGACGGCGGTGAGGGTGGGGCTGAGGGGACGGCGGAGGCTGAGGGGACGGTCGGGCGCGGGCATGCCGCCGATTATCCCGATAATCCCTACGGAGCCGCCGCCCCCTCACCCAAGGGGCCTTATCCGGACGAACTTCGCGGACAGGGCAGGACCGAGCTGATGGACGATGGCGTGACCGGGCTCCTGCGGGGAGGGCAGGTCACCGAGGAACGAGGTCACGATGACCTCGTCGATGCCGAGAACACCGCGGCAGCACTGCTCCTCCAGGAAGTCGAGGGTGCGGCGCCAGTCGGCGGCGGTCGGGTCCTCCCCGAGGAAGGAACGGACGGTGCCCTGGACGACGTCCCAGAAGAAGACGTGCGGCAGGACATCGCCCTGGGTGAAGACATGGGTCTCGTACACGCCCCGGAACTCGGGAATCCGGGTGACGAGATCACTGACCAGTTGGACACTCGGCGTCGTCGACGTCATCGGCAGCCCACTTCGGAACGGACCCTGTGGTGTCGGGTACTCCGCTCCAGAATGCTCCTCGCCGACGAGGGCGTCCCGTCACTTTTGCGCTTTCCTGACGACGAGTTTCACCGGGTTTTCCACAGGGGGTGCGAACTGTCCCTCTTCCGTGGATCGTTGGGCGTATGTACGAGTTGGCGATCCTCGCGAGGGGCGGGGTACTCCTCACGGTCTGGGCGCTCGCGGCGGGCTGGCCCCGGGGCCGCCTGGCCGGCCGCCTGCGCCGGGACGGATGGCAGGGGATCTGCCGGGGCGCGTGGGCGGCCCCGGGCAAGGAGGTCGACTGGCGGGTGCGGGCGACGGCGCTCCAGTTCCTCCGTCCGGAGCTGGTGTGCAGCCACGGGACGGCGGCGCGGCTGCACCGCATCGAGCTGCTGGGAGCCACTGTCGGCGTGGGGCCGCCCCTCGACTTCACGGCACCGGCGTCGTCCCGTTCGGCACGCGACTCCCTGATACGGGTGCACGCCACGACCTCCCTCGCGGACGGGGACTGCGCCGTGCGGCGGGGGCTGCGGGTGACCACCCCGGCGCGAACGGTCGGCGACCTCATACGGAGCTGCGGCAGCCGCGAGGAGGCGGTCGTCGCGGCGGACTCGGCGCTGGCGCGGCGGGTGGTCGGAGGCGTACGGCGCGAGGCGCTCGTCCGGTACGAGGACCTGGCCGCCGAACTCGCCGCGCCCCGCACGGGCGGGCCGCGCGCCCGCGCCTGGCTGCCGCTGACCGAGGCGGCCTCGGGCTCCCCTGCGGAGACGGTCGCGCGACTCCGGATGCGGGACGCGGGCCTGCACCCTGAGTCGCAGCCGCCGCTCCGTGCGTCCGAGGGCGGCCGGACCCTGCGCCCGGACTTCCTCTTCCGCGAGGCGGGCCTGGCGGTGGAGGTCGAGGGCTACGCCTTCCACGGCACACGCCGGGCCCACGAACGGGACGTCGCCCGCTTCAACGCGCTCCAGTCCTGCCCGGAGGTACGGCGGGTGCTCCGCTTCACGGCGAGGGAGGTCTTCACGGCCCCGGACCGGATGACGGCGACGATCCGGGCGGCGCTGGCCTCGCTCGCGGACAGGGCCTAGGGCGCCGTCGTCCGGGGGAAGGACACCTCGACGCGCCGGTTCTTCTTCCGGCCCTCCTCGGTGGCGTTGTCCGCGATCGGGTAGTCCTCGCTGTAGCCGCGGATGTCGAAGGTCGTACCGGGGTCGAGACTCCGGGCGAGGACCTGCTGCACGGCGACGGCACGCTGCTTCGAGAGCTTGAGCCCGTGCTCGTACGTCCCGAGGTTGTCGGTGAACCCGAAGACCCGGACGCGACCGGAGCCGAGATTGTTGACCTCGGCGGCGATGGCGGCGATCCGGGAGGTCGCGGCGGGGCTCAGCTTGGCGCTGTTCTTCGGGAACAGCACCTCGGCCTGCAGGGCGAAGGTCACGTCCACGTTGGTGTCCTGCCGGCGCTCCGCACCGCCCTCCTCCTCGACGATCTGCTTGATGTCGAGCACCTTGGCGGGCGCGAGGGTGGCCCCGTCGGGAAGCATGAGCCCGGACGCGTTCGCGTCGATGGCGGGCGGCGGAGCGGCAATGCCGGCGGAGCCGGGCGGATCGTCGGCGTGCGCGGTGGGCACGGTGAGCGGCCAGATGGCCACGGAGACGAGGGCCAGGGCGGCCAGGCGGCGGTTCGTCGTCGTCATGGCGTCGCCTCAGGAGAGTTTGAGGGTGGCGGGTTCGAAGGTGGGGAGCTGGAAGGAGACCTCGGTGGTGGAGGCGGGGGGTGCGGGGAATTGCATGAAGACGGGGGTCGACTTGCCGGGGCCGAGGCTGTCGAGCGCGGAGGTGGTGAGCGGGCGCCCGTCTGTGTCCCTCAGGACGTAGTAGCGCTTCTTGCCTACGGAGTCGACGAGGGTGGCACCGCCGAGCGAGTTGCCGTGCTTCACCACCTCGGTCTCGTCGCCGCTCATCTGCGCGGGGATGATGGTGGCGGTTTCGGACGTGTTCTTAAGGCGACCCTTGATGGTGACGAATCCGCCCGCGTCCCGTTCCACCGAATTGATAGCGAGTTCCAGGCCCTTCCGCCCCTTCAGAACTGCCAGTGTCTCGGTCGGCTCTTCCGCAGGCTGCTGCTCCTGCGTGCCTGATGTCCCAGGGGGAGCGACTGTGGTCGTGGCCGGCTTGTTCGCGATCGGCTTGTCCTCTGCTCCGCAGCCGCCCGCGAGTAGAGCCACCGAAGCAACTGCGAGGGAGGCCAGCCCCCTGCGTGCGTAACGAACGTTCATGAAGCGCGCTTCCTTTACTCGTCGGCACAGGTCATTCGGACAGCCGGACCGTGAAGAGGTCGACAGCGTCGGGCAGAGTCGGGTTCTCCGGATCGATCTCCCAGTCCACTCCGGCGCACTCGAGTCCATCGATCGGGATCGTTTCTTCCTCCTCGCCTTCACCGGGTGCCGTTGGCGTGGGAGTCGGCTCTGAAGTGGGCTCCGGCTCCGTGAACGAGCAGCGCGGTTCGATGACTGCTTCGGCAGACGCCGTCGCCTGCCGCGACTCCGCACCCGTCGTACGTACCGTCACACGAAATCCCCATGAGGCGAGAGGCGCACAGCCACCCCCCGAGAGCGTTGCCTGGTTCCGGGCCGCGAACTCCCCCGCCTGTTGACACGCGGCAGGGTCCATGAAGGCCACACCGTGGAGGAAACCGCCCCATTGGTCCGGGGAGAGAATGACTTCGAGCCAGTCCTTACGCAACCGATCCCGAGCATCCTGCGCAGCTGCAAGAGCTGCGGCGTCTGCGGCAGTTTGGGCGCTGTTCCGAGTGAAAGCGGCCTGCCCCACGGCAAAGTAGGCGAAGGCCAGGAACAAGAGGCCTGCCACGACGGCGATGTAGACGGGGAATGCCTGCCCCTCGTCTCCCCCGCCCAGAGCCCCTACTCGCCACCGCCTCCGGTGAGTTCGGTGATCTTCTGAGCGATCGCATTCTTGATCGACTGGCCGAGGTCCGTGCCGGTGATCGCCACCACGATCGCCACCACCACCACAATGATCCCCAGGTACTCCACCGCCGTCTGCCCCCGGTCCCCGGACAGCAGTCGGCTCGTCAGTCGCACCTTGGCCTTCGTCACGGCCTTCAGCATCGCGTCGTTCATCGTGGTCCCCTCCGCGTCGGTTCGCCGGTGGTCGTGTCGGCTCACAGGGCCCTGGGGCCCGTCTGTGGGCCCCGGTCATCGCGTGGGCCTGGTGCCCAGCCAGGAGGCTAGGGCCTCGGCGCGCGTGGCGGTGTGGAGTTCGGTGTTCTCGACCGTCTTGTCGGTGATGAAGCAAGTCGCGGCGATCTGCCGGTTGTTCAGGTCCATCACACCCACCCCTCTCACACCCTGTCCGCACTCTGTCACATGCGGTTGTGTGCGCGAAGCGGGATCGTCAACCTTCGATGGAATTGAGACAGTGGCTCACTCGCCCGTGACCGAGCCGAAGTCCGTCCCCGTGCCCAGGAACAGGCCCGCGCCCAGGAGGATCATCGTCGCCGGGACCATCAGGGTCGTGATGACCATCGTGGCCTTCGGGACCGCCTTGGCCGCCTTGCGGCGGGCGTTCTGGGCGTCCGTACGGCGCATGTCGTTGGCGATCTGGATGAGCGTGTCGACGATCGGCGCGCCCAGCTCCTCGCCCTGCTGGAGCGCCGTGACGAACTGCGCCACCTGTTCCGAGTCGTTGCGGCGGCGCAGTTCGTCGAAGGCCTGGCGGCGGCTGACGCCCATGTCCATCTGGCGGAGCGTGATGCGGAGTTCGTCGGACCACGGGCCCGCGTATTGCTCCGCGACCCGCTCCAGGGCCTGCCGGAAGCCGAGGCCCGCGCTGACGACGACGGCGAGGACGTCGAGGAAGTCGGGGAGGGTCCGCTCGATCTGGTCCTTGCGGATGCGGACGGCCGACCAGATGCCGACCTCCGTCCAGAACGCGCCGAAGGCGAAGAGGAGCAGCGCGACGAGGACCGAGCCCCTGCCCAGCATGAGCAGGCCGCCGAGGACGCCGAGGAAGCCGTAGACGGCCCGCCGCGCCCCGTACCGGTCGATGGTGAGTCCGCCGGGGTTGCCCGCGAGGTCGATGCGGCGGCGCACGGCGTTGACCCGCTTGGGGCCCATGAGGCGCAGGACGGCCGGCGACCAGCGCATGCCGAGCCGGTCGACGGCCGAGTCGACCGCGCCGGTACGGGTCGCGCCGACCTCCAGGGCGAGTTTGAGGTCGTCGGGGAGGCGGGCGTCGGCGCGGTAGAGGCGCAGGCCGTAGGCGATGCCGGCGACGGCGAGGCCGGCGAGCAGGGCGAGAAGGAGGTCCATGGCGCGCGCCCGTCCTATACGTCGATCTTCGAGAAGCGGCGGATGGCGACGAAGCCCACCACGTACAGCGCGAAGGCCGCGACCACGGCGAACTGTCCGACGGTCGAGCCGGTCATGCGGTCGAGGGCTCCGGGCTGCATGTTGTCGATGAGGAGGAGCGAGCCGACGCCGATGACGGGGACGGAGTACGCGGTCATGCTCACCTGGGAGAGCTGGGTGCGGACCTCGCGCCGGGTCTCCTTGCGCTCCTCCAGGGTCTCGGTGAGGTTCCGGAGGGAGGAGACGACGGTGCCGCCCGCCCGGTTGGCGAGGACGAGGGTGGTGACGAGGACGACGAGCTCGCGGGAGGGGAGGCGCTCGGCGAGCTCGCCGAGGGCGTCGTCGAGGGACGTGCCGACGGCCAACTGCTGGGCGACCTTCTCCAGTTCGTCTCCGGCCGGGGACTCCATCTCGTCGGCGGCGAGGCTGAGCGCCATGCGCAGGGCCAGTCCGGCCTGGGTGGCGTTGGCCAGGATGCGGGAGAGTTCGGGGAGTTGGTTGATGAACTTCTCGATGCGCTTCTGTCGCTGCCAGCTGAGGTACCCGAGGGCGACCCAGACGCCGAGGAGACCGCATATCGGGCCGAAGAACGGGGAGAGCGCCGACTGCCCCACCGCCCAGAGGACGGCCACGGTCGCCGTGAGGGCGACCGTGAACTCGCCGGGGGTGATGTCGAGCCCGGTGGCCGCGATGCGCAGTTCCAGCTTCCGGCCGAGGTTCGTCCGGCGGACGCGTCGGTCGATGCCCCGGAAGTGGCGTCGGCGGCGGCCGGTCGTCTCGGGCTCGCCCGTCTCGTCGAGCCGGGCGACGAGGGCCGCGTGCCGCCGGGCCCCGCTCGCGTACAGCTGGACGCCGACGATGCCCAGGACGCAGCAGAGCAGCGCCACGCCGAGTGTCAGCCACACAGGATCGGTGGTCATGGGCTCCTGCTCCTACTTCGCTTCGCGGGTGGCGAGCCCGGCGTCGGTCACGGCCACCCCGAAGGCCTGCGGGATCGGCTGGCCGGCCATGTACAGCCGCTCCGCGACCCTCCGGGGCAGCGGGTGGTACGTGAACTGTCCGTACACCCGGCCGTCGGCCGCGACCGGCTGCGCCTGGAAGCGGCAGATCGTGGCGAGGAGGAAGCGCTCGCGCCCGTGGGAGGCGAGGACGGTTATCTCGGTGATCCGGCGGGTGCCGTCCGGGTGGCGGGTCAGCTGGACGAGGACGTCGACCGCGCTGTTGATCTGGTCGCGGAGCGCCTCGAAGGGCACCTTCACCTCGGACATCGAGGCGAGCGTCTGGAGCCGCATCAGGGCGTCCTCGGCCGAGTTGGCGTGGACGGTGGCGAGCGAGCCGTCGTGGCCGGTGGACATCGCCTGGAGCATGTCGAGGGTCTCGCCGCCGCGGACCTCACCCACGATGATGCGGTCGGGGCGCATGCGCAGGGAGTTGCGGACGAGGTCGCGGATGGAGATGGCGCCCCGGCCCTCGATGTTCGGCGGGCGGGCTTCGAGGCGGATGACGTGGGCCTGCTGGAGCTGGAGCTCGGCCGAGTCCTCGATGGTGATGATCCGCTCGCCCTCCGGGACGAGACCGGAGAGGGCGTTGAGGAGGGTGGTCTTCCCCGTGCCGGTGGCGCCGGAGACGATCAGGTTGAACTTGGCCTGAACCAGTCCGGACAGCAGGAGCAGCATCTGCTCGTCGAGCGAGCCGAGGCCGATCATCTCGTGGAGCGTGTACGCGCGGGGGAAGCGGCGGATGGTGAGCGTCGCCCCGGTGAGCGAGAGCGGCGGGATGATGACGTTGACGCGCTCGCCGGAGGGGAGGCGGGCGTCGACCATCGGGTTCGACTCGTCGACGCGGCGGTTGACGGTCGAGACGATCCGCTCGATGGTCTGCATCAGCTGGTCGTGGGAGGCGAAGCGGAGCGGCAGCAGCTCGACGCGGCCGGCGCGCTCGATGAAGATCTGGTCGGGTCCGTTGACCATGATCTCGGTGATCGAGGCGTCTTCGAGGAGCGGTTCGAGGACGCCGAGCCCGAGGGCCTCGTCGACGACCCGACGGATCAGCTGGCCCCGCTCGGCGGTGGAGAGGACCGGGCCCTCGCGGCTGATGATGTGGCCGAGGACGCGCTCCAGGCGGGCACGCCGTTCGGCGGCCGCGAGCGCGGACATCTCGGTGAGGTCGATCTCCTCCAGGAGCTTGGCGCGGAAGGCGGCGACGAGGTGCCCGTCCTCCCGGCCGGCTCCGGCGCCCTTGTCCTCGGGGGCGTTGATCCGGGAGCGCAGACTCATGGCAGGTCCTCCTCGTCGGGCATCGGCATGGTGGCGGTCTTCGTCACGTCGTCGAAGCTCCAGAAGGGGACGACCTGGGGAATGCGGACGCTGACGCGGGCGACGGCCTCGCCGCCGTCGGCAGCGACGTCGACGGAGGTGACCCAGTCGGCGGCTGCCCGGCCGGCCGCATTGCCCGCCGCCACGGGGTTGTCCGCGTTCGCGTCGGTGGTTGCTGCCCGTGCCGCGGCGCGGGCGGCCGTACCCGCCTGCTGGGCGGCGTACGCGGCGACGCCGAGCTGGAGGCCCGCGAGGCCGACGATGAGCAGGATGGGGAGGAAGCCGAGGTACTCGATGGCGGCCTGGCCCCGGTCGCGGGTCCTCGCGCGCAGGAATCTCGTCATGGCGTGGACTCCTTCTCCTCCGAGACCGCGCCCGCCGTGGTCTCCACGGTGAAGAGGCCGCCCACGCCCGGGAAGAGGACGGGGACCTGGATCCTGACCACCGCTTTCACCAGGCCGTCGTCGCCCGGCGGGCATGTCGCTTCCAAACCGCTCGCCCAGGCCCCGTCCAGGTGCCGCATCGCGGCCTCGTGGCAGTCGTCGCCGACGGCCGCGGCTCGGGCCGCCTCGTCGGCGGCGTTTCCGGCCAGCGTGTACGTGTACCCCACCAGAACGACCTGCCACAGCAGCGCCAGCGTCAGCAGGATCAGCGGCACCATGCCGAGGAACTCGATCGCCACCTGTCCTCTGTCGTCGCCGTCCCGGATCGTCGGCCGCATCGCTCAGCGGCCTCCGGTGCGGCGGCGCAGGCCCAGCGAGCCCCGGTCGCCGGCGCGGGCGAGCTGCTTGCCGGGGGCGGTCGGTGCCGGGGCGCCGACCAGGCCCAGTTCGCCGGCCAACGCCCACAGCGCCTGCTTGACCGTCGACTTGGCGTCGAGGTCGTGGAGCCGGCCCGCGTCGACGACGGCCTGGAGTTCCTTGAAGTTGGCGGGGACGGAGACTCCGGCCGTACGGGTGCCGGTGATCTTCTGGACGAGGGGCGGCTGGATCTCGGTGGAGCGGTGGTGGCGGTTGACGAGGGTGACGGTCTCCTCCGCCTTGCGTACCTGGAGGCGTTCCCACATCCGTACGGTCCGCTTGGCGGCCCGCACCGCGACCACGTCCGGCGTGGTGACGAGGAGGGCGGTGTCGGACATCTCGATGGCGGCGGCGTTGGCGCCGGTGAGCTGGGAGCCGCAGTCGACGACGACGACCTCGTGCCGGGCGCGCAGGGCGCTGACGATCTGGCGGGCGGCCCGGTCGGTGACCTCCTCGCCGCGTTCGCCCTCCGCCGGGGCGAGGAGCAGTGCGAGGCCGGTCTCGTGGACGAAGACGGCGTCCTGGAGGACGCGGGGCGAGATGTCGGTGATGGCCGCGAGGTCGGCGGCCGACCGCCGGAACTGGACGTCGAGGTAGGAGGCGATGTCGCCGCCCTGGAGGTCGAGGTCGAGGAGGGCGACGGTCCGGCCCGAGGCGCGGGCGGCGAGGGCGAGGTGGACGGCGGTGACGGTGGTGCCGACGCCGCCCTTGGCGCCGCTGACGGTGACGACGGTGCCGCCGGGTCCGGTGGCGATCTCGGCCCCGGCGCCGAGGTGGCGGCGGACGCCCGCGGACCACTGGGCGGCGGCCTGCACGCGGCTGGCGAGCTCCTCGTATCCGAGGGGGAGGGTGACCAGGCCCCGGGCGCCGGAGTCCATGGCGGCCGAGAAGAGGACGGGGCTGGCGTCGGCGGTGATGAGGACGACGCCGACGGCCGGGAAGCGGAGGGCGACCTCGCGGACGACGTCGAGTGCGGGGACGGGTCCGATCCGCTCGTGGACGAGGACGACCTCGGGGAGTTCGTCGAGGGACTCGGCGGCGAGCCGGGCGAGGGTGTCGACGAGCTGGGTGGAGTCGGTGACGGGCGCGGCGGGTTCGGCGTCGGGGAGCTGGCTGAGCAGGGTGACGACGGACCGGGCCGCGTCGGGGTCCCCGACGGCCGGCAGGATCCTGGTGGTCATACCGGCCTCACTTGTCCTTGTCGAGCGTGTAGGTGCGGTCGCGCTGGTCGGCCGGGGCGCCGCCGGTGGTGGGGGCGACGAGGGCGAGGCGTACGTGCTCGGCGAAGGACTCGGCGTACGCGACGCGCTGGGTGTCGAGGGTGGAGAGCGCGAAGCTGATCGGGACGGCGTTGGCGGCGCGGCCCGAGCGGTCGTTGTTCTCGGAGATCGGGGTGAGCTTGCCGACGGAGAGGACGCGGGCGCCGGCGACGATCATCCGCGACTGGGAGGGGTCGTCCTTCTTCTCACCCTCGAAGGTGGCGTAGATGTTGACGGTGGCCCCGGCGGTGATCTTGCCCGCGACGCCCGTCGCGGCGTCGATCATGATCGCGATCTCCTGCTGACCCGGCTGGAGCTCGGGCTGCTCGACGATCATGTCGGTCTGGAGGAGGGATCCCGCCTTGAGCTCGGTGACGGCGATCCTGCCCTCGATCTGGCGGAGATCGGTGACGGCGGTGGCGGAGAGCCAGCGCTTGGGCATGGAGATCTTCTCGAACTGGTCGGCGCTCAGGGGTTTGTAGGGGGCCACGTTCTTCGTGAGCCGGTACGCGGTGACCTCGGGTCCGACCTTCGCGTTCACGTCGCTGATGACCGTGAGGACGCCGGCGAAGGCGCCGAGGGCGCACAGGACGGAGAGCAGCAGGAGGATCACGCCGCGGCGCTGGCGGGAGTTCATGGCCGTACTTCCTCGATCGGATCCGTGGGTCTGGGCGGACGGTGGTCGTGCGCGGGGCGGGGGTGCTGCGCGGGGCGGGGGCACACGGCGGGGCTCACGGGACGGTGCGCGGGTCGATCGCGGGTGCGGAGCCGGGTGCGGGGAGGGGGCGGGCGGCGTGCGCCGGTGCGGCCCCGAGGGCCCTCGTGGCGCCTCGGGCCGGAACCGCGTCGAGGGCGGGGGCCATGCCACGGGCCGGAACCGCTGCGAGCGCCTGGGTCGCCCCGTGGGCCGGCGCCGTCCCGCCCCCGAGCGCCGCCGGGCCCGCGAGGGCCGTCAGCGGGGCCGCGCAGAAGCCGCAGCGGTCGCCGATGAGCTCCATCCCGCACCAGTGGCAGGTCTCGCGCCGTACGGAGGAGACGAGTTGGTAGAGAACGGGCAGGTCGGGGAGGTACGCGGCGAACTCCACGAGCTTGCCGGTGCCCCACCAGCCGGGTGAGGCCTCGGGCAGCGCGGCCTCCTGGACGGGGCCCTGGATCTGCCACGCGGGTACGAGGGCGGTGGTGGGCCAGTCGGTCTGGAGCTGTCCGCGCGCGACGAGGAGCTGCGTGGCGAACTCCGGTCCCGCGAGGCGCTGGTCGCCCGCTCCGCCGAGCCGGACGATCTGCGGCGTGGGTCCGGCGAGGACCGCGAAGTGGGCTCCGGGCAGCCAGCCCTTGAGGTGGGAGGAGAGGCTGACGGGTACGCGGTCGAGGCGGGACACCGAGCCGAGTACGGCCCCGGCGTAGATGTAGTGGGCGAGCAGCCTGGCGGCGGAGGCGAGCACGCCGGGGCTGAAGTCGCAGGCCGCCAGTTGCCGTAACTGCCGGACGAGCACGGCTGCTCCGAGTGGCGGCAGGTCGGTTCTGACCAGCGCGATCCGGTCGCTTTCGAGGAGGCCCCGGACGGCGTGCAGGCGCCGCTCGACGGCGGCGGGGGCGGAGGTGGGGCAGACGACGACCACGCTGCCGTACCGCGCGAGGAGTTGCTGCATGTCGGCGAGGGAGGCGTCGAGGGACCGCGTCTCGGGGGCCGGGAGCACGGCGGCGTTCGGCGTCTGCGGGTCGGTCGGCGGCAGCACCAGGTCGGTGCTGGTGACCGCGATCGCTGTCGGCACGTCAGACCCCCGTCCCCTCCGACCTCCGGGGTCCCGGGGGCCGCAGATCACCTACCGCGTTCGCGGCGTCACCGCAGGGTGCCGCCGCCTCTGCACTTTATCCACGCCACCCGGGGTGGTGAACACACAATCCGCCAAGCTCCCCTCACTTTCTTCGGGCCCGGCGGCGGGGGCCCGAAGCGCCTTCGCCGCCAGTCGGGGTGCCGACTTCACCCCCTCCGACCTCCCCTTGTTGCCAGAGGTCTTGACAACACGATTGGTCTGGACCAGCTTGTTCCGACAACGGTGGCCACCGTCCGCACCCCCGCACCAGGCTCGTACCCCCGTACGCGCCCCTCCGTACGACGACGTACGGCACCTCCACATCCCCAACTCCCCCACCGGAGGATGCACGTGGACCGCACCACCACCCGCCCTCACGGACGTCGATGGCTCGGCGGAGCCCTCGCGATCGCCGTCGGATCCGGGCTCGTCCTCGTCGGCGGAGCCGGCACCGCGCAGGCGGCCGACGTCAACGTCGCCAAGAACGCCGGGTTCGAGAACGGCCTGGCCAACTGGTCCTGTTCCGCCGGGAGCGGCGCCGCCGTCTCCTCGCCGGTACGCACCGGGGCCGGCGCCCTGAGGGCCACCCCGGCCGGTCTCGACAACGCCAAGTGCGTGCAGACCGTGACCGTCAAGCCCAACTCCACGTACACGCTGAGCGCCTGGGTCCAGGGCGGTTACGCCTACCTCGGCGCGAGCGGCACCGGGACCGGCTCGGGCAGCGTCTCCACCTGGACGCCCGACAGCGCCTCGTGGAAGCAGCTCACCACCACCTTCACCACCGGCGCGAGCACCACCTCGGTCGAGGTCTACACCCACGGCTGGTACGGCACCACCCCGTACTCCGTCGACGACGTCTCCGTGTACGGCCCCGACGGGGGCGGCGGCCAGGACCCCGACCCGGTCGTCCCGGCCACCCCGGCCGGCCTCGCCGCGGGCACCGTCACCTCCTCCTCCGTCGACCTGAGCTGGGCCGCCGTCTCCGGCGCCACCGGCTACAAGGTCTACCGCGACGGCGTCAACCCCCAGGCGGTCACGGGCACTTCGACGACCGTGTCCGGTCTCACCGCCGACACCGCCTACCAGTTCCAGGTCGCCGCGACGAACTCCGCGGGCGAGTCCGCCAAGTCGTCCGCCGTATCCGCGCGGACCGCCAAGGTCACCGACCCGGGCCCCGGCCCGGCCGTGCCCAAGCACGCGCTGACCGGCTACTGGCAGAACTTCAACAACGGCGCGACCGTCCAGAAGCTGCGGGACGTGCAGTCGCAGTACGACATCATCGCCGTCTCGTTCGCCGACTCCACCACCACGCCCGGCCAGATCGTCTTCAACCTCGACCCGGCCGTCGGCTACGCCTCCACCGCCGACTTCAAGGCCGACATCGCGGCCAAGAAGGCGGCCGGCAAGTCCGTCATCATCTCGGTCGGCGGCGAGAAGGGGAACGTCACGATCAACAGCGACGCCTCAGCCACCGCCTTCGCGAACAGCGCCTACGCCCTGATGCAGGAGTACGGCTTCAACGGCGTCGACATCGACCTCGAGCACGGCATCAACTCCACCTACCTGACCAAGGCGCTGCGCCAGCTCTCCGCCAAGGCGGGCTCCACCATGGTCCTGACGATGGCCCCGCAGACCATCGACATGCAGAGCACCGGCACCGAGTACTTCAAGACGGCGCTCGCCGTGAAGGACATCCTCACGGTCGTCAACATGCAGTACTACAACAGCGGTTCGATGCTGGGCTGCGACGGCAAGGTGTACAGCCAGGGCTCGGTGGACTTCCTCACCGCGCTCGCCTGCATCCAGATCCAGGGCGGCCTCGCCCCGTCCCAGGTCGGCCTGGGCGTCCCCGCCTCCACGCGGGGCGCGGGCAGCGGCTACGTCGACCCGCAGATCGTGAAGAACGCGCTCGACTGCCTGACCAAGCTCACCGGCTGCGGCACCTACAAGCCGGCCCAGGCCTGGCCGACGCTGCGCGGCGCGATGACCTGGTCGACCAACTGGGACGCGACGGCCGGCAACGCCTGGTCGAACGCGGTGGGTCCGCACGTGCACAACCTGCCGTAACGGCAGGCGAGTCGACCGCGCCGCGCCGCCGCTCCCCCGGCGGCGCGGCGCCGTCGCCTCACGCGGGCAGGTACCGGGCGAGCACCGGGTCGAGCCGGAGGATCCACTCGTCGACCCGGGCGGCACGGCGGCCGTCGACCTCGCAGTCGAAGACCGTGCCGTCGTAGAGGGTGACGGCCACCCGCAGCACGCGGCCGCGCCGGACCCGTTCGTACCGCACGGCCCCGATCTCCGCCCAGACGAAGTCGGCCTCCTCGTCGAAGAGGTGCAGGGACACGCCGCTCGCGTCGACGGCGATCCCCGAGTTCCGGTCGGCGGCGACGAAGTCCGGCGCGGGCAGCGGCGGAGCGGAGGGCTGCGGCGGTACGACGAGGGTGGCGGGGTGCGGTACGGGGGCGGGGAGCTGCGCGGGGGCGGGGACGGCGTCCTGGACGTCGGCCGTCTGCGTCGGCAGCGCGTGAGCGGGCGTCGGCAGCGCAGGGGCGGATGGCGGAACCGCGTCAGCGGGCGTCGGCAGCGCGTCGACGGTCACTACGCCGGACTCGGCCCTGGCCACCGAAGGCGAAGGCGAAGCCGAAGCCGAAACCCCAGCCCCCGCACCCAGCACATCCAGGATCTCGTCCGGCGTAGGCCGCTCGGCCGGGTTCTTCGCGAGGCAGCGCCCCACCAGCTCCCGCAGCCCCTCGGGCACGGTCGCGAGGTCCGGCGCCTCGTGCACCGACCGGTACATGAGCCCCATCGGCGTGCCCTCCCCGAAGGGCCGCCCGCCCGCCGCGGCGACGAGCACGGCGCCGAGCGCGAAGACGTCCGCGGCGCCCGTCACCTCCTCGCCGAGCGCCTGTTCGGGCGCGAGGTAGCCCGGGGTGCCGAAGGCGGAGCCGGTGGCGGTGAGGCGGGTCGACTCCAGGGCGCGGGCGATCCCGAAGTCGAGCACGCGGGGCCCGTCGGGGGCCATGACGATGTTGCCGGGCTTGAGGTCCCGGTGGACGAGCCCGCAGGCGTGGATGGCCTCCAGGGCCTCGGCGAGCGCGGCCCCGAGCGAGCGCAGCGCCGCCTCCCCCATCGGGCCCTGGGCGACGAGGAGGCCCGAGAGGGTGGGGCCGGGGATGTAGGCGGTGGCGAGCCAGGGCGCCTCCGCGTCGGGGTCGGCGTCGACGACCTGTGCGGTGTGGAAGCCGCCGACCTGACGGGCGGCCGCGACCTCGGCGCGGAACCGCGCGCGGAAGGACGGGTCGGAGGCGAGTTCCGGCCGTGCGACTTTGACGGCGACGGCGCGCCCGCCGCGCGATCGGGCCAGGTAGACGGTTCCCATGCCGCCTTCACCTAGCTTGTGTTCGATGACGTATCTGCCGATGAGGGTCCCCACGCGGGACAGTATGGCCGAACTCGTCATCTTGACCGGTCCATGACATGCCTTCACCATGTGGCCGGACACCCGCACGAGTTTGTCGCACTCCCCCACACTCCCCACCCAGGAGACAGCATGCGACGTCCCACCCGCGGCAGAAGGTCCGCCACCCTCGCGGCCCTCGTGGCGCTCGCCCTCGCGGCGCCCCTCTCCGCCCTCTCCTCACCCGCCGGGGCCGACCCGGCGCCGACCGCCGCCCGTATCGCCTCCGGCGCCGAGGAGGTGATCCGGCAGTACGAGATCGCCGGACCGTCCACCGTCGCCGCCCGCACCGCGCTGACCGCCACCGGCGTCTCGATCGACGAGGTCGACGCCCGCTCGGTCGTCGTCAGCGCCAACACCGAGCAGCTCGCCAGGCTCAAGGCACTCGGCCACAAGCCGGTCGCCCTGCCCGCCCCGCCGAACCGGAAGACCGCCGAGGACCAGAGCCTCGGCCCGCTCGACTTCCCCTCCGCCGACGCGAGGTACCACAACTACGCGGAGATGAACGCGGAGATCGACCAGCGCCTCGCGCAGTACCCGTCGATCATGCGCAAGCAGGTGATCGGGAAGACGTACCAGGGCCGGGACATCGTCGCGATCAAGATCAGCGACAACGTCGCCACCGACGAGAGCGAGCCCGAGGTCCTCTTCACGCACCACCAGCACGCCCGCGAACACCTCACGGTCGAGATGGCGCTCTACCTCCTGCGCGAGCTCGGCGCGGGCTACGGCACCGACTCCCGGGTCACCAACGCCGTGAACGGGCGCGAGATCTGGATCGTCCCGGACCTCAACCCGGACGGCGGCGAGTACGACATCGCCTCCGGCTCGTACCGCAGCTGGCGCAAGAACCGGCAGCCCAACTCCGGCTCCTCGTACATCGGTACGGACATGAACCGGAACTGGAACTACAAGTGGGGCTGCTGCGGCGGCTCTTCCGGCTCCAAGAGCTCGGAGACGTACCGCGGCACGGCTCCCGAGTCCGCCCCCGAGGTGAAGGTCGTCGCCGACTTCGTCCGCTCGCGGGTGGTCGGCGGCAAGCAGCAGATCACCGCGGCCATCGACTTCCACACCTACAGCGAGCTGGTCCTCTGGCCCTTCGGCTGGACGACGGCGAACACCACCACCGGCATGACGCAGGACGACCGCGACGCCTTCGCGACCGTCGGCGGCAAGATGGCCGCGAGCAACGGCTACACGCCGGAGCAGTCCAGCGACCTCTACATCACGGACGGCTCGATCGACGACTACCTGTGGGGCACGCACAGGATCTTCGGCTACACCTTCGAGATGTACCCGGCCTCGTCCGGCGGGGGCGGCTTCTACCCGCCCGACGAGGTCATCGAGCGCGAGACGAGCCGCAACCGCGACGCCGTCCTCCAGCTCCTGGAGAACGCCGACTGCATGTACCGCTCGATCGGCAAGCAGGCCCAGTACTGCACCACTGCCTGACGGTCCATGAGCGAGCCGGGGCCGGCGGGGCGCGTTCCGCCGGCCCCGGCCCCTTTCCCGTTTCCCAATGGGCCTCCGTAGCAGTCCTGTTGAAACCGAATCGGCGGCCATCGGGGTCCTGTAGGTTCTCGCCATGGCCAAGAGCAAGGTGATGGAGAACCCGGAGTCACGCTTCTCCGCGGTGCTGGCGAGCGCGGCAAACCTGCCGGGTGTACGGATCAACAGGGAGGCGTATCTCCGAAAGGCGCTGGCTCGCCATTGCTCGGAGGACGACATCCGCAGAGCGATCGAAGAGACCCCCGCGGCGGCGGGTATCCCTCTCGAGGTTCTGGACCGAGCGGCGAACGACTCCATCGGCTACGAGACCGCCAAGGCCAGCGCTCTCTCCGCGGCTGCCGGGATCCCCGGCTTCATCGCCATGCCGGCCACCGTCCCCGCCGACATGGCCCAGTACTTCGGCCACATGCTGCGCATCGCGCAGAAGCTCGCCTACCTCTACAGCTGGCCCGATCTGTTCTCCGGCGACGGCGACGGGGTCGACGACGCGACCAAGGGCGTCCTCACGCTCTTCTTCGGCGTGATGTTCGGCACCCAGTCGGCGAACGCCGCTGTGGGGCAGATCGCCGCGATGATGTCGAAGGAGGTCGCCAGGAAGCTGCCCCAGAAGGCACTCACCCAGGGCGTCGTCTATCCGATCGTGAAGAAGGTCGCGGGCTACCTCGGCGTTCAGATGACGAAGCAGACCTTCGCGAAGAGCGTGTCGAAGGCCATCCCTGTCGTCGGGGCCGTCGTTTCCGGCGGGCTCACGTATGCGACCTACCGGCCCATGGCGAAAAGGCTGAAGAAGCACCTCGCCGGCCTGGAACTGACGAACCCGACTCGCCGAGCGGCAGACACGGACTCCGTGGACACGGAATTCATGGACCCGGACTTCGTGGACCCGGACTTCGTGGACGGGGAGGTCGTCGACGCCGAATTCGTGGACGGCGAATTCATGGACGCGGAGGTCGCGGACGGGGAATTCGTGGACGCGGAATTCGCAGAAGTGCACGACTCCACCACGGACCGGTCCGAGACTGCCTCGACCTGACCTGTGCGCCGGCCACGGACGACGGACGAGCGGGCCGCGCCCCCGAAGGTGCGGCCCGCTCGGTCGTGCTCGGCCCCACCCGGGGACCCGTCTCAGCCGAGGACGGCGAGCGCGTCGATCTCGATGAGGAGGCCGGCCGGGAGGCCGACGTAGACGGTCGTCCGGGCGGAGGCCGGGGCCTTGAGGCCCTCCTCCTGGAAGTACTGGTTGTAGATCGCGTTCATCTCGGCGAAGTGGTCCACATCCGTCAGGTAGACGCGCGTCATCATGACGTCGTCCCAGCTCGCGCCGCCCTCCTCCAGGATCGCCTTGACGTTGGCGAAGGTCTGGAGGGTCTGCTCGCGCAGGGTCGGGCCCGCGACCACCGGGGGCTGGCCCTCGACGGCGGGGAGGAAGCCGACCTGGCCGGCGACCTGGAGGATGTTGCCCTTCTTCACGCCGTGCGAGAACTTCGCGGGCGGGACGGTGTGGGTGGCGGGGGTGAGGGCGATCTTCTCGGTGGTCATCCGTTGTCCTTGGTGGGTGCGGTGCCGGAGTACTCACGGCTGATGGCTTCCGCGGTGCGGCGCACCTGCGGGAGGAGGGTGAGGAGTTCCTCGGCCGTGACGACCACGTTGGGCGCCGAGACCGACATGGCGGCGACGACCCGGCCGTCGGCGCCGCGGATGGGGGCGCCCACGCAGTTGATGGACTCCTCGTGGCCGCCGAGGTCGGTGGCCCAGCCCTGTTCGCGTACGGTCGCCAGCTCCTTGAGGAAGGCGGCGGCGTTCGGGGTCGAACGGGGCGTGTACGGGGGGTAGTCGAGCTTCGCGGCGACGGCGCGGCGCTCGGGCTCGGGCAGGTCGGCGAGGAGCAGTTTGGCGACGGCGGCGACGGTGATGGCGACCGGCTTGCCGATGCGGGAGTACATCCGGACCGGATAGCGGCTCTCGACCTTGTCGATGTAGACGACCTCGCCCTCCTCGTACACGGCGAGGTGGACGGTGTGCCCGATCCGCTCGTTGAGCGCGGCGAGGTAGGGGTGGGCGATCTCGCGGACGTCGAGGTTCTCGACGGCTTCCTGCGCGAGGGCGAAGAGGCGGGCGCCGAGGCGGTAGCGCTGGTCCTGCTGCCGGTGGACGAGGCCGTGCTCGTGGAGGGTGCGCAGGAGGCGCAGGGCCGTGGACTTGTGGACGCCGAGCTCGTCGGCGACCTGCCCGAGGTCGGCGGGGCCCCGTGCGAGCAGCGGCAGGATGCTGAGCGCCCGGTCGACGGTCTGGCTCATGGCGTACGTACCTCCTGGTCGTCCCCCGTCCAGCCGGGGCCGAGGTGAAGTGTGCCCCAGGCGCCGGCGTCGAGGGCGGCGAGCCGGTCGGCGTGGGCGCGGCGGGGCGGGACGGCGACGTCGCCGGGGACGGTGAGGGCGGCGGCGGCCATGAGGTGGCCGTGGCGGAGGCGTGCGGTCATGTCGAGTCCCCGGAGGGTGGCGGAGAGGAATCCGGCGGCGAAGGCGTCGCCGGCGCCGACGGGGGCGAGGACGTCGACGCGGGGGGCGGGGACGGTGGTGACGGTGTGGGGGGTACGGGTCTCGGGCGCGGGTACGGGGCCGCTGCGCGGGGCGGTTGCATCTTCAGCCCGTCCGGCGTTTGAGGACCGGGGTCCGGGGCGGAGCCCCGGTTCGGGAAGGGGCGGGGTGGGGAAGGAAGCCGCGCAGCGCTCGAACGCGACCGCCCCCTCCCCGCCCCGCTTCACCACCAGCACCGCCGGCTCCGGCAACGCGGCACGGATCGCGAACGGGTCCATGAGGCCCCACAGCTCCTCCGCCTCGTCCGCGCCGACGAAGACCAGGTCGGCGCGGCGGGCGAGTTCGAGCAGCACCTCGGGCGCGGTGCCGTCGCGCCACAGGGCGGGCCGGTGGTTGACGTCGAAGGAGACGAGGGGGCGCCCTGGGCGCGGGGCGGTCAGCTCGCGCATGAGGGCGAGGCAGTCGGCGGAGAGGGCGGCCGTGATGCCGGTGAGGTGCAGGACGCGGCCGTCGGCGACGGAGTCGTACGGGACGGTGGCGGGCGACATCGCGGAGGCGGCCGAGCCGGCGCGGTAGTAGACGACCTCGTGGGCGTCGGCGGCCCGGTCGTCGGCCGTGCGGAAGTAGACGCCGGTCGGGCGGTGCGGGTCGCGGCCGACGGCCGTGACGTCCACGCCGTGGGCGCCGATCGTCTCGACCAGGTGGTGACCGAAGCCGTCCCGGCCGACGCGGCCGACCCATCTCACGCGGTGTCCGGCGGCGGCGAGGGCGCAGGCGACGTTGGACTCGGCGCCGCCGATCGCCCGGGCGAAGGAGGGGACGTCGGCGAGGCGGCCGGGCCGGGAGGGAAGGAAGGTGACCATGGACTCGCCGAGGCAGACGAAGTCCGGGGGCGCGTGTCCGCTCACTCTCGGGCTCCCTGTGGCTCCTACGGGTCCATTGACCCGGCCTTGGCCCGGATGTTAGACAGCCATGAGCAGTATGCGCAATGAGCGTTGCACATCACGCAACGCCCACGACGAGGAGGCCCCATGCCCGACCTGGCGAACGAGCGAGTCGACCACCGCTTCAAGGGGCTGCCCCCGGACGCCGAGGGCCTGACCGTCGGCGAGCTGGCCGCGCAGCGCCGCTCCCTCTTCACCGGCGGCTTCACCACCCCGGTCCTCGCGCTCTCCGCCGAGTCCGTCGAGCACAACCTCCGCCTCCTGGAGGTCTACGCCGAGCGCCACGGCCTCGCCTTCGCCCCGCACGGCAAGACCTCCATGGCGCCCCGGCTCTTCGACCGCCAGCTGGAGCACGGCGCCTGGGGCATCACCGCCGCCATGCCGCACCAGGCCCGCGTCTACCGCGTCCACGGCGTCTCCCGGATCTTCCTCGCCAACGAGCTCGTCGACGCCGTCGCCCTGCGCTGGCTCGCCGCCGAGCTCGACGCCGACCCGAACTTCCGCTTCGTCTGCTACGTCGACTCGGTGCGCGGCGTCGAGCTGATGGACGAGGCCCTGCGCGCGGCCGGCGCGGCCCGCCCGGTCGACGTCGTCGTCGAGCTGGGCGCCGGCGCGACCGGGCGTACGGGCGTACGGACCGAGGCGGAGTGCGCCGCCGTCGCCGACGCGGTCGCGGACGTCCCCACCCTGCGGCTCGTCGGCGTCGCCGGATACGAGGGCACGATGCCCGGGGCGGACGGCGAGCGGGTCAGGGAATGGCTGCACCGACTGGTCGGCCTCGCGGCCGACTTCGACAAGGCCGGCCGCTTCGACCCCGCCATCGGCGAGATCGTGATCAGCGCGGGCGGGAGCGAGTGGTTCGACGCGGTCGCGGACGTCTTCGCGGAGATCCCGGGCCTCTCCCTCCCCGTCCTGAAGCTGCTGCGCTCCGGCGCGTACGTCTCGCACGACGACGGGCAGTACCGCGAGAAGACCCCCTTCAACCGGGTCCCCGAAGAGGGCGCGCTCCAGCCGGCGTTCAGGCTCTGGTCGCAGGTCGTCTCCCGGCCGACGCCCGAACAGGCCTTCACCAACGCGGGCAAGCGGGACGCCGCTCACGACCTCCACCTCCCCGAGGCGCAGGTCGTCCGCGACGCCCGCACCGGCGAGATCCGCGCCGCCGAGGGCGTCACCGTCACCGGCCTCTCCGACCAGCACGCCTGGCTGCGCACGGCCCCCGAGGCGGACGTGGAGGTCGGCGACTGGGTCGGCATGGGCCTGTCCCACCCGTGCACGTCCTTCGACAAGTGGCAGCTGATCCCGCTGGTCGAGGCGGACGGCACGGTCGTCGACTACATCCGCACCTTCTTCTAGGAGCAGGTTCATGGACCTCGTCTTCCGCGACGCGGAGGTCGTCGACGGCAGCGGCGGCCCGTCCTACCGGGCCGACGTGGCGATCGACGGCGGCCGGATCGCCGCGATCGTCAAGGAGGGCGCCGCCGCCGGCTGCCAGCGCCCGACCGCCCGCCGCGTCGTGGACGCCGAGGGCCTCGCACTCTCCCCCGGCTTCGTCGACATGCACGCCCACAGCGACCTCGCGCTGCTCCGCGACCCCGACCACAGCGCGAAGGCCGCGCAGGGCGTCACGCTCGAAGTCCTCGGCCAGGACGGCCTGTCGTACGCACCGGTCGACGACCGCACGCTCGACGAGGTGCGGCGGACGATCGCCGGCTGGAACGGCGGTGCGCCCGGGGACACGACGGTCGACCTCGACTGGCGGACGGTCGGCGAGTACCTGGACCGCCTCGACGGCGCGCACGGCGGCCGGGGCATCGCGGTCAACGCCGCGTACCTCGTCCCTCAGGGGACGGTCAGGATGTACGCGGTCGGCTGGGAGGACCGCCCGGCGACCGGGCCCGAACTGGACCGGATGCGGCAGCTCGTCGCCGAGGGCCTGGAGCAGGGCGCGGTCGGCATGTCCTCCGGCCTGACGTACACCCCCGGCATGTACGCGCCGGACGCCGAACTCACCGCACTCTGCCGGGTCGTGGCGGAGTACGGCGGCTACTACTGCCCGCACCACCGCTCGTACGGCGCCGGGGCCCTCCGGGCGTACGAGGAGATGGTCGCCCTCACCCGCGAGGCGGGCTGCGCCCTCCATCTGGCCCACGCCACCATGAACTTCGGCGTGAACAAGGGCCGGGCGCCGGAGCTGCTCGCCCTCCTGGACGAGGCGCTCGCCGGGGGCGCGGACATCACCCTCGACACGTACCCGTACACGCCCGGCAGCACGACCCTGGTCGCCGTCCTGCCGAGCTGGGCGGGCGAGGGCGGCCCGGAGGCGGTACTGGCGCGCCTGCGCGACGAGGGGACGGCGGAGCGGATCCGCCACGACCTGGAGGTCGTCGGCTCGGACGGCTGCCACGGGGTGCCGATGGAGTGGGACACGATCGAGATCGCGGGCGTGGGCGACCCCGGTCTCGCGGGGTTCGTGGGCCGCCGCCTCGACGGCTGGAGCACGGCCCGCCGGCTCCTGCTCGACGACCGGCTCGGCACGACGATCCTCCAGCACGTGGGCCACGAGGAGAACGTCCGGGCGATCATGCGGCACCGGGTCCACACGGGCGGCTCGGACGGCATCCTCCAGGGCCTCAAGCCGCACCCGCGCGCGTACGGCACGTTCCCGGAATACCTGGGTCGGTACGTGCGCGAGCTCGGCGTCCTCTCCCTGGAGGAGTGCGTCGCCCATCTGACCTCCCGCCCGGCGGCCCGCCTCCGCCTCCCGGACCGGGGCCTGGTCAAGGAGGGGTACGTGGCGGACCTGGTCCTCTTCGACCCGGCGACGGTCGCGGCGGGAGCTACGTACGCGTCCCCCCGCACTCTCCCGGTGGGCATCCCCCACGTCCTGATCGACGGCAGGTTCGTCGTCGAGGACGGCCGCCGGACGGACACCCTGGCGGGCCGCGCGATCCGCCGGACTCCTGTGACGCGGGGCTAGCGCGGGGCTCGGCGGGGGCCCTGGATCGCGGGGGCCTAGCCGGCGGGCTCGGCCGGTGCCTCGCGCGTGAGCTGTGCGCGCACCCAGGCCGGATCGGGGTTCACATGGGCCCGGCCCGCCACGACGACGGTCGGCACCGTCTCGTCGCCGCCGGTGGCCGCCCGTACCTCCGCCGCGCCTTCCGGGTCGCGCCAGATGTCGACCCAGTGCGCCCGGCGGGCGCGGGCGCCCAGCCGGAGGCGCAGGCGCAGGCAGTAGGCGCAGCCGGGCCGCCAGTAGACGACCGGGCGGCCGTCGGCCTCGGCGCGGCGCCGGGCCTCCGCCGCCCCGGTCGACCTCGGGAAGACCAGGGGCGAGGTGACGGCCGCGAGCAGCAGGAAGAGCAGCAGCAGGGGGGCGACCACCGCGACGGATCCGCCGTCGGCGGCCCGGGCACCGGCGACGAGCCCGCCGCAGAGCAGCAACAGCACCGGCAGGATCCATGCGCGCGTCATGCTGCCGGAGGCTACCGGGACGGGGCGTCCGGCGGGCGTGCAGGGGGCTGCCGTGACAGGCGTCCCGCCGGCGTGCCAGGCGCTACCGGGCCGAGGCTCCCGCAGATCGGCCGGAGGCCACCGCGACCGGGCGACCGGAGGCTACCGGGACCGGGCCTCCCGCAGGTCCGCGCGGAGCCCGTCCGCCGGTGCCACGGACGCGGCCGGCGGCCAGGCGTCCCGCCGGAGCCACACCAGGCCGAGCGCGAGCACGCAGCCCGCGAGCACGAAGCCGTACCAGGGGGTGTGGCCCGAGGGTGCCGTCTCGTACACGAGCGCCGCCGAGAAGACGGCGAGGACCTGACCCGCCCGGCTGTGCCAGGCGACGGCCGCGACGACGACCGTCCCCCACAGCAGGTACCAGGGCTGCACCATGGGCGAGAGCGCGACCAGGGCGACCAGGGAGAGCCCGAGCCCGAGGACGGGGTCGATCCGCCCCTTCCAGGCCCGCCACGCGAGCGCCAGGATCAGCCCGACGGCGACGAGGAGCCCCAGCTTCTGCACGACGCCCTTGACCGGGTCGGGGTCGTCGGCGAGGAGCGTGCCGAGCGCGAGCCCGAGGTCGCTGGTGACGGACAGGGCGGTGTGGATGGCCCCCGCGACGCTCTGCGTCCGCAGCCACCCGAATCCGGTCCCGGCGGCGAGCGTCGCCGCCACGGCGACCCCGCCCGCGACGAGTCCCGGCAGGACCAGGCCCTTCGCGACACCCCGCACGCCGCCCCCGTCCCGGCGGGCGATCATGACGCCGATGAACAGCAGGGCCACCGCCGCCGGCGACTTGACCATCATCGCGAGGCCGACGAGGACGCACCCGAGCACCCACCGCCCGCGTGCGGCGAGCAGCACCCCGCCCAGCATGAGGCCGATCATCAGTCCGTCGTTGTGCATGCCGCCGACGACATGGATCAGGAGCAGCGGGTTGAGCGCGGCCAGCCACACCGCGCCGTCTCGGTCGGCCGCCCCGCCCGCGAGGCCCCGTACGGCCCAGACGATCAGCGCGAGCGCGCCGAGGGCGATCAGCCGCATGCCGAGGACGGCGGGCACGATCGCTCCGCCGGTCGGTCCGACGACGGCTTCGGCGAGGAGCAGGAAGACGGGGCCGTACGGTGCGGGGGTGTCGGTCCAGTTCCCTCCGACGCTCGCCGCCGCGTCCGCGCCGAGCTCGCCGGGGCCGAGGACGGAGGGCCCGCCGCCGTAGACGTCGTGTCCTTCGAGGACCATCCCGCCCTGGGCGATGTAGCTGTAGACGTCCGCGCTGTACAGCGGCGGGGCGAGGAGCAGCGGCGCGGTCCACCAGACGAGAGTCCGGAGCACCCCGTCCCGTACGCCCCGGGCGAGCAGGACGCCGTACCGCCACCAGGCGGCGACGAGCAGGGTCAGGCCGAGGTACGCGAGGACGGCGCCGGCCACGGTGAGAGCGGAGCCGCGCGGCTCCCAGAGGCCCCCGCCGCCGCGTACGGGCAGCGTCCCGGCGGCCCACCCGCCCAAGGCGACGGCGAGCGATCCGGCAGCACCCAGCCACCGGCATCCGGAGGCACTGAAAACCCACATGACGTGCCAACCTATCCCGCCCGCCGGAGACCCCCGAATCCTTCGCCCGGGGGCCCCTGCTCCGGCTACTTCGGCCGCTTGGTGGCGCCCCGTCCGCGGCCCGGCTTCCCCGGGTGATCGGTGGTGACCGGGGCCTCGGCGGTGGGTGAGGCTCCCGGACCGGCTGTCGCGGACCCGGACGGCGCAGCCGTCGCCGTCTCCTTCGGGCCCTTGTCCGTGGCGGTCGGGCCGGTACGCCCCGGGACGGTCACGGCCGCGGTGACGCCGGAGCCGGAGCCGCCCGGACCGGAGGGTTCGGGCGTCCGGGTGGTCTCGGCGGCATCGGTCGGATCCGCCTGGATCAGCGCGGGCGGCCCGCCGGAGCCGCCCTCGGGGGAACCCGTCCCGCCCTTCGTGCCGGAGCCGCCCGAGAGCAGCGCGGCGGCGGCGCCGAGGACGGCGACCCCGCCGGCGGCGAGCAGCCACACCGGGCCGCGGGCCCGGCGTGCGGGGGCGTGGCGGCGGCGGGCGCGCCGGGATCCGGCGGCTCCGGGGTCGTGCTGGCTCATGGGCCCGAATTGTAGGGAGCACGACACCGACGATGCGACGGGGGTCACATCGGAGGTGTCCGACGTGTCCCAAAACACGAGGCGTCCCGCCCGGCCCCGCCGTAAGCTCTCGTCATGCAGGTGATCCAGTCCACGAAGCTCGCCAACGTCTGTTACGAAATCCGGGGTCCGGTGCTCGAAGAGGCGATGCGGCTTGAGGCTGCGGGTCATCGCATCCTCAAGCTCAACACGGGCAACCCGGCCGCCTTCGGCTTCGAGTGTCCGCCCGCCATCCTCGAGGACGTGCTGCGGAACCTCTCCGAGGCGCATGGCTACGGCGACGCGAAGGGCCTGCTCTCGGCCCGCCGTGCGGTGATGAGCCACTACGAGACGAAGGGCATTCCGCTCTCCGTCGAGGACATCTACCTCGGCAACGGCGTCTCGGAGCTGATCCAGATGTCGATGCAGGCGCTCCTCGACGACGGCGACGAGGTCCTCGTACCGGCGCCGGACTATCCGCTGTGGACGGCCTCGGTCTCGCTCGCGGGCGGTACGGCCGTGCACTACCGCTGCGACGAGCAGGCGGACTGGATGCCGGACCTCGCCGACATCGAGCGGAAGATCACCGACCGCACCAAGGCGATCGTGATCATCAACCCGAACAATCCGACGGGCGCCGTCTACGACGACGAGATGCTCCGCTCCCTGACGGAGATCGCCCGCCGCCACAATCTGGTGGTCTGCTCGGACGAGATCTACGACAAGATCCTCTACGACGGTACGACGCACACGCCGACCGCCGCGATCGCCCCGGACCTCCTGTGCCTCACCTTCAACGGGATGAGCAAGAACTACCGGGTGGCGGGCTTCCGCTCCGGCTGGCTCGCGGTCTGCGGCCCGAAGCACCACGCGACCTCGTACATCGAGGGCCTCACGATCCTCGCCAACATGCGCCTGTGCGCGAACATGCCCGCGCAGCACGCGGTGGCCGCCGCCCTCCAGGGCCGGCAGTCGATCGAGGACCTCGTCCTGCCGGGCGGGCGGCTCCTGGAGCAGCGGGACACGGCGTACGAGCTGCTGACCCAGATCCCGGGCGTGACGTGCGTGAAGCCGAAGGGCGCGCTGTATCTCTTCCCGCGTCTCGACCCGAACGTCTACAAGGTCAAGGACGACCGGCAGATGGTCCTGGACCTGCTGCGGGCCGAGAAGATCATGGTCGTGCACGGGACGGGGTTCAACTGGCACGAGCCGGACCACTTCCGGATCGTCACGCTGCCCGCGGCGGCGGACCTGGCGGACGCGGTGACGAGGATCGGCCGGTTCCTGGACGGCTACAGCCAGCCCTGAGACCCGCCACGCCGGACCGCTGCCGGACATCGCTCAACTTTAGACAGAATCTAAGCTAGGATGGCCCCAGAGCACTACAGGAGGCCATCCCCATGTACGAACCGATCCGCACCAAGTCGGTCCACCGGATGGCCGACGACGACCAGACGTACCCGCACCGCTCCCGCGAGGAGGAGCTGGACATCCAGCTCGCCGGACACCTCGCCGCCCTGCTCGCCGTCACCGACGAGCTCGGCGACACGGAGGCCGGCGCGCTCATCGCCCGCCAGGTGGCACGGCTGCGCGGCGCGCCGCCCGCCCGCCACGCGGGCCTGAGCGGCTCGCCGGCGCAGGACCTGCACCGCAAGGCGCACGCCCTCGCGGGCCGCGCCCTGGTCGTCGCAGCCTCCCGGGCCGACACGGCCGCCGCGATCCTCGCCGCCGGGCGCATGGACGCGCACACCGCGGCACTGGCCGGGGACCCCTCCCTGGCAGCAGCCGGCGCCCCCTGACGGCCCCGGTCCGCGCGGCACGAACCGCGCGGACCGGGTGCCACCCATCCCCGCCCCCTTCGAGGACGCACGGGGACACACAGGCACACCCACGGATACACAGGGATACGCGGGGATACGGCAGCCCCCGCTCCGGTTCGGTACCGGGATCGGCACTTCACGCGCCGTACACCCAACTCCCCCTGGAATGTGGGTTTCCGCGAGCACTCTGCCCGCGTGAGACGCATCCTGGGAATCGTCCTGGCCGTTCTGCTCCTCGGCGGCGTGGCCGCCGTCCTCGTGACGGGCGGCGACAAGGACACAGGAACGGCAACGAAGACCGTGCGAGGAGTCATCGGGTCGGAGAAGGCCGAGTTCTTCGCCGACCCGCAGGTGGTGAAGGCGCTCGCCGCCAAGGGCTTCACCGTGGGCACCGAGACCTCCGGGTCCTGGGACATGGACGAACTGCCCCTCGAAGGCTACGACTTCGCCTTCCCTTCCTCCCGAGGGCCCGCCGACGGGCTCCGCGCGAAGGCGAAGACGAAGGACAAGGCGACCACCGCCCCCCTGCGGCCCTTCTACTCGCCGCTCGTCGTGGTCGCGCACAGCCCGGCGGCCCGGGTCCTCGCGGCCAACGGCCTCGCGACCCTCGGCCCGCGCGGGACGACCGGCACCCTGAAGATGGACGCCTATCTGACCGCCGCCCGGGCCGACCGCACCTGGCAGCAGCTGAAGGGCTCCGCCGGGCACGCCGAGCTGAGCGGCACCCTCTTCATCACCTCCACCGATCCGGTCGCCTCCAACTCCGGCGCCCTCTACCTGGCGGCCGCGAGCTATGTCGCCGACGGCGGCAAGGTCGCGGGCGACACCGCAGCCGTCACCCGCACCGCACCCCTCATGCGCAAGCTGATCCAGGTGCAGGGCGCCCAACAGGCGGGCTCCGACGCCCCGTTCCGCGACTTCATCAGCGGCGTCGGCAACCCCCTGGTCCTGGTGTACGAGTCCCAGGTCGCCGCCCAGCTCCTCGCCGGCCGGCCGATGGGCGACCTCGTCGTCCTCTACCCGGACACCACGGTCAGCAGCGACCACACCCTCGTACCACTCACCGAGAACGGCCGGGCTCTCGGCGAACTCCTCTCCACCGACCCCGAGTTGCGCAAGCTCGCGGTCCGCCACGGCTTCCGGCCGCAGGGCCCGGAGGGCGAGTTCACCTCGGCCACCGGCGCCCACACCGCCTACCTCAACCAGACACTCACCGGCGTCCGCCAGGCACCCGTGCCCACCAGCAAGGTGCTGCACGAGATGGCACTGCGGGCCCGCGACCAGGGGGACACCGCATGACCGGCCGGCAGCCCGAGGATCCGAGAAGAACGATGGCCCTGACCCCGCCCGAGCACGACACCCCGCTCGTCCTCACCCCGCCCGAGCCGGTCGCACCCGTCCGCACCGCGCAGGCCGCCGCCGGCCTCGTACCGCTGGACGAGTCCACCCGCACCGAGATGTCCCGGCGGGCCGTCGAGTACGTCACCACACTCGAAGGGCTCGACCCGCGCTCCCCCGAGTTCTCGGGCCGCATCGGCGAGATCGCGGCGCTCGGCGCCGGCGAGATGCGCTCCGCCGCCCAGCAGTCGAACCGCATGCTCGACCGCACGGTCCGCTCGCTCGGCACCGGCGCGCCCGGCGGCGACGCCCAGACCCGGGTCGGCGCCTCACTCGTCGAGCTCCGGCGCACGGTCGAGGACCTGGACCCCCGGGACACCCCCGCCAAGGGCATCAAGGGGCTGCTCGCCAAGCTCCCCGGCGGCAACAAGCTGCGCGACCACGTCGCCAAGTACGCCTCCTCGCAGGCCACGCTGAACCGCATCGTCGGCTCCCTCCGCGGCGGCCAGGACGAACTGCGCCGCGACAACGCCGCGTTGCAGACCGAGCGGTCCCGCCTGTGGGAGACCATGGGCAAGCTCCAGGAGTACGCGGTCCTCACGGAGGCCCTCGACGCGGCCGTCGAGGAGCGCGTCACGCTCACCCCGGACCCGGCCCAGGCGGACGCGCTGCGCGCCGACGTCCTCTTCCCGGTCCGGCAGAAGCACCAGGACCTGCTGACCCAACTCGCCGTCTGCGCCCAGGGGTACATGGCGATGGACGTGGTCCGCCGGAACAACGACGAGCTGATCAAGGGCGTGGACCGTGCGGCGTCGACGACGCTGACGGCCCTGCGGATCGCGGTCATGCTCGCCTCCGCCCTGGAGAACCAGCGCAAGGTCACCGAGCAGGTGAACGTGCTGCGGTCGACGACGGAGGGCCTGATCCTCGGCAACGCGGCGATGCTGTCGCAGCAGGCCGACGACATCCAGGAGATCGCGGCGAACCCTGCGGTGGGCGCGGAGACGCTCCGCACGGCGTTCCAGCAGATCTACTCGACCCTCGACGCCATCGACACCTACAAGGTGCGGGCGACGGAGTCCATGGCGGCCACGGTCGAGTCCCTCACCGCGGAACTCCAGGTGGCCGGCGCCCACCTGGAGCGCAGCCGCCGCACGAGCGCCCTGGAGGGTGGCAGCCCCGCATGACAAGGACCGCCTCCCCCCGCTCCCTCCCCCGGGCGATCGCCGCCCTCGCCCTCGCCCTGCTCGTCACGGCCACCGGCAGCTCCTGCTCCACCGTCGACAACAGCACCGTCGGCGGCCAGGGCGGCCCGACCCCCGACCGGCACGGCACGAGCTACGCCCCGGGCACGCTCCGGGTCCTCGCCTCCTCCGAGCTGGCCGACATGGCCCCCGTACTGGAAGAGGCCCGCAAGGCGACCGGGGTCACCGTCCGCCCCACCTACGCCGGCACCCTCGACGCCGTCGAGCAGATCGCCTCCGGCGAGGCGGAGAAGGCGTACGACGCGATCTGGCTCTCCTCCAACGACTACCTCAGGCTCCGCCCGGACACCGCCGGACGGATCACCGGCGAGACCCCGATCATGACCTCGCCGGTGGCCGTCGGCGTACGGCCCGCCGCCGTCGCCCGGCTCGGCTGGGACCCGGCGAAGGTCACCTGGTCGCAGCTGCACAAGGCCGTCGCCGAGAAGAAGCTGACGTACGGCATGACGGACCCGAAGCGCTCCAACTCCGGTTTCTCCGCCCTGGTCTCGGTCGCCTCGGGGCTCTCCGGCGCCCAGTCCGCGCTCACCGGTCAGGACGTCACCCGGGCCACCCCCCGGCTGAAGGAGTTCTTCGCGGGCCAGAAGCTGACGTCCGGCTCCTCCGGCTGGCTCGCGACCGCCTACGACCGCCGGGCCGACGTCGACGCGCTCGTCAACTACGAGTCCGTGCTGCTGTCCGCGCCCGGGAAGCTCACCGTGATCCGGCCGTCGGACGGCGTCGTGACCGCCGACTATCCGCTCACCCTGCTCACCTCCGCGCGCACCGAGGCGAAGGAGGCGGCCGGCCGGCTCACCACCTATCTGCGCACCCCGGACGCCCAGCGGCGCATCACGGAGACGACCCTGCGCCGCCCGGTCGTCCTCGGCGTCCCGCCGGCCTCCGCGCTCGCCGAGGACAAGCGGCGTGAGCTGCCCTTCCCCGGCAGCCGGGCCATCGCCGACGGTCTGCTCGACTCCTACGACAACACCCTGCGCAGGCCCTCCCGCACGGTCTACGTGCTCGACACGTCCGGCTCCATGGCGGGCGAGCGCCTCGAACGCCTCAAGACGGCGCTGGCCGAGCTCACCGGTGACTTCCGGGACCGGGAGGAGGTCACCCTGATGCCCTTCGGCTCCGCGGTGAAGCAGGGCGAGGTCCGTACGCACAAGGTCGACCCGGCCTCGCCGCGGGCGGCGCAGGACGCGATCCGGAGCGACGCGGGGCGCCTCTCGGCCTCCGGCGGCACCGCGATCTACTCCAGCGTCCAGGAGGCGTACCGCTTCCTCGGCACGTCCTCGGGCGACGACACGTTCACCTCGATCGTGCTCATGACGGACGGGGAGAACACCGACGGCGACCCGGCCTCCGCGTTCGACTCGTTCTACCGCTCCCTGCCCGCCGAGCAGCGGCGCACCCCTGTCTTCCCGATCCTCTTCGGGGACTCCGACCGCGGCGAGCTCGACCACATCGCGAGCCTGACGGGCGGCAAGCTCTTCGACGCCCGACAGGGTTCGCTCGACGGCGCCTTCGAGGAGATCCGTGGCTACCAGTAACCGCCTCCTGCGGTACGCCGAGTCCCGCAAGAACCTGACGGGCTGCGCCGCCGGCCTGGCCGGTCTCGCGCTCACCCTCACCGGGGCCGCGGGCGCCCTGTGGCCGCTGGTGGTCGTGGGCCTGTACGGGGCGGGGGCGCTGATCGCCCCGCCCGAGCGCCCGGACACCCCCCGCTTCCCGAGCGCGAGCGAGCAACTCGACGAGCTGCGCACCGATTTCACGGCCCTGCGCGTCTATCTGGCCGAGGTGGACCTGCCGCCCGCCCCGCGCGAGCGGCTCACCGCGCTCGACACCCTGCTCGAAGCCCTGCTCGAACCGGGCTGGGTGAGCGACCCGGAGCACCTCCACGTCCTGGCCCGCGCGGTCCGCCTGGACGTCCCGGAGGCCGTCGACACCTTCGTACGGACCCGGTGGTGGTCGCGGTTCACCTCGGGCGCCGAAGCCCCGGAGGGCCATCTCGAACGGCAGTTGGCCGCGCTCCACGAGGAGGCGACGGCGATCGCCACCGCCCTCCAGGAAGCGGAGGCGATCCGTCAGCACATCCACACGGAATACGTGGAAGGGCGCGGCAACTGATCGACTACGGTCCGCACATGACACCTTTCGAACACTCCGCCTCCCGCCGCACGATCCTGACGGCACTGGCCGCGGCAGCCACGACGGGAGCCCCGGTCCTCGGCCAGCTCGCCGCCGCCACCCCGGCCTCCGCCGCCCTGCCCTCCGACGTCACGCTTCCGGACCCGATCGAGTACAAGTCGAACACCCTTCTCTACCAGGACACGAACCTGGTCGAGGGCACCTCGTACAGCCGCCGTTACCGCCGGCACCAGCAGTTCGACCTCAAGATGAGCCAGAAGTACGGCTTCCAGCGCACCGCGATCCTCGCGCTGCACGGCGGCGGCATCGAGATAGGCACGAGCGAGCTGTGCCTGGGCATCGCCGGCTACAGCCCGGGCAGCGCCCCGGGCGAAGGGATGGGCGACCCTGCGGGCGACCCGATCCTGCCGACCGTGCACGACTACTTCATGTTCGAGGGCCTGCTCTCCGACGGCAACAGCGCCCTGCACGTCACCTCGAAGAACTGTGACGACCACGTCGCCCTGGCGACCGCGGCGAGCCACCTCAACGTCCTGTCCCTGCACGGCTGCAAGTTCGAACAGCTGAACCTGCCCACGGCCACCTACCCGCCGACCGGAGACCTCGGCGTCGCCGTCGTCGGCGGCCTCAACGCCGCGTTCCGCGCGGCCCTGGTGACGGAGATCAACAGCGCCGGCTTCCAGGCGGTCGACGCCTACGACCCCCGGTACTCCGCCACGCTCGGCGAGTTCAACGGCAGCCACGACAAGAACCCGTGCAACCGCACGATGCTCGCCATGGGCGCCCAGCTGGAGCTGACCACGGAGCTGCGCAAGAGCCTCTTCGGCAACCCGTCCTCCCGCGGCGGCCGCGCGGAGTCCTGGTACAAGTCGGGCGGTCGCTTCGAGGCCTTCCGCGACGCCTGCCGCCGGGCGATCGCCACCGTCGAGGCCGGACAGCCGATCCTGTAGCGGACATGCGCCGGCCCCCGGAGCCTGAGGGGGCTCCGGGGGCCGGATGCGTCGTGATGGGCCGTCGTGACCCCACTGGTCAGGGCGGTGTTTCGGGGCAACCCACCACGAGTTTCGGAGGGGACTAGCCCAGGCGCTCCACGAGCGCGTTGTACTGGTCCCACAGCTCCTTCGGCGTGTGGTCGCCGAAGGTGTTCAGGTGGTCCGGGACGAGGGCGGCCTCTTCGCGCCACACGTCACGGTCGACCTTGAGGAGGAACTCCAGGTCCTCGGCCGGCAGGTCCAGGCCCTCGGTGTCGAGCGACTCCGGGGTCGGCAGGATGCCGATCGGGGTCTCGACGCCCTCGGCCTTGCCCTCCAGGCGCTCCACGATCCACTTCAGGACGCGGCTGTTCTCGCCGAAGCCGGGCCAGACGAACTTGCCCGCGTCGTTCTTGCGGAACCAGTTCACGTAGTAGATCTTCGGCAGCTTCGCGGCGTCCGCGTTCGCGCCGACCTTGACCCAGTGGGCCATGTAGTCGCCCATGTTGTAGCCGCAGAACGGCAGCATGGCGAAGGGGTCGCGGCGCAGCTCGCCGACCTTGCCCTCGGCGGCGGCGGTCTTCTCGGAGGCGACGTTCGCACCGAGGAAGACGCCGTGGTTCCAGTCGAAGGACTCGGTGACCAGCGGGACGGCGGAGGCGCGGCGGCCACCGAAGAGGATCGCCGAGATCGGCACGCCCTTCGGGTCCTCCCACTCCGGCGCGATGATCGGGCACTGCCCGGCCGGGACGGTGAAGCGGGCGTTCGGGTGGGCGGCCGGCGTCTCGGACGCGGGCGTCCAGTCGTTGCCCTTCCAGTCCGTGAGGTGCGCGGGGGCCGTCTCGGTCATCCCCTCCCACCACACGTCGCCGTCGTCCGTGAGGGCGACGTTCGTGAAGACGGAGTTGCCCCACATGGTCTTCATGGCGTTGGCGTTGGTGTGCTCGCCGGTGCCGGGCGCGACGCCGAAGAATCCGGCCTCGGGGTTGATCGCGTAGAGGCGACCGTCCTCGCCGAAGCGCATCCAGGCGATGTCGTCGCCGATGGTCTCGACGGTCCAGCCGGAGATCGTGGGCTCCAGCATGGCCAGGTTGGTCTTGCCACAGGCCGACGGGAAGGCCGCGGCCACGTACTTCGACTCGCCCTGCGGCGGGGTCAGCTTGAGGATGAGCATGTGCTCGGCGAGCCAGCCCTCGTCACGCGCCATGACGGAGGCGATGCGGAGCGCGTAGCACTTCTTGCCGAGCAGGGCGTTGCCGCCGTAGCCCGAGCCGTACGACCAGATCTCGCGGGTCTCCGGGAAGTGCGAGATGTACTTGGTGGTGTTGCAGGGCCACGGCACGTCCTCCTGGCCCTCCTCCAGCGGGGCGCCGAGGGTGTGGACGGCCTTGACGAAGAAGCCGTCGGTGCCGAGCTCGTCCAGGACGGGCTGTCCCATGCGGGTCATGGTGCGCATGGAGACCGCGACGTACGCGGAGTCCGTGATCTCGACGCCGATGGCGGAGAGCGGGGATCCGACGGGGCCCATGCAGAAGGGCACGACGTACATGGTGCGGCCGCGCATCGAGCCGCGGAAGATGCCTTCGGAGCCCGCGAAGAGCTCCTTCATCTCGGCCGGGGCCTTCCAGTGGTTCGTCGGGCCCGCGTCCTCCTCCTTCTCGGAGCAGATGTACGTACGGTCCTCGACGCGCGCGACGTCGGAGGGGTCGGAAGCGGCGTAGTACGAGTTCGGACGCTTGACCGGGTCGAGCTTCGTGAAGGTCCCCTTGGCGACGAGCTCCTCGCACAGACGCTCGTACTCCGCCTCGGATCCGTCGCACCAGACGATGTTGTCCGGCTGGGTGATCTCGGCGATGTCGTTCACCCAGGAGACGAGCTCCTGGTGCTGGGTCGGGACGGTGGTGGGAGCCGCGTTGTCGCGCGCCACGATTGCTCCTTGTTGAGGGGTTTTTTTGGTGTATGCCCCGTGGGGGCCGCGACCCGGATGCTTCGTAGCTGCTCATCCGGTGCCGACCGCACTCATTTGATCATCCGATGTTAACGCCCATATGTCCAGAGGGCCGCACACGTGAGCATCGCCACTCATATCCGGGACCTACGGGGGCGTAGGTACGATGCGGTCTCATGACTGCAGCCATGCCGGAAGTGACCCCGACCGAAATTCCCGGGTCGGTCGAGAACCCCCTGTCGCTCCCGCCGAAGCCTCGGCTCAGAGGCTGGCTGCACGCCGGCATGTTCCCCGCCGTGATCGTCGCGGGCCTCGTCCTCGTCGCCTTCTCCGACTCGCCCCGCGCCCGAGTGGCCTGCGGGATCTACGTCCTCACGGCGTGCCTGCTCTTCGGCATCAGCGCGCTCTACCACCGGGGGAACTGGGGACCGCGCGGCGAGGCCATCCTGCGCCGCCTCGACCACGCCAACATCTTCCTGATCATCGCGGGCACCTACACCCCGCTCACCCTGCTCCTGCTCCCCGACTCCACGGCGAAGCCACTCATGTGGGCGGTCTGGGCGGCGGCCCTCGCCGGCATCGCCTTCCGCGTCTTCTGGGTCGGCGCACCGCGCTGGCTGTACACGCCCTGCTACATCGCGATGGGCTGGGCCGCCGTCTTCTTCCTGCCGGACTTCATGCACGCGGGCGGCATCGCCGTCCTCGTCCTCGTCATCGTCGGCGGCCTGCTCTACAGCGCGGGCGGGGTCATCTACGGCATGAAGCGCCCGAACCCCTCACCCCGCTGGTTCGGCTTCCACGAGGTCTTCCACTCGCTGACCCTCGCGGCCTTCATCGTCCACTACGTCGGCATCTCGCTGGTCGCCTACCAGCACGCCTGACCTGCGACGACGGTCAGGGGCGGGCGGGAGCCCCCAGCGCGCCCCTGACGATCCGCGCCGACTCCGGATTGTCCGCGCACTCCCACACTCCGTGCGGGCAGTAGTCCGTCACCGTCTGGTAGACGGGCCGGTGCGCCGCGAACCAGTCGAGCATCCCCCGCACGTAGACGGGGTTGTCCCCGTTCCTGAAGAGCCCCCACTCCGGGTACGAGACGGGCTTCCCGTGCGCCGCCGCGAACCGCACGTGGTGCTCGAGGCCGTACTCCTCGGTCACCTGCTCCTCGAAGGAGACCCCGGCCGGCTGGTCGTAGGCGTCCATCCCGATGATGTCGACGACGTCGTCCCCGGGGTAGCAGAGCGGCCACGCCACGGCGTCGAGCCCCCGGCTCGGCGTGAAGTCGAAGCGGAACCGCTGCCCCGCCACCTCCCGCAGCACCCCCACGACCCGCCGCCAGTACGCCTTCCAGGCCGCCGGGTCCGGGCCGCAGCGATGGCTGTACGTGGTGCCGTTCATCTCCCAGCCGAGCACGAGCACCGCGTCGTCGAGCCCGTGCTCCACGAGCCGCTCCCCGAGCACCCTGAAGTGCGCGTCGAAGGCGCCGCCCGCGCCGCGCCGCAGCCCCGCGCGCACCTCCGCGTCCGGCAGTCCCGCCTCGTTGCGGTCGAGCAGCGGCACGTTCAGGACGAAGAGCCGTCCCGGCCGCTCCTCCTTCCAGCGCGCCCAGGGCTCGAAGAGCGCCGGATGCCCCTCGATGTTGGACCAGCGGTCGCCCGGCAGGTACGTGTGCCCGACGGTGAGCGTCTCGCCGCCGAGCCAGGCCTGCACCTGCGCGATCCGCCGCACCCCGGCCTCGTCGGAGCCGGTGAAGAAGCCCGAGGGCACCCCGGGCAGCGGCTCCGGCACCACCGGGGCCCGGCTCCCGGTGTGGCGCCCGCCGGGCGCGATCCCGTCGTGGGGCAGCAGGAGCACGAGAACGGCCGCGAGCAGCACGATCAGTGCGGCCCGCGGCCAGGGGAGGAAGGGTTTCACGTCAGCTGGTCCAGAAGTCCCACCAGCGGGTCAGGATCAGCATCCCGATGATCCCGATGTGCAGGACGGGCAGGGCGAAGGCGAACTCGCCGAGGAAGGTCCGCACCCCGGCCGGGGCGGGCAGCAGCCCGGACCGGACGTTGTGCGCGGTCACGTACCAGAACATGACGATGGTCGCGGTCCAGGCCAGGCAGCACCACAGGCAGAGCGC
>NZ_BJMN01000057.1 GCF_006539185.1 Streptomyces gardneri
CCCGCCGCACCCGAGCGGTGCGGCGACGGGGACGGCCCCGCGTACGAGGTGATCTACCTCCTGGAGGCCGGGGACGCGGCCGTGGACCTGCTGCGGTCCCGCCTCGACGCCCTGGGGGACTCCCTGGTCGTCGTCGGCGGCGACGGACTGTGGAACGTCCACGTGCACGTCGACGACGCCGGAGCCGCCGTCGAGGCCGGCGTCGAGGCGGGGCGCCCCCACCGGATCCGCATCACCCACTTCGCGAGCGCCGAGGCGCAGGCGGACACGGACACGGACGCGCGCGGGGCGCGGGTCCAGCGCGCGGTCGTCGCCGTCGTCCCCGGCGAGGGCCTGGCCGGGCTGTGCGCCGAGGCGGGCGCCACCACCGTCCAGACACGCCCCGGCGAACAGCCCGCGGGCGACGAGCTCGTCGACGCGATCCGCCGGGCGCACGCCCGCGAGGTCGTCCTCCTGCCCAACGACACCGAGCTCCGCCAGACGGCCGCCGCCGCGGCCGAACGGGCCAGGGCGGAGGGCATCCGCGTCGCCCTCATCCCGACCCGGGCCGCCGTCCAGGGCATCGCCGCCCTCGCCGTCCACGAACCGGACCGCCGCTTCGACGAGGACGTCGTCGCCATGACGGCCGCCGCGGGCGCCACCCGCTACGCCGAACTCGCCGTCGCCGAACGCCAGTCCTTCACCTCGGCCGGCGTCTGCCAGGCCGGCGACGTCCTCGGCCTGATCGAGGGCGACGTCGCCGTCATCGGCCAGGACCTCACCGAGACCGCCCGCACCGTCCTCGACCGGATGCTCTCGGCGGGCGGCGAACTCGTCACCCTGATCGTCGCCGACGGCACCCCGCCCGACCTGGCCGCCGCCCTCGAAGGCCACGTCCGCCGCGGCTACCTGGCCGTCGACACGACCACGTACCACGCGGGCGAAGGAGCGCCTCCGCTGCTCATCGGAGTGGAATGACCCGAGGGGAACCACCCGACTGTCGGTCCCGTGGTGTGCAATGGAACGCGTGCCCGCGCTCGACGAACCACTCAAGAAGTCCCTCGGCCCCGCCACCGCCAAGGTCATGGCCGAGGCGCTCGACCTGCACACGGTCGGTGACCTGCTCCACCACTACCCCCGCCGGTACGCCGAGCGGGGGGAGCTGACCACACTCGCCGACCTGCCGCTCGACGAGCACGTCACGGTCGTCGCGCAGGTCGCCGACGCCCGCGTGCTCACCTTCAACGGCTCCAAGGGACGCGGCCAGCGCCTCGAAGTGACCATCACGGACGGCAGCGGCCGGCTCCAACTGGTCTTCTTCGGCAAGGGCGTGCACAAGCCGCACAAGGACCTGCTGCCCGGCACCCGGGCGATGTTCTCCGGCAAGGTCTCGCTCTTCAACCGCCGCCTCCAACTCGCCCACCCCGCGTACGAACTCCTCCGCGGCGACGGCGACAGCGACGGGACCACCGCGAGCTCCGACAGCGTGGCCGGCTGGGCCGGGGCCCTCATCCCGATCTACCCGGCCACCACCAAGCTGGAGTCCTGGAAGATCGCCAAGGCCGTCGACGCCGTCCTGCCGCACGCAGAGGACGCCGTCGACCCCCTGCCGCCCGCCCTGCGCGAGGGCCGCGGCCTCACCGAGCTGCCCGAGGCCCTGCGGAAGATCCACCGCCCCCGCACCAAGGCGGACATCGCCGACGCCCGCGACCGGCTCAAGTGGGACGAGGCCTTCGTCCTCCAGGTCGCCCTCGCGCGCCGACGGCACGCCGACACCCAACTCCCCGCCGTCGCCCGCCGCCCCGTCCCCGACGCCATCCTCGACGCCTTCGACGCCAAGCTGCCCTTCACCCTCACCGACGGCCAGCAGAAGGTCTCCCGCGAGATCTTCGACGACCTCGCCACCGAACACCCCATGCACCGCCTCCTCCAGGGCGAGGTCGGCTCGGGCAAGACGATGGTGGCCCTGCGCGCCATGCTCGCCGTCGTCGACGCCGGGGGACAGGCCGCGATGCTCGCGCCCACCGAGGTCCTCGCCCAGCAGCACCACCGCTCGGTGACCGAGATGATGGGCGAGCTCGCCGAGGGCGGCATGCTCGGCGGCGCCGAGCGGGCCACCAAGGTCGTCCTGCTCACCGGCTCCATGGGCATGGCCGCCCGCCGCCAGGCCCTCCTCGACCTCGTCACCGGGGAGGCCGGGATCGTCATCGGCACGCACGCGCTGATCGAGGACAAGGTCCAGTTCCACGACCTCGGCCTGGTCGTCGTCGACGAACAGCACCGCTTCGGCGTCGAGCAGCGCGACGCCCTACGGGGGAAGGGCAAGCAGCCGCCCCACCTCCTCGTGATGACCGCCACACCCATCCCGCGCACGGTCGCCATGACCGTCTTCGGCGACCTGGAGACCTCCGTCCTCGACCAGCTGCCCGCCGGCCGCTCCCCGATCGCCACCCACGTCGTCCCCGCCGCCGACAAGCCGCACTTCCTCGCGCGCGCCTGGGAGCGGGTCCGCGAGGAGGTGGAGAACGGCCACCAGGCCTACGTCGTCTGCCCCCGTATCGGCGACGAGGAGGACCAGAAGAAGAAGTCCAAGGCGTCCGCCGAGGACGAGGCCGAGAAGCGGCCGCCGCTCGCCGTCCTGGAGGTCGCCGAGAAGCTCCGTACCGGCCCCCTCGCGGGCCTGCGGATCGCCGTCCTGCACGGGCGCATGCACCCCGACGACAAGGACGACGTCATGCGGCGCTTCGCCGCCGGCGAGCTCGACGTCCTCGTCGCCACCACCGTCATCGAGGTCGGCGTCAACGTCCCCAACGCCACCGCCATGGTGATCATGGACGGCGACCGCTTCGGCGTCTCCCAGCTCCACCAGCTCCGCGGCCGCGTCGGCCGTGGATCCGCCCCCGGCCTCTGCCTCCTCGTCACCGAGATGCCCGAGGCCAGCCCCGCCCGGCAGCGCCTCGGCGCCGTCGCCGCCACCCTCGACGGCTTCGAGCTCTCCCGTATCGACCTCGAACAGCGCCGTGAGGGCGACGTCCTCGGCCAGGCCCAGTCCGGCGTCCGCTCCTCCCTGAAGATGCTCACCGTCATCGACGACGAGGAGGTCATCGCCGCCGCCCGCGAGGAGGCCACCTCCCTCGTCCTCGCCGACCCGGACCTCACCGCCCACCCCGGACTCCGCACCGCCCTCGAAGCCCTGCTCGACAAGGACCGGGAGGAGTACCTGGAGAAGGGCTGACCCCGGCGGACCCCGGCGCGGGCGCAACCGCCATAAGCTGATGCGTACGCAATGGCTCATGGAGAACGAGGAAACCGATGACCCGCGTGATCGCCGGCACCGCCGGCGGACGCCGACTCGCCGTACCCCCCGGCAACGGCACCCGACCCACCTCCGACCGGGCGCGCGAAGGGCTCTTCTCCACCTGGGAGGCCTTCCTCGGCAGCCTTGAAGGGACCCGGGTCGCCGACCTGTACGCGGGCTCCGGCGCCGTCGGGCTCGAAGCGCTGTCCCGCGGCGCGGTCCACGCGCTCCTCGTCGAGGCCGAGCCGCGCGCCGCGAAGACGATCCGCGACAACATCCGGACACTCGGCCTGCCCGGTGCCGAGCTCCGGACCGGCAAGGCGGAGCAGATCGTGACGGGACCGGCCCCGGCCGACCCGTACGACCTGGTCTTCCTCGACCCGCCGTACGCCGTCGCGGACGACGATCTTCGCGAGATCCTCCTCACACTCCGCTCGGAAGGCTGGCTCACGGGCGACGCTCTCGTCACCGTGGAGCGCAGCACCCGAGGCGGGGAGTTCGGCTGGCCGGACGGATTCGAGCCACTGCGGGCCCGTCGTTACGGCGAGGGAACGTTTTGGTACGGTCGCGCCGCCTCTACGTGCGAAGACGCACGATGACCGGACCGGAGAGCGAGGGACCCACGTTGCGCCGCGCCGTCTGTCCGGGGTCATTCGACCCCATCACCAACGGACATCTCGACATCATCGCCCGCGCATCCAAGCTGTACGACGTCGTACATGTCGCGGTGATGATCAACCAGTCCAAGAAGGGACTGTTCACGGTCGAGGAGCGGATCGAGCTGATCCGCGAGGTCACCGCCGACTTCGGCAACGTCGAGGTGGAGTCCTTCCACGGACTGCTCGTCGACTTCTGCAAGCAGCGGGACATCCCCGCCATCGTCAAGGGCCTGCGCGCCGTCAGCGACTTCGACTACGAGCTGCAGATGGCCCAGATGAACATCGGCCTCACGGGAGTGGAGACCCTCTTCGTCCCCACCAACCCCACGTACAGCTTCCTCTCCTCCTCGCTGGTCAAGGAGGTGGCGGCCTGGGGCGGCGACGTCTCGCACCTGGTCCCGCCGCAGGTCCTCGGCAGGCTGAGCGAGCGCCTCGCGCAGAAGTGACGCGCGGCCACCGCCGCTGACGCTCCGTCATCTGGTGTCGGACGGGAGGCGACTGCCCTTACAGTCGTCCCGTCCGTCTCCATCCAGCTGTAGAGAGTGGCGAGCACCCGGTGGACGTGCAGAAGAAGCTCGACGAGATCGTCGCGACCGTGCAGGGCGCCCGTTCCATGCCCATGTCGGCATCCTGTGTGGTCAACCGCGCCGATCTGCTCGCCCTGCTCGAAGAGGTGCGGGACGCCTTGCCCGGCTCCCTGGCCCAGGCCCAGGAGCTGATCGGCGGCCGCGAGCAGCTGGTCGAGCAGGCCCGCCAGGAGGCGGAGCGGATCATCGAGGCGGCCCACGCCGAGCGCGGCTCGATCGTCTCCGACACCCAGGTCGCCCGGGAGTCTCAGGGCGAGGCCGACCGGATCCTCGCCGAGGCCCGCCGCGAGGCCGAGGAGGTCCGCGCCGAGGCCGACGACTACGTCGACTCCAAGCTCGCCAACTTCGAGGTCGTCCTCAACAAGACCATCGGCTCCGTCGACCGGGGCCGCGAGAAGCTCCTCGGTCGCGGCCCGGGCCTCGACCAGGACGGTTACGCGGACGAGGACGCCCCCGAGTACAGCTCGGACCCGCAGACGCTGATCAGCCGGGCCGACGAGTACGTGGACGCCAAGCTCGGCGCCTTCGAGGCGGTGCTCAGCAAGACCCTGGAGGCCGTCGGGCGGGGCCGGCAGAAGCTGCACGGCCGGATCGCCACCGACGACCTCGGCGAGCACATGGCCGCACAGGACGGCCTCGCCGGCACGGTGCACACGAGCGACGCCGACTACCTCGCCGGGCTCGCGGAGCTCGCCGACCCCCAGCCGGTCCCGGTCCCCGCACAGGCCCCCGCACAGATCCCGGCCCAGCAGCAGCCCGACCCGTACGGCTACCAGCAGCAGCCGCAGCAGGAGCCCGCGTACGGCTACCAGCAGCAGCAGCCGGACCCGTACGGCTACCAGCAGCAGCCCGACCCGTACGCCTACCAGGGCCAGTACGGCTACGAGCAGCAGCACCAGCACCAGCAGCACGAGTACCAGCCCCAGGCCCCACAACAGCAGCCGGCCGCCGCGCTCGACGAGACCAGTTTCTTCGACACGAGCATGATCGACCTGGAGCAGCTGCGCCGGTACGAACAGGGGCAGTAAGGGGCACGGGGCCCGGATTGGGCCCTGAGCGAAGCGTCCAGTATCCTGGCTCTTCGGTCGCGCCTGTTCCGCGATCCTTGCTGCCCACTTCTGGCGGCCCCCTCACGATTCGAAAGCAGGAAGAGCCCTGAGCACGCGCCTCGACCACCGCAATCCCCTCGTGTTCGACACACACGAGCTGGGGCGGCGTCCTGGTGCCCTCCAGCGGCTCTCGCGTTCCGTCGAGGCCCCCGCGGCCCTCGGCGTCGAAGGGGTCATCGGAGTGCCCGAGGGCGCTCCGGTGGAAATCGATCTCCGTCTCGAATCGGTCATGGAAGGGGTGCTTGTCACAGGCACCGCCCGTGCATCGGCCGAGGGGGAGTGCGTAAGGTGTCTGGAGCCCGTCGAGCTGGAGCTCGACGTGGACTTCCAGGAGATGTTCTCGTACCCCGACTCCGACGACCGGGGCCGCTCCAGGGCGGCCGCGGACGACGAAGCCGAGGAAGGCGAGGACATGATCCCCCTCGAGGACGGCATGTTCGACCTCGAGCCTCTGCTGCGTGATGCGGTGGTGCTCGCACTGCCGATGCAGCCGGTGTGCCGGGATGACTGTGCGGGTCTGTGCTCCGAGTGTGGAGCCAACCTGAACGAGAACCCGGACCACCACCATGATGCCGTCGACGCTCGTTGGGCGGCATTGCAGGGACTCGCCGGTTCGCTGGGAACCGATGAGAAGGACAACATGAGCGGCAAAGCCTCTGACGGGGACGTCCGAAGCGCCGCCGAGAAGCAGGAGAAGTAGCCGTGGCTGTTCCGAAGCGGAAGATGTCGCGCAGCAACACGCGCCACCGCCGGTCGCAGTGGAAGGCTGCGGTCCCCACCCTGGTTTCGTGTGAGCGTTGCCAGGAGCCGAAGCTGCAGCACATCGCGTGCCCGAGCTGCGGCACCTACAACAAGCGCCAGGTCCTCTCGGTCTGATTGGGCTGGTGAGAGGCGCAATGTCTGAGTCCCGCAAGACGGACGACAAGACGGACCATGCCTCGTCCCACACGCTTCTGGAAGGGCGGCTCGGCTATCGGCTCGAGTCCGCCCTTCTGGTGCGTGCACTGACCCACCGTTCGTTCGCGTACGAGAACGGCGGTCTGCCCACCAACGAGCGTCTCGAGTTCCTCGGGGACTCCGTGCTCGGCCTGGTGGTCACGGACACGCTGTACCGCACCCACCCCGACCTGCCCGAAGGCCAGCTGGCCAAGCTGCGGGCCGCGGTGGTCAACTCACGCGCACTTGCGGAGGTCGGTCGCGGCCTCGAACTCGGCTCCTTCATCCGGCTCGGCCGGGGCGAAGAGGGCACGGGTGGCCGGGACAAGGCGTCCATCCTCGCCGACACCCTTGAAGCGGTGATCGGCGCGGTCTATCTCGACCAGGGCCTCGACGCGGCGTCCGAGCTGGTTCACCGGCTCTTCGACCCGCTGATCGAGAAGTCCTCAAGCCTCGGTGCCGGCCTGGACTGGAAGACCAGTCTCCAGGAGCTCACCGCGGCCGAGGGCCTGGGTGTGCCGGAATACCTCGTCACCGAAGAGGGCCCGGACCACGAGAAGGTCTTCACTGCTGCCGCCCGCGTCGGTGGTGTCTCGTACGGCACCGGCACCGGCCGCAGCAAGAAGGAAGCGGAACAGCAGGCGGCGGAGTCCGCGTGGCGCGCTATTCGCGCGGCCGCGGACGAGCGCGTGGCGGCGGCCAAGGCCGCTGCCGAAGCCGGTAAGGGAGAGGTCGCCGACCCCTCTCCGAGCACGGACGGGGCGACGGCCTGACGGCCTTCCCCCTCCGCTTCCCGAGAACCCCGCCCCAGGGCGGGGTTCTCGTCTTTTCCCCGGCGGCTACGCCGGTAGGGTTGAGGCGCTGTCGATCGACGTCGTCCGGAGGAGTGCCGTGCCCGAGCTGCCCGAGGTCGAGGTCGTACGGCGCGGTCTTGAGCGCTGGGTCGCCGGACGGACCGTGACCGAGGTCGAGGTGCTGCACCCGAGGGCCGTACGGCGCCATCCGGCCGGCGGCGCGGACTTCGCCGCGCGGCTGAAGGGGCAGCGCTTCGAGGTGGCGCGGCGGCGCGGGAAGTACCTCTGGCTTCCGCTGGCCGAGACCGGCACCTCCGTGCTCGGGCACCTGGGCATGAGCGGCCAGCTGCTCGTCCAGCCGGAGGACGCCGCCGACGAGAAGCACCTCCGCATCCGGATCCGTTTCGACGACGCCACCGGCACCGAGCTCCGCTTCGTCGATCAGCGCACCTTCGGCGGGCTCTCGCTCCACGACCAGACCCCCGACGGGCTGCCCGACGTCATCGCGCACATCGCCCGGGACCCGCTGGACCCCGCATTCGACGAGGCCGCCTTCCACCGCGCGCTGCGCCTGCGCCGTACGACCGTCAAGCGGGCCCTGCTCGACCAGTCGCTGATCAGCGGCGTCGGCAACATCTACGCGGACGAGGCGCTCTGGCGGTCCAGGCTGCACTACGACCGGCCCACCGCCACGCTCACCCGGCCGCGCTCGGCGGAGCTCCTCGGGCACGCCCGGGACGTCATGAACGAAGCGCTCGCGGTCGGCGGCACCAGCTTCGACAGCCTGTACGTGAACGTCAACGGCGAGTCCGGCTACTTCGACCGCTCGCTCGACGCCTACGGGCGCGAGGGCGAGCCGTGCCACCGCTGCGGTACTCCGATGCGCCGGCGCCCCTGGATGAACCGCTCCAGCTACTTCTGCCCGCGCTGCCAGCGCCCGCCGCGCCCGAGCGCGTGACGGACAGGGCCTCGACGCCCTGACGAAGCGAGGTCTCGCCGCCTGACCGGGGCGGGGCCTCAGCTCGTGACCGGGGCCGTGCGCTCCGCGTCGTAACTCTCCCGCGCCGCCTCGACCTGCGGCATGCGGCCCTCCACCAGCTCGATCAGGCCGATGAGCCGCTCCGCGATCTCGCGGCCGAGCGGGGTGAGCCGGTAATCGACGCGCGGCGGATTCGTGGGCTGCGCGTCCCGGTGGACGAGACCGTCACGCTCCAGCGCGTGGAGCGTCTGCGACAGCATCTTCTCGCTCACGCCGTCGACCCGGCGCCGCAGCTCGTTGAAGCGGAACGTCCCGTCGTACAGGGCGCCCAGGGTCAGGCTGCCCCAGCGGCCCGTCACGTGCTCCAGCGTGCCGCGCGAGGGACAGGCCCGCGCGAAGACGTCGTAGGCGAGGTCGTCAGTCATGCCCCCTACCGTACTCGCGCACAGCGCTTACCGACAGTGCAGCGCTATCCACTTGCTTGCGCTATCGAAAAGTTAGTGCTCTACTTCTGGTCATACCCCGCAGACCTTTCGAGGAGCCTCTTGTGACCACCCCCGTCGTCTCCATCGCCTACCACTCCGGCTACGGCCACACCGCGGTCCTCGCCGAGGCCGTCCGCGCCGGTGCCGCCGACGCGGGTGCCACCGTCCACCTGATCAACGTCGATGGGATCACCGACGCCGAGTGGGAGCTGCTCGACTCCTCCGACGCGATCGTCTTCGGCTCCCCGACCTACATGGGCACCGCGTCGGGAGCCTTCCACCAGTTCGCCGAGGCCACCTCGAAGCGCTGGTTCAGCGACGCCTGGCTGGACAAGCTCGCCGCCGGATTCACCAACTCCGGCTCCAAGAGCGGTGACAAGCTGCACACCCTGCAGTTCTTCCAGACCCTGGCCGGCCAGCACGGCATGACCTGGGTCAACCTCGGCCTGAAGCCCGGCTGGAACAGCAGCGAGGCCTCCGAGAACGACCTCAACCGTCTCGGCTTCTTCTCCGGCGCCGGCGCCCAGACCCACACCGACCTGGGCCCCGACGGCGTCCACAAGGCGGATGTCGCCACCGCCGAGCACCTCGGCCACCGCGTCGCCGTGACCGCGCGCACCTTCGCGGCCGGCAAGCTCGCCGCCTGATCGCTGGTCCCGCGCTGAACCGAGCGGATTCCGCGCTGATCCCGCGCAACGGAAAGGGCCCCGTCACCGGAGTGGTGACGGGGCCCTTTCGCGTACGGGAGCGGACTCAGCGGCCGAAGTCCTGGGTCCACCAGGGGCCGCCGTCACCGAAGTGCACGCCGACGCCCAGCGTCGTGAAGTCGCAGTTCAATATGTTGGCGCGGTGGCCGTCGCTGTTCATCCACGACTCCATCACGGCCGCCGCGTCGGCCTGGCCGCGCGCGATGTTCTCGCCGCCCAGGCCCGTGACGCCAGCCTGCTCGGCGCGCGCCCACGGGGTGTCCCCGTCCGGGTCCGTGTGGTCGAAGAAACCGCGCTGCGCCATGTCCGTGCTGAACGCCCCGGCCAGCGTCGCGAGCTGTGCGTCCGAGCGGACCGGGGTGCAGCCCACCTGGGCGCGCTCGACGTTGACCAGCCGGACGACCTCCGCCTCGGCGGCCTCGCTCCGGTCGGCCGTGGAGGGCGCGGCCGAGGTCTCGACCGGCGCCTCGGTGGTCGGATCCGGAGTGGGCCGCGGCGCGGCCGGCTTCGTCGTGGTCGCGACCGGGACCTTCGGGGTCACGGGCTTGGTGGGGGTCGCCGTCTTCGGCGGGGTCGCCTTCGGGCTCGGCTTCGCGGTCGGCTTCGCGCTGGGCTTCGCGCTCGGCTTCGCGGAGGTGGAGGGGGCGGCGGAGGGCGAGGCGGACTTGCTCGCGCTCGCGCTCGGGCGCGCGCTCGGGCTCTTGCCCGAACCGGAGCCCGCCGTGGCGCCCGTGCCACTGCCCGTGCCGCCCGACTCGCCGCCGGCCGGGGTCTGGGTCGCCCCGCCCTGCGTCGTCAGCTCCGGGGCCTGCCGGGACTGGATCTGGCGCTCGCCCGCGCCGGCGTTGCCGACGGTGAAGGTGTCCCCGCCGGGCAGCAGACCCGAGGTGACGGCCACGGCTCCCACCGCCACCGCCGCGGAGACGCCGAGGAGTCCGGTGCGCACGGGGGTGCTCCGCCACTTGCGGCGGTCACCCCGGTGTCGACGGTCCGTACCGGCCGCGTAGTCTTCTGCGGCGGGTGCGGAGCCGGAGCGACGGTGGCGTCCCATGTGCTGCCCTGCCTTCCTCTGCGGAGCTCCGCCGTTCCCTGCGGATCCTTGCTGGTGTGCGACGGTCTTTGCTCTGCTTTGCTGATCTTTGCTGCCGGCTCGGTTCGGACCGACTGCCGAATGGCGCGCGCCCGAACGGGTGAGTCGCATTCCGACGGGACTGTACGCGATGAGAAGCCGGGGCGACGTGCTCATCGGGGGATTCGCCGGTTAGCGTGCAGCCATGAGTGACGACGTACGGATGACCGCCTGGGTGCGCGGCCGGGTACAGGGAGTGGGCTTCCGCTGGTTCACCAGGGCAAACGCACTGGAGATCGGTGGCCTCGTGGGCTTCGCCCTGAACCTCGACGACGGCCGGGTCCAGGTGGTGGCCGAGGGGCCGAGTGACAATTGCCACCGTCTTCTCGACTGGCTCCGCACGGGCGACACGCCCGGCCGCGTGGACGGAGTCACGGAGATATGGGGCACCCCGCGGGGCGGCTACGAGAGCTTCGCGATCCGCTGACGTCCGCGACGGCGACCCCTCCTCGGTGACCGGGAGGGGTGCCGGGGGAACAGGCCGTGACGAGGGCGGGAAGGGAGAACTGCCTGGTGGTTGCCAAGAAGTGCCCGCCGTGGAAGGCTGCCCGTAAAGGATGATCGCCACGCCCCGAGGTACCGGGTCGAGAGGCGCCGCTGCCTGCCGCGCGGCCGCCGACTCCCCGGGCGCCCCTTTGAACGGGCGTGATCGTGTTGACCGTCAAACTTTTTGGTGAGACGCTGGAATCCCCGCGCACCTTAGCTGTTTGGCAGTGAGAACCGGCACGATGCACTGCCGAGCACCGCGGGTGCGAATCCCTCACGACCCACACCGCAATCGGTCGGTCACTCAGTGTGGAGGACCATCCATCATGGCAAAGGCGCTTCTCGGTTACGTCGGCGGCTCCGACCCGCGACTCCTCGCCGAGATGCGACGGCTTCAGCAGCGCGTCCAGGACCTGGAATCCGAGCTGGTACGGATCCAGTCCGAGAACGACACGCTCGCGGCTGCCGCCGCTCAGCACCAGGGAGAGTCGCTGCTCGACAGCATCGATCTCGACGTACCCCAGGCGGAGCCTGCGCTCACCTGACAACCCAGCCCCCAGGGGCCAGGTGGGAAACACTCCGTCCGGCATCGCCGACCGCGAAACCCACGTCGGCGTAGCAGGACAAGGCACAGCTGGATATGCAAGGGGCGCTTCGGCGTCCCTTCTTTCTTTCACCCGCCGTTCACCCCACGGCCCACCCCGGACCCACCCCTCCTCACCCGGTGATCTGCCCTGCACCTTCGCGAGTGAAACGCGCGAGCCCCGGTAGAGTCCCCGGGGTGCACCTCAAGGCCCTGACCCTCCGCGGATTCAAGTCGTTCGCCTCGGCCACGACCCTGCGGTTCGAACCCGGTATCACCTGTGTCGTGGGCCCCAACGGATCGGGCAAGTCCAACGTCGTGGACGCCCTGTCCTGGGTCATGGGCGAGCAGGGCGCCAAGTCGCTGCGCGGCGGCAAGATGGAGGACGTCATCTTCGCCGGCACGACCGGGCGCCCTCCGCTCGGCCGCGCCGAGGTCTCGCTGACCATCGACAACTCCGACGGCGCGCTGCCCATCGACTACGCCGAGGTCACCATCACCCGGATCATGTTCCGGGGCGGCAGCAGCGAGTACCAGATCAACGGCGACACCTGCCGGCTGCTCGACATCCAGGACCTGCTCTCCGACTCCGGCATCGGACGCGAGATGCACGTCATCGTCGGTCAGGGACAGCTCGACTCCGTCCTGCACGCCGATCCGATGGGCCGCCGTGCCTTCATCGAGGAGGCCTCCGGCGTCCTCAAGCACCGCAAGCGGAAAGAGAAGGCGCTGCGGAAGCTGGACGCGATGCAGGCCAATCTCGCGCGCGTGCAGGACCTCGCCGACGAACTGCGCCGCCAGCTCAAGCCCCTCGGCCGGCAGGCCGCCGTCGCCCGCCGCGCCGTCGTCATCCAGGCCGACCTCCGCGACGCCCGCCTCCGGCTCCTCGCCGACGACCTGGACCGGCTCCAGCGGGCGCTCACCGCCGAAGTCGCCGACGAGGCGGCGCTCCTCGCCCGCAAGGAGGCCACCGGGACCGAGCTGCGCGACGCGCTCGCCCGCGAGGCGGAGCTCGAAGCGGAGGTCCAGGCCCTTGCTCCCCGCCTCGAACGCGCCCAGCAGAGCTGGTACGCCCTCTCCCAGCTCGCCGAACGCGTCCGCGGCACGATCTCCCTCGCCGACGCGCGCGTGAAGAGCGCCGACGACGCCCCCGCCGAGGAGCGGCGCGGCCGCGACCCCGAGGACCTGGAGCGGGAGGCCGCCCGCGTCCGCGAACAGGAGGCCGAGCTCGAAGCGGCCCTGGAGGCGGCCGAGCGCGCCCTGGAGGACACCGTCGCCCACCGCGCCGAGCTCGAACGCGCGCTGACCGCGGAGGAACGCCGCCTCAAGGACGCGGCCCGGGCCATCGCCGACCGGCGCGAGGGTCTCGCCCGCCTCCACGGCCAGGTGAACGCGGCCCGCTCGCGCGCCGCCGCCGCCCAGGCCGAGATCGACCGGCTGGCCGCCGCCCGCGACGAGGCGGCGGACCGGGCGGTCGCCGCCCAGGAGGAGTACGAGCAGCTCACGGCGGAGGTCGAGGACCTCGACGCCGCCGACGGCCGACACGGCGAGCGGTACGAGGAGGCCCGCCGCGAACTCGCCGAGGCGGACAGCGCGCTGAGCGCCGCCCGCGACGCGCTCGGCACCGCCGAACGGAGCCGGGCCGCGACCCGGGCCCGGCACGACACCCTCGCCCTCGGCCTGCGCCGCAAGGACGGTACGGGCGCCCTGCTCTCCGCCGGCGTCACCGGACTCCTCGGCCCGGCCGCCGAACTCCTCACCGTCGCCCCGGGATACGAGATCCCCGTGGCCGCCGCCCTCGGCGCCGCCGCCGACGCGGTCGCCGCCAGCGGACCGGCCGCCGCGGCCGAAGCCCTGCGCCTCCTCCGCAAGCAGGACGCGGGCCGCGCCTCCCTCCTCCTGACCGACGCCCCGGAGCCGCCCCCCGGTCCCGGCGCCGACGGCTGCCCGAGCGCCGCCGACCTCGTCCGCGGTCCCGCCGAACTCCTCCCCGCCGTCCGCCGTCTGCTGGCCGGAGTGGTCGTCGTCGACGACCTCGACGAGGCCGAGCGGCTGGTCAGGTCCCGGCCGGGGCTCACCGCGGTGACCGCCGAAGGGGACCTGCTCGGCGGCCACTTCGCGCACGGCGGCTCCGCCGGCGCGCCCAGCCTCCTCGAAGTCCAGGCCTCGGTGGCCGAAGCGGCCGCCGAGCTCGACGAACTGACCGTACGGTGCGCGGAGTTGACCACCGCTCAGCGCGAGGCCGACGAGCGTCGCCGGAGCGCGGGAGCGCTCGTCGAGGAGCTGGACGCGAACCGCCGGGCCGCCGAGCGGGAGAAGTCGGCCGTCGCCACGGAGCTGGGACGGCTCGCCGGGCAGGCCAGGGGAGCGGCGGGGGAGGCCGAGCGGACCGCGGCGGCCGTCGCCCGCGCCCAGGAGGCCCTGGAGAAGGCCGTCTCCGAAGCGGAGGAGCTGGCCGAACGGCTCCTCGTCGCCCAGGAGGCCACCGCTTTCGGGGACGCCGAGGACGAGCCCGACACCTCCGTCCGCGACCGGCTCTCGATTGACGGCTCCAACGCGCGCCAGACCGAGATGGAGGCGCGGCTCCAGGTCCGTACCCACGAGGAGCGGTTCAAGGGGCTCGCCGGGCGCGCCGACTCCCTCGACCGGGCCGCCCGCGCCGAACGCGAGGCACGCGCGCGTGCCGAGCAGCGCCGGACCCGGCTCCGCCACGAACGGCGCGTCGCGGGCGCGGTCGCCGCCGGGGCCCGCGGGCTCCTGGCCCATGTGGAGGTCTCGCTCGTCCGCGCCGAGCGGGAGCGGGTGGCGGCCCAGGCCGCGAGGGCCGATCGTGAACAGGGACTCACGGTGGCCCGGGCCCGCGCCCGGGACCTCAAGGCCGAGCTGGACAAGCTGACCGACTCGGTCCACCGCGGCGAGGTGCTCGGCGCGGAGAAGCGGATGCGGATCGAGCAGCTGGAGGCCAAGGCCCTGGAGGAGTTCGGGGTGGAGGCGACCGCGCTGGTCGCCGAGTACGGCCCCGACCGGCCCGTACCCCCCTCGCCGTCCGTCGACGGCGAGGAGCACCCCGAAGAGGCCGGGACCGCCCGGCCGTTCGTCCGTTCGGAGCAGGAGAAGCGGCTCAGAACCGCCGAACGGGCGTACCACCAGCTCGGCAAGGTCAACCCGCTGGCCCTGGAGGAGTTCGCGGCCCTGGAGGAGCGGCACCGCTTCCTCTCCGAGCAGCTGGAGGACCTGAAGAAGACCCGGACCGACCTGCTTCAGGTCGTGAAGGAGGTCGACGTACGGGTCGAGCAGGTCTTCACGGAGGCGTACCGGGACACGGCCCGGGAGTTCGAGGGCGTCTTCTCGCGGCTCTTCCCGGGCGGCGAGGGCCGGCTGATCCTCACCGACCCGGACAACATGCTCACCACCGGCGTCGACGTCGAGGCCCGCCCGCCGGGCAAGAAGGTCAAGCGGCTCTCGCTGCTCTCCGGCGGCGAGCGGTCGCTCACCGCCGTGGCGCTGCTGGTCTCGATCTTCAAGGCCAGGCCCAGCCCGTTCTATGTGATGGACGAGGTCGAGGCGGCGCTCGACGACACCAACCTCCAGCGGCTCATCCGGATCATGGAGGAGCTCCAGGAGTCCTCGCAGCTGATCGTGATCACGCACCAGAAGCGGACGATGGAGGTCGCGGACGCGCTGTACGGCGTGTCCATGCAGGGCGACGGCGTCTCGAAGGTGATCAGCCAGCGGCTGCGCTGAGGTTCATCTCTTCAAGTCTTGAAGCGACAGTGCACCCTCACGTTCTTAAAGTCATACGACATCGACTATTGACTTCGAAACTTGAAGGCATAGTCTCTGCAACGTTGCTTTTACCTTCACGTGGTGAGCGGCGTGAAGTTGTGCGCCACTGGAAGGGCTTGCCCCCCACCCAGGAGTCCATGTGACCAGTACCGCGCAGGCGCCCACGCCGCCGCCGTCCGAAGGCCGAGCGGCCCATCCTGACCACCTCGGCCACGTCATCTTCATCACGGCCTCCGCCGCGATGGGCGGATTCCTCTTCGGCTACGACAGCTCCGTCATCAACGGCGCCGTCGAAGCGATCCGGGACCGGTACGACATCGGCTCCGGCACCCTCGCCCAGGTCATCGCCATCGCCCTGATCGGCTGCGCCATCGGCGCCGCGACCGCCGGCCGGATCGCCGACCGCATCGGCCGCATCCGCTGCATGCAGATCTCCGCGGTCCTCTTCGCCGTCAGCGCCGTGGGCTCCGCGCTCCCCTTCGCCCTCTGGGACCTGGCCTTCTGGCGGGTCATCGGCGGCTTCGCCATCGGCATGGCCTCGGTCATCGGCCCCGCGTACATCGCCGAGGTCGCCCCCGCCGCCTACCGCGGCCGCCTCGGCTCCTTCCAGCAGGCCGCGATCGTCATCGGCATCGCCATCTCCCAGCTGGTCAACTACGGCATCCTCCAGCTCGCCGACGGGGACCAGCGCGGCGAGATCGGCGGCCTTGAGGCCTGGCAGTGGATGCTCGGCGTGATGGTCGTCCCCGCGCTCCTCTACGGCATGCTGTCCTTCGCCATCCCCGAGTCCCCGCGCTTCCTCATCTCCGTCGGGAAGACCGAGCGGGCCAAGGAGGTCCTCGCCGAGGTCGAGGGCCACGGCGTCGACCTGGACGCGCGCGTCCAGGAGATCGACCGGGCCATGCGCAGCGAGCACAAGTCCACCTTCAAGGACCTGCTCGTCGCCGGCAGCAAGTCCAAGCTGCTGCCCATCGTCTGGGTCGGCATCGGACTCTCCGTCTTCCAGCAGCTCGTCGGCATCAACGTCGCCTTCTACTACTCCTCGACGCTCTGGCAGTCCGTCGGCATCGACCCGTCGAGCTCGTTCTTCTACTCGTTCACCACGTCGATCATCAACATCATCGGCACCGTGATCGCGATGGTCCTGGTCGACCGCGTCGGCCGGAAGCCGCTCGCGCTCGTCGGCTCCGTCGGCATGGCGATCGCCCTCGGCGTCGAGGCCTGGGCCTTCTCCGCCGACCTCGTCGACGGCAAGCTCCCCGAGACCCAGGGCGTCGTGGCGCTCGTCGCCGCCCACGTCTTCGTCCTCTTCTTCGCCCTCTCCTGGGGCGTCGTGGTCTGGGTCTTCCTCGGCGAGATGTTCCCCAACCGGATCCGCGCCGCCGCCCTCGGCGTCGCCGCCTCCGCGCAGTGGATCGCCAACTGGGCCATCACCGCGAGCTTCCCGTCCCTGGCGGACTGGAACCTCTCCGGCACCTACATGATCTACACGTTCTTCGCCGTGCTCTCGATCCCCTTCGTGCTCAGGTACGTCAAGGAGACCAAGGGCAAGGCGTTGGAGGAGATGGGCTAAACCCCGCTGCCCCTCTCCTCACCCACGGAACTGCCCCGGCCCGAGGCCCTACGCCTCGCGCCGGGGCAGCAGCCGTCAGGCCTCGCGTAGCCGGGCAGTAAGCCGTCAGGCCTTGAGCCGGGGCAGTACGCCCTCGCAGAACAGCCGCAGGCTCCGCCACCCCTCCTCGACCGGCATCCCGCCGCACAGCGGATGCAGCACCAGGCTCTCCAGACCGAGCGCCACGCACGCGTCCGGGGTCACCACCCGGTAGACCCCCTCCGCGCGCAGCTCCTCCACCGTCGTCGCCGTCGACCGCACCGCCGAGGTGATGTCCTTCGACTGCCAGGAGGCGTACGTCCGCGCCTCGTGCAGGAAGTGCTCCCCGTACTCCGCCCAGGTCCGGTCCGGATCCTCCGACAGGTGCAGCAGCGGCGTCTCCTCGGCCGGCATCATCGTCCAGCCCTCCGTGCCGTACTCGGCACACCGCTCCCGGTAGTACGCCTCGAGCTCCGGCAGGTGCGCGCTCGGGAAGAAGGGCAGCCCGAGCCGGGCCGCCCGCCGGGCCGCCGCCCGCGACGAGCCCCCGACCAGGAGCATCGGATGCGGCTGCGTGAGCGGCCGCGGGGTGACCCGTACCGTACGGCCCTGATAGGTGAAGGGCTCCCCGGTCCACGCCGTCAGGAGGGTCTCCAGGAGCAGGTCCTGGAGCTTCCCTCGCCGGCCCCAGTCGACCCCGCGCTCCTCGTACTCCTCCGGCCGGTAGCCGATGCCGGCCACCGTCACGAGGCGACCCCCGCTCAGCAGGTCCAGGACCGCGATGTCCTCCGCGAGCCGCAGCGGGTCGTGCAGCGGCCCGATGATCGCCGAGACGGTCACCGCGATCCGCTTCGTCGCCCCGAAGACCGCGCCCGCGAACGCGAAGGGGGAGGGCAGCCAGTTGTTCGCGACGCCGTGGTGCTCCTCGGTCTGGACCGTGTCGACCCCGTGCGCGTCGGCGTGGGCGGCCATCTCGACGGCGGCCCGGTAGCGGGCCGAAAGGGATTCGGGGGTCGCGCGGGGATCGACGAGGTTGAACCGTACGACGCTGAACGGCATGGAAAGTCCCCCTCCGCGGGTGGGATACCGGCGAAGGGGGACGTTATCTGACGTAGCGTCAGATGGAAACGGTCTCGCGGACCTCGATCGGCGCCGCCGGAGCCTTCTCGGCCGTCCGCGGCAGCACGGCGTACAGCACGCCCGCCACCACGATCGTCGCCGCCCAGCCCAGACCGTTCTCACCGATCCACGACGAGGCGAGCGGACCCGAGAACCAGTCGACCTTCGTGAACAGCAGGCCCACGAGCAGCGCCACGGCCCACGCCGTCATCGCCTGCCAGGCGAAACCGCCCCGGTACCAGTAGGCGCTGGTCCTGGTGGTGTCCATCAGCGCCACCGCGTCGTACGTCCTGCGCCGCAGCATGTCCACGCCGAAGACCCCGATCCACGCCGAGAACGCCACCGCGAGCAGGGTGAGGAAGGAGATGAACGAACCGATGAAGCTGGTCGCCACCACCATCAGCAGGAAGCCGAAGACCAGGCTGATCACGGCGTTCACGCTGACCGCCGCCGCGCGCGACACCTTGATGCCCAGGGTCTGCGCCGTGAAGCCGGCCGAGTACATCGACATCGAGTTGATCAGCAGCATCCCGAGCAGCGCGATCACCAGGTACGGCACGGAGATCCACGTCGGGAGCAGCTCGCCGATGAAGGAGACCGGGTCCTGCGCCGAGGCCAGGTCCGGCGTCGACACGGCCATGACCGCGCCCATCAGCACCATCGGCAGGACCACGATCCCGGCGCCGCCGACCGTCGAACCGACCATCGCCTTCGAGGAGGCCGTGCGGGGCAGGTAGCGGGTGAAGTCGGGCCCCGACGGGACCCAGCTGATGCCGCCGGCCGCGATCGTGCCGATGCCCGCGACCATCATCGCGGTCGAGCCGGCCGGCTTGTCGAAGACCGCGGACCAGTCGGTGTTCGCCACCAGATAGACCAGGACGAGGACGGAGAAGGCGCCGAAGAGGTACGTGGACCACTTGCTGCACACCCGCAGCGCGTTGATCCCGAGACCCGAGACCAGGAAGGTGCAGGTGACGAAGAGCAGCAGCGTCACCACGATGAGGAGCGTGTTCGACTTCACGCCGAAGAGCAGGTCGAGCACGGTCAGCACCGCGTAGGCGCCGGTCACCGCGTTGATGGTCTCCCAGCCCCAGCGGGCGACCCAGATCAGTGCACCGGGAAAAAGGTTTCCGCGCTGACCGAAGACGGCCCGCGACAGCGCCATGCCCGGCGCGCCGCCGCGCTTCCCCGCGATCGAGATCAGGCCGACGATCCCGTACGAGAGCACGGGCGCGGCGATCGCCACGGTCAGGACCTGCCAGAAGTTCAGGCCGTTGAAGACGATCAGGCCGGCGCCCATCGTGAGCAGCAGCACACTGATGTTGGCCGCGACCCACGTCGGGAAGAGCTCGCGGACCCGGCCGGTCCGCTCGGCGTCGGGGACGGGCTCGAGACCGCGGGTCTCCATCGCGCCGTCGTGCGTCGCGCCTACGGCTTCGGAGGCGTCGTGGGGCATGGGGGTACTCCGTAAACAGGTGGGGGAGCCATCTAGGTTACGTGCTCCGCCTTTGTGCCCCTCGTGGCCGATACTGGTCGGGTTATGGAACTCATCCTTGCTGTAGTCATCGCTCTGGTCGTCGTGGTCGCCGTGACGAGCGGGCTCGTGATCAGCGGCCGCAAGAAGAAGCAGCTGCCGCCCGCCGAGCCGCCGTCCACCACGCCGACCATCACCGCTCCGCCCGCCGAACCGCACGTCGGCGAGGAGGCGGAGACGCCGCGGGAGGAACCACGCCGCACGGTCGAGGAGGTCGAGCTCCCCACCGAGGAGGCCGCCGAGACGCCGGCCGCCGTCGAGGACCCCGTCGTCGCCGCGCCCGAGGCCCCCGAGATCGAGGTCCCGGAGCCGACCGCCGGCCGTCTCGTACGGCTCCGTGCCCGGCTCGCCCGCTCCCAGAACTCGCTCGGCAAGGGGCTCCTGACGCTCCTGTCCCGCGAGCACCTCGACGAGGACACCTGGGAGGAGATCGAGGAGACCCTTCTCACGGCGGACGTCGGCGTCGCCCCCACGCAGGAGCTCGTCGAGCGGCTGCGCGAGCGGGTCAAGGTGCTCGGCACCCGCACCCCCGACGAGCTGCGCGGCCTGCTCCGCGAGGAGCTCGTCGCCCTCCTCGGCCCCGACCTCGACCGCACCGTGCACACCGAGAGCCCCTCGGACGTGCCGGGCGTGGTCATGGTCGTAGGCGTCAACGGCACCGGCAAGACCACCACCACCGGCAAGCTGGCCCGCGTCCTGGTCGCCGACGGCAAGTCCGTCGTCCTCGGCGCCGCCGACACCTTCCGTGCCGCCGCCGCCGACCAGCTCCAGACCTGGGGCGAGCGCGTCGGCGCCCGCACCGTGCGCGGCCCCGAGGGTGGCGACCCGGCGTCGATCGCCTTCGACGCGGTCAAGGAGGGCATCGCCGAGGGCGCCGACGTCGTCCTCATCGACACCGCCGGCCGCCTCCACACCAAGACCGGCCTCATGGACGAGCTCGGCAAGGTCAAGCGCGTCGTCGAGAAGCACGGCCCGCTCGACGAGATCCTGCTCGTCCTCGACGCCACCACCGGCCAGAACGGCCTCATCCAGGCCCGTGTCTTCGCCGAGGTCGTCGACATCACCGGCATCGTCCTGACCAAGCTCGACGGCACCGCCAAGGGCGGCATCGTCGTCGCCGTCCAGCGCGAGCTGGGCGTCCCGGTCAAGCTGGTCGGCCTGGGCGAGGGCCCCGACGACCTGGCCCCGTTCGAGCCGGGCGCCTTCGTCGACGCCCTGATCGGCGACTGACCGACTTCCGCGCCGGCCATGGACGCGTGAGGGCCCCCGCCGTACTCCGGCGGGGGCCCTCACGCATGTCGGAGGCTCAGAAGTGCGTCCGGTGACAGATGTACGCCAGCGTCCCGAGCAGCAGCCGCGCCTCCGGCGGCGCACCCGCCGTGTCCAGCGTCGGCGGCCGCAGCCAGCGCACCGGCCCGAGCCCGCCCAGGTCCGACGGGGGAGCGGTGATGTGGGCGCCGGGCCCCAGGCAGTGCAGGTCCAGATCGGCGTCGTCCCAGCCCATCCGGTACAGCAGCCGCGGCAGCTCGGCCGCCGCGCCCGGGGCCACGAAGAACCGCGCCCGGCCCGTCGGGGTCGCGCACACCGGGCCCAGCGGGAGCCCCATGCGCTCCAGCCGGACGAGCGCCCGCCGGCCCGCCGCCTCGGCGACCTCGATCACGTCGAAGGCCCGGCCCACCGGAAGCATCAGCGCCGCGCCCGGGTACTCCGCCCACGCCTTCGTCGCGTCGTCGAGACCGGCGCCCGCCGGCACCGGTTCGGCGAAGGAGAGGGGGTGCGCTCCCGGAGCCGCGCACGCCGGATCCCCGCAGGAGCAACGGCCGGACGCCGCCCGTGCCCCGGGGACCACGTCCCAGCCCCACAGTCCTGTGTACTCGGCCACCGCTGTGCACTCCGTGGTGCGTACGCGGCGGCGCGAGCCGGACCGCATCTCACGAATGCCGCCGATCGTGAAGCCCATGCCCCCTCCAACGGGTCGAACGCGCCGGTGGTTACGACCCGGAGCGCCGTCGTCACCTTTGGTCACGGTCCGTCGCCGTATGTGGCGTGCGGTCGTGGGCGGGGTGGTGCGGTCCGTCGCGCGCGCCTCTCCGCGCATCCGTCCGCCGTACTCCGGTTCGTCGCATGTCAAGTGAATCGCGTCCGGCGCGTGGCGAGTTCATTCGAAGGGGTGGCGAATGGTGGCGTTTCTTGAATCGCCCTCACGGGACGGGTGATCGTAGGATTACTTTCGGTACTCGAACCCCGGGGCCGCTCGCGCGCACGGGTATGCCGGAGGCAACCCGGTTTCCAGTTCGAAGGAGTGAGAACCCCGGACGAGCGGCCGTGTGAGGCGGCATTCTGATAGGGGTTCGCATGACAGGCAATCAGGTGGATGGGGGCGTTCCAGTGGGCGGCAACGGCGCAGACGGTACGACTGCCGGCAAGCGCCCGAACGAGCAGCTGGGCTCGTGGTTCGTGCGCAGCGGCTGGTCCAAGGGCGAACTGGCACGGCAGGTGAACCGCAGGGCGCGCCAGATGGGCGCGCACCACATCTCCACGGACACCTCGCGGGTCCGCCGCTGGCTCGACGGCGAGCAGCCCCGCGAGCCCATTCCGAGGATCCTCTCCGAGCTGTTCTCCGAGCGCTTCGGCTCCGTCGTCGCCGTCGAGGACCTCGGCCTGCGCACCGCCCACCAGTCCCCGTCCGTCTCCGGCGTGGACCTGCCCTGGGCCGGACCCCAGACCGTCGCCCTGCTCAGCGAGTTCTCCCGCAGCGACCTCATGCTCGCCCGGCGCGGCTTCCTCGGCTCCTCGCTCTCGCTCGCCGCCGGACCCGCCCTCATCGAGCCGATGCAGCGCTGGCTCGTCCCCACCCCGGTCACGGACATCGAGCGCCCCGAGTCCCCGGCCGAGAGCCGCCGCCCCAACCGGCTCTCCGACATCGAGCTCGACCTCCTCGAATCCACCACCGCCATGTTCCGCAAGTGGGACGCCCAGTGCGGCGGGGGACTGCGCCGCAAGGCCGTCGTCGGACAGCTCCACGAGGTCACCGACCTCCTCCAGGAGCCCCAGCCCGCCGCGACCGCCAAGCGCCTCTTCACCTGCGCCGCCGAACTCGCCGAACTCGCCGGCTGGATGAGCTACGACGTGGGCCTCCAGCCCACCGCCCAGAAGTACTTCGTGCTCGCGCTGCACGCCGCCAAGGAGGCCGGGGACAAGCCCCTCGGCTCGTACATCCTGTCCTCCATGAGCCGTCAGATGATCCACCTCGGCCGGCCCGACGACGCCCTGGAACTCATCCACCTCGCCCAGTACGGCAGCCGTGACTGCGCCACCCCCCGCACCCAGGCCATGCTGTATGCGATGGAGGCCCGCGCCTACGCCAACATGGGCCAGCCCTCCAAGTGCAAGCGGGCCGTCCGGATGGCCGAGGACACCTTCTCCGACGTCGGCCTCGACGGCGAGCCCGAGCCCGACTGGATCGGCTTCTTCTCGGAGGCCGAACTCAACGGCGAGAACTCCCACTCCTACCGCGACCTCGCCTATGTCGCCGGCCGCTCCCCGACCTACGCCTCCCTCGCCGAACCCGTCATGGAGCGGGCTGTCGAGCTCTTCGAGAAGGACCCCGACCACCAGCGGTCGTACGCGCTCAACCTGATCGGGATGGCCACCGTCCACCTCCTCAAGCGCGAGCCCGAGCAGTCCGTCGTCCTCGCCGAGAAGGCCCTCGGCGTCGCCCGGAGCATCCGCTCCGAGCGCGTCAACACCCGGCTCCGCAAGACCGTCGACCACGCCGCCCGCAACTACAGCGACGTCGCCGAGGTCGTCCAGCTCACCGACCGGCTCACCCAGCTCCTGCCGGAGGCCGCCGAGGCGGTCTGACCCCGCCCAGGACCCTCCCCAGGACCTCCCAGGACCCCGGCCGCGCCGGACGTCCCGTACTGCCCGACTCGGCTCCCCCGCCGCAAGGTCACACGGACGCCCGACGCGGCCGGTTCTGTGTTCCCGGACGCCGATCCCGGGAGCGTGCGCCCGGGATCCGGGCGTGATCCGGCCGTTCACGGCCGCGTAACACGCCACACCCCTTCGTCACCGTCGCGAAACATCGTGCGGCATCGACGGAAACCGCGCTGCGCGAATCTCTGGCCCATAACCGGCCACGCCCCTCGCGGCCGGCCGCTCTCTCCGGCCCCGCCCCGCACAGGCCGTACCGACGACGAGGAGACGCCGATGGCACCAGCCATCACGACCCTGGCAGCAGACGCCCCCGAGCTGTCCGCCGCCAACACCGGGTTCATGCTCATCTGCTCCGCCCTGGTCATGCTGATGACCCCGGCACTCGCCTTCTTCTACGGAGGCATGGTCCGCGTCAAGTCCACCCTGAACATGCTGATGATGAGCTTCATCAGCCTCGGGATCGTCACGATCCTCTGGGTGCTCTACGGCTTCAGCCTCGCCTTCGGCACCGACTCCGGATCGATCATCGGCTGGTCCTCCGAGTACGTCGGCCTCAGCGGCATCGGCGTCACCGAGCTGTGGGACGGCTACACCATCCCGGTGTACGTCTTCGCCGTCTTCCAGCTGATGTTCGCCATCCTCACGCCCGCCCTGATCAGCGGCGCCCTGGCCGACCGCGTCAAGTTCACCGCCTGGGCCCTCTTCATCACCCTCTGGGTCACCATCGTCTACTTCCCCGTCGCCCACTGGGTCTGGGGCTCCGGCGGCTGGCTCTTCGAGATGGGCGTCATCGACTTCGCGGGCGGCACCGCCGTCCACATCAACGCCGGTGCCGCGGCCCTCGGCGTGATCCTCGTCATCGGCAAGCGCGTCGGCTTCAAGAAGGACCCGATGCGCCCGCACAGCCTCCCGCTGGTCATGCTGGGCGCCGGTCTCCTCTGGTTCGGCTGGTTCGGCTTCAACGCCGGCTCGTGGCTCGGCAACGACGACGGCGTCGGCGCCGTGATGTTCGTCAACACCCAGGTCGCCACCGCCGCCGCCATGCTCGCCTGGCTCGCCTACGAGAAGATCCGCCACGGCTCCTTCACCACCCTCGGTGCCGCCTCCGGCGCGGTCGCCGGCCTCGTCGCCATCACCCCGGCCGGCGGTGCCGTCAGCCCGCTCGGCGCGATCGCCGTCGGCGCCATCGCCGGTCTCCTCTGCGCCATGGCCGTCGGCCTCAAGTACAAGTTCGGCTACGACGACTCCCTCGACGTCATCGGCGTCCACCTCGTCGGCGGTGTCATCGGCTCCCTCCTCGTCGGCTTCTTCGCCACCGGCGGCGTCCAGTCCGACGCCAAGGGCCTCTTCTACGGCGGCGGCCTCGACCAGCTCGGCAAGCAGGCCGTCGGAGTCTTCGCCGTCCTCGCCTACTCTCTGATCGCCTCCGCGATCCTCGCCCTGATCATCGACAAGACGATGGGGATGCGGGTCAGCGAGGACGACGAGGTCTCCGGCATCGACCAGGTCGAGCACGCCGAGACCGCGTACGACTTCAGCGGAGCCGGCGGCGGCGCGTCCTCGCGCTCCACCGCCGCCCCCGCCCCGGCCGTCACGGAGAACAAGAAGGTGGACGCATGAAGCTCATCACCGCGGTCGTCAAGCCGCACCGGCTCGACGAGATCAAGGAGGCCCTCCAGGCCTTCGGCGTCCACGGCCTCACGGTCACCGAGGCCAGCGGATACGGACGCCAGCGCGGCCACACCGAGGTCTACCGGGGCGCCGAGTACACCGTCGACCTCGTCCCCAAGATCCGCATCGAGGTCCTCGTCGAGGACGAGGACGCCGAACAGCTCATCGACGTCGTCGTGAAGGCCGCCCGAACCGGCAAGATCGGAGACGGCAAGGTGTGGAGCGTGCCGGTCGAGACCGCCGTACGGGTCCGCACCGGCGAGCGCGGTCCGGACGCACTGTAAGCACACGAAGGAGCCGCCGGGTGACGAGCCTCGAAGCGCGTACGCAGAACGAAGATTCGGGACCCGGCGGTTACGCGGCGGCCCGGCTGCTCCTCCTCCACGAGAAGGAGCGGTCCGGGCCGCCGCGCCGTGCCGCCCTCGCCCGGCTCACCGACGACTGGCTGGCCGGCCTCTTCGCCGCCGCCGCACCGCCCCGCGGGACCGCCCTCGTCGCCGTCGGCGGCTACGGGCGCGCCGAGCTCTCCCCGCGCAGCGACCTCGACCTCCTCCTGCTCCACGACGGCAGCGCCGACAAGGCCGCCGTCGCCGCCCTCGCCGACCGGATCTGGTACCCCGTCTGGGACCTCGGACTGGCTCTCGACCACTCCGTCCGCACGCCCGCCGAGGCCCGCACCACCGCCGGCGAGGACCTCAAGGTCCAGCTCGGCCTCCTCGACGCCCGGCACGTCGCCGGGGACACCGCCCTCGTCGCCGCCCTGCGCACCACGGTCCTCGCCGACTGGCGCAACCAGGCGCCCCGGCGCCTCCCCGAGCTCGACGAACTCTGCCGCGAGCGCGCCGACCGCATGGGGGAGCTCCAGTTCCTCCTCGAACCCGACCTCAAGGAGGCGAGGGGCGGACTGCGCGACGCCCAGGTGCTCCGCGCGGTCGCCGCCTCCTGGCTGGCCGACGCCCCCCGCGAGGGCCTCGACGGCGCCAGGCGCCGTCTCCTCGACGCCCGCGACGCCCTGCACCTCGCGACCGGCCGGGCCACCGACCGGCTCGCCCTCCAGGAACAGGACGCGGTCGCCCAGGAACTCGGCCTCCTCGACGCCGACACCCTGCTCCGCGAGGTGTACGAGGCCGCGCGGATCATCTCGTACGCCACCGACGTCACCTGGCGCGAGGTCAACCGCGTCCTCAAGGCCCGCTCGGCCCGGCCCCGGCTGCGGTCCCTCCTCGGCGGCCGGGCGGGCGGTGCGAAGCCGCCCGTCGAGCGCACGCCCCTCACCGAGGGCGTCGTCGAGATGGACGGCGAGGTCGTCCTCGCCCTCACCGCCAAACCCGAACGCGACGCCGTCCTGCCCCTGCGGGCCGCCGCGGCCGCCGCCCAGTCCGGCCTGCCGATCTCCCTGCACGCCGTACGCCGCCTCGCGGCCGCCGCCAAACCCCTGCCCGTGCCATGGCCCGCCGAGGCCCGCGAGGAGCTCGTCACGCTCCTCGGCGCGGGGGAGTCGACCGTGCCCGTCTGGGAGGCCCTGGAGGCCGAAGGGATCATCACCCGCCTGCTCCCCGACTGGGAGCGCGTACGGTGCCGCCCCCAGCGCAACCCCGTCCACACCTGGACCGTCGACCGCCACCTCGTCGAGACCGCCGTACGCGCCGCCTCGCTGACCCGCCGCGTCGGCCGCCCCGACCTCCTCCTCGTCGCCGCCCTCCTCCACGACATCGGCAAGGGCTGGCCCGGTGACCACTCCGTCGCCGGCGAGACCATCGCCCGCGACCTCGCCGCGCGCATCGGATTCGACCGCACGGACACCGGCATCATCGCCACCGCCGTCCGTCACCACCTGCTCCTCGTCGAGACCGCGACCCGGCGCGACCTCGACGACCCCGCCACCGTGCAGTCCGTCGCCGACGCCGTCGGCACCCTCGGCACCCTGGAGCTGCTCCACGCCCTCACCGAGGCCGACGCCCTCGCCACCGGCCCCGCCGCCTGGTCCTCCTGGCGGGCCTCCCTCGTCGCCGACCTGGTCAAACGGGTCGCCGGCGTCCTCGCGGGGGAGCCCCTCCCCGACCCCGAGGCCGCCGCCCCCAGCGCCGAGCAGGAACGCCTCGCGATCGAGGCCCTGCGCACCGGCGAGCCCGTCCTCACCCTGCGTACCGAACCGGTCGTCGCGGAACCGGAGGAACCCGAGCCCGTCGGCGTCGAACTCCTCATCGCCCTCCCCGACCGGCCCGGCGTCCTCCCCGCCGTCGCCGGCGTCCTCGCCCTCCACCGGCTCACCGTCCGCGCCGCCGAGCTCCGCGCCGTCGACCTCCCCACCGGGATCGGCGCGGGCTCCGGCGCCGTACTCGTGCTCGACTGGCGTGTCGCGGCCGAGTACGGCTCCCTGCCCGAGGCCGCCCGCCTCCGCGCCGACCTCGTCCGGGCCCTCGAAGGCTCCCTCGACATCCCCGCCCGGCTCGCCGAGCGCGAGGCGGCCTACCCGCGCCGGCGGGGCCTCACCGCCCCGCCGCCCCGTGTCACCGTCGCCGCCGCCGACTCCCGCCTCGCCACCGTGATCGAGGTCCGCGCCCAGGACGCCCCCGGCCTGCTGCACCGCATCGGCCGTGCGCTGGAGGGCGCGGCGGTACGGGTCCGCAGCGCCCATGTCTCCACGCTCGGAGCCAACGCCGTCGACACCCTCTACGTGACCCGTCCGGACGGGTCCCTGCTCCCGGACGAGGAGGCGATCGACCTCGCCCGCACCCTGGAGGCGGCACTGCGGTGACACCGTGACCGACCCGTTCCCGCCCACCGGATCCGGTGGGCGGGGGCACATCCTCCGAGCGGCCCGATACCCTGGAGGGCAATCCGACCGCCCCCGACACCTGAGGATCCGCGACCGCCGTGTTCGATACCCTCTCCGACCGCCTTGCAGCGACCTTCAAGAACCTCCGCGGCAAGGGCCGTCTGTCCGAGGCGGACATCGACGCCACCGCGCGCGAGATCCGTATCGCGCTGCTCGAAGCGGATGTCGCCCTGCCGGTCGTCCGGTCCTTCATCAAGCAGGTCAAGGAGCGCGCCCTCGGGATCGAGGTCTCGCAGGCCCTGAACCCGGCCCAGCAGGTCATCAAGATCGTCAACGAGGAGCTCATCGCCATCCTCGGTGGCGAGACCCGGCGCCTGCGGTTCGCGAAGACCGCGCCGACGGTGATCATGCTCGCCGGTCTCCAGGGTGCCGGTAAGACCACCCTCGCCGGAAAGCTCGGCGTCTGGCTCAAGAGCCAGGGCCACTCCCCGCTGCTCGTCGCCTGCGACCTCCAGCGCCCCAACGCCGTCAACCAGCTCTCCGTCGTCGCCGACCGCGCGGGCGTGGCCTTCTACGGCCCGCAGCCGGGCAACGGCGTCGGTGACCCGGTCCAGGTCGCGAAGGACTCGATCGAGTACGCGCGGACCAAGATGTACGACGTGGTCGTCGTCGACACCGCCGGCCGCCTCGGCATCGACCAGGAGCTGATGCAGCAGGCCGCGGACATCCGCGACGCCGTCAGCCCCGACGAGGTCCTCTTCGTCGTCGACGCCATGATCGGTCAGGACGCGGTCAACACCGCCGAGGCCTTCCGTGACGGCGTCGGCTTCGACGGCGTCGTGCTCTCCAAGCTCGACGGCGACGCCCGCGGTGGTGCCGCGCTCTCCATCGCGCACGTCACCGGCAAGCAGATCATGTTCGCCTCCAACGGCGAGAAGCTCGACGACTTCGACGCGTTCCACCCGGACCGCATGGCGTCGCGCATCCTCGGCATGGGCGACATGCTCTCCCTCATCGAGAAGGCCCAGCAGACCTTCGACGAGGACGAGGCCGCCAAGATGGCCTCGAAGCTCGCGTCGAAGAAGGGCCAGGACTTCACGCTCGACGACTTCCTGGCGCAGATGGAGCAGGTCCGCAAGATGGGCTCCATCTCCAAGCTGCTCGGCATGCTGCCCGGCATGGGCCAGATGAAGGAGCAGATCGCCAACATCGACGAGCGGGACGTCGACCGCACGGCCGCCATCATCAAGTCGATGACCCCGGCCGAGCGCCACGACCCGACCATCATCAACGGCTCCCGCCGCGCCCGTATCGCCAAGGGTTCGGGCGTCGAGGTCAGCGCCGTGAAGGGCCTGGTCGAGCGGTTCTTCGAGGCCCGCAAGATGATGTCCCGCATGGCCCAGGGCGGCGGCATGCCGGGGATGCCCGGCATGCCCGGCATGGGTGGCGGCCCCGGCCGGCAGAAGAAGCAGGTCAAGCAGGCCAAGGGCAAGCGCAAGAGCGGCAACCCGATGAAGCGGAAGGCCGAGGAGCAGGCCGAGGCCGAGCGCCGCGAGCAGGCGCAGCAGGGCGGCGCCTTCGGTCTCCCGGCGGCGGGCCAGAGCCCGAAGGACTTCGAGCTCCCGGACGAGTTCAAGAAGTTCATGGGCTGAGGCCGAGACTGAGGTGGAGCGAAGCCCGAGGCTCGGGCCGACCGAAGCCTGACGAGGGGCCCGGAGCGGTACGAAACCGCCCCGGGCCCCTTTTCACTCCTCCGGCCCGCCCGCGATGCCGGGTTCATCCCGCTCTTCGATACTGGGGCCACTGCCGCCCCGAGGAGAGTCACGTGGCCAACCCCGTACCCCCGCGCGACCGGACCGATCAGCCCTGGCGCTCGGAAGGGGCCCCGTCGCCGCCGGCGAAGCGGAAGAAGATGCCGGGTGGCTGGGGCGGGCTCATCCTCACCGCGCTCGTCGTGTACCTGCTCGCCAACATCGTCCTGTCGTTCTTCAACGAGGGCGACGGGCCGACGATCTCGTACACCGAGTTCGACAAGCAGGTCGCCGCCGGGAACGTCACGAAGATCTACTCCAAGGGCGACGCGATCCAGGGGCAGCTGAAGAACAAGCAGCCCGTCCCCGACGGCAAGGGCGACTACACCAAGTTCACCACCCAGCGGCCCGCCTTCGCCGACGACGACCTGTGGGCGCAGCTGACCAAGCAGAACGTCACCGTCACCGCCGAACCGGTCGTCAAGGAACGCAGCTTCCTCGTCAACCTCCTCATCTCGCTCGCCCCGATGCTGCTGCTCGTCGTGCTGTGGGTGTTCATCGCCCGCCGGATGAGCTCGGGCATGGGCGGCGCGGGCGGCATGCTCGGCCGCAAGACCCCGCCCAAACCCGTCGAGCTGGAGGCCGGTGCCAAGCGCACCACCTTCGAGGACGTCGCCGGCATCGACGAGGTCGAGGGCGAGCTCAACGACGTCGTCGACTTCCTCAAGAACCCGCAGGCCTACCGCGACATGGGCGCCAGGATGCCCCGCGGCGTGCTCCTCGCCGGCCCTCCCGGCACCGGCAAGACCCTTCTCGCCCGAGCCGTCGCCGGCGAGGCCGGAGTGCCCTTCTTCTCCGCCTCCGCCTCCGAGTTCATCGAGATGATCGTCGGCGTCGGCGCCTCCCGGGTCCGGGAGCTCTTCGCCGAGGCCCGCAAGGTCGCCCCGGCGATCATCTTCATCGACGAGATCGACACCATCGGCCGCGCCCGGGGCGGCGGCTCCGGCATGGGCGGCCACGACGAGCGCGAGCAGACCCTCAACCAGATCCTCACCGAGATGGACGGCTTCACCGGCTCCGAGGGCGTCATCGTCCTCGCCGCCACCAACCGCGCCGACGTCCTCGACCCCGCTCTCACCCGGCCCGGCCGCTTCGACCGGATCGTCCACGTCAACCCGCCCGACCGGGGCGGACGCGAGGCCATCCTGAAGATCCACACCCGGGAGATCCCGCTCGCCAAGGACGTCGACCTGGAGCACGTGGCCCGGACGACGCCGGGCATGACCGGCGCCGAACTCGCCAACCTCGCCAACGAGGCCGCCCTCCTCGCGGTCAAGCGCGACCAGAAGGCCGTCACCCAGTCGGACCTCTCCGACGCCCTGGAGAAGGTCCAGCTCGGCGCCGAACGGCCCCTGGTGATGCCGGAGGAGGAGCGGCGCCGGACCGCTTACCACGAGAGCGGGCACGCCCTGCTCGGCATGCTCCAGCCGGGCGCCGACCCGGTCCGCAAGATCACCATCGTGCCGCGCGGCCGGGCCCTCGGCGTCACCCTCTCGACGCCCGACGCCGACAGGTACGCCTACACGGAGGAGTACCTGCGCGGCCGGATCATCGGCGCGCTGGGCGGGATGGCGGCGGAGCGCGTCGTCTTCGACACGATCACGACGGGCGCCGAGAGCGACCTGGAGCAGGTCACCAACATCGCCCGGGGCATGGTGGGCCGGTGGGGCATGAGCGAACGGGTCGGCAGGCTGACCGCCATCCCCGGCGACGTCCAACAGGCCTACGGTCTCTCGGCGGCGCCCGCCACGCTCGACGCGGTCGAACACGAGATGCGACGGATCGTCGACGAGTGCTACGAGAGCGCCGTACGGCAGCTCCACGACCACCGCCCGCAGCTCGACGCCCTGGCCGCCGCCCTCCTCGCGAACGAGACCCTGGAGGAGGAAGCGGCGTACCGCGCGGCCGGCATCACCCGCCCGGGCCGGGAAGAGGACTGACCTGCGTACGGGGCGCCTACGGCACCCGTGCGAGCACGTACCGGAAGACGTTCGGCATCCACACCGTCCCGTCCGCCCGGACGTACGGGGCGAGCGCCTCCTCGATCTCCTTCTCCACCTGGGAGAGCTCGGTCGCCCGCACGGCCTCGTCGAACGCGCCCGTCGACAGCAGGCCGCGCACGGCGCTGGCCCCGTCGGCGTACCCGAAGGGGCACGCGACCCGCCCCGAACCGGCCGGCCGGAGCCCCGACCCGGCCACCAGACCGTCGAGGTCGGCCCGTACCGACGGCGCACGGTCCGCGAGCCGGTCCGCGACCCGCAGCACCGGCTCAGTGGCGCACCGCTCCGGCGGCCCCCACCCCGCGAGGACGACCACCGCGTCCGATTGCGCCGTACGGGTGAGTGCCGCGAGCTCGGGAAGCAGTCCGTCCGTCGCGTGGAAGGCCGTGATCACGTCGTACGGGAGGTCGCCCGCCGGTACGTCCGCCGCGTCCTTCGCGACCGGTACGTCCTCCGGGAGGCGCTCCCTGGCCAGCTCCACGCGCGCGTGGTCCCGGTCCACGCCGGCCACCCGCGCGCCCCGCGCCGCCGCCATCAGCAGGGCCAGGCCGGTGCCCGAGCCGAGGCCGAGCAGGCGGGAGCGCGCACCCACACCGACGCGGTCGTACACCGCCTCGTAGAGCGGGACGAGCATGCGTTCCTGGATCTCGGCCCAGTCACGCGCGGGGTGGTGCGGGACGAGCGTAGGTGTCATGGAAAGAGCCCCAATCCGTGCCTGGACGACAGCCCCCCGTAGTCAGGGAACTGCGCAACCCCGGCCGCGTCCAGTGCTGGCACCGCACCGATTCGCCCGGGGGAGGGTCGGTGCGCGCCCGCGTGCGCCGACCCGGTAATGTCCCTGCAACGATTCCCGCGCCTGTCCCAGGACGTCCCGGGAGCCCCTCACGGGGGCGTGCGCACCACGGCTACGCGCCGGGGCGTATGCGTCACTACGCACCGGCTTGACGCCTCCTGCGCGGCTTCTCCGCAGATCGGCGCACTGGCCCTCGTCAGGACGCATCAATGGCAACTGACGGGTAAGTGCAAAATATTTGGGATGCCCCGGAATGGAACCCGGGGGCACATCGGCTCGTTGTACACGACGTGAGCACGACACCACCTGTTCTCGCCGCAGAGCTGGCACAGGCGTGGGCCGACATTCAGCGGCACCACCCCGAGCTGCCCGATCTTGCCGCGCCCGAGTCCCTGATCGGAGAGTCCTCGTCCGCCTGCGGCGCCGAGCTCTCCTTCGAGCGACTGCTCCACGAGGCAGTCCACGGCATCGCCGCCGCGCGAGGGGTCCGCGACACCTCACGCGCCGGCCGCTACCACAACCGCAGATTCCTCGCGATCGCCGAGGAGATGGGGCTCGACCACCCCGAGGAGCCACACGCCAGCAGCGGCTTCTCCCTGGTCACGCTCAACCCGGAGGCACGGCGGCGGTACCGCCCGACCATCGAGCGCCTCCAGCGGGCCCTCAAGGCCCACACCGTCGCGACCGCGGCCGACACGAAGCGCTCCTTCCGCGGACCGGCCGCCCGGCACGGCTCCTCCGGCGGCGGCGTCCGCGTCAAGGCCGTCTGCGACTGCGGACGGAACGTCCGCGTGGTGCCGTCCGTGCTGGCCCAGGCCCCGATCGTCTGCGGCGGCTGCGGCAAACCCTTCCGCATTCCCGAGACGGTGGGCGCCGCCAGCTGAGCCGGCGGCGTGTGGCACAATGGACAGCTGTACTCGACAGTCGCATAGGACCCCTCTCTCCTCCGGCTGACGCGTCCATCGGGCATCCGAGTACCGCAACCCCACGTGGCATCTCAAAGTGCCCAACCACGTCAAGACCAGGAGACACCACTCCAGTGGCAGTCAAGATCAAGCTCAAGCGCCTCGGTAAGATCCGCCAGCCGCACTACCGCATCGTCGTCGCCGACTCGCGCACCCGCCGCGACGGTCGCGCGATCGAGGAGATCGGCCTCTACCACCCGACGTACAACCCGTCGCGTATCGAGGTCGACTCCGAGCGTGCGCAGTACTGGCTGTCTGTCGGCGCCCAGCCGACCGAGCCCGTCCTCGCCATCCTGAAGCTCACGGGCGACTGGCAGAAGGCCAAGGGCCTCCCGGCCCCCGAGAAGGCGCTGCTCGTCCCCGCCACCAAGGAGGCGAAGCGCGCGTCGTTCGACGAGTTCGCGAAGGCCCTCGAGGGCGGCGACGACAAGGGTGAGGCCATCACCCCCAAGGCCAAGAAGGCCGACAAGAAGGCTGACGAGGCCGAGGCCGCGTCGACCGAGTCGACCGAGGCCTGAGCATGCTCGAGGAGGCTCTCGAGCACCTCGTGAAGGGCATCGTCGACAACCCCGACGATGTGCAGGTCGCCTCGCGCAACCTGCGCCGTGGCCGCGTGCTTGAGGTCCGGGTGCACCCCGACGACCTCGGCAAGGTGATCGGCCGTAACGGCCGCACCGCGCGTGCGCTGCGTACCGTCGTGGGCGCCATCGGCGGCCGTGGAATCCGGGTCGACCTCGTCGACGTGGACCAGGTCCGCTGAACAAGTCGGCCGCATCGGTTGAATGATGTGCCGGCACGGGCCGGGGAGGGCTGAAGAGCCCACCCCGGCCCGTTGTCGTTTTCCTCGTACGAGCTGTGTGACAGGAGAGTGTGGAGCAGTGCAGTTGGTAGTCGCGCGGATCGGCCGCGCCCACGGCATCAAGGGCGAGGTCACCGTCGAGGTGCGGACCGACGAGCCCGAGCTCAGGCTCGGCCCCGGCGCCGTCCTGCTCACCGACCCGGCCTCCGCCGGGCCGCTGACCATCGAGTCCGGCAAGGTCCACAGCGGCAAGCTGTTGCTGCGCTTCGAGGGCGTCCGCGACCGCAACGCCGCCGAGGCCCTGCGCAACACCCTCCTCATCGCCGAGATCGACCCCGAGGAGCTGCCGGAGGAGGAGGACGAGTACTACGACCACCAGCTCATGGACCTCGACGTCGTCCTCGCCGACGGCACCGAGATCGGCCGGATCACCGAGATCTCCCACCTGCCGTCCCAGGACCTCTTCATCGTCGAGCGGCCCGACGGCACCGAGCTGATGATCCCCTTCGTCTCGTCGATCGTCACCGAGATCGACCTGGAGGAGCAGCGGGCCGTCATCGACCCGCCGCCCGGCCTGATCGACGACCGCGCCGAGATCGCCTCCTCCCGCGACGCCGAGGACGACGAATCGGGTGACGACGCATGAGGCTCGACGTCGTCACGATCTTCCCCGAGTACCTCGAACCGCTGAACGTCTCCCTCGTGGGCAAGGCGCGCGCCCGGGGCCAGCTCGACGTCCACGTCCACCACCTGCGCGACTGGACCTACGACCGCCACAACACGGTCGACGACACCCCGTACGGTGGCGGCCCCGGCATGGTCATGAAGACCGAGCCCTGGGGCGACGCGCTCGACGAGACGCTCGCCGACGGCTACGAGGCCGGCGCCCACGGCCCGGTCCTCGTCGTCCCGACCCCCAGCGGCCGGCCCTTCACCCAGGAGCTGGCCGTCGAGCTCTCCGAGCGGCCCTGGCTGATCTTCACGCCCGCCCGCTACGAGGGCATCGACCGCCGTGTCATGGACGAGTACGCGACCCGGATGCCGGTCTACGAGGTCTCCATCGGCGACTACGTCCTCGCCGGCGGAGAAGCCGCCGTCCTCGTCGTCACCGAGGCCGTCGCCCGCCTCCTGCCCGGCGTCCTCGGCAACGCCGAGTCCCACCGCGACGACTCCTTCGCCCCCGGCGCCATGGCCAACCTCCTGGAGGGGCCCGTCTACACGAAGCCCCCCGAGTGGCGCGGCCGTGGCATTCCCGACGTCCTGCTCAGCGGGCACCACGGGAAGATCGCGCGCTGGCGGCGGGACGAGGCCTTCCGGCGCACCGTCGCCAACCGGCCCGACCTCATCGAGCGCTGCGATCCGGCCGCCTTCGACAAGAAGGACCGCGAGGTCCTCTCGATGATGGGGTGGGCGCCCGAGCCCGGTGGCCGATTTTGGCGCAAGCTCCCCGACGTGGAAGAATAAGCCGCTGTCGTCCGTCCGGCGCGCGCCCCTGCCACAGGGGGAACGACGCCCGCCAGGCACGAACGGCACCCCAGACATCCGAACGTACCGCTGATGACCTGTGGCATCAGCGAGGAAAGAGACCTCCATGGCCTCCCTGCTCGACCAGGTCAACGCGGGTTCCATCCGCTCCGACCTCCCCGCCTTCCGCGCCGGTGACACCGTGAACGTCCACGTGCGCGTCATCGAAGGCAACCGCTCCCGTATCCAGCAGTTCAAGGGCGTCGTCATCCGCCGCCAGGGCGCGGGCGTCAGCGAGACCTTCACGGTCCGCAAGGTCTCGTTCTCCGTCGGCGTCGAGCGCACCTTCCCGGTGAACAGCCCGATCTTCGAGAAGATCGAGCTCGTCACCCGCGGTGACGTCCGTCGCGCCAAGCTCTACTACCTGCGTGAGCTGCGCGGCAAGGCTGCCAAGATCAAGGAGAAGCGCGACCGCTGAGCCCCGGCTCTTCGCTCACGCGACGCTTGAGGTCCTCGCACAGACGGGCCGGATAGGCTCTGTCCCCGATGGACACCGAAGCACAGCACACGGAGCGCGACCCCTCCACCGACACGGAGGACGGGTCGCGCTCCGCGCGCGTTTCCTGGCGGCGTACGGGCCTGCTCGGCGCGGCATGCGTGGTCTTCCTGCTGCTCCTGAGTCACTTCGTGATCCAGCCGTTCCTGATCCCCAGCAGCTCGATGGAGCCGACGCTCCAGGTCGGCGACCGGATCCTCGTGAACAAGCTGGCGTACCGTTTCGGCAGCGAGCCGCGCCGGGGTGACGTCGTCGTCTTCGACGGCACCGGCTCCTTCGTACGCGAGGACGTCGGCGGCAATCCGCTCACCGGGCTCCTGCACGACGCCGCGGCCGCCCTCGGCTTCGCCGAACCCGACGAGACCGACTTCGTGAAGCGGGTCGTCGGCGTCGGCGGCGACCGGGTGGTCTGCTGCGACAAGGACGGGCGGCTCACCGTCAACGGCGTCCCCGTCGAGGAGCGGTACGTGATGCTCGGCGACCAGCCGTCCCGTGTGCCCTTCGACATCGTCGTCCCCGAGGGGAAGCTCTGGGTGATGGGCGACCACCGGAGCGAGTCCAGCGACTCCCGCGACCACCTCGGCAGCCCCGGCGGCGGCATGGTCCCCGTCGACAAGGTCGTCGGACGCGCCGACTGGATCGCCTGGCCCTTCGACCGCTGGTCCACCGTGCCCGGGACGGGCGCCTTCGACGCCGTACCGGCAACGGCTCCGACCGCAGCAGTCGGCGGGCACGGCACAGGCCCCCGTGGGTAGCCGCGGCCGTCCGCCGGGCGGGTCCGCCCAGGGCCCCGGCACCACACCGCTGCCGGGCCGGGCCGAGCGGCGCAGGCTCGCCCGCAAGGTCAAGCGCCGCCGACAGCGCTCCGCGATCCGCGAGATCCCCATCCTCGTCACCGTCGCCGTGCTCATCGCGCTCGTCCTCAAGACCTTCCTGGTCCAGGCGTTCGTCATCCCCTCCGGCTCCATGGAGCAGACGATCCGCATCGACGACCGGGTCCTCGTCGACAAGCTCACCCCCTGGTTCGGCTCCCGGCCCCAGCGCGGCGACGTCGTCGTCTTCAAGGACCCCGGCAACTGGCTCCAGAAGGAGGCCGCGCCGGCCTCCGAGGACCCTGTCGGCATCAAGCAGGTCAAGCAGGCCCTGACCTTCATCGGACTGCTGCCCTCCGCCGACGACCGCGACCTCATCAAGCGGGTCGTCGCCGTCGGAGGGGACACCGTCCGCTGCTGCGACAAGGACGGTCGGCTCACCGTCAACGGCGTACCCCTGGACGAGCCGTACCTGCACCCCGGGAACAAGCCGTCCACGATCCCCTTCGAGGTGAAGGTCCCGGAGGGCCGGATCTTCGTCCTCGGCGACCACCGCTCCCACTCGGCCGACTCCCGCTTCCACCTCGACGAGAAGGACCACGGCACCGTCTCCGAGGAGCAGGTCGTGGGGCGTGCCGTCGTGATCGCCTGGCCCGTCGGGAACTGGCGCAGCCTGGAGGAGCGACAGACCTTCGCCGCCGTACCGGACGGGCGTGCGAGTTCCGAGCCCGCGCTCGGTCTGTCGCATAGTGTTGCCCCGCGCAATCTGAACGGATTGCCCGGGCTCCCGACCCCTGCGGAACTTCTGCTCGTTATGGGAGTGGTGGGCCTGTCCCTGTTCCGGGGCAGGCGATCGCACGGAGTGAGGAGTTGATGTGGGGGATTTGGCCGTCGGCGCACGATCCGGACACGATGAGCCCGAGAAGAAGGCCGATGAGGCCATCGGCGACGATGTGACGGGTGACGATGTGACGGATGACGAGCGGGCGCACGACGACGGCGACGGCGAGGCGGCGGCGGGCAGGTCGGGCGCGAGCCCGAAGAAGCCCCGTTCCTTCTGGAAGGAACTGCCCCTCCTCATCGGCATCGCCCTGGTGCTCGCGCTCCTGATCAAGACCTTCCTGGTGCAGGCGTTCTCGATTCCCTCGGAATCGATGATGAACACCCTCCAGCGCGGTGACCGGGTCCTCGTCGACAAGCTCACCCCGTGGTTCGGCTCCGAGCCGGAGCGCGGCGAGGTCGTCGTCTTCCACGACCCGGGCGGCTGGCTCGAAGGCCAGAAGACCCCCGACCCGAACGTCGTCCAGAAGTTCCTCAGCTTCATCGGCCTCATGCCGTCCGCCGAGGAGAAGGACCTCATCAAGCGGGTCATCGCGGTCGGCGGCGACACGGTCTCCTGCAAGGAGGGCGGCAAGGTCGTCCTCAACGGCGTGGCCCTGGACGAGAGCGCGTACCTCTACCCCGGCTCCGTGCCCTGCCAGGACTCCTTCGGCCCGATCAAGGTCCCCGAGGGCCGCATCTGGGTCATGGGCGACAACCGGCAGAACTCGCTGGACTCCCGCTTCCACCAGCAGCTCCCCGGCGGCGGCACCGTCGCCAACGACCTGGTCGTGGGCCGCGCCGTCGTGATCGCCTGGCCGGTCACCCGCTGGGCCACCCTCCCGGTGCCCGACATCTTCGACCAGCCCGCCCTCAACAAGGCCGTGGCCGCCGCACCGCTGGGCGCGGTCGGTCTGGCCGGAGCGCTCCCGCTGGTCCTGTGGCGTCGGAAGAAGCGCACGGCAGGGCATACCGCCGAGTAGTGACCCGCGGGTAGATTGCCGTCCCGGACCGTCGACAGACCTCTGGGGTGCGCATGAGCGGAAACAGAAGTGCATCGGGCGGCCACGGTCGCCTCGGCAGCGTGCTGTCGGGGCTGACCGTGGCCGTCGGCTGTGTGCTCTTCCTCGGGGGCTTCGTCTGGGGCGCGCTGGTCTACCAGCCGTACACCGTCCCCAGCGACTCCATGACCCCCACCATCGCCGTCGGCTCCCGGGTCCTCGCCGAGCGCGTCGACGGCGACGAGGTGCGGCGCGGTGACGTCGTCGTCTTCACGGACGCCCTGTGGGGCTCCTCGCCGATGATCAAGCGGGTCGTCGCGGTCGGCGGCGACACCGTCGCCTGCTGCGACCGGGACGGCAGGCTCACCGTCAACGGCAAGGCCGTCGACGAGCCCTACCTGCGACCGGGACCCGGCGGCGTCGTCGTCGCCTCCGGCCAGGAGTTCTCCGTGACCGTTCCCGAGGGGAACCTCTTCCTGCTCGGCGACGACCGCTACACCTCGCTCGACTCCCGCTCGCACATGGAGGAGGCCGGACACGGGTCCGTGCCCCGCTCCGCGGTCGTCGGCAGGGTCGACGCCGTCGCCTGGCCCGCCGAGGGCCTCCTGGAGCCCGCGAAGGGCTTCGCCGACCTGCCGGGCGGGATCTCCCGGCCGGGACCCTTCACGGCCCTCCTCGCGGCGATCGTGGCCGGGACCGCACTGGTCCTGGCCGGTGCCGCGTACGGGCCCGTGGCGCGCCTCCTGACGCGGCGTCCGGGCGGGACGGGGCCCGGGAAGCGATCCGGGTCGGGGGTCCCACAGGGGCCGGCCGCGGGGGAGAAGGTGGGGACATGACGGATCACGCTCCCTCCACGGCACCGGAGCCCGCCGTGCGACAGGTGGCCAGGGTCGTCCTCCTCGACCCCGACGACCGCATCCTGCTCATGCACGGATACGAACCTGACGACCCCGCCGACACCTGGTGGTTCACCCCCGGCGGCGGCCTGGAGGGCGACGAGACCCGGGCGGAGGCCGCGCTGCGCGAACTCGCCGAGGAGACCGGCATCACCGACGCCGAGCTCGGGCCGGTCCTCTGGCAGCGGTACTGCTCCTTCCCCTTCGACGGCCGCCGCTGGGACCAGGACGAGTGGTACTACCTGGCCCGCATCCGCCGGACCGGGACAGATCCCCGCCCCCAGGCCCTCACGGAGCTGGAGACCCGCAGCCTCGCGGGCCTCAGATGGTGGACCTCCGCCGAACTGTCGGCGGCCCGTGAGACGGTGTACCCGACCAGACTCGCCGAGTTGCTGCGCACGCTGCTCGACGAAGGACCTCCGAGTGCGCCGGTGGTTCTCGCCCCGGAAATCGTTTAGGGGTGCGGCCGACTGGCGCACAATAGGTGGACGCACGGCTGAAGGGGAACATGCCATGAGCGCCGAGGACCTCGAGAAGTACGAGACCGAGATGGAGCTGAAGCTCTACCGGGAGTACCGCGACGTCGTCGGGCTGTTCAAATACGTGATCGAGACCGAGCGGCGTTTCTACCTCACCAATGACTACGAGATGCAGGTGCACTCGGTGCAGGGCGAGGTCTTCTTCGAGGTCAGCATGGCCGATGCCTGGGTCTGGGACATGTACAGGCCGGCCAGGTTCGTCAAGCAGGTCCGTGTGCTCACCTTCAAGGACGTGAACATCGAGGAGCTCAACAAGAGCGACCTCGAACTTCCCGGCAGCTGACCGCTGACTCACCCCCAGGGGTGAGCGAGTTCTCCACAGCACCCCGGCCCTCCACAGGCCCGCACACGGTCCGGCGCACTCCGTCACAGTCGGTGACGGAGGTGGTACCGCATGAACAGGACCCAAGCCCTCGGACGGTACGGAGAAGAGCTGGCGACCCGTCGGCTCACCGCGACCGGCATGCACATCCTCGCCCGCAACTGGCGCTGCGGCCGGGCCGGAGAGATCGACATCGTCGCCCGCGACGGCGACACCCTCGTCATCTGCGAGGTGAAGACCCGACGCCACGGCGCCTACGAACACCCGATGGCAGCCGTCACCCCGACCAAGGCCGAGCGGCTCCGCCGCCTCGCCGCCTGCTGGCTCGACCGCAGCGGCACTCCCGCCCCGCAGGGCGGCGTCCGCATCGACCTCGTCGGCATCGTCCTGCCCCGCAAGGGCGCCCCCGTCCTCACCCACGCCCAGGGGGTGGCCTGATGGGATTCGCCCGCACCTGCTCCGTCGCCCTCGTCGGCGTCGAAGGCGTCGTCGTCGAGGTCCAGGCCGACCTCGAACCAGGCGTCGCCGCCTTTACCCTCGTCGGTCTCCCCGACAAGAGCCTCAGCGAGAGCCGCGACCGCGTCCGGGCCGCCGTCGTCAACTCCGGTGCCGAATGGCCCCAGAAGAAGCTCACGGTCGGACTCAGCCCCGCGTCCGTACCCAAGAGCGGCAGCGGCTTCGATCTGGCCGTCGCGGCCGCCGTCCTCGGCGCCGCCGAGCGGATCGACCCGCGCACCATCGCCGACCTCGTCCTCATCGGCGAACTCGGACTCGACGGCCGCGTCCGGCCCGTCCGAGGGGTCCTGCCCGCCGTCCTCGCCGCCGCCGACGCCGGATACCACCAGGTCGTCGTGCCCGAACAGACCGCCGGCGAGGCCGCACTCGTCCCCGGTGTCTCCGTGCTCGGCGTCCGCACCCTCCGCCAGCTGATCGCCGTCCTCACCGACGAACCCGTCCCCCGCGAGGAACCCACCGAGGAAGGACGACCCGACGCCATGCTCGCCGGACTGCTCGTCCCCGGCGCCGGCATCGGCACCGGACTCGCCGCCGACCCCGCCGAAGGACCCGACCTCGCCGACGTCGCCGGCCAGCACCGGGCCCGCCACGCCCTGGAGATCGCCGCCGCCGGCAGCCACCACCTGATGCTCTCCGGCCCTCCCGGCGCCGGGAAGACCATGCTCGCCGAGCGGCTCCCCGGCATCCTCCCGCCGCTCACCCGGCAGGAATCCCTCGAAGTCACCGCCGTCCACTCGGTCGCCGGCATCCTCCCGCCCGGCGAACCCCTCGTCCGCCGAGCGCCCTACTGCGCGCCCCACCACTCCGCCACCATGCAGTCCCTCGTCGGCGGCGGCAACGGCCTCCCCAGGCCCGGCGCCGTCTCCCTGGCGCACCGCGGCATCCTCTTCCTCGACGAGGCCCCGGAGTTCTCAGGCAAGGTCCTCGACGCACTCCGCCAGCCCCTCGAATCCGGACACGTCGTCATCGCCCGCGCCGCGGGCGTCGTCCGGCTCCCCGCCCGCTTCCTCCTCGTCCTCGCCGCCAACCCCTGCCCCTGTGGACGGCACACCCTCCAGGGCGTCGGCTGCGAATGCCCCTCCTCCCTCATCCGCCGCTACCAGGCCCGCCTCTCCGGCCCCCTCCTCGACCGCGTCGACCTCCGCGTCGAGGCCGAACCCGTCACCCGCGCCGACCTCCTCGGGCAGGGCGGACGGGGTGAGACCACCGCCGCCGTCGCCGCCCGTGTCCTTGAGGCCAGGGCCCGCGCCACCGCCCGCCTCGCCGACACCCCCTGGAGCGTCAACAGCGAGATCCCCGGACACGAACTCCGTACGCGTTATCTCGCCGCACCCGGCGCCCTCGCCGCCGCCGAACGCGACATCGAACGCGGACTCCTCACCGCCCGCGGCCTCGACCGTGTCCTCCGCGTCGCCTGGACCGTCGCCGACCTCGCCGGACACGAGCGGCCCGACAGCGGGGACATCGCCCTCGCCCTCGAAATGCGCACCGGCATCGCCCGCGGCGTGCCCGTGGGAGCGGGGGAGCGCACATGACCGCCACGGACGAGCGACTCGCCCGCGCGACCCTCACCCGGACCGTCGAACCCGGCGACGAGCACGCCGGCCGCTGGCTCCACCAGCACGGAGCGACCGGCTTCCTCGACCGGCTCCTCCACCCCGGCGACGACCCCTTCCCCGGCACCGGAGCGAAACGCGTCGACAGCTGGCGACGACGCGCCACCGCTGCCGAACCCGCCCGCGACCTCGACACCGTCCACCGGCTCGGCGGCCGCTTCCTCATCCCCGGGGACACCGAATGGCCCCGTCAACTCGACGACCTCGGCCACGCCCGCCCGCTGGGCCTCTGGCTCCGAGGCCCCGCCGACCTGCGGACCTGGGCCCTGCGCTCCGTCGCCCTCGTCGGAGCCCGCGCCTGCACCCCGTACGGCGCCCACATCGCGGCCGAGCTCGCCACCGACCTCGCCCGACAGGGCTGGGTCGTGGTCTCCGGAGCCGCCTACGGCATCGACGGCGCGGCCCACCGCGGCGCCCTCGCCGCCGGCGGAGCCACCGTCGCCGTCCTCGCCTGCGGCGTCGACACCCCGTACCCCCGAGGCCACGGCGGGCTCATCGGACGCATCGCGGAACAGGGGCTCGTCGTCGGGGAACTGCCACCCGACAGCCACCCCACCCCCAGCCGCTTCATCCTCCGCAACCGTGTGATCGCAGCCCTCACCCGCGGCACCGTCGTCGTCGAGGCCCAGCACCGCAGCGGATCGCTCGTCACCGCCCGCGCCGCCGCCCGCCTCGGCCGCCACACCATGGGCGTCCCGGGCCCCGTCACCAGCGCGCTCTCCGCGGGCGTCCACGAACTCCTGCGGGGCGACGCCACCCTCGTCACCGACGCACAGGAGATCGTCGAACTCGTCGGCGACATGGGCGAACTCGCCCCCGCCCGACGCGGGCCCGTCCTGCCCCGCGACCTGCTCGCGCCCGCCACCGCACACATCCTCGAAGCCGTCCCCGCCCGCGGCCCCACCCCCACGACCGTCATCGCCCGACGAGCCGGAACCACCCCCGACGACACCCTCGCGAAGCTGTACGAACTCCACTCCCTCGGCTTCGTCGAACGGTACGGAGCGGGCTGGCAGTTGACGAACACGGCCACACGGCGGTCGAACGCGCGGCGAGGCGATACTTGACCTGGAGCATTCGGGTGACAGGGTGAAGCCGATGAGCAACCGAGTTCTCTCGGCCGGATCCGAGGGGTCGACACGCGCCACGACCCGGGTTCGAAGATGTGGCCGACGGCGTCCACCCGGACCGGCGCGATCCACCGATGTTCGCGCACCGCGACAGCGCACTCACGCTACGCTCACCAGGATTCCCCTCAGGACACCCCACAGGACACCTCCACCGACACACCCGACAGCAGAACGGCTCAAGGCAACGCATGCCCCAGCACACCTCCGGGTCTGACCGCGCTGCGGTGCCCCCAGCAGCCCGGGGCGCCGTGCGACCACCCGCACCGACCTCGCTCGACGAGCTGTGGCGCTCGTACAAGGACACCGGCGACGAGCGGCTGCGGGAGCAGCTGATCCTGCACTACTCGCCGCTCGTCAAGTACGTCGCCGGACGCGTCAGCGTGGGGCTGCCGTCCAATGTGGAGCAGGCCGACTTCGTCTCCTCCGGGGTCTTCGGCCTCATCGACGCCATCGAGAAGTTCGACGTCGAGCGCGCCATCAAGTTCGAGACGTACGCGATCACCCGCATCCGCGGCGCCATGATCGACGAACTCCGCGCCCTCGACTGGATCCCGCGCTCCGTCCGCCAGAAGGCGCGCAACGTCGAACGCGCCTACGCGACCCTCGAAGCCCAGCTCCGGCGCACCCCCTCCGAGAGCGAGGTCGCCGCGGAGATGGACGTCACGCTGGAGGAACTGCACGCAGTTTTCAGCCAGTTGTCCCTGGCGAACGTGGTCGCCCTGGAGGAGTTGCTGCACGTCGGCGGCGAGGGCGGTGACCGCCTCTCCCTGATGGACACCCTGGAGGACACGGCGGCGGACAACCCCGTCGTGGTCGCGGAGGACCGCGAGCTGCGCCGGCTGCTCGCCCGGGCGATCAACACCCTCCCCGAGCGTGAGAAGACCGTCGTCACGCTCTACTACTACGAGGGCCTCACGCTGGCCGAAATCGGCCAGGTCCTCGGCGTCACCGAGAGCCGCGTCAGCCAGATCCACACCAAGTCGGTCCTCCAGCTCCGCGCCAAGCTGGCCGACGTCGGACGCTGAGCCGCCCGGAGCCGGTCGTACAGTGGAGCCGTGCCCAGGATTCGAGCGGCCTCCGTGGCCGAGCACCGGACGATGCAGCGAGGCGCCCTGCTGGACGCCGCGCGTTCCCTGCTGTCCGAGGGCGGTACGGAGGCGCTGACCTTCCCCGCACTCGCCGAGCGCACGGGCCTGGCCCGGTCCTCGGTGTACGAGTACTTCCGCTCGCGCGCGGCCGTCGTCGAAGAGCTGTGCGCCGTGGACTTCCCCGTCTGGGCCGCCGAGGTCGAGACCGCCATGGCCGGCGCCGAGACGCCCGAGGGGAAGGTCGAGGCGTACGTCCGCACCCAGCTGACCCTGGTCGGGGACCGGCGCCACCGGGCCGTCGTCGCGATCTCGGCGAGCGAGCTGGACGACGGCGCCCGCGAGAAGATCCGCGCGGCCCACGGCGGCCTCGTCGCCATGATCGTCGAGGCCCTCGCCGCCCTCGGCCAGCCCGAGCCCCGCCTGGGCGCCATGCTCCTCCAGGGCGTCGTCGACGCGGCCGTCCGCCGCATCGAACTCGGCGCGGCGGAGGACCCGACGCGGATCGCCGAGGCGGCGGTCGCCATGGCCCTCCACGGCGTCAACGGCTCTCCGGCCTGACCGTCGGGCCGAAACCGCCGTCGACCGGCAGAAGCCGTGACGGGGCCCTCCTGACCAGCAGCAGCGGGTTCAGGTACGTGTCACCGCGGAGCAGGCCCCAGTGGAGGCAGGTCTCCGGGCAGTGCGTGCCCGGGGCGACCCGGGCGACGGGGGTGCCCGCGGCGACCCGGGTGCCGGCTCTCACCAGCGGGGTCACCGGGGAGAAGGTCGTGCGCAGCGGGGGAGCGCCCGTGCCCGGGAAGGTGAGGGTGAGGACCCCGCGGCCGCCGACCGGGCCCGCGAAGGAGACCGTGCCCGCCGCCGGGGCGTGTACCGGACTGTCGGGTGGCGCCGCCAGGTCGACACCGCGGTGGCCGGGGCCGTACGGGCCCGCCGGGGGCTGCCAGCCGCGGAGGATCTCGGGCGGGGGCGGCCCCACCGGCCACAGCAGGCCGAGGGTCAGGAGCAAGGTCATCAGGTGCATGGGGGAAGGCTCCCCGGGGTGACCGGTTCGCGACGGTCAGGCACGGTTTCTGTGGACTACCCGCCGGTTGTGGACAGTGCCGTCACCCGCCGCTCCCGGGGTCCCGTACACTTCCTATGGCGACTCGGGTCACCGGGTCGACTTCGCACGCCCCGCCATAGCCCTCACCGGTCGTGGCAGCGCCTTTCGGTCCCTCTGTGGGCATGGCGCGTCGGGGCGTCAGGAATACAACCGAGAAACCCAAGGAGATACGGCCATGGCCGTCGTCACGATGCGGGAGCTGCTGGAAAGCGGCGTCCACTTCGGTCACCAGACCCGTCGTTGGAACCCGAAGATGCGTCGCTTCATCTTCACGGAGCGCAACGGCATCTACATCATCGACCTGCTCCAGTCGCTGTCGTACATCGACCGCGCCTACGAGTTCGTCAAGGAGACCGTCGCGCACGGCGGCTCCATCATGTTCGTCGGTACGAAGAAGCAGGCCCAGGAGGCCATCGCCGAGCAGGCGACGCGTGTCGGCATGCCGTACGTCAACCAGCGTTGGCTCGGTGGCATGCTCACCAACTTCTCCACCGTCTACAAGCGTCTGCAGCGCCTCAAGGAGCTCGAGCAGATCGACTTCGAGGACGTCGCCGCCTCGGGTCTCACCAAGAAGGAGCTCCTGGTCCTCTCGCGTGAGAAGGCCAAGCTGGAGAAGACCCTCGGTGGTATCCGCGAGATGTCCAAGGTGCCCAGCGCCGTCTGGATCGTGGACACCAAGAAGGAGCACATCGCCGTCGGCGAGGCTCGCAAGCTCAAGATCCCGGTCGTCGCGATCCTCGACACCAACTGCGACCCCGACGAGGTCGACTACAAGATCCCGGGCAACGACGACGCGATCCGCTCCGTCACCCTGCTCACCCGCGTGATCGCCGACGCTGTCGCCGAGGGCCTCATCGCCCGCTCCGGCGCCGCGACCGGCGACTCGAAGCCGGGCGAGAAGGCCGCTGGCGAGCCCCTCGCCGAGTGGGAGCGCGACCTGCTCGAGGGCGAGAAGAAGGCCGACGACGCCGAGGTCCAGACCTCCGCCGAGACCGAGAAGGTCGCCGACGCCGAGGCCGCCGAGGCCCCGGCCGAGGTTGCCGCCGAGGCCGAGGTCGCTGCCGAGGCCGAGGCTCCGGCCGCGGACGCCGAGCAGGCCTGACCCTTCAGGACCTTCGGGTGACGACGGCGGGGGCTCACGAAGCCCCCGCCGTCCACCCGTGGACCCGCCCGATCTTTCAGACTTCGAGAGAGAAACAGACTCATGGCGAACTACACCGCCGCTGACGTCAAGAAGCTCCGCGAGCTCACCGGCGCCGGCATGATGGACTGCAAGAAGGCCCTGGACGAGGCCGACGGCAACGTCGACAAGGCCGTCGAGGCGCTGCGCATCAAGGGCATGAAGGGCGTCGCCAAGCGCGAGGGCCGCTCCGCCGAGAACGGCGCCGTGGTCTCCCTCATCGCCGACGACAACACCTCCGGCGTCCTCGTCGAGCTGAAGTGCGAGACGGACTTCGTCGCCAAGGGCGAGAAGTTCTCCGCCGTCGCCGACGCGCTCGCCACGCACGTCGCCGCCACCTCCCCGGCCGACATCGCCGCGCTGCTCGCCTCCGAGATCGAGGCTGGCAAGACCGTGCAGGCGTTCGTCGACGAGGCCAACGCCAACCTCGGCGAGAAGATCGTCCTGGACCGCTTCGCGCAGTACTCGGACGGCTTCGTCTTCGCGTACATGCACCGCACGATGCCGGACCTCCCGCCGCAGATCGGTGTCCTCGTCGAGTTCGACAAGGCCGACGCCGACCTCGCCAAGGGTGTCGCCCAGCACATCGCCGCCTTCGCGCCGAAGTACCTCACCCGTGAGGACGTCCCGGCCGAGGTCGTCGAGTCCGAGCGTCGCGTCGCCGAGGAGACCACCCGCGCCGAGGGCAAGCCCGAGGCCGCGCTCCCGAAGATCGTCGAGGGTCGCGTCAACGGCTTCTTCAAGGACGCCACGCTGCTCGGTCAGCCGTACGCCCTGGACAACAAGAAGTCCGTCCAGCAGGTGCTGGACGAGGCCGGTGTCACCCTGAAGCGCTTCACGCGTATCAAGGTCGGCATCTGAGTCCGTCCGCGAACGCGACGGACACCGGACCCCGGTAGGGTCTGAGGCAGTCGTCCGCCACCGCGCAGGACGACCGCAGATCTGACGAGGAGGCCATTGCCGTACTGGGATACCGAGAGGACCCAAGGCAATGGCCTCCTTCGTATGTGCACGAGGAGATCTCCATGAACCAGGGCGCCGTACAGGGCGACGACAACAACGGCAAAAAGGCCGGCCGCTACATGCTGAAGCTGTCCGGAGAAGCCTTCTCCGGCGGTACCGGCCTGGGCGTCGACCCCAACGTCGTGCACGCCATCGCGCGTGAGATCGCGGCGGTCGTCCGCGACGGCGCGGAGATCGCGGTGGTGATCGGCGGCGGTAACTTCTTCCGTGGCGCCGAGCTCCAGCAGCGCGGCATGGACCGGGCCCGCTCCGACTACATGGGCATGCTCGGCACCGTGATGAACTGCCTCGCCCTCCAGGACTTCCTGGAGAAGGAGGGCATCGACTCGCGCGTCCAGACCGCCATCACCATGGGCCAGGTCGCCGAGCCGTACATCCCGCTGCGCGCCGTGCGCCACCTGGAGAAGGGCCGCGTGGTCATCTTCGGCGCGGGCATGGGCATGCCGTACTTCTCCACCGACACCACCGCGGCCCAGCGTGCCCTGGAGATCGACGCCGAGGCCCTGCTCATGGGCAAGAACGGCGTGGACGGCGTCTACGACTCCGACCCGAAGGCCAACCCCGGCGCGGTGAAGTTCGACGCGCTGGAGTACGGCGAGGTGCTCTCCCGCGACCTCAAGGTCGCCGACGCCACCGCCATCACCCTGTGCCGGGACAACAAGCTCCCGATCCTCGTCTTCGAACTGCTCACCGAGGGCAATATCGCTCGCGCGGTGAAGGGTGAGAAGATCGGCACGCTCGTGAGCGACCAGGGCACCCGGGCCTGACACCCGAACCGGGAACCGCCCCGCAAGGGGATGGACAGAGCCCTGCCGGTCGTACCCACCGTGCAGGACACAAAGCGACGACACGCAGGAGCATGTGGTGATCGAAGAGACTCTCCTCGAGGCCGAGGAGAAGATGGAGAAGGCCGTCGTGGTCGCCAAGGAGGACTTCGCCGCGATCCGCACCGGCCGTGCGCACCCGGCGATGTTCAACAAGATCGTGGCGGACTACTACGGCGCCATCACCCCCATCAACCAGCTCGCGTCGTTCTCCGTGCCGGAGCCGCGCATGGCGGTGGTGACCCCGTTCGACAAGAGCGCGCTGCGCAACATCGAGCAGGCCATCCGCGACTCGGACCTCGGCGTCAACCCGAGCAACGACGGCAACATCATCCGGGTGGTGTTCCCCGAGCTGACGGAGGAGCGCCGCCGGGAGTACATCAAGGTCGCCAAGGGCAAGGCCGAGGACTCGAAGATCTCGATCCGCTCGGTGCGCCGCAAGGCCAAGGAGTCCATCGACAAGCTCGTCAAGGACGGCGAGGTCGGCGAGGACGAGGGCCGTCGCGCGGAGAAGGAGCTCGACGACACCACCGCGAAGTACGTCGCGCAGGTGGACGAGCTGCTCAAGCACAAGGAAGCCGAGCTGCTCGAGGTCTGATGAACGACTCTTCCTGGGGGGCCCCGGGCGGCACCGACCGCCGGGGACCCGACCAGGGGCCTGCCCCGGCGGGTCCCGCATACGATCGGCATCAGGCGGCGCAGACTCGGCCCATGCCCATCGTGCCCGACGTTCCCGCCGGCGGATTCCAGGACGGTCACGGCCGGGGGGCCGCTCACCAGAGCGGTCCCCTGTTCCGTGACGAGACGCCGCACGAGCACCCGCAGGAGCCCATGTCCAGCCCCACCCCGCCTCCGCCGCCCGCGCCGACGGCGCCACGGCAGAAGAAGAGCGCGGGGCGGGACCTGGGCGCGGCCATAGGGGTCGGAGTCGGCCTCGGCGCCGTCATCATCGCCTCGCTGTTCATCTGGAAGCCGGCGTTCGTCGGGGTGATCGCGGTCGCCGTGGTCGTCGGTCTGTGGGAGCTCACCTCCCGCCTCCAGGAGCGCAAGGCCATCAAGGCTCCGCTGGTGCCGCTCGCGGTCGGCGGCGCGGCGATGGTCGTCGCCGGCTACGTCAGGGGTCCCGAGGGCGCCTGGGTGGCGATGGCGCTGACGGCGCTCGCGGTACTCGTCTGGCGGATGACGGAGCCCCCCGAGGGCTACCTGAAGGACGTCACGGCGGGTGTCTTCGCCGCGTTCTACGTGCCGTTCCTGGCGACGTTCGTGGCGATGCTGCTCACCGCGGACGACGGTCCGCAGCGGGTGCTGACCTTCCTGATCCTGACGGTGGTCAGCGACACCGGGGCGTACGCCGTCGGCTGGCGCTTCGGCAAGCACAAGCTGGCTCCGAGGATCAGCCCCGGCAAGACCCGCGAGGGCCTCGTCGGTGCGTTGGCCTTCGCGATGGCGGCGGGCGCGCTGTGCATGGAGTTCATGATCGACGACGGGACCTGGTGGCAGGGCCTGCTCCTCGGTCTCGCGGTGGCGGCGAGCGCGACGCTCGGCGACCTCGGCGAGTCGATGATCAAGCGCGATCTCGGCATCAAGGACATGGGCACGCTGCTCCCGGGCCATGGCGGGATCATGGACCGGCTGGACTCGTTGTTGCCGACGGCGCCGGTGGTGTGGTTGCTGCTGGCGTTGTTCGTGGGGACGAGCTGACCGGCCGGTCGGTTTCGTCCGTCGGAGACGGTTGACGGACAGCGGGTACTCTGGAAGGGCTCGTGGCGCGTGCGTCGCGGGCCCTTCCGTCGTCCTCGCCGCCGCGAGGGCGCTCCAGTGAGGTCTCCTGGCTTCGGCATCGTCATGCCGCGCTTCCCGCCGACGCGGGGCTGTCCGGACCTCGTGCCGTCTGAGGAGACACCCGATCGTGGCCCGTCCTGTGCCCGGAGAACTCACTTTCATCGCCCCCAAGGGAGCCAAGAAGCCGCCGCGGCACCTGGCCGACCTCTCGCCCGCCGAGCGCAAGGAAGCCGTCGCCGCGATCGGCGAGAAGCCGTTCCGCGCCAAGCAGCTGTCGCAGCACTACTTCGCGCGGTACGCGCACGACCCCGCGCAGTGGACCGACATCCCGGCGGCCTCGCGGGAGAAGCTGGCCGGGGAGCTGCTGCCCGACCTGATGTCCGTCGTGCGGCACATCTCCTGCGACGACGACACCACCCGTAAGACCCTGTGGCGGCTGCACGACGGCACGCTCGTCGAGTCGGTGCTCATGCGCTACCCGGACCGGGTGACCATGTGCATCTCCTCGCAGGCCGGCTGCGGGATGAACTGCCCGTTCTGCGCGACCGGGCAGGCCGGTCTCGACCGGAACCTGTCGACCGCCGAGATCGTGCACCAGATCGTGGACGGCATGCGCTCCCTGCGGGACGGGGAGGTGCCCGGGGGACCGGCGCGGCTCTCGAACATCGTCTTCATGGGCATGGGCGAGCCGCTCGCCAACTACAAGCGGGTCGTCGGCGCGATCCGCCGGCTCACCGACCCCGAGCCCGACGGCCTGGGGCTCTCGCAGCGCGGGATCACCGTGTCCACGGTCGGCCTCGTGCCGGCGATGCAGCGGTTCGCCGACGAGGGCTTCAAGTGCCGGCTCGCGGTCTCGCTGCACGCCCCCGACGACGAGCTGCGCGACACCCTGGTGCCGGTGAACACCCGCTGGAAGGTGCGCGAGGTCCTCGACGCCGCCTGGGAGTACGCGGAGAAGTCCGGCCGCCGGGTCTCCATCGAGTACGCGCTCATCCGCGACATCAACGACCAGGCCTGGCGCGGTGACCTCCTCGGCCGGCTGCTCAAGAACAAGCGGGTGCACGTCAACCTGATCCCGCTGAACCCGACCCCCGGTTCGAAGTGGACGGCGTCCCGTCCGGAGGACGAGAAGGCCTTCGTCGACGCCATCGCCCGCCACGGCGTTCCGGTGACCGTACGGGACACCCGCGGCCAGGAGATCGACGGTGCCTGTGGACAGCTGGCGGCCTCCGAGCGCTGACCTTGTACTCTGAGGTCGAACACATCTCCATATTCCGACAGGGGAGCGCCACAGCGCTGAGAGTGCGGTCACCGTAGGACCGCAGACCCTCTGAACCTTGCCCAGGTCATTCTGGGTAGGAAGTTCGGTCGTTAACTCAAGCTGTTGCGCCCTGCCCGCGTCCGGTTGCGCCGGACGCGGGCAGGGCCGCGTCTCTTCCTGGTCACACCCAGGAGGAATCTCAGTGAGCACCACCATCTCGTCGAGCACGAAGAGAATGGCCGCCGCCGCGCTCGTCGCGGCGCTCGGCGTCACCACCCTCGCCGCCTGCGGCACGGAGGACGTCCGTGACGCCGCGGGCAAGACCGGCGCTCCCGCGCCGAAGACCGTGACCCTCGTGAGTCACGACTCCTTCAACGCCTCCAAGGAGGTGCTCGCGGAGTTCACGAAGGAGACCGGTTTCAAGGTCAAGGTCCTGAAGGCCGGCGACGCGGGCGAGGCCGTCAACAAGGAGATCCTGACCAAGGGCTCCCCGCAGGGCGACGTCTTCTTCGGCGTCGACAACACCCTGCTCTCCCGCGCCCTCGACAACGGGATCTTCGTCCCGTACGAGGCGAAGGGCGTCGACCGGGTCCCGGCCACGTACCGCCTCGACAAGGAGAACCGGGTCACGCCGATCGACTCCGGCGACATCTGCGTCAACTACGACAAGAAGTACTTCGCGGACAAGAAGCTGGCGCCGCCGGTGACCTTCGACGATCTGGCGAAGCCCGCGTACAAGGACCTGCTCGTGGTCGAGAACCCCGAGCGGTCGTCCCCGGGGCTCGGCTTCCTGCTCGGCACCGCCGCCAAGTACGGCGACGAGGGCTGGCAGGACTACTGGACGAAGCTCAAGGCCAACGGCGTGAAGACCGTCGACAGCTGGGAGCTCGCCTACAACCAGGAGTTCTCGGGTTCGGCCGGCGGCAAGCAGGCCAAGGGCGACCGGCCGCTCGTCGTGTCGTACGCCTCCAGCCCGCCGGTCGAGGTGCTGTACGGCGAGCCGCAGCCGAAGGTGGCGCCCACCGGCGTCTCCACCGGCACCTGCTTCCGGCAGATCGAGTTCGCGGGCCTGCTGAACGGGGCGAAGAACCCCGAGGGCGGCAAGGCGCTGATCGACTTCCTGATCTCGAAGAAGTTCCAGGAGGACATGCCCCTCCAGATGTTCGTCAACCCGGTGGCGAAGGACGCGGCGCTGCCGGAGCTCTTCACGAAGCACGGTGTGGTCGTCGAGCAGCCGGAGACCATGGCGCCCGAGAAGATCGCCGAGAAGCGCGACCCGTGGATCCAGCAGTGGTCGTCGCTCGTTCTGAAGTAGTCCCCGACCGCGGGGGAAGCGCGGCGCGGCTCGGCCTGATGGCCGCGCCCGTCGTCTTCTTCGCGCTCTTCTTCGCCTGGCCCGTCGTCTCGATCGTCGAGCGCGGGCTGCGGGTCGACGGGGCGTGGCAGTTCGGCCGGTTCGGCGAGACGCTGAGCCGGCCGGAGATCCTCGACGTCCTGTGGTTCACGTGCTGGCAGGCGCTCGCCTCGACCGGGCTGACCCTGCTGATCGCCCTGCCCGGGGCGTACGTCTTCGCGCGCTTCGACTTTCGCGGGAAGGGGCTGCTGCGGGCCGTCGTCACCATCCCCTTCGTGATGCCGACCGTCATGGTCGGTACGGCCTTCCTGGCGCTGGTCGGACGCGGCGGGCTCCTCGACGGACTGTGGGGCGTCCGGCTCGACGGCACGGTCTGGGCCATCCTGATCGCCCATGTGTTCTTCAACTACGCCGTCGTGGTCCGCACTGTCGGTGGCCTGTGGGCGCAGCTCGACCCGCGTCAGGAGGAGGCCGCCCGGGTCCTCGGGGCGTCCCGCTGGAGGGCGTGGCGGACGGTGACCCTGCCGGCGCTCGCCCCCTCCGTGGCCGCGGCGGCGCTGATGGTGTTCCTCTTCACGGCGAGTTCCTTCGCCGTCGTCCAGATCCTCGGCGGGTCCACGTACTCCACGCTGGAGACGGAGATCTACCGGCAGACCGTCGTCCGCTTCGATCTCACGACGGCCGCCGTCCTCACGATGGTGCAGTTCGTCGCGGTCGGCCTCGTCCTCGCCGTGCACGCCCGGATCGTCCGCCGCCGGGAGACGGCGCTGAGGCTGGTCGCGCCCGAGGAGACCGCGCGCCGGCCCCGGGGTGCGGGCCAGTGGGCGCTGTTCGTGGTCGTCCTGGTGTCCGTCGCCCTGCTGATCGTGCTGCCGCTCGGGGTGCTCGTCGAGCGGTCCTTCGCCACCTCCCACGGATACGGGCTCGACTACTACCGGGCGCTGCAGACCCCGGACCCCTCCGGCACGTTCCTCGTGCCCCTGCTCGACACCATCGGGAACTCGCTCCGGTACGCCGTCGTGGCCACGCTGATCGCCCTGGTCATCGGCGGGCTCGCCGCGGCCGCGCTGACCCGGCGGGCCGGGCGGCTCGTCCGGGGCTTCGACGCGCTGCTCATGCTGCCGCTCGGGGTGTCGGCCGTCACCGTCGGCTTCGGGTTCCTCATCACGCTCGACGAGCCGCCGTTCGACCTGCGGGCCAGCTGGATCCTCGTACCGCTCGCGCAGGCCCTGGTCGGTGTGCCGTTCGTCGTACGGACGATGCTGCCGGTGCTGCGCGCGGTGGACGACCGGCTGCGGGAGGCGGCGGCGGTGCTCGGTGCCTCGCCGTGGCGGGCCTGGCGGGAGGTGGACCTGCCGCTGGTGCGGCGGGCGCTGCTGATCGCCGCCGGGTTCGCGTTCGCCGTCTCGCTCGGCGAGTTCGGCGCGACCGTGTTCATCGCCCGGCCCGACAGTCCGACGCTGACGGTGGCGGTGGCCCGGCTCCTCGGCCGCCCCGGCGAACTCAACTACGGCCAGGCGATGGCCCTCTCGACGATCCTGATGGTGGTGTGCGCGGTGTCCCTGCTGCTGCTCGAACGGCTCCGGACCGAGCGCACCTCGGGGGAGTTCTGATGCTTTCGATCAAGGACGCGACCGTACGGTTCGGGGAGCGGGCCGCGCTCGACGCCGTGGACCTGGAGGTCGCCGAGCACGAGATCGTGTGTGTGCTCGGCCCCAGCGGCAGCGGCAAGTCCACGCTGCTCCGGGCCGTCGCGGGGCTCCAGACGCTGGACGGCGGTCGGGTGCTGCTGGCCGGCGCCGACCAGGCGGGCGTGCCGGTGCACCGGCGGGGCGTCGGCCTGATGTTCCAGGACCACCAGCTGTTCCCGCAGCGGGACGTCGGCGGCAACATCGCCTTCGGGCCGCGGATGCGCGGGGCCGGGAAGGCCGAGCAGGCGGAGCGGGTTCGGGAACTGCTCGAACTCGTCGGGCTGCCGGGGGCCGAGCGGCGTTCCGTCGCCGCGCTCTCCGGCGGCGAGCAGCAGAGGGTGGCGCTGGCGAGGGCGCTGGCGCCGCGGCCCCGGCTCCTCATGCTGGACGAGCCGCTCGGGCAGCTCGACCGCGGGCTGCGGGAGCGGCTC
>NZ_BJMN01000058.1 GCF_006539185.1 Streptomyces gardneri
GGGGCCCGACCACCGGAAGGTGGCCGGGCCCCGCCCCTTTGGCCCGGCTTCGATCGGGAGACGCGCGGGAGACATGACCGTGCCCCGGTCACGGGGGATGAGACCGGGGCACGGAGTCGGGGCGGGTGGTGCAGGTGGTGCAGGCTGTGGGCTCAGAGCGTGGACGTCGGCGGCAGGTCGTCGCGGTCGACGTGCCGGGCGAGGATGCGCAGCGCGCCGTCCTCGCGGTTCAGGACGTCGGTGACGAGGGTGCTGGCCAGCAGAGTAGGACCGCCCTCGCGGGGCGTCGAGACCACGAGCACGTACGAGCGGGTGAGCACGGTGCCGTCCTCGCGCGGCTCGACGGTCAGCTGCGTCAGCATGTGCCGGTGCTGCACCCCCTCCGCCGTACGGGCCGCGAACATCGCGGTGACGGCCGGCAGGATGACGGCGCGCGAGACCACCGGCTCGGGGCGGGCGTTGGAGCTGAAGGAGCCGTCCACGGCGAAGCCCTCGGCCCAGGCGGCGGCGTCGCCCCCGTCCCCGGCCTGGAAGTGCCGGGCGTAGAACTCCTCCACCTCGTGGCGGAGTCCGGTCTGCGCTCCGGTGGCGGGGGCGTCGGACGTGACGGTCGGCATGGTGTTCCCTCCGGTGGTGGGCGGTCGGCGCACGGGGTCGGCCCGTGATGCCGACACCAAGGTCGCCGGACCTGCTCGAAGAGGACTCGGCCGGTTCTGAAGGGCCGCCGGGTTCACACATCCTCCAGGGGCGTGCGAGGCCCCCCGCCGACGATGGCCACCGCCGCCCCAGGGCCTGTCCGGAAAGTCCCGCCCGGCCCTGGCCCCGATCGCGGCCCCGCGCCCCCCTGACTGCCAAGGAGCACGCCCATGCCTCTGATCGACCTCTCCTCGCCGGTGGACGGCGAGTTCTGGGAGCCGGACACCGTGACCCACACGATCATGTCCGCCGAGGAGGGCGCCCGGCACATGGCCGAGGGCATGAAGCGCGTCTTCGGCATCGACTTCGACACCTCGGTGCTGCCCGACGGCGAGTTCCTCACCAACGACTTCCTGACCCTCACCGCGCACACCGGCACCCACGTGGACGCCCCCGCCCACTACGGCTCGCGCGGCACCTACGGCGTGCCCCGCACCATCGACCAGATGCCGCTCGACTGGTTCCACCGCCCGGCCTTCGTCCTCGACCTGAGGGACTCCGGCACCGGCACGGTCGGCGCCGACCGGCTGCGCAAGGCCGTGGCCGACATCGGCTACGAGCCGCAGCCGCTGGACATCGTGCTGCTCGACACCGGCGCCGCCGCCCGCGTCGGCACCCAGAGCTACTTCACCGACTTCACCGGGCTCGACGGCTCGGCCGTGCGCTATCTGCTCGACCTGGGCATCCGTGTGATCGGCACCGACGCCTTCAGCCTGGACGCCCCCTTCGGGCACATCATCAAGACGTTCCAGGAGACCGGCGACCGCGACGTGCTGTGGCCCGCGCACTTCGCCGGCCGGGAGGTCGAGTACTGCCAGATCGAGCGGCTCGCCGGCCTGGAGAGCCTGCCGCGCCCATACGGCTTCACCGTCAGCTGCTTCCCCGTCAAGATCGCCCGGGCCGGGGCGGGATGGACCCGGGCGGTGGCCCACGTCCCGGAGTGAGCGGCGGGGCGGGACACGGAGCGGGGCGGAACCCTGAGGAAGGGTTCCGCCCCGCTCTCGTCTCCGTTTCCGCTTCCGCCGCTGTCTCGGGGCGGGTCGGTTCAGGCCAGCGGCGGGAGGTCGTCGCGCAGCACGTCACGGCGGCGCACCCGCCACCCGCCGTCCACCGCGACGACCTCGTCCTCCATGACCGTGCTCAGGTACGCCTGCGGGGCGCCCTCCCGGGCCGTCTCGACCAGGAGCACGTACCCGCGGGTGGCGAGCGCCCCGTCGGCGAGCTCGGTCACGGCCAGGGAGGTCAGCAGGTGCCGCCGCACGACCCCGGCGGCGCGTCGCGCGTCGCCCTGCCTGCGGGTCGCCTCGCGGATCTTCTCCCGGCCCTGGACCGGGCCGGGCAGCGCGTTGCTCCGGAAGACGGTGTCCTCGGTGAACGTCCCCGCGTACGTGTCGACGTCGTCGCCGTCGGCCGCGTGCATCTGGCGGGCGTAGAAGTCCAGGAGCGACTGGCGGCGGGCGGCGGTGGCGGTGGCGGTGGCGGTGGCGGTGGAGTGCAGGGCGGTGGACATGGGGCTCCTCGGTCGGGACGGTGCGCGGGGCGTGGGCACGCAGGCTGGCCCCGGCGGCTCGGCGGGCGCTCGGGCGGTCCTTGTTCACCGGCGCTCGACGGCCGCTCGAGGACGGCTGGAGAGGCTTTCCGGACCTGCCGGAGAAGGGATGGGAACCATCGTGGTCGCACAGCGTCTTGAGCTCTCGGAGGAGGCGCCGGTCCTGCTGGGCGCGCTGCCGCGCGAGGCCGCACGCCGGTCCGGGCGGCACCTCGCCGTGGAAGCCGCCGGTACCTCCCTGACGTACGCGGAGCTGGACGCGCGGGTCGACGCGATCGCCGCCCGGCTCGCCGGACTGCTCGACACCGGGCGACGCGAGGTCGTCGCGGTCTCCTCGGTCCTCGGAGCCGACTTCCCCGCCGTCTACTACGCGGTGGCCCGCGCCGGTCACATCGTCGCGCCCGTCAACCCCTTCCTCCCGCCGCCCGTCTGGCAGGGACTGCTCCGCTCCGTCGGGGCCGCGGCCGTGGTGCTCGCGGCGGACGTACGGGCCGCGGTGGGGCCCGCCCTGGCGGCGGTCCCGTCGCTGCGGGCCGTGGTGAGCTTCGACGAGCTGCCCGGCGTACCGGAGACCGGGCGGTCCGAGCGGTCCGAGACCGGGTCGTCCGAGGAGGCCGGGCTGCCGGAGGCGTACGAGCCGCCGGAGTACGAGAGCGTCCCGGCCGGGCCCGACGACATCGCCGCGATCATGTTCACCAGCGGCAGCACCGGACGCCCCAAGGGCGTCGCCCTGACCCACCGCAACCTCCTCACCGGCGCCCGGCAGATCGGCGCGGCGCACGGAGTCGGCGCGGACGCCGTCGTCCTCAACGCGCTGCCGCTCTACCACCCGATGCACCTCAACGCCGCCGTCACCGCCGGCGCCACCCAGCTCCTCGCCGCGGGCCGGGACCCGGTCGGCGCGGTCCGGCTGGCCCGGGAGCGGCGCGCCACCCACTTCTACGCCCTGCCGTTCCAGCTGGCCGGCCTCGCCGAGCACCCCGACCCGCGGGCCCTCGACCTGCCGGACGTCCGGCTCGTCGGCACGGGCGGGCTGCCGCTGCCGCCCGCCACGGCCCACCGGCTGAGCACCTCCTTCGGCGCGCCCCTCGTGCAGGGGTACGGCCTGACGGAGACGGCCGGTCTCGCCCACTCCGCCGGTGCCGATGGCGCCCCCGAGGGTTCGGTCGGCCCCGCCCTGCCGGAGGCCACGACCCGGATCGTCGACCTGACCACCCGGGAGCCGGTGACGGACGGCGGGCTCGGCGAGATCGAGATCGCCGGCCCGCACGTCGCGCTCGGCTATGTCTCGCTGGACGCCCTGGGGCGGCTCGCGGTGGCGCCGGCCGCCGGGTCGGACGGCTGGTTCGCCACGGGCGACGCGGGCCGCCTGTCGCCGGACGGTGAGCTGTACGTCCTCGACCGGGTCGTCGACCTCTACCACCACGAGGGCGGCCTCGTCTCGCCCGGCCGGGTGGAGCGCCGCCTCGCGGCGCACCCCGCCGTCCGGGAGTGCGCGGTGCTCGGCCTGCCCGGGCCCGGGACCGACGGACCGCTCCTGACCACCGCGTTCGTAGCGGCACGGGACGGGGCCGAGGGCGGGTGGGAGGAACGACTCGCCGCCGCGGCAGGACCCGAGGCCGAGCGGGTGCACCGGGTGGTCCGCGTCGGCGCCCTGCCGCGCCTGCCCAACGGCAAGATCGACAAGGCGGCCCTGCGCGAGCTCGGCGCCTTCCCCGTGGAGGCGGCGGTGTCCGGATGACCGACACCCGGCCGAAGGTCGTGCGGCGGCCCGTCGGCGCGCGGTGCGACCGGCCCGACGGATACCGGCACCGGCTCGCCGATCCGCTGCCGAGCCCCCGCGACATGCTGGCCGCCGTCGTCGCGGGGAAGCTCCGGCCGGACCGGTCGCAGGCCCCGCTCATCCCCGTACACCCGGAGCCGCACGGCGGGTTCGACGCCGGCCCGGCCGAGACCTCGGCCACCTGGGTGGGGCACGCCACCTACGTCGTGCGCATCGGCGGGCTCACCGTCCTCACCGACCCCGTGTGGTCGTCCGCCATCCTCGGGGCGGGCAGCAGGCTCACCGCGCCGGGAGTGGAGTGGGACGCCGTCGGGCCGGTCGACGCCGTGGTGATCAGCCACAGCCACTACGACCACCTCGACGCCGCCACCGTCGACCGGCTGCCGCGCACGACACCGGTGTTCGTGCCGGCCGGGCTCGGACGGTGGTTCAGGAAGCGCGGGTTCGACGGGGTCACCGAGCTGGACTGGTGGGAGGAGGCCGAGCTCGACGGGGTCAGGTTCGGCTGCGTCCCGGCCCGCCACTGGAGCCGCCGCGGCCCCTTCGACCTGTGCCGCACGCTCTGGTCGGGATGGGTGCTGTCCGGCCCCGGGCACCGGGTCTACTTCGCCGGGGACACCGCGTACGGGCCGCACTTCGCCCGGATCGGGGAGGCCTACCCGGACATCGACCTGGCGCTGATGCCGATCGGCGCGTACGAGCCGCGCGCGCTGCTCTCGCACGCGCACGTCAGCCCGGAGGAGGCCGTGCGCGGCTGCCTCGACGCGGGCGCCGCCCGGATTGCGACGATGCACTGGGGCACGTTCGCGCTGTCGGGCGAGCCGCTGCTCGACCCGCTCGAACGGGCCCGCGCCGCCTGGCGGGAGACCGGCCGCGCGCCGGCGGACCTGTGGCCGCTGGCGGTCGGGGAGGGCCGGTCGCTGCCGTAGAGGAGCGTCGGGGAGTTCGTACGCGCCGTACGGGATGTGAGGGCATCCTGTACGGCGCGTACGCGTGTGGGGGGCCGCCGGGACGGCCGGGCGGTCAGCGGCCCCGGGGCACCGAGCGCCAGGAACCCGCCGCCTGCGAGCTGTGCGACCTGCTCCAGCGCGCCGCGCGGTCGGCCCCGGCGCTCGCCGCGCGCGGCGGCTCGCGGTGCAGCGTCGCCAGCAGGGCGGCGGTCACGGCGGCGACCTCCTCCGGGGTGGGATTGCCGTTCAGGATCCGCAGGGGACGGACCGGCGTGGCGGTGGAGTCCGCCGTGTGCGGCGGAAGCGGGAACGGGGTCGAAGCGCTCATGGCGGTGGCCTCCTGCGGGGGAGGGGCGGGCCCCTCGGGCGGACGGACGGGCGGGCGGACGGATGCGAACGTCGGTGAGTCGGTGAGTCGGTGAGTCGGTGAGTCGGTGGAGCGGCAGGTCGGTGCGTGGGGCGGGCGGCCCGGCCAGGTGTACGCGGTCGGGCCGGACGGCGGGTGTACGGGGCGGGGCGACGCGGCCACCAGGGCCTGTCCGGCACCCACCCCCTAGTGCGCGGCGAGGTCCTCCAGGCGGCCGGCGAAGGCCTCCGGCGAGGGCAGGGCGGCGATCGCGGAGCGCAGCCGCTGGGCGGTCGCCAGGGCCCGGCCGCCGTAGAGGAGGTCGGCGAGATGGCGGCGCAGCCGCAGGGAACTCCCGGTCTCCAGGGGCTCCTCGGCGGTGACGAGCCGGCGTCCGGCGCCGATCCGGTCCAGCCGGTCGCCCGCCGGGCGGCTGTCGGCGAGCACCAGTTGCGTGACGCCGTGGGCCGCGGCCTCCAGGGTCACGTCGGGGCCGCCCTCGTGGGCGACGGCCACACAGGTCGACAGGACCGGGCCGAGCAGCTCCGGTTCCGCGAACCGGACGGGGGAGCCGGGCCCGCCCAGGGCGCCGGTGATCCGCATCCGCTCGGCGGCGGGGACGAGGACGATCAGCTCGACGTCGAGGCCGAGCGCGGCCCGGGCGACGAGGAGCAGCCGCTCGGGCGTCCAGCTGTCCGGCGAGCCGGCCGGGCCGGGACGCAGACAGACCCGCAGCAGGTGGTGCGGCTCGCGCAGCTCGTACGGCAACTGTCCGGCGTGGCTGGTGGGTTGGCGTACGGACAGGGCGTCGTGCTCCGCGCCCGACTCCGCCCCGCCGCGCAGCCCCGGCGGGCAGGGGTCGATGCGGACCGGCGCCGGTCCGTCGGCGCTCCGGTGGTCGAGCGGCGTCCACCGCACGACTCGCCCACCGGGGAAGGCCGCGCGGGCGCCGGTCTCCGCGGCGCCGTCCTCGGCCGACACCACCAGATCGGGGAGCCAGCCGGGGGCGGGCGGCGACGTGCCGCGCAGCGCGGGGGAGAGGGGGGCGTCGGGCGGCCCTGCGGTGCGGACCTCGTGGCCGGCGGACGCGCAGGCCTGTGCGGCGGCCGTCATCGCGAGCAGATGCGAAACGGAGTGCCGCGCGCTGAACAGGACACGCATGGGTTCCCCTTCCGGCGGCGCCGTGCGCTTCTTCGCGCACGCTCTTGCCGACCAGGGGACCCCCACGCGGTCCAGCCTCGTTAGGGGGACGCTGGAGTCCGGGCGTCAGGCGTGGTGGGAGGCCTGTCCGGCGCGCTCCCGCAACTCCCGGCCGAGGCGCAGGAGGTCGGGCGAGGGGAGCAGGCCGAAGCGCTCGTCGAGGCGGGCCGTGACCGTCTCGTAGACGCTGAGCGCACCCGACACCCGGCCGGAGCGCGCCAGCGCGGTCATCAGGAGCCCGTGCAGCGCCTCGTGGTGCGGGTGCTCCTCGGCCAGCGCGGACAGCTCGGGCAGCAGCCGCTCCCCGGCGCCGAGCCGCAACTCGGCGGTCAGGCACCGCTCCAGTACGTCGGTGCGGCTCTGCTCCAGGCGCATCGCCTCCAGGCCGAGGGCGGGGCCGTCCTGGACGCCGTCCAGCGCGCGCCCCTTCCACAGGGCGAGGGCCTCGCGGAACAGCGCGGCCGCGGCCGCGTCGTCACCGGTCTCGAAGGCCGACTGACCCTGGGCGCACAGCCGGTCGTAGGCGTGGACGTCCACCGTGCCCTCGCCGACGAGGAGCGCGTAACTGCCCGGCCGGGTCACGAGGACGTCCCGGGCGGCGCGCGGGTCCTTGAGGGCCTGGCCGATGAAGTTGCGGAGCTGGAGCACGTACGTCTGGACGGTGATGTGCGCCTTGGGCGCGGCGGCCGCGCCCCACACCTCGTCGACGACGGCGGAGACCGGGACGGCCTGGCCGGCGTGGAGTGCGAGCAGCGCCAGGATCCGGCGGGGCTTGCGGGCGCTCGGGGTGATCGGGACGCCGGCGATGGCAGCGGAGAACGGTCCCAGCATGTCGATCTTCATCGATGCCTCCTCCTGGTCGTGGATTCCACCGTCGCACGCGCCCGTGACGGCGGACCAGTGAGACCGGAACAAGCCAGGGATGAAGCGTTCCCGGCCACACCGTGACGGATTCACGGTCCGAGGCCACACCCCTGTCGATGTCCCGGTTCACGTCCATGTCCACGTCCCCGGATCCCGTCCCGGTCCACGTCCCGGATCACGGTCCTTGCGAGGGACTCACAGCCAGCCGGAGGTCTGCGCGATGCGGATGGCGTCCACGCGGTTGCGGGCGCCGAGCTTGTACACGACCGCGGTGAGGTAATTGCGGACGGTGCCGGACGAGAGGTAGAGCGCGCCGGCGATCTCCTCGACGTCGTCGCCGTCGGCCGCGAGCCGCAGGACGTCCGCCTCGCGCGGGGTCAGCGGGGACTCGGCGGCACCGAGCGCCGCGAGCATCAGCTGCGGGTCGAAGACGCGCTCGCCCTTGGCGATGGCGCGGATCGCCTCGGCGAGCCGGCCGGGCTCCGCGTCCTTCAGGAGAAAGCCGCGCACCTGCGCGTCCAGGGCCCGGCGCAGATTGCCGGGCCTGCCCAGGCTGGTGAGAATCAGCACCCGGGCCCCCGCGCCCCGTTGGTGCAGGGCCTCGGCCGCCGCGATGCCGTCGATACCGGGCAGTTCGATATCGAGGATCGCCACATCCGGCTTCAGCTCCTCGACGCGCGACACGATCTCGCTGCCGGTCTCCAGCTCGGCGACGACCTCGATGTCGGGCTCCAGGGAAATCAGTTCCACCAGAGCACGGCGCAGCATGCGCATGTCTTCGGCGATCAGGATCCTGATCAAGCTTCGTTCCACCCCCCGTGGACTCCGTTGACTCTGTCGACGGGGATGGAGCGTACTGGCTATTTTCGATCGCCGCGCGGGGTGGGACGGCTGGATTCGTACGAAGACGGAGGCGGCCGCTCCACGGCCGCCTCCGTCGTCATCGAGGGTTCACACGATCTTCAAGCGGTACTGACCGGTAGCCGGTCCGGTCCGTCTCAGAGGAACAGCGGGACCGGGTTCAGCCCCTCGTACGGGGTCGGGGCGGCCACTCTGCCGAGGGCCACGGGCACGTCGAAGAGCCGGCCGGGCGCGAAGCGGTCCCAGAAGTGGCGCATGCCGGGCACGATCACCTTGACCACCGGCAGCCCGACGTCGGGACGGGTCTGGTCCAGGACCAGCAGCTCCATGCCGCGCTCGCGGACCGCCGCCCCGATCGCGGCGACGTCGTCGCGGAGGTCGGCGCGCGGGGCGTACGCGAAGTCGGCGGGGCCGCGCAGCGGGGCCTCGGGATCCGGCAGCAGGTAGGGGTGGGCCGCGGCGGTGGCCGTCCGCCACCAGCGCAGCAGCCGCTCGTCCTGGCAGCCGTAGCCGGTCCCGTCGGCCCGGACCTCGGCGACGGACGGCATCATCTGGTTCGCCTCGGCGAGCGCGCGGCACAGCGCGACCTTCGGGTCGAAGTGCGCGCCGAAACCGAACAGGATGTCCTCGGCCGGCTTGTCGGTGCGCCGGGTGACGGCGGCGAAGGTCGGTACGCCGAAGTCGGCGGTCACGTCGAGGACCCACACCTCGCGGCCGAGGGAGGCGTGCAGCTCCCGCATCCGGCCGATCCAGGGCTCGTCGAAGGCGTCGAGGTCGACGGCGGGGTGCCGGGTGCGGTTGTACCACCAGAGGGCGACCGCGTCCCGCTCGACGAGCTCCAGGAAGCCCTGGACGATCGCGTCCTCACGGCTGCTGCCGGCGGCGTTGCCGTTCGAATCGGCCCGGACGTGGCCGAGACCGGGGGTGCGCGGGGCGTCGAAGTAGAGCAGCGCGGTGGGCAGCAGCCGGTGTTCGCCGCGGGTCAGCGACCAGACCGGCGTCCAGTCGACGGGCGCGTCCTCGTCGAAGGGCTCCATGCCCTGGCGGGGGTCGTACAGCTGGCAGGCGGCGGGGTGGACGGCCCGGTCCGCGACCTCGCGCCAGCTCGCCCGGACGGTCGGCTCGTCGCCCTCGTACATCCCGGAGTGCCGCTCCAGGGACTCGCACAGGGCGCCGACCCGGGCGTCGAGCTCGGTCATGCCCTTGCCGCCGCTCTCGCTGCGCAGTTGGGAGGCGGGCCCGGTCAGGCCGCGCGGTCCCCGGGCGTGGTTGTGTCCGGCGCGGAAGGAGTTGAGGCCGGCGGGGCCGCGGGCGTCGCGCTGCACGGCCTTGACGACGCCGGTGATGGGGCTGATGAGGTGCTCGTACCGCCGCAGGGTCTGCTCTGCGGTGGCGGAGCGGTGGCCCGAGCCGGTGAGATCGGCCTTGGGACGGGAGTGCACGGTGACGGGGGAGAGGACCCGGCGCGCCACCAGGCCGGGGTCGCCGCACCCCGTGCACTGCGGGCGGGCCCGCAGCGGGTGCACCTGGGTCGTGAGGCTGAAGGTGTCGAAGGTGAGGACGCCGTCCTGGCCGGGGTGGCGGTGCCCGCCCAGCCACTTGACGCACTCGGCGACGGCGAGCTGATTGCCGAGGAGGAGGCTCGCGGGCGTCTCGGCCGGCGGGTGCGCGACCGGGCGGCCGAGCGCACGGCTCAGATGGGTCTCGGCGCCCCGGTGTCCCGAGATCCGGTGGGACAGGCACTGCCAGCAGGGGCCGTCGTCGGGCCGGAACAGCGGGCCGATCCAGGGGGTGGTGCCGTGCGGCTTCGCGAGCAGCCAGGGCGTGCCCGCCGCGCGCTGCTCGGCGTCGACCTCGGCGAGCTCGGGGTCGAGGTAGTTGTCGCAGACGACCAGGGTGAGCTGGGCGGGGACACGGCCGCCGATGCCGTCCCCGCCCTCCTGGCGGCAAGAGCCGTCCTGGCCGTACGCGCTGACCTGGCCGTACGCGCCGTCCTGCCCGTACGCGCCGTCCTGGCCGTCCGTCAGGAGCAGGCCCGACGCGGTGCAGGCCTGCTCGGCGGACCGGGCGTCGGCGCCGCCGACCGCCCGGACCCGTACGGTCGAGAGGGATAACGGGCCGGGCGCGCCGGCCAGTTCCCAGTACGCGGCGGCCGCCGCCGCCGTGGGGGTCGCCGGGACCGGGTCGCGGGTCAGGAGGTCGGCCTCGTTGAGCCGGCCGACCGCCAGGGCGACATCCCGGGGTGTGCAGTGGGGAGAGGCGTCGGCGACGAGGGACCGGAAGTCCCTGGTGCCGTCGAGGAGCGGTGCGACGACCGCGACCCGCGCGTCGTCGAAGGCGGTGATGCCTCGTTCGGAGATGACGTACGTCGCTTCGCCAGGCACGACTTCGGCCCGCAGATGCTCCTTGAACCCCATGCGCATGCGTGTGCCCCTCCCCTTACGTGTCGGACGTACGGATTCAGTGACCGGCGACGGGGAGCGGAGCCAGGGCGGCGGCGGGCAGGGCGCGGATGCAGAGGGTGAGCAGGGTGGTGCCGTCGGGGGCTATCGCGGCGTACTCCTCCGTGACGGCGCCGAGCCCGGTGGTGGCCGGGATGACCGGGGCGGTGGCGCCCTCGTCGAGGGCGATGCCGGACTCCTTCAGGACGCCGTCCGGGTCGCTGGCGTAGCGGGCGGCGAAGGCCGGGTCCACGAAGGTGTGGAGCATGAGCTCGGCGAAGGCCAGCTCCTGCTCGATCGAGCCGATCTCAAGGGCCGTGGCGACAGACTGGTTCATGGCAACTCCCGTGATGTCAGCGGTTGGTGAGGGCCGTGAGGCTCGATAGGAGTAGACGAAACTTCGCGACATCTCCACAAGTGATCGCTTCACCCTCACCGACATGAGATTTTCACCACGGTGACAAATCGCTTCAGTGGGGAGATCCGCCCGCCATACGGACATCCGGACGCCCATAATCCGGCCACGGAGCGACATGAAGCGGATCCGTGTGGTTATGATCCGGCCATGGGTGGCCCCGGGGGAGGGGCCGACAGGGGGCTGGATCCGATGACAGCACAGAGCACCTCTCGCCTGAGACTCAAAGCCATGCGGTCGCATGCCACAGAGCGGCCCGGTGGCAAAAGGGAGTTGTCGGCCATCAGCTCGGCGGCGCCGGCTCCCCGGATCGCGAACGTCCTGGTCGTGGTGGTCTTCCTCGGCTATCTGCTGATGCAGGCCGTCAACGTCCTCGATCTCTCTCCGGGGAGGTCGGAGTTGACCGCCTGTCTCGCCATTCCGCCTGTGCTCGCCGCGCTCCAGTACGTGCACTTCGCCCCACACCTCGCGCACCTCAGGCAGCGGCTGCACCCCTGGTCCCTGATCCTCCAGGCGCTGGTCACCTTCGTCCCGTTCGCCCTCTTCGGATGGCACTGGGGAGGCATGGCGGGCTTCCTTGCCGGATCGTTCCTGCTCCGGCTGTCGCCGGTCCTGGGCTGGGTGTTCTACGGACTCACCGTGACCGGCGTCATGGCGATCTCGGCGACCGAGCAGCTGCGCCCCGTCGACATCGCCTACATGGGCGTCTCGACCGCCCTCACCGGCCTGGTCCTGTACTCCATGGCCCGGCTGGCGATGCTGGCCACCGCCATCCACGACTCGCGCGGCGAGCTCGCCCGCATGGCCGTCGCCAGGGAACGGCTCCGGTTCGCCCGGGACCTGCACGACCTGCTCGGTTACAGCCTCTCCTCCATCACGTTGAAGAACGAGCTGATCCAGCGGCTGATCGTCAGCAACCCGCAGCGCGCCTGCGAGGAGGTCACCGAGGTCCTCGTCATCTCCCGGCAGGCCCTGGCCGACGTCCGCGAAGTGGCGCGCGGCTACCGGGACATGTCGCTCCTCGTCGAGGCCGAGTCCGCCGGGTCGGTGCTGAAGGCGGCCGGCATCGACGCCGAGATCGAGGTGGAGTGCACGGGGCTCTCGTCGATCGCGAACACGATCCTGGCGACCGTGCTGCGGGAGGGCGTCACCAACGTCCTCCGGCACAGCCAGCCCCGGACCTGCTCGGTCACGGCGGGCGAGGACCCCGAGCGGAAGGGCTTCTTCCGACTGGAGATCGTCAACGACGGGGTGGGGCTGCGGGGGCTCGTCGCCGCCGACAGCACCGGTACGGGACTCACCAACCTGGCGGCCCGGGCCGCCGCCGTGGGCGGTCGGCTGCGCAGCGGGGTGGACCCCGGGGGCGCCACGTTCCGGCTCGTGGTCGCCGTTCCGGCAGACGCGGCCGCGGTGAAGGACGGTTTAGCCCTCCTGACGGAGGAGCCCCGGACGGTCTGCCCCGACGAGCCCTCGGCGGCCGAGCGTCCCACCCTGGAGTCGCGGCGCAGCGCCTGACCGGGGAGCGGGCGTCACACGCCCTTCAACTGCCGGGCCAGCCGCATCTCCAGCTCGCTGAGCGGCACCTCGACACAGAGCCGCTCCGGATGCCCGGGCGGCGGTCCTGGCGGTGTGCGGAGCGCCTTGGCCGTCTTCCGGGCGGTGCGCCCGGTGGTCTTCCCGGTCGTGTTCCCCGCGGTGTTCCCGGCCGTGGCCGGGCCGGTGGGCCAGTCCTTCGCCGAGTCCGCGGTCGTGTCCCATGCCGGGTCCCCGGTCGTGTTCCCGGACGGGCCGGTGGGCGGGGGCGGGGCGGTGGCGGTGGCCGTGGTCCCGGACCCCGACCAGGACCCGGTTCCGGTTCCGGTCTCGGTCTCGGGTCCGTGCTCCTCGGTCTCCCCGTACACGATCCGCCGCAACTGGTCCTCGGGCAGCGGGAGCCAGAGGGATCCGAAGGCCACCAGGGCCCGGTAACAGCCCAGGGCCACCCGTACGACGTGGCCCAGGGCGCGGTTCGGCTCTCCGTGCACCGCTCGTCCTCCGTTCGTGGGCGGCGGCCGGGGCCGGGGGGTCCCTCGGGCCGCCGCCGTCCCCGGAGCGTCGTCCGCGCCGCTCACGTCCGGCTCGAACGCGGGTGGAACGGCGTCGGACGGGGTCCGCTTCAGAGGGAGTGTCCGGAGGCTCCGACGATATTCGAGCGGGCGGTGTCAGCATGCCCCTCGGGGTTGTCCCGCCGTGTGCCGACCGGACACCTCACACAGGCCGCTGTCAGGCCGATGCAGGCCGTGGCCGCCGAGAGGAGTGAGGGATGGCCGTGCGCGAGATCCGTCGGGGGCCGGTGCCCGCGAGCGGTCCGGACCCGGTCTGGTGGAGCGGCGGGTCGGATCCCGAACGGCCGCTGGTGCTCGTCGTCGGCGGGGCCCTGGGCGGCGGCCCGGAGTGCACCCGGCTCCTCGGCCGGCTCGTGGCCTACGGCCACGCGGTGGTCGCCGCGCGGCTGCCCCGGCCCGTGCCGTGCGCCGAGTGCACCGCGGCCTCCGTCACCCGGCTGATCGACCGCCACGACCGCACCGCGGACACCCGGCGCACCCATGTGATCGGCTTCGACCTCGGCGGACGCCCCGCGCTCGCCGCCGCCGCGACCGACGACCGGATCGCCTCCGTCCACCTCGTCGGCGCCCCGGTCTCCCGCCTCTTCGAGGAACCCGACCGGATCCTCGACCTCCCCCCGGCGACGGTCGACGCGCTGGCGGACGCCACCGGGGCGGCGGGCGGCGAGCAACTCCCGTACCTCCTCAAGGGCCTGGCGCTGCTGCCCGAGCAGCTGTACGAGATCCGGGGCCGGGTGTGGGTCGGCCACGCCCCCGACGACCCGCTCACCACCCCGCAGGACCTGGCCCTGCTCAAACTGACCCTGGAGAGCTCCGTGTTCCACGCCTTCGGCCCGACCGGGGGGACGTCGCCGCGCGGCGGGCCCGTGCACCGCTGGCTGGTCGACGGGGTGCGCAGGGCGGGTGCGCCGCCGACGGGCTGACACCGCCCGCGGCCACATACCCCGAAGGGACCACGTACGGGTCGACTCCCGGTCAAGGCGGTCTCCAGCGTCTTTCGACATGGTGCGAGGGATTGTCCGCCGATGCCCCCTCTGACGCCCTGGGGTGACCATGTACGAACCCGATGAACTGATCGCCGCCGCACTCGGTGCCGATCCGCAGTGGCAGCCCGACCGGCTGACGCGCGCCCGCTCCCGGGTGGCCGAGATCGAAGACGGTCTCGGCGACCCCTGGAGCCCTGACAACCCCGTCGGCCTCGCCGCCGTCCTCGCCGCCGACGACTCGGGGGAGAGCTCCGTCATCGGCATCCGGCGGTTCCAGAACCTCGGCATGCCGGCCGAGATGGTGCCGGCGGAGCTCGGCGGCAAGATGGCCGGTGTCGACCTGCTCGGCCTCGTCATGCGGCCGTTCTTCCGCCGCGACCCGGCCCTCGCCTTCAGCCACGGCTTCACGCCCTTCCTGGGCGCGCAGATGGTGTGGCTCAACGGGGACGCGCGCCAGCGCTCCCGGATGGCCAACGTCGTCCTGCGCGGCGGCATGGTCGGCGTGGCCTGCCAGCGCTTCGAGCACGAGAGCGAGTTCCACGCCCAGGAGTTCACCGCCACCTGGGCCGAGGACGGCATGCTGCGGCTCAACGGCAGCAAGGGCGCCATCAACAACGCCCACACCGCCGAGCTGATCGTCGGCTTCGTCTCCACCGGCGACGGCGCCACCGACTACTCGATCCTCATGTTCGACCCGGCCTCGGTGCCGCCCTCCCGCGTGCGCGCGCTGCCCCGGCACCGGACGACCGGGGTCCGCGGAGTCCAGGCCGCCGGACTGGAGTTCCTCGACTGCCCGCTGCCCGGCGAGTCCCTCGTCGGCACCTGGGGCGACGGCGTGGCGCTCAGCCTGCGCGCCTACCCGGCCGTGCACGCGGCCTTCCCTTCGATGGCCATCGGCCTCGCCGACACCGCCCTGCGGTCCGCCGTGCGCGCCGCCCAGGAGCGCGACTACGGCACCCAGGGGCCGGTGGGCGACGCCTCGGCCCGCTCCGCGCTCGCCGGTACCTTCGCGGACCTGCTGATCGCGGACTGCCTGTCCCTGACGGCCGCCCGCTCCACGCACCTGCTGCCCGAGCAGTGCGACGTGCTCGCGGCGGTCACCAAGTACATCGTCCCGAAGATCGTCGGCGAGGCGCTCTACGACCTGTCGGCGGTGATGGGCGACGCGTTCCACGCGGAGAGCGGGCACGACGCCGTCTTCCGCAAGCAGCTGCGCGACCTCTCCACCATCACCTTCGGGCATGTCAGCAGCGCCATCTGCCAGTCCGTCATCGCGCCCTACCTGCCGGCCCTCGCCTTCGTCGACCCCGACGCCGCCACCACCCCCGCCGACCTGTTCCGGCTGGAGGTGCCCCTGCCGCCGCTCGACGGCGAGCGGCTCTCCGGCTTCGGCGGCGACGACCGGCTGCTCGACTACCTCGGGCACGCCGCCGGACAGCTGCCCCTCGCGCTCACCGGCCTCCCGCACGCCGACCTGCTGACCGGCCTCGTGGCCGGGCTGTGCGAGGAGGCCGCCGAGATCCGCCGGGAGGCCGCCGAGCTCACCGGCGACGGCGGTGAGGACGGCCTGCTGTTCGACACGCGCTCCTTCCCCCTCAGCGAGCGGTACGCGCTGCTGCTCGCCGCCTCGGCCTGCGTCGGCGTCTGGCTCAACGCCGGCGTCGGCCCCGACGAGTTCCTCGACGAACCGGCCTGGCTCGTCCTCGCCCTGCACCGGCTGCTGCGCCGCATCGGCCGTTCCGTACCGCCGCTGCCCCGCGAGATCGAGGCCCTCACCTGCGAGGAGGTCCTGGCGCGGGTCCGCGTCCCGCAGAGCCTCGACCTGCTGCGCACCGGACTCGCGGGATGACGGCAGCCGCGCCCGAACGGGTCTTCCCGCCCGAGCCGAGCCGTGTCGGCGGCCCGGCCGGGCCCTGGGCCAACCTGCTGCGCGACCTGGAGGGATCCGGCTTCGGCATGGTGCACGCCTCGCTCGGCGAGTGGCGCACCCAACTGCCGCCCGAGGACGAGCGCAAGGAGCTCCTCGGGCGGGACTGGGAGCGGTACAGCAAACTCGCGGGAGCCCCTCTGCGGGAACGTTTCCTCGCAACCCGCATGCTCATCCGGCACACCGCCGCCGTCGCCCTGGGCACGGAACCGTACGCCCTGGAGCTGCGGTACGGGCTCAACGGCCGCGTCCACCTCCGGGGCTACGACCAGATCGACGTGAGCCTCAGCCACACCGCCGACCTGCTCCTCTGCGGCATCACCTCCCTCGGCGTCGTCGGCATCGACACCGAACCGGCCGACCGCCGGCTCAGCGGCCAGGACGTCGAGGGGCTGATGTGCACCGAACCGGAACGCAAACGGATCGCCCGCGCCCCCGAGGCGGAGCGCAACGGACAGCTCCTCAGCCTCTGGACGCTGAAGGAGGCCTACAGCAAGGCGCTGGGACAGGGACTGCGCTTCCCCTTCACCGAGTTCGGCTTCCGCATGGAGGACGGCGAGGGGGACGGGGCGGGCCGCGCCGCACGGCTCGAACGCGCCGACGGGACGCTCGTCGAGGACCACACCTGGCGGTTCGCCACCTGCCCCGTGCCCGGAGGCCACGTCGCCGCCGTCGCCCTCCAGGACACCCGGCGCTCCGGCCGGCCCGACACCCGGGCCAGCACCGCCCTGAACCGTCAGATCCTGGCCGCCATCAGGCAGTCCAGGCCCGCCTGACCTGGATCTACCTGCACTCAAGGGGTCGTCGAGTCACCCCCGCCAAGGTGGAGGAGCCGGTGGGGCCTCCTCGGGATCCGAGGAGGTTTCACACCGCAGGCGCCCGGGTCGGGGCAGCCGGCCACAAGCTCGCTGCCCCGCCCCCGATCGCGCCGGAGCGGATGAATCTGCCGTGGCGAAGGGGTAATTGACGATGGCACAACTCACCCTGCGGGAGCTGGGCGAGATCCTTCTCGAGTTCCAGGACCGGGAAACGCCGGGCGTCCTCGACACCGGCAGCCTCGACGTCGTCTTCCAGGACCTGGGGTACGACTCGCTGGCGCTGCTCCAGACCACCGGCCGTATCCAACGCGAGTACGGCGTCGAACTGGACCGGGACGGGGTGGCCTCGGCGGAGACGCCGCGCGCACTGCTCGACCTGGTCAACACCACATTGACTGGAGCGACGGCATGAGGCTCACCGGATTCAGCGAAGTCCTTCCGGGCGAACCCGTCACCAATCGGGACATGGCCGAGCGGTTCGGCCTGCACGAGAAGTGGCTGGACATGATGACGGGCAACCGGACCCGCTACTTCTGCGCGACGGACTCCCCACCCTCCGTACCCAAGAGCACCGGCGACCTCGCCGTCGCCGCGGCCACCGCGGCCCTCGCGGACGCCGACGTGGACGTCGCCTCGCTCGACTTCCTCGTCCTGACCACCGCGTCGCCCGACCACCTGATGCCGGCCACCGTCAACCTGGTCGCCGACCGCATCGGGCTCAACGACGTCCCCACCTTCCAGCTCATGTCGGGCTGCGCCGGCGCCCTCACGGGCCTCTACACCGCCCGCGCGCTCCTCGCCTCCGGGCTCCGCCGCGGCCTCGTCATCGGCGCCGACACCTGCCTCAACTTCTTCCCGTCCAGCGGGCAGATCGAGGCCATGTCGCCGGCCGAGCTCATCAACTTCGCCCTCTTCGGCGACGGGGCCGGCGCGGCCGTCGTCGACGCCGACCCGGACGGTCCCGGCCTGCTCGTCGAGCACCTCTTCCTGCGGACCACCGGCATGGGCCGCAAGCCCGCGCAGACCGCCCGCTGGTTCGGCGTCGAGGGCGCCCCGCTCCTGGACGGCCCCGACGGCCCGTACCGCGAGTCCTGGGGCGAGGAGGACTACAAGGCCATCGAGCACCATGTGCCCGAGCACGCCGAGTCCATCTTCAAGGAGCTCACCGCCGAGACCGGCTGGCAGCTCGACGAGGTCGAGCACGTCCTCCTCCCGCAGCTCAACGGCGTCATGACGGACTCCATCCGCAAGCGCCTCGGCGTCCGCCCCGAGCAGGCCGTCAACTGCGTCGCGGACACCGGCAACAACGGCAACGCCGTGCCCTTCATCCAGCTCAACCGGGCGATGCGGCGCATCCGCTCCGGCCTCGGCGTCGAAGGACGGCTCCTCGTCGCCAACGTCGAGTCCTCCAAGTGGATCACCTCGGGCCTCGCGCTGCGCCACCAGAACGGAGCCCGGTGATGACCGGCGACGCCCTCACCGAACTCCGCGCCCTCAAGCGCGCGGGCATCGCGGACTCCGCCGACCGCGTCCCCGGACTGCTCCGCTCCCTCGACGACGCCCTCGACCGCGAGGCCGCCGGGATGCTCCTCGGCGGCCGGGCCGTCCGCACCGCGCTCGCCTCCACCGGCCGGTACACGCCCGTGGCCCTCGGGCTGCTCGCGAGCTCCACCGTGGACCCGCTGCCCCACCTGCTGACCGCCGCGCTCCTCGCCGAGGGCGTCCAGCCCGAGACCGGCACCACCGGCTTCAACCAGTGGCGGTTCGAGATCCTCTCCGGCGCCCCGAACCTCAAGGAGCTCGCCCCCGCGGTCACCGCCTGCCTCCTCGACGACACCGCCGTCTTCGAGAAGGTCGCCGACCCGCTGGACGCCGCCGAGGTCGAGGCGCGGTGCGCCGCCCTCCCCGCCGAACTCGACGCCTGGCTGACGGCCTTCGAGGGCGCGCCCGGCGGTGTCGCCGTACTCAACACGCTGCCGCTGTCGGCGCTGCGCCGCGACCGCTACGTCGACTACGCCACCAAGGCCCGTGTCGAAGCGGCCTGGCACCGCATGAACGCCGGGATCCTCGACCTCGCCGGCCGTCCGAACGTCGTGGTGCTCGCCACGGACGGCCTCGCCGCGCGTGCGGGCTCGGCCGCCGCCACCGACCGGATGCGGCACATCGCGGGCCACGCCTGGAGCCAGGAGTTCCTCGACGTCTACGCCCGCGAGGTCGCCCGGGTCGTCCTGGCCCGCCTCGGCCGCGCCAGGAAGTGCCTCGTCCTCGACCTCGACCACACCCTGTGGGGCGGCGTCGTCGGCGACGACGGGATCCCCGCACTGAAGATCGGCGGCTCCTTCCCGGGCTCCGCCCACGCCGAACTCCAGGCGCTCGCCAAGGACCTGTCCCGGCAGGGCGTCCTGCTCACGGTCTGCTCCAAGAACGACGACTCCGTCGCCCGCGAGGCCGTGGCCGGCCACCCCGACATGGTCCTCGGCCCGGACGACTTCTCCGCCTTCCGTGCCAACTGGGACCCGAAGCCCGGCAACGTCGCCTCGATCGCCGCCGAACTCAACATCGGCACCGACTCGATGGTCTTCGTCGACGACAACCCGGCCGAGCGCGGCCTCATGGAGGCCCAGCGCCCCGAGGTCACGGTCGTCGCCCTGCCGGACGACCCCGCGGGGTACGCCTCCGCCGTCGCCCGCGCCGGTCTGTTCAACCAGTTCGCCCTCACCGACGAGGACCGTGTGCGCGGCTCCCTCTACCGGGCGCGCGCCCAGCGCGACGAACTGCTCCAGACCGCCGTCAGCGTCGAGGACTACCTCCGGGAGCTGGCCTCCGAGATCACCGTCGAGGAGTACGGGACGCTCAACGGCGCCCGCATCACGCAGCTCTTCGGCAAGACGAACCAGTTCAACCTGACCGGCATCCGCTACGGGGCCGACGAGGTCGCCCGGCGGGTCGAGACCGGACAGGCCGCCTTCTTCGGCGTCCGGGCCACCGACGCCTTCGGCGACAACGGACTCGTCGGCGCCCTGGCCCTCGTGCGGGAGACCGCAGGACCGGACGGCGAAGGGGACTGGGCGATCGAGAACTTCGTCCTGTCCTGCCGGGTCTTCTCCCGATCCATCGAGCAGGCCGTCGTCGGCCTGGTCCTGCGCGCCGCGCTCGACGCCGGGGCATCCGGCGTCCGCGGCCGGCACGTGCCCACGGCCAAGAACGGCCGCTTCGCGGACTTCTACCCCTCCCTCGGGTTCACCGGGCAGGACGGCGACTTCCGCCACGACCTCACTCAACTCGCCGAACTGCCCGACTGGGTGGCGGTCGGCACCGGCGAAGGGAAGTTCCATGCCCCTTGAGGCGACCCCCAACGAGCCCACCGAGCACGACCGGGACGCCGCCGTGGCGTTCGTCGTCGAGGCCGTCGCGCAGCTGCTCGACGTCGACGAGGACACCCTCGCCCTCGACGCCCCGCTCGAGGCCATCGAGGGCTGGGACTCGGTCAACCAGCTGCGGATCCTCGTCTACTTGGAGCGCGAGCTCGGCTCCTCGCTCGACTACGACCGGTTCACCGCCGCCGAGACCCTCGGCGCGCTGGCGTCCCTCGTCGCCGACACCGAGGCCGCCGCCGGAGCCCGGGCATGAGCGCGGTCACCGCCCCGCTGCCCGCCGCCCGCAAGCAGACGCTGGTCTTCCTGGAGGACGCCCGGCGCACCTCGCACGTCTATCTGATGACCGAGGTCGACGCGACCGCCCTCAAGGCCGCCCGCACCCGGGCCGCCACACCGGTCAGCTACGTCAGCTACGTCGTCAAGGCCACCGCCGAGGTCCTCGCCGACTACCCGGACGCCCGCGCCGTCATCCTCGGCGGCCGCTCCCCGAAGCTGACCACCTCGCCCGAGGTGCACGCCAAGGTGCTCTTCGACAAGACCGTCGAGGGCCAGCGCTGCGTCGTCTCCGGCATCGTGCGGGACGTCCAGGCCCTCGACGTGACCGCCGTCCAGTCCGCCATCGACCTCTACAAGACGGCGGACGTCGACGACCAGGGCCCCTTCGCGAACATCAAGCGCCTCCAGCGCCTGCCGCTGCCGGCCTTCCGCGCCGTCTACCGGACCATGATGCGCAACCCGGTGCGCCGCGCCGCCCTCCAGGGCACCTTCGCCGTGACCTCCATCGGCCACGAGCAGGTCGGCGCGATCCTGCCGCTCATCACCGGAACGCTCGGCCTGGGCGTCGGCCACATCGCCGACGCCCCCGTGGTGCGCGACGGCGCCGTCGCCGTCGCGCCCGTCTTCACCCTCTCGCTCGTCTTCGACCACCGCGTACTCGACGGCGCGATGGCCGCCGAAATCCTCGCGGGCATCAAGAACCGCCTGGACAACTGGGAGTTGGCATGACCGAATCCGCCCACCAGGGCAGCTCCGCCGGAATACCCGACGAGACCGACGTCCTGATCGTCGGAGGCGGTCCCGCCGGCTCCCTGCTCGCCTGTCTGCTGGCCCGCCGAGGCATCCGTACCGTCCTCGTCGAGAAGCAGACCAGCCTGGAGCGCAGCTTCCGCGGCGAGACGATCGCCGCTCCGTCGGTGGCCTCGCTCAACCAGCTGGGCTTCGGCCCGGCGCTGCGCGAGCACGGCTTCCTGGAGACCACCGCCGTCACCACGATCGCCGAGCAGCGCCCCGTCCTGCGCGTCGACTACTCCAAGTTCGCCGGCCTGCCGCTGCCCATCGACATCCCGCAGCCCGGACTGATCCGCATCTTCAACCGGCACACCGCCGAGCTGCCCGGCCACACCTACCTCTCCGGCTGGTCCTTCGCCTCCCTCGTCGAGGAGGGCGGGACCGTCCGCGGCGCCGTCCTCACCCGGCGCGGCGAGAAGGTCACCGTGCGGTCCCGGATCGTCATCGGCGCCGACGGCCGCTTCTCCAAGGTCCGCAAGGCCTCCGGACTCGTCGCCGACGTCCAGCCGATGGCCCGCGACTTCCTCTCCTTCCTGGTGCCCCGCCCGCCGGAGTGGGGCAGCGAGGCCCAGCTCGTCATCGAGGGCGACCGCCACCTCGTGGTCCTGCCGACCTTCCCCGACTCCCTGCGCATCGGGCACAACCTGCCCAAGCGCGGCCTCGGGGACCTGCGGGCCGCCGGCTTCGACGCGTTCAAGCGCGGCATCATGGCGATCTCCCCGCAGCTCGCCCCGCTCGTCGACGAGCACCTGCACACCTGGGACGACACCGGCTTCCTGGAGATCTTCACCGCCGAGCTGGAGGAGTGGGCCCGCGACGGCCTGCTGCTCATCGGCGACGCCTCGCACACCGCGACCCCCATCCTCGGCCAGGGCGTCAACCTCGCGATGCAGGACGCCATCACGATCGTCCCGGTGATCGCCGCGTCCCTCGCCAAGGGCGGACAGGACCGGGTCGTCACCAAGGCCGAGCTCGCCGACTTCGTCGCCAAGCGCCGCGCCCACAAGATCCACGTCACCGGCTTCCAGCGGATGCAGGAGGGCCTCCTCGCCATCGGCGACCCGCGCGGCATCAAGCTGCGCCGCCTCCGCTTCCGGGTGCTCAACTCGATCCCCGGCAAGTACCGGATCTTCAACAAGGTCATCAACGCCCGCCACGAGATCGACCCCGTCGACCTCGCCGCCGCCCGGAACGCCCCGGCGCCCACGCCCGCCACCGCGAGCCCGGTCCTTCAGGAGGCGAGCCGTGACTGACCTGCCACAGAACAGCGACGGGCACGGCGACCCCCAGCGGGACATCGCGATCGTCGGCATGGCCGGCCGGTTCCCCGGCGCCCCCGACGTGGACCGCTACTGGAAGCTCCTGACCGCGGGGGAGGAGGCGGTACGCCCCGTACCGCCCGAGCGCTGGGACACCTCCGCCCAGCTCGACCCCGTCAAGAAGATCCCCGGCTTCGCCGGACTCGTCGACGACGTCGACCAGTTCGACCCCGGCTTCTTCGGCATATCCCCCCGCGAGGCCGAGGAGATCGACCCGCAGCAGCGCCTCATGCTGGAGGTCGGCTGGCAGACCCTGGAGGACGCGGGCATTCCCGCCTCCAAGGTCCGCGGCACCCGTACCGGCGTCTACGTCGGCGCCCTCTGGCACGACTACGAGATCGCCCGTAAGGAGCGCGGGGTCCGGACGACCCAGCACAGCGCCGTCGGCAACGGCCTCGACATCGTCGCCGCCCGCCTCTCGTACTTCCTCGGCCTGAGCGGCCCCAGCCTCGTCGTCCAGACGGGCTGCTCCTCCGGCCTCGTCGCCCTGGACCTCGCCGTCGGCGCCCTGCGCTCCGGCGAACTCGAAGGCGCCTTCGTCGGCGGCGTCAACCTGATCCTGATGCCCGACAACTCCATCGGCCTCACCCACTTCGGCGGCCTGTCGCCGGACGGCCACTGCCGGGCGTTCTCGGCCCAGGCCAACGGCTTCGTCCGGGGCGAGGGCGCCATCAGCCTCTACCTCAAGCGGCTCGACACGGCCCTCGCGGACGGCGACCGCATCCACGGCGTCATCGTCAACAGCGCCGTCAACAACGACGGCGGCGGCCACAGCCTCGTCTCCCCGAACGTCGAGGCCCAGACCGACCTGCTCCGCCGGGTCTACGCCGAAGCGGACGTCCACCCCGACCGCCTCCGCTACGTCGAGGCGCACGGCACCGGCACCCTGCGCGGCGACCCGATCGAGGCCGAGGCCCTCGGCACGGCGCTCGGCACCGCGCGCAGCGTCGAGGCCGGCCCCCTCCTCATCGGCTCGGCCAAGTCGAACATCGGCCACCTGGAAGCCGCGGCCGGACTCGCGGGCATCGTCAAGACGATCCTCGCGCTCAAGCACCGCACCATCCCCCGCACCCTCCACGCCGAGGAGCTCAACCCGAACATCCCCTTCGGCGAGCTGAACCTTGACGTCGCCTCCCAGCCGGCCGACATCCCCGCCGACGGCACCTGGTACGCGGGCGTCAACTCCTTCGGCTGGGGCGGCACCAACGCCCACGTCGTGCTCCGCACGCCCCCGGCGCAGGAGTCCCCGGCGGACGAGGCCACCGGTCCGCTGCTGCTGCCCCTCACCGGTCACAACGACGCCGCCCTGCGGCAGCGCGCCGCCGACGTGCTCGACGCCCTGACCGAGGACGCCACGACGGCCGAGGCGGTCGCCCTCGCCGCGACCCTCGGCCGGGAGCGCGACCACTTCGCCGCCCGCACGGCCGTCGTCGCCGAGGACGCCGCCGAACTCCTCGACAGGCTCCGCGCGTTCACCGAGGCCGCGCCCGACGCCGAGCTGCCCGGCACCTTCACGGGACGCGCCAAGGAGCGCGGCAAGGTCGCCTTCGTCCTCCCCGGCCAGGGCTCCCAGTGGGCCGGCATGGGCCAGGACCTGTACGCCCGGTCGCCGGTCTTCGCCGAGACCGTACGGCGCTGCGCCGAGGCCCTGAGCCCCCACATCTCCTGGGACCTCACCGCCGTCCTCTCCGGCGCCGCCGGCGACGAGTGGCTCGAACACAACGACCAGGTCCAGCCCACCCTCTGGGCCATGTCCATCGGCATCGCCGAGATGTGGCGCGCCGCCGGCGTCGAGCCCGACGTCGTCATCGGACACAGCCAGGGCGAGGTCACCGCCGCCACCATCGCGGGCCACCTCTCGTACGAGGACGGGGCGCGCATCATCGCCCTGCGCAGCGCGCTCGCCAAGCGCACCGCGGGCCGCGGCCGGATGCTCGCCGTCGACCTCGACGTCGAGGGCGCCCTCAAGGCGCTCGACGGCTTCGAGGACACCGTCTCCCTCGCCGTCAACAACGGACCCTCGTCCTGCGTGCTCTCCGGCGACACCGACTCCGTCCTCATGCTCCGCGAACTCCTGGAGGCCGACGGCACCTTCTGCCGCCTGGTCAACGTGGACTACGCCTCGCACAGCCACCACATGGACGAGCTCACCGACGAGCTGATCGAGGTCCTCGCGCCGATCCGCCCCCGGCGCGGCGCCGTCCCCCTGATGTCCACCGTCGTCGGCCGCGAGCTCGACGGCGACTCCCTCGACCCCGCCTACTGGGCCGCCAACCTCCGGCAGCCGGTGCTCTTCGCGGACGCCCTGGGCAAGCTCCTCGACGCCGGCGTCACCCACGTCGTCGAGATCAGCCCCCACCCGGTGCTCTCCCCGGCCGTCGAGCAGCTCGCCGCCACCCGGGAGGGGCCGGTGGCCGTCCTCGGCAGCCTCCGCCGCCAGGAGGGCTCCCTCGGCGACTTCACGCAGGCCCTCGCCCGCGCGTACGTCCAGGGCCTCGCGCCCTTCGGCGGGCTGCCCGCCCGGGCCGGCGCCCCCGTGCCCGCCTACCCCTGGCAGCGCTCCCGCTTCTGGCTGCCGGACGCCGTGCGCCGTACCGCCGGACCCGGCGGACTCGCCTTCGAGTTCTCTCCGGCCAGCACCGAGCAGGACGTCCACGAGGGCCGCACCGAGCTGTCCCTGAACGACCTGCCGTGGCTCCGCGACCACCAGGTGTACGACGCCGTCGTGCTGCCCGGCGCCGCCATGCTGGCGCTCGCCGTCGCCGCCGCCCGGGCCCGCACCGGCGAGAACCCCGGCGCCCTGCACACCGTCCGGTTCCGCAGCGACCTCACCCTCACCGACGAGCCCGTCCGCCTCGGCGCCGTCTGGCGCGAGGACGGGGCCGCGTCGGCGGGCTTCACCCTCGCCTCGCTCGCCCCCGGGGCCGACGGCTGGACCCGGCACGCCACCGCCCGCGTCGGCGGTGACACCGACCCCGACCTGCCCGCCTTCCCCGGTACGCCGGCGGGCGCCCGGGACGTCGAGCCGGACGACTTCTACGCGTCCTGCGGCGAGCGGGGCCTCAACTACGGGCCCGCGTTCCAGGGCCTGCGCACGCTGAGCCTCGCCGAGCGCGAGGCGCTCGCCGAGGTACGGCTCCCGGACCGCTGCCTCGCCGGGGTCCGCCCGGGCGAGCTGCACCCCGCCCTGTGGGACGCGGCGCTCCAGGTCACCCTGGCCCTGCTGCCCGGCGACGCGACCGTGGTCCCCACCGCCGTCCGGCGCGTCGACTACGCCCTGCCGCGCGACGCCCACGTCTCCGTGCTCCTGGCGCACGCCGTCCGCAACGACGACGACACCTTCGACCTGGTCTGCTACGACGAGGACGCGCGGCCGCTGCTGCGGATGGCCGGACTCGCCTTCCAGACCATCGAGACGGCCACCGCCGAGGGCGTCGACCCGGCGCGACTGCACCGCTTCGCCTTCCGGCCCGCCGAGGAGGCGCCCGCCGCCGGCGACCGCGCCCCCGGGCACTGGGTGGTCTGCGACGCCTCGGGGCACGGCGCCGAGCTCGCCGCCGCGCTCACCGCCGCCGGTGCCAGCATCGACGTCCTGAAGGCCGACCCCACCGACCCCGCCGCCGTCGAGGTCCTCGCCGCCGCGCTCCGCGAGAGCGACCGGGCCGCCGGCCTCGTCTTCCTCGCACCCGGCGCCGACCGGGGGCTGGACGCCCAGCGCGCCGGCCTGCTCACCCTCGCCGGGACGGTCAAGGCGGTCACCGCGCTGCCCGTGCCGCCGCGGACGTTCGTCGTCACCGACGGCGCCCAGTCCGTACCCGCCGAGCCCGCCGACACGGCACCCGACCCGGGCGCGGCCCTCTACTGGGGCTTCGGCCGCGTCCTGCGCCGCGAGCACCCCGAGCTCGCCGCGACCCTCCTCGACGTCCGCACCGGCGACGACGACTGGGCCGGGTCCTGCGCCCGGCAGCTGCTCGTCGCCGACGCCGAGGACCAGGTCGTCCTGCGCGGCACCGACCGCCACGTCGGCCGGGTCGTCCGCGGCGAGGAGAGCGAGGAGAGCATCACCGCTCCCTGGGCCGGCCCCGCCCAGCCCTTCCGGCTCAGCCCCGACGGCACCGGCCTCTGGGAGGGCCTCGCCTTCCGCCCGTACGCCAGGACGGCCCCCGCCGCCGGGCAGGTCGAGGTCGAGGTCACCGCCGCCGCCCTCAACTTCATCGACGTGATGAAGGCGATGGGCACCTACCCCGACACCTCGGCGGGAGCGGGCCTCATCGGCGGCGAGTGCGCCGGCGTGGTGGCCGCCGTCGGCCCCGGCGTCACCGGCCTCGCGGTCGGCGACCGGGTCGTCGCCTGCGGCTTCGGCGCCGTCGCCTCCCACCTCACCGTGCCCGCCGGGCACGTCAGGCCCGTCCCCGCGGCCCTGACCGACGCCGAGGCGGCGGGACTGCCCCTCGTCACCGCCACCGCCTGGTACGCGCTCGCCGAGCAGGCCGGTCTGGAGGCCGGCGAGACCGTACTGATCCACTCGGCGGCCGGCGGCCTCGGCCTCGCCGCGGTCGGCGTCGCGAAGGCGCTCGGCGCCACCGTCATCGCCACCGCCGGCACCGAGTCCAAGCGGGCCGGACTGCGCGCCCTCGGCATCGACCACGTCTTCGACTCCCGGGACCTGTCCTGGGCCGAGGACGTCGCCCTGGTCACGGGCGGCCGGGGCGTGGACGTCGTCCTCAACTCGCTCTCCGGCGCGGCCATCGACCTCGGTCTCGCCGCCCTCGCCGAGGACGGCCGGTTCGTCGAGGTCGGCAAGCGGGACATCTACGCCTCCCGCACGATCAGCCTCCGCGACTTCGCCAAGGGCATCAGCTTCTCCGCCGTCGACGTCGCGGGGCTCATCACCCGCCGCCCGGAGCGCTTCGCCCGCCTCCTGGACGCCGTGTGGCAGAAGGTCACCGACGGCACCCTGCCGCCGCTGCCCGTCACCCCGTACGCCTTCGACCGGGCCGCCGAGGTGCTCCGCACCATGGCGCGCGGCGAGCACACCGGCAAGCTGGTCCTCACCGAGCCCGGCCGGGTCACCGCCGTCGTCCCGGAACCGCTCCCCGAGGGACGGCTGCGTCCCGACGCGAGCTACCTCCTCAGCGGCGGTCTCGGCGCGCTCGGCCTCTCGCTGGCCGAGCACCTCGTGGAGCACGGCGCACGGAGCCTCGTCCTCCTCGGCCGCTCCGCACCCGGCGACGCGGCCCTGGCACGGATCGGGGCGCTGCGGGAGCGCGGCGCCACCGTCACCACCTTCCCGGTGGACGTCGCCGACCGGGACGGACTCGCGGCCGTACTCGACCGCGTACGGGCCGAACTGCCGCCCCTGAGGGGCGTGTTCCACGCCGCCGGCGTCCTCGACGACGCGGTCCTCGCCAACCTCACCGGCGCCCAGCTCGACAAGGTCCTCGCCCCCAAGGTGGACGGCGCCCGGCACCTGGACGCCCTCACCGAGGACGATCCGCTCGACCTGTTCGTCCTCTTCTCCTCGGTCGCCGGCCTCGTCGGCAACCCCGGACAGGCGGGCTACGCCGCGGGCAACGTCTACATGGACGCCCTCGCCCAGGCCCGAAGGCACCGCGGGAGGCCCGCGCTCGCCGTCCAATGGGGACCGTTCGCCGACATCGGCCTCGCCGCCGACGAGGCGATCCGCGGCGAACGCCTCGCCGACCACGGCATGACCGGCTTCACGGCCGCCGAGGGCTGGCAGGCGCTCTTCCACCTCCTGGACGCCCCGGGACAGGTCGTGTCGTACGTCCCCCTGGACGCCCGGCACTGGTTCGACGCGTACCCGGAGACGGCCGCACAGCCCAGCTGGCGTGCCATCGCCGAGCTCGCCAAGGACGGCGCCACCGCCGGCGGCGGGGCCGAGGAGTTCCTCGGCCGGCTGCGCGGCTCCTCCGACACGGAGCGGCCCGTCCTCGTCGAGGGCAAGATCCGTGAACTCGCGGGCCGTGTACTGCGGCTCGAGGCGGGCTCCATCGACCGTGAAGCTCCTTTCAAGTCACTTGGGTTGGACTCACTGATGAGCCTGGAGCTGCGCAACCGCCTCGAAATGGCCTTCGGGATGAAGCTGTCGCCCACGCTGCTGTGGACCTACGGCACCACGGCGGCCCTCGCGGGAATGCTGACCGGACGTCTCGGCGGGACCGACGACGCCCACCCGTAAGGCGAGTGGAGCTCCGCCCGGCTCCTTGAAACCAGTCAGTACGACATGCCGACCGCGAGGGACCTTCTTGTGACGACGCAACCGACCCATGAGGAATCGGCAGACCGGAAGACCGGTGCCGGGCGAAGCTCCACCACCCCGCTCAGCCGCGCGATGGACACCATCAAGAAGCTGCGCGGAGAGCTCGAAGAGGCCCGTTCCGGGCAGAGCGGACCGCTCGCCGTCGTCGGCGTCGGACTCCGCCTGCCCGGCGGCATCGTCGACCTCGACGGCTACTGGGACGCCCTGTCCGAGGGCCGCGACCTGGTCGCCCCGATGCCCGAGCACCGCAAGGGCCCGTTCGCCGCGGAGTGGGACACCCTCCCGCGCCGGGGCGGCTACCTCGACGAAGTACTGGAGTTCGACGCCGGATTCTTCGGCATCAGCCCCCGCGAGGCCCGCAGCCTCGACCCCCAGCACCGCCTCCTCCTCGAAGTGGCCTGGGAGGCCCTGGAGGACGCGGCCTTCGCGCCGGAGTACCTCTCCGGCCTCCGGACCGGCCTGTACGTCGGCGTCACCGGCCAGGACTACCGCGACTGGCAGCCCGCCGGTCAGGAGGACGCCTACTGGCTCACCGGCAACGGCCACTGCTTCGCCGCCGGCCGGATCGCCTACACCATGGGCCTGATGGGCCCGGCCGTCGCCGTCGACACCGCCTGCTCGTCCTCGCTCACCGCCGTCCACCTGGCGGGGCAGGCGCTGCGCCGCGACGAGTGCGACGTCGCCATCGCCGCCGGCGTCAACCTGATCCTGTCGCCCCGCTCCACCCGCCTCATCCAGCAGACCAACTCCCTCTCCCCGGACGGTCTCTGCAAGACCTTCGACGCCCGCGCCAACGGCTTCACCCGCGGCGAGGGCTGCGGCGTCGTCGTCCTCAAGCGGCTCTCCGAGGCCCTGCGCGACGGCGACCGGGTGCACGCCGTGATCCGCGGCAGCGCCGTCAACCAGGACGGCCGCTCCACCGGCTTCACCGCCCCCAACGTCCGCGCCCAGATCTCCCTCATCAAGGCCGCGCTCGACGACGCCGGCCTGACCCCGGCCGCCATCGGCGCCCTGGAGGCGCACGGCACCGGCACCGCGCTCGGCGACCCGATCGAGGTCGAGGCGATCGTCGAGGCCCTCGGCCGCCGCGACGGCGGCGCGCCGCTGCGCATCGGCTCCGTCAAGACGAGCATCGGCCACCTGGAGGCCGCCTCCGGCATCGCCGGACTCATCAGGGGCGTCGCGTCCGTCAAGCGGCGCGCGATCCCGCCCGTCGTCCACCTGGACACCCTCAACCCCCGCATCGACATCGCGGACACGGGCATCGAGTTCCCGCGCGCCGAGACCCCGTGGACCGGCGAGGACGGCGCGGGCGACTGCCTCGGCATCAGCTCCTTCGGCATGAGCGGCACCAACGCCCACGTCGTCCTCGGCCCGCTCACCGCCGAGGAGTTCACCGAACGGCCCGCCCCCGCCGCGCCCGTGACCGGCTTCGAGATCACCGCGCGCAGTGAGGACTCCCTGCGCGCCTGGGCCGGCAGGCTCGCCGACCGCGTCGCCGAGCTCCCCGAGGACGCCTACCCGGCGTTCGCGTACACCGTCACCGAGGGCCGCGCCCGCCACGCCGTGCGCGCCGTGATCACCGCCGAGGACCCGGCCGCCGCCGCCCTCGCCCTGCGTGCCCTCGCCGACGGGACCGCCTCCGAGGCGGTACGCCCCGACGGCACGGCCCCCGCCGCCGCGCTCCCGCGCCGCGTCGCCGACCTGCCGGCCTACCCCTGGGAGCGGGTCCGGTACGCGCCGGAGACCGCCGCCCCGTCGACGGTCCGCACCGCCGACACCGCCACGCAGGCCGCGGACACCGCCGCCCCGGCCGACACCGCCGCGGAGCCGCTGCCCGCGCTCGGCGTCGAGTGGATCCCGTACACCCCGGCCGCGACCGCCACCGAGCGCCCGCTCGTCGTCACCGGTGACGACAGCGCCGCCGTCGCCCTCCTCACCGAGGCCGCCCGCACCACCGGCCGCACCGTCACCGCCCTCGACACGCTCCCCGCCACCACCGAGGAGTGGACCCGGGCCCTGGACGGGCGCTCCGCCGACCTGCTGCTCGCGCTCGCCGCGGCGCCGCTGCCCGGCACCCTCGACGCCACCGCGCCCACCGCGCACGCCGCGGCCCTCTGCGCCGCCGCGACCACCGCCGTCCGCGCCCTCACCGCCGGCACCGGCCGGGTCCACCTCGTCACCGCGGGCGTCCGCCAGGTGACCGGCTCCGACCCGATCGCCGCCGCCGACCACGGCGTCCTGCACGGCCTCGCGCCGGTCCTCGCCCTGGAGTTCCCCGACACCTGGGGCGGCATCCTCGACCTGCCGGCCGCCCCGACCGCCGCCGACGCCACGGCCGCCCTCACGGCGCTCGCCGACGGCTCCGCCGAGGACCTGATCGCCGTCCGCGCCGGCGCCGCCCACACCGCACGCCTGCGGCCCGCCGCCGAACCGCTGCGCCCGCTGCCCGTCCGCCCCGACGCCACGTACCTCCTCACCGGCGGACTCGGCGCCATCGGCACCGGACTCGTCCGCGACCTCGCCGCCCGCGGCGCCCGGCACCTCGTCCTCCTCGGCCGCCGGCCGCAGGACGAACTGCCCGCCGAGGCCCGGGAGCTGCTCGCCGAACTCGCCGAGGCCGGCGTCACGGCCGCGTACGTCCCCGCCGACACCGGCGACGCCGCCCGCCTCACCGAGGCCCTCGCCGTCCTGGACGGCATGCCGCCCGTCCGCGGCGTCGTGCACGCGGCCGGCAGCATCGACCGCCTGCCGCTCGCCGAGGCCGACCAGGACACCTTCGCCGCCGCCCTCGCCGGCAAGTTCACCGGCGCCGCCTGGCTGCGCCTGCTCGCCGCCGACTGGCCCCTCGACTTCCTCGTCCACCTCTCCTCCGTCTCGGCGGTCTGGGGCACCGACGGCTACGGCGCCTACGCCGCCGCCAACGGAGGCCTCGACGCCGTCGCCGCGCTCTGCGCCACCGAGGGCATCCCGGCGACCAGCGTCGCCTTCGGCCCCTGGGACCTCGACGGCATGGCGAGCCCCGAGGCCCGCGCGCTCCTCGCCCGCATGGGCGTCAGCCCCGTGGCCCCCGCCGAGGGCTTCGCCGGACTCGCCGGAAACGGCACGGGCGCGCACACCGTCGCCTGCCGCCTGGACGCCGAGCGGTTCCGCACGGTCATGAACTCCGTACGGACCAGGCCCCTCTTCGACGGCCTCACCGGAGCGGACACGGCCCCGGACACCACGGCCGACACCCTCGCCGAGACCCCGGCGGCCGCCTTCGCCCGGGAACTCGCCGAGGCCCCCGAGCACCGCCGCGCCACCCTCGTCACCCGCCGCACCCGCGAGGTCCTCGCCGGGATCCTCGGCCACGACGACCCGGCCGCCCTGCCGGAGACCACCGGCTTCCTCGACCTCGGCCTCGACTCGATCATGGCCGTCGACGCGGCCGCCGCGCTCACCGAGACCCTCGGCGTCGACGTCGGCATCGGCGACGTCTTCGGCCACCCGACCGTCGAGCGCCTCTCCGCCGAGCTGACCGGCCGCCTCGCCGGCCGCACCACGGCCCCCGCGCCCCGCAAGACCCCCGCGGCCCGCCCCGTACCGGCCCAGGCCGTGCAGGTCGCCCCGGCCGACGAAGCCGACCGCCCCGACCAGGAGCCCATCGCCATCGTCGGCATGGCCGGCCGCTTCCCCGGCGCCGACTCCGTCGAGGAGTTCTGGTCCCTGCTCGACGAGGGCCGCGACGGCGTCGGGCCCGTTCCAGCCGACCGCTGGGACACCGGCACCCTCCACGACCCGGCCGGCGCCCGCCCCGGTTCCATCTCCACCGACCAGGGCGGCTTCCTCCGCGACATCCGCCGCTTCGACGCCGCGTTCTTCGACGTCCCGGCCCGCGAGGCCGAGAGCCTCGACCCGCAGCAGCGCCTCCTCCTCGAAGCCGCCTGGCACGCCCTGGAGGACGCCGGCACCGACCCGAAGTCCCTCGCCGGCAGCCGCACCGGAGTCTTCGTCGGCATCTCCAACTCCGACTACGCCCGCGTCCTGGAGAGCGGCGGCCTTGAGCCCCTCGACGCCTACTTCGCGACCGGCACCGCGCTGAACGCCGCCGCCGGCCGCCTCTCCTACTACCTCGGCGCCCAGGGCCCCGCCCTCGCCGTCGACACCGCCTGCTCGTCCTCCCTCGTCGCCCTGCACCTCGCGGTCCGCTCCCTGCGCTCCGGCGAGACCGACCGGGCCCTCACCGGCGGCGTCAACGTCATCGCCGCACCCTCCTGCTCGGTCGCCGTCAGCCGCGCCCACATGCTCGCCCCCGACGGCCGCTGCAAGACCTTCGACGCCTCCGCCGACGGCTTCGTCCGCGCCGAGGGCTGCGGAGTCCTCGTCCTGCGCCGCCTCTCCGACGCCCTGCGCGACGGCGAGCAGGTCCTCGCCGTCATCCACGGCAGCGCCGTCAACCAGGACGGAGCCTCCTCCGGCTTCACCGCCCCCAACGGCACCGCGCAGCGCCAGGTCATCCGGGCCGCGCTCGCCGACGCCGGCGTCGAAGGCGCCGAGATCGGCTACCTGGAGGCGCACGGCACCGGCACCTCGCTCGGCGACCCGATCGAACTCGAAGCCGCCTGGGACGTCTTCGGCCCCGGCCGCCGCCCCGGCGAGCCGCTGCTCATCGGCTCGGTGAAGAGCAACATCGGCCACTGCGAGTCCGCCTCCGGCATGGCCTCCGTCTTCAAGACGGTCCTCGCCCTGCGCAACGGCCGCATCCCCGGCGACCTGCACTTCGAGAACCCCAACCCGCACGTCCCCTGGCGCGACATGAACGTCCGCGTCGTCGACTCCCGCGCCACCTGGACCCGGAGCGACGTCCCGCGCCTGGCCGGCGTCTCCGGATTCGGCTTCTCCGGCACCAACGCCCACATCGTCATCGGCGAGGCCCCCGCCACCGAGGCCGCGCCGGTCCCGCCGCGCGACTCCGCCGACGGACTCCTCCTGCCCCTCTCCGCCCCCGACGCGGCCGGCCTCGACCGGCTCACCGAGCAGTGGCGGCGGACCCTGGAGGAGACCCCCGAGGAGGCGCTCGCCCAGCTCACGGCCACCGCGGGCGCCGGCCGGGCCCATCTCCCGGTGCGCCGCGCCGTCTTCGGCCGCGACAGCGACCAGCTGCTCGCCGCGCTCGCCTCGGCGACCCCGGCCTCCGGCCCGGCCAAGGCGCCCAGGGTGGCGTTCCTCTTCTCCGGCCAGGGCGCCCAGTACTTCGGCATGGGACGCGAACTGTACGAGACGGAGCCGGTGTTCAGCGCGGTCTTCGACGCCTGCGACCAGGCCCTCGCCCCGCACCTCGGCGACTCGCTCCTCAACCTGGTCTTCTACGGCGACGACCCGACCGTCGTCAACCAGACCCGCATCACCCAGCCCGCCCTCGTCGCCCTGGAGCTGGCCCTGGCCGCCCTCTGGGAGTCCTGGGGCGTCAAGGCCGTCGCCGTCATGGGCCACAGCGTCGGCGAGATCGCCGCGGCCGTCCACGCCGGGGTGATGAGCCTCGACGACGGCATGACGCTGATCGCCCACCGCGCCCGGCTCATGCAGTCCACCGAACCCGGCGGGATGCTGTCGATCCCGGAGTCCCCGGAGACCGTCGCCGCCTGGGCCGCCGAGGCCGGAGTCGACGTCGCCGCCGTCAACGGACCGCAGTCCGTCGTCGTCGCCGGCCCCTCCGACCGGCTCGACGCCCTCGCCGAGCGCCTGCGCAACCAGGGCGTACGGTGCAGGCCGCTGACCGTCTCGCACGCCTTCCACTCCCGGCTGATGGACCCGGTCCTCGACGAGTTCCGGCAGACCCTCGCGGGCCTGGAGTTCGCCGCCCCGAAGCTCCCGGTCATCGCCAACGTCACCGGCACCGAGGCCGGACCCGACACCTTCACCCCCGCCTACTTCGCCGACCACATCCGCCGGCCCGTCCAGTTCGTCGAAGGCGCCCGCGCACTCGGCTCCCTCGACGTCGACGTACTCCTGGAAGTCGGCCCCGACCGCACCCTCGTCAACCTCGTCCGGGCCGCCGGACTCACCCCCGAGGGCGGCTCCACCCCCTCGCTGCGCCGCGGCGGCCAGGACCGCGCCGTCCTGCTGGGCGCCGCCAAGACGCTCTACGAGCGCGGCCAGCGCCTCGACTGGGAGAAGATCACCGGCCGCCGCACCGACCGGTCCGACGCCCCCCGCTACCCCTTCGCCGACACGGAGTACTGGACCACGGCGGGCAGCCGCGCCACCGGCGGCACCACCGCCTCCCCGGCCGTCCGCGCCGGCGCCGGCCGCCACTGGGGCGCCGAACTCCGCTCGCCCGGCCTCACCGGCCGCGCCTTCTCCTTCGAGCGCAGCTCCGGCTTCCCCGCGTACCTCACCGACCACCGCCTCTACGGCACGGTCGTCACCCCGGCGGCGTCCCACCTCGCCACCGTGCTCTCCGCCCTCGGCAACGACGGCAGCCCCGTCGTCGTCCGCGACCTGATCTGCCCGCGGGCCCTGGTCATCAAGGACGGCGAGGAGTACGAGGCCCAGATCGTCGTCGACCGGCCCACCGACACGGGCGGCGCCGAACTCTCCGTACAGAGCCTCCTCGACCCCGAGCGCGGCGTCTGGCAGAAGCACATCGGCGGCCGCTACTCCGACACCCCGGACGCCCACCAGCCGCCCGCCGAGAGCCGCAGCGCGTTCATCGACTCCAGCGACCGGCACCTGACCCGCACCGAGTTCTACGACTACTTCCGGGAGCTCGGCTACACCCTCGGACCGTCCTTCCAGTGGATCGACGAGGTGTGGATCCGAGGCGACGAGGCCCTCGTCCGCTACACGATGCCCGCACTGCCCGACGACCCGGCCGGATACGAGCTCTACCCCGGCCTGATCGACTCCTGCTTCCAGAGCATCGCCGTCTTCCTCGTCGACGACGGAGCCGTCGAGGCCCCCTCGCTCGCCATCCCGTTCGCCGCGAAGGAACTCTCCTTCCACGGCCGCCCGCTCACCGAGAACGGCGAGCTGTGGGGCAGGGTGCGCGTCCTGCGCGCCGAACCCCTGCCGAACGACCGGCTGCGCGTCGAGACCGCCGACCTCCACCTGTACGCCCTGGACACGGTCACCGGCGCCGAGCACAGCGTCTTCACCGCCGACGAGTTCCGCATCCGGCACGCCTCCCGCGCCGTCCTGGAGGCCAGCCTCCGCGGCGACGGCCTCGTCCACACCCTGGACTGGGCGCCGCTCCCCGAGACCCCGGAGGCCGGCGGCACGCTCGGCGTCCTGGTCCTCGCGGACGGCGACGGAGCCCCCGAGCTGGTCGCCGCGCTGACCGGCGCCGGACACCGGGCCCTCGTCCACACCGGCGAACTGCCCGCCCACCCCGAGGCCGACCTCGTCCTCGACGCCCGCTGGGCGACCCCCGGCACCGGCGACGCGGGCGACGCCCTGTACGCGGCCCAGACCCTCGCCGCCGACCTGCGCACCCTCCCGCAGACCCTGCCCTACCTCCTGGCCGTCGACGGCTCCGCCGGGCGGGCACCGCTCCGCGAGGCCCTCTTCGGCATGGCGACCGCCCTGGAGGCCGAGCAGGCCGACCGCCGGCTCACCCGGGTCAGGCTCGACGTCGCCCACGCGGCGGGACGCCTCGCGAAGCTCGTGGGCGCACTGCCCACCGAGACCCGGCTCGCGCTCACCGACGACGGCGTCCGGGCCGCCCGGCTCGTCAAGGTCCCGGCCGAACCCGACGGTGACCGCCCCGCCGGCGGGGCCCTCGTCACCGGCGGACTCGGGGCCCTCGGCCTCGCCGTCGCCACCTCCCACGCCGCCCGCGGCGGAGACCGGATCACCCTGATGGCCCGGTCCGCTCCCGGCGAGACCGAGCAGGGCGTCATCGACGGACTGCGCGCCTCGGGCGTCCGCGTCACCGTCGTCCGCGGCGACGTCACCGACCCCGCCGACTGCGCCGCCGCCGTCGAGGCGGCCACGGCCGACGGACCGCTCGGCACCGTCTACCACCTGGCCGGCGTCAACGCCGACGCGGCCTTCGGCTCCCTCACCGACGCCTCGTACGAGAAGGTCTTCCACGCCAAGGCACGCGGCGCGGACGTCCTCGCCGAGGCGATCACCGGCCACGACCCGCGAGCCCTGGTGCTCTTCTCCTCGGTGTCGGCCGTGCTCGGCGCCGCCGGACAGGCCAACTACGCCGCGGCCAACGGCTACCTCGACGGACTCGCCGAGAACCTCCGCGACCGGGGAATCCCCACCGTCAGCGTCAACTGGGGCCCCTGGGTCCCCGAGGCCAAGGGCGGCATGGCGGCCGCGGCGGCCGTCGAACGCGCCGCCGGACGGCTCGGCATCCGGGCCCTGTCCGACGCGGACGCCGCCACCCCGCTCGCCTTCGCGACCGACGCCACACTGGCCCGGCTCGTCGTCGTCGGCCTCGACCCCGCCCGGTACGCCGAGCAGAACGCGGGCCACGCCCGCGCCGCCCTCGTCGCCGAACTCACCGGCCCCGCCCCGGCCGCGGAGCGCGCCGACGCCGACACCGCCGAACCCGCCGGCTGGATCACCGACCGGCTGCGCGGCACCGACGAGGAGGAGCGCGAGCACGAACTGCGCGCCGCCGTCCGCTCGCTCGTCGCACGGATGCTCGGCTCCGACGACGGACTCCCCGCCGACGGCTCCGCCGACGCCGAGGGCTTCTCCGAACTCGGCCTCGACTCCATCATGGCGATCGACCTGCGGGCCGCCCTCGCCCACGCCATGGGCAAGGACCTTCCGGCCACCGTCGCCATCGACCACCCGAGCGTCCTGTCGATGAGCGAGTTCCTCCTGGCCGAGGACGCCGCGTCGCCGGCCGCCCTCGCCGCCACCCCCGCACCGGCGACGACGCCGGTGTCCGCCCTGGTGCCCAGCACCGCCGACACCCCGCAGGCCGGGCCGTCGTCCGAGGAGCTCGACGAGCTCTCCCTGGACGATCTGCTCCAGGCCGTCCACGACGACCTCTCCCAGGAGCGGTGAGCAGGCGATGAAGGCGATACCGATACCCACACCCACCACGTACACCGCGACGCACGCGAACGCAGGAGCAGAGTGATGGCGACCGGCCCCGACACCGCAGCACTGCGGCAGGTGATCCAGGACCAGCTGAAGCTGTCCCGCCGTCTGAAGGACCGCGTGGCCGAGCTGGAGGCCCGCACCCACGCCCCCGTGGCCGTGGTCGGCACCGCGATGCGGCTGCCCGGCGGGATCGACACCCCCGAGGCGTACCGGACGTTCCTGTACGCCCCCGACCCCGACACCCGGGCCCTCGGCCCGATCCCCGAGGACCGCACCGGTCTGCGGTCCGTCTACCACCCGGAGCGCGGCAAGGAGGGCCACTCCTACGTGGACCGCGCCGGGTTCCTCGACGACATCGCCTCCTTCGACGCGGCGTTCTTCGGGATCTCGCAGCGCGAGGCCGAGACCATGGACCCGCAGCAGCGCATGCTGCTCGAAGTGGCCTGGGAGGCCCTGGAGCGCGGCGGCATCGCCGCCCGCCGCCAGGACCGGCTGCCGATCGGCGTGTTCGTCGGCGTCATGGCCTCCGAGTACGGCCGCCGGTTCGTCCACGACGGCGACTACAGCCGCATCGACCCGTACCACAGCACCGGCAGCGGCCACTGCTTCGTCGCCGGCCGGATCAGCTACGCGCTCGGCCTCTCCGGCCCGGCGACCAGCGTCGACACCGCCTGCTCCTCCTCGCTGGTGGCGATCCACCAGGCGGTACGGGCGCTGCGCGGCGGCGAGTGCGACTACGCGCTCGCCGGCGGCGCCAACCTGATCCTCGGCCCCGACCTCATGGTCTCCCTGTGCCAGGGCGAGGCCCTCTCGCCGGGCGGCAGGTCCCGGAGCTTCCTCGCCGACGCCGACGGCTACGGCCGTGGCGAGGGCGTCGGCATGGTCGCCCTGATGCGGCTCGACGACGCCCTCGCGCAGGGCCACCCGGTCCTCGCCGTCGTCCGGGGCAGCGCCGTCAACCACGACGGGGCCTCCTCCGGCTTCACCGTGCCGAGCGGCCCCGCCCAGCAGGAGGTGATCCGCGCGGCCCTGGCCGACGCCCGGGTCGCCCCCGGCTCGGTCGGCTACGTCGAGGCGCACGGCACCGGCACCGCTCTCGGCGACCCCATCGAGGTCGGCGCGCTGGACGCCGTCCTCGGTACCGGCGCGGGGGAGCGGCCGGCCCCCGTCGCCCTCGGCAGCGTCAAGGCGCGGATCGGGCACCTGGAGGCCGCCGCCGGCATCGCCGGCGTCCTGAAGCTCGTCCTCATGCTCGGCGACGGCACCGTCCCGGCGGGCGCCCAGCCCGGCGACGGCCGGCTCAACCCGCTCATCCCCTGGGACCGGATCGCCCTCACCGTGCCCCGGGAGGCGGGGCCGTGGGCGGGCGCCCCCGAGGAACGCACCGCGGGCATCAGCGCCTTCGGTCTCTCCGGGACCAACGCGCACGCCGTGCTCTCCTCGTACCCCCAGGCGCCCGCCGCGCCCGCCGACGTACCGGCGGACCACCCGGAGCTGCTCACCCTGTCCGCCAAGGACCCCCGGGCGCTCGCCGAGCTGTCCGAGCGGGTGCAGGAGGCGCTGACGGGCCTCGACGCCGCCGGTGTCGCCTCCCTCTGCCACACCCTGCGCGCCGGCCGCGTCCACTTCGGCCACCGGCTGGCCGTCGTCGGCACCGACGCGGCCGCCCTCGCCGACGCGCTCGCCGCCGGACAGCCGGCCGACGGGGTGCGCTCCGCCGACCGGGTCGTCCTGGAGACCGGCGCCGACACCGCCGTCCTGGACGGCGCGCTGACCGAACTGGCCCGCCACTTCCCCGGACTGGGCGAGGCGATCGGCGCGGAGGGCACGCCCGCCGCCCGGCTGCGGGCCGTCCTGACGCTCCTCGGCGTCAAGACGACCCTCGCCGCCGGCGGCGACACGGCCGCCCCCGGCGCCCGGATCACGGCCGGCGGGCAGAGCCTGCCCCTCGCGGGCGACGCCCCCGAGGACGCGCCCCGCCTCCTCACCGCGGCGCTGGCCGCGCTCTACCGGGGCGGCGCACCCCTGCGGCTCGACCGCCTCGGCGCGCCCGGCGCGGTGTTCACCGACGCGCCGACCTACCCCTTCCAGCGCAAGCGGTTCTGGATCGAGGAGACGGCCCCCGAGCCGGCGCACCCCGTGGCGGTCACGGTCACCCCCACCCGTACCGCCCCGCTCGACCGGGCCGAGATCGGCGCCTATCTGACCACCGAGCTCGCCGCCGTGCTCAAGGCGGACTGCGGGCTCGACCCCGACCTGCCGTTCAGCGACGTCGGCGGCGACTCCTTCACCGCGATGCTCCTCACCAAGAGCGTCGAGCAGAAGTACGGGGTGGACCTGCCGACCCTCGACTGCCCGGTGGAGATGCCGGTCGCCGAACTCCTCGCCCACCTCAGCGACCAGGTCTGCGACGCCATGGGGGTGCACAAGTGACCGTCGGCAGAAGCCCGTTCCTCAGACCGCGGCCGGTCGACGACCCGGCGGTCCGGCTGATCGGCTTCCACCACGCGGGCGGGTCGGCGGCCGTCTACTACCCCTTCGTCCGCCATCTGCCCGCCGACTGGGACCTGCTCCTGCTCGACCTGCCGGGCCGCGGCCGGCGGGCGGCCGCCACCCAGCTGGACGACATGGCCGAGGTGGTGGAGACCGTCGTCGCCGACGTCCTGCCCTGGGCGGACGACGGCGCGCCGTTCGCCCTGTTCGGCCACAGCATGGGCGCGGTGGTGGCCGTGGAGACCGCCAGGGCCCTGGAGGCCCTCGGCCGGTACCCGGTGTGGACCGGGGTGTCGGGGCGCGTCGCGCCCCTGCACCCCGGCGTCGGGGCCGTACCCCTGCACACCCTCGACGACGCCGCGCTCCTCGACGTGATGCTGGACCTCGGCGGCATGCCCGAACGGGTCACCGAGGCCGCCGAATTCCTCGACCGGTTCCTGCGGACCGTCCGAGCCGACCTGAAGGCCGTCGACAACTACCGCCCCGCGCCCGGCCGTACGCCGCTGAACTCGCCGCTGACCGTGTTCGGCGGCACCCAGGACGCCTGGGCCCCCGCCTCCGCCATGCACATGTGGCGCCGCGAGACGGGGGCGAGGTTCACCCAGAAGTTCTTCCCCGGAGGCCATTTCTACTTCCTGGACTCCGGCTTCCCGGCCCTCACGGACCAGGTCATCGGCCAGATCGAGGCCTTCCTCGACCTGGCGGACGACGCACAGGTCGCCTAAGCGCGCACCGCACGACACAGCAGTCACACCACACACGCAGCAGATCAGAGGGAGAACAGACATGCGCTGGGACAACCTGCACGTCGCCGGACTCGGGGCCTACCTTCCGGAGCAGATCGAGACCGCCGCCGAGGCCGTCGCCGCCGGCCGCTACGACGCCGAGGAGGCCACCTCCAACGGCATCCGCGCCGTCCGCGTGGCCCGCGCCGACGAGCCCGGCCCGGTCATGGCCGCCCACGCCGGCCGCCAGGCCGTCGAGCGCGCCGGCCGCCCCCACGAGGAGTACGACATCGTCCTCCACGGCTGCGTCGGCCACCAGGGCCAGGACTTCTGGACCCCAGTCAACTACGTACAGAACGAGACGGTCGGCGGCACCGGCCTCTCCCTGGAGATCCGGCAGGGCTCCAACGGCGGCCTCGCCGGCCTGGAGATCGCCGCCTCGCACCTCGCGAGCCGCAGCAAGCCCGCCGCCGCCCTCGTCACCACCGGCGACGCCTTCCGGCTGCCGTACTTCGACCGCTGGGGCTCCGACAGCCAGCAGGCGTACGGCGACGGCGCCGGCGCCCTCGTCCTCTCCAACCAGGGCGGCTTCGCCCGCCTCAAGTCCACCGCGACCTACACGGACTCCTCCCTGGAGCCCATCTACCGCGGCACGACGGGCTGGACCGACGGCCCCTTCCTCGACGGCAAGCCGGTCGACCTGCGCACCCGCAAGTCCGACTACCTCCTCAAGGAGGAGGGCGCCTACGACCACGTCATCCAGCAGATGACGAAGAACGCCTCCCAGGTGCTCCAGGAGGCGCTCGACGACGCGGACGCCAAGCTGTCCGACGCCCGGTTCTTCGTCCACGCCAACATCGCGGAGACGATCGCTCAGTTCTCGTTCTACTCGCTGCTCGGCGTGGACCGCGCCACCACCACGTACGACTGGGGCCAGGACTTCGGCCACATGGGCGCCGGCGACCAGCTCATCGGCATGAACCACGTGGTGGAGGCCAGGAACCCGCAGCCGGGCGACCTGCTCGTCACCATGGGCGTCGGCGTCGGCTTCATGTGGACCGTCGCCGTCCTGGAGTTCACCGAGTCCCCCCAGTGGTGACGACCCACCCCGGACTCACTGGTTCCAGAGCAGCCGAAGCGCCGCGTTGACCAGGAAGATCCCCGCGAACGCCGCCGCCCAGCCCTGCCTCCCCGAGGCGGCCAGGGCGGCGGCGCCGCTTCCGAACCACAACACCTCGAGCAGCACCCGGCCGCCGCCGTGCACCGCGTACGTGGCACGCGGCGCCCCGAACAGCGCCCACACGGCGATCAGACCGACCGGCACACCGACACCGAGCAGCAGCTTCAGCGGCCACTTGTCGGTCGTGGTGAACCCCCACAGGGCGACCGCCGCGTACACCGAGAGTTCCAGCAGGAACATCACAAGGAGGTTGAAGGCCTTGAGGGACGAGAGCATGAAGGACTCCTAGAGCGTGCGGGTGCGGGCTTCCGCGGTGCGGGGGTTCCGCGCGGATGGGCAGATCAGACCGTCAGATCGGTACGGAGCGTGAAACGGGTCAGCCGGGGGTCGGAGCTGAGGATGGCGCGCTGCAGCTCCTGGAGCCGCGGCGACGGCTCCACACCCAGCTCCTCCACGAGGAAACCGCGGAGCGCGGTGAACGCCTCCAGGGCCCGCCACTGCTGACCGGACCGGTAGAGCGCCGTCATGTACTGGGCGCACAGGTTCTCGTGCATCGGATGGCGGGCCGTCAGCACCGCCAGCTCGGACAGCAGCGCGTGGTGCCGGCCGAGCGCCAGATCGGCCTCGACCCGCGACTCCACGACGCACAGGTGACTCTCCTCAAGACGCGTCACCTCCACGCCGAGCCGCAGCCCGTGGTGCACGTCGACCAGCGCCCGGCCGCGCCACACCGCGAGCGACTGCCGCAGCAGCCGGGAGCCCGTCTCCCGGTCGCCGAGATCGAGCGCCCGCCGCCCGGCCGCCGCGAGCCGCTCGAAGGCGTGCACGTCGACCTCCTCCGGCGTGATGTCGAGGAGATAGCCGCCGTACCGGGTCGCCAGCACGTCCTTCGCACGACGCGGACCCTCCGGCGGCAGCGCCGCCTCGATGCGCTTGCGGAGCTGGAGGATGTACGTCTGCAGCGTCGTCTGCGCGCTCCTCGGCGGCTCCATGTCCCACAGCTCCTCCATGAGCGTGGGCACCGGCACTATCTGGCCGGCCTGCAGGGCAAGCAGCGCGAGGATCTGGCGGGGCTTCCCCGCGGTCGGCAGGAGCGCGACCCCGTTCTCCGATGCCTCGAAGGACCCCAGGACCTTGATGTCCATGCAGCTCCACCCCTCCACTCGCCGGCTCTCATGGTGCTACCGAGTCTGGCCCGCTCGCCTGTTGGGGCGACAGTGCCCAGGTCACCGGCCTCCCATGAACCCCGAACGTGCCGATGCATGAGAAATCCACGGTCCGTACGAGGGCGCTGGACGCGAGTGCGAGTCCCGCTCAAGCGCCGCCGCCGACGATCGGCCCGTACCGACCGCCCGTACGAACGGGCAGTCCGTACCGACGAGCTGTCCGCACCGAGGACAGGGCCCGGCCGACGGAGGCGCGCGCGTGAGGAGAGATCATTGACCACGGTATCCAGCCCGGCGGATCGCGAAACCCGGAAGTCCCCGCTGGAATCACTGCGCGCCCTGCGCGCCGACGGCACTCTGGCCGAGAACTACCCGTCCGTCGCCCCGCTCCTCGCCGCCATGGTGTCCGGCGGCGCGGACGCCGACTTCCGGCGGGCCGGCAACCTCCTCGCCCAGCTCGACCGGCAGGCCGTCCTCACGGCCCGCCCGGACACCGAGACGGCGGTCGTCGCCCTCACCGGACACTCCACGATCGGAGGCGTACGAGCGCCGCTGACCGCCGAGTTCGCCCGCCACGGCGTCCTCGTCGAGGACCGCCTCGGCGACTTCGACGCCTACCTGCGCGACCTGCGCGACCCGGCGAGCGCCCTGCACGCCCCCGACGTCGACCTGGCCCTGTGGATCCTCGACCCGCAGACCCTCCTCGACGAGATGGGCACGCCCTGGCAGGCCGACGACCTCGCACGGACCGCCGAGCGCAAGCTCGCCCAGATCGAGAGCCTCGCCACCGCCTTCACCGGCAACGCCACGGCCGCCCTGGTCCTCAACACCGTGCCGCTGCCCCGCAGCGTCACCCACCAGCTCATCGACCACGAGTCCCGGGCCCGCGCCGGCATCGCCTGGCGCGACTTCAACAGCGGACTCCTCCGCCTCGCCCTCGGCAACCCGCGGATCCATGTGATCGACCTCGACCCGGTCGTCGCCTCCGGCGTCCCGCTCGACGAGCCCCGCATGGCCGCCTACGCCAAGGCCAACCTCGGCGACGACCTGCTCGCCCGCTACGCCCGGGAGGTCGCCCACCTCTCCCGCATGCTGCGCGGCCGCACCAAGAAGGTCCTCGTCGTCGACGCCGACAACACCCTCTGGGACGGGATCCTCGGCGACGACGGCCCGGACGGCATCGCCGCCGCCACCACCTTCCGCGGCGAGGCCTTCGGCAACTTCCAGCGGGTCGTCAAGCAGATCGGCACCCAGGGCATCCTGCTCGCCGTCAGCAGCAAGAACGACCACGAGCCGGTCGTCCAGGTCCTCAAGGACCACCCCGACATGGTGCTGCGCGAGGCCGACTTCGCCCGCGTCAACGCCAACTGGCAGCCCAAGGACGCCAATCTGCTCGACATCGCCGAGAAGCTCAACCTCGGCGTCGACAGCTTCGTCTTCGCCGACGACTCGCCCTTCGAGTGCGGCCTCGTCGCCGACAGCCTCCCGCAGGTCGCCGTCGTCCGCCTCGACGAAGAGCCCGCCCTGCACATCGAGAAGCTCCTCGCCGACGGCTGGTTCGACACCGCCCGCCTCACCGACGAGGACCGCGCACGGGCCGCGCTCTACCGCACCGAGTCCGAGCGCGCCGAACTCCTCGAGAACGCCGGCTCCATGGAGGAGTACCTCGAAGGGCTCGGCGTCCGCGTCAAGCTCGCCGAGGCCGGCGCGGGGGACATCGACCGGGTCGCGCAACTCTCCCTGCGCACCAACCAGTTCAACCTGACGACGGTACGGCTCCAGCCGGCCGACGTGACCGCCCGGGTCGACGACCCCGACCACCTCGTCCTCGCGATCCGGTCCGGCGACCGCTTCGGCGACAACGGCGTCGTCGGCGCCGTCTTCGCCCGCCGCTCCGGCGAGGAGCTCCACATCGACAACATGCTGCTCTCCTGCCGGGTCTTCGCCCGCGGCATCGAGCAGACCGCGATCGCGAGCCTCCTCGCCCACGCCGCCGCCACCGGCGCCCGCGCGGTCCTCGCGAGCTACCGGCCCACCGCCAAGAACAAGAACGTCCGGGAGTTCTGGCCCTCCATGGGCTTCACCCCCACAGCGACGGCGGACGACGAGCTCCACTTCCGCCACGACCTGGAGAACCTCCCGGCCGTCCCCACCCACATCCTGCTCGACTCCACCCTGGAAGGCACCGCGTCATGACCAAAGAGGACTTCATCCACCTGGTACGCGACGAGCTCGACCTGCCCCTGGGCGTCGACGACCTCTCCGCGGACTTCGACCACGTCGTGAGCTGGGACTCGATGCACATGCTGCGCCTCGTCGCCGCCGTCGAGCGCGAGACCGGCTCCCGAGTCCCCGTCGGCAAGCTGCTGGCCGACCGCAGCCTCGCCGCCATCTACGAGCGCATCAGCGCGGCGTGAACCGCAGAGGAACCAAGCAGAGGCAGGAGAGAACATGAGTATCGACGCTCGGGACACCGCTCGGGACACCACCCGGGACACCCGGCCCGCGTCGCCGCAGGCGCCGGCCGGATCCACCGGCCCGGACGCCCCCGCCCCCGGCAAGCGCGGACTGATCCTCGCCGTGGTCGCCGTCGCCCAGCTCGTCTGCGTCCTGGACGCGACCATCGCCAACGTGATGCTGCCCCAGCTCCGCGGCGACCTCGGCCTCGGCACCACGGGCCTCCAGTGGGTCATGAACATCTACGTGCTGCTCTTCGGCGGCCTCATGCTGCTGGGCGGCCGTCTCACCGACGTCTTCGCCCGCCGCACCGTCCTGGTCAGCGGCATCGCCCTGTTCACCCTCGGCTCCCTCGCCGCGGCCACCGCCGACAGCGGCGGCATGCTGCTGACCGGCCGCGGCCTCCAGGGCATCGGCGCCGCCATCCTCTCCCCGGCGGCCCTCTCCATCCTCGTCACGACCTACCCGGAGCCCGCGGAGCGCGCCAAGGCCCTCGGCATCTGGGGCACCGTCATGGGCGTCGGCGCCAGCCTCGGCACCCTGCTCGGCGGCGCCGTCACCGACGTCGACTGGCGGTGGGCGTTCCTCATCAACATCCCCATCGGCCTGCTCCTGATCGCCGCCGCGTTCGTGTACGTCCCGAAGATCGTCCGCACCGGTGCCCGCCCGCCCGCCGACGTCCTGGGCGCCCTCACCGGCACCCTCGGCCTCCTCGCGCTGGTCTTCGGCATCGTCACCGCGGGCACGGACGGCTGGACCGACTCCATCGCCCTCGGCTCGCTCGCCGCCGCCGTGGTGCTGCTCGCCGTGTTCGTCCGGGTGGAGAGCACCGCCAAGGCGCCGCTGCTGCCCCTGCACCTGCTGCGCCGCCGGTCCGTCGCGACCGGCACCGTCGCCCAGCTGATCACCGCGGGCCTCATGCTGCCGGCCTTCTTCATGCTGCCGCAGTACATGCAGCTCGGCCTCGGCTACAGCCCGATGGAGGTCGGCCTCGCCTACATCCCGACCTGTCTCGCGATGCTCGGCGTCTCCGGCGCCGTCCCGGTGCTCATCGCCAAGTTCGGGCCCCGCGTCCCGTACGTCATCGGCACCGTCCTGCTCGCCGTCATGCTGGTCCTGATGCTCGGCGCCGAGACCACCAGCGGCTACTGGTCGCTGCTGCTGCCCGTCACCGCGCTGCTCGGTGTCGGTCTGGTGCTCTGCATGATGACGGCCCCGGTCGTCGGCACGCAGGACGCCTCGGAGCAGGACGCCGGCACCACCTCCGCCATCCTCAACGCCTCCACCGAGGTCGGCGGCGCCCTCGCCCTCGCCGTCACGGCGACCGTCGTCGGCTCCCGCCTCGCCGAGCTCACCGCCCAGGGAGTCGGCACCGCCGAGGCGTTCACCGAGGCGCTCCAGCGCGGCTTCCTGGTCCTCTTCGTCTGGATCGCCGCCAACCTGGCCATCGGCCTCCTCGGGTTCGCCGGCCGCCCGGCGGCCGACACCGCGCCGAAGTCCTGACCAGCGCCGCCGGGCGGCCCCCCACCCGCCCGGCGGCCCCGTCCTCCTCCGTATCCGCACCGGTTCGAGGAGATCCCCAGCCCGCTCTCTCCGCGCAGAGAGGCAGACAGATGCTCCAGCAACGCCACCGGCCCGCCGCACGGCCCGCCGCCCCGCACACCACCGCCCCGGACACCTCGGCCACCGTCGCCGCCCCGGCCACCCCGGGCGGCCCCGTCGCCCTCCTCGTCGGAGCGGCGGCACCCCACCGGCACCCGGGCGAGGCCGCCGCCAACTCCACGCTCCTGGAGACCTGGTCGAGCGGGGTACGCACCTGGGTCCTCGACCGCGCGGAGCTGCTCGCCGCCCGCGGCCCCGAGGCCCGGATCCTCTCCGACGAGTCGACCGGCCTCGCCAGCGTCCACACCGACACCTGCGTGGCCTGGGCCCGCGACCGGCACGCCGCCGGCCACCGCTTCGACCTCGTCCTCGGACTGCGCGAGGACGTCCAGCTCGCCGTCGCCGACCTCGCTGCCGCACTGCACCTGCCCGGCAACCACCCGGACGCCGTCCGCCGCGTCCAGGACACCGGCGCCCGGCTCAAGGCCCTCGCCGCCGGCGGATTCCTCGTCGACGAGGACCCCGACCGGGCCCCCGAGGGCACCGCGCTCACCGCCGTCGGCGCCTTCGTCTCCGGCCGGCCCCAGGTCTTCCTCCTCGCCGCACCCACCGAGAACGGCTGGGCCCCCGCCACCGGGCTGCCCCACACCCCTCAGGCCCTCGCCGCCGAGGCGGCGGCGGCCGTCCTCCACCTCGGACTCTGCTTCGGCGTCTTCCGGGTGGACCTGCGCGTCACCGACCGGGGCATCGCCGTCTCGGACGTCCGCCTCACCCTCGAGGCACCCGGCCTCCAGGCCCATCTGGCCCGGACGCTGCCCTGCGTCGAGCTCTTCAACCTCGTGTACGACGACGCCCTGGGCCGCACGGCGGCCCTCCCCGCGCCGCCCCTCGCCCCCGCGGCCCAGCCGCCCACCCCCGCGACGGTGCCTCCGTTCGTCCTCCTCGCGGGCGAGCCCGAGGGAGCGGCGGAGGAGCCCCACATATGCCGCGGCACCGACTGAGACCGACCCGAACGAGAGCCGGAGACCCCGAATGACCACCGAGCTCATCCAGCTGCTCACGCCCGAGGGCCGCCGGGTCCACCACCCCGAGTACGCCGTCGACCCGAGCGCGGCGGAACTCCGCGGCCTCCACCGCGACATGGTGCTGGCCCGCCGCCTCGACGCCGAGGCCGTCACCTTGCAACGCCAGGGCGAACTGGCCCTCTGGCCCTCGCTGCTCGGCCAGGAGGCCGCCCAGATCGGCTCCGCCCGCGCCCTGCGGCCCGAGGACCACGCCTTCCCCAGCTACCGCGAGCACGGCGTGGCCCTGGTCAGGAACCTCGACCCGGCCCACCTCCTCTCGCTCTTCCGCGGTGCGAGCAACGGCAGCTGGGACCCGGCCGAGAACAACTTCCACCTCTACACCCTCGTCATCGGCTCGCAGGCGCTGCACGCCACCGGCTACGCGATGGGCGTCGCCAAGGACGGCGGCGACACCGCCGTCATCGGCTACTTCGGCGACGGCGCCACCAGCCAGGGCGACGTGGCGGAGGCCTTCACCTTCGGCGCGGTCTACGACGCCCCGATCGTCTTCTTCTGCCAGAACAACCAGTGGGCCATCTCCGAGCCCACCGAACGCCAGATGCGGGCCCCGCTCTACCGGCGCGCCGCCGGCTTCGGCTTCCCGGGCGTCCGCGTCGACGGCAACGACGTCCTCGCGTGCCTGGCCGTCACCCGCGCCGCCCTCGACCACGTACGGACCGGCTCCGGGCCGATGCTCGTCGAGGCGTACACGTACCGGATGGGCGCCCACACCACCTCCGACGACCCGACCCGCTACCGCGACGAGGCCGAGGTCGAGGAGTGGCGGGCCAAGGACCCGATCCTGCGGCTCCGCCGGCTCCTGGAGCGCGAGGGCCACACCGACGAGGCCTGGTTCGCCGCCCTCGACGAGGAGGCGGAGACGCTCGCGCGGCGCGTCCGCGAGATCGTCAGGACCATGCCCGATCCCGACCCGTCGGTGATGTTCGAGAACGTGTACGCGGACGGGCACGCGCTCGTCGACGAGGAACGTGCCGGGTTCGCCGCCTACCAGGAGTCCTTCGTGGACGCCGGACGGAGCAACTAGTCATGGTCACGAAGAGCCTTCCCCTGGCCAAGGCGATCAACGAGGCCCTCCGCGCGGCGCTGGAGTCCGACCCCAAGGTCCTGCTCATGGGCGAGGACATCGGAAAGCTCGGCGGTGTCTTCCGGGTCACCGACGGCCTGCAGAAGGACTTCGGCGAGAGCCGCGTCATGGACTCGCCGCTCGCCGAGTCCGGCATCGTCGGCACCGCGATCGGCCTGGCCCTGCGCGGCTACCGGCCGGTCGTGGAGATCCAGTTCGACGGCTTCGTCTTCCCCGCCTACGACCAGATCGTCACGCAGCTCGCGAAGATGCACGCCCGCTCGCAGGGCAAGGTGCGCCTGCCCGTGGTCATCCGTATCCCGTACGGCGGCGGCATCGGCGCGGTCGAGCACCACTCCGAGTCCCCCGAGGCGCTCTTCGCGCACGTCGCGGGCCTGAAGATCGTGTCGCCCTCGACCCCGTCCGACGCGTACTGGATGCTCCGGCAGGCGATCCAGAGCGACGACCCGGTCATCTTCTTCGAGCCCAAGCGCCGCTACTGGGACAAGGGCGAGGTCACTGTGCCCGACAGCGGCTCCGCCGCGGGCGACGCCGTCCCCGGCGAGCTCCACAAGGCGCGGGTCGCCCGCGAGGGCACGGACCTCACCCTCGCCGCCTACGGCCCGATGGTGAAGGTCTGCCTCCAGGCCGCCGCCGCGGCCGAGGAGGAGGGCAGGTCGATCGAGGTCGTGGATCTGCGTTCGGTCTCCCCGATCGACTTCGACACCGTCCAGGCCTCGGTCGAGAAGACCGGCCGCCTGGTCGTCGTCCACGAGGCCCCCGTCTTCTTCGGCTCGGGCGCGGAGATCGCCGCCCGGATCACCGAGCGCTGCTTCTACCACCTGGAGGCCCCCGTCCTGCGGGTCGGCGGCTACCACGCGCCGTATCCGCCGGCGCGCCTGGAGGAGGAGTACCTGCCGGGTCTCGACAGGGTGCTCGACGCCGTAGACCGCTCGTCGGCGTACTAATCGCTCGTCGGCGTACTAGGAAAAAAGGAATCATGGCGATTCGCGAATTCAGGATGCCCGACGTGGGGGAGGGGCTCACCGAGGCCGACATCCTCACCTGGTACGTCAAGCCCGGCGACCCCGTCGTCGACGGGCAGGTCGTGTGCGAGATCGAGACGGCGAAGGCGGCGGTGGAACTCCCCGTCCCCTTCGACGGGGTCGTACGGGAGATCGGCTTCCCCGAGGGCGCGACGGTGGACGTCGGCGCCGTGATCATCTCGGTCGACACGGCGGACCGGGCCGTGGCAGCGGCCCCGGTCGTCGCGGCCGCCACCGACACCACCGCCGACACCTCCGCCGACGAACCGGCACGGGCGGAACGCCGGCCCGTGCTCGTCGGCTACGGCGTCGTGGAGTCCTCCGCGAAGCGCCGCCCCCGCAAGACCGCCAACGGCACGGCCCCCGGCGGCCGCGGGCCCGCCGCCGCCCCGCGCCCCCTGGCCAAGCCCCCCGTGCGCAAGCTGGCCAAGGACCTCGGGGTCGACCTGACGGTCGTCCGCCCCTCCGGCGGGGGAGGCACGATCACCCGCGCCGACGTGCACGCCGCCGCCGTGGTCGACATCGGCACCCGGGAGATCGTGGAACGACCGACCCCGGCTCCGACTCCCGCCCCGAATCCGGCCCCTGTCGTGTCGGC
>NZ_BJMN01000059.1 GCF_006539185.1 Streptomyces gardneri
CGCGCCCGCCGCGCTCGTCCTGCCGATCGTGGCGGGCGGACTGCTGCTCCGCCCCGCCAGCCTGCTCGGCCTGTACGCGGCCGCCGCCGGCGCCCTCATCGTCGAGTCCGTCGTCCTCGGCCCGTACACCCAGGGCCCCGCCCGGGTCACCCCAGGAACCGTCCTCACGGTCGCCGCCTGCGGACTCTTCGGACTCCTCATCGCCCAGTTCCGTGCCCGCGTCGGCGTGCCCTGGCGGCGCGGCGGCACCATGCTCTTCGACCTGCGCGAACGCATCCGCGTACAGAGCGCCCTGCCCCGCCTCCCGCAGGGCTGGCACCGCGAGATGGCACTCCGCCCGGCCGGCGGCCAGTCCTTCTCCGGCGACTTCGTCGTCGCCGCCCGCACCCACGGCGGCCGCACCCTGGAGGTCGTCCTCACCGACGTCTCCGGCAAGGGCATGGACGCGGCCTCCCGCTCCCTGCTGCTCTCCGGCGCCTTCGGCGGCCTCCTCGGCTCGCTCCCGCCGCACGGCTTCCTGCCCGCCGCCAACGGCTACCTGCTCCGGCAGAACTGGGACGAGGGCTTCGCCACCTCCATCCACCTCGTCCTCGACCTGGACTCCGGCGACTACGAGCTGTTCTCCGCCGGCCACCTCCCCGCACTCCAGCTCCACGCGGGCAGCGGCCGCTGGGAGGAGAAGGCCGCGGATGGCCCCCTCCTCGGTGTCTACGACGGGGCCGAGTTCCACCCGGTCAAGGGCGCGCTGCAGCCCGGCGACGTCCTCATGCTCTTCACCGACGGCCTCGTCGAGGCCGCCGACCGGGACATCGCCGAGGGCATCGACCGCCTCACCGGCGAGGCCGACCGCTGCGTCGCCGAGGGCTTCGAGGGCGTCACCTGGCACCTGATCGAGGCCGTCGCCAAGGACGTCAACGACGACCGGGCACTCCTCCTCATCTCCCGCCGCGCCTGAACCGGCCACGCCCGTGTGACGTGATCTTCTCCACGACGATTCGTCAGTGTGCGGCGGGGGCAGGGGGGTTGGTGGCACGATGGAGCCAACGGGGGGCGTTGCGTGACGCGGACTCCCTGGTGGGCAAGGCGGGACCGACCGAGGGTGTGATCAGTTGTGGCCATTTCACTGTCTGTGGTGTTGCTGTTGGCAATCATCCTGGTGGTGCTGATCCGCGGGGGGAACCTCAAGGGCGGCCCGGCCGTCGTCGCCGTCCTCTTCGGCTTCTTCCTCGCCTCGACCGGCATGGCCGACGACATCCAGCGCTTCCTGGACTCGATAACGCAGACGGTCGGCTCCATAAAGTTCTGAGCCGAAGACGACGCGGGCGGGTGGCCGACGTCGGTCCGCCGGCTACCGGCCCTTGGGCGCCCTGGAAGACTTGGCCGCCTTGGACTTCTTGGCAGTCGTCGCGGCGGGCTTCTTCGCGGCCGCCACGGCCGGCTTCTTGGCGGTCGCCGCGGTCGCCACGGCCGGCTGCGCGGGCTGGGCGGGCTGTGCCGCCGGCTTCGCGGTCTGTGCGGCCTGCGGCCTCGGGGCGGACCGCTTCGCACCCATGTCGCCGCCCGTGACGGCGGCACTCGGCTTCGCGGGCTCACGGGAGTCGCGCAGCGACCACTTGAGCTCGATCTCCAGCTCGATCTCCCCGTCCTCGATCTCCAGCTCCACCTCGCTGCGGAACTCGTCGGGGACGTGCAGGCTCAGCGTCCCGGCCCCCAGCTCCAGTTCGGCCTCCCCGCCCTTCCTCAGCGCGGCGGCGAGGGCGGTCAGCTGATCGGCTGCCTCAAGGCGGGACACCGAGCGCTTCCGCTCGAACTTCAGGTCCTTCATCGCTACCTCCGGTGCGACGGGAGACGGGCTGAGCCCAGTCTGCGCGAGCCCGCCGGACCCGGCATCTCGCGAGCCTCCGCAAACGCCTCGGGGCCGGCCTGGAGAGACTTCTCCGGACCGGCCCCGAGACCGTGGAGCGGGTGACGGGAATCGAACCCGCGTAGCTAGTTTGGAAGACTAGTGCTCTACCATTGAGCTACACCCGCACATCATCGCGCCGCAGGTCACGAGGACCGCGGCACGGACAGCATGTTAGCGGGTCGGAGGACCTTTCCGCACACCCGTAAAACGGGGGGCGCCGCACTGTCCGCGTCCATGTACCCTACGTGTCGCACCGACGGGGTGTGGCGCAGCTTGGTAGCGCGTCCGCTTTGGGAGCGGAAGGCCGTGGGTTCAAATCCCGCCACCCCGACCATGTCGATCACGCGCCCACCGGTCGCGTTCTTGATCACGTTATGGCTGCCTCCCCGCTTGCGGTTACTATGCAAGCTGCGTGCCCGTGTGTCTTTCTGACCGGGCCGACCCGCCGGAACCGCGGACCGCGGAGACGGTGGATTCCAGGAATCAGCCACAAGGAGACCGAACCGTGAAGAGCGCCGTGGAGACCCTGAACCCGACTCGGGTTCGGCTCACTGTCGAGGTGCCCTTCGAGGAGCTCAAGGACAGCCTCGACGCGGCGTACAAGAAGATCAACCAGCAGGTCACGGTCAAGGGCTTCCGTAAGGGCAAGATCCCGGCTCGCGTGATCGACCAGCGGTTCGGCCGCGGCGCCGTGCTGGAAGAGGCCGTCAACGACGCGCTCCCGAAGTTCTACACCGAGGCCGTCAACGAGGCCGAGGTCAACCCGCTGGGTCAGCCCGAGGTCGACATCACCGAGCTGAAGGACGGCGAGCTGCTGGCCTTCACCGCCGAGGTCGACATCCGCCCGACGATCGAGATCCCGGACTACTCCGGCATCGAGGTCACCGTCGACGCGGTCGAGGTCACCGACGAGGACATCGAGAAGTCGGTGGAGCAGCTCCGTGAGCGCTTCGCCTCGACGTCCACCGTCGAGCGCGCCGCCCAGGACGGCGACGTCGTCACCATCGACCTCGAGGCCAAGGTCGACGGCGAGGTCCTGCCCGACGGTGTCGCCGACGGTGTCTCGTACACCATCGGTTCCGGCGAGCTGCTCGACGGCATCGACGAGGCCGTCAAGGGCCTGGAGGCCGGTGGCGAGGCCACCTTCACCTCGCAGCTGAAGGGCGGCTCCGCCGAGGGCAAGGACGCGGAGGTCACCGTCAAGGTCACCACCGTCGCCGCCCGTGAGCTCCCCGAGCTGGACGACGAGTTCGCGCAGATGGCGTCGGAGTTCGACACCCTCGACGAGCTCAAGGCCGACAGCCGCAAGCGCCTCGAGAACATGAAGCAGTTCGACCAGGCCACCCAGGCCCAGGAGCGCGTCCTCGACGAGCTCCTCAAGCTGGTCGAGGTCCCGATGCCCGAGAAGCTTCTCGAGGACGAGATCAACACCCGCAAGCACAACCTGGAGCACCACCAGCTCGGCCAGATGGGCATCGACCTCGCGAAGTACCTGGAGCTCCAGGGCAAGACCGAGGAAGAGTTCCTGGCGGAGACCAAGGAGCAGGCCGAGAAGGGCATCAAGACGCAGTTCATCCTCGATGAGCTCGTCAACAAGGAGAAGCTCGACGTCTCCCGTGAGGAGCTCACCGAGCACCTCTTCCGTCGCGCCGCCTCCTCCGGCATGAGCCCCGACCAGTTCGCCCAGGCCGTGGCCCAGGGCGGCCAGGTGCCGATGCTCGTCGGCGAGGTCGCCCGCGGCAAGGCCCTCGCGGTCGTCGTCGAGGCCGCCAAGGTCCTCGACAGCAACGGTGAGGTCGTCGACCTCTCCGACGACGAGGACGAGGTCGAGACCGCCGCCGAGGCCGTCGAGGCCGTCACCGGCGAGGCCGAGGTCTCCGAGGACAAGTAAGCGGCTCCGCGCCCCGGCGCGGAACCCCGCTCCACGGGCCCGTACGCACTGCTGTGCGTCCGGGCCCGTGGGCGTACCGGAACCCCTTATGCGTCCGCACGTACCTTGCGCTCCCAGCGAACAGTTCGGGAACCGGGATGGCGTTGTCCTACCTGCGCGTTAGGGTCCATGAATACGAGGGCACTGCCCTCAGAACAAGACGCTGAGACGGCCTTGGCCGTCGGAGACGAGCAGGTGGATACGTGACGAATCTGAAGCCTTACGCCGCGGGTGAGCCGTCCATCGGTGGCGGCCTCGGCGACCATGTCTACAACCGGCTGCTCGGCGAGCGGATCATCTTCCTCGGCCAGCAGGTCGACGACGACATCGCCAACAAGATCACCGCTCAGATGCTCCTCCTGGCCGCCGACCCGGAGAAGGACATCTTCCTGTACATCAACAGCCCCGGTGGCTCGGTGACGGCCGGCATGGCCGTCTACGACACCATGCAGTACATCCCCAACGACGTCGTCACCATCGGTATGGGCATGGCGGCCTCCATGGGGCAGTTCCTGCTCACCGGTGGTACCGCCGGCAAGCGCTTCGCGCTGCCGAACACCGACATCCTGATGCACCAGGGCTCCGCCGGCATCGGCGGCACCGCCTCGGACATCAAGATCCAGGCCGAGTACCTCCTTCGCACGAAGAGGCGCATGGCCGAGATCACCGCGCACCACTCCGGCCAGACCGTCGAGACGATCATCCGTGACGGTGACCGCGACCGCTGGTTCACCGCGGACGAGGCCAAGGACTACGGCCTCATCGACGCCATCATCACGCACGCCGCGGGTGTTCCCGGCGGCGGCGGCACGGGCGCCTGAGCCCCGGCAGTCCGCTCAAGAGCCCCAGCCCACCGAACGCCACCAGGACGGTGAACACCCAGATGCAGAACAACCTCTCCGCGAGCGGCCTCTACACCGGCGCGCCGATGGACAACCGCTACGTCGTTCCGCGCTTCGTCGAGCGCACCTCGCAGGGCGTCCGAGAGTACGACCCGTACGCGAAGCTCTTCGAGGAGCGCGTGATCTTCCTCGGCGTGCAGATCGACGACGCCTCCGCCAACGACGTCATGGCGCAGCTCCTGTGCCTGGAGTCGATGGACCCGGACCGCGACATCTCGATCTACATCAACAGCCCGGGCGGCTCCTTCACCGCCCTCACGGCCATCTACGACACGATGCAGTTCGTGAAGCCGGACATCCAGACGGTCTGCATGGGCCAGGCGGCCTCCGCCGCGGCCGTGCTGCTCGCCGCCGGCACGCCCGGCAAGCGGATGGCCCTGCCGAACGCGCGCGTGCTGATCCACCAGCCCTCCGGCGGCACCGGCCGTGAGCAGCTCTCCGACCTGGAGATCGCGGCCCGCGAGATCCTGCGGATGCGCAGCCAGCTGGAGGAGATGCTGGCCAAGCACTCCTCGACGCCGATCGAGAAGATCCGCGAGGACATCGAGCGTGACAAGATCCTGACCGCGGAGGACGCCCTCGCGTACGGTCTCGTCGACCAGATCGTCTCGACCCGCAAGAGCACGGCCTCCGCCGAGCGCTGACGCCCGACCTTCCCTCGGCACGGGGCACATGACACATTCCCGTCCATGTGAACCGTGCCAAGGGGGGCCCGAACGGGGGGCCCGGCAAGGTACCGTCGAATATGAGGCACCAGGAGTCGCTGAACCAAGCACTCCCAGGCGAAGGGGAAGCACCTCGTGGCACGCATCGGTGATGGCGGCGACCTGCTCAAGTGCTCGTTCTGCGGAAAGAGCCAGAAGCAGGTGAAGAAGCTCATCGCGGGACCCGGTGTGTACATCTGCGACGAGTGCATCGACCTCTGCAACGAGATCATCGAGGAAGAACTCGCGGAGACGAGCGAGGTGCGCTGGGAGGAACTCCCCAAGCCCCGCGAGATCTACGAGTTCCTCGAGGGTTACGTCGTCGGGCAGGAGCCCGCGAAGAAGGCCCTCTCGGTCGCGGTGTACAACCACTACAAGCGCGTCCAGGCCGGCGAGAACGGCGGCGCGCAGGGCCGGGACGACGCCATCGAGCTGGCGAAGTCCAACATTCTGCTGCTCGGCCCCACGGGCTCGGGGAAGACGCTGCTCGCGCAGACCCTGGCCCGCATGCTCAACGTCCCGTTCGCCATCGCCGACGCGACGGCGCTGACGGAGGCCGGCTATGTCGGCGAGGACGTCGAGAACATCCTGCTCAAGCTGATCCAGGCGGCCGACTACGACGTCAAGAAGGCCGAGACCGGGATCATCTACATCGACGAGATCGACAAGGTCGCCCGTAAGAGCGAAAACCCGTCGATCACGCGTGACGTGAGCGGTGAGGGCGTCCAGCAGGCGCTCCTCAAGATCCTGGAGGGCACCACCGCCTCCGTACCGCCGCAGGGCGGCCGGAAGCACCCTCACCAGGAGTTCATCCAGATCGACACGACGAACGTGCTCTTCATCGTGGGCGGCGCCTTCGCCGGCCTCGAGAAGATCATCGAGTCGAGGGCGGGCGCCAAGGGCATCGGCTTCGGGGCGACCATCCGCTCCAAGCGCGAGATCGAGGCGAGCGACCAGTTCCAGGAGGTCATGCCGGAGGACCTGGTGAAGTTCGGGATGATCCCGGAGTTCATCGGCCGTCTGCCCGTCCTCACCTCCGTCCACAACCTGGACCGCGAGGCGCTCCTCCAGATCCTCGTCGAGCCGCGGAACGCCCTGGTGAAGCAGTACCAGCGCCTCTTCGAACTCGACGGCGTGGAGCTGGACTTCGACCGCCCGGCCCTGGAGGCCATCGCCGACCAGGCGATCCTGCGCGGCACCGGCGCGCGCGGCCTGCGCGCCATCATGGAGGAGGTCCTCCAGTCGGTGATGTACGAGGTCCCGTCCCGCAAGGACGTGGCCCGGGTCGTCATCACGGCGGACGTCGTCCGGAACAACGTCAACCCGACGCTGGTCCCGCGGATCGTGAAGAACGACGGCAGGCACGAGAAGTCGGCGTAGTAGGACACGCAGAAGCGCCCGGGTAGTTCAGCGAGCTACCCGGGCGCAGTCGTGTCGGCTGTGTACTGGACATGACCAAGGGTGATCAAGCCATTCCTTCGAGCGACTCTTGACGGCCCGGCACCTCGATCGAACACTTGAGTGATAGTTCGATCAGTCGAGATGCGTGGGAGACAGACGTGCTTCGCTCAAAAGTCCAGCGGGTGTTGGTCGCCGCGTGTATCGCTGCTGCTGCGGGCATCTTGCCGGTGGCTGCTGCTGCTCCTGCGCAGGCCACGACGATTCAATGTCTGACATGGCTGGACTTTAAGGGCTATATCGTAGGCCCGAAGGTAAGGACTGCCTGTGGCTACACCTCCGATGTGGGATGGGGCTTCTGCGTGGCGGGGCTCGTAAATGCGGGAGTCAGGCAGACGGACGCGATTACGGCCTGCGACTTGGCTAGCCGATAATTCCCTTGGCGCTCATGGCGATGCCCGGTCGGTTCAGCGAACCGACCGGGCATCGCCATGTTCGGCTGTAGGGGGATCAGGCCTTGACGCGGACTTCCTTGCGGAGCTTGGCGGTGAGGGAGGCGGCGTCCTCGGGGGAGCCGGCCTTACCCGACATCAGGGCGGACGCGTCGGTCGGGACCACGAAGCCCACTGTGCTGTGGTCGGCCCACACGCACATCGTCACAGTGAAGGCAGGCATGCTGGTGGCGGCGTCTGCCTTGCTCTTGGCCTGCTGGCACTTGAGGACCGCGCCGTCGAGCTCGGCCGGCTTGTACTCCTGGGGGCTGCCTTCAAGCTGCGGCGAGCCTGCCTTGCCCGCGTCCTTGTCGGCCTCGGCCTTGACGCTGGCGAACACGGTGTCGACGACCTGCTCCGGGTCGTCGATCTCACCGTAGAGACCGTTGAAGGAGATGAACTTGCCCGCGAGGGGGTTGGCCTTGTCCTCCACCTTGTAGCCGGCGCGGACCTGCTGGGCGTTCTTGACGCCCTTCTGCGAGGCCTCCTTGAGGGAGTCCTCGCCACTCGACTTGTCGCTGCCAGGGTCCTTCTTGTACTCGCCGAGCACCGTCTCCGGCGTGATCAGCTTGTGCGGGCCGTCGTCCGCGACCGAGGAGCTACCGCCGCCGAAGACGAAGTACGCGCCGACGCCGAGCGCCGCGACGACCGCGACCGCGCCGATGATCCAGCCGGCCTTGGACTTCTTCGGGGCCGGCGGGTGCGGGACGTAGCCGCCGGGGCCCTGGGGGGCGCCGTACTGGGGCTGCTGGCCGTAGGGGCCGGGCTGCTGGGGCTGCTGCGGGTAGCCGTACGGCGGCTGCTGCGGCGGGACGCCCTGCGGGGCCTGCTGGGGGTACCCATAGCCCGGCTGGGGAGCCTGCGGCTGGCCGTACGGGCCCGGCTGCTGCGGCTGCTGGCCGTACGGGCCCGGCTGGCCGTAGGGGCCGGGCTGCTGGGGCGGCTGGCCGCCGTACGGGCCGGGCTGGTTGTAGCTCATCGACAGGTTCCCCTCACAGGATGTTTATGTCTGCCGAACATCCTGGCGGAAGCGATGACCATGAAGTGCGGCGGGGGCCACACCGTTACCGAACCAAAGCGTTTCAGGACAAGGCGAGGACACCCCTAAACTGGCCCCGTGACCGAGAACACTCAGCAGCAGACAGCGCCCACCACCGAACTGCCGACCCAGTACGCGCCGGCCGAGGTAGAGGGGCCGCTGTACCAGCGCTGGGTAGAGCGCGGGTACTTCGAGGCGGACGCGAAGAGCGAGAAGCCGCCGTACACGATCGTCATCCCGCCGCCGAACGTCACCGGCTCCCTGCACCTGGGCCACGCCTTCGAGCACACGCTGATCGACGCCCTCACCCGCCGCAAGCGCATGCAGGGCTTCGAGACGCTGTGGCAGCCGGGCATGGACCACGCAGGCATCGCCACCCAGAACGTCGTCGAGCGCGAGCTCGCCAAGGAGGGCAAGTCCCGCCACGACCTGGGCCGCGAGGCCTTCGTCGAGCGCGTCTGGCAGTGGAAGGCCGAGTCCGGCGGTCAGATCTCCGGCCAGATGAAGCGTCTGGGTGACGGCGTCGCCTGGTCCCGTGAGCGCTTCACCATGGACGAGGGTCTGTCCCAGGCCGTCCAGACCATCTTCAAGAAGCTCTACGACGACGAGCTGATCTACCGCGCCGAGCGCATCATCAACTGGTGCCCGCGCTGTCTCACGGCCATCTCGGACATCGAGGTCGAGTACCAGGACGACGACGGCGAGCTCGTCTCGATCCGGTACGGCGAGGGGGACGACTCGCTGGTCGTCGCCACCACCCGCGCCGAGACGATGCTCGGCGACACGGCCGTCGCCGTCCACCCCGACGACGAGCGGTACAAGCACCTGATCGGCCGGCAGATCAAGCTGCCGCTGACCGACCGCACGATCCCGGTCGTCGCCGACACCCACGTCGACCCCGAGTTCGGCACCGGCGCCGTCAAGGTGACCCCGGCGCACGACCCGAACGACTTCGAGATCGGCCAGCGCCACAACCTGCCGAACCTCGCCGTCATGGACGAGCGCGCCATCATCACGGCCCACGGCCCCTTCCAGGGCCTGGACCGCCTGGAGGCCCGTTCCGCCATCGTCGCCGCGCTGCGCGCCGAGGGCAGGATCGTCGCCGAGAAGCGTCCGTACACCCACTCCGTCGGCCACTGCTCGCGCTGCAAGACCACCATTGAGCCGCGCCTGTCGATGCAGTGGTGGGTCAAGGTCGGCCCGCTCGCGCAGGCCGCCGGCGACGCGGTCCGCGACGGCAAGGTCAAGATCCACCCGCAGGAGATGGAGAAGCGGTACTTCGACTGGGTCGACAACCTGCACGACTGGTGCATCTCGCGCCAGCTGTGGTGGGGTCACCGCATCCCCGTCTGGTACGGCCCGAACGGCGAGGTCGTCTGCGTCGGACCGGACGAGCAGCCGCCGACGGGCGAGGGCTGGCACCAGGACACCGACGTCCTGGACACCTGGTTCTCCTCCGGCCTGTGGCCGTTCTCCACGCTGGGCTGGCCCGAGCGGACCGAGAGCCTCGAGAAGTTCTATCCGAACTCCGTCCTGGTCACCGGCTACGACATCCTCTTCTTCTGGGTCGCCCGGATGATGATGTTCGGTCTGTACGCGATGGACGGCACCCCGCCGTTCCACACCATCGCCCTGCACGGCATGGTCCGTGACCAGAACGGCAAGAAGATGTCGAAGTCCTTCGGCAACGTGGTCAACCCGCTGGACTGGATGGACACGTACGGCTCCGACGCCGTCCGCTTCACCCTGGCCCGCGGCGCCAACCCGGGCGTCGACGTCCCGATCGGCGAGGACTGGGTCCAGGCCTCCAGCAAGTTCGCCAACAAGATCTGGAACGCCACCCGCTTCGCGCTGATGAACGGCGCGACGGTCGAGGGCCCGCTGCCGGACGCCTCGGAGATGTCGGCGACCGACCGCTGGATCCTGTCGCGGCTCAACAAGACGGTCGCCGAGGTCGACGCGTTCTACGACGACTACCAGTTCTCGAAGCTGTCGGACGCCCTCTACCACTTCGCGTGGGACGAGGTCTTCGACTGGTACGTCGAGCTGTCGAAGACGACGTTCTTCGCCGGCGGCGAAGGCGCCCGGGTCTCCGGCCGGGTCCTCGGCGAGGTCCTCGACGTCATGCTGCGCCTGCTGCACCCGGTGGTCCCGTTCGTCACCGAGACGCTGTGGACCACGCTGACCGGCGGCGAGTCCGTCGTGATCGCCGACTGGCCGAAGGACAGCGGCTTCCGCGACGCGGCCGCCGAGCAGGAGATCGCCCTGGTCCAGCGGGTCATCACCGAGGTCCGCCGGTTCCGCAAGGAGCAGGGCCTCCAGGACGCCCAGAAGGTGCCCGCCCGCCTCACGCTGGACGGCACCACGCTCGCCGCGCACGAGGCGGCCATCCGCCAGATCCTGCGCCTCCAGCCGGAGGGCGAGGGCTTCTCCGCCACCGCCTCCCTGCCGGTCGCCGGGGCGACTGTCGCGCTCGACCTGTCGGGCACGATCGACGTCGAGGCCGAGCGCAAGCGCCTCGCGAAGGACCTCGCGGCGGCGGAGAAGGAGAAGGCCCAGGCGAACGGGAAGCTCGGCAACGAGGCCTTCCTCGCCAAGGCCCCGGACAACGTGGTCGACAAGATCCGTGGCCGCCTCGCCAAGGCGGACGAGGACATCGCCCGTATCAAGACGCAGCTGGCGACCCTGCCGCAGGCGTAGCCGTACGGAAGGGGCCCGGAACCGACTCGGTTCCGGGCCCCTCCGCGTGTCTGCGTACCTGCGTGTCTGCGTACCTGCGTACCTGCGTACCTGCGTCTCCGTCAGGACTCCGTGGCGACCGGGCCGACGCCCGCCGTCTCGGAGTTCCGCCGGGTCTTCGCCCAGCCCGTCCGGCCGCGGACGAGGCGGACGAAGCCGCGCGCCGAGACGACGAACAGGTGGTACGCGTACAGCCAGAGCGCGAACCCCCACAGCAGGCCCTTGAGCCGGGAGCGGTCGGGGGCGAACTCGCGGCGGTAGACCGGGCCCCAGAGCAGGAACGGGACGACCGACCCAGACGTGAGCGGTGGGGAAGTCGGTACGCAGCCGGGTCACGGTGGTCGCGATCACGTCCCCCTCGTCACGGCAGGGGACGAAGAAGTGCCAGTCGTACGCGGTGGGGTCGCCGGCCTCGGTGGGGCGGCTGCGCTCCTCCGGCCGGGCCGGCATCCCGGCCAGGTGGCCGACGATCCGCTCGCGCGGCGTACCGGGGGAGAGGTCGAGCCCCTCGGGCAGCCGCAGGAGCTCGGCGAGGCGGCGGTTCGCGCGGATGATCCGGAGCTCGTGGCCGAGGAGGAGGGCCGCCTGGGGGAGGGAGTCGAGGAGAGCGGCGGCGAAGGACAGCTGCTCCTGGGATGCTTCGTGCACATTTCAGAGTGAAACGGCAATGTGGGCGAAGTGCCCGATCTCACACCAGAAGGGACTTCGGGTCCACCGTCTCGGGACGAAAGACCTTGGATGATGGACGGCATGCTCCGCCTCCCCACCGTCCCCGCGCTGCGCCGTTGCGTGGACCGGTGGGCCGTCTCGCCCCGCGCCCTCGACGTCGTCACCGCGCTGAGCGCCTTCGGCCTGATGGTCCTCGACGTGCCGGGCCTCGCCCGCGCCGACAACTCGCTCACCGGGGTCACCGCGACCCTGGTCCTGGCGGCCGGGGCGGCCACGCTGGTGCTCAGGCGCCGGCTGCCGTGGGTCCCGTACCTCGTGGCGCTCGGCCTGATGGGGTGGCTCCACGAGCTCACCATGATCCAGTTCGCGTTGTACTCGATCGGCCGGTTCCGGGGGCGGCGGGCCGCCGTCGCCGCCACCGTGCTCTACATCGGCGTGGCGCTCGCCCTCTTCCAGACGCCCGGCTGGCCCGCCCGGCACGGCGACACCCTGAGCGACTTCCTGAGCATCGTCGTCCCGATCGGCGTCCTCGCGGCGGGCGTCGGCATCGCCGCGTACCGCCAGGACCTCGTGCGCGCCCTGGAGGTCCAGCGCCGCGAGGCCGCCGCCCGGCAGGCCGTGCAGGAGGAGCGGATCTCCGTCGGCCGGGACGTCCACGACCTGGTCGGCCGGGAGCTCACCGTCCTCGCGGTACGGGCCGAGGTCCTCGCCGTACGGGCGCGGGGCGACGCGCACCAGAAGGACTTCGAGGAGCTCGCGGACACCGCCCGCCGTGCCCACCTCATGCTCAACGAGACGATCGTGCGCCGCGCCGACCGGGACGCGGCCACCCCCGGGCTCGAAGGGCTCGCCGCGCTCGCCGAGGAGAGCGAACGGATGGGCAGCCCCGTCGATCTGACGGTCGCCGAGGAGGCCAGGGCGCTCTCGCCGCTGCGGCAGGCGGCCGTCCACCGGGTCGTCCAGGAGTGCCTGACGAACACCGCCAAGCACGCGCCCGGCCTGCCGGTGACGGTCACGATCACGGTGGAGGGACCCGATCTGCGGATCGAGGTGCGCAACCCGCTGCCGAAGACCCCGCCGGACCCGGCGCCCGTCTCGACGGGCACCGGGCTGTTCTCCATGGAGGAGCGGGTCACCAGCATGGGCGGCACGCTGAAGGCCCGCGCGGAGGACGGCGGGTACGTGGTGACGGCGCTGCTCCCGACGGGCCTCGACCGCTAGGAGGCCCCGCCCGCCCCGACCCACTGGCGGACCGCTCCCGACCCGCCTCCGGCCCGTCAGCGGACCCGCTCCGCCTTCCCCATGACCCGCTGGAGGCTGTCGAAGTCCTCCACGCACCGACCCGAGCCCAGTGCCACGCAGTCCAGCGGCCGGTCCGCGACGAAGACCGGGATCTCCGTCGCCGAGGCGAGCCGCAGGTCGAGCCCCGGCAGCAGTGCCCCGCCGCCGGTCAGGACGATGCCGTGCTCCATCACGTCGCCGGACAGCTCCGGCGGGCACTCCTCCAGCGTCGCCCGCACCGCCGCGATGATCGCCTCCACCGGCTCGTCGAGCGCCTCCCGCACCTCCGGCACCGTCAGCTGCACCGTCCGGGGCAGCCCGCTGACCTTCTCCCGCCCCCGCACGGTGAAGGTGGCCCGCTCCCGCTCCTCCTCGCCCGGCACCGGCCACGCCGAGCCGATCGCGACCTTGACGTCCTCGGCCGTGCGTTCGCCGATGAGGAGCGAGTGCTCCTTGCGGACGAAGTCGGTGATGGCGGCGTCGAGGCGGTCGCCGCCGACCCGCAGCGACTGGGCCGTGACGATCCCGCCCAGCGAGATGACGGCGACCTCGGTCGTCCCGCCGCCGATGTCGACGACCATCGAGCCGCGCGGGTCGGAGACCGGGAGCCCCGCCCCGATCGCCGCCGCCATCGGCTCCTCGATGAGGTGCACCGCCCGCGCCCCCGCCGAGAGCGAGGCGTGCACGATGGCCCGCCGCTCGACCTGGGTCACCCCGCTCGGCACGCAGACCACCATCCGGGTGCGGGGCCTGCGGCGGCCCGGGACCGCCTTGCGCACGAAGTGCCGGATCATCTCCTCGGCCGCCTCGTAGTCGCTGATCACGCCGTCCTTGAGGGGGCGGATCGCGCTGATCGACCCCGGTGTGCGACCGATCGTCTCCTTCGCCTCGGTGCCGACCGCGAGTGCCTGCCGCGAGCCCTCCTGGACCGCCACCACCGACGGCTCGTTGAGCACGATGCCCTGGCCCCGGGCGTAGAGGAGCGTGTTGGCCGTGCCGAGGTCGATCCCTATGTCCATGATCGCCAAGTTTGCCGGGCCGCTCCGGCGGACGGTGGACCGAAAGTCCCGAAAGGGGTGGGTCCATGGTCCTGTCGGTACCCCTCCGTAGACTGGGCCCGTGAGTGAGCCGAGCGACCAGAGTGACGACCAGTTCGACGACATCGTCGATGCCGAGACGAACCGCGACCCCGACCTGGCGGTGATCGAGGCCGGCAGCCGCACCCTGCGCACGCAGGGCGGTCAGCCCCAGGGCGATCCCGTGCCGAGCCGCCCCGAGGACCCGGAGCTCGACAAGGCGCTCCGCGAGGTCGAGACCGAGCTGTCCACCCGCTGGGGCGAGACCAAGCTGGAGCCCTCGGTCACCCGGATCGCGGCCCTGATGGACGTGCTCGGCGACCCGCAGCGCGCGTACCCCTCGATCCACATCACCGGCACCAACGGCAAGACGTCGACGGCCCGCATGATCGAGGCCCTGCTCGGCGCCTTCGAGCTGCGCACCGGGCGGTACACCTCGCCGCATGTGCAGACGATCACCGAGCGGATCAGCCTGGACGGCGCCCCGATCTCCGCCGAGCGGTTCGTCGAGACGTACCAGGACATCAAGCCGTACGTGGAGCTGGTCGACGCCCGTGAGGAGTACCGCCTCTCCTTCTTCGAGGTCCTCACCGGCATGGCGTACGCGGCCTTCGCCGACGCCCCGGTCGACGTGGCCGTCGTCGAGGTCGGCATGGGCGGCACCTGGGACGCGACGAACGTCATCGACGCCTCGGTCGCCGTCGTCACCCCGATCGACCTCGACCACACCGACAGGCTCGGCGGGACGACCGGCGAGATCGCCGGCGAGAAGTCCGGGATCATCAAGCAGGGCGCGACCGTCATCCTGGCCCAGCAGCCGGTGGACGCGGCCCAGGTCCTGCTGAAGAAGGCCGTCGAGGTGGACGCCACCGTCGCCCGCGAGGGCATGGAGTTCGGCATCGTCTCCCGCGAGGTCGCGGTCGGCGGCCAGCTCCTCACCCTGCGCGGCCTGGGCGGCGAGTACGACAACGTCTTCCTGCCGCTGCACGGCGCCTACCAGGCGCACAACGCGGCGGTGGCGCTCGCGGCGGTCGAGGCCTTCTTCGGCATCGGCGCCGAGCACGCCAGGACCCTGGACCCGGACACGGTGCGCACGGCCTTCGCCCAGGTGGCCTCGCCCGGCCGCCTGGAGATCGTCCGCTCCTCCCCGACGGTGATCCTCGACGCCGCGCACAATCCGCACGGCGCGCGCGCCACGGCGGAGGGCGTCAGCGAGGCCTTCGGCTTCTCGCGGCTCATCGGCGTGGTCTCCACGAGCGGGGACAAGGACGCCAAGGGCCTCCTCGAAGCCTTCGAGCCGATCCTCGCGGAGGTCGTGATCACGGCGAACTCCAACCCGCGGGCCACCGACGTGGACGCGCTCGCCGCGGCCGCGGTCGAGGTCTTCGGCGAGGACCGGGTCGTCGTCGAGCCGCGGCTCGACGACGCCATCGAGGCCGCGATCACCCTTGCGGAGGAAGAGGCCGAGTACGGCGGCGCGGGAGTCCTCGTGACCGGTTCGATCTTCACGGTCGGCGACGCCCGGCTGCTGCTGCGAAGGGGCTGACACCGATGCGCATCCTCTGTTCCTCGACGCTCATCGGCGAGTTCTTCGTCATCGGCTTCGCCGGACTCGTCGCCATGAAGGACGACAGTCTCGCGATGTCGACCGTCTGGACCGTCTGCGGCGTCGCGATGGCCCTCTCGGTGCTGCTGTGCGGGATGGTCACCCGCCCCGGCGGCGTACAGCTCGGCTGGGCGCTCCAGGTCGGCCTGATCGCCAGCGGCTTCTTCGTGCCGGTCATGTACGCCCTCGGGGCGGTCTTCGCCGTCCTGTGGTGGGCCTCGGTGCACTACGGCCGGAAGGTCGACGACATCAAGGCCCGCTGGGCCGAGTCGCAGGCCGGGCAGGCCACGGCAGGGCCTGACGCTGCGTAATCGAGGGCCGTGCGGGACCTGTAGCCTCGGAGGTCCCGCACACCGCTTTTCCGAAGGAGTCCCCCCGTGAGCCAGCGCACGCTCGTCCTGCTCAAGCCCGACGCCGTCCGCCGTGGCCTGATCGGCGAGATCATCGGCCGTATCGAGCGCAAGGCCGGCTGGACCCTCGCGGCCCTGGAGCTGCGCGAGCTGGACCAGGACACGCTGGAGCAGCACTACGGCGAGCACAAGGGCAAGCCCTTCTACGAGCCGCTGATGGGCTTCATGTCCTCCGGTCCCGTCGTCGCGCTCGTCGTCGAGGGCGAGCGGGTCATCGAGGGCGTCCGCCAGCTCGCCGGCCCGACCGACCCGATCGCCGCCGCGCCCGGCTCCATCCGTGGCGACTTCGGCACCATCGTCCGCGAGAACCTGATCCACGCCTCGGACTCCGAGGAGTCGGCGCTCCGCGAGCTGAAGATCTTCTTCCCGGGTCTCGTCTGATCCGGTGAGCTGATCCTGTGCGCTGATCCGGTACTGACCCGGCGTCAGCCGATCAGCACAACCCTGTGGGGCGACCGAAGGAATTTCGGTCGCCCCCAGGCATATGAACGCCAATCCCGGGAACGGATCGCCGCGTCCTGCCGTCACCAGTACTGAGGTGGACCAACGCGCGGCATCCGCGCGGGCGGCACTACGATGGAAAACTCCACGCCGCACCACTCTCAGCCATGGGAAATCAAGGGGAACTCAATGTCGTTCATCGGCCGTGACATGGCTGTCGACCTCGGGACCGCCAACACGCTGGTGTACGTCAGGGGCCGAGGCATCGTTCTGAACGAGCCGTCCGTCGTCGCGATCAACACCAACACCGGCGGCATCCTGGCGGTCGGTGCCGAGGCGAAGAAGATGATCGGCCGGACGCCCGGCAACATCGTCGCCGTCCGCCCGCTCAAGGACGGCGTGATCGCCGACTTCGAGATCACGGAGCGGATGCTCCGTTACTTCATCCTCAAGATCCACAAGCGCCGCTACCTCGCGCGCCCCCGGGTCGTCGTCTGCGTGCCCTCCGGCATCACCGGCGTGGAGCGCCGCGCCGTCATCGAGGCCTCGACGCAGGCCGGTGCCCGCCAGGTGCACATCATCGAGGAGCCCATGGCGGCGGCCATCGGCTCGGGCCTCCCCGTCCACGAGGCCACCGGCAACATGGTCGTCGACATCGGCGGCGGCACCACCGAGGTCGCCGTCATCTCGCTCGGCGGAATCGTCACGGCACAGTCGATCCGGGTCGCCGGCGACGAGCTGGACAACGCGATCATCCAGCACATCAAGAAGGAGTACTCGCTCCTCCTCGGTGAGCGGACCGCCGAGCAGATCAAGATCACCATCGGCTCGGCCTACGACCTCGACAAGGACGAGCACACCGAGATCCGCGGCCGCGACCTCGTCTCCGGCCTGCCCAAGACGGTCGTCATCTCCGCCGCCGAGGTCCGCAAGGCCATCGAGGAGCCGGTCAACTCGATCGTCGACGCCGTGAAGACGACCCTCGACAAGTGCCCGCCGGAGCTCTCCGGTGACGTCATGGACCGCGGCATCGTTCTCACGGGTGGAGGCGCCCTGCTGCGCGGCCTCGACGAGCGGCTCCGCCGCGAGACCGGCATGCCGATCCACATCGCCGAGGACCCGCTGGACTCGGTGGCGCTCGGCGCCGGCAAGTGCGTGGAGGAGTTCGAGGCCCTCCAGCAGGTGCTGGACGCCCAGCCGCGCCGCTAGGCGCGGTACCGCACCCGCACCACACGAGCAGAACCCACAAGAGAACACGTACAGCCGAACAACGAACCACGAGGAAAGGCACGGCCGCCGCACGTGAGGGACACACGAGAGAGCCGGCTGCTCCTGGTGCTGCTGATCGCCATCGCGTTCGCACTGATCACGGTGGACATCCGCGGAGGCCAGGAGTCACCCGTCGACGGTGCCCGACAGGCCGCCGCCGCGGTCTTCGGGCCCGTCGAGAACGGTGTGGCGGCGGCCGTCGACCCCATCGGGAACGCCATAGGCGCGGTACGCGACTCCGGTGAGCGGCACACCCGGATCGCCGCCCTGGAGAAGGAGAACGCCGAGCTGAAGGCCGAGCTCGGCAGCGACGACCGCAACCGCAACCGGCTGCGCGAGCTCGACGCCATGCTCAAGACGGCCGGCGCCGGGCAGTACGGCATCAAGGGCGCGCAGGTCATCGCCATAGGAGCGGCCCAGGGCTTCTCCTGGACGGTCACCGTCGACGTCGGTGCCCGCGACGGCATCAAGCGGGACATGACCGTGCTCAACGGCGCCGGACTCGTCGGCCGCGTCACCACCGTCGGCCCGTCCACCTCCACGGTCCTCCTCGCCAACGACCCCGACTTCACCGTCGGCACGCGCATGGAGAAGAGCGACGAACTCGGCTTCGCCACCGGCCAGGGCGACGGCCCCCTGCTCGTCCAGCTCCTCAACGGCAAGGCCAAGGTGAAGGAGGGCGACCGTCTCGTCACCTTCGGCTCCAGCGGCGACAAGCCCTTCGTGCCGGGCGTCCCGGTCGGCGAGATCGTCCGTGTCGACCCCGCGGGCGGCGGCCTGACCCGTAACGTCTACGTCCGTCCGTACGTCGGCTTCACCAAGCTCGACATCGTCGGCGTCGTCGTCCAGGCCCCCCGCTCCAACCCGCGCGACATGGTCCTGCCGCAGAAGCCCAAGCCCGCCCCGACCGTCACGGTCACGGTCACACCACCGCCACCGGACGGGCAGCAGGCCGCCGACGGACAGAAGCCGAACGAGAACCAGCAGGGCCAGGACCAGGGGGACGCGACACCGTGAAGTTCAACCGCATCCTCCTCTCCGCGACCCTGATCGTGGTCGCCCTCGTCGTCCAGGTCTCCGTCCTCGCCCGACTGCAACTCCCCGGCGCCGTCCCCGACCTGGTCCTCCTCACCGTGATCGCCCTCGCCCTGGTGTACGGCCCGGTCAGCGGCTCCCTCATCGGCTTCACCGCCGGGCTCCTCGCCGACCTCGCCCCGCCCGCCGACCACGCCGCCGGCCGCTACGCCCTCGTGCTCTGCGTCGTCGGCTACCTGGTCGGCCTCGCCAAGCCCGAGAACGGCCGGCTGACCTCCGCGACCGGCCCCATGGCCGTCGTCGTCGTCGCGGCCGTCGGCTCGACGCTCCTCTACGCGGGCGTCGGCGCGCTCGTCGGCGACACCGCAGCCCGCCATGTGGGCCTGGGCTTCCTGCTGTTCACCGCGGCGGTCTACGACCTGCTCCTCGCGCCCTTCACCGTGCCGCTCATCATGGCCCTGGCCCGGCGCGCCGAGAACGATCCGCTCGCCGACGCCGGCGGGGGCAACGGCGCCGACGTGGCCTCCGGCTGGCTCTCCTCCGGCACCGGCCTGCGGATCGGCAACCAGCGCGGCGGCCTGCGCGTGAAGGCCGCCCGGAGCCGCGCCACACGGGCCGGCCGCATCAAGGGCGTCAAGCGACTGTGACCGAGGGGGTCCCGGCAGTATGAGCAACATCCCCGAGACGGGGCGGACCCCGCGGGTCCAGATCCGGCTCGTCGTCATCCAGATCCTCGTCTTCTCGCTGCTCCTGACCCTGGGAGGCCGCCTCTGGTACCTCCAGATCCGGAACGGCAAGGAGTACACGGACGAGGCGAAGAACAACCACGTCCAGCAGGTCGTCCGGCCCGCCGTCCGCGGCTCCATCCTGGACGCCCGCGGCGTCCCGCTCGCCGACAACGAGACCCGCCTGGTCGTCTCGGCGTCCCGTACCGAGCTGATGAAGATAAAGGACAAGGGCAAGGACGTCCTCACCCGGCTCGCCGGCGTCCTGGAGATGAAGCCCGAGGACGTGATCAACAAGATCCGCCTCTGCGACTCCAAGACCCCCAAGCCCTGCTGGAACGGTTCGCCCTACCAGCCGATCCCCGTGACCGACGAGGCCACCACCCAGCAGGCGCTGACGATCCGCGAGGCCTCCGAGGACTTCCCCGGCATCACCGCCGAACCCGCCGCCGTGCGCCGCTACCCCGCGCCCGGCAAGGCCCGCACCGCCCAGGTGCTCGGCTACCTCTCGCCCGTCACCGACACCGAGATCGAGAAGGCCAAGGACGGCGACTCCCCGTTCCTCCGCTCCGACCAGGTCGGCCGCTCCGGCATCGAGCGGACGTACGACAAGGAGCTGCGCGGCAAGGCGGGTGTCACCCGGTACGAGGTCGACAACCTCGGCCGGGTCATGGGCCAGACCGAGTCCGACCCCGGGGTCGCCGGCTCGACCCTCGTCACGAGCATCGACGCCCGGGTCCAGGCCGTCGCCGAGTACGAGCTCAACGAGGCCATGAAGGCCGTCCGGAACGAGACCGACAAGATCACCAGTCGCAAGTACGAGGCCGACTCGGGCGCCGTCGTCGTCATGGAGGCGAAGACCGGCCGCATCGTCGCGATGGCCTCCCAGCCCGACTACGACCCGAACGCCTGGGTCGGCGGCATCTCCGCCAAGGACTACGCCGCGCTCACCAGCAAGAACTCCAACTACCCGCTGCTCAACCGGGCCATCCAGGGCCAGGCCGCCGCGGGCTCCATCTTCAAGGTGGTGTCGGCGAGCGCCGCCGTCCGAGCCGGCCACGACTTCAACGACAAGTACAACTGCAGCAGCTCCTACAGCCTCGGCAACCGCAGCTTCGCCAACTTCGAGTCCAAGGGACACGGCCCCATCACCCTGGGCGAGGCCCTCAAGTTCTCCTGCAACACCGTCTTCTACGCCCTGGGCCACCAGGAGTGGCAGCGGGACGGCGGCATCAAGCCCAAGAAGGGCGCCAACGACTGGTTCTACCGGACCGCCCGGGACTTCGGACTCGGCTCCGAGACCGGCATCGACCTGCCCAACGAGGTCAAGGGCCGCATCCCCGACCGCCAGTGGAAGCAGAACTTCTGGGCGGCCAACAAGGACGCGTGGTGCAAGCAGGGCAAGAAGGGCGGCACCTACGTCGAGCAGATCGCCTACGAGAGCTGCCTCGAAGGCAACCAGCTCAAGGCCTACGACAGCATCAACTTCGCCATCGGCCAGGGTGACGTCCTCGTCACCCCCATCCAGATGGCCACCGCCTACTCCGCCATCAGCAACGGCGGCACCCTCTTCGACCCCACCGTCGGCAAGGCCGTCATCAGCCCCGACGGCAAGAGCGTCCGGGAGATCAAGCCGAAGGCGCACGGCAAGCTGCCCGTCGGCGCCGAGACCATCAGCGACCTCGACAAGGGACTGCGCTCGGTCGTCGAGCCCGGCGGCACCGCCGCCTGGCGCTTCGGCGGCTGGCCCCAGGACAAGATCCCGCTGCGGGCCAAGACCGGCACCGCCCAGGTCTACGGCAAGCAGACCACGTCGTGGCTGGCGACCTACTCCGACGACTTCACCATCATCATGACGATCTCCCAGGGCGGCACCGGCTCCGGAGCCTCCGGCCCCGCCGTGCGCAACATCTACGACGCCCTCTACGGCCTCGACGACGCGGGCAACCAGGACCTCAAGCGGGCCCTGCTCCCCAAGCCGCAGAAGGCCCTGCCGAAGGTCAACGCCGACGGCACCATCGACGCCCCCGACATCAAGGCGTACGACCCGAAGTCCCAGCTGGTCGCACCCGTCGAGGACGGCGGCCCGCCGCCCCTCGCAGGCCCGCCCGCCCACCTGAGGGACTGACCCGATGACGACACGTAGCTTCTCCGTCTCCCGATACGCGCCCGAGCGCGGGCCGCTCGCGAAGCTCACCGCCCGCGACTCGCTGCTCCGCCGCCTCGACTGGCCGATACTGCTCTCGGCGCTCGCGCTCTCCTTCATCGGGTCGCTGCTCGTCTGGTCCGCGACCCGGAACCGCACCGAGCTGAACCAGGGCGACCCGTACTACTTCCTCTTCCGGCACGCGCTCAACACCGGCATCGGGGTCGCCCTGATGATCGGCACGATCTGGCTCGGCCACCGCACCCTGCGCGGCGCGGTCCCGATCCTCTACACGCTCTCGATCGTGCTGATCCTCGCCGTCCTCACCCCGCTCGGCGCCACCATCAACGGCGCCCACGCGTGGATCGTCGTCGGCGGCGGCTTCTCGCTCCAGCCCAGCGAGTTCGTGAAGATCACGATCATCCTGGTCATGGCGATGCTGCTGGCCGCCAAGGTCGATGCGGGCGACCAGCTCCACCCCGACCACCGCACCGTCGCCAAGGCCCTCACGCTGGCCGCCCTCCCCATGGGCATCGTCATGCTGATGCCCGACCTCGGCTCGGTCATGGTCATGGCCGTCATCGTCCTCGGCGTCCTGCTCGCCTCCGGCGCCTCCAACCGCTGGGTCCTCGGCCTGATCGGCGCGGGCATCGGCGGCGCGGTCCTCGTCACGGCGCTCGGCATGCTGGACGAGTACCAGATCAACCGCTTCGCGGCCTTCGCCAACCCCGACCTCGACCCCGCGGGCGTCGGCTACAACACCAACCAGGCCCGCATCGCGATCGGCTCCGGCGGCCTCCTCGGCTCCGGACTCTTCAAGGGCTCCCAGACCACCGGCCAGTTCGTGCCCGAGCAGCAGACCGACTTCGTCTTCACGGTGGCGGGGGAGGAGCTGGGCTTCGTCGGCGCGGGTCTGATCCTGCTGCTCCTCGGCGTCGTCCTGTGGCGGGCCTGCCGGATCGCCCGCGAGACCACCGAGCTCTACGGCACGGTCGTCGCCGCCGGCATCATCGCCTGGTTCGCCTTCCAGTCCTTCGAGAACATCGGCATGACGCTCGGCATCATGCCGGTCGCGGGCCTGCCGCTGCCGTTCGTCTCGTACGGCGGCTCGTCGATGTTCGCCGTGTGGGTGGCGATCGGGCTGCTGCAGTCGATCAGGGTGCAGCGCCCCATGACGGCGTAGGGCCCGCCGGGCGGGGCCGCGCGTATTAGATTCGTCTCATGGCGGAGACGAAGCGCGAGATCGAGCGGAAGTACGAAGCCACGAGCGGGACCCGGGTCCCGGACCTCACCCGGGTCCCCGGGATCGCGGCGGTCGCGGACCGGGGCGTCATGGAGCTCGACGCGGTCTACTACGACACCCCCGACCTCCGGCTCGCCGCCGACGGGGTCACCCTGCGGCGCCGCACCGGCGGGAGCGACGAGGGCTGGCACCTCAAGTTCCCCGTCGCCTCCGGCATCCGCGACGAGATCAGGGCCCCGCTGGCCGACACCCTCCCGGGTGAGCTGGCGGGGCTTCTGCGTTCCCGGGTCCGGGGCGGCGAGGTCGTCCCCGTCGTACGCCTCCGCTCCGCCCGTGACGTCCGCCACCTCCAGGCCGCCGACGGCACCCTCCTGGCCGAACTCTCCGTCGACACCGTCCACGCGGAACGGCTGCCCGGGGGAGCGGAGGCCGGCTGGACGGAGATCGAGGTCGAACTGGCCGACGACACAGCAGGCGCCGACGAGGCGCTCCTCGACGCGATCGGGAAACGCCTGCGCAAGGCCGGCATCCACCCCTCGTCCGCCCCCTCCAAACTGTCGAGGGCCCTGGCGGAGACGGCCCCGGGGCCCGAAGCGCATGCCCCGGGCCCCCGCACCGACCCCGGCACCGCCCCGGCCACCGGCACCGCCGGTCACGCCGTCCTCGCCTACCTACGCGAGCAGGCCGACGCGATCGTCGCACTCGACCCGGCCGTCCGGCGGGACCTGCCCGACGCCGTGCACCAGCTGCGGGTCGCGTGCCGCCGGATGCGCAGCGCCTTCAAGACGTACCGGAAGGTCCTCGACAGGGACGTCACCGACCCGGTCGGCGCGGAGCTGAAGTGGCTGGCCGGCGAGCTCGGCGTGGCCCGCGACCAGGAGGTGCTGACCGAGCGGCTGCGCGGCCGGATCGACGCGCTGCCCCGGACCCTGCGCCTCGGCCCGGTCCGCGGCCGGCTGCGGAGCTGGTCCGCGGCCCGCGCCCGGAGCGGTCGCCGCCGCGCCCTCGCCGCGCTGGAGTCGCCCCGCTACCTCGCCCTGCTCGACACCCTCGACGAGCTGCTCGCCGACCCGCCCCTGCGCGGACCCGCCGCCCGTGACGCCCGCACGGTGCTCGCCCACGCCGTCCTCAAGGACCACGACCGCCTCACCGCCCGCGTCGACCGGGCCCTCGCCCTCGATCCCGGCCGGGACCTCGACGTGGCCCTCCACGAGGCCCGCAAGGCCGCCAAGCGCGCGCGGTACGCGGCCGACGCCGCCACCCCCACCCTCGGGAAGCCCGCACGGAAGTTCGCCAAGCGTGTGAAGTCCGTCCAGTCCCTCCTGGGCGAACACCAGGACGGCGTCGTCGCCCGCGAGGCCCTGCGGGAGCTCGCGGACCAGGCCCAGACGGCCGGGGAATCCGCCTTCACCTGGGGACTTCTCCACGGCCGCGAGGAGGCGGCGGCGGCCGCCGTGGAAGGCGAGCTCCCCGGTGCCTGGGCCAAGGCGTCGGCCCCGGGAATCCGCGCGGCGCTGACCCGCTGAGCACCGGGGTACGCTTGAGAGTCGCCCCCCTGCCAGCTCACGAAGGTTCGAGATGTCTGCTGCCGAGTCTGTCTTCCCGCAGCTCGAAGCTCTGCTCCCGCACGTGCAGAAGCCGATTCAGTACGTCGGTGGAGAGCTGAACTCCACGGTGAAGCCGTGGGAGTCCGCCGATGTCCGCTGGGCGCTGATGTACCCGGACGCGTACGAGGTCGGTCTGCCCAACCAGGGCGTCATGATCCTGTACGAGGTGCTCAACGAGCGCGAACGTGTCCTCGCCGAGCGCACGTACAGCGTGTGGCCGGACCTCGAAGAGCTCATGCGCGAGCACAAGGTCCCGCAGTTCACGGTCGACTCCCACCGTCCCGTCGGCGCCTTCGACGTCTTCGGCCTGAGCTTCTCCACGGAGCTCGGCTACACGAACATGCTGACCGCCCTCGACCTCGCCGGCATCCCGCTGGAGTCGAAGGACCGGACCGTCGACCACCCGATCGTGCTCGCCGGCGGCCACGCCGCCTTCAACCCCGAGCCGATCGCGGACTTCATCGACGCGGCGATCATCGGCGACGGCGAGCAGGCCGTCCTCGACATGACCGAGATCATCCGCGCCTGGAAGGCCGAGGGCAGGCCGGGCGGCCGCGAGGAGGTCCTCCTCCGTCTCGCGAAGACCGGCGCGGTCTACATCCCGGCGTTCTACGACGTCGAGTACCTGCCGGACGGCCGTATCGGCCGTGTCGTGCCCAACAGGTCCGGTGTGCCGTGGCGCGTCTCCAAGCACACCGTCATGGACCTCGACGAGTGGCCGTACCCCAAGCAGCCCCTCGTCCCGCTCGCGGAGACCGTCCACGAGCGCATGTCCGTCGAGATCTTCCGCGGCTGCACCCGCGGCTGCCGTTTCTGCCAGGCCGGCATGATCACGCGCCCCGTGCGGGAGCGAAGCATCACCGGCATCGGCGAGATGGTCGAGAAGGGCCTCAAGGCGACGGGCTTCGAGGAGGTCGGCCTTCTCTCGCTGTCCTCCGCCGACCACACCGAGATCGGTGACATCGCGAAGGGCCTCGCCGACCGGTACACGGAGGACAAGGTCGGTCTGTCCCTCCCGTCGACCCGGGTGGACGCCTTCAACGTCGACCTGGCCAACGAGCTCACGAGGAACGGCCGCCGTTCCGGCCTCACCTTCGCCCCCGAGGGCGGCTCCGAGCGCATGCGCAAGGTCATCAACAAGATGGTCTCGGAGGAGGACCTGATCCGGACCGTCTCCACCGCGTACGGCAACGGCTGGCGCCAGGTGAAGCTGTACTTCATGTGCGGCCTGCCGACGGAGACCGACGAGGACGTCCTCCAGATCGGCGACATGGCCGTCAAGGTCATCGCCGAGGGCCGCCAGGTCTCCGGCCAGAACGACATCCGCTGCACCGTCTCCATCGGCGGTTTCGTCCCGAAGCCGCACACGCCGTTCCAGTGGGCGCCGCAGCTGTCGGCCGAAGAGACGGACGCGCGGCTCGCGAAGCTCCGCGACAAGATCCGCGGCGACAAGAAGTACGGCCGCTCGATCGGCTTCCGCTACCACGACGGCAAGCCCGGCATCGTCGAGGGCCTCCTGTCGCGCGGCGACCGCCGCATCGGCTCGGTCATCCGCGCGGTGTACGAGGACGGCGGCCGCTTCGACGGCTGGCGCGAGCACTTCTCGTACGACCGCTGGATGGCGTGCGCCGAGAAGACGCTGCCCGGCTTCGGCGTGGACGTCGCCTGGTACACGACCCGCGAGCGCACCTACGAGGAGGTCCTGCCCTGGGACCACCTGGACTCCGGTCTCGACAAGGACTGGCTCTGGGAGGACTGGCAGGACGCCCTCGACGAGACCGAGGTCGAGGACTGCCGCTGGACGCCGTGCTTCGACTGCGGTGTCTGCCCCGCGATGCAGACCGAGATCCAGGTCGGCCCGACGGGCAAGAAGCTGCTGCCGCTGTCGGTCGTGAAGTAGCACGCGGCAGGCACAGGAAGAACGGGCGAGGGCCCGGTCGCGGATTCCCGCGGCCGGGCCCTCGCCCGTTCCCGCACACCGGTGACGAAGCCGGATCCGAGGCCGGATCCGAGGCCGGATCCGAGGCCGGATACGAAGAGGCGCCCGGAGCATCACGCTCCGGGCGCCTCCTCGTCACACGTGATGCCTAGTGGTCGGAGCCCGCCGCGGTGAGCTCGTCCTGGTCCGCCGCCCGGGGGCGGGGCGCCCCGAGGCCCTCGGCCGCGCGCGGCGACGGGGCCGGACGGCGCTCGGCCACGGGGACGACGGGCGGCCGGAGCGCCTCCTCGCCGAGGAAGACCCGCCGGGCGACCCGCTCGGCCGCGAAACCGTCGTCCCAGGCGCAGAACCGCTCCCGGAAGGCCTGGCGCAGCGTGGCCGCGTGTTCGCCGTCCCAGGCGCCGCTGCGGAACGCCTCGATCAGCTCGTCCTCGGTGGTCGTGAGCACGCCGGGGGACTCGCCGGGCTCGCCGGAGAGCAGGTCGAAGGTGACGCCGCGGCAGGTCCGGTAGGCCTCCCAGTCGTCGGCGTAGGTGACGATCGGCCGGTCGAGGTTGGCGTAGTCGAACATGATCGACGAGTAGTCCGTGACCAGCGCGTCCGCCGCCAGGCAGAGCTCCTCGACGGACGGGTGCCGCGACACGTCGACGAGCGCGCCCCGCTCGGCGAGCGAGTTCAGCTCCGGGTCGCTGCCGTAGAAGTAGTGGGCGCGGACCAACAGGACGAAGTCCGGGCCGAGTTCGCGGGCGAAGCGGGCGAGGTCCAGCCGGGAGACGAAGGCGTCCTTCTGGTGGTCGCGCACGGTGGGGGCGTACAGGATCGCCGTCTTGTCGTGCGCGATGCCGAGCTCGGCGCGGATCCGGCGGACGTCCGCGGCGGTGGCGCGGTAGTAGACGTCGTTGCGGGGGTAACCGGTGTTCAGGGTGCGGAAGTCGGCCGGGTAGACCCGCTCCCAGTTCTCGGTGGAGTGCTGGTTCGACGAGACGCTCCAGTCCCAGCGGTCGACGCGCTCCAGCAGCTTCTCGAAGTCCATGCTGCGGGAGACGGCCGGGTAGAACTGCTGGTCGAGGCCCATCCGCTTGAGCGGGGTGCCGTGGTGCGTCTGCAGGTGGATCTGACCGGGGCGCTTGATCACGGCGTCCGGGAAGTTGACGTTGTTGACCAGGTACTTGGCCCTGGCCAGCGCCTTCCAGTAGCCGAAGGTGGCCGGGGCGATCCGCTTGATCCCGGGCTGCAGGCTGCCGGCGTACTCCTGGTTCACGACCCACACGCCGCGGACGCCGGGCGCGACCCGCTTGGCCGCCTCGTGCACGGCGAGCGGGTTGCAGCCGGGGGTGCGGCCCCAGTACGCCGAGTACACGGCGAGGTTGTCGTCCACGGGGAGGCGGCGCTGCACGGCGTAGTAGGCGCGCAGGGCCTTGCGGCCGCCCCAGCGCTTGGACCGGCCGAGGGAGCGGATGCTCGCCTCGCGGGTGCCGTTGACGGCCTTGAGGCCTTCGAAGCCGGTGTACGAACCGCTCTTCAGCACCTTGAACTTGAGGCCGAGGATGCCGGGCGGCGGCGTGTAGCCCGCCGGTTCGAGGTCGCGGTAGACCTTGGAGGCCTGCTTCAGGTACGCGCGACGGTGGCCCTTGGGTATTCGGAAGTCCCGGGCGAAGGTGAACAGGAAGTGGGAGATCATCCGCGTGAAGACGGTGCTGCGGTACTCGTCGATGCCGGGGCGGCCGGCGAGGCCGTCGAGGTACGCGAAGACCCTGCGGTACTGCTCGAAGATCACGAAGTGCTTGCGCGGGGTGCTGCTGCGCATCGAGCTGCCGACGCGGCGCTGGCGGTACTCGACGACCACGTACTCCAGGCCCGCGACGCGCTGGGCCGCGGCCATGGACGTGTAGACCATGAGCGCGTCCTCGTACAGGCCGTCGGTGAAGGCGTAGCCCTCGCCGGTGAAGAAGTCCCGGCGGTAGACGCGGTTCCAGACCACGGCGAAGATCCGCAGCAGTTCGAGGCGGTCGGCGGGGCGGATGACCTGGTCGCGGATGCCGGCCAGGTACGGGCCGGAGTTGCTGGGCTCGACGGTGCCGTCCACGTGGGTGCGGACGTGGTCGAAGAGCAGGACCTCGGGGTCCTCGGCCTCGGCGAGCCGGTCGGCCATGGCCTGCAGGGAGCCGGGGCGGATCGAGTCGTCGCCGTCGATGAAGAGCAGGTAGTCGCCGCGGGCGTGCTCGACGCCGGTGTTGCGGGCGGCGCCTATGCCGCCGTTCTCGGCGCGGTGGACGGGGCGCACGCGGGGGTCGCGCGCGGCGAGTTCGTCGATGATGGCGCCACTGCCGTCGAGGGAGCAGTCGTCGACCGCGATGATCTCGAAATCGGGGTAACTCTGCGTAGTCACCGATTCGATGCACTCGCGGATGTAGCCCTCGACCCCGTACACCGGGACGATCACGCTGAATCGGGGGTTAGCTGCAGCCGGCATGGCTTGTGTCTCCTCAGTCGAACCGCTCCAACGCAGTATGCCGGAGGCCTTCCGCACCGCGGAAACCGCAGGCGCTCGCGCGCGCGATGAACGGGCCGTTCCCTGCGGGTGAGGAAGGGGCCAATGAGGGGAGAACGCCGGAATTGCGGATCGTCTATTCTGGAGTGCTGCGGCGGTCGGGGGCCGCCGCATCGTCATGCACGCAGATGGACCGGTGAAGAATGTCCCGAGTGGCCCTGGTGGTCCACGTACGTCACGCGCGCTCCCGCATGCCGGGGCGCGCGGAAACGGTCCTGCGCTCTTCTGTGTCTCTGGTCACGACTCCCCCCGTCACGGGGCGGGACAAGGTTCGCTTCTCTCCGGGGTGGGCCGGCGGCCGGCAGCTAAGCTGCGGACCGGGTACCGGGACAAGTACTGCAGTTCGACGGCGGGTGTGCGGCCCAGCACGTCGCCCGGCGGGTCTTTCTCGGAGGGTGGAGACGCCTCCCGACAATCCGCTGGAAAACCCCTAGCACGCCCCGTCACCCCTCAGGCGCTCGAGCTCGTCGAGCGGGTCTGAACCAGAAAGGAACGCAGAACTTCATGGCACCCCGGCTCAGCGTCATCGTCCCGATCTACAACGTGGCGGAGTACCTTCCAGCCTGCCTCAACTCCTTGGCCGTGCAGACCTTCCAGGACCTGGAAGTTCTCATGATCGACGACGGGTCCACCGACGACTCCAACGCCATCGCGGCGGAGTTCGCGGAGCAGGACGCCCGGTTCAAGCTGATACGCAAGGAGAACGCCGGCCTGGGTGCGGCCCGCAACACGGGACTCGACAGCCTCGCGCCGGAGAGCGAGTTCGTCACGTACGTCGACAGTGACGACATGATCCCGCCGGACGCCTTCCGGCTCATGATCGGCAGCCTGGACGAGACCGGCTCCTCCTTCGCCACGGGCAACGTGGAGCACATCAACTCCACCAGGATCTGGCAGTCCCCGATGCACCGGTTCCTGTCCCGGGGCGCGGTGAAGAAGACGCACGTCCGGAAGAACAAGAACCTCCTGACGGACCGCCTCGCCTGCAACAAGGTGTTCCGCCGTGACTTCTGGGAGCAGCACGGACTGCGCTTCCCCGAGGGCGTGCTGTACGAGGACACCCCGGTCATCGTGCCGGCGCAGTTCCTCGCCGAGTCCGTCGACATCATCAGCGAGCCCTGCTACTACTGGCGCCTGCGCGAGGGCGAGGCCAACCCCTCGATCACCCAGCGCCGCAACGAGCCCAAGGCGGCCCGCGACCGCGCCACCGGCTGCGAGCACGTCAGCCGCTTCCTGGCCGAGCAGAACAACCCCGCCGCCGAAGCGCTGAAGCTCGCGTACGACAAGACGGTCCTCACCGGCGACCTGCGCATCTTCCTCAACGTGATGCCCGACGGTGACGAGGAGTACCGCGCGGAGTTCATGCGCGTGGCGAACAAGTTCCTCGACCAGATCGACGTCAAGCTGATCAACACGCTGCCCACGGCGCTCCGCGTCAAGTGGCTGCTGGTCCGCAAGCACGCCGCGAACGAACTGGTCGACTTCATCGAGGCCGAGCGCCTCGGCGAGCCGGTCGGCCTCGACGGCGTCGTCCGCAAGTACGCGCGCTACTCCGCGCTGGAAGACCGCGGCGACCTCGTGCCCAAGAAGCTCCTGCGCGTCGACAAGGACCTCCAGCTCCGCTCCCCGCTGGACGAGCTGACCTGGGAGGACGGCAAGCTGAAGCTGTCCGGCCACGCGTGGATCGACCGCGTCGACCAGACGGGCAAGCGCAGCGTCGTCAAGCTGCTCCAGCTGAAGAAGGACGGCACCCAGCGCCGCGTCCTCGTCCCGCTGGGCAACATCTTCGCCCCCAAGGCCACCACCGCCTCCGGCCACAAGGGCCGCGGCCACAGCTTCGACTGGGCCGGCTGGGAGACCGTCATCGACCCCGCCCGGTTCCGCAAGGGCGGCAAGTGGCAGGAGGGCCTCTGGCACGTGGGCATGCGCGTCATGTCCGGCGGCCTCGTGCGCTCCCGCTCCGTGCACTCGTACGGCACGGACCGGCTGACCTACCCGCCGTACCAGTGGCTCGACGACGACTTCCGCATGGTCCCGGAGATCCGGCGCGCCGCGCTCAAGCTGCGCATCGAGAAGGTGCCGGTCGTCGTCACCGGCTTCAAGCCCGCCGGCGACGAGATCGTCGTCGAGGCCGTCTTCCGCGAGACCTTCGCGATGGGCACCGAGATCATCCTCCGGGTCGCCAACCAGAACAGCGGCGAGGTGCTCACCTACCCGGCCGAGGTCCTCGGCGTCAGCGGCGGGCACACCCGGCTGCAGATCAACGTCCCGCTGCGCGACATAGCCCTGCTGCCCGAGCACCAGGACAGCGCCGAGGCCGCGTCCGGCGGCGGTTCCGACGCCGCGAAGACGATGCGCCGCAACTGGAGCAGCCAGATCCGGGTGACGGAGCCCGGCCAGAAGCAGCGCTCCGTCAAGGTCGTCGTCCAGGACGGCGTGGCCGACCTCCAGGTCCGGCTGCCCGCCGAGTTCGGCGAGGAGGCCATGCAGAACGAGGTGGCCGTCCTCTCCGGAGCCAACGGCTACCTGAAGTTCTCCGGCCGCCCGCTGCGCGCCAGGATCACCGGCATCGCCTTCGCCGACGGCACGTTCCTCATCCGCGGCGCCGCTCCCGTGGAGCTGTCGGACCACCACCTGGTCATCAGCGCCAAGGGCCGCTTCGACGAGCGGAAGGTCCCGCTCAACGTCCTGCCGGACGGCTCCTTCGAGGCCTCCTTCCGCCCCGCCACCATGACGGGCACCAACAGCAGGCTGCCGCTCAAGGCCGGCCGCTGGGTGCTCCGCCTGGAGACCTCCGACGAGGAGCAGGAGCAGTCCCTGCCGCTCGTCGTCGACCGCCTCGCCGTGACCCAGTTCCCGCTGGAGGGCTCGCACAGCGGCCGCGACTACCGCATGGAGGTCCACTGGCAGGACCACCCGCAGCTCAACTGCCTGCCCGACCTCAACGACATGGAGCGCGGCGCCAACCGCCAGTACCAGCTGCGCACCGAGGTCTACGAGCGCGGCCGCGAGCTGCCGCTGCGCGACGAGGTCCTGTACATCAGCTACAACGGCAAGCAGTTCTCGGACAGCCCGCGCGCCGTCCACGAGGAACTGCTGCGCCGCGGCGCGGACGTGAAGCACCGCTGGCTGGTCCGCGACGGCCAGGTCGAGCTCCCGGACACCCTGGAAGCGGTCCGCTTCCAGGGCGCCGACTGGTACGACGCGCTGGCGCGCTCGCGCTACATCATCACCAACGCCCACCTCCCGCACTGGATCAAGCGGCGGCCGGGACAGGTGATCGTGCAGGCCTGGCACGGCACGATGCTCAAGAAGATCGGCCTCGACATCGAGGCGCCGAAGTTCGACCCGAACTACCACGAGCGCCTGGTCCAGGAGGCGGCGAACTGGAACATCCTCGTCTCGTCGAACCGGTTCAGCACGCCCATCCTCAAGCGGGCCATGGGCTACAACGGTCTGATCGCCGAGACGGGCTACCCGCGCAACGACTACCTGTACGCCGAGGACCGCGACGAGCGGGCCAAGGAGGTCAAGGCGCGCCTCGGACTGCCCGAGGGCAAGAAGGTCGTGCTGTACGCGCCGACCTGGCGCGACGACCTCTCCCACGCCCGCGGCCAGTTCAAGTTCGACCTCCGTGTCGACCTGGAGGACGCCCGCCGCCGCCTCGGGGACGACCACGTCTTCCTCGTCCGGCGCCACTCGAACATCGTGGACAGCATCCCCGGTGCCGGTAACGGCTTCGTCTTCGACGTCTCCGAGTACCCGGACATCGCGGACCTCTACCTGGCCGCCGACATCATGATCACGGACTACTCGTCGGTCATGTTCGACTACGCGCACCTGCGCAGGCCGATGCTGTTCTTCACGTACGACCTCGAGCACTACCGTGACCGGCTGCGCGGCTTCTACTTCGACTTCGAGCAGGACGCCCCGGGCCCGCTGGTCGAGACCTCGGACGACCTGATCCAGGCCATCCGGGAGATCGACGAGGTGGCGGTCGAGTACCAGGAGAAGTACGACGAGTTCCACCACCAGTTCTGCGACCTCGACGACGGCCACGCGGCCGGCCGGGTCGCCGACCTGATGTTCAAGATCGCCGAGGAGGGTGCGCCGCTGTAGGCGGTGCCCCCCCGGGCATACGGAAGAGCCCCGGTCCGCAGGTCTCCCTGCGGGCCGGGGCTCCGTCGTTCGGGCCGGGCCCGGTCGTGCGGACCGGGGCCCGGCTACCGCTCGCCGGTCACTTCTTGTCGATGATCTTCAGCGAGAGCTGGCCGTTGCTGGCGAAGTACGGGCGCAGCTCCTGGCGGCTGCCGGTGACGGCCGTGACGGCGGCGGAGGGGACGGCGGCCAGCCGGTTGCGCCAGCCGCTCTTCGGCTTGGTGTCCACGGCGGCCGCGACCGGGGCGCCGGACTGCGTCACCACCGGGTACGGGAACTGGAAGACGTCCATCGGGACGAGCACGTCGGTGGCCAGCTTGCAGACGCGGATCCGGGCGGACTCCTGGTCCGGCAGCAGCCAGAGATCCCAGACGTCCTCGCCGCCGGCCTCGTGGAGGCGGGCCGCGGCGGCGTTGTCCAGGGAGGCCGTGAAGCGTCCGTCGGTGCCGGGCTTCACCGGGAAGGTGAAGTTCCTGTCGGCCTCCTTGCGGTGGACGGCCTCGATCACGCTGTCCTTGCCGGGCTCGACGCCCCAGGCCGCCGCGTCGATGACGATCGAGGTGGCGCCGGCGTGCAGGGCCGCGACCTCGACGTGCTGGGCGCGCACCCGGCTCTGCACCCGCAGGGTGCCGTCGGTGTGGGCGTGCGGCAGCAGCACGGACAGGGCGGGGCCCTCGGTGCGGGGCAGCTTCAGCGACAGGATCTGGAGGGTGTCGCAGCCGGCCGACCGCAGCGGCAGGTCGAAGCCTGCGGCGCGGATCTCCAGCTGCCAGTCGCCCTCGACGAGCTTACCGAGCGCGGGGACCAGCGCCTCGTCGCCGACGAAGGGGACGACGACCTCGTCGGCCTTCTTGCGGATGTCCTTGCAGACCAGCACGGCGTCGCTGCCGGCGGGCAGCCCGTCGATCCGCACCCGGACGTCGCCCTGCGGGGTGACCACGGCGGCGGCCGAGCGGGGGATGGCCCGGCGGGCCCGCATGGTCTCCACGAGCTGCTCGAAGCGGGCGGCGGTCTCGGCCTCCTGGAAGCGGACCACGTTGGCCACCGCGGCGGCGGCCATCTTCCGGCGCAGGTCCTCGTCGGAGATCAGCTTCTCGATGTGCTCGGCGAGCGCCTGCTTGTCGCCGAGCGGCACGACGTAGCCGTCCTCGCCCTGCTTGATGATGTTGCGCGGGCCGTGCGGGGCGTCGTAGCAGATCGCCGGCAGACCGGCCGCCATCGCCTCGACGGTGACGTTGCCGAAGGCCTCCAGGTGGGAGGGGAGGACGAACACGGACGCCTTGGCGAACTCCGGGGTGACCGGGGTGGCCGGGCCCATCAGGAAGATCTGGTTGTTGCTGTCCGTCTCGTCGATCTTCTTGCGCAGGTTGGCGCGCTCGGGGCCGGAGCCGTAGATCCGCAGGCTCCAGTCCGGGTGGCGCGGCGCCACGGTGGAGAAGGCCTCGATCAGATCGCCGAAGCCCTTGTGGGTCTTGAGCAGGCCCGCGGTGACGACGATCTTGTTGTCGCCGGTGGACATCTGGCCCTCGTGGGCCGGGATGCAGTTGGGCATCGGGGAGAGCAGGTGGCTCACGGCGGGGACGACCCCGGCGATGGTCCGGCACTCGTCCGGCGTCGGCGCGGTGATCGCGTCCATCTTCGGGTACGCGTCCCGGAAGAGGGCGTCCCGGATGTGCGGGCCGTACCGCGCGGGCCGCGAGTGCTCCATCGCGACCTTGAGGAAGTCGCGGTCCGAGTAGGCCAGCATGATGGTGATCTTGGGGTTGTTGCTGACCACGACGTCGGCGTCGGTCGTGGCCAGGTACTCCATCAGCCGCTTCTCGGCCAGCCGGCTGATCCAGGGCTTCTTGTCCGTGGGCTCGTTCGGGTAGATGTGCGGGAAGACCTCGATCGCCGGGTCGTCGCCGTCGTACGTGTGGGAGTGCTTCCGCATGTCGCTGAGAGCCAGGGTCTTCACCCGGGGGTCGAGCGGGAAGTACGCCTGGTCGCGGTTGCGGCGGAGGGAGACGAGCTCGACCTCGTGGTCATCCGCGAGCGCCTTCGCCAGGTTGTGGATGGCGCTGACCACGCCGCCGATGTGACAGCGGTCAACCAGCAGGAAGGATATTTTCATACCGAGCCTCAACGTGTCCTGGGTTAGGTGGGGGGATGCGCAACGTGTGTGGGGGAGCGGGCGTCGGCACCTAGGCTACGGGGCCGCCCAAGGAGGCGGTGCCGAACAGTCCGGATCCGGCTTCCGCGCTGAACCGGGAGCGGACCTTTTGCGTCTCCCGTGACATGTATCCGGAGAAAGCGGCCCCAGGCCCCGCGCCCGAAGGCTGTCTGACCGCGGCGATCAGGATCCCCGTACGGATCGTGGTGCTGGTCGTCGTCGTCCCCGTGCGCCTCGTCTGGGACGCGCTCGCCCTGTGCGGCGCCTTCCTGGGCCGCGTGCTGCTGCGCCCGCTCGGCCGGGCCTACGACTGGTTCCACGAGCACGTGCTCGCACCCGTGGGCCGCGCCGTCGCCCGAATGGCCGAAGCCCTCGCCACGGCGACATGGTGGCTGGTCAAGGCCGTCTTCTACTGGCCCTGGCTCGGCCTGTGGCGCTACGTCCTCGTACCCCTCGCCGTCCACCTCGTCGCCGCCCCGGCGGCCTGGCTGTACCGCGCCGTCCTGACACCGATAGGACACGGCCTCGCCCGTGCGACGGCCTGGGTGTACGCCCGGCTGATCGCACCGCTCGGCCGCGGCGCCGGCCTCGCGCTGTGGGCGGTGCTGGTGTGGCCGTGGACCGCCCTGTGGCGGTACGTGGTCGTGCCGCTCGCCTCGGGGGCGTACCGCTACGTCCTCACCCCGCTCGGCCACGGCCTCGCCTGGATCGGCAAGGGGCTCGCCACCGGCCTGACGTGGATCCTGAAGGGCCTCGCCGCCGGCCTGATGCGGCTCGGGAAGGTCCTCCTCGTCATCCCCGCCGTCTTCCTGTACCGCTGGGTGCTCACCCCCGTCGGACGGGTCCTCGCGGTGATCGGCCGCGAGATCGCCGCCGCCCTCGCCGTCTGCTGGCGCATCGCCGGGTACATCTCCCTGGCGGTCGGCCGCGCCCTCAAGTGGCTCGCGTGGAACCTGCTCGGCCGCCCCGTGAGCTGGTTCTACCGGAGCGTGGCCACTCCGGTCGGCCACTTCGTCCGCGACGCCGTGTGGCGGCCCGCGAAGAAGGCCGCCGTCGAGACCGGCCGAGCGGTCCGCGAAGCCCTCGCCTCGGCAGCGGAGACCGTGCGCCGGGCGCGCCGCGACGCGTGGCACGCTCTGGTCGGCGGGGAGCGGCGGCCCGAGCCTGTGAACGCTCCACAGGGTCAGGCGCGTAACCTGGGAGGTGCTGCACCACGACAGACCGTTCCCGGCATGGTGGCCGAGGCCGAGATCTCCCTGCACAAGCGGGGGTGAGCCGGCCGGGCCCCGAGGGAACCCCCGTACACCTGAGGGCGGCGCGCCCCCCGCGCCCGCCCCGCACCGAGGAGAAGAACCACTGGGCAAGCGACAGCCCGAAGGCCCGCCGCCCGCACCGGCGGTGCAGCGCATCCGACTGCGCTACACCAAGCGCGGCCGCCTCCGGTTCACCAGCCACCGTGACTTCCAGCGCGCCTTCGAGCGTGCGCTGCGCCGTGCCGAGGTGCCCATGGCGTACTCGGCCGGCTTCACCCCGCACCCCAAGGTGTCGTACGCCAACGCCGCCCCGACCGGTACGGGCTCCGAAGCCGAGTACCTGGAGATCGCGCTCACCCAGACGCGCGACCCGGAGACCCTGCGGGCCCTGCTCGACGAGTCCCTCCCCGCGGGCCTCGACATCACCGACGCCGTCGAGGCCCGGACCTCGGGTCTCGCCGACCGGCTCACCGCCTCCGTGTGGGAGCTGCGGCTCGAAGGCGTCACCGTCGAGGACGCGAAGAAGGCCGCCGACGCGTTTCTCGCGGCCGAGACCGTGGAAGTACAGCGCAAGACCAAGAACGGCATCCGCACCTTCGACGCCCGCTCCGCGGTCACCGAGCTGACGGTTTCCTCTCCCCAGGGCGATCCCCAGGGTGATAGGCCGCTGGACAGCGCCTGTGCGATACTGCGGCTGGTTGTTCGGCACGTGACACCTGCCGTACGACCCGACGACGTCCTGTCCGGTCTCCGAGCTGTGGCCGACCTGGCGCCGCCGGTCCCCGCTGCGGTGACCAGGCTGGCGCAGGGGCTCTTCGACGAGGAGTCCGGCACGGTGACCGACCCGCTCGCGCCCGACCGCGAGGCAGTCACGGCCGCTTCAACCACGGCCGCCGCGACCGCCTCAGCGACGGCGCCGGGTGCAGGTACCGCGTAGGGAGCGGTCGTTGTAGCGCCGCCCTGGTACTCGGGAGCCACCTGGGTCGGGCAGCGCACAGACCAGGAGACTTTCGCCAGGCCGTACGCACAGGGCGTACGGAACCGGCGAGCCAGACATCAGCTCCCGTGCGGCGCCCGCGCCCCGGACGGCGGCACCGCGCCACAGGCGTGATCGTGCCGCCGGGCCGGAACCAGACGCGGCGCCCGGGAGCGTGACGGGAGAACCGCCCGCATGCTCGAGTCCAACGAAGACACCAACGCCCCCGGTGACAAGCTGCCGCCGCGCCGTCGGCGCCGCGCCGCTTCCCGCCCCGCCGGTCCGCCGGTGACGGAGGGCACCCAGGCCACCGAGAACACGGCGCCAGCCGAGACCCCGGCCGCCGAGGCCGCGCCGGTCGAGGCCGAGGCCGCCCCCGCGCCGCGCACCCGCCGCCGCGCCACCCGCAAGGCCACCGCACCGGCCGTCGAGACCATCGAGGTCGGCGCCCCCCTCGCGGAGGTCCCCGCCGCCGAGCCGGTCGCCGAGACCGCCGCCGACGAGGCCGCCGAGGCCGCTCCGGCGCGCCCGGCCCGTCGCCGTGCCACCCGTAAGGCCACGTCGCCGGTGACGTCCCCGGCCGCCGTGGAGGAGCCCGCGGTCGAGGCCGTGCCGGTCGCCGAGACCGCCGCCGCCCCGGTCGACGAGGCCGCCGAGGCCGCTCCGGCGCGCCCGGCCCGCCGTCGTGCCACCCGTAAGGCCACGTCGCCGGTGACGTCCCCGGCCGCCGTGGAGGAGCCCGCGGTCGAGGCCGCGCCGGTCACCGCCGCCGCTCCGGTCGAGGAGGCCCCCGAGGCCGCCGCGCCCGCCCCGCGCACCCGCCGCCGCGCCACCCGCAGGGTCACCTCGCCCGAGGCCGCCCCCGAGGCGCCCGCCGAGGCCGCCACCGGCGAGTCCCTGCCGCAGGACGCCCTCGCGCAGATCGCCGCCGACGAGGCCGAGGTCGCCGCCGCCGAGACCGCCGCCACCCGTGGCCGCGGCCGCCGTCGCGCCACCTCGCCGCAGTTCACTTCCGAGCCCGTCACGAAGCCGGAGACGTCCCGCGCCCGCCGCGCCGAGCGTCCCGCCGTCGCCGTCTTCCAGGCCCCGGTGTTCTCCGAGCCGATGTTCCAGACCCCGGAGACGGCCGCCATGGCAGCCGCCGAGGTCGTGGAGCCGGAGGAGCTGGAGGAGGACGAGCTCGACGAGACCGTCGAGGCCGAGGCCGCCGAGACGGCCGGGCCCATCGAGATCCCCGAGGCCACCGAGCGCGCCGAGGCCGGCTCCCGCCGTCGCCGTCGCCGCCGTGGCGAGCCCGTCGCCGTCGAGCCCGTCCCGGCCACCGTCGCCGACGAGCCCGAGGTCGAGGCCGCAGCGGACGAGCTCGAAGAGGCCGACGAGACCGAGGAGACCGACGAGTACGGGGACCGCCCGTCCCGCCGTCGCCGCCGTGGCGGCCGTCGCCGTCGCCGCGGTGAGCTCACCGAGGTCGAGGAGTCGGACGAGTCCGACGAGCTCCGCGCCGAGGACGAGGGCGAGGCCGAGGAGGGCGAGGAGGAGCAGGACGAGGCCGAGGCGTACGCCGGCGGCTCCAGCAGCTCCCGTCGCCGTCGCCGCCGTCGCCGTCGCAGCGGGGACGCCTCCGCCGACGTCGAGGGCACCGACGAGGAAGGCGTCCGCACGGTCGTCAAGGTCCGCGAGCCCCGCCCGGCCCGCGAGAAGGCCGAGGCCGGCACGAGCGCCGACGAGGTCCAGTCCATCAAGGGCTCGACCCGCCTGGAGGCCAAGAAGCAGCGGCGCCGCGAGGGCCGCGAGCAGGGCCGCCGCCGCGTCCCGATCATCACCGAGGCCGAGTTCCTGGCCCGCCGCGAGGCCGTCGAGCGCGTCATGGTCGTCCGCCAGAGCGGCGAGCGCACCCAGATCGGCGTCCTCGAAGACAACGTGCTCGTCGAGCACTACGTCAACAAGGAGCAGGCCACCTCGTACGTCGGCAACGTCTACCTGGGCAAGGTCCAGAACGTCCTGCCGTCGATGGAGGCCGCGTTCGTCGACATCGGCAAGGGCCGCAACGCCGTCCTGTACGCCGGCGAGGTCAACTTCGAGGCGCTCGGCATGGCCAACGGGCCGCGCCGCATCGAGACCGCCCTCAAGTCCGGCCAGTCCGTCCTCGTGCAGGTCACGAAGGACCCGATCGGCCACAAGGGCGCCCGTCTGACCAGCCAGGTCTCCCTGCCCGGCCGCTACCTCGTGTACGTGCCCGAGGGCTCGATGACCGGCATCAGCCGCAAGCTCCCGGACACCGAGCGCGCCCGGCTGAAGACCATCCTCAAGAAGATCGTCCCCGAGGACGCGGGCGTCATCGTGCGTACCGCCGCCGAGGGCGCGAGCGAGGACGAGCTGCGCCGCGACGTCGAGCGTCTGCAGGCGCAGTGGGAGGACATCCAGAAGAAGGCGCAGCAGATCTCGACGAGCGCGCCGAGCCTGCTGTACGGCGAGCCGGACATGACCGTCCGGGTCGTCCGCGACATCTTCAACGAGGACTTCTCCAAGGTCATCGTCAGCGGTGACGAGGCGTGGGAGACCATCCACGGCTACGTCTCGCACGTCGCCCCGGACCTGGCCGACCGCCTGTCCAAGTGGACGAGCGAGGTCGACGTCTTCGCGACGTACCGGATCGACGAGCAGCTCATGAAGGCGCTGGACCGCAAGGTCTGGCTGCCGTCCGGCGGCTCGCTGGTGATCGACAAGACCGAGGCGATGATCGTCGTCGACGTCAACACCGGCAAGTTCACCGGCCAGGGCGGCAACCTCGAAGAGACCGTGACGAGGAACAACCTCGAAGCGGCCGAGGAGATCGTGCGCCAGCTCCGGCTGCGCGACCTCGGCGGCATCGTCGTCATCGACTTCATCGACATGGTCCTGGAGTCCAACCGCGACCTGGTGCTGCGCCGCCTCCTGGAGTGCCTGGGCCGTGACCGGACCAAGCACCAGGTGGCCGAGGTCACCTCGCTCGGCCTGGTCCAGATGACCCGCAAGCGGGTCGGCCAGGGCCTCCTGGAGTCCTTCTCCGAGACCTGCGTCCACTGCAACGGCCGCGGTGTCATCGTCCACATGGAGCAGCCGGCGGTCACCGGCGGCGGTGGCGGCAAGCGGGCGAAGAAGCGCGGCCGCGGCGGCGCCGAGCACGCCCACGAGCACGAGCACGAGACCGTCGAGTCCGGTGCCGAGCACGAGACCGAGGCCGAGGTCGCGGCGGAGCTGGCCGCGCCGGTGGCCCTGCCCGAGCCCATCGCCCCGGACGAGGAGCTGTACGGCAGCATCGCCGAGGCCGAGGCCGCCGCCTCGCGCGGTCGTGGCCGTCGCCGCGCCACCCGCCGGGTGTCCGCGCCGGCCGCCCCGGCCCGTGTCGTGGAGACCGAGACCTACGTGGTGGAGCCGGAGCCGGCCCCCGTCGTCGAGGCCGTCGAGCCGGTGGCCGAGCCGGTCGTCGAGCCGGTGGTCGAGGAGACCGCCGCCCCGGCCCCGCGCGCCCGTCGCCGTGCCACGCGCCGGGCGACGTCCCCGGTCGTGTCGACCACGGAGGCCGTCGAGGCCGTCGAGCCCGCCGTCGTCGAGCCGGTGGCCGCGCCCGTCGCCGAGGAGGCCCCCGTGGCCGCCCCGGAGCCGGAGCCCGTCGTGGAGACCGCGCCCGAGCCCGTCGTCGAGGAGGCCCCCGTGGCCGCCCCGCCGCGTGCCCGTCGCCGGGTGGTCCGCAAGGCCACCGCTCCCGCCGGTTCCCCCGCGGGCGCCGAGGAGGCGGCCGTCCTCGTGGTCGCCACGGCCCCGGCCGAGACCGAGGCTGCCACGGCGGAGTCCGAGGCGGAGGCCGAGACCGAGGCCGCGCCGGCCAAGAAGACGGCCGCGCGCAAGACCGCGAAGAAGGCCACGGCCAAGAAGGCCGCCACCAAGAAGACGGCGGCGACCAAGAAGACGGCGGCGAAGAAGACCACCGCCAAGAAGGCCCCGGCCAAGAAGGCGGCGGAGAAGACCGCGGCTCCGGCCCAGGACTGATCCACCGGGTGCGGGCCGTCCCCTTCGGGACGGCCCGCACCCGCTCGGGCGAATTTGACCCCCTGCGGCAGCCGCCCGTAACCTAGACCGTCGGCGTGTCTGACTGGACGCGTCGCACCTCTGAGCAACTCCCTCCCGCTCGTCGGGAGAGGCCGCTCGTCCGATTCCGGAACGCCGCGGGCCCCCGGGCCCGTGTGAGCGGCTGGCTTCAGAGGTTTTCGATCCCGAGTGAGAGAGAGATCCGCGTGTACGCCATCGTGCGCAGCGGTGGTCGCCAGCACAAGGTTGCTGTCGGCGACATCGTTGAGGTTGACAAGATTTCCACTGCCAAGGTTGGCGACACGGTCGAGCTCTCGACCCTGCTCGTTGTCGACGGCGACGCCGTGACCAGCGACCCGTGGGTCCTGGCCGGCATCAAGGTCACGGCCGAGGTCGTGGACCACCACAAGGGCGCCAAGATCGACATCCTGCGCTACAAGAACAAGACCGGCTACCGCCGTCGCCAGGGTCACCGCCAGCAGTACACGGCGATCAAGGTCACCGGTATCCCCGCGGCTGCGAAGTAAGAGGGACTGAGACATGGCACACAAGAAGGGCGCATCGTCCACCCGGAACGGGCGCGATTCCAACGCTCAGCGGCTCGGCGTGAAGCGCTTCGGCGGTCAGGTCGTTTCCGCTGGTGAGATCCTCGTCCGCCAGCGCGGCACCCACTTCCACCCCGGCGCGGGCGTCGGCCGTGGCGGCGACGACACGCTGTTCGCCCTGCTGCCCGGCTCGGTGCAGTTCGGCACCCACCGTGGCCGCAAGGTCGTGAACATCGTTCCGGTCGCCTGATCGGATCTTTGCGGAGGCGGACCTCACTTCCCGTACGGGAAGCGGGTCCGCCTTTCGCGTGTTACTAGATAGACATTCCGCACTTCCCCCGCCTTCGGCCGGGGACCCCCCAATGGAGGCACCACCATGACCACCTTCGTGGACCGCGTCGAGCTGCACGTCGCCGCGGGTAACGGAGGCCACGGCTGCGCCTCCGTTCACCGGGAGAAGTTCAAGCCCCTCGGCGGACCCGACGGCGGCAACGGCGGCCGTGGCGGCGACGTGACCCTGGTCGTCGACCAGTCGGTCACCACCCTGCTCGAGTACCACCACTCGCCGCACCGCAAGGCCACCAACGGCCAGCCCGGCGCCGGCGACAACCGCTCCGGCAAGGAGGGCCAGGACCTCGTCCTGACCGTGCCGGACGGCACCGTCGTCCTCGACAAGCAGGGCAACGTCCTCGCGGACCTCGTCGGCGAGGGCACCACCTTCGTCGCGGGCCAGGGCGGCCGCGGCGGCCTCGGCAACGCCGCGCTGGCCTCCGCCCGCCGCAAGGCCCCGGGCTTCGCCCTCCTCGGCGAGCCCGGCGAGTCGCGGGACATCGTCCTGGAGCTCAAGACCGTCGCGGACGTGGCCCTCGTCGGCTACCCGAGCGCGGGCAAGTCCTCGCTCATCTCCGTCCTGTCGGCCGCCAAGCCGAAGATCGCCGACTACCCCTTCACGACGCTCGTCCCGAACCTGGGCGTGGTCACGGCCGGCTCGACCGTCTACACGATCGCCGACGTGCCGGGCCTGATCCCGGGCGCGAGCCAGGGCCGCGGTCTGGGCCTGGAGTTCCTGCGCCACGTCGAGCGCTGCTCGGTCCTCGTGCACGTCCTGGACACGGCGACGCTGGAGTCCGACCGCGACCCGGTCTCCGACCTCGACATCATCGAGGAGGAGCTCCGGCAGTACGGCGGTCTTGAGGACCGCCCCCGGATCGTCGTCCTCAACAAGATCGACATCCCGGACGGCCAGGACCTCGCCGACATGATTCGCCCGGATCTGGAGGCGCGCGGCTACCAGGTGTACGAGGCCTCCGCCGTCGCCCGTACGGGACTGAAGGAGCTCTCCTTCGCTCTCGCCGGCATCGTCGCGGAAGCGCGCGCGGCCAAGCCGAAGGAGGAGGCGACCCGGATCGTCATCACCCCGAAGGCCGTCGACGACGCGGGCTTCACCGTCACGTACGACGAGGCCGAGGACGTCTACCGGGTGCGCGGCGACAAGCCCGAGCGCTGGGTCCGCCAGACCGACTTCAACAACGACGAGGCCGTGGGCTACCTGGCCGACCGCCTCAACCGCCTCGGTGTCGAGGACCGGCTGATGAAGGCGGGCGCCCGCGCCGGCGACGGTGTGGCGATCGGCACAGAGGAGAACGCGGTCGTCTTCGACTGGGAGCCCACCATGATGGCGGGCGCCGAGATGCTCGGCCGCCGTGGCGAGGACCACCGACTGGAGGCCCCGCGCCCGGCAGCGCAGCGCCGCCGCGACCGGGACGCCCAGCGGGACGATGCACAGCGCGAGTACGACGAGTTCGACCCCTTCTAGCATGTCCGGCGTCAAGGGAGTGTCGCCGACGCGCTCGGCGGCCCTCCCTTCCGGTTCTCCGGTCAGGGGTCCGGTTTGCTCCCGCTACGATGCTCGGATGGTCGAGCCACCCCACGCGGCACGGGTCAGTGTCGTCGTCATCGCGTACAACGACGCCGAGCACGTGGGCGACGCGATCCGGTCCGCCCTCGCACAGGGCGAGGCCGTCGGTGAGGTCGTCGTCGTCGACGACGCCTCCGCGGACGCGACGCCCGACGTGCTGGCCGGTTTCGCCGACGAGCCGCGCGTGAAGCCGCTGGTCCGCGAGGTCAACAGCGGCGGCTGCGGCACCCCCCGCAACGACGGCATCGCCGCCGCGGTCCACCCGTGGGTCCTCTTCCTGGACAGCGACGACGTGCTGATGCCCGGCGCCGTCGACCGGCTCCTCGCCGTCGCGGCCGAGGAGCGCGCGGACGTCGTCACCGGTCTCTGCGTGCGGCGCGAGCTCCCCGAGGGCCGCGAGACCGTCTGGGCGCCCACGCTGTACGACGTCTCCCGGGGCGCCACCCTCCCCGGCACCGTCCTCGACGGCGTCGAGGACCACCCCGAGCTGGTCCGCGACACCCTCTCCGTCAACAAGCTCTACCGCCGCGACTTCCTGAACGGGCATGCGATCCGCTTCCCCGAGGGCGCCTTCCACTACGAGGACTTCGTCTTCAGCGCCCGCGTCCAGGCCGCGGCCCCCCGGCTCGCCGTCACCGACGTCCCCCTGTACGTCTGGCATGTACGGCGCCAGGCCGCGAACCTGTCGATCTCGCTGCGCCAGGGCTCCCTGGACAACTGGGAGCACCGGGTCGCCGCGCACCGTGCCGTCGTCGAGGTCTTCCGCAAGGCCGGGCGCCCCGCGCTCGCGATCCCCGCGCAGACGAAGTTCCTCGACTACGACCTCCCCATGTACCTCCGCGAGCTGCCGCGCCGGCCCGCCGCCTACCGCGCCGACTGGTGGACGGTCACCCGTGACCACGTCGCCGGCTTCGACGACGCGGCGGTCGCCGCCGCCCGGGCGCCGCACCGCTGGCTGCACGCCGGGATCACGGCCCTCGCCGCCGTGCCCGAGGGCCGCGAGCTCACCCGCTTCGCCGAGCTCGCCGCCGGCCGGCCGCGGCTCGTCCCTCCGTACCCCCGCTCCGAGGACGGCGCCCCCGTGCTGGCCGCCGCCCCCGCCGACGTACCGCTGGACGGTCTCGAAGAGCTGTCCCCGGCCGGGCTGCCCGTCGCCGTGGACGGCCTCGCCACCGTCGGCGGCAGCGCCCGGGTGACCCTGACCGTGCACGAGCTGTACGGCCGGGTCGGCGCGCTGCACCCCGTCTCCGTACAGGTCGAGTGCACCGAGCGCGTCTCTGGCGCGAAGCTCCTCGCCGAGTCCGCCCCGCTGGTCCCCGCCGGCGAGGGCTGGACCGCCACCGCGCGGGTCCCCAGCGCCCGGCTGCTCCGGGCCGGCCGGCTCGCCTCCTGGTCGTTCGTCGCCGTGCTGCTCTACGCGGACGGCTCGACCGGCCGCGCCGAGATCAGGACCCCGGACGGCTTCGCCGGCAAGCGGGGAGTGGCCTTCGGCCGGTTCGGCCGCGTCCTGCTCGTCCAGGTCGTGGCCTCGCCGCGCCGGGCGCTGACCCTCCGGCTCACGGGCGGAATGGCGGGCGCCCGTCAGGTGCTCTCCGGACGTATCAGGAGGATCCTGGCAAGACGCTGAACACCCCCCGATGAGCGGGAAACCAGTTTCTTAACAATTCCCCCCGGGGGAGTGACTTGGCGGGCGCCGAGGGCGTTCATCAGTCAACTGTGAACGCGCTTTGCACTACCGCATGCCTGTGTGAGAGGACTTGGATGCCGACCACCGACGTCCCCGATGTGAGCGTCGTCGTCATCGTCTACAACGATGAGGAACGGCTCCCGCGAGCGGTTCGGTCCGTACTCGACCAGACCCTGAACAATCTCGAAGTGATCATCGCCGACGACTGCTCGACCGATGGCACGGAGCGAGTGGCGCGCGAGCTCGAAGCCGCCGACCCGCGCGTGCGGTACGCGCGCCTGGAACAGAACAGCGGCGGCTGCAGCGCCCCCCGCAACCACGGGATCGCGCTCGCCCGCGCCCCGTACGTCATGTTCCTCGACAGCGACGACGAGCTGCCCCGGCACGCCTGCAAGAGCATGCTGCTCGTCGCCGAGGAGACCGGCGTCGACTTCGTGACCGGTGAGGTCACCCGGTTCTACGAGGCGAACGACTCCACGGGCCTCTGGTACCCGCACCTCTTCACCGAGCAGCGGGTCGTGGACGGCATCACCGAGGCGCCCGAGTACTTCTTCGACCACCTGTCGACGAACAAGCTCTACCGGACCGCCTTCATCCGGGACCACGGCCTCGCCTTCCCCGAGGGCATCCACTACGAGGACCAGCTGTTCTCCGCGCAGGCCTACACGCTCGCCGAGACCTTCGCCGTCGTGCCGTGGTCGGTCTACACCTGGCGTCTCGCGCCGGAGAGCGTCTCCATCTCGTCGAGCCGGCACAAGATCCAGAACGTTCGCGATCGCATCGGCGTGGCCCGGCTGATCGACGCCTGGCTGGAGGAGCGCGGCGACTTCGAGCTCCGCGCGGAGAAGGACTACAAGTTCCTCCGCCACGACTTCCGCCTGTACCTGGGCGACCTTCCCTTCCGCGACGGCGACTGGATCGCGGAGTTCGCCGCCGAGGTCACCCCGTACCTCGACGAGATCTCCGACGAGACCTACGAGCGGCTCTCGCGCGAGGAGCGCGTCTGTCTCCACCTGCTGCGCACCGGCAGGCTGGAGGACGTCGCCGTGGCCGCCCGCCAGTTCGGCCGGCCGCAGCTCGCGCCCCGTGCCGTGACGGAGGTGGACGGCGTCTCCTACTGGGGCGACGTCGCACCGGCCGACGCCGCGAGCCGCGCCGAGCTCGACCTCGGCGAGTGGCACCTCCACGAGCAGTCCCTCGCCACCGGGCGCCTGCGGCACGAGCTGACCTCCGTGTCGATGCTCGGCCCGGTCCTGCGCCTGGAGATCCGGACGTACGACCCCGTCGGCCTGATCACCGAGGACACCGAGGCGTCGGTCAAGCTGGCCGCCCACAAGACGCCGCTCACCGTGCCGTTCAGGCTCGTCGCGGACGGCTCGGGACAGTACGTGTCCAAGGCCGAGGTGGACCTGCGGAAGGTCCCGGTCGGCAAGGTCGGCGTCGCGACCTGCCGCCACCCGGTGATCGCCCTGGAGCGCGACGGCGTGCGGCGCACGGACATCCTGCTGGCCCGGCACGACCAGCCCGACTTCCGCGCCACCCTCCGGTACAACAAGTTCGGCATCCACCACCTGCGCGTCCAGGCCGAGCAGAAGGGCGCCGGGCGCCTTGAGGTGACCTGGCAGCGCTCCGGCGTCCTGAAGTCCCTCGAACCGCTCGGCCCCTACGCCCGCAAGACCAAGGCCAAGGTCGGCAAGGTCAAGAAGATCCTCGTCGGCAACGAGGGCAAGGCGACCGCCTACGACGCCGTCGCCAGGCTCCCGCGCAAGCGCGGCCTGGCCGTCTTCGAGGCGGTGGAGGGCCGCGGCTACGCGGACAACCCCCGCTACGTCTACGAGGAGCTCAAGCGCCGCAACCTCCCGATCGACGTGGTCTGGGCCTACTCGGGCAGCCGGGACTCCTTCCCCGACGACGTCAAGCTCGTGAAGCGCGGCAGCTTCGCCTACGGCCGCGCGCTGGCCCGGGCCGCGTACTGGGTCGACTCGCACAACCTGCCGTACCTGTACGCGAAGCCCAAGGGCACCCGGTACCTCCAGACCTGGCACGGCCAGACCTTCAAGGCGATGGGCTTCGACGTCCCGTCGCTTCGCGGCGCCTCGGAGATCGAGAAGGGGCGCTTCCGCGCCGCCGTCGGCCGCTGGGACGCGCTCGTCTGTCCGAGCGCCGAGTTCGAGCGGACCTTCGTCCCCGCCTTCGAGGTCGGGGCCGACCTGATCCGCTCCGGCTACCCGCGCAACGACGTGCTCGTGCGCTGGGCCGAGCCGGAGCAGCGGGCCAGGGCGGCCGCCACCCGCGAGGCCCTGGACATCCCGGCCGGCCGCAAGGTGCTGCTCTACGCCCCGACCTTCCGCGACGCGGCCCGTCGCACCGGACAGTCGATCCGGGTGGACTTCGAGGCGCTGGCCCCGTACCTGGCCGACGAGTGGACGATCGTCGTGCGCGCCCACCCGTACGACCGGTTCAAGGTCGATCCGGAGCTCGGCCACTTCCTCCGCGACGGTTCGGGGTTCGCCGACGTCAACGACCTGATGCTGGCCTCGGACGCGGTCCTCACGGACTACTCGTCGCTGATGTTCGACTACGCGAACACCGGTCGCCCGATACTGCTGTACACGGACGACTACGAGGACTACAAGGGCGGTGACCGGGGCACGTACTACGACCTCGAGGACATCGCACCGGGTCCGATGCTGACGACCACCGAGGACCTCGCCGCCGCCGTGCGCGACCTGGAAGGCGTGCGGGAGCGGCACGCCCAGCGCTACACGCGCTTCCAGGAGATGTTCTGCTCGTACGAGACCGGCCACGCGAGCAAGCTGGTGGTCGATGCTTTTTTCGAAGGCGGCACCCATGACTGAGGCCTCCCCTGCCCGCAACGTGTTCTTCGTCGGTGTCGACGTCGACTCGATGGGCGGCTCCCAGCGGGTGCTGCACACCCTCGCCCAGGGCATGGGCGAGCGGGGCCACCGCGTCGAGCTGATCGGCATCCGGCCGAGCGCCGAGCCCTTCCCGTACAACACGACGCGTGCGTACCGCCATGCGACGCTCTACCCGCCGAGCCCCGAGCCCAAGCCGCCCGTGCGGACGGTCGGCGACCGGCTCAGCCTGGCGCGGCGCGCCGACGCCCGCCGGGCGCGGGCCGCCCGCGAGCACGCGCGGGCGGAGATGCAGCGCAGGCTGTCGTCGGTCGAGGACGGCTACATCGTCTTCGGCTCGCCGTGGGCGGCGGACTGGGTCATGCCGCTGGAGTGGCAGCACCTGAAGGGCATCGGGCAGTACCACGAGTCCTTCGCCCAGGCCCGGCGCAGCGCCAACCTCGGGCTGATCCGGCGGCACTACCCGGCTCTGGAGCAGACCCTGGTCCTCTCCCAGGGGGACGCGGTCGAGTTCGTCAACCAGCGCGTGCCGAACGTGCGGGTCATGCCGAACCCGCTGCCGTTCTACCCGGACGAGTCGGCTCCGCTCGACACCCGCAAGATCGGCGCGGTGGGCCGGCTCGACCCGATCAAGCGGTACGACCGGCTGATCGAGGCCTTCGCTCGGGCCCGCGAGGGGCGCGAGGGCTGGGAGCTGCACCTCTTCGGCGACGGCCCGCTGGAGAACGAGCTGCGGATGAAGGCCGAGGACCTCGGCGTCGCCGACCAGGTCGTCCTGCGCGGCACGGTCAAGGACATGGCGGCCGCCTACCGCGAGCTGTCGGTCGTCGCGATCAGCAGTGAGCGCGAGGGCCGTCCGATGGCGCTGGCGGAGGCCGCCGCGTGCGGCGTGCCGTGTGTGAGCTTCGACGTCTCCGGCGGTGTCCGGGAGCTCGTCGACGACGGTGTCACGGGCACCCTGGTGCCGCCGGCCGACGTGCCCGGGCTCGCCGCCGCGTTCGGCGAGCTCATGGACGACGCCGGGCTGCGGCAGCGGTACGGCGCGGCGGGACGGGAGCACGTCGCGCGCCTGTCGCTGCCGAGCGTCCTCGACCGGTGGGACTCCGTGTTCGCGGAGATAGAGCGCTAGAGAGGCGCTGAAGACGGTTCCGTCGAGGACTCGGCGGAACACCCGGTGGACCCCGCGGCCCCCCGGCGGACCCCTGCGGTGGTCCGCCGGGGGGCCGTCGTCCTGTGGCTAAACTGTCGGAATGACCTGGCTCATCACCGGCGGCGCCGGATACATCGGTTCCCATGTCGTCAAAGCAATGACCGAGGCCGGCGAGCGTGTCGTCGTGGTCGACGACCTCAGCACGGGCAACCCGGCGCGCGTCCCCGAGGGCGTCGCGCTCGAGAAGGGCTCGGTCCTGGACCGCGAGTTCCTGGACCGGGTGCTGCGCGAGCACGCGGTCAAGGGCATCGTCCACCTGGCGGCCAAGAAGCAGGTCGGCGAGTCGGTCGAGCAGCCGCTCTTCTACTACCGCGAGAACGTGACGGGTCTGCAGACCATCCTGGAGGCCGCCGCCGGCGCCGGGGTGAAGAGCTTCCTCTTCTCCTCCTCCGCCTCCGTCTACGGCATGCCCGATGTGGACCTCGTCACCGAGGACACCGAGTGCCTGCCGCTCAGCCCGTACGGCGAGACCAAGCTCGTCGGCGAGTGGATGGCCCGCGCGGTCGGCCAGGCCCACGGGATCTCCACCGCCTGCCTGCGCTACTTCAACGTGGCGGGCGCAGCGGCCCCCGAGCTCGCCGACACCGGTGTCTTCAACCTGGTGCCGATGGTCTTCGAGCGCCTCGACGCCGGCGAGTCCCCGCGCATCTTCGGTGACGACTACCCGACGCCCGACGGCACCTGCATCCGCGACTACATCCACGTCGCCGACATCGCCGACGCCCACCTCGCGGCGGCCCGCACGCTCGCCAAGGCGGGTGAGGCCGGCGAGACGGCCGCGCTGACCCTGAACATCGGGCGCGGCGAGGGCGTGTCGGTGCGCGAGATGGTCGACCTGATCAACGAGATCACCGGTCACAGCGTCGAGCCCCTGGTCACCCCGCGCCGACCGGGCGACCCGGCCCGCGTGGTCGCCTCCGCGGAGCGCATCGAGTCGGAGCTCGGCTGGAAGGCGCGGCACGACGTCCGCTCCATGATCAGCTCGGCCTGGGAAGGCTGGGGCGCGAACCGGTCGGCCCGCACGGCCGGCTGATCCGAGCAACGGCAGGCAGTACCGAGTGGGGCGTCCCGGGTTCGGCCCGGGGCGCCCCACTCCGCTGTGTCGGGCCGAGGGTCGGCGGGCCCCTCAGGGGCGGTGGATGCGGTCCACGCCGTAGTACGTGGCCGTGCACCGCGCCGCCCAGTCCCGCTCGTACGTGCGGGCGAACAGCGGCTCGGTCAGCCCGCCGATGAGGAGCGGCCGGTACGCGACCTGGCGGG
>NZ_BJMN01000060.1 GCF_006539185.1 Streptomyces gardneri
CCTGGCCAGCAGACCGTGGTTGAGCTCCCCCGGGTAGATGTCGGGAATCGCGTGGTCGCCGGCGGCCGAGACGATCGCGAGGAGGCATTCGTGGTCGACGATCTGGGGCGTCCAGACGAACGGACCGACCCGCACCGAGCCGCCCGCCGGAATCGGTGCGGTGATCACCAACGTACCCAGCGGCTGGAAGTGCGTCGGCCACATCATCCCCGTCCCCGGATCACACCGGTACGTCCGCACCTCGGCGACGCCGGCCGCCGCGGGCGCGGTGCCGCGGTTGTGGACGCGGACGTACAGGTAGTTCGGCCGGTCGTTGATCGGCGCCTCGTGGCCGAGCTCGGGGTCGTCACCCGTACTCACGTCGTTGTTGCGGACCCAGATGTCGGGCGAGGTCCAGAACGGCACACCGCTCGGCTGGGCGCCGGTGTCGGTCGGGTTGTCCCGGATGTACAGGTCCACCGCCGAACTCGCCTCGTCGACGGCCTCCAGCGTCTCGGCGAGCAAAGTCGCCAGGGTGATCCTGGTGACGTCGGCGAGGTAGCCGTAGTCGAGCGTGGCCGGCGCGTCGGTCGTGCGGTGGTAGTGCGGGTTGCCCTCGCCCTCGTACGCGCCGATGGTCACGTCGCCGTGTGCTTCGAACGGCATGTAGTCGCTGGAGTAGATGTGGCCGAGCTTGACCGGCAGGGTCGTGTAGTCCGCTGCGGCCTGCGCCATGACCGCGCCGAAGGCCAGGGACGCGGCGTCGTTGCCGGCCACGGCGTTCCCGATGTCGCGTTCCACGGTCACGGAGCCGTCCGCGGGCGGTCTGCCCACCATGTCCAGGTTCACGACCCGGAAGACCTGTGCGCCCGCCGCGTGGAGCTCCGCGGCGTACGCGGTGGCTCCCCACAGGCCCTGTTCCTCGCCGGAGAACGCCACGAAGCGCACGGTGGAGGTGAGCGCGACGGGTTCCAGGAGGCGCGCGATCTCGAGGACCGCCGCGACCCCGCTGGCGTTGTCGTCCGCCCCGGGGGCGCGTGCCGTCGCGTCGTTCAGGTTCTCCATCCGGCTGTCGTAGTGGCCGCACAGGATGATGACGGGGCTTCCGGCGTCCGTGCCCGGTTTGGTGCAGATCACGTTGTCGGCGCTGTGACCGGCGTTGGACCAGGTACGCAAGGTGACGTCGCCGTATCCCGCGGCCTTGAACCGGTTCGCGATCTCCTCCGCGGCCTGCTCGACGAGCGGTGAGAACGTGTGCCGGGTGTGGAAGGAGGCGAGGGCCTCGACCGTCTCTCTCAGGGCGTCCGTCGACACCAGCTCGACGAGCGCCGCGACGAACTTGTCGGGCAGGGTGCCCGTCCACTTGCGCCGGGTCGGTGCGACGAGTGTGGCGGGGCCGGGCGGGTGCCCCTTCTCGGGGGAGACGAGCGGCATGCCCGCCCCCGCCACCGCGTCACGGTCACGTTCCACGCGAGCCATCGTTCCGCCTCAGCCGGTGTTGTGGTCGGGGAGGCAGTAGGCGCAGCCGTTGTATCCGCGGGCGAGCGCGTCCTCGATGCGCAGGAAGGGCACTTTGCTGCCGGGCCCGAGTTTCGGCCAGTACGGGCAGGTGTTGATGTGGATCTCGCCGCTGCGCGGGTTGCCGAAGAAGAAGTCGTCCAGCTCCTTCACGGCCGTGATCTGGATCGTCATGCGTCCGACGACCGTTCCGTCCTGGTACTGCGTGGCGACGAAGGGATAGCGCTTCATGTGTTCGGCCTGGTGTGAGAAGTCGATCGTGATCTCGGCCGTCACCTGGTCGTCGGCGTCGAGGCGGTACCCGTCGACGACGGCGACCTTTCCGCCCTTCATCTCGATGGTGCTGCGTACGGCTCCGGTTTCCTTGACCTCCAGATCGGTCAGCGTCGCGGGTTCGATCATGCGGCTCAGCGTGCGGACGGAGATGCGTGTGTCCTCGGGCAGTGCGCTCGCGTCGAGTTCCCAGGAGCCGTCGGTGGCCTTGAGGCCGCCCCGCAGCGTGATCGTCATGCGGGTCTTGCCGCCGGGCGCCGCCATCTGCGGGGCCACGTTCCGCTGCCCCACGTTGTTGTCGAAGCGCACGATGCGGTCGTTCGGCACCGGCCCGTTGACGGTGGCGGTGATGGCCGGGTCCTGCGCGCCGTGGACGACGGCCACCAGGCATTCGTGGTCGACGATCTGGGGCGTCCAGGCGAACGGACCGACGCGCACCGAGCCGCCCGCCGGAATCGGTGCGGTGATCACCAACGTACCCAGCGACGTGAAGTGCGTCGGCCACATCATCCCCGTGCCAGGGTCGCACCGGTACGTGTCGACCTGGAACCCGCCGGCCGCGGCCTGCTGGATCCCGCGGTTGTGGACGCGGACGTACAGGTAGTTCGGCTGGTTGTTGATCGGCGCCTCGTGGCCGAGCTCGGGATTGTCACCGGTACTGATGTGGTTGTTGCGGACCCAGATGTCGGGCGAGGTCCAGAACGGCACACCGCTCGGCTGGGCGCCGAGGTCCGTGTCGCTGTCCGAGATGTAGAGGTCCACCGGCCGCCGTGCCCACAGTCCCTGAGCGATGAAGGCCTCGTCCATCACCTTGCTGTAGAGGCCACCGGTGAGGGCGGCGTCGGCGGTGATGCAGCCCTGGGCCATGCTCACGGCGTGCGCGGCACTGCTCGTGATGTCGTCGGGCACGATGAGCAGCATCTCCATCATCGTCTTGATCATGGCGTCGGCCGCCTCGACACGGACGGCGGCATCGGGCGAGTCGCCGCCCATGCCCAGGTAGCACCGCCACAGCGCCGTGCCCAGCATCGAGTTGCGCAGGTTGCGGCTGTAACTGTTGAACCCCGGGTCGTCGAACCGCTGGGTCAGATCGAGCCTGCGCTCCGAGCTCCACTGGTCGGACGCGTTGTTGTCGAAGGGGAACGTCTCGGTGCGGCGGTGTCCGTTGAGGTTGAACCGGTCACGGTAGATGGCCGGGAGGGCGTCGCAGACGCTGTGCTCGTATGCCCCGGAACCGCCGTGCTCGGCGCCCAGCCACTGGAACACACCGTGGACGTACTCATGCGCGACGACGCCGAGGTCCGCGGCGTCGGGGACGCCGCCCTCGCCGAAGCGGATCCGCGGGGGCGTCGCCGAGCCGATCCACTCGCTCTGGTCCTCGAAGTCGTACGCCTGCGGGTCGACGTCGACCTTCTCCATGCTGCCGTTGAGCGTCGGGTTGCCGAGGGCGCGGAGATAGCGGGCAACGGCGTCGAGCCAGTAGTAGGCGTTCGCGCTCAGGAAGGCACGGTTCTGGGGGTAGGTCTCGTAGGAGAAGGTCGCGGTGTTCTCGGCGGGCTGCGCGAACGCCGGGGTGTCCCAGTCGTTGCAGCGGAACCAGTCCCCGTCGAGTTGGAAGATGCCGTTGACGGCCGTGGCGATCTCGGCCTGGACGTCGTGCCGGAAGGGGTTCAGGTCGGCCGCGGTCGACGCACTGGAGAGCGTGCCGTCGTTCGACTCGGTGACGGGATCGGGCACGAAGACCTTGAGGCTCGCCGTCACGTACTTGCCCAGGAGCTCGATCCACAGCAGCTTGCCGGAGATGGCGTCGACGACCACACGGAAGTGCTCGAAGGGACCGGTGGTCTCGACGGAGAGGTCGTGTACGAGATGGAGCGTCCCGTCCGGCTTCCTCCTGCCCTTCTTCAGCAGCTCGATCGAGGCCGTGGGGTAGTCCTCGTCCGGCAGTCCGGGCCTGGTCGTGTCCCGGAGGTAGGCGAGTTCGTCCTTGAAGATGCTGGCGGTCTCGTAGTCCTTCCGGAAGGGCGCGAGTGCGACCCGTTCGACGTCCTCGACGTCACGGGCCTCGCTCGGGTCGGGAGCGTCGGCGACCTTGAGGTCACCCCCGTTGTCGACCTGGACGACGCCGGCCTGCTCGATGTCGGCGACGGCCTGGACGGTGGCGCCCAGGACGGGAAGGCCCTTGTGGAACTGCTGGTAGCGCACGCGCAGGGTGGCCGCGCCTTCGCTGGAGTCCACCTCCCGCAGATCCATCCTGTCGGCCTTGAGGTCCTTCGAGCGTGCCTTCATGAACGAGTCGATGGCCTTGCGGGCGTTCGACGCGCGGCCCAGGGTCGCCCCCGGATCGACGAACTTCCGCAGCACGCCGCCGGAGTCCTTCCGTTCACCGACGTCAGGGACCAGCCTCAGGGGCTCGTCCGCCTTGGGCCCCGACCTGCTTCTCTGCTTCTGTACGTCTTCCCGGCCCATCATGTGCTCCTTGAGACACGCGGAGGGAGGAGCGTTCCCTCGGGCGGAACGCCCCGGTCGGAAGGGATGGATGTCCCCGACAGGTGGAATCCCCGATGGCTGGATGCCCCCGCCGCGGTCGTCAACCGGCCGCGGCGGTGCGGGCGGTGTCGAGTCCCGTCACGGCGCCTCCGCGGGGACACGTGTCGGGATGGTCGGGAGCACGATGCGCTCCCGAGCCGAGGACGGAGTGCGGCCCGAGCGGGCGATCTTGAGGAAGTTCGGAAGCTCGTACGCTTCCGCGGCTTCCAGGTCGACCGTGTACCCGAGGTCTTCCAGGCTCGCGACCGTCAGCCTGCTCAAGGGGTTGTTGCTGCCGTCGATGCTCGGCGACATCAGCTCGTTGTCGAAGACGGACTCCCGCCAGTGGCTGCCCGCGCTGCCCAGGCCGCCGACGTTCGCCACCGGCACGGGGCCGGGCGGTTCTCCGGCGAGCGTGCCGAACTCCTTCATGGCTCCGGGGCCGACGAACGTGGGGTCGTCGCCGGGGAAGTCCTTCAGCAGGCCGAAGTCGGTCCAGACGGTGCCGATGCCCAGCACGTGCCCCATCTCGTGCGTGATGACGTCGAGGAGGGAACCCTCGTCCTCCATCTGGGCCAGGTCGGCGCTGTCGAACCTCATCCGCCCCGTGGCGGGAAGTCCCGCTCCGCTGATCGCGTCGTGCCGACGGAACCGCGTGGGGCCGGCCTGTCCGAGAATGTTCGGAACGTTGTCGACGCCGTCGATCGGCACGCCTTCGGCATCGATCAGGAGGTCGTCGACGACGACCGTGCCGGTGAAGTCATGAACGATCGCGGTCTCCAGGTCTCCGACGATCACGCGCGCCCAGCGCTCGGCGGCCTCGGCGAAGACGTCCTTCTGGCTGTTCGTCAGTCCTTGGATGAACCGCACGTCGATCTGGAACGGAGAGGTGGTCTTGGCGATTTTCGCTGCACGGTCGCTGTCCGCTACGGCCGTATAGATTTCGAAGGATTGGTAGGTTCGCCTGGTCATGGCGCTTGCTCCCATCACGTGCACCCGCCCTTATCCCCTCCCAAACCAGCTTAAACATGTTCGTAGTTGTAGACCATGCAACCAGATTTGGTTGAGGGTCTCCGGTTCGCGTGGTGTACCTCCTGGGACGCCGGAAACCACCCTGTGGACCCTCTGATACGTGGTCAGGGTCGCTCCGGACCCGTGCCGAGGTCCGCATCGGGATTGCCACCTGGATCGCCGTCTTCCCCAACGCCCGTCGACTACACAGCGTGTGCGAATTCGAGAGTCCTGAGGGCACCTTCAAGCCGATTGAGCCGGCGCCTTGCCCCGTGCGGTATGTGGCGCTCGGCATCAGCGCGTTCGGGTTCCGCGTACAGGCCGATCGCCACACTGCGTGTCCGCGTGGGACTGCCCCAGCCCCGTCCGCCGCGCAGAAGGGCCCGCACAGCTGACGCTGCGCGGGCCCGTTCTCGTGGCGGCTCCGTCAGCCCGCGGACTCGCCCGCGTGGGGGCTCAGGACGTCCGTGCCGATCAGGATGAAGAGGAGGATGCCCAGCAGGATGCGGTAGATCACGAAGGGCATGAAGCTCTTCGTGGTGATGAACTTCATGAACCACGCGATCACCGCGTAGCCGACGGCGAAGGCGATGATCGTGGCGAAGATCGTCGGGCCCCAGGAGACGTGCCCCTCGCCCGCGTCCTTCAGCTCGTACGCGCCCGAGGCGAGGACCGCCGGGATCGCGAGGAGGAAGGAATAGCGGGCGGCGGACTCGCGGGTGTAGCCCATGAGCAGACCGCCGGAGATCGTCGCGCCCGAGCGGGAGACGCCGGGGATCAGCGCCATCGCCTGGCAGACGCCGAAGATCAGGCCGTCCTTCACGCCGAGGTCCTTGAGCGTCTTGCGGTCGCGGACGACGCGGTGGCGGCCGCCGGCCTCGTCCCGCGCGGCGAGCCGGTCGGCGATGCCGAGGACGATGCCCATGACGATCAGGGTGGTCGCGATCAGCCGCAGGTCGCGGAAGGGGCCCTCGATCTGGTCCTTGAGCGTGATGCCGAGGACGCCGATCGGGATCGAGCCGACGATGACCAGCCAGCCCATCTGGGCGTCGTGGTCGGAGCGCATCGACTTGTCGGTGAGGGAGCGGAACCAGGCCGAGACGATCCGCGCGATGTCCTTGCGGAAGTAGATCAGGACGGCGGTCTCCGTGCCGATCTGGGTGATCGCGGTGAAGGCCGCGCCCGGGTCGTGCCAGCCGGCGAAGGCCGCGGTCAGCCTGAGATGCGCGCTGGAGGAGATGGGAAGGAACTCCGTCAGCCCCTGTACGAGTCCGAGGATGAACGATTCGAACCAACTCATGGGGCTAGGGCCGTCCCGTTATGTACGTGTGCGGTCAGAAGGTCGAGCGCAGCGTACCGTCCCAAGATGACGCGCTCGCGATGAGGCCCGTGACGGTCCCGTGATCAGGCCACATCGGCTGTCTTCAGGCCTCGTAGGGGCCCGAGGTCGTCCATCCCGGCGCCCGGACGTGGGCGCGGAGGCTCGGCCGGTCGGCCTCTCCGCCGCAGTGGGCGCAGACGACACGGGGGCTGAGGATCTCGCCGCAGTCGTGTTCCAGGACGACGGGGCGGTCGTTCTCGTTGAGGTGGCGGTCGCCCCAGGCCATCAGGGTCAGGAGCACGGGCTGGAGCTCCTCGCCGGCGGCCGTCGCACGGTACTCGAAGCGCTGCGGGCGCTCGCTGTACGGCACGCGCTCCAGGATCCCGGCCTCGACGAGCCGCTTGAGGCGGGCGGTGAGGATGTCGCGCGGGGCGCCGGTGTTGCGCGCGATCCGGTCGAAGCGGTGCACGCCGAGGGAGACCTCGCGGAGCACGAGCAGCGCGTACTTCTCGCCGACGAGCGAGAGCGTGTCGGCGATCGAGCAGGGGCGGGGAGCGGCCTTCATGGAGTCAGCCTAGGGCAGGAGCAGCACGAGGGTTTGAAAATCCAACCGACTGGGTTATGTTACCGACGAGTGTTGGTCCACTTTTCCAACTCAGGAGTTGGTCATGCGTGACGCCGTCATCGTCGAAGCCGTCCGTACACCGATGGGAAGGGGCAAGGCCGGGGGAGCCCTGTCCCACGTCCACCCCGTAGCCCTCCTCTCCCACACCCTGCGCGCCCTGATCGAACGCAGCGGCATCGACCCCGCCCTCGTCGACGACGTGATCGGCGGTACGGTCGACCAGGTCGGCGAGCAGGCCATGAACACCACCCGCTACGCCTGGCTCGGTGCCGGATTTCCCGAGTCCGTGCCCGCCACCACCGTCGACCGGCAGTGCGGTTCCTCCCAGCAGGCCGTCCACTTCGCCGCCCAGGGCGTCCTCTCGGGGGCGTACGACATAGCCGTCGCCTGCGGTGTCGAGTCCATGAGCCGGGTCCCCATGTGGTCGAACGTGCCGCCCGGCGCCGACCCCTTCGGACCCGGCGTCGCCGAGCGCTACCCCGAGGGGCTCGTCCCGCAGGGCGTCAGCGCCGAGCTCATCGCCGCCAAGTGGTCGATCGGCCGCGAGGCCATGGACGAGTTCGCCGCCGGTTCGCACACCAAGGCGGCCCGCGCCTGGGAGGCCGGTCTCTTCGACGCCGAGGTCGTCCCGTACGAGGGAGTCCGCCGCGACGAGTCGGTGCGCCCCGCGACCACCCCCGAGATCCTCGCCGGTCTCCGGCCCGCCTTCGAGGACCCCGGCTTCGCGGCCCGCTTCCCGCAGATCGACTGGTCCGTCACCGCCGGCAACAGCAGCCCCGTCAACGACGGCGCCTCCGCCGTGCTCGTCATGGCCGCCGACACCGCCCGGAGCCTCGGCCTGCGGCCCCTCGCCCGTCTGCACAGCTTCGCCGTCACCGGCTCCGACCCGCTCCTGATGCTCACCGGCGTCATCCCGGCCACCGAGAAGGTCCTGCGCCGCGCGGGCCTCTCCCTCGCCGACATCGACCTCTTCGAGATCAACGAGGCCTTCGCGAGCGTCGTGCTCGCCTGGCAGCAGGAGACCGGCGCCGACCCGGCCAGGGTCAACGCCCACGGCGGGGCCATCGCGCTCGGGCACCCCCTCGGCGCCAGCGGCACGCGCATCGCGACGACCCTGGTCCACGCCCTGCGGGCCCGGGGCGCCCGCTACGGCCTCCAGGCGATGTGCGAGGCGGGCGGTCTCGCCAACGCGATGATCGTCGAGGCGCTCTGAGAGCCGGGCCGCCAGGTCGTCAGGCCGTGCCGACCGGCTCCCGCTCCAGGGCGGGAGCCGCGTCCGGGGTCGCGGCCCGGGTCCCGGACGTGCCCCGCAGGGCGTGGCGCTTGCGCCAGGCCACCACCGCCGCGCCGAGACCCGACAGGACGATGAACCCCGCCGAGATGAGGAAGGCCGGAGACCCCGGTGAACCGGCCTGGGCGCCCGCGATCACGTACGCCGCCGTGTTCGGCACCGTGCCGATCGCCGTCGCCAGGAGGAACGGCACGTATCCCATCCGGGAGACCGCAGCGCAGTAGTTGGCCGCCGCGAAGGGGACGCCGGGGAAGAGCCGGATCGCCAGCATCGAGCGGAAACCGTGCCGGCTCAGCTGCCCGTCCGCCGCCGTCAGCCAGCGGCCCCGTACGAACGGCCGCAGCGCGTCCTGTCCCAGGAAGCGGCCGAGGGTGAAGGAGATCCCGGCACCGAGCACCGTCCCCGCCACCGCCGCCGTCAGACCGAAGGCCGAGCCGAAGAGCGCGCCCGCCGCCAGATTGAGCACCGGGCGCGGTACGAACGCCGCCGTGCACACACCGTACGCGAGGCCGAAGAGCATCACCGCGCCCGCGCCGTTCGTCTGCTGCGGCCAGCCCGAGGACAGCAGCCGCTGCGGCTCGTACAGCAGCACGAGCCCCGCCGCGGAGAGCAGCAGCAGGGCGAGGATCGAGAGCCGCGAGCGGGGCGCGAGCAGGGCCTGGGAACAGCGGACTGCGAGAGAGCCCGGCGGCCGGGGCACGGGAGCGAGCATTCGGGGAGAGTAGCGGACGGGTCCGTATGATCGCCGTAATGTGCGTCATGTCCGTCCGGAGCACGGACCGCACCGTGCCGTGACCGAGAGGGCTCCATGACCGAGACCGCGCCGACCGACGCCGTCCCCGGCAGCGTCCTCGCCGACACCGTCCTGGAGCGGCTCACCACTCTCTACCCCGCCGCGGGCAACCCCTTCCGGGCCCAGGAGATGGTCGCGTACATGAAGGGCGTCGCCCCCTTCCTCGGCGTACGGACCCCCGAGCGCCGCGCCCTCTCCCGTACCGTCCTCGACGGCACCCCCCGCCCCGACGAGGACGACTGCACCGCGATCGCCCTGCGCTGCTTCGCCCTGCCCGAGCGGGAGTACCACTACTTCGCCGTCGACTACCTCCGCCGCCATGTGAAGCGCTGCTCCTCCGGCTTCCTGCCCGTCGCCCGCCGGCTCGTCACCACCGTCTCCTGGTGGGACACGGTCGACCACCTCGCCGCCCATGTCGTCGGCGGCCTCGTCGCGGCCGACCCGGCCCTCGCGGCCCGCATGGACGAGTGGATCGAGGACGAGGACCTGTGGGTGGCGCGCACCGCGCTGCTCCACCAGCTCCGCTACAAGGACGCGACCGACGCCGACCGGCTCTTCGCCTACTGCCTCCGCCGCGCCGCCCACCCCGACTTCTTCGTCCGCAAGGCGATCGGCTGGAGCCTGCGCGAGTACGGCAAGACCGCCCCCGGAGAGGTGCGCGCCTTCGTGGCCGCCAACCGCTCCCTGCTCGCCCCGCTCTCCGTCCGCGAGGCCCTGAAGAACCTCGGCTGAGAGAACATCGGCACAATGAGAGCGTGAACGAGCACATCCCCGTCATCCGCGAGGTCGACCAGGGCACCGCGCGCCTCATGCCCGACGTGGACCGGGAGCGGGCGTGGCTCCTGACGGTCGACGGCGCACCCCAGTCGTACGTCGACCTGGACGATCCGGCGTACCTGGAGTTCGAGTACGCGCGCAGACTCGCCCATGTCGTCGACGGCGCCGCCGACGAGGGCGAACCGCTGGACGTCCTGCACCTGGGCGGTGGGGCGCTGTCCCTTCCCCGGTACGTCTCCGTCACCCGGCCCGGCTCGCGCCAGGACGTCGTGGAGGCGGACCGGCAGCTGCTCGCCCTCGTCGCCGAACACCTGCCGCTGCCCGAGGGCTCGGGAGTCACCGTCCACGGAGCCGACGCCCGGGGCTGGCTGGAGACGGCCCCGGACGCCTCGGCCGACCTGATCGTCGGCGACGTCTTCGGCGGCTCGCGGGTGCCCGCGCACCTCACCTCGGTCGAGTACGCCCGGGAGGTCCGGCGCGTCCTGCGGCCCGGCGGGCTCTACGCCGCCAACCTGGCCGACGGCGCGCCCTTCGGCTTCCTCCGCTCCCAGCTCGCGACCTTCGCCGCCGTCTTCCCCGAACTGGCCCTCGTCGCCGAACCGGCCGTGCTGCGCGGCCGCCGCTTCGGGAACGCGGTCCTGGTCGCCTCCGCCCGGGAGATCGACATCGCCCACCTCGCCCGGCGGGCCGCCGCGGACGCCTTCCCCGCGCGCGTGGAGCACGGGGCGACGCTCGACCGGTTCACCGGGGACGCTGAACCGGTCCTGGACGCCGGGGCCGTACCGTCACCCGTTCCGCCCGAGGGCGCCTTCGGCGTCGGCTGAGACGGGCGGGACGGCCGAGACGGGCTGCTTCTCCACCGCCGCCTGCTCCGGGGTCGCGCCCGTGACCTCCTTGGTGTGCGGACGGCGGGTCAGGTTCCGTACGTCCGGCACCAGCAGGACCAGGGCCGTGACGAACACCATCAGTGCCGCCGCGCCCCACAGGGCCTCGCTCCGGCCGAACGCGCTCTCGGCCGGGCCCGCGAGCGCCGTGGACAGCGGCAGCAGGGCGGTCGAGCCGAACCAGTCGTAGGCGGAGACCCGGGAGAGCTTCTCCTCCGGGATCTCCTGGTGCAGGGCCGTCATCCACGAGACGCCGAAGACCTCGATCGCCATACCGCTGATGAACATGGCGGCCGTGAGCCCCACCACGTCCAGCGGTACGGCGAGCGCCGCCGAGGGCAGCGCTATCGGGAAGACGCAGAGCGTGCCGACGAACAGCAGCCTGCGCGGCTTCCAGCGGGTCATCAGGACGGCGCCGGCGACGGTTCCCACCCCGTAGGCGGCGAGCGCGATGCCCCAGGGGCGGGCGCCGCCCAGCTCGTCCCGGGCGACGAGCGGTCCGAAGACCGCCTCGACCGCCCCGATCAGGCCCACGACCACCGAGAACTGGGCGACGATCGACCACAGCCACGGCCGGCCGACGAACTCCTGCCAGCCCTCGCGCAGATCGGCGAAGAGGCCGCCGCTCGGGGCCCGCTCGGGGGTGCCGCTCACATCGAGGAAGGCCCGCAGTCCGCCCGCGACGGCGAAGGCGAGGGCGTCGATCGCGAGGACCCAGCCGGGCCCGACGAAGGCGACGAGCGCTCCCCCCAGCGCGGCGCCGCCGATGCCGGCGCCGTGCATGGCCATCCGGTAGACGGCGAACGCCCGGCCGGCCTGCTCCCCCGTGACGCTGGTCAGGAGCATGCCCTCGGCGGCCGGGTTGAAGAAGGCCTGCCCGGTGCCGCACAGGGCGGTGAGCAGCATCATCTGCCAGATCTGCGCCCCGCCCGAGAGGACGAGGACGGCGAAGACGGCCTGCGAGACGCAGTTGAGGGCGTTGGCCGCGACCATCACGCGGTGGCGCGGTATCCGGTCGGCCACCGCGCCGCCGATGAGCAGGAAGAGGACGAGCGGCAGGAAGCGGGCCATCGCGACGAGTCCCACGTCGCCCGCGCTGCCCCCGCTCTCGAAGACCGCCCAGGTGGTGGCGATCAGCGCGCCGTGCGCGCCGAGGTTGGTCACCACCGTCGCGGCCGTGAGCAGGACGTAGTTGCGGCCCGCCCACTCGGGGCGGCGGGAGGCGAAGGGGGTGCGGCGGGGGGAGTCGGCGGGATTCGTCACCCCGGGACTATCCCTGTCGCCTCCCCCTCCTGCCAAACCGATATCCGGACGGTGGGGAGCGCCGGACGGAGTTCCCCACCGTCCGTGTCAGGACGCGGAGGTGAGCCTGACCGTGGAGAGGATCTGCTTGATGGTGGCGTCCGGCAGCTCGTCCTTGACGCCGTCGGGTCCGTAGAGCACCCAGGTCGTGAAGTCGCCCTTGGTGTTCTTGAAGGTGAACGCGATCGACTTGCCGTCGGACTCGCACTTGTTGCGCTTCTTGACGCCCGGTGCCGTGGCGGTCGCCATGCTGCCGGTGAGCCCGGACTTCGTCGTGTACGGCACGGGCTTGGAGATCTTGATGGTGCTCTTGGGCATGTGCTGCGCGTAGCCGCCCCACACCCAGGTGCCCGCCTCGCCGCGCGCGGCGTCCGACGTGTTCTTGGCGCCCTGGCCGCCCTTGGTGCCCGCCGTGCTCAGGCCCCAGGTCTCCTGGGTGCCGTTCTTGTCGACGTCGTAGGAGCACCAGTTCTTCTTGAAGCGCGTGGGGCTGGACATCGTGACGAGCGGGGTGCCGGGCTTCTTCTCGTCGTCGAAGTAGGTGATCAGCCCCGGCTTCATCACCTCCCACTCGGGCGGTACGTCGAACAGGGTGCCGTACTTCGGGTTGTGGACGACCTTCCAGCCGGGGATCGTCGGCTGCTGGGCCGCGCCGTCACGCGGGTTGTCGAGCGGCGGCGCGGAAGGCTCCCCGGCCTCGGACGGCGCGGTGGAGGGCGCCGCGACGGACGGCTGCTTGCCGTCGGCGGTCGGCTTCTTGTCGTCGTCCTCGGAGAGCACCAGGAAACCGGTGACGCCGGCCGCGACGACCACGGCGGTCGCGGCGACGATCGCCACGAGCGTCGACTTCTTCTTGCCGCCGCCCGGGCCGGGCGCACCGGGCTGCCCCGGACCCATCGCCTGCCCCGGGACCGCGTACTGCGGCACGGTCGGCTGCTGGTACGGGTTCGGCTGCTGGTACCCCGGCTGCTGGGGGTAGCCCTGCTGGCCGTACCCCTGCTGCGGGTAGCCCGGCTGAGCGGGCTGCTGCGGATACCCGGGCTGCGTCGGCGGCTGCGGGTAACCGGGCTGGGCCGGCGGCTGCTGATACGGGTTCGGCTGCTGGTACCCCGACTGCTGGTAGGGGTTCTGACTCTGGTCCTGCGGGTTCTGCTCGCCCCCGGGCGGCTGCTGTCCTGGCCACATGGCCAGTAACGATAGAGGTGTGGCGGCGGCGGGGCCACGAGAGGGATGGCCAAGGCTGCTACCGGTGGGTAACATCACGGCCATGAGCGCAGACCAGATGACCGTCGGCGAGATGCTCGCCGCCACGGTCCCCATGGCCGGAACCCTCAACCTGGAGTTCCTGGAGACCACCGCCGAGCGCGCCGTCGTGCGCCTGCCGGACCAGCCCGCCTACCACAACCACGTCGGCGGCCCGCACGCCGGAGCGATGTTCACCCTGGCCGAGTCCGCCAGCGGCGCCATCGTGCTCGCCGCCTTCGGCGACCAGCTGACCCGCGCCGTGCCGCTCGCCGTCAGCGCCGAGATCGCCTACAAGAAGCTGGCCATGGGCGTCGTCACCGCCACCGCCACCCTGGGCCGCCCCGTGGCCGAGGTCGTCGCCGAACTCGACGCCGGACAGCGGCCGGAGTTCCCGGTGCGGATCGACATCACCCGCGAGGACGGCGCCGTGACCGGCGAGATGACCGTCCTGTGGACGCTGCGCCCGAACGCCTGATCCACGAGGTACCCCGCGTCGACCCCCGCACCCCCCTTCGGGTGCGGGGGTCGACGTGTTCCGGGCCGCCGCCCCGGAATCGGACGCCCCGTCACGCATAGTGCGGGCAGGGCACGGACGCACCCGGGCCGGGCCCGCACCCCGTGCGAAGGAGCCGCCGCGTGCCCGACGAAGCGTCACCCGCCACAGCCCCAGCCCCGGAGACCGCCACCTCCGCCCGGCCCCGGCGGCGCGGCCCGCGGCTCTCCCGGCGGGCGCTGCTCCTCGCGCTCACCGGCGCCGCCGCCCTCGCGGCCGCCGCCTCGCCCGCGACGGCCGGCACGCGGCCCCGGCGGACCACCCCCCTCGCCCCGCCCGTCGGCCGGGTCGACGAACTCCTCGCCCGGCTCACCCTCGACGAGAAGGTCTCCCTCCTCCACGGCGCCGCCGACCCCGCGAGCCTCGGCCAGGCCGGCCACGTCCCCGGCGTGCCCCGGCTGGGCATCCCGCCGCTCCGCCTCGCCGACGGACCCGCCGGCATCCGCGTCCGCCGCACCGCGACCGCCCTGCCCGCACCCGTCATGCTCGCCGCCGCCTTCGACCCCGGCCTCGCCCGCGCCTACGGCCGGGTCATCGGCCGCGAGGGCCGCGCCCTCGGCCAGGACGTGCTGCTCGCCCCCATGGCCAACCTCATCCGTACCCCGTACGCGGGACGGAACTTCGAGACCTTCTCCGAGGACCCGCTCCTCACCGCCGACCTCGTCGCCGAGGAGATCCGCGGCATCCAGGCCGAGGGCCTCGTCGCCACCGTCAAGCACTTCGCCCTCAACAACCAGGAGCGCGACCGCACCACCGTCGACGTCCGCGCCGGCGAACAGACCCTGCACGAGACCGAGCTGCGCGCCTTCGAAGCCGCCGTGGCCGCCGGAGCGGGCGCCGTCATGGCCGCGTACAACAAGGTCGACGGCGTCCACGCCGCCGAGAACGCGACCCTGCTCACCGGGATCCTGCGCGACCGCTGGGGCTTCGACGGCTGGGTCATGAGCGACTGGGACGCCGTCCACACGACAGGCCCCGCGCTCGCCGCCGGACTCGACATGGAGATGCCCGGCGGCTCCCATTACGGCGACGCCCTGCGCACCGCCGTCCGCGCGGGCCTGATCGACGAGGCCACCGTCGACCGCTCCGTACGCCGGATCCTCTCCGTACGCGAGCGCTTCGGGCTCCTCGACGCCCCACCGTCGCGCCCCGCCAGGGACGCCGCCTCCGGGGCCCGGCTCGCCCTGCGGGTCGCCGTCGCCGGGGCGACCCTCCTGCGCAACGAACGCGGAGCCCTGCCGCTCACCGACCGGGCCGCCCGCTCCCTCGCCGTCCTCGGGCCCACGGCCTCCGTGCCCTTCGTCAGCGGCGGCGGCAGCGCCCATGTCGTCCCCGACGCGGCACCCAGCCCCCTGGACGCGATCCGCGCCAGGGCCGGGGAGGACGGCTCCGTCGCGTACGCCGTGGGGGAGGACCTCTTCGGGCGCCCGCTGCCGCCGCTGTCACCCGCCGTCGACCTGGAGGGCGTGGACGTCGCCGCCGGCGCCACCTGGACCCGTACGGTCACGCTGACCGCCACCGACCCCGACGAGTGGACCTTCCTCGTCCACTACAGCGGCCCCCGGCCCACCGTCACCCTCGACGGCACCGAGCTCTTCCCCGTCGGACAGGGCGTCGCCGAGTACTTCGTGGGCGGCCTCCTCGGCCGGGCGCCCGACGGGCTCGACGTCCGGCGTGCCACCCGGCGCCTCGCCGCCGGACCGCACGAGCTGACCGTCACCGCCCGCGGCGGCCCCGCCGGTCAGCTCTTCCGGCTCCGCGCCGTCACCGGGGCGACCCGCGCCGCCGACCTGACCGAGGCCGTACGGGTCGCGCGGGCCGCGCACAGCGTCGTGCTCTTCGCCTACGAGGACGCCACCGAGGGCCAGGACCGCGTGACCCTCGCCCTCCCCGGCCACCAGGAGGCCCTGATCGAGGCGGTGACTGCGGCCAACGCCCGTACCACCGTCGTCCTCAACACCTCGTCGGCCGTCACCATGCCGTGGCGGGAACGGACCGCCGCCGTCCTCCAGATGTACTACCCCGGGCAGGAGGGCGCGGCCGCCACCACGGCCGTCCTCTTCGGCGACGCCGACCCCGGCGGGCGCCTCACCCAGACCTTCCCGGCGGCCGAGGACCGCCACCCCACGGCCGGGGACCCGCGCCGCTACCCGGGCGAGGGCGGGGTGGAGGAGTACAGGGAAGGGGTGCACGTCGGCCACCGCTGGTACGAGGCGGAGGGCGTCGTCCCGCTCTTCCCCTTCGGGCACGGCCTCTCGTACACGACCTTCCGGTACGAGGATCTGACCGTCGCCCCCGGTGCCGCGGAAGGGCTGGACGTCACCTTCACCGTCCGCAACACCGGCCGCCGGGACGGCGTCGAGGTCGCCCAGGTCTACGTCGGCCCCTCCCCGGACCTGACCGCCCTCGGCGTCGACCAGCCGCGCTCCGCCCTCGCCGGCTACCGCCGCCTGGAGCTCGCGGCCGGCGCACGGCGGCGGGTGACCGTCCATGTCACCGCCCGCACCCTGTCCTCCTGGGACACCGCACGGCACGGGTGGCTCTTCGGCACGGGCCGCCGGACCGTCCGCGTCGGCTCCTCCTCGGCCGACCCCGGCCTCAGCCTCGGCGTCGAGGTCCGCCCCTCCTGACCGGGTAGGCTGCCCCGGCGTGCCCGACGCGGTGCACGCCGGGCGGCCGACACGGGAGGAACCGCGTTGCACGTGCAGGAATGGCTGGAGACGATCCCGGCGGTCGCGATCTACGCGCTGGTGGGCGTGGTGATCGGTCTGGAGAGCCTGGGCATCCCGCTGCCCGGCGAGATCGTGCTCGTGAGCTCGGCGCTGCTCGCCTCGCAGCACGGTGACATCAACCCGTGGGTGCTCGGCGCCTGCGCCACCGCCGGCGCGATCATCGGCGACTCGATCGGCTACGCCATCGGCCGCAAGGGCGGCAGGCCCCTGCTCGCCTGGCTGGGGAAGAGGTTCCCGAAGCACTTCAGCGAGGCCAACATCGGGCTCGCCGAGCGCTCCTTCGAGAAGTGGGGCATGTGGGCGGTCTTCTTCGGCCGCTTCATCGCCCTGCTGCGCATCTTCGCCGGGCCCCTCGCGGGCGTCCTGCACATGCCGTACTGGAAGTTCCTCATCGCCAACGTCTTCGGCGGCATCCTCTGGGCCGGCGGCACCACGGCCGTCATCTACTCGGTGGGCATCGTCGCCGAGGCCTGGCTCAAGCGCTTCTCCTGGCTGGGCCTCGTCCTCGCCGTGGTGATCGGCGTCGCCTCGATGCTGATCATCAAGAACCGCGCCAAGAAGGCGGCGGCGGAGCGGCCGGACGCCGTGGAGCCCGAGCCGGTCACCGTCGGGGACTGAGCCTGACGGCAGGACGGAGAAGAGGGCGGCACCCCGCGCGGGGTGCCGCCCTCCTTCACGTACGGAGCGTACGGCTCGGGCTTCGTCAGGCCTCGAAGGCCTCCGCGTGGCTCTTCGCGAGGTGCAGGTACACCTCGGCGTTCAGCTTGATGCCCGCCTTCTCCTCCTCGGTGAGCGGGCGGCGGACCTTCGCCGGGACGCCGGCGACCAGCGAACCCGGCGGCACCTGCATGCCCTGCGGGACGAGCGCCTGGGCGGCGACGAGCGAGCCCGCGCCGATCCGGGCCCCGTTGAGGACCGTCGCGCCCATGCCGACGAGCACGTCGTCCTCGATCACACAGCCGTGCACGGTGGCGTTGTGGCCGACGGTCACCCGGGCCCCGATCGAGACGGGGAAGCCGGGGTCGACGTGGACCGTGGAGTTGTCCTGGATGTTGGAGTCCTCGCCGATCGCGATGGGACCGCAGTCCGCCCGCAGCACGGTGTGGTACCAGATGTTGGCGCGGGCGCCGAGGGTCACCTCGCCCAGCACCACCGAGGTCGGGGCCGTGAACGCGGTCGGGTCGATCTGCGGCTCCTTACCGCCCACACCCTTGATCAACGCCTCTGCCATGGTTCGCTCCTGATCGTTCAGCCGTCGTGTCACGCCCGGGGGTGGCCCCCGGCCGCACCCTATGCGGTGCCCATGACCGACATCACAGCGCACCGCACTGATCAGGCACGACGGCGCCGACTACCGTGGCCGGGTGCCCAGGAACAGAAACACGTTCTCATCCCTCGCCGCCTGGCGGCGCAGGGCCGTCGCCGCTGCCGTGCAGGGTGCCTGGCGCTGGGCGCAGCAGGCCGGTTCCGTCACCGCCGAGCACCCGGGGAAGCTGCGCTTCCGCCGCCTCGGCGCGGGGACCCGGCTCGCCTTCCCGCAGGGCACGGTCTTCGGCGAGCCGTGGATCGAGATCGGCGAGTGCTGCATCATCGCCGAACAGGTCACCCTCACGGCGGGGATGCTGCCGGGCCTCGACCTCGGCACGGAGACGGTCCTGACCCTCGGCGACGGGGTGGTCCTCGGGCGCGGCAGCCACGTCATCGCCGACACCACGGTGACCATCGGCTCGGACACCTACTGCGGCCCATACGTCTACATCACCTCGACCAACCACAGCTACGACGACCCCGACGAGCCCATCGGCCGCCAGTGGCCCCGCTCGGAGCCGGTCTCCATCGGGCCCGGCTGCTGGCTCGGCACGGGAGCGGTGATCCTGCCCGGCGCGCGCATCGGCCGGAACGTGGTCGTCGCCGCGGGCGCGGTCGTACGCGGCGAGGTGCCGGACCACTCGGTGGTGGCGGGCGCCCCGGCCAGGGTCGTCCGCAGCTGGGACCCGGAGAAGGGCTGGCAGCCGCCGCTGCGCACCCCGGCCCCCCAGCCGATCCCGGAGCACGTGACCTCGGAACAGCTCGCGGCGCTCGCGGCCTGGGAGGTCGAACAGGCGGGCACGTCCTCGTAGGCCGTGTCCCGCCGGTCGGTTCGCCGGGACGTAGGGCCGCTGCCGTTCGCCAAGACGTCGGGCCGCTGCCGTTCGCCGGGGCGTCAGGCCGCTGCCAGGAGGACCGTGCCGCCGAGGGCGAGGGCCGCGCCGGCCGCCTGGACCGGGCGGAGGCGTTCCTTCAGGACCGCGAACGCGGCCAGGGCCGTGACGACGGGGTAGAGGCTGGCGAGGACCGCGGCGACCACGACCGGCCCCTGCTGGGCGGCGATGGCGTACGTCCCGTTGGCCGCGACGTCCGCGAGGCCGACGAAGGCGAGGGCGGGCAGGGCCGCGCGGATGACGGCGGGACCGCCCTCGGGGAGGGCCCGGCCGCCGCGGCGCACGGAGACGTACAGGGCGCCGCCGCCCACCAGGACGTTGGTGACGCGCTGGACGAGCAGGGCGAGGAACAGGCCGGTGACGGTGGTGGAGGACTCCGCGATGAGGGCCATCACCGAGCCGAAGCCGAAGGCCGCGAACAGGGTGAGCAGGACCGCCTGGCGCTGCACGGGGGCGCCGCGCAGCTCGGGGCCGCCCGCGAGGGTCACGCCGACGATCGCCACGACGACGCCGGCGAGCTGGAGGAGCCCGGGACGGTCGCCGAGGAACAGGCCGACCGAGACGGGGACGACGACACCGAGCGAACCGAGCGGCGAGACCACGCCCATGGGGCCGAGGGCCAGTGCCTTGTAGAAGGCGAGCATGGCCGCCGGGCCGACGACTCCGGCCCCGACCGCGTACCAGAGCTGGGGGCCCGCCTCGGTCCAGGCTCCGGTCGCGAGGACGAGGGTGCCGAGGACGAGGACCGCGAGGACCTGGGAGACCACGACGACCGTGAGGGCCGGGATCCGGCGCGTGAGGAGCCCGCCGCCGAAGTCGGCGAGACCCCAGAGCAGGGCGGTGGCCAGGGCGAACAGGGCGGTCATGGATCCTCGCAGTCGCGTGCGGCAGCACGCAGTACAGTGCAGTGAACAGTCGGGTACAGCCCACCGTAGTTCAGTGCATTGAACTCTGTCATCCAAAATATTGGACGGAATGTGTCGGACCTCGATCAGCTCACGCAGTCGCTCGCCCGGAACCTGAAGCGCTGGCGCAAGGAGCGGGGCTTCACCCTGGACGCGCTCGCCGCCCGGGCCGGGGTCAGCCGAGGCATGATCATCCAGATCGAGCAGGCCAGGACCAACCCCAGCGTCGGCACCACCGTGAAGCTGGCGGACGCCCTCGGCGTCTCCATCACGACCCTCCTCGACTACGAGCAGGGCCCCCAGGTCCGACTGGTCCCGCCAGACCAGGCCGTCCGCATGTGGTCCACCTCGACCGGCAGCCACACCACCCTCCTCGTCGGCACCGAGGCCCGCGGACCGCTGGAGCTCTGGTCCTGGACCCTGATGCCCGGCGAGGGCAGCGACTCCGACCCGCACCCGGACGGCACCACCGAGCTCCTGCACGTCACCGCCGGGGTCCTCACCCTCGTCGTCGACGAGGTGGAGCACACGATGCCGGCCGGCACGTCCGCGGTCTTCGAGGCCAACGTGTCGCACGCCTACCGCAACGACGGCGACGAGACGGTCGAGATGACGATGGCCGTCTCCATCCCGCCCGCACGCTGAGACGGACGACCGCGAACCGGGCGCCGGTTGTTAGCGTGACACGCATGCGCGCACCCATCGGAGACTTCGACAACGCCCGCCCCGCCCCCGACTGCCTCGACGAGCTCACCGGACCCGTCGCCGCCGCCCTCCGCGCCTGGCGTGGCCCCGTACCGGCCGACCAGCTCGTGTACGTGGACACCGACCCGGCCGTCGCCGACACCGCCGCGTTCGTGGAGCACTACGGGCCCACGCTGCTCGACGAGTCCGCCAACTGCGTCGTCGTCGCGGGCAGGCGGGGCGAGACGACGACCCTGGCCGCCTGTGTCGTGAAGTCGGCGACCCGGGTCGACGTCAACGGGGTCGTACGCAAGCACCTCGGCGCCCGCAAGGCCTCGTTCGCGCCGATGGACACCGCGACCGGCGAGACCGGCATGGAGTACGGCGGCATCACCCCCGTCGGCCTCCCGGCCGACTGGGCCCTCCTCGTCGACGCCGCCGTCGTGGACACCGAGTGGGTCCTCGTCGGCAGCGGCCGCAGGCGCGGCAAGCTGATCGTGCCGGGCAAGGCCTTCGCCCAACTCCCCGGCGCGATCGTCCTGGAGGGCCTCGGTCTCCCGCTCGCCTGAGGCGGGGAGCGGTTCGGCCCGTCTCGGGTCGGTCAGCCGAGGCGCGGAATCTCGATCGCGGGGCAGCGGTCCATGACCATGTCGAGCCCCGCCTCACGGGTCCGGGCGAAGGCGGCCTCGTCGATCACGTCCAGCTGGAACCAGACCGCCTTGGCGCCGATCGCGACCGCCTCGTCGGCGACCGCGCCCGCCAGCTCGCTGTTCACGAACACGTCCACGACGTCGACCGGGAACGGGATGTCGGCCAGCGTGGCGTAGCCCTTCTCCCCGTGGACCGTCTCGGCCTTCGGGTGGACGGGGACTATCCGCTTGCCGTAACGCTGGAGGACGGCCGCGACTCCGTAGGCGGCTCGTCGCTCGTTCGACGACAGGCCGACGACTGCCCAGGTGTCGCCGCTCCGGGTGAGGATCTGGCGGATTGTCTCCGGGGTCCCGTGCACGCGCTGCCTCCTGAGGGCCGTGGCTCGACGGCGCCGCCCTGGTGCCGTCGACGTGTTCAACAGGCGTGGTCGCGGTGGGATTCCCGCTCGCCAACATGACTGTTCCGTAAGGGTGTTGGCGTCATATCGTCTTGACTGCGGCGCTCTCTCCGAGGTCAGGTCGTCTCGGACGAGTGACCCACGAGGACGGGAGTGCGTACGCGATGGCCGAGGTGACGGTGCAGGTGCCGACGGGGCGGCCCGGTGACGAGCCGGTGCTGGTGCGGATCAGGGAGGCCGAGGACGCGGACGCGGTCACCCGGGTCGGACGCGGTGCGCGGGCCGCCGTCCAGGCCTCGCGCACCCTCGACCAGATGTTGGACGCGGTGCGGCCCGTCGCGGAGAGCTTCGTGTCCCGCTTCACGCAGATGGAGAACCCTCCGGACGAGATCGGCCTGGAATTCGGCATCTCCCTCACCGCGGGTGCCGACGTCGTCATCGCGACGACGGGGACCGAGGCGAACTTCACGGTCACCCTGAACTGGTCGGACATCTCCCGCCGAGCCGGCTGAGCGGGAGCGGACGAGCCATGACCGAGCGGCACCCCTCCCACGACGCGATCGCCGAGGAGGCGCTCGCCGCCGCCACGGTGCGGATCACCGGCCCGGCGGGCGTCGCCGGTGTCGGCGTACTGATCGCCCCCGAGCTCGTCCTGACCTGCGCCCACGTCGTCACCGACGCCGCCGGTCTGCCGCGCGGACACACCGAGCCGCCCCGCGGCACGTTGGCCGTGCGGCTGCTCCAGGCCCACGGTGACGCGGAGTCCGTCACCGCCCGCGTCCGGGACTGGGTGCCCGAGCAGCCGGACGGCCGAGGAGACCTCGCGGTGCTCCGCCTCGGCGGCGCCCTGCCCGGCGCGCGTCCCGTCGTCATGGCCGACCCGCCCTCGACGATGGCGCACCGGGCCCTCGTCCTCGGGCTGCCCGACAACGTGGCCGAGGGAGGCTGGCACACCGCCACGCTCCACGGACGGACCGGTATCGGCTGGCTGCAGATGTCCCCGGACGGCGCCTCGGACCCGATCCGCCCCGGCTTCAGCGGCGCGGGCGTGTGGGACAAGGAGACCGGCGCCGTGGTGGGCGTCGTCACGGCGACCGCCTCCCGGCCCGGCGGCCAGAGCTTCTGCATCCCGACACGGACCATCACCGAGCAGATACCGGCACTCGCCGGACTGCTGGCCCCACGGTCCCCGTTCCCCGGTCTGCACGCCTTCACCGAGGACGACACCCGCGACTTCTTCGGCCGGGACGCCGACGTCGCCGCGGTCCTCGGACTCCTGGAGGCAGGCGGACCGACCGGCTGCACCACGCTGACCGGACCCTCGGGGTCCGGCAAGTCCTCCGTCCTCATGGCCGGCGTCGTACCGCGCCTCAGGGAACAGGGCGTCGAGGTCGTCCTGGTGCGTGCCGTCTCCGGACGACGGATCGCCCCGCCGCCGGCCCCGCCGGCCGACGGCGGACACCGGCGCGTGGTCGTGGCCGTCGACCAGGCCGAAGCCCTCCTCACCCTGCCGGACGGCGAGCTGAGCGACACCGTCGGCCGGCTCCTGGAGGCCGCGGCGCGCCCCGGTACGGAGGTGCTCACGGTCGTCCGCTCCGATTTCCAGGACGCGATGCTCAGCCACCCCGAACTGGGCCGGCTCGTAGGCGGTGCGCCCGCCCACCAGCTGGGGCCGATGACCGTGCGGCAGCTGACCGAAGCCGTCGTGCGACCGCTGGAAGGGATACCCGGCGTCGAGTACGGCGCAGGGCTCGCGGCCCGGATCGTCGAGGACACCGTCGGGCGGCCCGGCGCGCTGCCGCTACTCGGGTTCCTCCTGGAGACGCTCTGGGAGCAGCGCCGCGGCGGGCACCTCCGGTTCGACGTCTACGAGCAACTCGGCGGCGTCGGCCGCGCCCTCGGCGAGCGGGCGGACGCGGCCTGGGACGACGTACGGGGCGGGGATCCCTCGCCGGCCGCGAGGAGTCTGCTGCGTGCACTCGTGCGGATCCCGCCGGGGACGCGGACGGCGCTGCGGGCGCGACTGCTCCGACGCGACGCGGGCGAGGAACGGTGGGCCGTGGCCCGCGCGCTGGCCGACTCCCGCATCCTCGTGCTCGGCGTGGACGAGGAGGGACGCGAGACGGTGGAGCTCGCGCACGAGGCGCTCATCGCGCACTGGCGCCCCCTGACCGAGCTGCTCGCCGAGGACCGCGCCTTCCTGGAGTGGCTGGGCACACTGCGCTACGACGGGCAGCGCTGGCGGCGGGAGGGCAGGCCCGACGGCCACCTCCTGGAGGATCCCGCGCTGGCCCTGGCCGAGGAGCGACTCGCGGAGCAGGGGGACGAACTCACGCAGGACGACCGCGAGTTCATCCGGCGCAGCGGGGAACTGCGCGACCGCAGAGGCAGGGAGGCCGCGCGGAGCGCCACCCGCGCGCGACGGGTGCGGCTGCTCACCGCGATCGTCGCCGTCGTCTCCTCCCTGGCGCTGGTCGTGGGGGCCTTCCTCTACCGGGGCATGGTCGCGGAGCAGCGGCGGCTCACCTCCGACCGGCTGGCCCAGCAGGCTGCCTCGCTCGACGGCGTGTCACTCACCACCTCGTCGCTGTTCGCCGTCGGGGCCTACCGCGCCGCGGACCGGCAGCCGGCCCGCTCGACGCTGATCGCCCAGGAACTGCGGATGAGAGACGTCGACCGTGTCGTCATGGAGGGCAGGTCCGATGTCAGGGCCCTCTCCTTCACCGGTTCCGGTGAGCAGGTGTACGCCCTCCTGGACGGCGGCGACGTCGTCCAGCTCGACCTGCGCACGGCCGACGCCGAGCGGCCCGAGCCGTGGGCCCGGACGCGTACCGGCGACAACGCGCGCTTCGCCGTCTCGCCGAACGGTCGTGTCATGGCGAGGTCGAGCGAATGGGGCGTCGTCTCCCTCGGTGTCCACGCCTCCGAGGAGGCGGCCTTCGACCACGGGGCGAAGGTGCGGTACGTCCCGCTGCGCGGGGCCGAGGCCGCGAAGAAGAACCCGCGCCCCGCGAGTGACCTCCGCTTCGACGGCGGCGGGGACCGGGTCCTCGCCGCGATCCGTCGGGAAGGGGTGCTCGTGTGGCGCACCGCCGACGGCGGCCGCGTCGGCCGGACGCTCACCCCGCCGAAGGGCTGGGACGCGGTCGAGGCATGGTTCGGGACGGACGGCACGGTCGTGAGCCGGATCGTGCCCGCCGGTGCGGCCCGGGACGACGCGCCCGGCCGCCTGCTGGCCTGGGACCTCGCGACGGGAGCGCCGAAGCGTCCCTGGGGCGAGCGGGCGGCCGCCTCCGCGACCGTCAGCGGCGACGGCCGGACCCTGGTGACCTGCACAGCGCAGGGCACCCTCGAAGTGTGGCGGCTCGGCCGCGAGCCGCGGCGCTCACACACGTACACCACCACGACGGTGGAGGTCTGCCCGCTCCACGTGCCCCGGCTCGACACCACCGGGCGCTACCTCGTCAACCCGGTGGGCCGCATGGGCGGCGACCTCGGCCGGATGCGCTTCCTCGTCGTCGACCTGGAGAAAGGCTGGCCCGGTACGTTCGACGTGCCGTCCCCCGCACCCGAGGACGCCTCCGTCACGGGCCGGAACGGCTTTCCGGCGGTGGCCATCAACGGCCCGCCGGACGACCTGCGGGCCGCCGTCGCGGTCGGCGGAAGCATCGTCACCGCACGGGTCCGTCCTCCGGACGCCTTCGACACCAACGTCCTGCTCAGCGGCTTCCGCACCGCGGACGGGGAACACAGGCGCCTCGCGGTCGTCGACGCCACGGGCGGTGTGCTCCAGCTGTGGGACCTGAAGACCCGCGCGCTGATGGGCTCCGCCCGGTCGCCGAAACCGCTGGCCCGCTCGTACACCACCTTCAGCCCCGACGGATCCCGCGTTCTGACCGTCACCGAGGACCGGCGCAGCATGCTCGTCTGGCGGCTGACCGAAGGCGCGTCCGGACCCGGCACCACGCACACCCTCACGAGGGAGCACGAGCTGGAGCTGCCGGCCCCGCCCGATCTCACCGCCAAGGGACCCGATCCGCTGACCGGGCTCACCCCGTCGTGGATCGTCACCTCCTTCGCCGACGACCGGCACGCTGTGATCTCGGGGCTCTCCTACATGTCGCGCTGGGACCTCGACACCGGGCGGCAGGACGGCAGACCGTACCGACCCTCGGAGCAGGAGAAGTGGGCGCTCGCCGGGGCGGCGGCGGGCACCTGGGGCGCCGCCGTGCCCGGCACGCGCAAGGCGGTCGTGCGGACCGTCGGAGAGGTCGGCGGCTGGGACTTCGACACGGGCGAGTACACCCGGTGGATCGCGCGCGGGGACCACGGCGAATCCGTCCGCGGCCTGCTCGTCTCCCCGGACGGGAAACGGCTCGCGGTGCACTACGCGGGCGGATCCGTCCGGATCTGGGACATCGGGCGCAAGGCGTGGGAGGGCGTGCTCACCGGCGACGGCGTGTACGCGCTCGGCCGCTTCCTCGACGAGCGGGGCGACACTCTGCACACGATGACCCGCGCCGGCGAGCAAGTGGTCTGGGACACCCGGGACAAGACCATGCGGTACCGCTACTGGGTGCGCTTCGACACGACGCTGTCGCCGAACTCGACCGGCGAGCGGATCACCGCGGTCGAGGGGTCCCGCCCCTACACCGTCCCTCTCGACGCGGAGGCGTCGATCGAGCGGCTCTGTGCGCTCGCCCAGCGCGGACCGACGCAGGCGGAGAGGGAACGGGCCGGGGACAGCGAGGAGTTCGCCGAGGCGTGCGGGTCGGGTTGATGGGGACGCGGAGGGGATCGGGACGGGGATGGGGACAGGGACGGGGGACGGGGGACGGATGGGGATGGGGACAGGGACGGGGGACGGAGATGAGGGCGGGGGCTGACGCCCCGTCCTCATCCCTCATCGCGTCCTCGTCAGCCGCCCCAGGCGAGCCGCTCCTCCTCGCGCGGTGCCTCGACCAGGGTCGGGCTGCCCGGCCCGAAGGTCATCACCGGGCGGGCCGCGTCCCACGGACGCCAGCCCGGATCGCCGGTCGTGGCGAAGGCCACCCAGGCGGCGTGCATGGCCGTGGCCAGGTCCTGGGGGGCGTCCGGGCCCGTCAGCGCGCGCGTCTCCGGCAGGTCGAGCGTGTCGAAGACGAAGCCGAGCTCCAGCGCGTGGCAGGCACGGAGATCGAGGACGGGGGAGGGCCAGCCGAACTCGTACAGATAGGTCGCGGACTTTCCGGAGTGCAGCCGGAAGTCCGCCAGCATGTTCAGCGGGACCCGCAGCAGCCGGTCCGTCACGATCGCGCCCAGGACCTCGCCCGGCTTCTCCTGCGGCCGGCGCTCCCGGTACACCTTCGCCGTGCTGGACGCTATCTGTCCCTTCCGTAGCAGGAGCCGCTGGATCAACGGCCCCACCCGGTCGGCCTGTCCGCCCGGTACGAACCAGAGCCGGTACTCGTCCGTGTTCGTGCCCATCAGCAGTTCCACGTCTGCCGAAGCGCCGTCCGCGAGCGCGTCCCCCGGATCCTCCGGCACGACGTCGCCGTCCACGGCGATGAAGAAGGGGTTGCCGGAGATCAACGGTGATCCCTTGTCCGTCACCGCGGTCTGCGCCGCGAGCAGCCGCTCCGGGTCCACACGGGCGAACGCCTCCGCCGTCGCCGGCACCTTGAGCCGCGCGGCGATCGCCTCGGTGGTCCTCCGGGCTTTGGCGATCGACCGGGCGGTCGGCGAGCCGCTCTGCAGCACGGCCCGCCGGAACAGGCCCTTCGCGAGCGGCGAGGCCAGCAGGGCGGCGACCGATATCGCACCGGCCGACTCGCCGAACACGGTGACCCGGTCCGGGTCCCCGCCGAAGGCCGCGATGTTCTCCCGTACCCAGGTCAGTGCGGCGATCTGGTCGCGCAGACCGATATTGGTGGGCGCGTCGGGGAAGACCCCGAACCCTTCGATGCCGAGGCGGTAGTTGATCGAGACGAGGACGACGCCGTCCCGGGCGAAGGCGGTGCCGTCGTAGACGGGGAGCGCCGAGGAGCCGTGGACCAGCGACCCGCCGTGGATCCAGACCATGACGGGGCGCCCGCCCTCGCCGGTGCCGCCGTCGCCGGGGCCCTCCCCGCGGGGACCGGTGGCCGGCCAGGGGGCCCAGACGTTGAGGTTGAGGCAGTCGTCGCCCGCCACCTCGGGGTCGGGGAGCAGCGCGGCGAGCGGCGGGGCGTACGGGCGCTTCGGCGCCGTCGGCCCGAAGGCGGTGGCCTCCCGGATCCCGTCCCAGGCCTCCGCCGGCTGCGGCGCGCGGAACCGCAACTCCCCGACGGGGGCCTGCGCGTAGGGGATGCCGAGGAAGGACGCCACGCCGTCCTTCAGGGCGCCCCGCAGAATGCCGTTCCTCGTGCGGGCCCCGGGACCGTCCGGGACGTGCTCCGCGACGTGCTCCGACATCGATTCACCTTTCCTCGGGTCGACGGTGACGCACCGTCCAGATCATGCGGTTAAGGGAGGGCTTGCGGTCAACCCCCCTACACCAGGGCCCTCTTGAGGACCTTGCCGGTCGGGCCGAGCGGCAACGCCTCGACGAAGCGCACGATCCGCGGGTACTTGTGACGGCCGAGGCGCTCCCGCGACCACTCCACGAGCTCCTCCTCCGAGAGCGGGGCCGCGCCGTCCCGGCGTACCACCACCGCGCAGACCTCCTCGCCCTTCGCGTCGTCGGGGACGCCGATCACCGCGACCTCCGAGACCGAGGGATGGCGCACGAGCACCTCCTCGACCTCGCGCGGGTAGATGTTGAAGCCGCCCCGGATGACCAGGTCCTTCTTCCGGTCCACGATCCGCAGGAAACCGTCCTCGTCCAGGACGCCCAGGTCTCCCGTACGGAACCAGCCGTCCACGATCGCGGCGGCCGTCGCCGCGGCGTCGTCGAGGTACCCCGCGAAGACGTTGTGCCCGCGCACCACGACCTCCCCGACCTCGCCGTCCGCGAGCGGCACGATCTCCCGCTCCACGGCGGCGTCCGCGATCCCCACCTCCACACCCCACACCGGGTGCCCGACCGTCCCCGGCCTGCGGCCGTGGTGCGGCTGGTTGAAGGTGGCGACCGGTGACGTCTCCGTCAGGCCGTACCCCTCGAGGACCTGCGTGCGGAAGGTCTCCTCGAAGCGCTCCAGGACGGCGACCGGGAGGGCCGCGCCGCCCGAGACGGCGGCGCGCAGGGCCGTCGGGCGCCGATCGGAGACCGCGGCGGCCTCCACGAGCGCGTGGTACATCGTCGGCACCCCCATGAAGACCGTCACGCCCTCGGCGGCGAGCACCTCCAGGGCCGCCGGGCCGCTGAACCGGGGCATCAGCACGAGCGTCGCGCCCTGGCGCAGCGTCCCGTTCATCGCGCAGGTCTGGCCGTAGCTGTGGAAGAGCGGCAGACAGCCGAGGACGACGTCGCCCTCTGCGAGCCCGAGGAGGTCCCGTGAGGTCACGGAGGCGTTCATGACGATGTTGAGGTGGGTCAGCAGGGCTCCCTTGGGGCGGCCCGTCGTCCCGCTCGTGTAGAGGATCACGGCCGCGTCCGAGGGGTCGGCAGGCTCGGCGGCGGGCAGCGGCTCGGCCGCCGAGGGTGCTCCCTGGAACGCCCGCACCCCGGCCGCCCGCGCGGCCTCGTCGGCCACCGCCCACAGCGGCCCGCCGCTCACGACGCCCACCGCGCCGCTGTGCTCCAGGACGTACCGCACCTCGTCGGCGACGAGCAGCGCGTGGACCGGCACGACGGTCACGCCGGCCGCCAGCGCGCCGTAGTACACGCGGAGGAACTCGGTCGTGTTCGGCAGGAGCACGGCCAGCCGGTCACCCGGTTTCAGACCCGCCTCCCGCAGCCCGGCCGCGCAGCGGAGCGCCTCCGTCCACAGCTCGCGGTAGGTGAGCCGGGCCGCGCCCTCGACGACCGCGATCCGGTCGGGGAAGTGACGGGCCGACTCGCCCAGGACGCCGGCGACGCTCAGTGACATGACACGCTCCAGAGACGCGGAGTTAACAGCGCTTTGACGATCGGCTGACACGGCAAAGAATCCGACGCCGCCCCGCCCGGATGCCATGTGCAGGTGCCCACCATGTGCCGCCTCGGGGTGGGCAGCGGCCCCGCTGCCGTGCGCGACCCGTGGCATTCGCCAAATCCCGGGGCTACGGTGCGAGCCATGACGCACAGCCCGGCCGCCCCCTTCCCCGGCGGCGAACCCCGCGCGAAGGCCACGCGCCCGGACGCCGGTCCCGGCCCGGGTGCCCCCGGCCGGGACCGCTCGGACCGTCGGGAAGCCCCGCGCCCCGATCGCCAGGACGCCCCGCGGCCCGATCGCCCCGATCGCCACGACCGAGCCGACGCCCCGCGCTCCGGCGAGCCCCGCCCTGCCTCCGCCGCTGTCCGCCCTGCTTCCCCCGCCGCCGCCCGCCCTGCTTCCCCCTTCGCCGCCGCCCGCCCCGCCTCCGTCGCCTCCGCGCGGCTCGCCGCCTCGCGTTCCGGCTCGCCGCGCTCCGGTGGAGCGCATACGCCGCTCGGGTCCGACGCCGGGTCCGGGGCGCTGCGTCGCGCGCTGTCCACGACGATGCTCGCCGACGTCGACCGGCTCACCGACCGGGCCGTCGACGACATCCGCGCCCACTCGGGCACGTACGCCGCCGACGCCCCCGTCACCCGCGACGACCTCTGGGAGATCTGCCGCGACAACCTCCTGCGCGCCCTGGAGGACTTCGGTGGCCTCGCCCCGACCGGCGGCGACTTCGAGCGGGCGGCCCGCGAGACCGGCCGCCGCCGCGCCGAGCAGGGCGTCCCTCTCGACACCGTGCTCCAGGCGTACCGGCGCGGCGGCCGGGTCCTCTGGCAGGTCATGGCCGAGCACCTCAGGGCCCGGGCCGGCCGGGAGGCCGACAGCCGGGACGTCGAGCTCGACATGGCGAGCGGCGTCTGGGAGACGATCGACCGCTACTCCGTCGCGATGGCCGACGAGTACCGGCTCGCCCAGCTGGAGCTCCAGAGCCGCCAGGACACCCGGCGCGTCGCCCTGTTCGAGGCGCTGCTCGACGGCCGCGCCGACGACCCCGCCGTGGCCTCGGCAGCGGCCGCCGCGCTCGGCGTCCCCGCGTACGACCGGTACGTCGTCGTGGTCGCCGCCCAGGACCCGGCCGCCCCGCCGCACCCGGCGCCCGTCCTGGAGGCGCGGGGGATGTGGTCGTTCTGGCGGCCCCGCTCCGGCCGGTACGCCGGGATCGTCCGGCTGCCGCGCCGGGACACCCCCGCCGGTGGCCCGGCCGCAGGCCCCCGGGGCTCCGCCGACCCGGCCGCGCACGCCCTCCTCGACGTCCTGCGGGAGCTGACCGGTGCCACGGCCGGGATCTCCCCGGAGTTCGAGCGGCTCTCCCACGCGGGCCGCGCCCTCCGGCTCGCCGAGCAGACGCTCCGTACCCTCCCGGCGGGCAGCGGGGAGGCGGCCGCCTTCGACGACCGGCTCGCGCAGGTGCTCCTCAGCGGCCGCTCCGACATCGCCGAGCGGATCGTCACGGTCCACCTCGGACCCGTCCTCGCCACCGGCGGCGAGCGGGCCGCGCTCCTGACGACGCTGCGGGTCTGGCTGGACCACGGCTGCTCCGCCGCCCGGGCCGCGGAGCTGCTGTACTGCCACCGCAACACCGTCCTCAACCGCATCGGCCGCATCGCCGAGCTCACGGGCCGCTCCAGCGAGTCCGGCGAGGCGCGCCTCGGCTGGGCCCTCGCGCTGCGCGCCCTGCCGTACGCGGGCCTGGGGGACTCTCCCGAACCGGCCGCCGGGGAGTACGAGGTGGACGGAACGTAGGCTGGCGGGATGCAGGAGCAGTACCGCACGCTCGCCCGCGAGGGTGTCCACGAGACCGAGATCAACCGCTCGCGCTTCCTCTGCGCGCTCGCCCCCGTCGCCGACGAGCGGGAGGCGCAGGACTTCGTCGCGCGCGTCCGAAAGGAGCACCCCACCGCCACGCACAACTGCTTCGCCTACGTCCTGGGCGCCGACGCCTCCGTGCAGAAGGCGAGCGACGACGGCGAGCCCGGCGGCACGGCGGGCGTGCCGATGCTCCAGATGCTCCTGCGCCGTGAGATGCGTTACGTCGCCGCCGTCGTCACCCGCTACTACGGCGGCGTGAAACTCGGCGCGGGCGGTCTCATCCGCGCGTACGGCGGGGTCGTCGGCGAGGCCCTCGACGAGCTCGGCACCGTGACCCGGCAGCGCTTCCGGCTCGCCACCGTCACCGTCGACCACCAGCGCGCCGGGAAGCTGGAGAACGACCTGCGGGCGACCGGCCGCGCCGTCCGGGACGTGCGGTACGCCGAGGCCGTCACGATCGAGATCGGCCTCCCTGACGCCGACGTCCCCGCCTTCCGGGCCTGGCTCGCCGACACCACGGCGGGCACGGCGCTGCTCGCCCTCGGCGGCGAGGCGTACGGCGACGCCTGAGCGCCGCACACCCTCCCCGGCGCCCCGCCCGGAATCCCGTCCGGGCCGCCACCCACACCCCCGCCCGGAATCCCGTCCGGCCCCACCCACACCCCCGGCCGGGATAGCGTGGAGGGCGCACAGGACGGGAAGCGGCGGCGAGGAGCGGCACACATGCGGGGTGGGACGGCATCGTGAGGCTCCTGCACACCTCGGACTGGCATCTCGGCCGGTCCTTCCACCGCGTCGGGCTCCTCGAAGCCCAGGCCGCCTTCCTCGACCACCTCGTGGCGACCGTCCACGCGCACCGCGTGGACGCCGTCCTCGTCTCCGGGGACGTCTACGACCGGGCCGTGCCACCGCTGCCCGCCGTCGAGCTCTTCGACACGGCCCTCCACCGCCTCGCCGAGGCCGGGGTGCCCACCGTCATGATCTCCGGCAACCACGACTCGGCCCGCCGCCTCGGCGTCGGCGCGGGGCTCATCGAGCGGGCGGGCATCCACCTCCGTACCGATCCGGCCGGCATCGGCACCCCCGTCGTCCTCACCGACGCCCACGGCGACATCGCGCTCTACGGCCTGCCGTACCTCGAACCCGCCCTCGTGCGCGAACAGCTCGGCGCGCCGAAGGGCGGGCACGAGGCCGTCCTCGCCGCCGCCATGGACCGGGTGCGCGCCGACCTCGCGGCACGCCCCGCAGGCACCCGCTCCGTCGTCCTGGCCCACGCCTTCGTGGCCGGCGGCGCCCCCAGCGACAGCGAGCGGGACATCACCGTCGGCGGCGTCGCCGCCGTCCCCGCCGGTGTCTTCGACGGCGTCGACTACGTCGCGCTCGGCCACCTCCACGGCAGCCAGACCCTCACCCCGCGGGTGCGCTACTCCGGCTCCCCGCTCGCGTACTCCTTCTCCGAGGCCGACCACCGCAAGACGATGTGGCTCGTCGACCTCGGCCCGAGCGGCCCCGACGGGGCGATCACCGGCGCCGAGCGCCTCGACTGCCCCGTCCCGCGCCCCCTCGCCCGGATCCGGGGACGGCTCGACGACCTCCTCGCCGACCCCGCGCTCGCGCCGCACGAGCAGTCCTGGGTCGAGGCCACCCTCACCGACCCCGCACGGCCGGCCGAGCCCATGGCCCGGCTCGCCGAGCGCTTCCCGCACACCCTGAACCTCGTCTTCGACCCCGAGCGGACCGAGGACGGCCCCGGCGCCTCCTACGCCCAGCGGCTCCGGGACCGCAGCGACCAGCAGATCGCGGAGGACTTCGTGGCCCATGTGCGCGGCGGCGAGGGGCTCGACGGCCCGGAGCGGACGGTGCTGTACGGCGCCTTCGACGACGTACGGGTCGACTCGGCCGAGCGCGAGGTGGGCCGGTGAGGCTGCACCGCCTGGAGATCACCGCGTTCGGGCCCTTCGGCACCCGGCAGACGGTCGACTTCGACACCCTCTCCTCCGCCGGTCTCTTCCTCCTCCACGGCCCGACCGGCGCGGGGAAGACCTCCGTCCTCGACGCCGTCTGCTTCGCCCTGTACGGCAGCGTGCCCGGCGTCCGCCAGAGCCCGGGCACCTCCCTGCGCAGCGACCACGCCCCGGTCGGCACGTACACCGAGGTCCTCCTCGAACTGACCGTGGGGGACCGGCGCCTGGAGATCACCCGCCGGCCCGCCCAGCAGCGGCCCAAGAAGCGCGGCGGCGGCTTCACCACCGAGAAGGCCCAGACCTGGCTCCGCGAGTACGACCCCGCCACCGGCACGTGGGCCGGGCTCAGCCGCTCCCACCAGGAGATCGGCGAGGAGATCACCCAGCTCGTCGGCATGAGCCGCGAGCAGTTCTGCCAGGTCGTCCTCCTCCCGCAGGGCGACTTCGCGAAGTTCCTGCGCGCCGACGCCGAGGCCCGGGGCAAGCTCCTCGGCCGCCTCTTCGACACCCGCCGCTTCGCCGCCGTCGAGGAGCGTCTCGCCGACCTCCGGCGCGCCGCCGAGCAGCAGGTACGGGACGGGGACGAGCGGCTCCTCACCCTCGCCCACCGCATGACACAGGCCGCCGGCGGCCTCGAAGCCGCCCGCACCCCCGTCGAGGGGCGCCCCGGCGACCCCGGCCTCGCCGAGTCCGTCCTGACCTGGGCCGCCGTCGCCCGCACCGAGGCCCGTGAGGCCCTCGACATCACCGGCGTACGCCTCGCGGCCGCCGAACGCGGACAGGGCTCCGCGCGCGCCGCCCTCGACGCCGAGAAGGAGCTCGCCGACCGCCAGGCCCGGCACGCCGACGCACTCCGACGGCGCGAGCAGCTCACCGCCCGCGCTCCCGAGCGCGACCGCCACCAGGCGGCCCTCGACCGGTCCCTCAAGGCCGAACGCGTCGCCCCCGCGCTCGGCATGCGCACGGACGCCGAGCGCGAGCACGCCGGCGCGCACGCGGCCCGCGAACGCTCCCGCGCCCTCCTGCCGCCGGACCTCGCCGACCAGGGGGCCGAGCACCTCTCCGCCCTCGAGCACCGGCTGCGCGGGGAGCTCGGCGGCCTCGCCGCGGCCCGCCGCGCCGAGCGCCGCTCCGCCGCCCTCGCCGAGGAGCGCACCGCCCTGGCGCGCGAGGCGCGGGCCGACGAGGACGCCCTCCAGGACGCGGCCGGCTGGCTCGCCGACTGGGAACCCCGCCGGACCGCCCTCGCCGAACGCGTCCTGGCCGCGACCGACGCCGCGGCCCGCGCCGAGCACCTCGCCGGCCGCCTGGACCCCGCCCGCCGCCGGCTCGCCGCGGCCCGCCGCCGCGACGCGCTGGAGCGGGACACCACGGCCGCAGAGGCGCGGCTCACGGACGCCCGCGAGCACCGGAACGCCGCCCACGAGACCTGGCTCGACGTCAAGTCCCGCCGTCTCCAGGGCATCGCCGCCGAACTCGCCGCCACCCTCGCCGAGGGCGAGGCCTGCCAGGTCTGCGGCGCCACGGCCCACCCGGCCCCGGCCCGCACCACCGCCGACCACGTCGACCGGGCCACGGAGGACGCCGCCTACGCGGCCTACACCCGCGCCGACGAGTCCCGTACCGCCGCCGAACGCGAACTGGCCGTCACCCGCGAGGCCTGGTCCGCGGCCCGCGCGGAGGTTTTGTCCGCCGCGTCCGGCTCCGTGGCCTCCGCCGTATCCGGCTCCGTGGCGTCCGACCCCGCCGACCTGCCTGAACCCGCTTCCGGCGCGGATCCCACCGTCGACGAACTCACCCGTGAGGTCGAGGAGTTGACCCGTCTGTACGGCGAGGCGCACGCGCTCGCCGGGCAGACGCACGGCGCCCGCGAGGCGCTCGCGCGGGCCGAGCGGGAGTACGAGGAGCGGGTCGCCGCGCAGCGGGAGGCCGAGCGGCGGACCGCCGCGCGCACCTCGCGCCGCGAGGCCCTCGAAGGGGAGCAGGCGACACTCGACGAGGAACTCGTGCGCGGGCGCGGTGCGTTCGGCAGCGTGGCCGAGCACGCCACCCGGCTGGAGCGGAAGATCGCCGTCCTCGTCGAGGCCGCGAAGGCCCTGGGCGCCGCCGAACTGGCCGCCCAGCGGCTCAAGGAGGCCGACGACCGGCTCGCCGACGCCGCCTACCGCGCGGGCTTCGCCACCCCGGCCGAGGCCCGCGACGCGCTCGTCGGCGAGGCCGAACGCCGCGACCTCCAGCGGCGCGTCGACGCCTGGCAGGCAGAGGCGGCCGCCGTCGCGGACCGGCTCGCCGAGCCCGGTACCGCCGCTGCCGCCGCACTCCCGCCCGCCGACCCGGCGGCCGCCGAGGCCGCCCACACGGCGGCCGAACGCCGGCTCCGGCAGGCCGCGTCCGACCTGGCGGCGGCCCGCGACCGGGCGACCGGACTGACCGGCCTCTCCCGGCAGGCGAGCACCGAGGTCCACCGGCTCGGGCCGCTCCGCGAGGAGTACGACCGGGTGGCCAGGCTCGCCGCCCTCACCGCCGGGACGTCCGCGGAGAACGAGCGCCGGATGCGCCTGGAGTCGTACGTCCTGGCCGCCCGCCTCGAACAGGTCGCCGCCGCCGCGACCGCCCGCCTCCAGCGCATGTCCTCCGGCCGCTACACCCTCGTCCACTCCGACGCGCGCTCCGGCGGCAAGCGGGCCGGCCTCGGGCTGCACGTGGTCGACGCCTGGACGGGCAACGAACGCGACACCGCCACACTCTCCGGCGGCGAGACCTTCTTCGCCTCCCTCGCGCTCGCCCTCGGCCTCGCCGACGTCGTCACGGACGAGGCGGGCGGAGTCCGGCTCGACACCCTCTTCATCGACGAGGGCTTCGGCAGCCTCGACGAGCAGACGCTCGACGAGGTCCTCGACGTCCTCGACTCGCTGCGCGAACGCGACCGCAGCGTCGGCATCGTCAGCCACGTCGGCGACCTGCGCCGCCGGGTCCCGGCCCAGCTGGAGGTCGTCAAGGCGCGGCACGGCTCCGCGGTGCGGCTGCGGACCGGCGGGGACGCGCTCAGCGGCTGATGGAGCGCCGGGGCAGCGGCGAGGAGTAGACGACGCTCGTCGTCACCGAGCCGAGGGTGGCGATCTTCCCGGAGATCTCCTCCAGGTGCCGCATGGAACGGGCGGCGACCTTGAGGACGAAGCAGTCGTCGCCCGTCACGTGGTGGGCCTCCAGGACCTCGGGCGTGGTGGCGATGAGGTCGTGGAACGGCTTGTAGTTTCCGTGCGGGTAGCGCAGCCGTACGAACGCGAGGATGGGCAGCCCGAGCCGGTCCTGGTCGACGATCGCCGTGTACCCGGCGATCACCCCGGCGTCCTCCAGGCGCCGCACCCGCTCGGTCACGGCGGACGGCGACATCGACACGGCGCGGGCCAGCTCGGCGAAGCTGGCCCGGCCCTCGGACTGCAGGGCTTCGAGAATGCGCCAGTCGGTGGCGTCCGGAGTGTATGCGCTGGTCATGCACCAGAGGTAGCAGGGGAATCCCCGGCCGATCAAGGGAACGGCCGGGGATTCTCATGCGGTGGTGTACGAGGTTTCCGGCTCCGCGTCTCAGAGCCGCGACAGCTCGTCGACCAGGTCGTCGAGACCCAGCGGGCCCTGCGAGAGGGCCGCCATGTGCCAGGCCTTCGCGTCGAACGCCTCGCCGTGCGCGGCCCGCGCGTTGGCCCGCCCGAGCAGCCAGGCGCGCTCGCCCAGCTTGTAGCCGATCGCCTGGCCCGGCATCGAGAGGTAGCGGGTCATCTCGCTCTCCACGAAGGACGGCGGGCGGCTGCTGTGCAGCTGGAAGAACTCCTGCGCGAGCTCCGGGGTCCACCGCTCGCCCGGCCGGAACGGCGAGTCCGCCGGGATCTCCAGGCCCAGGTGCATGCCGATGTCCACGATCACCCGGCACGCGCGCATCATCTGGCCGTCGAGGTAGCCCAGACGCCGCTCCGCGTCGGGCAGGAAGCCGAGCTCGTCCATCAGGCGCTCCGCGTACAGCGCCCAGCCCTCCATGTTGGCGCTCACCTTGCCGATGGTCGCCTGGTAGCGGGAGAGCCGGTCGGCGACGTGCACCCACTGCGCGCTCTGGAGGTGATGACCCGGCACACCCTCGTGGTACCAGGTCGACACCATGTCGTAGACGGGGAAGCGGGTCGTGCCGTCCACCGGGAGCCAGGTGCGGCCGGGGCGCGAGAAGTCCTCGGACGGGCCGGTGTAGTAGGGCGCGGCGGCGCCGCCGGCCGGGGCGATCCGGGACTCCACCCGCCGTACGCGGTCGGCCAGTTCGAAATGGGTGCCGTCGAGCGCCTCGATGGCCTCGTCCATCAGCTCCTGGAGCCAGACCCGTACCTCCTCCACCCCTTCGATGTGCGTGCCGTGCTCGTCGAGGTGGGCGAGGGCCTCCCAGGGGCCCGCGCCGGGCAGGATCCGGTCGGCCTCGGTCCGCATCTCGCCGAGGAGGCGGTGGTACTCGGACCAGCCGTACGCGTAGGCCTGGTCGAGGTCCAGGTCGGTGCCGTTGAAATAGCGGCTCCAGCGCTGGTACCGCTCACGGCCCACCGTGTTCGGCGCGTCCGCGACAGTCGGGGCGTACACGTCCCGCATCCAGTCCCGCAGCGCCGCCACCGCCGCGGTGGCGCCCCGGGAGGACTCCGCGAGCTCGGTCCTCAGCTCCTGGGGCAGCGTGTCGGGACAGGCCGTGGCGAACTCCTCGAACCAGCCCCGCCCTTCGCTCTCCGTGCCGGCCCACTCGGTGAGCTGGCCGACGAAGGTGGCGGTCGGGCGCGGCCCGGCGTGGAGCTTGCGCTCCAGGCCGAGCGCGAGCGCCGAGCGGTAGCCCTCCAGCGCGGCGGGGACGGCCCGCAGCCGGGTGGCGACCGCCGTCCAGTCCTCGGCGGTCTCCGTCGGCATCATCGTGAAGACGATGCGCACGCTGTGGGCGGGCGAGCGCATGTTGCTGACCACGCAGAGACCCTCGTCGGCCTCGTGCACGGCGAGTTCGGCCGTGAGACGTTCCCGCAGCAGCCGGGCGCACCGCTGCTCCGCGTCGCTCTCGGCGCCAGGGGCGTGCTCCGCCGCGTCCAGGGCCGCGAGCGTCCGCCGGGCGAGGTCCGCCACGGCCTTCTGCCCGGCGGGCGAGAAGTCGGGCAGACGACCGGCGCTCTCCTTGACTCCCAGGTACGTACCGATGATCGGGTCGAGGGCGATGAGTGCGTCGACGTGGGCGTCGGCGACCTGGCGGGGCAGCGGGCTGCTGGAAGTCTCTGGCATGGGGGTCATCCTGGCCTCTCCCGTCGGCCTCGTCACCCTCGTTCGATCTCAGTCGGCCGACAAGGAAGGGCCCGCCGCGGGCGGCAGGAGCGGGCCGCACTCCCACTGCTGGAAGATCAGCCGGGTCTCGACGCGGGCCACCTCGCGGCGCGAGGTGAACTCGTCGAGCACGAGTCGTTGCAGGTCGGCGGGGTCCGCCACGGCCACGTGGACCAGGTAGTCGTCGGGACCCGTCAGATGGAAGAGCGCCCGGGACTCGGGAAGGGCCCGGATCCGGTCGACGAACGGACCGATCAGTTCCCGCCGATGGGGGCGGACCTGGACGAGGAGAAGGGCTTCCAGCCCACGGCCGAGTTTGGCCGGATCCAGCCGTAGTTGATGACCCAGGATCACGCCGGTGCGGCGCAGCCGGGCCACTCGGTCCAGGCAGGTCGAGGGCGCCACGCCGACCTCGGCGGCGAGTTCGCGGTAAGTGGTCCGGGCGTCGTTCTGCAAGAGGCGAAGAATGTGCAGATCGACCGCGTCCAGTACGACAGATTCGGCCATCTGTCGAACGTAGCACGGCTCGTTCCCGCTACCTTCCGGTAAACGTTCACAGTGCCGCCATGGACGCCATGGACCGCGACCCCTCGGCCACCCCGAGGGCGCTCGCCACCGAAGCTGTGCACGCCGGCCGCGAGGACCTCGCCACGCTCGGACTGCACGCCCCGCCGCTCGACCTGTCGACCACCTACCCCTCGTACGACGCCCGGGCCGAGGCCGCCCGCATCGACGAGTTCGCGACCACCGGTGCGCGGCTCGACGGTCCGCCCGTCTACGCCCGGCTCGACAACCCCACCGTGGCCCGCTTCGAGGAGGCCCTCGCCCGCCTGGAGGGCGCCGAGGCCGCCGTCGCCTTCGCCAGCGGCATGGCGGCGTTCACCGCCGTCCTGCTCGCCCGGGCGAGCCAGGGGCTGCGCCACGTGGTCGCCGTCCGTCCGCTGTACGGCTGCAGCGACCACCTCCTCGAAGCCGGGCTCCTCGGCACCGAGGTGACCTGGACCGACCCGGCGGGCATCGCGGACGCGATCCGCCCCGACACGGGCCTCGTCATGGTCGAGTCCCCGGCGAACCCGACCCTGGCCGAGGCCGACATCCGCGCCCTCGCCCACTCCTGCGGCTCCGTGCCGCTCCTGGTCGACAACACCTTCGCCACGCCGGTCCTCCAGCGGCCCGTCGAGCAGGGCGCGCGGATCGTGCTGCACAGCGCGACCAAGTACCTGGGCGGGCACGGCGACGTCATGGGCGGCGTCGTCGCCTGCGACGAGGAGTTCGCCCGTACCCTCCGCCAGGTCCGTTTCGCCACCGGCGGGGTGCTCCACCCGCTCGCCGGCTATCTGCTGTTGCGGGGCCTCTCCACCCTTCCCGTACGGGTGCGGGCGGCGTCCTCCTCGGCCGCCGAGCTGGTCCGGCGGCTCGCCACCGACCCCCGGATCGCCCGCGTCCACTATCCGCGGATCGGCGGCGCGATGATCGCCTTCGAGGTCTACGGGGACCCGCACGACGTGATAGCCGGCGTACGGCTGATCACGCCGGCGGTCAGTCTCGGCAGCGTCGACACCCTCATCCAGCACCCGGCCTCCATCAGCCACCGGATCGTGGCCGAGGGAGACCGGCGCTCGGCGGGCGTCAGCGACCGGCTGTTGCGCCTGTCGGTCGGCCTGGAGGACGTCGAGGACCTGTGGCGGGACCTGACGCAGGCGCTCAGCGCTCCGCCCGCCGGACCTCCTCTTGAGGCAGGGACCGCGGCGCGGACCGCGGGCTCCGCTGCGACGCCGTGGCCAGTCGCGCGGTGATGACGAGGGTGCCCTCCTCGATCTGGTAGTCGAGGGGGAGCTGCAGTGCCCGCATGGCGGCCACCATCCCGGTGTTGGACGCCTGGGTCACGGCGTACACGCTCTCGCAGCCGGCCTCCTCGGCCATCGCCACCAGCCGGCCGAGGAGTTCGGAGCCGATGCCGCGCCGCTGCCAGTCGTCCTCGACCATCAGGGCGACCTCGGTCTCGTCGCCGTCCCACAGGAGGTGGCCGAGGGCGACGAGCCGGCCCGAGGTCGTCTGCACCGCGAGCGTGCGCCCGAAGCGGGGGCTCAGCAGATGGTCGAGGTAGCGGTCGGCGTCCCCGACGGGGCCGTGGTAGCGCAGGCCGAGGGTGCGGGCCGAGCAGCGGTCGTGCATCGCCCGCGCGGCCCGCAGGTCGCGCTGGTCCGCACGGCGGACCGTGATCTCGTTGCCCTCCGGCAGGGTCAGCACGTCCTGGCTGCGCGGCAGGCGCGGGCCGAGCCGGGCGTCGAGCTCGACGAGCGCGCGGGCGCGGGCGAACTCGGTCGGGGTGAAGGGCAGATAGGGCCGCTCGACGATGAGCGTGCCACCGTGGGGATCGCGCAGCCGCATCACGGTCTCCTCCAGCACCCCTTCGACCGGGGCCTGTTCGCCGACGGGGCGGCCGGTGAGGGAGAGCGCGGGCACGGAGTGGAGCGTGCAGCGGCCGAGGAGCCCGCGCAGTGCGAGCGGCAGCTCGGCGGCGTCGAGCGCCGTACGGGTCGCGAGGCCGAGGACCCGGGTCGGCGTGTCGACCAGGTCGTGGGCGTCGGCCCGCTCGGTCCACGTGTCGCGGCCGCCGGCCGCCGCGGTCTCGCGGGCGAGGTCCTGGGCGGAGAGCCCGGCGGGGGCGCGCAGCAGGAACTCGTCGACCGTGCCCCGGGCGAGCGGGTGGGTCTGGAGGGTGAGGATGTCCACGCCCAGCCGGGCGAGGACCGTGCACAGGGCGGCGAGGCTGCCCGGGGTGTCCTCGACGGTGGTCCGCATGCGCCAGAGCGCGGTCTCGGCGGGCGGTCGCGGGGCGTCCTCCGTGCCCTCGCCTCCCTCGGCCGTTCCCGCGCCCGCGTCGGCCGACGAAGCCGTGGTGGAGCGCCCGCCGGTGTCACCGCCCGGAGATCCGGGGGGCGGGGCATGACTGGCATGACTGTGCCTCCGCGCCCACCAGGTGTGGAAGGCGGCGGTGGCGACCAGCGCGATCGCCGAGAACACCAGGAGGTAGTGGCCGTCGGGCCCCTTGACGATGGTCTTGGCGATCGTGTCGGCCACCACCACGGCGGTGAAGAGGGCGGCGAGCTCGATCAGGTCGTGCCGCCAGTGGTGCGGGCGGCGGGTGCTCTTCGAAGACGTCACATCGGTCATGACCTCACTGTGACCCAGCGGTGTTGCGTGATCACGAACGTTCTGTGACTGACGGGTTAAGCGCCGATCTGGTGCCTTAGGGCCCGATTCGGACCGGTTGGGTCATGGTCTGATCGGGCCCGTGACCGGGCCGGCCCGGACCGGCTCACCGAAGGAGCGCGTCCCGACGGGATCAGGGGCGGAGCGCGTCCCGCCCGGCTCACCGACGGAGCGCGTCCCGACCCGGCTCAGCGACGAAGCGCGTCCCGTAGCCGCTTCGCCTGGGCGACCAGCTGCGTGGCGCCCTTCGCCGAGGCGACGCCGTCGAGGCCGGCGAGCTCACCCCGCGCCCCGCACCGCTCCACGCAGTCGGCCGCCACCGCGAGCACCTCGCCCAGGCCCCGCACCGGCTTCCCGGCGCCCAGCACCTCGGGGAGCGCCGCGGCGAGGACCGCCCAGACCGTCCCATACGCCCCGGTGGCCGCCGCCGTCCGGGCCGCGTCCGCCAGCCGGTTCGGCTTGACCGAACCCTCGGCGAGCAGCCACGCCAGCTCCTCGCCCACGCGCCGCGCGTCCAGATCGCCCCGGGACGCGAGCACGAGCAGCGCGTCCACCGCCCGCAGCCGGTCGTCCGCGTCGCCGTCGCCCAGTCCGAGCGCGAGGGTGACGGCCACGGCCCGGCCCACCCGGCCCTCTGCCTCGGCGATTCCGGTCAGCGGGTCCGTCGTCTCCCGTGAACTGTCGCTGCCGCGTGCGAGCGACGGTACAAAGCAGGCCGCGAGTACCTCGCGGTCGGCCGGCAGGATCGGGGCCCAGTGCTCCCCGCCGGAGACCCAGTGGTAGCAGCGGCGGGGGGCCGTCTCCAGAGTGCCGCCCAGCCACCGGAAGGAGGGCGGGAACTCTTCCCGCACCACGGCCCGGTCGGCGAGCTCGACAACCACCCGCTGGACGACGGACCACCTCTCCAGGGACCGGTCCTCCTCCCGCTCGAGGAACCGTACGGTCGCCGCCAGCGGCTCGTCCGCCCGCAGCCACGCGCCGAGCCGTTGCCCGGCCACGGTGCCGAGGGCCGACGCCTCCCCTTCCGCCCGCCCGACATCGGGGCCGGTCCGCAGGACCCGCAGCAGGGCCTGGGCCAGATCGGCGGGGGCGGGCTCGACGCCCGCGTCCCGGTAGGCGCGCAGTCGCTCGACGAGCACCAGAGGATCGATCCCGCCGGTGCTCACGGTCGGCGAGGCGAGCAGGAAGGGCAGCGCGTCCGTGCCGATCAGAGCGGAGGTCTCCCACAGCCGCGCGTCCCTGATGCCCGTCAGCGCCTCGTGGAAGCAGGCCGTGGCCTCGGGTTCCCGGACCCGGCGGGCCTCGATCCACGACGGCTCCAGCAGCCCGAGCAACCCCGCGAGCACCGCGTGGAGCGCGCGGAAGTCGTAGGAGAAGTGGTGCGGCTCCTGCCAGCTCGTGGTGGTGAACGCCTCCCGCACCGCCCGCGCCAGCGTCTCCCGGTCCCGGTGCGCGTGGCGCACCAGCCCGTCGAGGGCCCGCTCGAACCGCACCGGATCGTCGGAGACCCCCTTCGCCAGCAGGTCCTCCACCAGCTCCTCGACCGTCGCCGCCGGCGGCCGGACCCCCTGCGGCTCGGGCACGGGCGGCAGGATCTCCTCGTACGGAAGCCCGCTCTCCTCCTCCAGAGCCTCCCCGAACAGCTCCACGGCGGCCTGCCGGTGCGCCGGGCTCAGCAGCCCGGCCTGATCGGCCAGCTCCCGCCGTACGGACTCGTCCACAGCGGCCAGATGACGGCCCACCAGCTTCAGCGCGCGCCCCTGGAGGTCGGTGTCCTCGTTCCCGAAGACCTCCGCCACCGCCGGCAGCAGCTCGCCCGCCGCGCCAGGCTCCCGCGCCAGCGCCTTGCCGACCAGAGTCAACTGGGACCGGATCAGCTTCTTCTCGGTTCGGAAGAGCACCGCACTCGTCATCTCGGCCAGCGCGGCGGTCGACAGCACCCCGCCATCCGCCAACTCCGTCAGCACCTCCTGCGCGTACCCCGCGATCGGCGACGGCGTGTCGGCCGTCATCCCGACCAGGTCGGGGATCCGCTCCCGGAACTCCGCTGCGGTCGGCTCGACCAACCGCAGCACGTCCAGCGGGAACCGCAGGTCGCGCGGGCGGCCGCCCCGCAACAGCCGGGACAGTGCGGTGTCCAGGACCTCGGCCCGGCCCAGCAGGCCCTCCCCGACGAGCGCCGCGACCGCCGTGGGCCAGTGCGCGTGGGGAGCCTCGGTGACCGTCCAGGTCAACGCGTCGGGGCTCTCCGTCATCGAGAGGGCGTGGAGCGCCAGGACGGGCGTCTGCGAGTCCTCCCGCAGCCGCTCCAGGAGCTCGGGGCCCTCGAACGACCGCCGCCAGCGACTGCCGGCGCGGAACTCCCACGCCCACCCCAGGACATAGCCGTCCGTCGCCGGCACCGCGCAGCCGGACCGCTCCACAAGGCCGCGGATCAGCTTGTAACTGTGCTCCGCCACGGACGGCCGTGCGGCGAGCCGGCCGGCCACGTCGGCCTGCCATTCCGGAGGGAAGTCCGCGACCACCTGGAGGACCAGATCAGCGCCCTCCGAGCGCCAGGGCAGCAGATCACGGCCACCGAGCCAGGTCGCCGCCCCCGAGGAACCCGGGTGACAACCCGCCCCCGCGACGTACAGCGCGCGCCGGACGTCGGCCGCCTCCCTCGGGCGCTTCGACTCCCAGCTCCGCACCTCGGTGCGCAGCGCCTTCAGTTCGGCGAGGACGGTCTTCCGCTCCGCCGCGCCCAGCCCCTCCAGAAGCGCGGGCACCTCGTCGGCGCGCCCGCCGCGCACCGCCTCGATCAGCTTCCCGGTCTCCACGGCCACGTCGGTCTCTTCGGTCACTTCGGCCCCCTCGCCCTTCGTCGTCCCCACGGCGCTCTCCGTCCCCACGGCCCTCTCCCTCCCTCGTATCACTGCACCGGCCCCCGACTTCCGCTCCTCCGTCTCGCGCCCGATCACCACGTCGCTCCCGTCTCGGCTTCCGGCATCACCCGCGTCACCCGTGGTTCCCCTCCCGGCACCGGCTCGGCGGCCGACCCGCCCCGCCGGACCATCCGCACCGCGAGCGCGTGCTTGCACGGGCCGCGCCGCCCCTGGTGGTCCGCCCACCACTGGCACGTGCAGTTCAGCGCCCCGCCCGACTCCCGCACCCGGTAGCGCCGCTCGCCCGAGGCCACCGTCGCCAGCTCCCCGTCGAGCTCCACCGCGCCTTCCGCGACCAGCAGGCGCGCGCTCAGCAGCCGGGGGTTGTGCCGCTCGGCGCGATCCGCGTCGTACGGCAGCTCGCGGTGGAAGTAGGCCGCCTCCGCCACGTCGTAGCCCACCCGGCCCGCCGTGCCCAGCCGGGTCAGCGCCGCCCGCACCCGCTCGACCGTGAGTCCGGCCCGCTCCGCGAGGTCCGCCGGGTCGATCCGGGGCTCCCAGGCCAGCAGCACGGCGATCAGCTCCGCGTCCCGCGCCGCGTCCTCCGTCGCCAGCGCCTCCAGGACCCCGCCCTCGCCGGAGAAGCCCCGCGCCGGATCGGGCGACAGCGTCAGCGTGAGCCGCATGCCCGGCAGGGTCACCTCCCAGGCGCTCGCCGTGGCCGCCGCGCCGTCCGGCACCGGCCCGTACACCCGCAGCCCCGTCGCATGCCGCAGCACGCGCTCCAGGGCGACCAGCCGGTCGGGACCCGGCAGGCACACCGCACCCGGACCCGGTCGCGTCGTCGGCCGCAGCGTCCGGCCCGCCGGGACGACCCACAGCGGGCCGCGCCCCCGGCTCTGCGTGCGCGGCAGGGACCGCAGGAACCGTACGGCCTCCGCCCCCGTCAGCTCGGCCCGCAGGTCGAACCGGGCCGAGGCGACCTGCGCCTCGGCGAAGCCCCGCAGCCACCGGTCCGGAAGCGGGACCTTCTTCTCCACGACCGCCCCCGCGAGGGTGGTCACCGCCAACTCCTCTGGGCCGACCCGCAGATGCAGCGGATCGTCCCCGGTCATCCGCGACAGCGCCTCGCGCAGTGGGTCGTTGACATCCACATTGGTCGTGCCGTGACCCGTCTCCGCGCCGCCGAGCCCTTCGTGGAGCACGTCCAGGCGCGCGTACACCCCGCCGCAGCCGGAGAAGGACTCGAACCGCAGCCGGTCCCCGTTCCCCGTCACCACCGGGTCCAGCGACCCCGGCCGTATCCGCTGGTGATAGCGGGCCGCCGCCACGTCTGCGACCGCGAGGAGACCGCGGGCGGCGACCTGAGGAGCGGCCAGGAAGCCGGCGAAGAAACGGGGACGGGCCTCGGCACCCCGGGGCGTGAGACCCCCCGCCGTCTCCAGGCCGAGCAGCCGGCCGGAGCCCGTGGACTCCAGCACGGAAGGGCGTGCGTAGGCGAGCGCATGTACGGATCGCGTCATGAGGAAAACGGTAGGGCGCCCCACTGACAATGACCCGGGGCCGTCCCCGCACCGCCCCCGACGGGCGCGCGTACTCCGACGAGTACCGACTCCGACGACCGGCCGTTACTGTCCGACGAGCCCCGGCCGCAGCACCTTGCTGAACAGCACCGACCCGCCCTCCGCCCGGAGCCGTACCGTCAGTTCGCCGCTGTGTCCGTCGATGTCGACCTCGCCGAAGTACTGCGGGCTCTCCATCGGCGACAGGTTCGCCCGCTCCGGCGCCCGGACGAACACCCGTTCCGGACCGAAGGTCGCGTCCAGCGCGTTCGCCGGGAACCCGCCCGCCGCCAGCGGCCCGGACACGAACTCCCAGAAGGGCGCGAAGTCCTGGAAGGCCGCCCGCTCCGGCGCGTAGTGCTGCGCCGACGTGTAGTGCACGTCCGCCGTCAGCCACACCGTGCCGGTGATCCGGCGGTGCTTCACGAACCGCAGCAGCTCCGCGATCTGGAGCTCACGGCCCAGCGGCGCGCCCGGGTCGCCCTGCGCGACCGCCTCGAAGTTCGCGGAGCCGTCCGGCACGACGAGCCCGAGCGGCATGTCCGCGGCGAGCACCTTCCACACCGCCGTCGACGCGGCCAGCTCCCGCTTCAGCCAAGCCAGCTGCTCCGCGCCCAGGATTCCGGTGGTGTCGTCGGCCTGCCGACCGGGGGAGTTGGCGTTCCGGTACGACCGCATGTCGAGCACGAACACGTCGAGCAGCGGGCCGTACCGCACCACCCGGTGCATCCGACCCGCGCGCGCCTCCGCGCCCCCGCGCGCGTGGAGGGTGGACACCGGCGTGTACTCGCCGAAGGCCCGCAGCGCGCGGGCCGCGAGGACGTCCACGTCCTTCTCCGAGTACCGCACGTCGTCCAGGATCTGGCCCGGGTACCAGTTGTTGCGCACCTCGTGGTCGTCCCACTGCACCACCGACGGCACCTGCGCGTTGAACGCCCGGACGTTGTGGTCGAGCAGGTTGTACCGGAAGTTGCCCCTGTACTCGGCGAGCGTCTCCGCGACCTTCGACTTCTCCGGCGTCGTGACGTTCCGCCAGATCCGCCCGTCGGGCAGCGTCACGCTCGGCTGGATGACCCCGTCGGCGTAGATCGAGTCGCCGCTGCACAGGAAGAAGTCGGGGTCGAGGCGGCGCATCTCCTCGTACGCGCGAAAGCCGCCGATGTCCGGGTTGATGCCCCAGCCCTGGCCCGCGATGTCCCCCGACCACAGGAAGCGGACCCCGTCACGGCGCCGTTCCGGGGCCGTGCGGAAGGTGCCGACGACCGGCTCGCCCGTCCGGCGCGGGTCGTCCGGGTCGGCCAGCGTCACCCGGTAGTGGATCTGCTCGCCGGCCGGCAGTCCGCGCAGCGCGGTCGTGCCGGTGAAGTCCGTGCCCGCGCCGACGAGCGGCCCGTGGTGCCGGCGTACCCGCCGGAACGACTCGCTCGCCGAGGTCTCGACGAGCATGCGCGCGGGCCGGTCCGCACGGACCCACACCAGACCGGAGGAGGCCGTGACGTCGCCCGTCTGCACACCCCAGCCGGCGCGCGGCCGCCCCGAGAGCGCGAACGCCGGCGCCGCCATGCCCGCGCCGCCGAGCGCGAGAGCCGCCGAGGCGGCCAGCGACCCGCGCAGCAGACCGCGCCGCCCGGGAGACGGAGACGTAGACGGAGGGGGAGTGGAAGGGGGCGTGGGGGAGGAACCGGGCACGGGGTGGGACATGGAAGACCTCCGGAAGCGCGTCCGGGCGCGGGAGTCGCGCCGCCGCACCCTGCCTAACGGCCGGGGGCGGCGCCCGCGCGAACCCCGCGTGAACAGATCACTCCCGGCCCGTCACTGCCGGCCCGTCACTCCCTGCCGACCGCCCCCGCCACGAGCCGGACGCCCCGGGCGATGGCCGAGGGCGCCAGATGCGCGTACCCGAGGACCAGCCGTACGTCCCCGTCGACGGGCCGCTCCGTGCCGTACTCCTCCAGGGGCCGCAGCGCCACGCCCGCCTCCGCCGCCCGCGCCAGGAACCGCGCGGGCGGCCCGAACCGCCCCGGCACGCGCGCGATGACGTGCAGTCCGGCCGCGATCCCGCTCACCCGCGTGCCCGGCAGATGCTCGTCGAGCGCGGCGAGCAGCGCGTCCCGCCGCTCCCGGTAGGCACGCTGACAGCGCCGCAGCTGCCGGTCGTACCCGCCGCGCGTCACGAACTCCGCGAGCGTGGCCTGATCGAGTACGGGATTACCGAGGTCCATCGTCCGTTTCCGCTCGACGACCTCGCCGAGGAGCTCCCCCGGGACGAGCATCCAGCCCAGCCGCATCCCCGGCGCCAGCGACTTGCTGACCGAGCCCGCGTACGCGACGCGCTCCGGGTCGAGCCCCTGGAGCGCGCCCACCGGCGCACGGTCGTAGCGGAAGTCCCCGTCGTAGTCGTCCTCCAGGACGTATCCGTCCACCGTCCGCGCCCAGTCGAGGAGCGCGGCGCGCCGCTCCGCCGACCAGCTGATCCCGGACGGGAACTGGTGCGAGGGCGTCACGACCACCGCGCGCACCCCGGAGGCGGTGAGCGGCCCGGGCCGCAGCCCCTCCTCGTCCAGCGGCAGCCACACCGTGTCCATGCCGGTCGCGGCGAACAGCCGTCCGTGCTCCGGGCTGCCCGGATCCTCGATGCCCACGGTGCGCAGCCCCCGCGCCCGCAGGACGAAGCCGAGCAGCGTCGACGCCTGCGCCACGCCCGAACAGACCACGACCCGCTCGGGATCGGCCACCACGCCCCGCCGCCGGGCCAGCATCCCGGCCAGCGCCTCGCGCAGTTCGGGCAGTCCGCGCGGGTCCGGGTAGCCGAGCGCGGGGTGCGGCAGCCGCGTCATGACGGACCGCTGGGCCGCCGCCCACGCGGCTCTCGGGAAGAGCGACAGGTCGGGGGTGCCCGGACGGAAGTCCACCAGGACCCCGGGCACCCCGGGCGCCGGGTCGCGGACCCCGCGCACGGCCGAGCGAGCGGCACCGCCCACCCAGGTCCCCGCGCCCCGGTCGCTGCGCAGATACCCCTCGGCGGTGAGCTGTTCGTAGGCCTCGGTGACCAGGCCCCGTGAGACACCGAGGTCGGCCGCGAGCTCACGGCTCGACGGCAGCCGGGTCCCTGGCGTCAGCCGCCCCGAGCGCACCGCGTCGCGCAAGGCCTCCTGCAGGGCCCGCCCCCGCCGCCGGGCCGGGGCGCCGGCCGCCGGCAGGAGCAACTCCCAGGCGGGCTGGGCGTGCTGCCCCGCGGCCGGAGGATTCCCGTCCGGCCCGCGCGGCACGTCCGGCCCACATGGCATGTCCGGCCCACATGGCATGTCCGGTTCGCGTGGCATGTCCGGCCCGCCTGGCACATCGCCTGGCACGCCCACCCCGAATGGCACGTCCGCCTCACGATCCTGTCTCTGGGAGTCCGCTCCCGACGAGTGTGCCCTACTCGCCGATCTCGACCGGAGTGCCGGCGGTGGCCGGTGCCGGTGCCGGTGCCGGTGCGGGGACCGGCTTCCGCTGGGTGAAGCCCTGGAGGAGCTGGGCGAGGTCGACGCCCGTGGTGGAGGAGAGGAGTTCCATGCCCTGGGCGACGTTGTCGGTGACGGTACGGGTCAACTGGCTGGCCCCGTCGGTGGAGATGACGGTCAGCTTGTCGATGGCCGACAGCGGCTCGGACGCCTTGGCGACGACCTGCGGCAGGACCTCGACGAGCATCTGGAGGACGGCGGCGTCACCGTACCGGGCGAAGGCGTCGGCCTTCTTCTCCATGGCCTCGGCCTCGGCGGAGCCCCGCGCCGTGATGGCCGCG
>NZ_BJMN01000061.1 GCF_006539185.1 Streptomyces gardneri
GGCCCACACCGGAGGCCACGCCCCGGACCAGACCCTCGGGCGCGGCCAGCGCGGCCGCCAGGTCGTCCGGCCCGCTGCCGACGACGACGGCCCGGTGCTCGAACTGAGCACGCCCGTCGGCCAGTACGCGAGCGACAGCACCCGCGTCGACAGCACCCGCGTCGACAGCACCCGCGTCGACAGCACCCGCGTCGACACCATCCGTACGACCCCGCGAGGCGAACGCGGCAAGCCGCTCGATCTGCGCGTCGAGCGCGACAGCGGACTTCGCCGACACCACCCAAGGCGTCACACCGCCGCCGACCCACGACCCGCCGACCGCCGACCCGCCGGCCGCCGACCCGCCGACCGACGACCCGCCGACCGACGGCTCCCCGACCGAAGCACCCTCGACAACCACCGGGGCCTCTTCGAGCACCACATGCGCGTTCGTGCCGCCCATGCCGAACGAGGACACGCCGACGACCATCCGCTGCCCGTCGTGCTCCGGCTCCCACGGCAGGTACTCCGTGTTCACCCGGAGGTTCAGTTCCTCGAACGGGATCGCCGGGTTCGGGGTCTCGTAGTTCAGGCTGGCGGGCAGCGCGCGCCCGCGGACCGCCAGGACGGCCTTGATGAGGCCGGCGATGCCGGCCGCGCCCTCCAGGTGGCCGATGTTCGTCTTGACCGAGCCGACCAGGAGCGGCTGTCCGGCCGGGCGGCCGGTGCCGAGGGCGGCGCCGAGCGCAGCGGCCTCGATCGGGTCGCCCACGGGGGTGCCCGTGCCGTGCAGCTCGACGTACCGCACGTCGGCCGGCGCAGTCCCGGCCCGCTCGTGGGCCTCGCGGAGCACGGCCTCCTGCGCCTGCGCGTCGGGGGTCGTCATGCCCTTGGCGGCGCCGCCGTTGTTGACGGCGCTGCCCCGGATCACGGCGAGCACCGGGTCGCCGTCGGCGACGGCCCGGGAGAGGCGCTTCAGGACGACGAAACCGCCGCCCTCGCCGCGTACGTAGCCGTTGGCGCGCGCGTCGAAGGTGTAGGCGCGGCCGTCGGGGGAGAGGCCGCCGAACTTGCTCGCCCCGATGATGCTGTCCGGCACCAGGTTCAGCGAGACGCCGCCGGCGAGGGCGAGCTCGGACTCGCCGCGCCGCAGGCTCTCGCACGCGAGGTGGACGGCGACGAGCGACGATGACTGGCCGGAGTCGACGACCATGCTGGGGCCGCGGAGCCCGAGCGTGTACGAGAGCCGGTTCGCGATGATGCCGCGGTGGAGGCCGGTGACGGTGTGCGGGGTGATCGCGGCGCCGCCCTGGCGGTGCTTCAGGGTGGCGTAGTCGTCCCAGATGGCGCCGGCGAAGACGCCGGTGCGGGTGCCGGTGAGCGAGGACGGGTCGATCCCGGCGCGCTCCAGGGCCTCCCAGCCCAGCTCCAGGGCGAGCCGCTGCTGCGGGTCCATCTCCGCGGCCTCGCGGGGCGAGATGCCGAAGAAGGCGGCGTCGAACCGGTCGACGTCCTCGATGAACCCGCCCCACCGGCTGTTCGAGCGGCCGGGGGCGGAGCGGTCCGGGTCGTAGAAGTCGCCGGCGTTCCAGCGGTCCGCGGGGACGTCGGTGACGGCCTGGCCGCCCGCCGCCAGGAGTTCCCAGAACTCTCTCGGGTTCCGGGCGCCGGGCACCCGGCAGGAGATGCCGACGACGGCGACGGGTTCCGCTGTGCCGTGCGCGGAACCGGCGTCGTTCGACACGGACACGAATTCCTCGGACTCACTCTTGGACACTGTCGACATCTCTCCACGAATCAATTCGGCGCGCACATCACCGGTGGAAGCACGAGAGAAGGAGTGCTCCGCATGATCAGGGCCGGCAGGGGGCAACCCCCGTCGGACCCGCACTTCCCCCGTGTCCCACGCTGCCGCCCCACGCCCTGTCACCGGTGTTCTCGCACCGGTCCTGGTAATTCCGGCTGAAGACATCCGGCTCCGTCTCCGGAAGCCGCGCTTTCACCCAACCCCAGGGCACCCCCCCTATGCTCCCCCTAGGTTCCCCCTATACCTGGTGTGTACCCCAGGCCACGGGTGTCGGGAGGCGAGCCGGACCCCCCTTGTCGGGATGGCCGGGGGTGGCGATCGCGGTGTGCGTGGTCCCCATGGTGTCGCGTCGTCTCCCGCTCTGTACCAAGGGTCGTGAAATCCAAGCCAGGTAAAGAGATGGGTAACAGCCGATCCCGGGGGAATGGCTTGATTTCACCCCCGACATGACATACTCCGGCCGTGCGGACGGCGAAGGCCGGTCGGTGGCGGTTTCAACCCCTCCCTCCTGGAGCCTCGTTGAGTGCTCTCCGCACGACAACCCTCCGTATGCCCCCAATGTCACTCCGTCGCACCTCACTTGGGGTTCGGCTGCTTCGTCGCGTTCCTCCGGACCTCGCTCGTTACCGCCCGCCAAGCCGCGACCGACTCCGTCGCGGACGTTCACAACTCCCGTACTCCGGAACGCCCGTGCGCGAACTTCTTCCCCGGTCGTCCGACGGACCGTGAGGTATGGTCCGTGCCAAGTCCATTGACCACGGCATCCCAGGGAGGGGATCGTTCATGCCAATGCGCGACTCCATACCGAGGCGAGCGGACCGCGACACCCTCCGCCGCGAATTAGGCCAGAACTTCCTCCAGGACGACAGAGCCGTGCGTAATCTCGTCACGCATGTCGAGGGGGACGGTCGGAACGTTCTCGAAATCGGCCCCGGAAAGGGTGCGATAACCGAGGAGTTGGTGCGCTCCTTCGATACCGTGACGGTCGTGGAGATGGACCCGCACTGGGCCGCGCATGTGCGGCGGAAATTCGAAGGGGAGAGGGTCACCGTATTCCAGGGTGATTTCCTCGACTTCCGTATCCCGCGCGATATCGACACCGTGGTCGGAAACGTTCCCTTCGGCATCACGACCCAGATCCTCCGGAGTCTCCTGGAATCGACGAACTGGCAGTCGGCGGCCCTGATAGTGCAGTGGGAGGTCGCCCGCAAACGCGCCGGTCGCAGCGGCGGATCGCTGCTCACGACCTCCTGGGCCCCCTGGTACGAGTTCGCGGTCCACGACCGCGTCCGCGCCTCGTCGTTCCGTCCGATGCCCCGGGTCGACGGCGGCGTCCTGACGATCAGGCGACGCCCCCAGCCGCTGCTGCCCGAGAGCGCGAGCCGCGCCTTCCAGAACTTCGCCGAAGCCGTCTTCACCGGCCCCGGACGGGGCCTCGCGGAGATCCTCCGGCGCCACATCCCCAAGCGGACCTACCGTTCCCTCGCCGACCGCCACGGAATTCCGGACGGCGGACTGCCGAAGGACCTCACGCTCACCCAATGGATCGCCCTTTTCCAGGCCTCCCAGCCGGGTTACGCGCCGGGGGCGACCGGCACCCGCATCCCGGGCCAGGGCGGTGGCGCCGGCGGCAGGGACTACGACTCGGAGCCGAACAGGGCCGCCGTGCCCGGGGGCCGCAGATACGGCCCCACGCGCGGCGGCGACCCCTGCGCACCCCGCGCACAGGTCCGGCAGACCAAGGGGCGCCAGGGCGCGCGAGGCTCGTCGTACGGACGCCGCACGGGCCGCTAGCCGCCCGGCGGGCATGCCCCTGTCCGCCTCCCGCTGGTCTGGAGCGGGAGGCGGACAGGTAGTCCGGGGACGGCTCACGCGCTCTCCGGCCGCCCCCTGCCCCACCTCGGCTCGGTCCCCGTGGAGCTCCGCACGGCATGCCCCCGGCCGCGCCGCGCCTGCGGCACGCCCCGCCGGCTCGCGGACACCCGGCCGCCCGGGTGACCGGCCCCGACCCGCGCAGCCCCGTACGATCCGGCCGCGCCACCGCCCGCCGTACTGTCGAAGGAGCCGTCGGCCGTACCGCCGGTCAGCTCCCACAGCGACGCCCACTGCCCGGGCTTGAGGTCCTTGGGCAGCGCGTGCGGCGAGATCTCGTTCCTCCGCAGCCAGGTCGCCAGGTCCCGCTGCGAGATCCGCCCGGTCCGCCGCAGGATCTCCTTCAGCCCGTTCCCCTTGCCGGTGAACACCTGGCGCACGAAGTCCTGGTAGGTCTTCACCTGGCCCACGAGCGGCGCGGACCGCCGCCGGATGGCCAGTACTCCTCCGTCCACGCCCGGCATCGGACGGAAGGCCCGCGCGGGGACCCGGGAGTGCAGGTCGAACTCGTACCAGGGCGCCCAGCTGGCCGTCAGCAGGGTCGACCCGCCGACGCCGGCCCGGCGCCGGGCGACCTCCCACTGGACGAGGAGGACGGCGGTGTGCCAGTGCTGGGCGTCGAGCAGCCGCCGCATGATCGCCGTCGTCAGATGGAAGGGGACGTTGCCGACGACCACGTGCGGGTTGCGCGGCAGCGGGTACTGCAGGAAGTCGTGGTGCACCACGGTCACATGACCAGGGGTGCGGACACCGAGGCGCTGCGCGCGCCGGCCGTCGAGCTCGACGGCGGTGATCGGCCTGCCGTGCCTGCTCAGCGGCAGGGTCAGGGCGCCGTCACCCGGACCGATCTCCAGTATCGGACCCTTGGTCCTGGCCACCAGGCCGTCGATCTCGTCGATCACTGACCGGTCGACGAGGAAGTTCTGACCGAGCTCGTGTCGGCCGCCCTGCGGGGAAAATGGCATGAGTCTGCTCCGCGAAACCGTTCGGAGCCGGAGCAGCACGAAGAGCCGCACCGGCGGGACCCGGAAGCGGAGGGCCTGAACGAACGCGAGAGCGCGAGTGCCGGCGCGGGAAGGCGCGGACGCGCGAAGATCGAGACGCGTGAAGAGGGGCCCGCCGCTAGGAGCGGCGCAGCCTCATGTAACGGGCCTGAGAGTGGCAGAACTGCATGGCGTCAGCGTAACACCGCCGGAAACCGACGCTGTTGGGGTTCTCCGGAGCCCGATGCCCCCGCCCGTGCCGGCGGGGGCATCGGCCGAGGTCACGCCCCCGGCGCCCCGGCGACGCCGATCGGGCAGGAGACACCGGTGCCGCCGATGCCGCAGTAGCCCGCCGGGTTCTTGTCCAGATACTGCTGGTGGTACGCCTCCGCCGGATAGAACGGGCGCTCCTCGTCCGCCGGCAGGACGGTCGTGGTGATCTCGCCGTAGCCGGAGCCCGCCAGGACCTTCTGGTAGGCCGCGCGGGAGGCCTCGGCCTTCGTGGCTTGCTCGGGCGTGTGGGTGTAGACCGCGGAGCGGTACTGGGTGCCCACGTCGTTGCCCTGGCGGAAGCCCTGCGTCGGGTCGTGGGACTCCCAGAAGAGCTTCAGGAGGGACTCGTACGAGACCTTCGACGGGTCGAAGACGACCCGGACGACCTCGGTGTGGCCGGTCAGACCGGAGCACACCTCCTCGTACGCCGGGTTCGGCGTGTGGCCGCCCTGGTAGCCGACGAGGGTCGTCCAGACGCCCTCGGTCTGCCAGAACTTGCGCTCGGCGCCCCAGAAACAGCCCAGGGCGAAGTCGGCGACCTCCAGGCCCTCCGGGTAGGGGCCGAGGAGCGCGTTGCCGAGGACCGTGTGGCGCTCCGGGACGGAGAACTCCGGCTCCGGGCGACCGCGCAGGGCCTGCTCGGGGGTGGGGAGGACGGGGGTGCGGGACAGGAACATGCTGCATCTCTCCTCGACGGTCGGCAGTCCTCACAACAAAGGAGGGCCGGGAGGGATTCCCCCCGGCCCTCCCGACGCGAACCCGGCCGGCGCGCCTCAGCGCGGCAGCGTCACCGGGCTGCCGCCGTTCGCCTCGTACCCCGCCACCGCCAGGTTCCGGAAGACCGTGTACTCGGCCGCCGGGTCACCGCTCAGCGTCCACGGCACCGCGCCCACGTGCCCGTCGATGTGCACCAGCTGGTGCATGGCCTCCGCCCAGCGCTCACCGCGCACCAGGAACCAGACCAGCAGATGGCGGACGTGCGCGAGCATCGGGTCGTCGGGCCGCGCCGAGTGGACGGCGTACAGAGCGCCCTCCGTCGCCTTGCTCACCACGGCCGTACGGAAGAAGTCCTGCACGAGCACCACGTCCGGCACGTGCTCGTACACCGCGAACAGCGGCAGCGCCGCAAGGAGCGAGCCCCGCGGGGCGCGCGCCGCGGCCGTCGTCGCGAAGTGGTCGGCCTCCTCGCGCGAACCGTGCCACTTCTCGCACCAGTAGTGCAGGGCCGCCAGATGCGCCCCCATGTGCTGCGGAGCCCGGTCGATGACCTTCGCCCACACCTGGTCGAACTGCTCGTGGCTGTAGCCGAGGCCGCGTGCCACGGCCAGCTGCGTGATGTAGGGGACGGGGTCGCCGGGCGCGAGCAGCGCCGCCTCCTCGGTGACCTTCAGCGCCTCCTCCAGGATGATCCGGAAGTCGTCGGTCCCCGCCGACGAGGAGCGCCACGCCTGCTGGACCAGGAACTCGGCGTGCACGGCCGCCGCGCCCGGGTCCTTCGGCGCGTCCGCCCGCCAGGCCCGCAGCCAGGACCCACCCACGCCGGGCTTCTCCTGGAGCTCCAGGGAGGCCGCGCCGGCGAAGGCCTGGACGCGCTGCCAGCGGACCTCGCCGTCCTTGTCGGTCTCGGCGAGCAGCCGCGAGGCCGCCCGCCACTCCTGGGTGGCCTGGACGACGTCGAGGACGTGCAGCAGGTCGTCGTCGGCGCCGGGCAGCCGCACGTCCTGCTCCTCCTGTCGTACGAAGCCGTACGCCTCCGGATCCGCCGCGTCCGGCGCGCCCGGCGCGACCTGTCGGATCCCGACACCACCCCTGCGACGGCGCAGGTAGGGGCCGAGGATGCTGACCAGCAGCACCAGCGCGATCAGGAACCAGAGAATCTCCATGCGTCCATTGTCCAGGACACCCGGTGAGACGAACGAAGCGGCGGCGGTCGCTCGGCACTACGCTCCTGACCCATGAGCGACCAGCACTCTCACCAGAACTTCGAGACCCGCGCGATCCACGCGGGCAACACCGCCGACCCGCTGACCGGCGCGGTCGTCCCGCCCATCTACCAGGTGTCCACCTACAAGCAGGACGGCGTGGGCGGGCTGCGCGGCGGATACGAGTACAGCCGCAGCGCGAACCCGACCCGTACCGCCCTGGAGGAGAACCTGGCGGCCCTGGAGGGCGGCCGACGCGGTCTCGCCTTCGCCTCCGGGCTCGCCGCCGAGGACTGCCTGCTGCGCACCCTCCTCGCCCCCGGCGACCACGTGGTCATCCCGAACGACGCCTACGGCGGCACCTTCCGGCTCTTCGCCAAGGTCGTGGAGCGCTGGGGCGTCGACTTCTCCGTGGCGAACACCTCGGACATCGACTCCGTGCGGGACGCCGTCAACGACCGTACGAAGCTGATCTGGGTCGAGACCCCGTCGAACCCGCTCCTCGGCATCACCGACATCGAGGCCGTCGCGGGCGTCGCCCGCCAGGCCGGCGTGAAGCTCGTCGTCGACAACACCTTCGCCTCGCCCTACCTCCAGCAGCCGCTGGCGCTCGGTGCGGACGTCGTCGTGCACTCGCTCACCAAGTACATGGGCGGTCACTCGGACGTCGTCGGCGGCGCGCTCGTGACGGCCGACGAGGCGCTCGGCGAGGAGCTCGCGTACCACCAGAACGCGATGGGGGCGGTCGCCGGGCCCTTCGACTCGTGGATCGTGCTGCGCGGCATCAAGACGCTCGCGGTGCGCATGGACCGGCACAGCGAGAACGCGACGAAGATCGTCGAGATGCTGACCCAGCACCCGAAGGTCACCCAGGTCCTCTACCCGGGCCTGCCCGAGCACCCGGGCCACGAGGTCGCGGCCAAGCAGATGCGCTCCTTCGGCGGCATGATCTCCTTCCGCGTCGAGGGCGGCGAGGCCGCGGCGGTCGAGGTCTGCAACCGTGCGCAGCTGTTCACGCTCGGTGAGTCGCTGGGCGGCGTCGAGTCGCTCATCGAGCACCCGGGCCGCATGACGCACGCCAGCGTCGCGGGCTCCGCCCTGGAGGTCCCGGCCGACCTGGTCCGGCTCTCCGTGGGCATCGAGAACGTCGAGGACCTGCTCGCGGACCTCCGCCAGGCCCTGGGCTAGCAGCCGATACGGAGGGCCCGCGCTCCCCGGGGCCGGGCCCTCCCGCGCTCAGGTCCTGGACCCGCGCTCAGGTCCCGGGCACCGAGTCCTTCAGCGAGCCTCGGACCTCTTCGCGCAACTCGGGGGTATCCGTGTGCTCGTGGACGGAGACCATGTGCTCGACGGCTGCCCGCAGCACCTCCTCCTCCTCGCCCGAGATGTAGAGCGAGCAGCCGGAGACGCTCGGGGTGTCCCGGCAGTCTGTCGCTTTCCTGGCCATGTCGACCTCCAGACGGCCCCTCCTCCAGGCTAGACCGTCTCTTCCGGACCACCCTTCGAGTCCGCCGCCCGGGCTCACCAGCCTTCGAGCGGTGGTGTCGTCTCCGCCGGCGGGACCTCCCACGGCCGCTCCACCGACGCCCACACCACGAACGCGAACGCGGCGACGACGAACAGGCCCCACAGCACCCGGCGCGCCAGCCGGTCCCGGCGGGCCCGCCGTGACCCGCGTTCCACGGCCTGTACGGCGAGGTCGGCGGGCACCGGCGGGTGCGGGGTGTCCAGCATCCGCCGGACCGCCGCCTCCTTGTCCTCGTGCCGGCTCACGCCGCGGCCTCCCGTCGCGGGGTGCGCGCCGCCGCCCGGAGCGCGGCGACCGAGCGCGCGCAGACGGCGCGGACGCGCGCCTCGGAGAGCCCGAGCAGCGCCGCGACCTGCTCCTCGGCCACGCCTTCGTACAGCCGGAGCACGACCACGAGCCGTTCCTGCGGGCCGAGCGCGGCCAGCGGGCCCTGTCCGCCGTGGTGCCGCCACGCGGTGCGGGCGAAGCGGGCGGCGAGATCGCGGCGCGCGAGGTCGTACGGGTCCTCGTCCCGCAGCCGCCCCCACACCGCGTACGTATGGGCGAGAGAGGCGCTCAGCAGGGCCCTGGCATGCGGGTTGGCGGTGCGGGACTCGGCGGTGAGCAGCGTCGCGGCATGCAGCAGCCGCCCCGCCGCCCCGGCCACGAACGCCTCGAACTCCCGGGTGCGGTGGGCCTGTTCGCTGCGTGGACGATGGCCGGTTCGATGCTCTCGCACCCCCTCATAGGAGGGCAGTGGGAGGCCGGGGGTCAAGAGGTCGGCGCGGACTCCGTCCCCGTGGCGCCCGAGCCGTGGCCCGAGTGGGCCGACTGCCGTGCGGACAGGGCGGTGTTGAAGCGCGTGAGCAGGGTGCAGAAGGACTCGCGCTCGGCCTGCGTCCAGCCGTCCGTGACCTCCACCATCAGCTGGCGGCGCGAGGAACGGACCTCCTCCAGGCGGGCGAGGCCGCGCGGCGACAGCTGGAGCACGACCGCGCGCCCGTCCTCCGGGTGCGAGGTCCGCTTGACCAGGCCCGTGTCGACGAGCGGGGCGACCTGCCGGGTGACCGTGGACGAGTCGATCCCCATGCCCGCCGCGAGCGCCTTGACGCCCATCGGCCCTTCCTGGTCCAGCCGGTTGAGGAGGAGGTAGGCGGCCCGGTCCATGGAGTTGCGGAGCTGCCCCGTGCCGCCGAGGCGGGTCTGCTCGGCCCGGCGGGCGAAGACGGCCACCTGGTGCTGGAGGGCGTCGAGGAGACCGGGGTCGAGCTCAGTCGTCATGTCCTGAGATGTGGGCATGGCTGTGGGTCTCTCTCGTGCGGGGGTGGTCGGTCGGTGGGGGACAGAGTACGCGGACCCGAGGGGGTCCGTACCGGGGCTGCGCAAACCGGATTCGGCACCTGCCCGCCGGGCGGCCACGAGGGCGGTGAGCTGCGAGACTTGCTGTCATGAGCTTCCGTACGCGAGACCCCTTGCACCACCTCATGCTGGACGACGTGCGCGCGGCACAGAAGATGCTGTCCGGGGTGGCGCGGGTGACCGCGATGGAGGGCAGCCGCCATCTGTCGTCGCTGGTGGGGGCGCCCGTCCACCTCAAGTGCGAGAACCTCCAGCGGACCGGTTCCTTCAAGCTGCGCGGGGCGTACGTGCGGATCGCGGGCCTGCGGCCCGAGGAGCGGGCCGCCGGGGTCGTCGCCGCCTCTGCGGGCAACCACGCGCAGGGCGTCGCGCTCGCCTCGAAACTCCTCGGGGTGCACGCGACCGTCTTCATGCCCGTCGGCGCCCCGCTGCCGAAGGTCGCGGCGACCCGGGAGTACGGCGCCGAGGTCCGGATGCACGGCCATGTCGTGGACGAGACGCTCGCGGCGGCCGAGCGGTACGCGCGGGAGACCGGGGCCGTCTTCATCCACCCCTTCGACCACCCCGACATCATCGTCGGGCAGGGCACGGTCGGCCTGGAGATCCTGGAGCAGTGCCCGGAGGTCCGGACGATCCTCGTGGGCATCGGCGGCGGCGGCCTCGCGGCCGGCGTGGGGCTCGCGGTGAAGTCGCTGCGCCCGGACGTGAAGGTGATCGGCGTGCAGGCGGAGGGCGCGGCCGCGTACCCGCCGTCGCTGGCCGCCGGGCATCCGGTGGTGATCGAGTCGCCGGTGACGATGGCGGACGGGATCAAGGTCGGGCGCCCGGGCGACGTGCCGTTCGCCCTGATCCAGGAGTACGTGGACGAGGTCCGCACCGTCTCCGAGGACGACCTGTCCTCGGCGCTGCTGCTCTGCCTGGAGCGGGCCAAACTGGTCGTCGAACCGGCCGGCGCCAGCCCCGTGGCCGCCCTCCTCGCCGACCCGAAGGCCTTCCAGGGGCCCGTGGTCGCGATCCTGTCCGGCGGGAACGTCGACCCGCTGCTGCTCCAGCGGATCCTGCGGCACGGCATGGCCGCCGGGGGCCGCTACCTGAGCCTGCGGCTGCGGGTGACGGACCGGCCGGGGGCGCTCGCGACCCTGCTCGCGGTCCTCACGGTGGTCGACGCGAACGTCCTCGACGTGAGCCACGTGCGGACGGACCCGCGCCTGGGCCTGACGGAGGCGGAGGTCGAGCTCCACCTGGAGACGAAGGGCCCGGAGCACTGCCGGGAGGTGGCGGAGGCGCTGCGGGACGCGGGCTACACGGTCCTCGACTGACCCGCGGCGCGCGGCTCGCGGTGCGGCGGTGCCTCCCCGTCAGCGCGGGCGATGGAGCCGGGCCGCCCGGGTCAGCTCGGCGGCCAGGCCGCCGAGCAGGGCGCCCGCCACGACCAGACCGAGAGGCCGGACGGCACCCGCCGGGCCGGGACGGCGACGTGCCGGCGCCCCGGAGCGCGGGGCGGGCGCGAGAGCGCCGACGGGCCCCGCGACCCCACCGGCCCCGCGCCCGGCCGCCTCGTGCGCGAGCGAGTGCTCCAGGCGGACCAGGAGCGGCCGGGGGTCCTGCCCGGACGCCGCCGCGAACTGCTCGACCGCGATCCGGGTCGGCAACTGCTTCTGGTTCAGGAACCGTTCCCACGAGGAACGGCTGTAGTGCGTGCGCTGCGCGAGCTTGCCGTAACTGAGCTCCGCGGCGCACTTGATCCGCCGCATCTCGGCCGTCAGCTCCGCCCAGGGCGCGGCCTCGCAGCCCGCGCATCCCCGGCCACCGTTCGCAGCCATCCCCGATCCCCCGATCAGTCGTTCCCGCCAGGAGCCACAGCCTCGCCCGCGGGTCCAACGGCCCACCAACGGACCGCCAACGGGGGAGCGGACCAGTGGCCGGAAGCGGTCGTCCCGGGACCTCCCGCGTCCCTGGGACGACGACGCGCCCACCATGCGGAAACCCCCTCACGAATCACCCGGCCCGCGCCTACGATGCGTTCGTCGGATCACCACCCTGGCGGCTGGTGGACGGCCTTGGGGGGATGGTCGCCGTGCGTTTCGGGCTGTTGGGTTCTTTCGTCGTGGAGGACGCCGAGGGCACGCCCCGGCGGATCGGTACGCCGAAGGCACGGGCCCTGCTGGCCGTGCTGCTGCTGCGGGGCGACTCGCCGGTGTCCTGGGACACCGTGAAGACCGCGATCTGGGGGGAGTCCGTTCCGGCCACCGCGCGCGCCTCGCTCCACAACCACGTCGCCCGCCTCCGGCGCGATCTGGACGAGAGCGGCGACCGCATCCAGGTCACCCCGGCCGGCTTCCGGCTGCGGGTCCTGGACGACGAGCTGGACGTCACCCGCTTCGACCGGTACCTCTGCCGGGCGAGGACGGCGCGCCTGGCCGAGGACTGGGCGGCGGTCGAGGCGCTGACGCGCTCGGCGCTCGCCCTGTGGCGGGGAGCGCCGCTCTCCGACGTACCCCTGCCCGACACCGAACGCGAACCGGTCGTGAGGCGTCTGGAGGAGGCCAGGCTCCAGGTGCTGGAGTGGGGCTACGAGGCCGATCTGCACCTGGGCAGACACCAGGGCATCGCCGCCGAGCTCGCCGCACTGGTCGCCGCCCACCCGCTGCGCGAGACGTTCGTCGGCCAGCTGATGCTGGCCCTCCACCGCAGCGGCCGGCAGGCCGACGCCCTCCTCGCGTACGACACCGCCCGCCGGACGATCCGCCGGGAGCTGGGCGTCGACCCGGAGCCGGGGCTCGTGGAACTGCACCGCCGCATCCTGACGCTCGACCCCGCGCTCACGGCCCCCAGGACGTCCACGGCGCCCCAGGCCTCCGCAGCGCCCACCGCACAGCGGACCCCCACACCACAGCCGCCCACGACGCCCACCCCACCCCTCCCCGAGCCCCCGCTCCCGACCCCCGCCGACCTCACGGACCCACCCGCCGCCACCCACCCCGTCCCCGCCCCCGTCCCGCACCAACTCCCCTCCTCTCCCGCCGACTTCACGGGCAGGGAGCACGAGCTGGACCGCATCGTCGGAGAGCTGGCCGCGGCCGACCGGCCCGACGGGGCGACGGTCCTCGTCCACCGGGTCTCCGGCAGTGGCGGCATGGGCAAGACGACCCTGATGGTGCGGGCGGCGCACCAGATCCGCGAGCGCTTCCCCGACGGCCAGATCTTCCTCGACCTGGGCGGCATGACGGCGATGCCCATGCCCCCCGAGAGCGCGCTCGGACTGCTGCTCCGCACGCTCGGCGTGGCGCCGGAGGAGGTGCCGAGCGGGCTCCAGGCCCGCAGCGCGCTGTTCCGCAGCCTGATCGCCCGCCGGCGGATGCTGATCCTCCTGGACGACGCGGGCGACGCGGCCCAGATACGGCCGCTGCTGCCGGGCGCCGCCGGCAGCGCCGTCCTGGTGACCAGCCGCCGCAGGCTGGTCAGCTTCCCCGGGGTACGCATCGACCTCGGGGCCCTGCCCGACGACGCGGCCCACCGGCTCCTCGCGTCGATCGTCGGCGAGGACCGGGTCGCGGCCCAGCCGTCCGCCACGGCGGAGGTGCTGCGCGCCTGCGGCGGGATGCCGCTGGCCCTGCGCCTCGCCGGGTCGCGCCTCGCCGCGCGCCCCGCCTGGTCGGTGCAGGACCTGGCCCACCGGCTCACCAGCCACGGCCGCGTCCTGCGGGAGCTGTACGCGGACGACCTCCACGTCCGCACGGCGCTCCAGATGAGCTACGAACTCCTCCAGGAGTCCCAGGAGCGCACCGGCCCGGCGCGGGCGTTCCGGCTGCTCGGCCTGATGCCGGGCGGGGCGTTCGGGACCGCCGCGGCGGCGGCCCTCCTCGACTGCGACGAGATGTCCGTCGAGGACTGGCTGGAGGCGCTGGTCGACGCCCACCTCCTGGAGTCCCTCGCGCCGGGCCGCTACCAGTTCCACTGTCTGCTCCGGGAGCTCGCCAGGGAGCTGGCCGAGGAGACGGACACCGAGAGGGAGCGCACGCGGGCCGTCGAGCGCCTCGTCGAGTGGTGCCTGCGCGGCGCCGACGCGGCCACCGCCCGCGTGGCACCCGCCGGCCGTCGCGTACCCCTGGAGCCCGCGCAGCGGCCGCCGGTCTCCTTCACCGGCTACGACGAGGCGTACGGATGGTACGAGCGGGAACGGGAGACGCTGGTCGCCGCCGTGAGCCTGGCCCACGAGACCGGCCTGCACGCGCAGTCGTGGAAGCTGGCGGCCTCCCTCTGGGCGTACCTCAGGCTCGGCGGCCACCACGACGACTGGCTGTGCACGCACACCGTCGGCCTGGCGGCGGCCAGGGCCGCCGGCGACGAGCGGGCCGAGGCCTGGATGCTGAACGGCCTCGGCAACCAGGTGAAGCAGGCCGGCCGCCCCGCCGAGGCGATCACCTACTTCCGCCGGGTGCTGAGCCTCCACGAGGGGAGGCCGGGCCGGGATGCCGAGCTCTCCGCCGTCCTCAACAACCTCGGCACGTGCTTCACCGACCTCGGCGACCACGAGCCGGCACTCCGCCACTACCGGGAGTCCCTCGTCTGGGAGCCGTCGAGCTGCGCCACGCTGAACAACATGGCGGACGCGCTGGCCCACCTGGACCGCCACGACGAGGCCCTCGACGTGCTCGACCGGGCGGAGGAGATCCAGCGAGCGACGTGCGACCGCGTCAGCCTCGCCATCGGCCTGCGGGTCCGGGGCGACGTCCTGCGCGGGGCCGGCCGCCCGGCCGAGGCGGTCGAGGCGTACCGGCGCGCCCTCGCCCTCCAGCGCCTGGGCGGGGACCAGCACAGCGAGGCCGTCTCGCTCACGGGTCTCGGCGACGCCCTCGCCGCCCTGGGCGACCGGTCGGAGGCCGAGACCTGCTGGGGGAAGGCGCTCCACTGGATGGAACACCTGGGCGACGAGGGCAGGACCGTCGGCCTGCGCAGACGTCTGGCGAGGACATAGGGCATAGGGCACAGGGGGGGCGCACTCGGGGGCGCACAGACCCAAGATCATGTGGCCTGGGTCACAAATTCACTGGGCGAAGGCCATCCGCCAACCCTACGATCGGTAGGAAACGCCCGAATCTCCCTGGGAGAACCCACATGCCAGGCGCGATCTACGCCGAGGGTCTGGTGAAGACCTTCGGCGACGTACGAGCTCTGGACGGCGTCGATCTCGACGTACCCGAGGGCACTGTCCTGGGCCTCCTCGGCCCGAACGGCGCGGGGAAGACCACCACCGTGCGCGTGCTGACGACACTCCTCCAGCCCGACAGCGGCAGGGCCGTCGTCGCCGGGACCGACGTCCTCAAGCATCCCGAGAAGGTCCGCCGCTCGATCGGTCTCTCCGGCCAGTTCGCCGCGGTCGACGAGTACCTCACCGGCCGCGAGAACCTCCAGATGGTCGGTCAGCTGTACCAGATGAAGGCGAAGGCGGCGAAGGTCCGGGCCGACGAGCTCCTCGAGCGGTTCCGGCTCGCGGACGCCGCCGACCGCACCGCCAAGACGTACTCCGGGGGCATGCGCCGACGCCTCGACCTCGCGGCGGCCCTGGTCGTCTCCCCACCGGTCATGTTCATGGACGAGCCGACCACCGGCCTCGACCCGCGCAACCGGCAGGCGCTCTGGGAGGTCATCAAGGAACTCGTCGCGGGCGGTACGACGCTGCTCCTCACCACCCAGTACCTGGAAGAGGCCGACCACCTCGCCCACGACATCTGCGTCGTCGACCAGGGCAAGGTCATCGCGCGCGGCACCTCCGACCAGCTCAAGGCCCAGACGGGCGGCGAGCGCGTCGAGGTCGTCGTGCACGAACCGGAGATGATCGCGGGCGCCCGAGCCGTCCTCGGCCGGTACGGCATCGCGGACCGGGGCCAGGACGAGGTCTCCGTGGAGGACCACACCCGCATGCTCACCGTCCCCGTCTCCGGCGGCGCCAAGCTGCTCGCCGAGGTCATCCGCGACCTGGACGCCGTCGGCGTCGAGATCGACGACATCGGCCTGCGCCGCCCCACCCTCGACGACGTCTTCATCTCGCTGACCGGTCACGCGGCCGCGCTCACGGAGGAGGAGAACGGCGGTTCGCGCGCCGAGGACGGCCGCGGCCGTCGCCAGACGAAGGAGGAGGCCAAGTGAGCACGATGAACGACTCCCTGGTCATCGCCCGGCGCAATCTCATCCGCATGACCAGGATCCCGGAGATGATCCTGTTCGGGCTGATCCAGCCGGTGATGTTCGTGATCCTCTTCACGTACGTCTTCGGCGGCTCGATGAGCATCGGCGGCAGCACCGACCCGGACGTCTACAAGAACTTCCTGATGGCCGGCATCTTCGCCCAGACCGTCACCTTCGCCACGGCGGGCGCGGGCGCCGGCATCGCGGACGACATGCACAAGGGCCTCATCGACCGCTTCCGTTCCCTGCCGATGGCGCGCGGCGCGGTCCTCACCGGCCGCACCCTCGCCGACCTCGTCCAGACGGCGCTGACGCTCCTGGTCCTCGCGATCGTCGCGCTGATCATCGGCTGGCGCCCGGGCTACGCGGAGCCGACCAACTTCGGCAGGGTCATGGCCGGCTTCGGCCTGCTCCTGCTCCTCGGCTACGCCTTCACCTGGATCGGCGCCCTCATCGGCCTCTCGGTCCGCACCCCGGAGGCGGCGACCTCCGGCGGCCTGATCTGGCTCTTCCCGGTCACGTTCATCTCGAACGCGTTCGTGGACTCCAGTCAGATGCCGTCCTGGCTCCAGCCCATCGCCGAGTGGAACCCCTTCAGCGCCACCGTGCAGGCGTGCCGCACGCTCTTCGGCGACCCGGGCGTCTCACCGTCCGACGCCTGGCCTATGCAGTACCCGGTGTGGGCGTCGCTGATCTACTCGATCCTGATCGTCGCCCTCTTCCGCACGCTCTCGGTCCGCAAGTACCGCCGAGCGGACGGCTGAGGGCCGGTCCGTCAGGGCAGGTAGCCGGAGAGGACGAGGCCGTCGGGGAAGGCCAGGAAGGCCGCCCCGCCGGCCAGCAGGACGTCTCCGACGGCCTGGGGGTCGAAGTCGTCGGGCAGGTTCGGCCGGAAGTCCTTGACGTCGCTCGACGAGGTCGGCCCGTCCTGCGGATAGGAGAGGACCTCGTCCTTCGTCACGGTGAGGACGCGGTCACCCGCGAAGTACACCCGCGCCGGGTATGCGGACACGGCCGGCGGGGAGCTCCACCGCTCCCGGCCGCTCTCCAGGTCGTACGTGGCCACCCGCCCACCGCTGACCACCGCGACCAGACCGTCCGCGTTCACGGCGGGACCGGCCGTCACCCCCGCACCGAAGGACCGCACGGCCCGCAGGGTCGTCCTGTCCAGCACGGTCACGCCGCTCCGGGTGTCCAGGCAGAGCAGACTCCCGCTCTTCTCGTGCACGGTGAACCGCTGGCAGCCCTCCGGCCCGCGCGCCGTCACCTTGCCGGTCGCCGCGTCCAGCGCGACCGGCACGATCCCGAGCGGCACGTACACCCGCCCGTTCGCCGCCACCGGCTGCTCAGGCAGGGCGTCCAGCGGGCTCCGCCACAGCTCGCGGCCCACCTGCTTCCCCTCGCCGCCGAGCCGCACCGCCGTCACCAGCCCGGCCTGCTTCTCCTCCCGCAGGTTGATGTAGGTCGTGTAGAGCACGCCGTCCGTGAAATCGCTCCCCTTCACGGCCCAGTCGGCCGGGGGCCCGGCGACCGTCCCTTGCTTCCTGCCGTCCTGGAGGCCGTACGCGACCACTCCCTCGCCCCCGGCCAGGTACACCCGGTCGCCGACGATCGCCGGGTACTGGGCGGTCGCCCGCAGCCCGTCCCTGTTCGTGCGGGCCGGCAGCCGCCACAGCACGTGCCCGTCCGCCGCGTTCAGCCCCACCAGCGCGCCGCCCGCACCCGTGCAGACCAGCACCTTCGGGGAGAGGGAGCAGGCGCCGTCGGTCGCCTCGGTCCGCGCGGTCCAGGGCGACCAGCCCGCCGGCCGGTGCGAGCGGCTCGTCGCCGCCTTGCCGAAGTCGTTGGTGTGCCCCGTGCCGCCGTACGGCAGGACGACCTGGCTCAGGGTCTGCGGCGCCGGATTCCCGGAGGCGCTCGGGGCGGCCGACCTGCTCGCGCTCGGCCCCGCGGCCTCTCCCGTCCCTCCCGGCCCGGTCGTCTGCCGCGTCAGCACTACGCCCACCGCCGCGAGGACCGCCACCGCCACCACGCCCGCGACCACCGCGCCGCGCGTGCGGCGCCTCCGCTCCGCCGGCGCCGGAGCCTCCGGGGTCACCGGCCGGTTCGGCACGGCGGTGGGGGAGTACGGCACGACGGGGCCGAGCGTCGGCAGGTCGGCGACGCCCGCCCCCGAGGCCGCTGCCTCCCCGATGTTCCGCGCGGCCTCCCCGTACTCGGCGAGCAGCGACAGCACCCCGCCGGGCCAGGGGAACACCTCGGGCACGCCCCCGCCCCCGAGCAGGGCGACCAGCTCCTCCGCCGACGGCCGCTCCGCCGGATCGAGCAGCAGGCAGCGCTCCACGATCGGCCGCAACTCCTCCGGAACCCCGGACAGTTCGGCTTCCGCGCGGCTGATCCGATAGATCACGGCGGCCATCTCGTCGTCGTGGAACGGCCCTTGGCCGCTCGCGGCGAACGCGAGCACGGCACCGAGGCAGAAGACGTCCGACGCGGGCACGACGGCCCGGCTCCCCACGAGGTGCTCCGGAGACATGAACCCGGGGGAGCCCACGACGAGCCCGGTCGAGGTCAGCGCCGTCGCCTCGAAGGCCTGGGCGATGCCGAAGTCGATCAGCTTCGGACCGGCCGCGCCGAGCAGCACGTTCGCGGGCTTGAGGTCCCGGTGCAGGACCTCCACCCGGTGCACCTCCGCCAGGGCCGTGGCGAGCGCGACCCCGAGCGCCCGTACGGCCGCGACGGGCAGCGCCCCGGACCGTACGACGGCCTCGGCGAGCGAGGGACCCGGCACGTACTCCGTCGCGAGCCACGGCGAGGGCGCGTCGGCGTCGGCGTCCACGAGGCGCGCCACCCCCGGCCCGTCCACGGTCCGCGCCGCCGCGATCTCCCGCCGGAACCGGGTCCGGAAGTCCCCGTCGACCTCCAGGTCCTCGCGCACGGTCTTCACGGCGACCATCCGGTACGGATCGGCCGTCGGCGCGTCGGTCCGGCAGGCGAGATGCACCTCGCCCATGCCGCCCGCGCCGATCCGGGCGAGCAGCCGGTAGGGGCCGACGAGGCGCGGGGGCGCGCCGGACGGGAGTGCCTTCAACACCGAACAGGTCCTCTCAGAGCGTTACTCGGGCAGTTCGACGGAGGCCACGGCCCCCTTGTCGTAGACGATGTACGCGATCCCGCCCACCGGCAGGACCTCCGGTGCCCGGACCTGCTTCGACACGACCTCGCCGAAGCCCGGGACCCGGTACTCCTCCGCGGCGCGCGCCCCCGGCGCCCCCGGCACCGGCGTGACCTTCAGCCCGGCGGGCTTCCCGTCGGCCCCGAGCCGCACGGTGTAGAGCGAGGAGAAGTCGGCGTACACGACCTGGTCGCCGGCGAGCAGCGGCGAGGACACGGCCTGGTCGAGTCCGGCGGGCGCGGCCTTCACCGGGTGGGAGACCAGGGTCCTGCCGGTGCGCGGGTCGAGGACGGCCACCTCCTTGCCGGAGGCGGTGACGACGGCGGTCGGGCCGACGGCGGCGGGAGCGACCGAGGTGAGCGGCGAGGGCGCCGAGGCCCTGGCGGCGAGCGTGCGGGCGTCCAGCGCGTGGAGCTGCACCTTCGCGTTCCGCGTGCGGTCGTAGCTCGTGCAGTACCCGGACCCGCCGAGGACCTTGATGTCGAGGCACTCCCTGGCGGCCGGGTCGGCCTCGCCGAGCAGCGTGCCCGTCTTCCCGTCGTACGCGACGAGACCGCCCTGGCTCAGGGCGTAGACGATCCCCTTCGCGTAGGCCACCGGTTCGTACGCGCGCCGCTCGGCGTTCGAGATCACGCTGTTGGTGAGCCCCTTGGTCCACAGCTCCTTGCCGTCGGCGAGCGAGTAGGCGGTGAGGGCTACCTGATCCGAACTGAAGTCGTCGGCCACCTCCGTGGCGGCGAAGACGACTCCGTCGCCCACCAGCGGCCGCGTGTCCCACATGTACTGCGGGCCGAGGGCCGGCTTCTCCCAGCGCACCGCGCCCGTCCGGGCATCCCGCACCTGGAGCTTCCGTCCGGTGACGAGCACCACGTTCCCGTGGTGGACGGTGGGCCGGGTGCTGTCCCGGGCCACGAAGTACACGACGCGCTCGCTCATGTACGACTCCGGGGGAGTCTCCGAGTCGACCTTCGCCCCCCACAGCCGTTTGCCGCTCGCCGGGTCGAGCGCCTCGTACCGCCCGTCCGTCATCCGGCACACCAGCGCCTTCTCCCCGGCGGAGCAGCCGTGCGCGGGCGCGCTCAGCTTCGCCTGCCAGGGTTTCCAGCCCGCGGGGCGCTGGGACGCGTTCTGCGGGACCACGCCCGAGGCGTCAGCCAGGCCCCGGTCGTCCACGCCTGCGATGCGTGGCGCGGCGGGAGGCGCGGCCTGCGGAGGGGCCTTCGGCTCCTTCGCCTCGCTCTCCGGCCACAGCAGGTACGTGCCGAGGCCCCCGGCCGCGACCACGAGCGCGAGAGCGGCGGCGAGGATCCGTCCCCGCCGCCTCCGCGGCGCGGGCGCGGCGGGCGCGGACACCGGCCCCAGCGTCGGTACGGAGTGCAGCCCGGGCACGGCGGGCGTGACGACGGGGCCCGTGACGGGCGCGACCTCCAGGAGCGGCCCGCCCGAGGCGACGAGCTGGGCGAGCTCCGTCCCGTACTCGCCGATGTGGTCCCGTACGCCCTCCGGCCAGGGGAAGCGCCTCCCGGCGTCCGCGCCGAGCAGCTCCGCGAGCCGCTCCGGCGTGGGCCGGTCCGCGGGATCGAGGGAGAGGCAGGCGGAGACGAGCTCGCGCAGTTCCTCCGGCACCCGCTCCAGGTCGGCCTCGGCCTGCGAGACCCGGTACAGGACGGCGGCGAGCGGCCCGTCGCCGAAGGGGTCCTCGCCGGTCGCCGCGTAGCAGAGCAGCGAGCCGAGGCAGAAGACGTCGGAGGCGGCCGTCACGCGCCGGGCGCCCGCCACGTGCTCGGGAGACATGAAGGCGGGCGTGCCGACCATCACCCCCGTCGCGGTCATGGTGGTGGCGGTGTTGCTGCGGGCGATGCCGAAGTCGATGAGCCGGGGGCCGTCGACGGAGAGCATGACGTTGCCGGGCTTGAGGTCCCGGTGCAGGACCCCGGCCGCGTGCAGGTCGGCGAGGGCGAGGGCGACCCCGGCGCCGACGGCGCGCACGGTGGCGACGGGCAGCGCGCCGCCGCGCCGCACGGCCTGGGAGAGGCTGGGGCCTGGGACGTACGCGGTGGCCAGCCAGGGCACCTCGGCGTCGGCGTCGCCGCCGACGGGCGCGGCGGCGTGCGGACTGGAGACGAGCCCCGCGACCCGGATCTCGCGCCGGAAGCGGTCCCGGAAGGCGGGGTCGCCGGCGACATCGCGCCGGACCGTCTTCACGGCGACGAAGATCCCGTCCTGCGAGGTGTCCCGGGCGAGGAAGACCTCGCCCATCCCGCCGGCGCCGAGCCGGGCGAGCACCTCGTACGGTCCGGTCTGCCGTGGCGTGCCCTCACGCAGCGGTCCCAGCACTTCGCCCATCCCCCTTGTGACGCGACGTCAGGCCGCATCATTACATGTGCATGCAAGGCAAAGGGCCGGCCCCCCGAGGGGGCCGGCCCAGCATGCTCAGGACGGGGACGCCGAAGTTCAGCCGGTGTACGGCTTGGCGCTGAGGATCTTCACCGTGGCCTTCTTGCCGTTCGGCAGCTCGTACTCGGCGTCGTCACCGGCCTTCTTGCCGTTGACACCGACGCCGAGCGGCGACTGCGGCGAGTAGGTCTCGATGTCGTCGCCCGCGTACTCGCGGGAGGCGAGCAGGAAGGTCATCGTGTCGTCCTCGTCGCCGTCGAAGGCGATCGTGACGACCATGCCGGGCTCGACGACACCGTCGTCCGCCGGGGCCTCGCCGACCTTGGCGTGCTCGAGCAGCTGGGTGAGCTGGCGGATCCGGAGCTCCTGCTTGCCCTGCTCCTCCTTCGCCGCGTGGTACCCGCCGTTCTCGCGCAGGTCGCCTTCCTCGCGCGCCGCGGCGATCTTCACGGTGATCTCGGTACGCGCGGGACCAGACAGGTACTCAAGCTCTCCCTTGAGCTTGTTGTACGCCTCCTGGGTGAGCCAGGTGACGTTGTCGCTGGTCTGGGTCACAGGTGCTCCTCGTAGGTACTGGGAATACAAAGCATCGCCCAACACGGGCAGCGGGTGCTTCCCGGGCGGGCGAAACCACGAGCCTAACAATGAGTGGCGAAAAGCGGGAGGACATAAACCATCAAGATGGCGTCACCCCAGGTCACGGTCGTGACCCGCCGGGACTCGTCACCCGGTCCCTACCCACCGCTACCTGGCCGTACACCCCACGAGCTCGGCACTCGTCGCGAGCGCGGTCGTACGGAGTGTGAAGACGTCGTCGACACGGCCGGCGGGGTTGTCGATCCGCACATCCTTGCGAGCGACCTCGGTGCCGTCCTCGGCCCGCGACCGCAGCGTGCAGACGCCCTCGACGCCCTCGTCCTTGCGGATCTCCAGGTGCACCTGCACCTCGGTGGGGCTCACCACGTCGAACTTGATCATCTCGGCGCTGATCTTGTTGTCGACGACGTAGTGCCAGCCGAACCAACCCATCATGCCGAGGAAGAGGACGCCGAGCGCGGCGCCGGTCACCTTGAGCTTGCGGTCCGCCCGCTCGTCCGCGGAGCGCCCGTAGCGCCCTTCGGGCAGCTGCTCTCGCACCGCGCTCATGGTGGATCCTCTCGAAGCCGGGGGTGGCGGAATTTTCCCTCCCCCGATTCCGTCACTATAGAAGCCTGCCTCCGCGTCGAATCACTGAGGATCGAGTCTTGACTGACCAGCTGCGACTGATGGCCGTTCACGCCCACCCCGACGACGAGTCGAGCAAGGGTGCGGCCACGATGGCCAAGTACGTGTCCGAGGGGGTGGACGTCATCGTGGTGACGTGCACGGGCGGCGAGCGCGGCTCGGTCCTCAACCCCCAGCTCCAGGGTGACGCCTACATCGAGGCGAACATCCACGAGGTCCGCCGCAAGGAGATGGACGAGGCCCGCGAGATCCTCGGCGTCTCCCAGGAATGGCTGGGTTTCGTCGACTCGGGCCTTCCCGAGGGCGACCCGCTGCCCCCGCTCCCCGAGGGCTGCTTCGCCCTCCAGGACGTCGACACGGCGGCCGGTGAGCTGGTCCGCAAGATCCGCGCGTTCCGCCCGCAGGTCATCACGACCTACGACGAGAACGGCGGCTACCCGCACCCCGACCACATCATGACCCACAAGATCACGATGGTGGCCTTCGACGGCGCGACCGACTCCGTGAAGTACCCGGAGGCCGAGTTCGGCCCGGTCTGGCAGCCCCTGAAGCTCTACTACAACCAGGGCTTCAACCGCCCCCGCACGGTCGCCCTGCACGAGGCGCTGATCGCCCGCGGGATGGAGTCCCCGTACGGCGAGTGGCTGGAGCGCTGGAAGGAGTTCCAGCGTGCGGAGCGGACGCTGACCACCTTCGTGCCCTGCGCCGACTTCTTCGAGACCCGCGACAAGGCCCTGATCGCCCACCGCACCCAGATCGACCCCGACGGCGGCTGGTTCCGGGTCCCGATGGAGATCCAGAAGGAGGTCTGGCCGACGGAGGAGTACGAGCTCAGCAAGGCGCTCGTGCCGACCTCCCTCCCCGAGGAAGATCTCTTCGCGGGCATCCGCGACAATGCCTGACATGAGCGCACACCTGGCACTGACCCAGCTTGTCCCCTTCGCCGCCGAAGAGCTGGACAAGAACAAGGTGACCCCCGGCGTCCTCGGCTTCGTCGTCTTCGCGGTCCTGGCCCTCGCGGTCTGGTTCCTGATGAAGTCGATGAACCGCCACATGGGCAAGGTCGACTTCGAGGAGGCCCCGGAGGCCGCCGCGGACACCCCGGCGACCTCGGCCGCCGCCCCCGGCAAGTAGCGACGACGCCTCCCTGTCCCGCACCCCTGGCGGTACGGGACGGGGAGGCGTCCGTACGCCCGCCCCCGACAGAAGGTGCACGGATGCATACCGACGGGACCCGGAGCGGGGCGGCCGCCTTAGCCGTCGGGGCGCGCGCGACGCACCAGGTCGCGACCGTCCCGGTCGTTCCGGAGCGGCGGTGAGCGCCGTGCCCGTGATCGCGGCGGAGGGCGCCACGGTCGTCCTGGACGGGACCACGCTCCTCGCGCCGACGACGTTCGCGGTGATGCCGGGCGAGTTCCGGTGCCTCACGGGAAGCAACGGCTCGGGGAAGACGACCCTCCTGCGGGCCTTCCTGGGAAGCCGGCGACCGACGGCAGGCGCCGTCCTCCTGCGGGGCGAGGCCGTCGACATGGCCAGGCCCCGGCACCGGCGGCTCGTGGCCTCGCTGGTCGAACCGGTACCCGTCGCACGTGACATGACCCTGCGCGAGCAGGTGACCCTGGTCGCCGCCTCCTGGCACGGCAACACCACGACGACCGCCGTGCGCGCCGAAGAGATCATCGGGCGACTGGGTCTCACCGCACTGGGCGAGCGGTTCCCCTCCCAGCTCTCCTCCGGCCAGCTCCAGCTCTTCCACCTCGCGCTGACCCTGGTCCGCCCCGCCGACGTCGTCCTCCTCGACGAACCCGAGCGGCATCTCGACGCGGACCGCGTCGACCTCGTCGCCGACCTGCTCGCCGAGCGCGCGGGACAGGGGACGTCGTTCCTGGTCGCCACCCACGAGGCCGCCGTCGTGGCGGCCTGCGACGGCGTCGTGGAGCTGGGATGACGACGGACGCCGTCACCGAGGTCGAGGCCGACCCCAGGGCCCGCGTCCACGCCGTACGCCATCGGTACGCCCACCGCGGCGGCGGCGCCACGGTGCAGGACCTGGCGTACACCGTCTATCTCACCGTCGTCCTCGGCGCCGTCTACGTGGCGCCCGTCGTCCACCTGGTGCGCACCACCCGGGCGCTCCTCTCCCTGGAGTCCGCGGCGGCGGCGACGCCCGTGGCCTGCCTGGTCGCGGCGACGGCGGTCTGGGGCGCCCAGCTCGCCGGCCGGTTCTGGGGCCCTCTGGTGCTCAAGCCGTTCCTGCTGCACGTGTTCATGAACACCGACCTGCCCCCCGCTTCCTACCTCGGCGCGATCGTCCGCCGCCGGCTGGTGTACGCGGGACTCGGCACGCTCCTCGTGGTGGGCACGGCGGCCTTCCTCGCCACCGACCTGTTCGACCACCCGGGGAGCGGGCTCGCACCGCAGGCCGTGGCCGTGACGGTGGGCATCGGCGCCGTCGCCCCCGTCGCGTGGCTGTGGGGTCAGGTCCGGACGGTACGCGAGAACGCCCTGCTCGCCGCCGCCGTGGCCGCCGCGGCGACCGCCGTGGCGCTGCTCGGCCGGTCCGACCTCCCGGCCGGGGGCGGCCTCCGGCTCCTCACCGGCGTGCTGGCGGTCGGGGCGGCGCTGCTCGGCCGGTCCGCCTTCCGGTCCGTCCCTACGGTCGACCTCGCCCGGCTCGCACGTGAATCGGCGCGTGCCGCCGAGGCCCAGACCTTCGCCTTCACCGGCACGCTCCACCACGCGCTCGACCTCTACCGCCCGGAACCGCGCGGGCTCACCACCGCCCTGACGCGTCCGGACGGGCGTCTGCGCGGCCACCTCGCCCAGGGAGCGGTCCGCGCGCTGCGCACGCGGGGGCGCGCGACCGCGGCCGCCGTGTTCCTGCCGGCCGGCGGCGCCTTGCTGACCCTCGGCGTTGCCGAGCCGGACGCCGGATGGGCGACGCCGGCCTGGGTGGCCGGCGCGGCCGGCGTCTACTGGGGGTCCGGCTGGGTCGGCGAGACCTGGCGCGGCCTGCGCGACGAACTGACCCGGGCCCCGCTGTTCGGCGGGCGGTGGGGCGGGACGCCCGCCCGCACCCTGGCCTGGCCGGTCGTCGCGGTGACGGTCACGGTGGGCCTCGCGAGCGGCGCCACGGCCCTGACCCGATGGCCGCTCCAGGACGGCGGACCGGCCGGCGTGACGCTGCTCGTCACGGGGTCGGTGGCGCTCGTGCTCGGCGCCAGGTTCCTGCGCGAGATGAAGACGAACCTGCCGATCGGGCTGCTGCTCCCGATCGTCACGTCGCTGGGCGACCTCTCCGGGGTCCGGATCTTCGTGTGGCAGTTCGACGGACTCTTCGTCGTCCTGTTCGGCGTCCTCGTGATGAACGAGCTGCCGACCGCACCCGGCGCGGCCCTGACCGCCCTGGGCATCGCCGCCTGCTGCGCCTGGGCGGGCCTACGCCGGACCGGGCGGGCCCTCCGCCCCCTGCTCACCCGCCTCTAGGCCCTGTCCGGCGGCCGACAGGGGAGGGATCCCGCACGAGTCCGCGGCAGCAGGGCAGGATGGGTCCCATGGCGAACCGACTGGCCCATGAGACCTCCCCGTACCTCCTGCAGCATGCCGACAACCCGGTCGACTGGTGGCCCTGGTCGGCCGAGGCCTTCGAGGAGGCCCGCCGCCGAAACGTCCCGGTGCTCCTGAGCGTCGGCTACAGCTCATGCCACTGGTGCCATGTGATGGCGTACGAGTCCTTCGAGGACGACGCCACGGCGGCCCTGGTCAACGACCACTTCGTCGCCGTCAAGGTCGACCGCGAGGAGCGCCCCGACGTCGACGCCGTCTACATGGAGGCCGTCCAGGCCGCCACCGGCCAGGGCGGCTGGCCCATGACGGTCTTCCTCACCCCGGACGCCGCCCCCTTCTACTTCGGCACGTACTTCCCGCCGGAGCCCCGGCACGGCATGCCCTCGTTCCCCGACGTCCTGGAAGGCGTCCGCGGCGCCTGGGCCGACCGGCGCGAGGAGGTCGGCGAGGTCGCCGACCGGATCGTCAAGGACCTCGCGGGCCGCTCCCTCGCCTACGGCGGCGACGGCGTCCCCGGCCAGGAGGAGCTCGCGCAGGCCCTCCTCGGCCTCGTCCGCGAGTACGACGCCACCCGCGGCGGCTTCGGCGGCGCCCCCAAGTTCCCGCCGTCGATGGTCCTGGAGTTCCTGCTCCGCCACCACGCCCGTACGGGCTCCGAGGGCGCCCTCCAGATGGCCGCCGACACCTGCGAGGCCATGGCCCGCGGCGGCATCTACGACCAGCTCGGCGGCGGCTTCGCCCGCTACGCCGTCGACCGGGCGTGGGTTGTGCCCCATTTCGAGAAGATGCTCTACGACAACGCCCTCTTGTGCCGGGTGTACGCGCACCTCTGGCGGGCCACCGGCAGCGACCTGGCCCGCCGGGTCGCCCTGGAGACCGCCGACTTCATGGTCCGCGAGCTCCGCACCCCCGAGGGCGGCTTCGCCTCAGCCCTCGACGCCGACTCCGACGACGGCACGGGCAAGCACGTCGAGGGCGCCTACTACGCCTGGACCCCCGAACAGCTCACCGCCGTCCTCGGCGAGGAGGACGCCGCCCTCGCCGCCGCGTACTACGGCGTGACCGAGGACGGCACCTTCGAGCACGGCAGCTCCGTCCTCCAGCTCCCGCAGGGCAGCGGAGTGGCCGATGCCGACCGGATCGCCTCCATCGCCGCCCGGCTCCTCGCCGCCCGCGAGGAGCGCGAGCGCCCCGGCCGTGACGACAAGGTCGTCGCCGCCTGGAACGGCCTCGCCATCGCCGCCCTCGCCGAGACCGGTGCGCTCCTCGACCGCCCCGACCTGATCGAGCGCGCCACCGAGGCCGCCGACCTGCTGGTCCGCGTCCACATGGACGAGACCGCCCGGCTCACCCGCACCTCGAAGGACGGCCGGGCCGGCACCAACGACGGCGTCCTGGAGGACTACGCCGACGTCGCCGAGGGCTTCCTCGCCCTCGCCGCCGTCACCGGCGAGGGCGCCTGGCTCGACTTCGCCGGCTTCCTCCTGGACCTCGTCATCGACCGCTTCACCGGCGAGGGCGGCGCGCTGTACGACACCGCCCACGACGCGGAGACCCTCATCCGCCGCCCGCAGGACCCCACGGACAACGCCGCCCCCTCGGGGTGGACCGCCGCCGCCGGAGCGCTCCTCTCGTACGCGGCCCACACCGGCTCCGAGGCCCACCGCGCCGCCGCCGAAGGAGCCCTCGGCGTCGTCAAGGCCCTCGGCCCCCGCGCGCCCCGCTTCATCGGCTGGGGCCTGGCGGTCGCCGAGGCCCTCCTCGACGGACCCCGGGAGATCGCCGTCGTGGGCACCCCCGACGACGAGGCCTTCCAGGAACTGCGGCGTACCGCGCTCCGGGCCGCCGCCCCCGGCGCGGTGCTCGCGACCGGCGCCCCCGACAGCGAGGAGTTCCCGCTCCTGAAGGACCGGCCGCTGGTGGCCGGCCGGGCCGCCGCGTACGTCTGCCGTCACTTCGTGTGCGAGGCCCCCGTCACCGACCCGGCCGAGCTCGCCGCGAAGCTGTGAGCCCGGCGCCGTAACGGGGACGGCCCCGCCACCCCTCCGAGGAGGGGCGGCGGGGCCGCCGCACCGAGCGCCGTGGCTCAGCTGTTGCCGGCGCCGTTGCCGGACAGGACCGGGATGTCGCTGAGGATGTGCGACAGCGGCTCGTCACCCTTGGCCTGGGTGGAGTTCTCGGTGCACTGCTGGTTCTGCGGGGAGGACAGGACGTTGACGTCCTGGACCGCGATCGGGATGAGACCGATCAGCGAACCGGCGTTGACCTTGGCCGGGAGGCCGACACACGGCTTGTTCAGGGAACCCTGGACGAGCGCGAACTGCGGGCTCATGTTGCCGTAGGTGGCGGAGTTGCCGAACTCCTGGTGGGCACCGTTGCCGCTCAGCGAGGTGGTGCCACCGTCGTCGGCGATCGCGAGCGCCTGTCCGGCACCCGCCGCCGTCGCGCCGAGGACCGACGCGGCCACAGCAGCCGTAGCCAAGAGCTTCTTCATTAGTTCAGGCCTTTCGGATTCTGGCTCGCGCTGAGTGCCGAGCCGTGCTGATCAACTGGTCAGAAGTCCGGAGGTTCCGGTAAGTCCACCGGACGGCCTACGGGCAGATGAGCGACGACCCCTCGGCCGGGCGGTACGTCCCCACCGGGATCGTGCTGGGCGCGATCTCCTCCGCGGCCGGCAGCGGCAGGTCCTCACGCAGCCGCCCGAAGACCTCCGCCGCGCCCTCCGCGTCCCAGGCGAGCGTGGACCCGACACCCTCGATGTTCGGGTTGAAGCCCCGTACGGGCACCGTCGCGAACGTCATGCGGTCCGGGGGAAGTTCCCGCAGCCGGTCGGCGAGCGTCAGCAGCTCGTCCGGCGAGATCCCGCTCTCGGCCGCGGCCGTCCCGCGCAGCGTCGCGGCGAAGGCCATCAGCTGCTCCGGGTCGTCGAGGATCCCCTCGCGGAGCCGTTCCAGGGTGTTGACGACGAACTTCTGCTGCTTATGGATGCGGCCGAAGTCCATCTGCCCGTCCGCCTTCCGCGAGCGGACGTACTGGAGCGCCTCGCCGCCCGCGACGCGCTTGGTCCCCGGCTGGAGGTCGATACCGGTGGACGGGTCCTTGAGCGGCTCCGCCGTGCAGATGGCGACCCCGCCGTCGACACGGTCGACGGTGTCCATGAACCGCCGGAAGTCGATCTCCAGGTACCGGTGGACGGGGAGCCCGGTCATCGACTCGACGGTCTCCACCGCGAAGGAGGAACCGCCCTCCGCCCAGGCGCCGTTGATCTTCGCCTGATGGGCGGCGTGCACCTTCCCGGTCCGCCGGTCGCGGTGGTCGGCGGGGAAGGTGGTGAGCGAGTCGCGCGGCAGACTCACCACGTCGACCCGGTCGTTCGCCGCCGACACGTGCACCAGCATCATCACGTCGGTGCAGTCGCAGGCCTGCCCGCCGAGCCGGAAGCGCTCCTTCTCCTCCGCGGTGACGCCCTTGCGGGTGTCGAGGCCGACCACCAGGAGGTTCAGCCCCTGTTCCGGTTCGGGCAGATCGGTGGGGGACACGGCGAGGGCGCCGGGAACGAGGGCGGCCAGGGCGACGAGGGCCGCGGGGGCGAGCAGCAGACTCCGTGGCCCCTTCAGGCGCGGGAAATTCATGCCCGCACGCTATTTCGACCCCGCTCGTACAGAGGTGCCCGACGCGACATGGGCAAAGCGAATCACTCTCCTGCGGCGCCTGTGTAATGATGCGTGAATCGCAGCGGAGGGAGCGAAGATGGCGCCGGGTCCCGGGAAATGGGAACGGATGGCCTTCATTCCGAAGAGCCGATATGTGAGTGACCGACCGATCGTCGACCACACGCCATTCCCGGTCTATTCCGCACTGGTGACCCAGTGGGTGCAGGCGGGGCGCACGGTACCGGGAATGCCGGACCGGGAGTGGGAACGCATCATGGCCACGCCCGTCTGGCCGCGCCACTGAGGGGAACGCGAGCAGCGGGAAACGAAAGGGGCCGCCCTGGATGGGCGGCCCCTCACGCGTGAGCGGAACGTCAGTTGTTGCCGACGCCGTTGCCCGAGAGGATCGGGATGTCGTCCAGGATGTGCGACAGGGCCTCGTCACCCTTGGCCTGGGTGGAGTTCTCGGTGCACTGCTGGTTCTGCGGGGAGGACAGGACGTTGATGTCCTGGACCGCGATCGGGATGGCGCCGATGAGCGAACCGGCGTTGACCTTGGCCGGGAGGCCGATGCACGGCTTGTTCAGGGAGCCCTGGACGAGCGCGAACTGCGGGCTCATGTTGCCGTAGGTGGTGGAGTTTCCGTACTCCTGGTGGGCACCGTTGCCGCTCAGCGAGGTGGTGCCGCCGTCGTTGGCGATCGCGAGTGCCGGGGTCGCCATCGCGGCGGACACGCCGACGATGGAGGCGGCTGCGGCCGCGGTGGCCATAACCTTCTTGATCACGGGAGTTCCCTTCTAGAACCGGCTCCGTGCAGGGAGCGCCCTGATCAACTGGCCCCGGACGTTGGGGTTCCGCTGTGTCACTCCCTTGGCCGAGCGCACACGGCAGCGCGAAACGAGGTCCCAGTCGAACGAGTGAAGGGCCGGAACCAATGCCCCCTGCCGCAGTTGATCCCGTCGCATCAATCAGGTCGATTGGTGGGAACAGAAACGGAATCACCGTGATCAAGAAGATTATGGCGGCTGCGGCTGTGACGGCCTCTGTTGTCGGCGCTTCTGCCGCGATGGCCTCCCCGGCGCTCGCCATCGCCAACGACGGCGGCACCACCTCGCTCAGCGGCAACGGCGCCCACCAGTCGTTCGGCAACTCCAAGACCGCCGGTGACATGAGCCCGCAGTTCTCGGCCGTCCAGGGCTCGCTCAACAAGCTGTGCCTCGGCGCCCCGGTCAAGGGCAACGTCGGCTCGGTTCTCGGCATCCTCGTCCCGGTCGCGGTCCAGGACATCAACGTCCTGTCCTCCCCGCAGAACCAGCAGTGCGCGGAGAACTCCACCCAGGCCAAGGGTGACGAGCCGCTGTCGCACATCCTGGAGGACATCCCGGTCCTCTCCGGGAACGGTGCCTACAACGGCTGATCCGCACCGCGCACGACAGGGCCGGAGGGAACGTCCACGTTCCCTCCGGCCCTGTTCTGTGCGCGCAATGGAGTGAAAGAACGAAAGCCGCCGATATTGCGGTTTCCTTTCCGTGACATGTTCGTTGTCTTCCGTGAAATGTCTTCCGTCACAGAAAGGATCCAGACGCAATGAACTGCAAGAAGGCCGCGGCTGTCGTCGCCGGAATCATCATGGCCATGGGTGCGGCGTCGCCCGCCATCGCGGACGCCGGCGCGGGCGCGGTGGCCGCCGGCTCGCCGGGTGTCCTCTCGGGCAACGTCGTCCAGGTCCCGATCCACATCCCGATCAACATCTGCGGCAACAGCATCAACGTCATCGCCGCGCTGAACCCGGCCGTCGGCAACGTCTGCATCAACCGCTGACCCCACGGCGGCACGCAGGCACAGGGGCCGGCCCCGGAGAGCACCCGCTCCCCGGGGCCGGCCCTTCGCTACGCCCCGACGGTGGCCTTCGCACCCGTACGCGGCCGGCCGACCACACCGCCCCGCGCGCCCGACCGCAACCGCTGCCGGACCCCCTTCACCAGCCGGCCCGCCGTGTACTCGGCGCCGAACACGAACCGCATCGACGGCCCGTACGACGGGGCCGTGAGCAGCCCGGCGAGGAAGAGACCCGGCCACGAGGACTCGAAGAGGCCGCCGACCTCCGGGGCGCCGACCGCGCCGACCGTCCGCAGCGCCCCGCGCAGCACCGGGTCGAGCATCCCCGCCCGCTCCAGACTCGGGGTGAAACCGGTCGCGGCGACGACGTGGTCGGTCTCCAGGACCGTCGTCCCCCCGGGCCCGGCGATGTCGAGCCGGAGCCGCTCGTCCCCGGTGACCGTCGCCGAGGTGATCCGCTGCCCGAGCCGTACGTCCCCGACCGCCGCGAACCGCTCGCGCAGCCACCACGCGCCCGCCGGTCCGAGCGCCGAGTCGAAGATCCGCTCGCGGGTGGCGGCGGGCAGCCGCCGGAAGATCCCCGGGGTGTCCGCGTAGAGCTTGTTCCGCCAGCCGCAGCCGAGACCCGTGTGCGGGGCGCGCGCCGAGCGCCACGGCCCCCGGTCGAGGGCCGGGGGCAGGGTGTTCCACTTCAGCCGGTCCGCGCGGGCGACGATCCGGACGCTCGCGGCGCCCTGCTCGGTGAGGAGCGAGGCCGTCTCCAGGGCGGCCTGACCGGCGCCGACGACGGTCACGTCCCGCCCGGCGAAGCGGTCGAGCTCGCCGTGGTGGCTGGAGTGGGTGACGTACTGCCGGGAGATGCCGCGCAGCGGTCCGGGGACCTCCATGAAGGGCAGCACCCCGACGGCGAGGGCCACCGTCCGCGTACGGAGCGACTCGCCGTCCTCCGTGCGCAGCTCGAAGCCCTCGGCGGCGGGTGCGACCGAGGCGATCAGCCGCTCGTCGAGGGCGGGCACGGCCTGGCGGGCGAACCAGTCGCCGTACGAGGCGAAGAAGTCGACCGGGAGCGGTACGCCGTGCTCGGCGCGGACGCCCCGAGTGACGGCGTACGCGTCCAGTCCGTACGCCCCCTCCGGGTCGGAGAGGTGGGAGGCCCAGGGCTCCGACTTCAGGAACATGCCCGGGGGCATCGCGTGCCAGGACTCCATCGAGCGGCCGAAGGTCCGCAGCGTGAGCCCTTGGGCCGCCGCGTGCGCGGCCACGGACAGACCGTAGGGACCGGCCCCGACGACCACCAGGTCGTACATCGACTTCGACATCGTGCCTTCCGCCTTCATCGTTCTCATCGTGGGGTGAGCTGGTCGGGGGTGGTGCGGGGCGGCGGCGCCGGGAGGGCGGCCGCGTGCCGGACCCGGCCCGCACCGAGGCGCCGGGCAACCGCGCCGTAGGCCCTGCGCAGGAGGTGCGCCAGCCAGGCGCAGCCCATGGCGAGCGCCGGCAGCGGGTCGTCGGCCGCGAACCAGGCGCGCTCGGTGCGCGGCCGCCGGCCGCCCCCGGGCTCGGCCGCGTACCGGCGGCGAGGGGAGGTGACGAGCGAGAGCGCCGCGTAGTTCTCGACGACGAACCGGCGGCCGTACGCGGGGGAGTGCGGCGGCACCGGACGGCCCGTCAGGTCCAGGTGCGCCGCCCGGACGACGTCCAGGTCCTCGGCGTCGGTGAAGAGCCGGAACTGCGCGCCGGGCCGGGGGTTGAAGTCGAGCAGGTGGTACGCGCCCGTGGACCGGTCGAGCCGGAAGTCCAGGTCGCACACGCCCCGGTAGTCGAGCGCGTCGAGCAGCTCGCGGGCCGCCCGCTCCACGGCCGGGTTCTCCGTCCAGCGGCCCACGGCCGTCAGACCGGCGCCGTCGGGCCAGGAGCGCTCCTTGCGTCCCGTGGCCCCCGTCGCGCAGCGGCCGGCGGAGTCCACGTACCCGTGGAAGAACCAGTCCAGGTCCCGGCCCGCCGGGAGGAGCTCCTGGAGCAGCAGCTTGCTCCCGGCCTCGGGAGTGCGGCCGTACAACTCCCGCACCTCCGCGAGGGACCGCACGATCGAGGTGCTGCGCAGCCCGCGGCCGGTCGGCAGCAGCCAGGGCCTGCTCCACTTGGCGATCACCGGCAGGCCCAGCGACCAGGCCATGGCGGCGGCCTCGTCGGCGCCGGTGGGGAGTTCGGTACGGGGATGGGGCAGGCCGAGCGCCGCGCAGGTCCTGGCGAGCCCGGCCTTGTCCGCGACCCGCAGGAGCTGTTCCTCGGTCTGCTCGGGCAGCAGGAAGCGCGGGGCGAGATCGGCCCGCCGCCGGGCCAGGGCGAGGGCGCTGACGTCGTCCAGGGGTACGGCCAGTACGGGATGTGACGGCCCGTCGGGATCGGTGCCGTCGAACTCGTCGGCGATCCGGTTCAGCAGGGCCGCGAGCTCGACGGAGGACGACGTCGCCGGGCCCGTGCGGGCCGAGCGGAGATATCGGGACCGGGCGACCGGACTGGTGCTCGATTCGATGACGGCGTGGACCGGAATTCCCGCCCGCCCCAGCGATCGCGCGGCGCCGAGAGTGCCGTGATGGAAGGGGTTCCGGTCGAGCCGCACGAGGACGGTGGGAACGCGGGTGTCGAAACTCTGACGGCGCGGCACGGCATGCCCTTCATCTCGGGTGCCCCAACTGGGCGATGAAATCCTCTAATGGACTACTGATCAGAGGGAAGCCGAGTTCACGGTCGGCTCATTAGGAATACTTTCGGAGCATCGGATTGACGGATCATCAAAAAGCGAGAGACGTGAAGGAGCGGCCATGGCAGCTGCACAGCGGAGAACATCGAGAGCGTGGCTGGGGGTGTTCACCGCCGGCCTCCTCGCCTCGGGGTCGGTCGTCCTGTCGTCCCCGGTCCACGCCACCGAATCCGTAACGACGAAGGACCCCGGTCCGACTCTCTCCAGCGCCATGGGAGCCTTCCTCGACTCGGGCGCGCTCGGGGTCGCCCGCATCGGGCAGCTCGAACGATGGCTCGGCGGCCGCGAACTCCGCGTCGGCCACACCTACCTGCCGGGCGACCTCTGGAAGAACATCGAGGGCCCGCCCGGCTTCCTCGACGCCTGGGCGGACTGGCGCAACGAGAAGGACGACCGGCTCTTCGTCCTCAACGTCCCCATGCTGGAGCGGAACGAGGCCGGCGTCTCCGACTACGAGGTCCGCCGCCAGCTCCAGCTGGGCGCGGCCGGGTACTACGACCACCACTTCACGGCCCTCGCCGAGCGGCTCGTCCGGCTCCGGGCGACCGACACCGTCATCGTCCTCGGCTGGGAGATGAACGGCACGACGTACACCCACCGGTGCGCGCCGGACCCCACGGCCTGGAAGAAGTACTGGAACCGCATCGTCACCGCGATGCGCTCCGTCCCTGGCCAGGAGTTCCGCTTCGACTTCAACCCGAGCCGCGGCCGGGACGCCGTGCCGTGGACCGAGTGCTACCCGGGCGACGACGTCGTCGACATCATCGGCATGGACTCGTACGATCAGCCGCCGGGAATGAGTTTCGACGAACACGTGAGCGAGCCGTACGGGCTCCAGAAGCAGGTCGATTTCGCCGCGGAACACGGAAAGCAGATCTCCTATCCCGAATGGGGGCTCTTCCGTAACGGCGACAATCCCGTGTACATGCGGCGCATGCTGGAATGGATGAAGCAGCACAAGCCGCTGTACCACACGATCACGGACTACTGTCCGCACGGCGTCTGGCAGTGCGACGACAATCCGCGGTCGTCGCTGGTGTTCCGGCAGGCGCTGTTCGGAACGGAGCCGGAGCTCCCAGAGATCCCGGAAATCCCTGTGGACCCTGTGGACCCTGTGGACCCTGTGGACCCGGTGGATCCGGTGGATCCTGTCGACCCCGTGGATCCGGTTGACCCTGTCGACCCCGTCGATCCTGTCGACCCGGTGGATCCTGTCGACCCGGTGGACCCGGTGGACCCTGTGGACCCGGTGGACCCGGTGGACCCGGTGGACCCGGTGGACCCGGTGGACCCGGTGGACCCTGTGGACCCTGTGGACCCGGTGGATCCTGTCGACCCCGTGGATCCGGTTGACCCTGTCGACCCCGTCGATCCTGTCGACCCGACCGACCCCGTCGAGCCGACAGACCCGACGGTCCCGGTGCCGAAGCCCGAGCCGAATCCTGAGCCCAAGCCGGAACCGAAGCCGGAGCCCAAGCCCGAGCCCAAGCCCGAGCCGAAGCCGGAGCCCAAGCCGGAACCGAAGCCCGAGCCCAAGCCTGAACCGAAGCCTGAACCGAAGCCTGAACCGAAGCCCGAGCCGAAGCCTGAGCCCAAGCCGGAGCCCAAGCCCGAGCCGAAGCCTGAGCCCGAGCCCAAGCCCGAGCCCAAGCCCGACTGCTGGACCGTGAACCTCGGTTCGTGGGTCGAGAGTTGGATCGGTGGTCCCGTCTGTGTCCCGAAGAGCTCCTGGAAGGACGAGCTCGACCTCGACTGGAAGGACGCGCTGAAGGGCGTCTGGCCCTTCTGACCCGGCCGGGTCGGATCCGGACGGCGGCGGAGATCAGCCGCCGCCGTTCGGCGTCCGTCCGGGGAGTCGGGCCAGTACACGTCCCACCCAGGCCCGCTCCCGGGCCTGGCGGGCCGCCCAGCGGCGGCCGTCGGCCGCGCCCGCGCGCAGCCACAGGAGCGGGGCCGTACGCCGTCCGGCGAGCATCAGCCGCTGGTTGCGGACGGCCTCGGGGCGCCAGTGCTGCTTGTACGCCTCGGTGCCGCGCAGCATGCTCAGCGTGGCCCGCCCGCCGGTGCTGGTCTCGCGGGCGCCGTGGCGCAGCAGCATCGTCGCCACGTCGACCTTGCGGGCCCGCAGCGCCGGGTCGGCGCCGTACAGATAGCCGCCGGCGAGCCGGGGGGACATCAGCGTCAGGTCGGCCGCCACCACGTCCCCGGCGAGCCGGAACTCGGTGACCATCGCGTCGCCGCGCTCCACCATGGGCCGCACGGCCCGCGTGAGGTGCTGGGCGAAGCGGCTGCTCGTGTGCTCGGCGGTCACCCCCCGCCCCTGCCACTGGAGCTGGTGGAGCTTCAGGAGCCGGTCGAGGGCGGCCGGGACCTCGTCGCCGGTCACGACGTGCGAGTCGATGCCGAGGGCGTCGAGCTTGCGGAGCTTGGCGCGGACCCGCTGCGCCTTCCCGGAGGGGATCCGTTCGAGCAGCCCCTCCATGGGGACGGCGGGCAGCTCCAGGCACAGCGAGTCGGGCAGTCGTCGGCGCGGCCCGCGCCAGTGCGCGAAGACCCGCTCGGTGGCCGCGCCGGGGCGTACCTCCCGCAGGTCGACGACCGCGCCCCCGGCCGCCCGGGCGAGCGCCCGGGCCAGGGCGGCCGCCGCCTCGGGGCAGTCGTCGTCGAGGAGCACGTCCGTGAAGTCGGTGATGGTGCCGCCGAGCTGGGTGAGGACGGGCAGCGGCCCGCCGGCCCGCATCAGGGGCGCGGCGGCGACGAGTTCGCCGCTCTCCCGTCGTACGAGCACCACCCGCAGCGCACCGGGCCGCCCGTAGGAGAGCCACCAGGAGTGCAGCCAGGAGTGGGACTGGAAGGGGGTGGCGGAGGAGCAGCGCCCGTACAGCGCCGTCCACTCGGCCGCCAGCCCCCCGAACCGCTCCTCGTCACGGCAGATCTCGGTCCGCAGCGCTCTCGGGGTCACACCGCCTCCGGTTCCGGCTGGTGCGAGGCGACCGCGGGGGCGGGCACCGCGGCGGACGCGCCCGTGGCGGGGGCGGTGGCCTGCCGGGAGTGCCGCGCCTCGCCGCGCGGGGTGCCGCGCTTCGGGCGGACGAGGAGGACCAGGCCGCCGAGGAGCCCGCCCGCACAGCCGCCGACGAGCGCGGAGAGCGGCGCCGAAGGGGACACCGGCGCGACCGGCTTGGTGGCGCGCGAGAACTGGACGACCTTGACGCCCGTGCTGCCCGCGACGTGCGTGCTGTTGAGGACGAGCGCGCGGGCCACCCCGTCGGCCATGGACACGGCCTTCGCGGGCTTCTCGGCCCGGGCGGTGATCGAGATCATCGGCGCGTCCGGGGAGGTCGCCGCCTGCACGCTCTTGCGCAGGGTGTCGGCGGTGACGCCCGCCCACACCTGGGCGTCGCCGGTCACCGCGATGTCGGTGGCGACCCGCCCGTAGGCCTGGGCGAAGCCCAGCGCCGCGGCCGGGTCGGACTTCTCGGCCGGTACGACGATGACGTAGCTGATCGCCGCGTACTGCGGGGTCTTGAGCGCTCCGTATCCGCCGCCGAGCACCGCTCCGGCGAGGACGGCGGCGGGGAGCACGGCCCAGCGGCCGGGGCGGCGGAGGCCGGCGGGCGGGAAGGTGCGGGTTGGGGTGGTGTTCATCGTGCGGGCTCTCTCACTTCGCGGGGGAGGGGGTGCCGTGGACGGCCTGGTCGTAGAGGGACATCAACTGCCCCGCGCTGCGCGCGATGTCGTAGCGGCGGGCGGCCGCCGGCTGCGGGAGCCGGGCGAGCCGGGCGTCCCGGATACCGCGCAGCGCGGAGATCAGCTCGGGCACGGACTCGCCGATCCGGCGCGCGCCCGGAGCCGCGTCCGGCGGCAGGTCGTCGATCGCGGGGCAGGCCACGTAGAGCACGGGAAGGCCCGCGGCCAGCGCCTCGACGACCGCGAGGCCGAAGGTCTCGTCGGGGGACGTGGACACGAAGGCGTCCATGGCGGAAAGCAGTTCGGGCAGCGAGGGGCCGGGCGAGGCGACGGACGGCGGGTCCTCGCAGGCCCCGGCGAGCAGCACCCGGTCGGCGGCCCCGCACTCCCCGGCCACCCGCAGCAGCTCCTCGCGGTGCTGGCCCTCGCCGACGAGGAGCAGCCGGGCCTCCGGCACCGAGGCCACGGCCCGGACGAGCCGGTCGAACCGCTTCCCCGGCGTGAGCCGCCCGACGCCGCCGACGACGTAGGCGTCCTCGGGGATGCCGAGGGCGCCGCGGGTGAGGCGGCGGGCGCGGGCGTCGAAGGCGAAGCGGCCGGTCTCGATGCCGTTGGGCACGACCTGGATACGGGCCGGGGGCACCCCCCAGTCGGCGAGGCGGCGGGCCACGCTGGGCGAGACGGCGACCGTGGACGTGCCGAGCCGTTCGGAGGCCAGGTACAGGGCGCGGGTGCCTGCGGAGAGCGGGCGGCCCTCGATCTGGGCCTCACCGAGCGAGTGCTCGGTGGCGATGACCCGGCGGACCCCGGCGAGCCGGGCCGCGAGCCTGCCGTACACGCACGCCCGGTAGAGGTGCGTGTGGACGAGGTCGTAGCGGCCCTGGCGGACGATCCGCGCGAGGCGGGGGAGCGCGCCGAGGTCGCGGTTGCCGGCCATGCCCAGGTGGGTGACGGGGGTGCCGTCGGCCTCGATGCCCGCGGCCACCGCTCCGGGGTTGGTGAGGGTCACCACCCCGTGCTGGACGGGGAGGTGGCGAAGGAGGAGCCGCAGCTGCTGCTCGGCGCCGCCGATGCCGAGCCCGGTGATGACGTGCAGGACCTTCATGGCGCACCGACCACGGCGGGTCCGGCCTGGGCCTGCGAGGGGAAGACGTCGACGGGATGGCGGCGGCGTAGCGGGTGCAGCACGCGTTTGGCCGTGAGCCGCCAGGACGTGTCGTCCTCGCCGATGTGGATGCGGGGCAGGGCGTACGCGCTGGTGTGCGGCCCGGGGTCGATCGCGCAGGCGTGGCGGTAGCCGGCCTTCCGCACGGCGTGGATGACGCGCGGGTCGACCTTCCCGTACGGGTAGCAGAAGCCGTCCACGGTGTCGCCGGTCATCTCCTCCAGGAGCTCGCGGCTGCGCCGGGTCTCGTCCGCGAGCGCCGTGTCGTCGACCTCGGTGAGCGCGACGTGGGTCAGACCGTGGGAGCCGATCTCCATGCCGGCCTCCGCGATCCGCAGGATGCCGTCCTCGTCGAGGAGCGTCTTGCGCGGGCCCTCGGTGTCCCAGGCGTTCTCGCCGCCGAGCCGGCCCGGCAGGACGTACACGGTGGCGGTGAAGCCGTGGCGGCGCAGCAGCGGCAGCGCCGAGTCGAGGAAGTCGGCGTAGCCGTCGTCGAAGGTGAGGCCGACCAGCCCCTTGGCGCGCCCGGCCGCGGTGGCGGCGAGCAGCTCCCGCACCGAGACCCCGCGCAGCCCCCGGTCGCCGAGCCAGTGCATCTGCCGGGCGAAGCGGACGGGGGAGACGGTCACGCGGTACGGGTCGTCACCGGGGTCCGTGATCGAGTGGTACATCGCCACCCACAGGGGCGGTTTCACCCACAGGGGCGGCTTCGGCAGCAGTCGGCGCAGCGCGGTGGGGGCGGGCATGGTCGGTCCTCCGGGAGGCGGAGCGGGGCAGGGGCGGAATCTCCGGCGCCTTGGCGGCGCAGGCGATGAAGAGCAGGAAGACGCCGACGACGACGGCGGTGGCGACGGTGACGGAGAGGGCGGGGGAGTCGATCGCGACGGAGCAGAGCCAGCCGGCGCCGGTGGCCCACGCGCCGGCGGTGGCGAGCCGGAGGAGCCCTTCGCCGAGCCGGTCGACCCGGACCGGCACGGCCTGGCGGTGTGCGCCGCGCAGCAGCAGGACGGCGGAGCAGGTGATGCCGAGGGCGTTGGCGGCGGCGATGCCGACGGAGCCCCAGTAGTGGGCTCCGGGGATCCCGGCGACGGTGGTCGTGGCGAGCCCTGCGGCCATGGCGGCGGCCGGGAACCAGAGGGGGCGGGCGGCGGAGAAGTAGCAGCGGACGAGGGCGCCGACCATGGTCTGGCCGAGGAGGCCGAGGGAGTAGACGCGCATGACGGCGGCGGTGGCGACGGTGTCCGTGCGGTCGAACTCTCCCCGCTCGAAGAGGAGTTCGACGATCTTGGGGGCGGCGGCGATCACCGTCGAGGCGCCGACGAGCACGACGACGGCGGCGAGCAGCAGATCCCGCTCGACCCGGCGGCGGGCCGCCTCGGTATCGCCCGCCGCGAGCGCGCGGGCGACCACGGGGAAGCTGACCGTGCACAGCATCAGGGAGAGGATCATCGGCATCTGCGCGACCTTCTGCGCGTAGTTCAGATGCGAGATGGCCCCGGCGGGCAGCGGCGAGGCGAGGAACCGCTCGATGAGCGTCTGGGACTGCCGGCAGAGCGAGAAGGCGACGACGGGCGCGATGAGGCCGAGGACCAGGATGCGCCCCTCCTGCCCGCCCCGCCCGCCGTCGGGCGCGAGCGTGGTCGGCTCTTCCTTCGGCACCGGGCGGGCTCGCAGCTCGCGGAGGAGCGACGGGGCCTGGACGAGGACCATCAGGACCCCGCCGACCGCGACCCCGGCGGCGGCGGACCGCACGCCCCACGGTTCGCGCAGCACCAGGATCGTGCCGATGATGCCGACGTTGTACGCGACGTAGATCGCGGCCGGCGGCAGGAAGCAGCCGTGCGCGCGGAGCGCGGCCGAGCAGTACCCCACCAGCGCGAAGGACAGCACGCAGGTCGCGGTCAGCCGGGTGCAGTCGATGGCGAGCCGCGGGTCGGGCAGGCCGGGCGCGAGGGCGGAGACGATCAGCGGCGCCGCCAGGATGAGAGCGGTGGCGGCGACGGCGACGGCGAGGGTGAGCCGCGGGAGCGTGCCGCGCACGAGGGCCCGCACCGGATCCCCGAACAGGCTGCCCGAACGGCGGGCGAGCGCCCGGGAGAAGGCCGGGACCAGGATCAGCGCGAGCGCGTCCTCGATGAGCAGCGTCGAGGCGAACTCGGGTACCGTCCACGCCACCAGGAAGGCGTCCGTCTCGGCGCCCGCGCCGAAGTACCCGGCGAGGATCTGGTCGCGTACGAGCCCGAGCAGGGCCCCGAGGGCGGTGAGCACGGCGGTCACGGCCGCGGCCTTGGCGAGGAAGCCGCGCCCCTGCACCCGGTCGGCCCCGGCCCGCTCCCGTGCCCGGGCGTGCGCCCGACGGCCGCGCGGAGCCTGAGCCCGCACCGTGTCCGTCCGCACCCGGTCGGCCCGTACTCCGCCCGCCCGTACGGCCGTCTCCGTCGCCGTCCCCGTCCCGGCCCCTGGCAGCGCCGAGGCCTCCGAGGCCCACGGGGAGTCCGTGGGGATCGGAGGCGCGGTCGACCAGGGGTCGGTCAGCGGGGTGCCGCAGGGCGGCCGGGAAGCGGGGCGAGGGGCGCCGGGCCACGGGGTGTCCGTGGGCTCCGGCTCCCCGGCCCACGGGTCACGCACGCCGCACCTCCGCCAGCGACCACCAGGCCGCCAGGCCGAAGACGACCGACATCAGCACCGTCGAGGGGCCGCCGATGTCCGCGTAGAAGAAGTCGATGAGCTGCCAGGCCAGCAGACCCGACGCGACGAGCGCGCAGTCCGCGCCGAGGCGTCGCCGCCGCAGCGCGCCGACGAGCAGCGCCACCCAGCTGCCCGCCAGCGCGAACAGCCCGAGGAGGCCCTGCTCGCTGAGCACCAGCAGGTACATGTTGTGCGGGGACAGCAGCGGCTGTCGCTGGAAGGCGGCGCCCGCGCCGGCCGTGTCGCTGCCGGAGGAGAGCGCGAGCGAGGCGTTCGAGTCGCGGTACGCGGGGAAGCCCTTGAGGCCGACGCCCGTGACCGGCTCCGTGCTCCACATCCGCCCGGCCGCCGCCCACATCGTGTACCGGTCCGTCACCGACTGGTCCGGCGCCGCCGCCACCTGCGTGATGCTGGCGACCCGCTCCTTCACCATCGCCGAGCCGATGCCGAGACCGCCGACGAGCACGACCCCGAGCGCCCCGGCCGCGAGCGCCACCCGCGCCGCCCGGCGCGGCCCGGCGAGCAGCAGCTGGATCCCGCAGGCGAGCACGGTCGCGATCCACGCGCCCCGGCTGAAGGACAGCACCAGCGGCAGGAAGAGCAGCCCCGCGCAGACCAGCGCCGCCGTCCGGGTCCGGCCGGGCCGGCTGCCGAGCGCGATCCCGGTGACGACGACGAGCCCGTACGACACGACCGTCGCCATGCCCATCACATCGGTCGGCCCGAACGTGCCGACGGCCCGGATGTCCTCACCCATGTACGAGGCGCCCGTACCGGTCAGGTACTGGACGACCCCCACCGCGCCCTGGAGCAGCGCGAGCCCGACGAGCCCCCAGGCGACCACGGCGAAGTCCCGCCGGTCGCGGATCATCAGGAGCACGGCCGCCGGGACGAGGACGAAGATCTGTACGTAGCGGGCGACGCCCGGCAGGCTCGCCGCCGGGTCGTTCGAGGTGATCGCGGCCAGGCAGATCCCGAGGACGGGCAGGCCGAGGACGACGGCCGCCGCCCGGGTCAGCGGCCGGGCGCCGCCGCGCAGCAGCCGCACGAGGCAGATCAGGACGAGGAGCCCGGAGGCCGCGTCCGCGATCGTGCCCGTGCCGCCGGTGCCGCCCTGCGCGCCGCCGCCGCCCGGGACGAGCAGCAGCGCGATCACGGCGAGGACCGGGGACAGCGCCCCGGCCCGACGGGCCCAGTCCCGTACCTCGGGGTGGACCGCCGGCCGCGGCGACCCGATCCGTACGTCCGGTTCGAGCGCCGGCACCGGTGTCACGGCCGTGGCCATCCTCAGCTCCCTGTGGGTCGGACGAGCCCGGCCGCCGTGCGCAGCAGGATGCAGACGTCCTGCCAGAGCGACCAGTGGTCGATGTAGTGGTTGTCGAAGCGGCAGCGGTCCTCGATCGAGGTGTCGCCGCGCAGCCCGTGCACCTGCGCCAGACCGGTCAGCCCCACCGGCATCCGGTGCCGGGCCGCGTAACCGGTGTGGATCTTGCTGAACTGGGCGACGAAGTACGGGCGTTCGGGCCGCGGGCCGACCAGGCTCATGTCCCCGCGCAGGATGTTCCACAGCTGCGGCAGCTCGTCCAGCGAGCTCTTGCGCAGGAAGCTGCCGGCCGCGCTCATCCGCCGGTCGCCCGCCACGTTCCAGCGGGTCGCCGACTCGGTGTCGTCGGTGGGCCGCAGCGTACGGAACTTGAGGAGCGTGAAGTGGCGGCCGTGCTGGCCCACCCGCTCCTGCCGGAAGAGGACTCCCGGACCGTCCGAGAGTCGCACGGCGAGCGCGCACAGCAGCAGCACCGGCAGCGCGAGCGCCAGCGCGGGCGCGGCGAGCGCGATGTCCAGCGCACGCTTGGCGGTCAGCCCGCGGCGCTCGCCCAACGGGACGATGCGGTGCCGGGCGTACCCCCACAGGTGCTCGCCCATCGGGCCGCTCTGCCGCTCGCCGCCCACCCGCCACGTCGTGCAGCCGTAGTGCTGGAAGAGCGTCACCAGGCCCGGGTCGTCGTCGAGGAACACCGCGTCGCACACGCTGTTCTGGATGACGGCCCGGTGGATCTCCTCGGTCGTGGTGAGCACCGGAAGCCCGGCCTCCCCGACCGACCGGGGAGCGCCGCCCTGCTCCGGCACACCGACGATCCCGACCGGCCGCATCCCGTACTCGGGGTGCTGCGCCGCCGCGGCGGCGAACCGGCGCGCGGCCCCCGCCCCGCCGACGACCAGCGCCGAGCGCGGCCGCTCCCGCGCCACCCGCCGCCTGCGCGCCAGGAGCAGCGCGCGGACCAGGCACACGACGGCGACGTGCGTGCCGTACGCGGCGCCGAGCCGCAGCGGCCCGATCACGAGCACCGGGGAGTACGCGGCGACGACGGCCGCCGCCAGACACCAGGCGACCCCGGCGCGGGAGGCGAGCGCGGGCAGCTCGTCGAGCAGCCGGGTGTGCGCCGCCGGCCGGTACAGCCCGCCGTGCCCGTCGAGGACGAGGACGAGCGCCGCGATCGGCAGCAGCAGCCGGGCGTCGTGGTGCACCGCGCCCAGCAGCGAGGCGGCGGCCAGGACGGCGAGGCAGTCGACGGCCGCGAGCGGCGCGACGCCGGACCGCCGCCGGACGGGACGGCGCGGCAGTGGGAGCCGGTCCGTCGCGGCGCGGCGCGGTGCGAGGGAGGCGAGGCCGAAGGCCTGGCCCGCCGTGGGCCAGGGGCCCGAGGAAGGAACGCTGGTACTTTCCGTGGTCACTGCGCAATCGGCTCTCTGTGTTCGGCCCCCCGCACCCCGGCGAGTTCGCGGTAGACGCCCGCGACAGCCGCGCCGGTGCGCCGGACATCGAAAGTGCTCAGTACGTGGTGGTGGGCCTCGCGGCCCAGTCGGTGCCTCAGTTCCGGCCTGCCGAGGAGGCGGCCGAGAGCGGCGGCGAGCGCGGCCGGGTCCTCGGGCGGGACCAGGCACAGGGATGTGTGGGCGGGCGGCAGGCTCTCGCGCGCCCCGTCCACGTCGCTGACGACGACCGGCCGGCCGCTCGCCATGGCCTCCAGGGGCGCGAGCGCCATGCCCTCCCAGCGGGACGGCAGGACGACCACGTCGGCGGCCCGGTACCAGGGGACGGTGTCGTCGACGGCGCCGGTGAAGCGGACCGAGGGGCCTGCCGCCGCGCGCAGCCGTTCGCCGTCCGGGCCGTCGCCGACCAGGACGAGACGGGCCGTCGGCACCTCCGCGAGGACGGCGGGCCAGGCGGCGAGCAGGACGTCCTGCCCCTTCTGGCGGCAGAGCCGGCCCACGCAGACGACGGTGGGTACGGGATTGCCGGGCGGTCCCTCGGTCGCGAACCGGGCCACGTCCACACCGTTGTGGACGACGGACCAGTCCGCCCTGACCCCGGCCGCCTCGCCGGTACGGCGCTCGGCCTCGCTCACGCAGAGGATCCGGTCCGCCCAGCGGGCGCCGAACCGCTCCCAGCGGCGGGCGAGCGACGCGGTCGTCCCGGTCACCGCCTCGAAGGACCAGGCGTGCGGCTGATACACCGTCGGAATCCGTCCGCGCAGGGCGAGTCGGGCGCACAGCCCGGCCTTGGCGCTGTGCGCGTGGACGAGTGCGGGACCGACGGCACGGATCACCCGCGCCAGCTCCCTCGTCTCGCGGACCAGTCCGGGACCGGGGTCCCGGCCGGCCCGCCAGTCGTGGGTATCGGCGCCCTCGGCGCGGACGGCGGCGGACAGGACTGTGCCGGGCGGGCAGGCGACCGCGACCCGCAGGCCGGCGGCGCGCTGGGCACGGACCAGGTCGACGACGACACGGGCGACCCCGCCGTCCCCGGGCTGGACCGCGTGCAGGACGGTGACGGACGCGGAGTCCGGCGCTTCCGGCGCTCGTGAAGGCCGCACGTCAGCGCCGGACGTCAGCCTGGAGGAAGAGCGCACCGAGCCAGACGGTGTCCTTCCGGCTGCCGAACCGGACGTGGACACGATCGGCCCCCTCGCGCATCGCCCCCCGGAGATCGAACACGTCGGAGTCGTACCCCAGAGTGTTCGTACCATCGGGATGACGGACTGTCCGACCGGTGCCGAATTCGCTGATGCTGGAGTTCATGACGTCGTCGGAGGAATTAGCGGAATCGGCCATTCGGACGCTCTTGGACGAGCTTGTCTCGACCGCCAGGTAATCACCGGAAGTGCCGCGGTCACCGTCATAGGCGATCACTCCGAGCCGCCCGCCCGTGCCCTTCGGATAACGGTTTCCGTCGACCGGCACGCGCAGCTCACCGGTCCCCGGACCGACCGTTTCGAAACCGTCCCAGACGGCCAGTCGGCGCAGCGGCTCCGAGGCCTTCTCGTACGCGGCGACGAGCGTCCAGCCGCCCCAGCCGCCGACCTTCGAACGCCCCATGGCCACGTTGACCTGGGCGACGGTCCACTGGCCCGAGCGGGACGAGCGGACGAGCTCGGTGACGTCGGCGGAGGCCTGGAAGGCGTCGGCGCCGTCGGCGGTGCGGTGACCGATCAGGGTGTCGGCGAGCAGCGCCTTGTACTGGCCGCCGGGCTCGGCGATCAGGACGCGCCCGTTGTCCGCGGGTGGCTTCTGCTCGCCCACGCGCAGGTTCCCGCCCCAGTACAGCCGGGCCCAGCTGACCCGGGCGCCCGAGGGCACCCGGAGCTCGGCGCGGCTGGAGTTGTAGGTGTTGGGGTCGCTGTCCACGTCGACGTACGTGATCGAGGAGTCGTCGTTGACCGACTCGGTGCCCTTCAGGCCCTTCGCCGAGGTGTTGGCGGTCCGCACGATCCCGCCGTGCTGCTCGGCCTCGTACCGCGGCGCGAAGGGGACGCGGGCGGCCTCACCGGGCCGGGGCGGCGCGGCGGCGGAGGCGGCCGGCAGCGCGGCGGACAGGACCGCACACGACAGGGCGCACAACACACTGCGACGCACAGCAGGAAACGCTGAATTCCGCATAGAGGTTCTCCGCTTTGATGAGAGGAGGAGGGGAAGACCCGAGAAGGCCGGGAGAGGGGAAGGTGTCGTCCGCACGAAATGGGTGAACGCGCGGCCGGCCCGGAAGCAACGTTCGGGAACGTTATAACCCCGACGCGGGGCGATAGTAAGCATTAGATGCTCGGAAACGCTAACTCCCGTATCTGCGCGGCAGGTTCCTCGTTGAGCGTGTTGCGCCATTCCACGCCCAGTCGCTCCAATGGCCCTCTTATGGCCCAAAGATCGGTTGAACGTCACCCGTTCGGGAGAGCAACCGATGAAAGCCCGATGCGTTGTTGAGGGAGCCGGGCCGAACAGTCCGCGCAGTCCGAGTTGGATGAATTCGATCGAGGAGCTCTTCTCCATGTCCCGTATCGCCAAGGCCGTTGTCCTGACCGTGGGTGCCGCCGCCGCCGTCGCCGGTGCCGCCGGTGTCGCCGCTGCCGACTCCATCGCCGAGGGTGCGGCCGTGAAGTCCCCGGGCGTCGGCTCCGGCAACGTCGTCCAGGTCCCGGTCCACATCCCGGTCAACGTCTGCGGCAACACCGTCAGCGTCATCGGCGCGCTGAACCCGACCTTCGGCAACTTCTGCGCCAACGTCTGATCTCGCACAGCGGATCGGTCCTTCCGAAGCCGGTGCGCCCACCCCCATCGGGGTGGGCGCACCGGCTTTTTCCTTGCGGGGACTGGTGGGCTACTCGTTCGGCCGCACCGTCGTGCGCCGTTCGGTGCAACGGCGTACGCCCCTTCGAGGGGCAGTTCGGGCGGGGGATTCACTCGAACGGAGACGTGGCGCTCAGTAGTTCCCCGGTTGCGGAGGGCTATACCCGCAGGCACGGTGGGAGGGAAGTTGTCCGACGCATCAGGAAAAGGAACACAAGTGCGTCCCCTGGCTACACGCCGAATCACCGCCCTGGCGATATCCGCCGCCATCACCCTCGGCGCGGCGGGACCCGCCGTCGCCGGCGAACACCATCCGTCCTCCGCGGCCGACCGGGCCGCCCACGCGCCCCTCCCCGAAGCCGCCGCCCTGCTGACCCAGGCCGAGGCGCTCGGAGACCTCGGCTCCGTGACGACCCCCGTGACCGAACTCGTCACGGCCGCCCTCAAAGCCGACGCGGGCCAGCTGCCCGCGGCCGACGCCGACGTCCTCAAGACGAAGATCGCGGCGGCCGTCGAACAGGCCAAGGAAACGGCCCCGGCCCCCCTGCCGG